>NZ_JANIIC010000099.1 GCF_024519315.1 Streptomyces malaysiensis subsp. samsunensis | reverse complement strand
AAGGCTCGAAGTTCGTCGAGCGCGGCTTGTTCGTCGATGGTCAGCAGCCGCCGATCGCGCATCAGGACCCTGCCGTCCACCACCGTGTCCCGGACGTCCGCCGCTGCGGCGGCGTAGGCGAGCATCGACCACGGGTGGTGGCGGGGCACCAGGTGCGGTCGGTCCATGTCGAGTACGACCAGGTCTGCGCGCTTTCCCGGTTCCAGCGAGCCCAGTTCGCCGGCCAGACCGAGCGCTCGGGCCGATTCGACGGTCGCCATCCGCACGGCCTGCCGAGCGGGAACGGCCGTCGGGTCGCCGCCCGCCTTGTGCACGAGTGCCGCCATACGTACCACGGCGAGCATGTCAAGGGTGTTGGAGCTGACCGCTCCGTCCGTGCCCAGCCCGACCGTGACGCCCGCACGCAACAGGTCGGGCACCCTGGCGACGCCACAGCCCAGCTTGAGATTGGACAGCGGACAGTGCACCACGGCCGTTTCCGTCCGGGCCAGCGCGGCGATCTCACCGTCGGTGAGATCGACCGCGTGCGCGAGGAGCACGTCGGGGCCCAGTAGACCGAGGGATTCCAGGAGTTCGACCGGCCGCTTGCCGTGTGCTGCGACGACGGAGGCGGTTTCGGCAGCGTTCTCGGCGGCGTGCAGGTGCAGCAGCGCGCCGTGGTCACGCGCGAGTTCGGCGATGTCGGTCAGCTGGCCGGGGGAAAGGGTGTAGGCGCTGTGGGCGAAGACCACGGGTCGTCGGCCCGGTGCCGGGCGCAGTGCGGTCAGGTAGGCGTGCGCCCAGTCGGGCCGGCCGTTGTAGTCGCGGCGGTCGGGCGGGTTGGGCACGTCCATGAACGTCGGTCCGGTCAACAGCCGCCAGCCGGCAGTCCGCGCCGCTTCCTCAGCGGCCTCGTGGTACCAGAACATGTCGAGTGCGGTGGTGACTCCGGCCCGTATGCTCTCCGCCGCCGCCACCCGGACGGCGGCGGCGACGGCGCGCGGAGACATCAGTTCGGCCTCCGCCGGGACGACCCGGGCCAGGAACTCCTGAAGGGTCAGGTCGTCGGCACACCCGCGCAGCAGGTTCATCGCCAGGTGCGTATGGGCGTTGATCAGTCCGGGCAGCACCAGGCAGCCGGTGGCGTCGATCTCCTGGTCGGCCCGGAACCGGGCGCGCAGTTCGGCGGCCGGCCCCACGGCGACTATCACGCCGTCCCGTGTGGCCACCGCACCGTTGTGGACCAGGGTGCCCGCCGCGTCCACGGAGAGCACATCGCCGCCGTGGACGAGCAGTTCGACGTCGGATGTGTGTTCCGTGGTCACTTTCCGTCTTCCTTCGCCAGCAGGCACAGCGCGTCCAGCGCCACCCGCACGCCTCGGGCCACTCCGTCGGCGACCACCTTCCGGTGCGGGTCGTAGCCACCGGTCGCCTCTATGTCGACCAGTTCGTCGGCGTTGGCGCCGTCCACGACGAGGGCGCCGCCGGCCACGAGACCGCGAGCGGAGGCCAGCACCAGCAGGGCGGACAGCTCCATCTCGATGGCCGTGACCCCGGTTCGCGCGTAGGCGCCGGGCAGTTCCAGCCAACCCGGCTGGAACGCGGCCCGTGTCCAGACCACCCCGCGGTGGTGCTGCGCTCCCGCCTCCTTCGCCGCCTGCTGCAGCGCGAGCACCGCCTCCGGCGCGGCGAACGCTGGGTACTCCGGGGGCATCAACTGCTGTGTCACACCGTCGTCGCGGATCGCGGCCTCAGCGATCACCAGGCTGCCGTCCTGGATTCCGGCCCGCATGGCGCCGGCTGTGCCGAGCCGCAGAATCGTGCTTACGCCCGCGTCGGCCAGCTCCTGGAACAGCAGGATGGCCCCGGGCGCGCCGACCCCGTGGGACGCGACGACCACCGGCACGTCCTTCCAGGTTCCGGTGAACGTGAGGTACTCCCGGTGCTGTGCCACCCGCACGCAGCCGTCCAGCAGCTCGGCGGTGTCGGCGGCGCGCTCCGGGGCGCCGACCACCACCGCGTGCTCGGGCAGACCGGTGCGAGGGATACGGCTGATGGGGAGCAGGTCGGATGTCATACGAGGGCTCCGGCATGATTCGGCTGGCATCACTGGCAATCAGAGGGAACTCAGCGCAAAGGAATCGTTTGCGTTCCAGGGATATTGAAGGAGGTAGGGCACGGCCCGGACTCAAGTGGCGCCCGCACTGTATCACCGCATTGTTGTCCGCCAACTATGCACAGCTGCCCGCTTCTTCGATCCACAACATCGAAAAAGTGTGGTTGAACGTTGTCGGCTATATCGGCAAGATCGACCCAGAAACTCATTGCACGTTTGCAACCGTAGGAATGCCAGGCGGATCCTGCCGACCAAATCGCATCCCACCCGCGCCTCTTCCCCGAACGACACTGCGGGTCACATGAGAGGCTCCCGGGCAGTTTGGCGTGAAAGGAAAGGGTGATCACACACATTGTTCTCTTCAAGCTCAAGGACGGATTCGAGCGCACCTCGCCGTCCGTGATCGAGGCCGAGAAGTTCGCCCGGGACGTCCGTCGTCACGTCCCCGAACTCCTCACCTGGCGTGTCGGCTGGAACGCGGTTGACCGCGACATCGCCTACGACTTCGCCGTCATCGGCGTACTGCCTGACGTCCGCGCGCTGAAGAGCTACCAGGCCAACGCGTTCCACCAGGAAGCGGTGCAGAAGTGGCGAGAGGTGTCCACATGGGTGGTTGTTGACCTGACCGACGACTAACCTGTCCCGCCGTCCCTCGCGAAAGACGGCTCATCCCCCTTGGAGGCTCGGGTGTTCACGCACTACGACCCGGAATCCGCGGCTCTGACGGTCGAGCTGCACGACCAGTTCAAGGCGTTCATCGCAGGACAATGGGATGCCGCGAAACTGGCGGCGCACCAAACCGACAGGCTGCGCGAGGTGGTCGCGTATGCACGCGCCAACTCTCCTTTCTACCGCCGACATCTCGCGGCGCTCACCGACGAGGAGATTTCCGGGCTGCGGATCGACGGCCTGTCGCGTCTTCCGTTCACCACCAAGGACCACCTGCGAAAGGCCCAGTTCGACGTCCTGTCGCGGCCTGTCTCCGAGGCCTGGACCTTCTACGAGACCACCGGTACGACGGGCGCCGCGACCCCGTGTCCGCGTACCAACGCCGACACCATTCACAACAACACCGTTCTCACCGCGTACTACCGTGACCTGCTCGCGGCGCACGGTGACCGGCAGGTCATCGGAGTTTCCGGCCCCAGCGAGCTGCACGCCACCGGGGACACCTTCGGGGACGTGTGCCGCAACCTTGGCCACGCGGTGGCCAAGATGTGGCCGCACTCACCGGTGATCGGCTTCGACCGTGCCCTGGAGGTCATGCGCCTCCTCCCGATGACCGGCTTGTTCTGCACCCCGGGGATGGCCCTGCGTCTCGCGCAGAAGGCGACCGAGGCCGGCCTGCGCCCCCGGGAGGACTTCTCCCTGGATGTCCTGCTGCTGACCGGCGAGTTGATGTCCCCGAGCCTGCTGGCGAACATCGGCACGCTGTGGGGCGCCAAGGCGTACAACGTCCTGTACGCCTCTCAGGAGGCATCCGTGCTCGCGGCGGCCACTTCCGACGGTTCACTGCGGACCGCTCCCTTGATCAATCACTACGAGGTGATCGATCCCGACACTCTCGAATCGGTGGAGCCCGACCCTGCCGGTGTGCGGTACGGGGAGTTGGTCGTCACGAACCTCTACGCGGGCGCGAAACCGCTCGTGCGGTATCGCACCGGCGACCTGGTGATGATGACGGAGCCGGGCCCTGGTGCTGCCGTCCCCGCCCCGGCGGTTCGGGCGGTGGGACGGGTACACGACCGGCTGTCCCTCAACGGTCATCCCGTGAACGGATACGAGCTTGAGGACCTGCTGCTCGCCCCCTTCCGAGGTTACCTCGACTACCAGATCACCGTGGGCGACGACGCCGGGCGGGATCGACTCTTCTTGACGCTGAAGGCCGACGAGGCTGTTGTGCGCGCCGGCACCGAGCATGCCGTCCGGGCGTGCCTCGACGTGCTGGACACCACGCTGACGGTCGAAATCGGCACTCCTGGCCCCATCACCAGCACCGGGGCGATGGTGAGTTGGAAGGCCGCGCGGGTCGTGGACCTGCGTACCGGTCGGTCGGACGAGAACGGGGCGGCCGAGCGCATCGCCGCGATGAGGAAATGATGACCGATCAGAACGAGGCTGTCTCCTCCCCCCTCGGGCTCGGCGCGTGGGCCTACGACCGCGGTCGGCTCGTCCCGGCGGCGGAGCCGGCACTGCCGCTCTCCACACAGTGCCTGCACTATGGCACGGGCACCTTTGAGGGGATCCGGGCGTACCGTTCGAACGACGGGCTCTGTCTGTTCCGGGCTCGTGACCATTATGAACGCTTGCTCCGGGCCTGCCGTATTCTGCGCATCACCGTGGCGGAGACGGTCGAGGACCTCATCGGCATCACGGTCGACTTGGTGCGGCGCAACGGTCATGATTCGGACACGTATGTGCGCCCGCTGGCCTACAAGCTGTCCTTGCTGCCGGGTTTGGCCCCCGGAGTCTCCCTGGCCGGTGTGTCCGACGCTCTGTCCATGGTGACGTACACATTTCCCTGCGAACCAGGGTTGAAGGGGGTGCGCTGCACGATCAGCTCCTGGCGCCGCCCGCAGCGCGATGCGCTGCCCGTCCAAGCCAAGGTCGTCGGCGGTTACGTGACCAGCGCGCTCGCCGCCGACGAGGCCCGCGCTCTTGGGCTGGACGACGCGATCCTCCTCGACAGCACGGGCAACGTCGCCGAAGCCAGTACCTCGAACGTCTTCGCCGTCTTCGCCGGACGCGTCGTCACTCCGCCCGTCACAGGTGATCTGCTGCCCGGCATCACCAGAGACACCGTGATCACCCTGTGCCGGGAGTCCGGTCTGGATGTGGTGGAGCGGCCCCTCGGCCCCGGTGAACTGCTCGGTGCCGACGAGGTCTTCCTCTCCTCCACCGGCAAGGGCGTGGACCCCGTTCTCGCGGTGTCCGGCAGGGACATCGGCTCTGGCGCCGTCGGCCCGGTCGCGGCCCAGGTCGCCGGGCTCTACGAGGCCGTCACGCACGGTGCCGACAGCAAGCACTTGGACTGGCTGACGTGCGTCGCCCCCGACTGACACCGGTACGTCGCTCACCGGGGCGGCTGCACGGGCAGTTCTCCGGCGTCTCGCTTCCGGTCGTGCGGTGCGGCGGACGCACGGCCGGCTGTACCAGGTCTCCCCGGCCGGCCGGGGTGTCCGCCTTCCTCCCCCGAAGAACCTCGACCTTAGGGAACAACGATGACGCTGAACGGCTTCATCACACTTCTGCGTCCCGATCCGGGTGAGACAACGGCCGTGGGCACGCTCGGCCCGAGTGGTACGAGCAGTGAGGTGGCCGCGACGCTGCTCGCGCACCGGCTGGCCACGCCCGGCGGCGCGACAGCCCCCGTCCGTCTGTTCGATACCTATGAAGAGGCGGGCGCCGCCCTGCACGCCCGTGAGGTGACGCATGTGGTCGTCGCCAACGCGTACAAGGCCGTACACCACTTCTACATGGACCAGGCCCTGGACCTGTCAGATGTGTTCGTGATGGACACTCCGCTGTACGGCATCGCGGTGCGGCGTGACGCCGGCCCGGTGCCCGTGTCGCCGACTGTCGCGAGCCACCCCTCACCCGTGCCGATCATCGACCAGCTGCTGTCTTCCAGGCACACCTCGTACAAGGTGATCCACTGCGATTCGACCAGCGCCGCGGCCCGTGCGGCCGTCGAGGGAACGGCTGATCTCGCGCTCACCACGGTGCCCGCCGCGGAGCTGCACGGTCTTGAGTTCATCTCGCGGACCAGGCCGATCCGCATGGTGTGGTCGGTGTTCACCAGACCGGCTCCGCCCGGCCAAAGTGGCCGGGCCGCATGAGAGAGGAGATCCTGTGCTGCTACTGAACGGAGACCAGGTGCGGCAGGCCTATCCAGTGGCCGAGGCATACCGGGTGATGGCCGAGGTGATGCGCCGTTACAGCGGCGGCGACGTCGTCCAGCCGGTGCGCACGGTGCTCGGATCGGGCCGCGACGCCTCGTTGTTCGCCACGATGCCCTGCCATGTCACCGGCGAGGACCAATCGGGCTACGGACTGAAGGCGGTACTGCACGCTCCCGGCAACGCCGCCCGTGGACTGCCGACACACGTGGGTGTGGTGATGGTGTTCGATCCCGAGACCGGGCAACCGCTGGCCATGATGGAGGGAGCGGCGGTGACCGCGCTCCGTACGGCTGCCGCGTCCGCCGTGGCCACCGACGCGCTGGCCCTGCCCGACTCGGGGAACCTGGCCCTGATCGGGGCCGGTACCCAGGCGCGCAGCCACCTCCTCGCGATCAACGAGATCAGGCCGCTGCGCCGGGTACGGGTGTGGAACCGGAGCGCCGTGCGCACCGAGGCATTTTTGAAGTGGGCCCGTACAGAGGTCGACGCCGACATCCAGTTGACGAGCACACCCGCCGAAGCGCTCCGTGGCGCCGACCTGGTGTGTACGACGGTGGACACCAAGGAGCCGCTGGTGGGTGCGGAGGACCTCGCCGAGGGCGTCCATGTCAACGCCGTCGGTTCCTCCGTGCCGGGCAAGCGTGAACTCGACTCCTCGGCGGTGGCGTCGTGCTCGGTCTTCGTGGACAGCAGGGAAGGCGCACTGCGTGAGTCGTCCGAGATCGCCCGCCCGATCGAGGAGGGACTCATGCGGGCCGACCGTCCCTTGCCCGAGATCGGTGAAGTGCTGCTCGGCAAGCACCCCGGCCGCACCAGCTCCGCCGAGCGCACGCTGTACAAGTCGCTGGGGATGGCCGCACAGGACGTCGCGTCCGGCTTCGCCGTCGTCCGCGCCGCCAGGCGGCTCGGCATCGGCACCGAAACGGACTTCTCCTGCTGATCCTCCCGCACTTCTCCCGTCGGCACCCTCGGGAGACCGACCAGAAGCAGAGGTCATCGTATGACGGCACTACTGATCGGCAACGTCGGATTCGTCGGCGACGCCGAACGCATGGCGGAGTACCGCGCCGAGGTCGGCCGCACGCTCAAACTGTACGGTGGCGGGTTCGTCATCCGCGGCGGTGAGTTCACCGTGCTGGAGGGCGAGTGGCAGCCCACGCACCTGTCGGTGATGAAGTTCCCGACGGCAGAGGATGCCCGCCGTTGGTACTCCTCGCCCGAGTACCGCGAGATCGTGCCCCTGCGCGAGGGCACCCACATGGACCTGATCCTCGTGGAGGGTGAGGGCGAGTGACATCGCGGCCTCGGCGCCCGCGCCCTTTCGCGCAGGTCGACGTCTTCGCCGACACCCCCTACCTCGGCAACCCCGTCGCGGTCGTCCTCGACGGCGACGGGCTGTCCGACGAGGACATGGCCCGTCTCGCGGTCTGGACCAACCTCTCCGAGACGACCTTCGTCGTACCGCCCTCGTCCGACCACGCCGACTACGCGCTGCGTATCTTCACTCCTGGTGGGGAGATCCCGTTCGCGGGCCACCCCACTCTCGGCTCCGCACACGCATGGCTCGAAGCGGGCGGCACACCGAAATCCTCGGACACCGTCACCCAGGAATGCGGCCTGGGGCTGGTCACGGTGCGACGCTCCGGCGTCGGCCTCAGCTTCCGTGCCCCCCGGGCTCGCCGCGACGGCCCCCTGGACACCGCACACCTCGATCGCATCGCCCACGGCCTTCGCATCACCCGCGAGCGCATCATCGCCCACCAATGGGTGGACAACGGCCCCGGCTGGGCCGCCGTCCAACTCGCCTCGGCCGAGGAGGTGCTGGCGCTGGAGCCCGACGAGCGGGGCATGCGCGACCTCATGCTGGGTGTCGTGGGCGCCTACCCGGAAGGCTCGCCACTGCAATTCGAGGTCCGTGCCTTCGCCGCACCCGCCGGCGTGCCCGAGGATCCGGTCACCGGTAGCCTCAACGCCGGCATCGCCCAGTGGCTGATCGGCAACGGCACCGCCCCGCATGCCTACCGGGTCGGCCAGGGCGCTCGCATGGGCCGGCAGGGCGTGCTCACCGTACAGGCGCTTGACGACGAGGTGTGGCTCGGAGGTGGGACCGTCACCTGCGTCCACGGCTCGATACACCTCTGACATCGATGAAGGTAACGGTGCTGCCGCAGCCCTCCGGACCGATCTGCCGACGGCGGTCTCATCACTGGCGGCCCTGTGGCGACGCACCGCGCCCGGGATGCCGCCGCCGTGGCGGCGCCGCTTCGTGCAGCACCTGGAGGACTGCCTCGCCGCGGCGGCGATCTGGGAGGCGGGCAACCGGGTACGTGGCATCGTCCCCGGGGAGCCGGAGTGCTCGTCCCGTACGTCTGCGGCATGCGCACCTGGATCGGCGGCAGTCTGGACTGGTCGAGCCGTACGAAGCGGTACCAGTCCCAGCCGGGTGCGTTCTTGCCGCAGCCCGCGTCGTACCTGGAGCGTGATCTGGTGGTGGCCGGGCAATGACCACGACCGGCGGCTCGGCACACGTTGGGGATCCATGGCAGGTACTGCGCCAGGCCGGTGAACTCACCGGGCCACGGATCCGCGGCACTCGACCGGCTGAGCGGCCCGGTCCGCACGGTCGCCCGGTACCACTTCGGGTGGTGCGAGGCGAAGGGCCGCCCCACCGATGCCGGGTGGGGCAAGGAGCTGCGGGGCGCGCTGGCGCTGGGCGGTTCGAGGGCCTGGGCGGTGGGGTCGGAGCGGCGCTGCCGGCGGCCTCCGTGGTGGAACTCATGCACGACTTCTCGCTGGTCCATGACGATGCCATGGGCCAGGACGCCCTCGGCGTGGCCGGCCCACGGCCTGGACCGTGTTCGGCACCGCCCAGGCGGTGCTGGCCGGGGACGCGCTGCTGGCCCTGGCGGTGCGGGAGCTGGCCACCGCCCCACCCCCACACGGCGTGCTGCGGCCGCCGAGGAGCTGTGCCGGGCGCTGATCGACCTGGTCACGGGCCAGGGGACCGACCTCGCGTCCGAGAAGCGGGTCGATATGGGGCTGGAAGAGAGCCTGACCATGGCGGAGGGGGCAAGACCGCGGCCCTGTTCGCCGCCGCGTGCGGGCTCGGTGCGCTGGCAGCTGACGGCACCGCCTTCCCGGTGGAAGCGCTTCGCGGCTTCGGTCACCATCTGGGCATGGCGTTCCGGCTCATGGACGATCTGCTGGGCGTCTGCGGCGACAGCGCGACGACCGGTGAACCGGTGGGAGCGGATCTCCGCCGACGGAAGAAGTCCCCGCGGTCGTGCCAGCACTGTCCGGCGAGACGCAGGCCGGGCGGCGGCCGGCCGATCTCTGTGCCACGACCAGCGGCGGGCCGGCCGTGCGCCAAAGGGGCGCCCTGGTCCGGCCCGGCGGCGGACAGTCGCTCAGGAAGCCCTGGGCACGACGGCGGCCGGAACCGGAACCGCTGTGGTCACCGCGCCGAGGGTGGCGGACGAGACGGTGGAGCGGTACTTGGCCATGACGCCCGTCGCGTACTTGGGCTCCGGGGCCGTCCAGCCCTTCAGGCGCTCGGACAGTTCACCGGCGGTCAGATCCACCGAGAGTTCGCGGCCGTCCACGTCGATGGTGATGAGGTCCCCGTCTCGCACCGCGGCGAGCGGCCCGCCCTCCGCCGCCTCCGGCGCCACATGCCCGGCCATCAGTCCCCTGGTGGCGCCGGAGAACCGTCCGTCGGTGACCAGCCCGACCGATGGCCCAAGGCCCCGGCCGACCAGCGCCGCGGTGACGCCCAGCATCTCCCGCATCCCGGGCCCGCCGCGCGGGCCCTCATAGCGCACGACCACCACGTCGCCGGCGCGCACCCGGCCGGCCTGCACCGCGGCCATCGCCGTCTCCTCGGATTCGAAGACCACCGCCGGTCCGGTCAGCCGCCGCAGCACCGCGCCCGACGACTTCACCACGCTTCCCTCCGGTGCGAGGTTCCCCTTCAGCACTGTGAGCCCGCCGGTGACGGCCAGGGGCCGCTCGACGGTCGTGAGGACCTGCTGACCGGCTGTCTCCCGAGCCTGGGACGCCTCCTCGGCGACGGTCCGTCCGGTGACGGTCCGCTCCGCGCCCGCCAGAAGACCCGCGTCGAGCAGACGGCGGGCGAGGAGGCGGGTGCCGCCGGCCCGGTCGAGGTCCACCGCGGTGAACCTGCCGCTCGGCCGCAGATCGGCGATGACCGGGGTGCCGGTGCTGATCTTGTCGAAGTCGTCGATGCTCAGTGGTATACCGGCCTCATGGGCGATCGCCAGGAGGTGCAGGACGAGGTTGGTGGAGCCGCCTGTGGCCACACCGGCCACGATGGCGTTGTGGAACGAGCCGGTGCTCAGGATACGGTCGGGTGTGAGGCCTTGCTCCACCATGCACATCACGAGTTCGCCGGCCTGGCGGCCGGCCTCCTTCTTGCGCGGATCCATGGCGGGAGGATCCATCGAACCGAAGGGCGACAGCCCCAGGAACTCCATCGCCATCGCCATCGTATTGGCCGTGTAGTGGCCGGCGCAGGCTCCGACCCCGGGGCAGGCGTTCCGTTCCAGTTCCTCGAGTTCCTCGTCCGTGCCGTCCGCGGCGGCGCGGCCGACCGCTTCGAACACGTCCTGAAGGGTCACCTCCCGCCCTCGGTGCCGTCCGGGCAGCACCGTCCCGGAGTAGATGACCGCGCCCGGGATCCCCAGCCGTACATGGGCCAGCGCCGCGGCGGGAATCGTCTTGTCGCACCCGGCCAGGGTGACCAGACCGTCGAGTCCGTGACCCCGGCAGACCAGTTCGATCGAGTCGGCGATCACCTCGCGGCTGACCAGTGAGGTCCGCATCCCCTCGGTCCCCATGGTGATCACGTCGGAGATCGCGATGGTGTTGATCTCCACCGGTGTGCCGCCAGCGGCCCGTACGCCGTGCATCACCTCCTGGGCGAGGCTGCGGTGGTTGAGGTTGCACGGCATCGTGCCGATCCAGCTGTGGGCCACGCCGATCATCGGCTTGGAAAGATCCTCAGTGGTCAGGCCCATCGCACGCATGGCCGCACGGGCCGGGGCACGGTCACGCCCGACGAACAGACCATTGGGCTTGATCGACATAGGGTTCCTCCAGGAATACGCTGCGCAACAGGTGTTGCCCGTTCGACGGGTGGGGACGGATACGCGCCGGCCGTCGCTTCCGGGAACCGGCCCGGCCGTCAATGCGTTCACGAGCTTCCGCACGGCCGCTGTCATGAGCGGTGCTCCGCACATGACAGCGGCCATCGGGTCGTGATCTCCGCGAAGCCCGGCCCTCAGTTGGCTCCGGGACCGGGGGTGAAGCCTCGCAGCGGGTTGAGCCGGTCCTCTCCGATGCGCTCGCGCAGCTCGGGGTCCGTCACCCCGAGGCCGGTGTGCGGTGCCATGCACAGCACGGCGATCTTGCCGATCTGCTGGTTGGTCTGTACGAGACGGCACCCCTGTGCGGCTTCGGCCAACGGGTACACGGCCGACATGGTCGGCACAATGTGTCCCAGCTCGAACAACTTGTTGGCGTCCCACTGCTCCTGAAGGTTGGCGATGTGGCTGCCGACGATCTTCTTGAGGCGCATCCAGAGGTAGCGGTTGTCGAAGGTGTGCTGGTATCCGGCACTCGATCCACAGGTCACGACGGTTCCGCCGCGCCGAGCCACGAACACGGAGATGCCGAACGTGGAGCGGCCGATGTGCTCGAACACGATGTCGGGTTCGCGGCCGACGCGTTCCTTGACGAGCTTGCCGAGGCTCACCCCCGCCTGGATCACTTGCTTGGGATCGTCGGCCAGGTCATCGGTGATGCCCAGCTCGTGACGGTTGATCACGACCTCACAACCGAGGGCGCGCACCGCCTCGGCCTTGCGTTCGGACCCCACGACGGCCACCGGGATGCCACCGCCGTTGCGTACGAACTGGATCGCGTAGCCGCCCAGTCCGCCTGCCGCGCCCCAGATCAGTACGACGTCGCCCTGCTTCATCCGGGCCCCGCGGTCGCTGACGAGCATGCGGTAGGCCGTTCCGGCACACAGGGGGTTGCTCGCGGCCTCCTCCCAAGTCAGGTGCGCGGGTTTGGGGATCAGCTGGGTGGCCCTCACGACGGTGTACTCGGCGAGCGCACCGAAGTTCGTCTCGAACCCCCAGGCCTTCTGGTCGCTGCCGAGCATGCCGTCCGCATGTGTGGCGGGGTCCTGGTCGTCCACGTAGGCCGGGCTGACCACGGCATGGTCGCCCACCTTCCAGCGCCGTACGCCAGAGCCCGTGCGCACGATCACACCGGCGCAGTCCGAACCGATCACGTGGTACGGCAGGTTGTGCCGCTCGGCCCAACCGCCTTGCTTGGCCACCTGTTTCAGATAACGGAAGCTCGGCATCGGCTCGAACATGGCCGACCATACGGTGTTGTAGTTGACGGAGCTGGCCATCACCGCGACCAGGACCTCGTCCGGCGCCAGCTCCGGCAGCGGGACATGACCGAGCCGCAGCGACTTGCGGACGTCCTTGTCGGTCACGTCGTCGAACATGGTGACGTCCTCGGCCCGCAGATGCAGGGCCAGGTACTCCTCGGGCAGCGGTGCACTCGCGATCTCAGCGGCCGACGCGCCACTCAGTACGGCTTCGGACAACAGGCTCATGCTCGTCTCCTCATGGCGTGCGTACGCTTTTCCAGGCGCGGGCGCCATTGCCCGCGAAGTGCCTCAGGATGATCTTGTTGACGGTGTCCGGCCGCTCCAGATAGCCGAAGTGTCCGGCGTCCTCGACGAGGTCGAACGTGGCGTGCGGGATGCTTTCGGCGAGGGCCCGGCCGAAGCGCGGCGGGGCGATCAGGTCGTGCGCGAACGAGACCACATGGCACGGCACCCTGATCCGGGCGTAGGCCGCTCGACGGTCGGGCATCGGCTGCAGCGCGAGTTGCGCACGGACCCCTGGTCCGTCGGGCGGGGCGAGCAGGAACAGCGCGAGCCAGTCCTGGATCGCGGTCTGGTCGTCCATCGTGGTGGGCGACAGCATCTGTGTCGCACGCACCGCCGCCCGGTACGACGGCGGCAGCTCCACGCCTGAGTCGGCCAGTTCGATCTCGGACGTGGCCAGTCGCGCCCGCAGCGTGTCGGGGTGCGCGCGGCTGGCCATCAGCACGGCCTGCCGGATCAGTTCAGGTCTGCGGAGGGCGAGTTCCTGCACGGCGTACGCGCCCATGGACGTGCCGACCAGCCGTACCGGAGCCAGGCCGAGGTGTTCGATCAGCCCGGCCAGATCGGCGGCCAGGTCGTCGGCCGTGAACCCGTCGGCGCACTCGTCCGTGGGCGGAATCCCCCGGTTGTCGTAGACGCACACCTGGTAGCCCGCCGCGACGAGGTCCGGCCCCTGGTGCAGCAGCCACGACTGTCCCGAGGCTCCCGCCCCGCTGACGAGCACGACCGGCTCGCCCCGGCCGTGCACCTCGTAGGACAGCCTGATCCCGTTGACGGAGGCGAACGGCATTACCGCCCGGCCCCGGACCCGGCCTGCTCGGCCGGTCCCAGCCGAGTCCAGTGCGACTCGACGTACTCCAGCGCGCTCTCCCGGTCGGTCGCGGCCAGAGCGACGCGCCAGCCGGCCGGTACGTCCAGGAACGGCCGCCACACGGCGTGCTGGCCGTGGTCGTCGACGACCACCAGCCATTCGCCGCCGTCGGGGTCGAAGGGGCTGCCGGTCATCGGATCACCTCTCCGCGCTGTCGTGGCGGGACAGTCCCGCATGGTCCGGGAAGAACCGCACCGGCAGGCTGGAGAAGCCGGTGAGAAGGTTGGAGCGGATCCGTGGTGCGTCGCCGATCCGCTCGAATCCCGTGGTGAGGTCCCGCAGGGCCATGAGCAGTTCGGAGATCTCGATCTTGGCGAGGTATGAGCCGACGCAGTAGTGGGGCCCGTAGCCGAACGAGATCTGCCTGTTGGGGGTACGCCTCAGGTCGAACACCTGCGGCCGGTCGAATACGCGCTCGTCCCGGTTGGCGGCGGCGTGCCACAGGGTCACGATGTCATTCACGCCGATACGGACCCCGCGGATCTCGGTGTCCCTCACCGCCGTCCTGCCGAAGTGCATCGACGGGGACGCCCAGCGCAGCACCTCGTCGACGGCCGTGTCGATCGCGCACTCCCCGTTCTTCAGCAGCCGCCACTGCTCCGGATGCGCGGCGAGGGTGTACACACTGTCGATCATGGACAGTCGGCTGGTCTCGTCACCGCCGATGATCAGGCTGTAGCAGTTGAGGACGATGTCCTCGTCGCTCAGCGGTTCGCCGGCGACCACGCTGTCCACGAGAACGCTGATGAGATCCTCGCCCGGTGCCTTCCGCCGCTGCTCGACGAGGTCCTGGAAGTAGAGCAGGATCTCGTTGCGGGCCATGGCCGACTCGACCTCGTCGGCGTCGGCGTCATCGGCGCTCAACGCCGCCTTCGTCTGCGCCAGGAGGAAGTCGCGGTCGCTTTCGGGTACGCCGAGCAGGTTGGAGATGGTGGTCATCGGGATGCGGCTGGCGATGTCGAGGGCGAAGTCGCAGTCACCGCGGGCGACCGCTTCTCGGATCAGGTGACGCGTATTGGCGCGGACCGCCGCGGCTACGGGCCCCAGCGTGCGCGGCCCCAGGGATTTCAGCATGATCTTGCGCAGCTGTTCGTGACGTGGACCGTCGGTGACGGCGAGCATTCTGCCCGCTCCCACGTCGCCGCCCTCCAGGAGAGTCACGAGCACGTTTCCGCGCTCGGAGGTGAAGTTGGTGTCGTCGCGGTAGACGGCCATGATGTCGTCGTGCCGCGTCAGCACCCAGAAACCTCGGCGATGTCTGGTCGCCTGGTTCCAGTGGACGGGCCGGGTGTCCCTCAGCATGCGCCAGAACTCGGAGAGGTCGTGATCGGCGAACGTGGCGGGATCGGCCAGGTCGATCGTGTCAGGGTCCAGCGTGTCGGCAGCAGCCTCTGTGGAGTTCATTCCAGTGCTCCGGCTGATCGGGTCGGTATGAGGATCGGCTTGGCCGGCGGTCACCAGTCGGTCCGCCAGAAGCGCCTGCGCTCAAACGGGTAGGTCGGCAGCGGCACTCGATGACTGCGCTCCCCTTCGTGGAGGGCGGCGAAGTCCACTCGCTCGCCCTCCACGAAGGCCTGGGCAAGCCGGAACAGCGTCTGCTCGCTGCGGGCTTCCGCGCCCGTGTTCGGCGCGAGTCCGTCGTCGGTGCGCTGGAACCCGGACACGTCCGCGCTCCGCGCCCCGCCGTCGGCCGCTACCAGGCTTCCGGTTGCGGTCGAGAGCGCCGTGGCCAGCTCCTCCTTGGTCCTGACCACGGCCGCCCAGCGTCGAGCCATGATGCGACGCCCCAGGTTGAGGCTGAAGCAGATGTCGTCGAGCCGCGCGTCGGGGTGCCGGTCGATCCACTCCCGCAGTTCCGTGCGCTTCCTGGCCAGGGCCCGGTCGTCGAGCGCGGACAGGATCGCGATACGGGGTGCCGCGGTCCCGGGTTCCCGCGTGGACGGAGCCGGGGGCTCCTCCAGCACGAGGTGCGCGTTGTAGCCGCCGCCGCCCAACGCGGTGATGCCTGCACGCCGGATACCGCTCTCCGGCTCCCAGTGCGCCGCTTCCAACTGCGGGACGAACGGTGTGCTGGGGAAGTCGATGTCCTCGTTGATCTCCGTCAGATTGATCGTGGGCGCCAGCGTCCGGTGGTACAGCGCGAAGGCCGCCTTGACCGCGCCGGACCCACCCGCCGCCACTCCCGCGTGGCCGATGTTGCCCTTGACCGAGCCGATGGAGCACGTCCCGGTCTGCTTGCCGAAGGCCATGTGCGCCGCGCGGACCTCCAACTCGTCGGTGATCGGGAGTCCGAACCCGTTGGCCTCGTACATGGACACGGTGTCCGGGGCGACACCGCCGACGTGCATGGCGTTGGCTATGCAGGCGCTGAGTCGCTCCGGTTGCGCGAAGCCGTACGACACCGCGCTGGCGCCGTTGTTGTTGGTGGCCGATCCCTTCACCGTCGCGTAGATGTGATCGCGGTCCGCGATCGCCTGCTGGAGCGGTTTGAGCAGGAACGTCGCGACGCCGCTGGCGAGCCTCGATCCCGTGCCCTTCGCGTCGAACGGACGGCAGTGCCCGTCCCTCGACATGATCCGGCCCTCCTCCCACAGGTAACCCCGCCGGTGGGGCAGCCGGACCATCACTCCGCCGGCGATGGCCATGTCCGTCTGGCCGAGCAGGAGTGACTGGCAGGCGAGGTGCACCGAGTAGTGGAACCCGGAGCACACCGCCGTCAACGTGACCGCCTCGCCGGTCAGCCCGGTGTAGAAGAGGGCGTTGGAGGTCATCGTGTCGGGGAACCAGGCGTTGCTGCGGTCCATCACCTCGGGACCGACCGAAACCCAGTCGGGGGGGGAACTGTACAGCGCAGGAGTCAGCGGGTTGCCTCCCGCGTAGATCCCCACTTCCCCCCGGACACGGTCCGGGTCGTAGCCCGCGTCCTCCAGCACTTCCCACACGCTCTCCAGGAAGATGCGGTGTTCCGGCGTCATCATCGTCGCCATGCGGTCGGATATGCCGAAGACCGAGGGATCGAACTCGTCGTAGCCGTCCAGGGTGGCGCACGCCCTGACGTATGCGGGGTTGTTCACAAGTGCCTGGTCCACCTCGATCTCGTGCTTGTCGAGGAAGGTGATGGACTCCCGTCCGTTGACCAGGTTGTCCCAGAACTGCTCCTTGCCGCGTGCGCCGGGATAGCGGCACGCGATGCCGATGATCGCGACGTCGCTCTGGTCGTATTCCCGCTCAATGGTTTCGTTCATCAGCCTCAAGGCCTCCAACAGGCATGGGGTTCGCTCAGGACCGGCTCAGTTGCCGATGGGCCGGACTCGGCCCCGCACCGCGGAGCGGCGGGCCGCGGCACGGCGCCGTGCCTCTTCGACCGCCTCGGGGGCGGCGTCGCTGTCGTCGTCCAGCCACCGGCCGAGCGCCGAGATGTCACGGAAGCGGAAAAGGTCCGACACCCCGACTCGCCTGCCGAACCGCTGGCTCAGCCGCTTGGCCAGCCGCACCAGCAGCAGAGAGTTCCCGCCGAGGTCGTAGAAGGTGTCGCGTACGCCGATGGTCCCCGGCTCACGGCCGAGGAGTTCGGCCCAGATCTCCGTCAGCGCCGATTCCGTCGGAGTGCCGGCCGGTTGGATGGGAGCCGACGTGGCGGGCGCCGGCGGATCGGGCAGGGCGGTCCGGTCGAGCTTGGCGTTCGGGGACAGCGGCAGGGCGGACAGGAACACGACCGTCTCCGGGATCATGTAGTCCGGCAGCGCCGTGTCCAGCCGGCCGGTGATGCGCGCCTGGAGGGAGGCATCGAGCCACGGTCCGGTCGCGCTCGCCCCTGACTGCCCCCTGTCGCCCTCCGGCACGATGTACGCCACGAGTGAGCCGGCGTCCGCCTGCCCCTCGGCCGTGCGTACGGCGACGGCCGCCTCCAGCACCTCGGGAAGGTCTCCCAGCCGCGCCTCGATCTCCTCCAGCTCGATGCGGTATCCGCGCACCTTCACCTGATGGTCCGCACGCCCGACGAACTCGAGTTCCCCACCGGGCAGGTACCGGGCGATGTCGCCCGTGCGGTACATGCGTTCCCCGACCAGATGCGGATCGGGTACGAACCGCTGCGCCGTGGTGCGCGGCCGGTTCACATAGCCCCAGGCCAGGCCCGCTCCGCCGAGATACAGCTCGCCGGTCTCTCCCTCCGGCACCGGCCGCAGCCCGTCGTCCAGGACGTACAGCCGGGCGGTCAGCGAGGGCGTGCCGATCGACGGCTCGCCCGGCTCGTCCGGTGGGACCAGTTTGAAGGTGCAGAAGACCGTCCCCTCTGTGGGGCCGTATCCGTTGAAGACCCGGTCCGCGTTCGTCTCGCGGTAGACCCGGTCGACGACTCGCCGCCGTACCGCCTCCCCGCCGAGCACCACCGTCCGCAGTTTCGGCGGCAGCCCGCCGGCGTCGAGCAGGCTGGTCACCACGGAAGGCGTGGTGTTGAGGTGCGTGATGCGGTCAACGTGCGGGCTCTCGGGAATGTGGACCGCGCTCTCCACCAGGACCACGGCGCCACCGCGGGAGAGCGGCGCGAAGATCTCCATGACCGACAGGTCGAAGCAGATGGAGCTCACGGCCGCGACACCGCTGAGGTCGCATCCGGCGAAGATCCGATCCACCTCGGACAGCATGGCCGCACAGCTGCTGTTCCGGATGGGCACGCCCTTCGGCTGCCCGGTCGAACCGGACGTGTAAATTACATAAGCCGTGTCGCGGGGAAGGCTCGCCACCGGGGTCGCACCGGGCTCCGTCGTGACAGTGTCGCCGAGGACCAGCACGGTGGGACCCTGCGGACAACTGGCCCGGGAGGCGGGTGTGGTCAGCAGCAGCCGGGTCCCGCTGTCGTCCGCCATGAAGCGCAGCCGCTCGGTGGGGTACTTCGGGTCGAGCGGTACGTAGCCCGCCCCCGAGCGCAGGATCCCCAGGATGCCGACGAGAAGGCTCGGGGTGCGCTCGACGCAGATCCCGACGGGCACTCCGGGACCTGTGCCCTCAGAGATCAGCCGGTCGGCCAGCAATTGCGACTGCCGGTCGAGTTCCCCGTACGTCATCACCCCCGCGTCGGAGAAGATCGCCGGCGCGCCGGGATTTCTCGACGCGTGCTCCAGGAACCGGCTGTGCAGTGTGTCGGCCGCGGGCTTCACAGATCCGCTCCCTTCGGCCGGGAGGCCAGTGTGAGGCGCTCAAGTGGCCGTTGGGGGTGGTCGATCGCCTGGAAGAGTACGGAGCGGAAGTGCTCCAGCATCGTCGTCACGGTCTCCCTTTCCAAGAAGCTCGGCTTGTACTGGACCTGGCCGACCACCTCGCCGGAGACGTCACCCATCGTGATCTCCAGGTCGAACTTCGCGATGCGCCGCTCAAGGGGAAGCGGGACGAGAGGCAGGGCACCGGATGCCTGAACCGGCTCGCCGACACCGTGGAAGAGGGTGTTGGCATAGGTGAACGCGTCACCGGAAAGCCAGTTGACGGCGAAGTCGAACCAGGGCGAACGGCCGTCGGCCCGCGGCGGGTTGAGCTTCGACACCAGCAGGTCGAAGGGGTAGTCCATGTGTTCCAGCAGACCGCGCGAGAATGCGTGGACTTCGTGCAGCAACTCGCGGAAGCTCCGGTCGCCGGACGGCCGGCCGCGTACGAGCGCCGTGTTGAGGTAGTAGCCCACAGCGGATTCGCGGCCCGCTTCGCCGCGCTGGGCGATGGCCGTGGCGAGCACGGAGTCCTCGACACCCGCCACACGGTTGAGCGTCGCGAAGAAACCCGCCATCACGAGGCTGCTGGGGGAAACTCCCTCGCGCACCGCGAACTCCTTCAGCCGACGGGCCTCGTCGCGGTTCCACCGGAACGTCAGGTCCTCCCCGGCGTAGTCGATGCCGGGGGGCCGCTTCGCGACCTGGCGCCCGGCGACCGGTGTCCCCATCTCGGCCGGACGGGGCAGGTCAAGGTGCGCAGGTGGTGCCGCCAGCTGCTCCGACCACCAGCCCAGCGCCGCGTCGGCGGCGGTGCTGTTGAGCCACGCGCGCTCCCACTCGACGAAGAGCGTGTACGGGGTCACCGGATCCTGAGTGGGCAGGTTTCCGCGCCTCGCGCGCTCGTAGAACTGCTGAAGGTCGTGTATGACGATGTCGACGGACGTGGCGTCGGCGGCGATGTGATGGATGACGAGCAGCACGTGATGGTCCTCGTCTCCCCGGGACATCAACACGGCCCGCAGGACGGGGCCCTGGTCGAGGTCGAGCGGGCGATGTCCGTGCGCCGCCAGTTCCCCGCGCACCGCTTCGTCGTCGAGCCCCGTGGCGTCGACGGACACGAACTCGTACACGGGTTCGTCCAGGATCAGCTGATACGGCCGCACACCCGTTTGGACGAAGACAGTGCGCAGAGCGGGGTGCCGCTCCACGACGGCTCGCACGGCCTGTTCCAGGGCCGGCTCGTCCACCGCGGCGGTGACCCGCGCGCCGAACATGAGGTTGTAGGCGACTCCCTCGGGCGACAGCTGCTGCATGAACCAGATGGACGCCTGACCGTGTCCGGCGGGCGCCAGGTCGAAGGGCAGCTCGTGGTCGGGCGAGGCCACGATCGCGCGCGCTGAAGCCTCGCCCTCGGCGCTGTCCGCATCGTCCGCGGGATCCAGCAGCCCTCTCGCGATGAGCTCCTCCACCAGCTCTTCCACGTCCATGTCCGTCAGCTCCTCGGCGATTGATGCCCGGCCCAGGGCCTCGGTTGGCGTCGTGTCGTCCGAGGCCGGCTCCGGCGTCCGACCGACGAGTTCCAGGACGCGGTCGAGGAGTTCGCGCACCGTACGGTCATCGATGAACTCCACCGGCGAAACACGGCGGCCGAAGAGTGTCTGCATCCTGTTGCTCAGACGGATGGCCAGCATGGAGTCCAGCCCGAAGTCCCGCAGCCGCGACTCGGGGCCGAACTTCGCGGGCGGCACCCCGAGCATGTCGGCGATCTCACCGAGGACCACGTCCCGCGGCGGGCGGGGGGACGGGGTTTGCTCCAGGACCGCGCCACCCGCCGCCGGCTGCTCCGGTGTCCCGGCCGAGGGGGCGGCCGCCGGGCGGCCACGGACCGTCGTGTCGAGCCAGTAGCGCTCCTTCTGCCAGCGCACGAGAGGTGTCTCAACCACCTGGGCGTTCGCGGGGTACAACGTGTCCAGCTTCAGTGGCATACCCTGGGCGAACAGGGAGGCGACGGAGCCCAGTACGTTCCGGATGTCGCTCTTACGCCGGTTCAGGGAGTCGACGACCTGGATCCGGGCTCCGCGCGCGAGCGCAGTCTCCTCGATGGCTCCGCGCAGGGTGCCGTGGGGGCTGATTTCGACGAAGGTGTCGATGCCGTCCTCGACGAGTGCCGCGACGGTCGGGGAGAACCGCACCTGGTTGCGGAGGTTGTGTGCCCAGTAGTCCGCGTCGGGGTGTGGGTTCACCACGCCGTCGAGCGCCGTCGAGTGGAACGCCGTGTTGAACGGCAGAGGTGTGATGTCCTTGAGCGCCGCACGGAGGTCCGGGAGCAGAGGGTTCATGAGCGCGCTGTGGCCGGGCCGGTCGATCCGGACGGAGCGCGTCGGTATGCCCGCATTCCGCAGGTCCGCCTCCAGAGCACCGATCGCCTCGGGTGTTCCCGAAACGGCCATGCTGGTAGGACTGTTCACCGCGGCCACCGCCACCTGGTCCCCGTACGGCGCGAGGTAGGCGGCGATGCCCTCCTCCGGCGGCTCGACGGAGATCATGGCGCCCTCGCGGGCCTTGTGCTGGATCAGGTGTGAACGGACGGCGGTCACCCGAGCCCCGTCCTCGAGCGAGAGCGCGCCGCCCACACAGGCGGCGGCCACCTCGCCGATGCTGTGGCCGACGAGCGCCGCCGGTTCGACACCGAGGTCGGTCCACAGCCGTGCCAGCGAGACCTGGAGGGCGAACAGCACTGGTTGCTGGATGTCGGTCTCATCCAGTCGCGATGTCTCCGCGGGGGCCGCGAGTTCACCGAGAACCGACCAGCCGACCACCGTGCGCACGACCGCGTCGCACTCCTCCATCCGCTCCCGGAAACCGGCGTGCCGGGCCAGCAGCTCCCGCCCCATGCCCGGCCAGTGCGTGCCGCCTCCGGAGAAGACGAACGCGATCCGCCCGCCGCCGCTGCCGACGACCGTGCCCCTGGCGATATCGGGGTGCAGTTCCCCGGTGCTCACCCGGGCGAGCCCGTCGAGCACGTCCTGCCGGTCGCGCGCCAGGAGGGAGACGCGATGGTTCAGCGGGGTACGCCTCGTTGCGAGGGTGTACGCGAGGTCGGACACCCGGCTGCCGGGGTCGCGTTCGACGTGGTTGGACAGTTCGCGGCAGGTGTCCAGCAAGGCGGCGGCGGAGTGGGCGGACACCGGGAGGAGATGCACTCCTTCCTCCCGCCGGGAGGCACGGTCGGCACCGATGACCGCTCCTGGCCGTCCTCGGGTGAGATGCCGCCCGTGCACCCCGGAGAGGAAGGAGGAGTCGATCACGGGGTGCCCGGCGGCGTGGAGCTCGCCCAGAGAAGAGAGCAGGCTCCAGGCCTCGTCGGTGCCGCGCTGGAGCGAGGGGAGGCAGGAAATCGGGCTCTTCGCGAGGCTCTCCCGCACGGGCTTCAGCAGCACGGGGTGAGGGCTGAGCTCGATGATGACGTCGACGTCGTGCTCCGCCAGCGTTTGCACAGCGCTCATGAGCCTGTTCGGACGCCGGACGTTCTGTGTCCAGTAGTCCGGCCCTAGCGTGTCGCCGGCGATCGCCTCCCCGGTGACGGTGGAGATCAGCGGGATCCGCGACCGCCTCGGAGTGATCCCTTCGAGCCCGGCCCTCAGAGGGGCCAGGACCGGGTCCACCAGCGGGGAGTGCGCGGCGTATCCCATGCGCACCCGGTGGCTGACGACGCCCGTCTCGGCGAACCGCTCGGCCAGCTCTTGGAGTACTGCCGACTCCCCGGACACCGAGGTGGACACGGGACTGTTGTAACCGGACACCGTGACGTCACCGTCGAACGTCGCCAGCAGGTCCTTGACGGTGTCGGCGTCCGCGCCGGCCACCAGGCTGTCCCCCCGGCCCACGGCCAACTGCTGGACGAGCCTTGCGTGGTGCGCCACCAGCAAAGTCGCGTCATCGAAGTCGAGCGCCCCGGCGATGTGGGCGGCGGCGAACTCCCCGACGCTCTGGCCGAGCACGAGGTCGGGTTCGACCCCCAGAGACCGCCAGGCGTCGGCGAGAGCGATCTGGATGGCGAACAGCAGGGGCTGGACGACCTCCATGTCGTCGAGCCGGGCGTGTTCCTCGTCCGCGAGCAACTGGTCGACCATGGAGAATCCGAGCAGGTCCCGCAGCCTGACGTCCACGCGCAGCAACGAGGCGCGGAACGCCGGCATCGCGGGGAGCAACTGCCTGCCCATACCCAGCCACTGCGAGCCGGTACCGGAGCACAGGAAGGCCACCTTCGGCCTGCTCGTCTCACTGTGTCCCGCGGCGAGCCCCGGGAACGGGCGGTCCGCGGTGAACGCCTCCAACTGCTCGCGCAGTTCCCTGAGGCTGCGCGCGGCGGCCGCGAGCCGGTACGGGCCGTCGCCGCGGGTGTCGAGCGCTTGCCGGGAGAGGGCCGCCACGTCCGTCGTGGTCTCGTTCGCCAGCTCCGCGAGGAGTTCGGCCGCCCGGTCGGACAGCGCCTGAGGGGAGTTTTCGGCCAGCAGCAGGAGGGACCCGCCCGGGTACGGCAACTCCTCGGCGACCACGTGGCAGTTGGTACCGCCGAACCCGAAGGCGCTGACGCCGGCGCGGCGCGCGTCCGACCTGCGTGGCCACGCGGTGGTCCGCTCCTGGACCCTCAGGTTCGCTTCGGCGAACGGGATCTGGGGGTTGGGACTGCTGTAATGCAGGCTGGCCGGCAGGACACCGTTGCGCAGGGAGAGAGCCACCTTGACGAGTCCGGCGACGCCCGCCGCGGGTTCCAGGTGCCCGATGTTGGTTTTCACCGAGCCGATCCGCAGGACCTCGTCGGGGCTGCGGTCACGACCGAGCACGGCCCCGATGGCCTTCGCCTCGATCGGGTCCCCCAAGGGCGTACCGGTCCCGTGGCACTCCACATAGTCGACCAGGGACGGGGAGATGCCCGCCCGCTGGTACGCGGCGTGCAGGAGGGCTTCCTGCGCGAGGGGGTTGGGAGCGGTGAGCCCGTTGCTCAGGCCGTCATTGTTGACGGCGCTGCCGCGTATGAGGCAATAGACGGGCAGGCCACGCTCCAGCGCCACGCGCAGGGGAGCGAGGACGACCACTGCCGCGCCCTCGGCCCGGACGGTGCCATCGGCCCGGGCGTCGAAGGTCTTGCACCGGCCGTCGGAGGAGAGCGCGCCGGTCTCGCCCATGGCACGGAAGTGATCCGCGAAGAAGTTCAGGTTGACCCCGCCGGCCAGGGCGAGTTCGCTCTCCCCGGCCCGGATCGCCTGGCAGGCGAGATGGACCGCGACGAGCGAGGACGAGCAGGCCGTGTCGACGGCCATACTGGGTCCCTGCAACCCCAGGACGTAGGAGACGCGGTTGGCGATGATGCTGTCATGCGTCCCGGTCGCCGTGTGGGGCCCGATGCCGTCCCGCGAGCCCGTCTGGTGGGCCATCGCCGCGTAGTCGCTCCAGCTCGATCCCATGAAAACGCCGGTGTCGCTCCCGACGAGTCCCCCGGGCGGAACGCCGGCATCCTCCAGGGCCTCCCACGCCAGCTCCAGCACCAGGCGCTGCTGGGGATCCATGGCGGTGGCCTCGCGCGGTGAGATACCGAAGAAGAGCGGGTCGAACAGGTCGATGCCGTCGAGGTACCCGCCCCAGAGGGGCAGGGCGCCGTCGCCGTCGCCTTCCGACCACTGCCGCCGCAGCGGCGGTACCGTCCCCACGGCGTGTGTGCCGTCGACAAGGAGCCGCCAGTACGACTGAGGGTCGGGTGCGCCCGGAAGCCTGCACCCGACGCCGACGAGCGCGATGGGTTCCAGCGGATCGGGTGTCCGGGTGAGGCGTCGCTTCCGGTCCGTGCCGGGACCGGTAGCCGCTGTGTGCGGGCCCCGGGCCAGTGCGCGGCACAGCCCCTCAAGGGTCGGGTGGTCCCAGATCATCGTGATGGGGACGGTCCGGCCGAGAAACGCCGACAGGGCAGAAACGAGCGCTGTCGCCTTCGAAGAATCCAGTCCGTACCGGTGGAGAGGGGCCCACCGGTCCACTTCGTCCCGGGACATACCCAATGTTTCCGTGATCCGAGATAGAAGGAATTCCCTGATCTTATGCATGCTGTGCGGACTGGACTCAACAGGCATATCTCTTCCATGGTTTTTCAAACGCAGCGGAAGGGACCGGCAGAGCCGACTGACACTGCGTGGACGACTGTCATCGTGGCAATGGGCATCGCCAGGAACGCCACGCCAACTCTTCCCAGTGACAGGTCCCGGTTCAAGCACATTTTGTCGATGCACTGGACCACCTCACGCGATACGGGAGGCCGTGGCCCTGGATTCGGCTCGGCTCGGGGTACTTGACAGCAGGCAATGACCCTGAATAGATGAATACCCGCAAGGATTTGCCATCTTCAAGGGGGTGCGTAGCGGGTCCCGGGATTGACTTCCTTGAAATGGTGCTCGTTTGTGCATACCGATGGGACTGGGGCAGGAGTTTGACGTGTCGCGAGATATGTGGGCGCGGTTCGAGGCGTACTACGACGTCATCTACGCGCCCGAGGTGCGTACGGCGGCCAAGGCGCTCGGCTGCAAGGGCGGGTGGATGGCCTACTTCGCATTGCGTGCCGCTCCGCTGGGCGCCGCCTCGCCCGACGTCGTGACGGCGGCCTTCTTCAATTTCCACCCGGAGATGGTGGCGAGGGCACTGCCCGACGCGTGGACCGTCGCAACCCCGGACCGATACCTCGACAGCCGGCTGGAAGTCGTGGACGCCGCCCTGCACCGGATGCTGGGGACTGATGTGAGGGATTTGACCGAGGCCGCCTCACTGGCCACCACGGCGGCTCAGCTCGCCCCGACGGGCGGCCGGGTGCTGGGCGCGGCCAACCAGGCGCTGCTCACGCCCTCCGAACCGCACTTGGCGCTGTGGCAGGCGTGTTCCACATTGCGCGAGTCACGCGGCGACGGCCATGTGGCGGCGCTTGTGGCCGTGGACCTGAGTCCGTGCGAAGCCCTTGTGCTGTTCACCGCGGACAAGGGCCTCGATCCCGCTTTCATGCGTCAGATGCGGGGCTGGTCGGAAGAGGAGTGGCGTGACGCGGAGGCCTCACTGACCGACCGGGGCCTGATCTCCGACGTGCTGACACCCGCCGGCCGCGGGCTCCGAGAGGAGATCGAACGCATGACGGACGCCGCGGCGGCGCGGCCGTGGCGGGCGCTGGGCTCCGACGGAACGGCGCGACTGCGGGAGTTGCTCACCCCGATCGCGCTGCGCATCAGCGACCAGAACGAGGGGATGCGTACCAACCCCATGGGGTTTGACGCGGACCAGGAACTGCAGCCACAGCCCGCTGGGCACGTCGACGGCGGCTGACGGGAACCGCTGTCGTGGAGCGTCGACGCCAGCGCTGGGAATTCCTTTTCCGCCGATTTCTGTCCGCCAGGCGGAGCCGGTGGTGCGCGTCGGCATGCGCTTCGGGCACGTACGGTCTCAAGCATGTCGGTGACGCGTTTTCCGTCCGCTCACTCATGGTAGAAGTTGGTCATGCTCGGGTAGTCCCGGCAAGTCGAGGAAGGTGAAGCAATGACCTGGAACGAGACCGGTGGCCGCTTGGGAGCGGAGTTCTTCACACCGGGGAGTTCTTCCTTCACCGAGTTCCTGGCCGCTCACCGTCCAGAGCTGCTGAGCACTCGTGGGCTCCTGCCGGAGGGGGTGCGGGCTGCCCCCGACCAAGTCCCGCACGGTACCACGGTGTTGGCCCTCACCTATCGGGACGGTGTGATGATCGCAGGCGATCGCCGGGCCACGATGGGCAACATCATCGCGCAGCGTGATCTGGAGAAGGTCCATCCCGCGGACGACTACACGGCTGTGGCCTTCGCGGGCAGTGTGGGCCTGGCGTTGGACATGGTGAAGCTCTATCAGGTCGAGCTGACGCACTTCGAGAAGATCGAAGGCGCGCCCATGACGCTCAACGGCAAGGCCACACGGCTGGCGAACGTGGTCCGCCAGAACCTGGGGCAAGCCATGCAGGGCCTGGCCATGGTGCCGCTGCTCGTCGGCTATGACGTCACGGCGCCCCAGCAGGAGGAGGGCCGCATCTTCGGATACGACGTCACCGGTGGGCCTTACGAGAAGACCGACTTCCACGCCGAAGGCTCCGGCTCCCCTTATGCCCGTGGCGCGTTGAAGAAGCTGTTCCACAAGGGCATGTCCCGGCGGGAAGCGGCGCTGGCCGCGCTGCAGGCCCTGTACGACGCCGCCGACGATGACTCGGCCACCGGCGGGCCCGACATCAGCCGCCGGATCTTCCCCATCCTGGCGGTCATCACCGAGGACGGTTTCGAGCGGCTGTCCGAGCAGCAGACCGAGGACCTCTGCCGCGAAATGATCCAGCAGCGTCGGAGCCAGCCCGATGGGCCGGTCGCCGTTCTGTGAGCAGCGCCCGGGGCAGTCTCAGCCCTGCGGCACGAAGCGGATCGACACAGACGCGGGGGCTCCGGCCGCGTGCGGTTCATGGCCCGGTCCGCTGCGGCCGGAAGGGGCAAAGGGCTCAGACCCGGTCCGCACTCCGGACCTGCACTCCGCGTCATGAAAGAGATCACGTCGAGAGACGGAGAACCACCATGACGCTGAAGATAGAGCCCGTGGGGAAAGTGGTCGGAGGCCACCAGGAGATCGGGGAAATATACTGGGGTGGCATCGATTCCATCATCCGTCTCGACCCCGGTTATCCCGTCGAGGTCATTCAAGGGCTCGATGAGTTCTCACACCTTGTCGTGACATGGCATTTCAGCCAGGCATCCCCGAGTGACGTGGTCCTCGGTACGCGAGAGCCGCGCGATGATCTGCGGTGGAGTTCGGCAGGAACGGGAACCTTCACACACAGAGACCATCGCCGCCCGAATCAGCTGGCCGTCAGCTTCCCGCGCCTGCTGAAGGTCGACGGTCTGGACTTGCACGTCACTGACCTTGACGCGATCGACGGTACGCCGGTGTATGACCTGGGACCATACTTCACGATCACAGGGCCTCAGGGGGACGTTCGTGAGCCTCACTGGCCCGCCGAGATGCTCAGGGATTACTGGGCGCTGTGGACGGTGTAGACACGGCCGCCGCACTGCGCTCCCACACGCTGCAGCAGGCACGGCCGGCATCGCTCGCCGTCTTGCCCGGGTCCGGGGTGAGTCGATCCGGTCGTGCAACTCGCGCAGTTCCTCGTGCCGTTCGGAGGCTGCCTCCGCGATGCGGCC
>NZ_JANIIC010000098.1 GCF_024519315.1 Streptomyces malaysiensis subsp. samsunensis | reverse complement strand
AAAGGCGGCAAGCCCGGCACCTGAGGTTCCCCCGAGATGAGGGGCGGCGGGCCGTCCCAAGTGCGCCGCGCCATGTCGCAGCCAATGAAGCTCAACGGTGGATTCCTCGCACCTCCGAGAGAGCCCACTCGGGCTTCGGGTGCACGAAGGGCACCAGGTAGACGAGCACGAACGAGCCTACTGCGCCCACTCCGATGGCCGGCCACGCCCAGATGCGCCGCGTGTTGATCGCCGAGTCGCACGCCGCAACGCGAGCGTCCACAGCCCGCTCCGGCTGCCCGGCCTGGACGGCGTCATAGGCGATGGCGCTTTCCACGCCTGTAACGGCGGTCCCGCACTTCAGAGGCTCCCCCTCGCTCGCATCGACCTTCACACCGAGCAACAACCCGCATAGGCCGATAAGGAAGAGGGCACCAGCGATGACGGACAACACCGCGAAAACAGTGCCGTCTATCGTCCGTTCCTCGTTCCAGCCAAGTCGTCTTCTGCTTCCCATAGTTCCGTGCATACCCGGCTGTGCGATCCGCTACGTCGTCGGCACGGGCTGCAAATGGCGGGCCTTTCGGCACCGTCCGAGATCTGATCAAACCGGTACGCTGCCCGCGTAGCGTAGTGACACACTGAAGATCGGGCGTTTCCCCTTGATCGTGGACACCCTGATCATTGGATCGTGAGGATCCATAGGAGGAGTTCCCGTTGGGGACGTCGAAGTACTCGTCTGAGTTCCGGGCCGTTGCCGTCGCGCTATATCACTCGAGCCGGAACCTGTCAAGTCAAATGAGACGGTTTGAGGCTATGAGTTCTGTTTCTGGGGTTCTGTCTCGGGTTGGGGTTCGTTGATCCACACGGTCGTGGGCAGTTTCGGGGGCTGGGGCCGTCGGCCGAAGCGTTCAGGGTGTGCCGCGTACGCCTGGGCGAGAGTGACGGCCCGCTGTTCGCGGACGAGGTCGGCGGTACCGAAGTGGACGCTGGCTGGGGTGTGCAGGCTGATCGCCGAGTGCCGGTGTTCGTGGTTGTAGTAGGTGAGTAAACCGTCGCACCAGTCGCGGGCGTGCTGGAGGGAACCGAACCGGTCGGGGAAGCATACAGGTGGTACCAGTCGCCCTTGTCCGGTCCGCGCAGTTTGGTGATGTCCCACGATCACACCTGCGAGGGGCCGTCGGTGACCAGTTCCGGCTTGACCTTGGCCGGGTGGGCGGCCTGGCGGCGGCGGTCGCCGCTTTGCCCGGCGGTCCGCAGGATCCGGTACCTCGTCGAGGGCGAGCACCAGTAGGTGCCGGCGTCCAGCTCCCGCGCCCAGACCTGGGCGGGCGGCAGTTCGGCGTACTCCGGCCGGTTCGACAACTCCAGTACCGCGGCCCGTTCGGCTGCCGACAGGGCTGACGGCGGAGCCGGACGCGGCTTCGGTTCCACCAGCGGGCGGGGCTTGAGGTGCCGGTAGTGCGTGGCCCGCGAGCGGCCGGTCAGCCTGCAGGCCGCCGCCGTGCCCAGCTGGACCTTGAGACCGGTGAACGCCTCGTCCACGATCGGCTCGGCAGCGTGGGTCAGTCCGCGCTCTCGGCAAGCAGTTCCAAGAGCGCGGAAGCTTTTCCCATGACCCGCAGCGCGGCATCCCGCTTGGCCAGGTCCTTCTCCAGCCGGGCCACCTTCTTGCGCAGCCGCTCCAGTTCCGCCTGCTCGGCGGCCCTCTTCGGCCGGGCCGGGCTGGCGCGCTGGTCGGTCAGCGTGGTCATCGCCCCCGCATCGCGGGCAGCCCGCCACTCGATGATGTGGGAGTTGTACAGCCGCTCACGCCGCAGGATCGCGCCCTTCTCCCCGGCCGGGGCGGCGTCGTACTCGGCGACCATGCGCAGCTTGTACTCCGAGGAGAAGCGGCGGCGGGTTGGTTTGGGTGCCGGGTCCTCAGACTCGGCTATCGGACCGTTCGTGCTGGTCATCTCGGGTGGGGGCTCCTGTCTCGCCCAGAAAAGATAACCCGGCATACCGGGTGTCTCACCAGAGACTGACAGGGAGGGTTCAGAGAGTTCGACACAGTCCGCCTCGGCGGCTCCGACAATGCTTGCGGCGCTCTGATCTTGCTTGTCCTATAATAGAAGTAATAATGAACTAACATTTATGCAGGGAATAGGAGTGGCTTCCGTTTACCCAAGCGACGGTAGGTCTCATGGACCGGGAACTGTTTGCCCAGCCGCCTTACGGCGTCATCGACCCGGGGACGCGCCAGGGCGGGCTGGTCGCGTCCGCCCTGCTGGACGTGTACCACCGGCTGCGAGCGAGCACCTGTGCCGCCTATCTCCCGACGGAAAGCCGCCGGACACTGGCCGCGTCCATGATCGTGGATTCTCCCCTGGGCTTCGGCATTCCGTCCGGTTTCGACATCGACGACCTGTCGTGGCCGACGTCACGGTCGTATCGGACGGGGAAACTGGTGGCCTTCGACGAGGTCGACGTATGGGAGGGGGTACGTCGATCGCCGTATCGGTTCCCGACCAACATCACCTTCTCCATGGCGATCGCCTCTGCGCCGATACGAACCTCACGGAACCGGTTCGGGACCATCGGCATACGTCTGGTACCGCCGAGGTCGGTCACGACCGAGGAGCGGGAGTACATGCAGGCGGTCGCCGACCGGCTGGCCGCCGACCTCGAGGAGTTGACCGGGGGGGAAGAGGCCGTCACGGCTCCCGCTGTTCCGGTGTTCATCCCTGCGGGACCGGAGCCCGCCGCAGGCGACCCGGACCTCGAGCCGAGGCTGCTGGAGGCCGTGGCGTCGGCGACGGTCCGCAGCAGCCACCTGTACCAGATCCAGCGGCTTGCCAGGGAGCTGACCGGTGCGGCGCAGGTCTCCGACATCCTCGCACTCGCCCAGACCAGGGTTGTCCAGGCCTTCGGCGGCAGGGCCTCGGCGCTGTCCGTCATCGAGGGAGAGCGGCTGCACGTGGCGGGGGCCGCCGGTCTGCCCCGCGATGCGGTCCGCGACATCGAAGGGACGCCGCTGTCCCGGCGCACTCCGGAGACCGACACGGTCGCCACGGCCAGGGCCAGGATCTTCGGCTCGGGCGAAGAGGTGGAGCGTGCCTATCCGGGCGTCACCGTGGATCCCGGCGAGGGAGCGCGCGGATACTTCCCCCTGCTGCACAGCGGCCGGGCGATGGGTTGCTACACCATCGAGTTCGCCGGCTCGCGGAAGCCGTTGTCCGCCACGGAAACCACGCTTTTGAGCCTCCTGTTGGAGCAGGTGGCCCAGTCCCTGGCCCGTGCCCGGTCGCAGGAGGTCGAGCACGCCCTCACCCGCAGGATCCAGCACACCCTGCTGCCCGGGAGCCCGCCGCACATTCCCGAAGCGGTCACCACCGCCCGGTACTTCTCCGCGACCGAGGGCGTGGCGGTGGGTGGTGACTGGTACGACGTGCTCAACCTGCCCGACGGAAGTATCGGGCTCGTGATCGGCGACGTGGAGGGCCACAACCTGGCCGCCGCAGCGGTGATGGGCCAACTGCGCAGCGTCGTACGGGCGTACGCTGCGGAGGGGCATGACCCCGCCGTCGTGCTGGAGCGGAGCAACAGCGTGCTGTCGGGCCTGGACGCCAACCTGTTCGCGACGTGCTGCTGCATGTGGGTCGACGTGGCGGCCGGCGCCGCCACTATCGCGAGCGCGGGGCACCCGGGACCCCTGGTCGGTGACGGCCCCGACGTGGCGCAGCCGCAACTCGCGGTCGGGCCGCCGCTGGGGGTCGACACGCGGGCCGTCTACCGGGACACGGCGATCGATCTGCGCCCGGGATCGGTGGTGGCACTGTTCACCGACGGCCTGCTGGAGGAACGCCGGCTGGGGTTCGACAACGCGGTCGTGCGACTGACCGGTCTACTCGCCGACAAGGGCGGCGAAGACCTCGAAGTGCTGGCCGACGCCATGGTCCACGCCGACTCGGCGCGGGAGGCCGGCGGCGATGACGCAGCCCTTGTCCTGATGCGGTTCGAAGGCGCGCGGCCGCACGAGACGGCGCGCGTCGCCCGCATGTCGGTGCAACGGCACGACCTGCTCGGGGTCGCCCAGACCCGCCGCTTCCTGCGGGACGTGCTGCAGCGGTGGTCGCTGCTGCCCATGCTCGACGACCTGGAGGTACTGGTCTCCGAGGTCGTGACCAACGCGCTCATCCACGCCCACAGCGAGGTCGACCTGAGACTGCGTGCCTATCCGCACCGGATCCGGGTGGAGGTACGCGACAGCGATCCGTATCCCCCCGTACCGACCACGCTGCTCCAGGACGACGCACGCAATGTGGAGGCCGAGTCGGGACGAGGCCTGCTGATCGTCGACGCCCTCGCCACGGCCTGGGGCAGCTCGCCCGCGGGACGGGGCAAGACGACCTGGTTCGAGATCAGCGTGCGCGCGGACGGGCGGTAGGCACCGGAATCCGTCCCGGCGGGGCGCCGGCCGCGGTGACCCGGTCTTCAGAACCTGACGCTGTCGGGGATCTTGTGAAGTGAAGGCGTCAGCCCGTTGCGCGCCAGATGCGGGGCTGGGGGATCCGCTGCCAGTCGAGGAAGCCTTGCAGTGCGGTCGGGGTTCGCGGTGGGCGTTCTCGGGCGAGTGGTCCGTGGGCGGAGACGCGTTCGATGTTGATCGCGATCGCCGTCAGGACGTGCTGGACATGGGCCTTGCCTTGGGACCGGTTGCGGGATTGGCGCATACCGTGCCCGTGGACGAACTCGCTGATGGCGCCCTCGATGCCGGCACGGAGTGCGTAGCGGCGTTGCCAGGGGCGGGTCTGTTGTTCGGCGCGGGCCTCGGTTTGGAGGTCCTTGAGTTCGCGGGGCAGGAAGCCGACCAGGCGGTGCTCGCTGCGGGTGCACTGGGGCTTGAGCGGGCAGGGGAGGCAGTCGCGTTTCGCGAACTTGGCGTGGATGTAGGGCGCGACGGAGACGGGGGTGAGCCAGCTCGTGCTGGTGTGGCCTTGAGGGCAGGTGACCTGCTTGTTGTCCCAGTCGATGGTGAAGGCGTCGCGGTCGAAGACGTTGCCCTTGCGGGACTTGCGGGTGGTCTTGGGTTTGACCGGGCCGATGAGCGTGATGCGGCGCTCGCGGGCCGCCCGGTGCCGGATCTGGATCGACATGTAGCCGCCGTCAACGAGGTGTTCGTGCGTCGTGTGATTCCGGGGGTGGCGGTTGGTGTGTGGTTGGTGGTGTGGGCTGGGGCGTTGCAGGTTGGGTGAGAACGTTTCATGGCCGTCCGAGCGGGGGCCCGTGGGGGTCTGGCCTGGGGGTGTCGCAGTTTCGTTGGGAATGCTCGGGTGTGTTGTACATAGCCTGTGCGCGTCTAAGTGGTCGGCTCACCCGCGGTCAGACGCACGCGCGCCTGCGACTGTCCTGGACGTTCCACGGCGAGGCCAACTTCCCCGCACAGACCGAACTGCTGATCACTTCCCCCACTCCGCACCGGGCCGCTGTGGACTTCACCTACACCTGTCCGTAACCGCTTTGCCCCTGTGATTTCCCCGCAATGCTGGACACGATCTTGTTATGTCGCGAGGGCGTGTTGTCGGGGCGCTGTCGCGTTGATACGTGTGGTTCGGCCGAGGGTGTGGGTGTGATGGGGCCGGGTTTCGGGTCCTGGGTCAGGCCGTGGTGGGCAGGTTGATGCTGCCGGTGGCGTGGTCCCAGAGAGTGCAGCGGAGGGTCATCTCGAAGCGGTGCTGATCGGCGGTCAGAAGATGGCGTCGGGGCCGGAAGTGCGGGGAGATGCCGCTAACGCGGACAGGAACCGCTGGGCTGCGCCGGGTGAGCGGAAGTACCTCATGGCCCGCTCACGCTGGCGGGTGGGCTGGTGGGAATTCTCCGCCCGGTTGTTCAGTCCCTTGTGGGAACGGTGCTCGACCGAGGCCATGAGCTCGCGGTGGGCGACGCCGTAGGAACGGAGCTTGTCGGTGACCAGCACCCGCGGGACGCGGCACTGCTTCTTCACCAGCTTGGCCATGAACCGCCTGGCGGCCTTCGCGTCACGCTTGGACTGCACGAGAACGTCCAGGACGTTGCCCTCCTGGTCCACGGCCCGCCACAGGTACATACGCTCACCGCCGATCTTCACGAAGATCTCGTCGAGATGCCACTTGTCACCGGCCGCGGGTCGTCGGCGGCGCAGTCCGTCGGCGTACGCCTGCCCGAACTTCAGACACCAGAGGCGGACCGTCTCGTAGGAGACGATCACACCGCGCTGAAGCATCAGCTCTCCCACCTCGCGGTAGCTGAGCGGGAAGCGGAAGTACAGCCACACGCAGTGCGCAATGATCTCCGCTGGGTAACGGTGGCCCTTGTACGACGGCGACTCACCCGACACGCCCCCTCCCCAGCAAGATCAACATGAAGATCATCCCACGCCACTCGGCCAACGTGACAGTGCCCTCGTAGAGCATGCGCCACAACGCCTTCTCCCGCAGCGGCACCTCCCGGCGGGCGATCAACCGATCGACGGCCACCTTCGACCGTGCCAGCGTGTCGGAGTCCGGCTGGGTCATCCGCCGTACCCACGCCGGCACGGCCGGCCCCTCGTAGCCGCGCTCCCCACACCAGCCGAGCCACGAGAGCACCGACGATCGACGCGCGTTCCACGTATTGACGGCCGCGGTGCCCCACAGCGACTCCAGCGCCTCGCCGACCTCGTCGTCGGCGACCGAAGCCAACGGACGGGCCTCGCCCAGTCGTTCGGCCGTCTTCCCGACTCCGGTCCCGTAGTTGCGGTGAGCGTGCACGCCCGTCGCGATCCGGGCGGTGAAGTACCAAGGTCCGCCTCCGGCCTCGAACGGCAGACCTGGGATCGGGTGGTGCGGTCCGAGGAATTGACCGTCTATCTCGCCGAGGCCGACGGCGACCCTGTGGGGACGGCAACGATGATGGTGATGCCGAACGTGACGTATGCCTGTGCGCCGACGGCGTTCGTCGAAGCCGTGGTTGTCGCCGCGGAGCATCGGCGCCAGGGCATCGCCGGCGCAATGCTTCGACAGCTGCTCGCGGACGCGCGATCCGCCGGGTGCAACAAGGTCCAACTGCTGTCTCACAAGCGCCATGCCTCCGACGGGGCCCATCGCCTGTACTCGTCGTTGGGATTCGAACCCGAGGTGGAAGGGTTCCGGCTGTATCTCCAGCAGGCGCCCGCATCCGCCCAGGGCGCCAGGGCCGACGGATGACAGCGACGCAGCCCTGCGGCTCCGCTCACTACGGATTGCTACCTGGGACCTCGCCGTAGCAATACGCCGTTCCGGGCCGTGACGCGGGGGTGGGCGTCGGCGATCGCGGAGAGCAGGTGGATGCCGCCGGCGTCAACTCCTTGGTGTCCCGGCTCCTGCACACTGCCGGGATCGACGCCACGCGCATGGAGCCACCTGATGATGGTGCATCCGCTGAAGCCCGACAGCTTCTCGTCGAACCTTCGGGGTGCGGAGGGCGGTGCCGAGTGCGACGCACCCAGTTGGGTGGCCGGCATCGCGGCAGCGCAGTCCACACTGCCAAACATCGCAGGTGCCACACCCAGCCTGCGGATGCCGATGACCACTGGGTCAGCAGGATCGCATCGAAGAGGTCAGGAGGGTTGCACGAGCCCGCCTCGAGTGACTCGCCCGCGAGCTGTCGCGCGGCCGGAAAGGTCACGCGCGCCCGTGCGCCAGCTCGCACCATCGGCGATCGCCGAGACCACCAGCCCCTGGTGGTCCAACAGCGGGGACACCAGTCGGTAGTCGATCGAGACCCGTCGGTCCGCTCCCCGCTCGCGCGCAGCCTCGGCCATCGCGATCGCCTGCAGCGGACCGTGCGTCACAAGCCCGGCGTACCCCTCGACCTCGCGCGCGTAGTCACGGTCGTAATGGATGCGATGGGCGTTGTAGGTCAGGGCGGAGAACCGGAACAGCAGCGCCGGATCGATCGGCAGACGCCACTCCCCTGGCTCCAGTCCGATGTCCTCGACCTGTTCGACCGGCGCCGGGGCACCCGGCGCCACGGCGTCGCGGTAGACGATGTCCTGCTCCTCCACCACGACGGGTGAGTCGTCCTGCTCGATCGTGTGGCGGACCACGACGAAGGTCAGCCGTCCGCTGCGGCCGTCCTTGTCGGTCGACGACACGATCTCGGTGCGCCGGGTCGTCAGGACGCCGAGGCGCAGCGGCGCGAGGCTCGTGGCCCGTCCGCCTGCCCACATGCGACGCCGCCCCGGCTCCGGCGGCGCTGGAATCACGCCGCTGACGGGGTGGCCGTCGGTGCCGAGATCGGCCTGGGCCGGCCGCTCGAGGAGGTACAGCCAGTGCCACAGCAGCGGCAGACCGTCGCGATCGAAGTCAGGCTCACCAACCTCCAGCAGTCGGGTCAGCGCGAGCGCGGGCTCTGGCCGGAGCACCTCGCGGCGCTCGATGTGGGTCGGGTGCTCGCTCATGCGGAGACCTCGGTAGGTCCGGTTGCGAACTCGGCGCGTAGCGCCGCGTTGTGCTCACCAAGGCACGGGACGTCACCCATGCGCGACTCCTGACCGTCCATTGACACCGGCGGCAGCATCGCGGAAATCACGCCACCCGGGGTCCGAACCTCGCGCCATCGGTCGCGAGCCTGGAGCTGTGGGTGGGCCATAAGCTCGGAGGGTGCCCGCAAGCGCGCGCAGGCGATGCCCGCCGCGTCGAGGCGCGCGACGATCTCCTCGGCATCGATACCGGCGAAGGCCTCGGCGATAACCGGAGTGATCTGCTCGTCGTTCTCCACGCGCTCGGGATTGCCGACGAACCTCGGGTCCGTGACAAGCTCCGGCCGGTGCAGGACATCGGTGCAGAGCCTCGCCCACTCGCGGTCGTTCTGGACCCCGAGGAACACGAGGTTTCCATCGCCGGCGGGGTAGGGGCCGTACGGTGCGATCGAGGCGTGCTTCGCGCCAGTGCGACGCGTCTCGGTGCCTCCGTGCACCGCGTGATAGGCGGGCTGGCTCATCCACTCGCCCAGCGCATCGATCATTGCGACCTCGATCGTGGCGCCGATTCCTTGCGTCGCGCGCTGCAGCAGTGCGGCGAGAACGCCAGAGTACGCGTACATCCCCGTAGCGATGTCGGCGACCGAAGTGCCAACCTTGCTGGGGGTGTCGGGCGTACCTGTGGCAATCAGCAGCCCGGTCTCGCACTGCACCAACAGGTCGTAGGCCTTCTTGCTCCGGTACGGCCCCGCGGTGCCGTACCCCGAGATCGAGCAGTGGATCAGCTCCGGGCGCTGTGCTCGGAGGCTCGCCGCGTCCAGGCCGAGACGTTCCACGGCACCGGGCACAAGGTTTTGCACGACGACGTCAGCCGAGGCGATCATAGCGTCGAGCACAGCGCGGTCCTCGGGCGCCTTGATGTCGAGCTCGATCGACTCCTTGCCGCGGTTGAGCCACACGAAGTAGCTGGAGTCTCCGTGCACGGTGCGGTCGTAGCCGCGGGCGAAGTCGCCCGCGCCAGGTCGCTCGACCTTGATGACGCGGGCGCCGAGGTCGGCGAGATGCCGGGTCACGAACGGTGCGGCCACGGCCTGCTCGAGCGACACGACGGTGAGTCCCTCCAGAGGAAGCATGCGGGATCCCCTTCCTGCTCAGTCCCGCAGGATCGCGCGTGCGCGATCGATCACGGGCTTGTCGATCATGTGTCCATCGGGACCGGCGACCACGCCTCCACCTGCGGCCGCGGCTGCCTCGACGACGCCGCGCGCCCACGCCAGCTGCTCTGCGGTCGGCGCGAACACCCGCGCCACCGCCTCCAGCTGGGCAGGATGGATGCAGAGCTTCCCGCCGAACCCGAGCGCGCGGGACCGTCGGGCCTCTGCGGCGACGAGGTCGGTGTCGCAGACCGAGGTCGTGACGCCGTCGATCGGTGCGGGCAGCCCCGCGACGCGGGAGGCGAGCACGAGGGTGCTGCGCGCCAGCAGCAGCGCCTCGTCGACGTGCTCGGCCCGCACGTCGACCGCGAAGTCGAGCGAGCCGAACGCCAGCCGCTCCACGCCGGGGGTCTCGGCAATCTCCACGGACCGGTGGACGCCCAGTGCGGACTCCACGAGCGCGACTAAACCCCGCCCGGCCGGCAGACGTCCGGCCAGCTCCGTGAGCGCCACCGGGTCCTCGGCCTTCGGCACCACGAGACCCAGCACGCCGGGCAGCCCGGCGAGTGCCGCGACGTCGTTGTCGTGCCATGGCGTGCCGGTCGCGTTGACCCGCACCCAGGCCCGGCCTCCGTTCGAGAGCCACGCCGCAGCCGACCCACGGGCCGAGTCCTTGGCATCGACACCGACGGCGTCCTCGAGGTCGAGGATCACGGCGTCGGCACCCGAGGCCGCGGCGCCAGCGAACCGCTGTGGGGTCGTGGCGGGGACGAACAACCAAGTGCAGGTGCTCACGCCCATCAGGCCGGGTTCCGTTTGACTAGTTGGCGGGCGATGACGTTCTTCTGGATCTCGTTGGTACCCTCGCCGACGATCATGAGCGGCGCGTCGCGGAAGTACCGCTCCACGTCGTACTCGGTGGAGTAGCCGTAACCGCCGTGGATGCGCACCGCGTCGAGGGCGATCTTCATGGCCACCTCGGATGCGAAGAGCTTGGCCATGCCGGCCTCCATGTCGGAGCGCTCACCGGAGTCGAAGCGCCGCGCTGCGTACTGCACGAGCTGCCGGGCTGCGGTCAGCTGCGTGGCCATGTCGGCCAGGTAGTTGCCGATCGACTGGTGCTCCCAGATTTGCTTGCCGAAGCTCTCGCGCTCCTGGCTGTAGCGCAGAGCGTCCTCGAGGGCCGCGGCGCCGACGCCCAGCGCACGCGAGGCAACCTGGATGCGACCGATCTCGAGACCACGCATCATCTGCGCGAACCCTTGGCCCTCCTCGATCCCGAGCAGGCTGCTCTGCCGGGTGCGGTACCCGTCGAAGGAGAGCCCGCAGCTCTCGACTCCCTTGTAGCCGAGCTTCGGCAGATCACGGGAGACCTCGAAGCCCGGACCCTTTTCGACCAGCAGGATGCTGATGCCCCGGTGCACGGGCTCCGCGTCCGGGTCTGTGCGACACAGGAGCGCCACGAGCTGGGAGCGCCGCGCGTTCGTGATCCAGGTCTTGGAGCCGTTGACGACGTAGTCGTCGCCCTCCTTGCGGGCCGTCGTGCGCATGGCCTGCAGGTCAGAACCCCCTCCCGGCTCGGTCAGCGCCATCGTCGCGCGGATCTCACCGGTCGCCATGCGCGGCAGGTAGTGGTCCTTCTGCTCCTGCGTGCCGTGGTCGATCAGGAGCTTCGCCACGACGCTGTGGCCGCCCATCGCACCGGCGAGGCTCATCCATCCGCGGGCGAGCTCCTCGGTGACCGCTGCGTAGCACGGCGCGCTCACCCCGGCGTCGTTCCACGGCTCGGGGATGGCCAGGCCGTAGATGCCCATCTGCTTCATCTGGTCGATGAGCTTCTCGGGGTAGGTGTTGGCGTGCTCCAGCTCCTGGACCACGGGTTTGACCTCGCGGTCGACCCAGTCGCGGACCACGGCGACGATCGCGGTCTCCTCCGCGTCGAGCTCGTACGAGGCGATCATCGCGACGCACCCGTCAGGCGACGGTGGGTCAGCAGCGAGGAGACCGCCACCGCGACGATGACGGCGCCGCCGTTGAACGCGGGCTCGACCCAGTCGGCCGCTCCTGCGAGGGTCAAGCCGTTGATGCTGATGGCGACGAAGAACACGCCGACGAGAGTGCCCGCGACGGTATAGCGCCCCGGGCGGATGGTGGTCGACCCCAGGAAGATCGCAGCGAGCGCCGGAAGCAGGTAGCCCACCCCGACCTCGGAGGCCGCACTACCGGTCCGAGCGAGGAGCAGAGCACCCGCCAGGCCAGCGAGCGCGCCCGAGGCGACGAAGGCCAGAGCGACCGTGCGCTGGACCGGCAGGCCCACGAGGTGTGCCGCCGTCTCGTTGACGCCCACCGACAACAGACGCCGCCCGAAGATCGTCAGCCCGAGGAGGAAGGACATCGCTAGTGCGGCCACGATGACGAGGTACACCGGCCGCGGGACGCCGAACCACAGGCCGTTGCCGAAGTTCGTGAGGGTCACGGGAACGCCGACGATGGTCTGATGGCCGGACCACGCGGACGCCACGCCCCCGAGCAGGGTGGCCATGCCGAGGGTGATGACGAGCGAGTTGGCCCGGAAGTACGCGATGAGGATCCCGTTCGCCAGCCCAACCAGCGCACCGATCGTCACGGCGATGACCACGCCGACGAGGATCGGCAGCTCCATCGAGGTGGTCGCCTTGGCCGCGGCGATCGACGTCAGTGCCACGATCGCTCCTACCGAGAGGTCGAAGCGATGCGCCACCAAGGGGATCAGGGCGGCGAGCGCCACCAGGATCAGCACCGACTCGTTGGCCACGATGTTGCGGAGATTCGACACCGTGGGGAACGTCGCCGACGTGGCAGGATTGAGGGCGAAGTAGACCGCGACGCCCAGCAGCAGCATCACGAGTCCAAAACGCTCGGTCAGGCGCAGGAGCGACGGGCGCCATCCATTCGTTGTCGTCACGGCGTTGTCCTCGGCGGGTGGCTTCTCGGGCGGCATCTCGAGGGTGGTGCGGGCGTCCTGGGATGTCATGTCGATGCCTTTTCGTGCTGGTAGACGTTGTCGAAGATCCATGTGCGGGTGATATCCGGACCCGAGGCCTCGCTTGTGATGCGGCCGTCGGCAAGCACGAGCACCCGGTCGGCGAGATGGAGCAACTCATCGAGGTCGGACGTCGCAAGGAGCACTCCCGCACCGCCGGCGACGGCCGCGTCGATCTGGGCGTAGATGTCAGCCCGTGCACCGACGTCGACCCCCTGCGTCGGCTCGTCCAGGAGGAGGACGACCGGGGCGGACCTCATCGCCCGCGCCATCACGGCCTTCTGCTGGTTCCCGCCCGACAACCGAGCGATCGGTGCGTCCGCCGTTCCCTTGATGCCGTAAGTGTCGATGTCTCGCTCGGCATCCCTGCGCTCGTCGGTGCGTCGCAACCAGCCGCCGCGCCGGTACCGACCGATCGTCGACGCCGAGAGGTTCTCGGTCACCGACAGGGACAGGAACGCACCGTCGCGCGCCCGCTCCTCGGGGACGAGCGCGAGGCCACGCGAGATCGCCTCGGCGACGTGCCCGGACCGGAGCCGTCGGCCGCTCACTGAGACCGAGCCTCCCCGCGGCTTGACTGCTCCCATCACGTTCTGCATCACGCTGGTCCGGCCGCTGCCGACCAACCCGGCCAGGGCCACGACCTCCCCGGCGCGGATATCGAAGGTGACGTTCTCCAGGGGACCACCCCGCAGGCCCTCGACCGAGAGCACGGCTGGTCCGAAGGAAGTCCGCGGCTGGCGCTGTCGCTCCGCGGGCGCGTGTCCTGCTATGTGCGCCACCAGACTCTCGCGATCGTGCTGGGCCGCGGGGCGGGTGTCGACGTGGCGGCCGTCGCGCAGCACCGTCACGGTGTCGGCGTAGCTAAGAACCTCGTCGAGCCGGTGCGTGACGTAGAGGATGCTCTGGCCCCGACTGCTGTAGGCACTCAGCCGCTGAAGCAGGCCGTCCACCTCGTCGGCGGGCAGGCGCGTCGTCGGCTCGTCCAGGACGAGCAAACCGACGCCGCCGGAGTCGCGGTCGCGCAGGCAGCGCGCCACCGCGATGAGCGTCTGGTCGGCAGGTCGCAGGTCACGCACGAGGGACCGCGCGTGGACAGGGATCTCGAGCGCGTCCAGCAGTCGCTGGACCGATCGGCGTGCCTCGGACCAGTCGATGCCGCCGAGCCGTCGGGGGAAAGGACTGCCGGCGAGGACGTTCTCTGTCACGGTCAGCTCCGGGAACAGGCCGAGGTCCTGGTGGACGAACCTGATGCCTGCCTCCCGGGACCAGCGCGGCGTCAGCTGCTCGACGTCGAAGCTCTCGTCACCCAGGTGGAGCGACCCACCCCGGTCGGCGCTGTAGACGCCGGCGAGGATCTTGATGAGCGTGGACTTCCCTGAGCCGTTGCCGCCTACGAGTGCGTGGAAGTGGCCGGGCGCGACCGAGAGACTCACGTCCGCGAGGGCTCGCGTGCCGGGGAAGGTCTTGGAGAGGCGGGCGAGCGCCAAAGTGCTCGCCCGCCTCCCGGAGGCGGCGTCGACCACTCAGTCCACTCCCCAGATCTTCTTGTAGTTCTCCTGGTAGCCCGACGATGCCCGGTTGCCGTCGTACACGTCGCCGTGGGGGAGGTGCTTGGCGTCCATGCTGCCGATGCCCATGCCCGAATCGACCGGCTTTTCGCCGGCGAAGAGCCGGTTCAGGCCGTCCGCCGCAGCCCAGCCGGTCCAGGTGAGCGGCCGGCCGACCGCGTAGGACTGCGTCCCGTTGCGAATCAGGGTGATCGACGAGGCAACACCCTCGTTGCCCGCGAGCAGCAGGTCCTTACGCCCGCCCTGGCGCGCTTGGTCGACAGCCGCCCCCACTCCGAGGGTGATCGCCGAGTCGGCGGGAACCATGACGACGTCCGCGGTCGGGAACTGCTGGAGCGCGGCGGCGGCCTTGCCCTGCAGCTTCCCGCCGAACAGGTCATCAGAAGTAAACGTCACCTTATGGACCACGCATCCGTCGCACTCAGCGAGGCGGCCAGCCTGGGCGTCTCCGACCATCCGGAGGGTGGCATTGTCGTCCTGGCGCATCAGGATGACCTCCGCCTTGCCGTCGGTCTTGGCGATGGCCCAGTCGGCGATCGTGGGGCCGACGAAGGTGCTCATGTAGTCCTCGTACGAGATCAGGTCCTGGTTGAACCGTAGGTGCTCGTCGAACAGGGGCTTGCCACCGTTGCTGAACTTGTCGTCGCAGTCGAGCGCGTTGCCGCCGTAGACCTTGACGCCGGCTGCCCGCACCACCTCAATCGAGGCCTTGACCACGGAGCAATCGACGCCGAACAAGGCGACGGCATCGACGTTCGCAGCCGCAGCGGCCCGCAGTTGGGAGTTGTAGACCGCCGGGTCGGCCTTGCCGTCGACCAGCTTGACCTTCCACCCGAGCGCCTTCGAGGCGTCGACGAATCCTTGGGCCGGCACGACGCAGCCGGCCGCCTGGGTGCTGCAGGCGAGCGCCCACACGGTCTTGCCGGCCTGCGCCTTGGGACCGTCGGTCGGCAGGGCACGATCGGTGCCGGCGAAGGCCTGCTCCGTCGAGGCCTTCGCCTGCTTGATGACGTCGTCGCTGGTCGACCCGGTGGGACCATCCGACGACGAGCTGCCACACGCCGACAGCGTGAGCGCCAGCAGCGCCCCGCACACCGCCGCGATGCGAGTTCTCGTCATACCTTCTCCTCTCTCGGTTTCACGTCGGCGCGGACCAGGTGTCCGCCCCGTCCTGCGGCAGTTGGATGACCACACGAGTCGCTCGGGGGAGCCACGCAGGCTACGGAACTGCGCTGACGATCACGATCGATCGAGTGACCCAGCCCACATTGGGTACTGCCATCGGTATCGTAAGCGCAACCCTGGTACCGGTCAAGGCCGTCATCGAACCTCGTCCTCGGCGGTCCTCCGAGGACGGCAGCAGAAGCGTCACACGGCCGGACCACGGCGGCAGGGCGGCTACATCAAATGCGGTCCCATGCCGTTCAGTCCGGCGTGCCGGTGCCGCCTATCGAGCGGCTACACGATCGCGGCTCAGGCCAGGCCGCGGCGGCAGAACCGCCCGAACAACTCAAGTGCGTCGCTGCGGGTGGCGCCCACTCGATCGAGCACATCGGGGTCCCGCAGATGACGGATCACGGCGCCGAGCATCTCGGCCCACAAGGCCGGCGACCCACCGGTGACCTCTCCCCGCTCCATCGCCTTTCGCACGATCGTCTCCAGCTCCCGAATCGCGATCTCCTGATGGCGGTCGTAGACGTGGCTCGTAGGCAGATAGTTCTCGACGTCGTGCACGAACTGACGGCTGGCTCGACGATTGCGCTCAACGGAGGCTGACAGGTAGGCCTCGATCTGGTCGTGCACATTCGCCGTGTCGTGGGCGCGGCGCAGCGCCTCCTTGCCCATCGAGTTGAAGTAGCGGTCGACGACGCCGACCACGACCTCGTCCTTGCTCTGCCCCAGCTGATAGATCGTGCGACGGGAGGTGCGAGCGAGGGCGGCCATGTCACCAATCGTGAGATGGCGGAAGCCCTCAGCGAGGAAGGCATCCTCAAGGGCGTTGAGCACGTCGGACTGCCGCCCGGAAAGGGCGTTCGACCTAACGTCTGGCATGGTCCACCTCACTTCACTGCATCGTCGCCGGGACTAGGCCGGCCCGATTCACGGTACTCCGAGGTCGCGAACGATACCGCTTCCTGGGCCTGGAGTCGTAGTCGGGCGGCTGCACCGTCAGTCGATGCTGTGCGCCGTACCCTCCCGGAGATCGTCGAACTGGCAGCCCGTGCGGTCGCGGACCTCCTCCAGCGTCACCTCGGGGGCGAGCTCGACCAGCGCCAGACCTGCCTGCGTCACGTCGAAGATGGCCAGGTCGGTGACGACCCGGTCCACGACACTGCGGCCGGTCAGGGGCAGGTCGCAGGTCTCGACGATCTTCGGCCGGCCGTCCTTCGTCGTGTGGTCGGTCAGGACGACGACCCGCCGGGCCCCCGCCACGAGGTCCATCGCGCCGCCCATGCCCTTGACGAGCACACCGGGGATCGTCCAGTTGGCGAGGTCGCCCGACCCCGACACCTGCATGGCCCCGAGAATCGCCAGGTCGATGTGGCCGCCGCGAATCATCGCGAAGGACTGGTCGGACCCGAAGAAGCTGCCACCCGGCTCGATCGTGACCGTCTGCTTACCAGCGTTGATGAGGTCGGCGTCCTCGTCGCCCTCGAGAGGGAACTCCCCCATGCCCAGCATGCCGTTCTCGCTTTGCAGGGTCACCCGGATGCCCGCCGGCACGTGATTCGCCACCAACGTCGGAATGCCGATCCCGAGATTGACATACGCGCCGTCGACCAGCTCGCGCGCCGCGACGGCGGCCATCTGCTCACGCCTCCACATGGGCGCCTCCTTCGAACTGCCGCGGCCGCGTCGTCCGTTGCTCGATCTCCGGCGCTCGCGCAGACGCGACGACCACCTCGTCGACGTAGATCCCCGGCGTCTGCACGAGGTCGGGGTCGAGGTACTCCTCCACCACCCGGTCGACCTCCGCGAGCGTGACCCGCCCCGCAGTGGCGACGACGGGATTGAAGTTCCGCGCTGTCATTCGATACGTCAAGTTGCCCGCCGCGTCCGCGTGGTGGGCGCGCACGAGCGCGAGGTCCGCGACGATCGCGTGCTCCAGGATCACGGTACGGCCGCCCATCTGCGTGGTCGGCTTGCCCTCGGCGACGATCGTGTGGGCTCCGGTCGGGGTGTAGAAGGCGGGAATCCCCGCCCCGCCCGCGCGGAGCCGTTCGGCCAGGGTGCCCTGCGGGGCGAACTCGATGTCAAGCTGCCCGTCGAGGTACTGCTGGGCGAACCGGCGGTTCTCACCGACGTAGGACGCCACGACCTTGCGGACCTGCCGACCCTCCAGGAGCACGCCGAGACCCTTGCCGTCGGTACCCATGTTGTTGGAGACGATCGTCAGGTCGGTCACGCCCGAGTCACGGACCCCCTCGATCAGGTCGAACGGGTTGCCACAGAGGCCGAAACCCCCGACGGCGATCGTCATGCCGTCGAACACGTGACGAGCCACGAGCTCGCGCGCCGTCGTCACCTCGGTCCCCCCTCGTCGGTGGCGCTCGGCGGCAGCACGACCACCCCCGCCTCAAGATGACTCCGGACCTCGGCTGCCTCGAGGCCGAGCTCCCCCAGCAGCGCCAAGCCGTCGCTACCGACGACGGGTGCCAGGCGCGGCTCGGCGGCAGGTGTTCCTGCGAAGCGAGGCACGGGTCGCGCCATGTGACCCTCGCCGAGCGAGGTATAGGTCTGCCGTTCGACGTGGTGCGGGTGCAGTGGCGCTTCACCGATCGACAGGACCGGGGTGACGCAGGCCGAGCTCGTGGCGAACACTTCGGCCCACTCATCACGCGGCCTCGAACCGAAGATCGCCTGCAGGCGGTGCACCATGGACGGCCATCGCGAGCGATCGTCCTGGGCCGCGAAGTCCGGGTCGTCGCCCAGGTCAAGCCCCTCGAGCAGGCTCGCGTAGAACTGCGGCTCGATGCAGCCGACCGCCACGTGCCGACCATCGCTGCACGCGTACGTCCGGTAGTAGGGAGCGCCGCCGTCGAGGTGGTTCACCCCACGCTCGTCGACCCATCGCCCCTCGGCGAGGTACCCGTGGAGCATCGCCATGAGGGCCGCCGAGCCGTCGATCATCGCGGCGTCGACGACCTGCCCTCGCCCTGTGGTGCGAGCGCTGACGACGGCCGCGAGGACGCCGTAGGCCAACAGCATGCCGCCACCGCCGAAGTCGCCAATGAGGTTGAGTGGCACCACTGGGTCCCCGTCGGCGGGGCCGATCGCATGGAGGGCGCCGGTCAGGGCGATGTAGTTGATGTCGTGCCCGGGAAGCTGTGCCCAGGGACCGTCCTGCCCCCAACCGGTCATCCGGCCATACACGACGTGCGGCGCCTCGCGCGAGACGTCGTCAGGCCCAAGGCCCAAGCGTTCGGCCACCCCTGGGCGGAAGCCCTCGATGGCGACGTCGCTGGTCGCGACCAGCCGCATCGCGATCGCGCGGCCCTCCGGAGACTTGAGATCGAGCGCGATCGAGCGGCGATTGCGGTGCATCACCGGATGGAGCTCGGCTCCCGGCCGGTCGATCCTGATGACGTCGGCACCGAGGTCGGCGAGCATCATGCACGCGAACGGCGCCGGTCCGATCCCGCCGAGCTCGACGACACGCACGCCGTCCAGCGGCCCCGCGCTCATCGACCGCTCCACACGGGGCTTCGCTTCTCGGCAAAGGCACGGGCGCCCTCCTGGGCGTCCGCCGACTCCGTCACCGGGCGCGCTATCTCGAGCTGACGCTCGTACGCCTCTTCGTGGCTCCACGAGGACGACGCCGCGACGATCTGCTTGCTGGCGCGAAGCGCCAGCGGGCCGTTGGCGGCGACGCGGTCTGCCAAGCGCCGGGCGACCGCCAGTGCCTCACCGTCCGGCGCCACCGCGTTAACCAGCCCCACCTCGTGGGCGCGACGAGCGCCGACCATGTCGCCGGTCAGGATCCACTCCATTGCGACCTGGTACGGGATCCGCGACGGCAGCTTGAGGAGCGCGCCGCCTACGGCGACCAGTCCGCGCTTGACCTCTGGCACCCCGAAGCGTGCGGACTCGGCCGCGACAACCAGGTCGCAGGCGAGCACGAGCTCGCAGCCGCCGGCGACGGCGGCACCTTCGACGGCGGCTATCACGGGGATGACAGGAGGGCGGGCGGTGAATCCGGCGAACCCGCGGCCCGGGATCGAGGACTTCTCGCCACGGACAAAGGCATTCAGGTCCATGCCCGAGCAGAAGCTGCCGCCGGTACCGGTGAGGATGGCTGCGCGGAGGTCGCTGCGCTCGTCCAGGTGGTCGACGATCTCGGCGAGAGCTCCCGCCATCGAGGCGTCGACGGCGTTGCGCACCGCGGGACGGTTGAGGGTGATCGTCGCGACACCGTCGGTCTCCTCGAACAAGACCGGGGCGCTGGCGGCGCTCATCGGGGCGCCATCCGGATGGCGCCGTCGAGGCGGATGACCTCGCCGTTCAGGTAGCGGTTGTGGAGTAGCTGGTCGGCGAGCGAGGCGTACTCCTCCGGGTCACCGAGGCGCTTCGGGAAGGTGACCGATTCCGCGAGGCCGTCGCGGATGCCCTGGGAGAACCGGGCCAGCAGCGGGGTATCGAAGATGCCGGGAGCGATGGTGTTGACGCGGATGCCGAGGTCGGCGAGGTCACGAGCGGCGCACAGGGTCATGCCGACGACGCCGGACTTCGCGGCGGCGTAGGCGATCTGTCCGACTTGCCCGTCCCAGGCGGCGACCGACGCGGTCATGACGATCGACCCGCGTTCGCCTTCGTCAGGGTCGTTCGTGGCCATGCGTGCGGCCGTCAGCCGCAGGGCGTTGAAGGTGCCCACCAGATTCAGCCTCAGGGCGGTCTCGAACTGGTCCAGCGGGAATGGCGTCCCGGCACGGTCCACGATCCTGCGGGGGAAACCCTTCCCCGGACAGTGGACCAGCCCGCGGATCGTGCCGCGTTCGGAGGCGCGGTCGAGCACCCGGCCGAGGTCGCTCTCCGAGCAGACGTCGCCGCGGACGAACGTCACGCGCTCACCGAGCTGCGCGCGCAGCTCGCTCTCGTCGGCGTCGACCAGGTCGGTCACCACGACGGACACGTCGCGCTCCGCCAAGAGTTTCGCCGTGGCGCCGCCGAGTCCGCCGGCACCTCCGGTCACCACGTACACCGATGGGGTGTCGGTCATTGGCAGGTCCTTCCGACGATGAAAAGCACGCCGACGCAGATCCTTGCGGGGGTCGTCAGCGATCCGAGCGGCGCCAAGAGCGCCACCGCCGTTCCACCGCGCACACCGCGGACCAGCGCGTGGTGCTGGTAACAGTTCTGGTACTGTAGACGCTTTTTTGGTACCGCGCAAGTGAATGCGCTCACCACCGCCGGCTCTCGGCGACGCCCGATCAGGACAGGCCACGGCGGCAGAGATGCCCGAACAGCTCCAACGCCTCGTCTCGTGAGGCACCGAGCCGGTCCAGCACCTCGGGGTCCCGAAGTCCGCGAATCACGACGCCGAGCAGCTCGGCCCAGAGCGCGGGAGTGCCGCGGGTGACCTCCCCCCGGTCGATCGCCCGGCTGACGATGCCCTCCAGCTCGCGGATGGCGATCTCCTCGTGTCGGTCGTAGACGTGCCGGGTCGGACCGTAGAGCTCGACGTCCTGCACGAACTGTCGACTGGCCCGGCGGTTGCGGTCGACCGAGGCCGAGAGGTAGGCCTCAACCTGTTCGCGGACGTCCGTCGGGTCCTGGGACCGGAGCTGCGCGTCCTTGCCCATGCGATTGAAGAAGCGGTCGACGACACTGATCACGACCTCCTCCTTGCTCCGACCGAGCTGGTAAAGGGTTCGCCGCGAGGGCGGACCTCATCGGCCGAACCATCCGTCGTCGGCCGCGGCGCCGGGGCGTCAGCGTTTCCTTACATGGCGCTGCTGCCAGGCGGCCATCTCGCCGAAGAGGTCGATGCCGTCCTCCTGCGGGGTGTCCACCGCAGCCTGCCGGTAGGCCTGGTAGGTCGTGACGACGATGCGTTCGGCCTGCGGCCAGGAGGCGTAGCGGTCCAGATCCATCCGGTCAGCAGTCTCGCGCCACGGTCGACCCGCCTCCACCCCGTCGGCGATGCGATCCTTGACGTGGGCCAGGTAGCCCCGCATCTTCGCGATCCCGTCGACGTCGGTGAGCGGTCCGTGACCGGGCACCACGACCGTCGGATCGAGCGCGGTCATCCGGTCGCAGGCACGCAGCCAGTTCGTGAGCGAGCCAGCCCACATGATGGGCGTCCCACCGATGAAGAGGAGGTCGCCGGCGAAGATCACCCCGGCATCGGGCACGTGGGCGATGGCGTCGCCGACAGTGTGCGCCGGGCCCAGCCGCAACAGCTCGACATCGCGACCGCCGACTGTCACTGTCAGGGAGTCGTCGAAGACCGTGTCGGCGTTTCGCAGAGTGATGCCAGTGAAGTCGAACGCTCCGAAACAGCTCCGCAGGAAGGGCGACAAGACCGGTCCGAAGTCCGATGTCGCCAGCATGTGGAGCCGTTCGGGGGTCGTGCCGTGCTGGATCTCGTGGTCGGTCTCGCTCGTCGCGTACACCGTGACCGTGTCGTCGAGGAGTTGGTTGCCGAAGCAGTGGTCGCTGTTGGCGTGGGTGTTCAGGACGCCCTGGATCGGCGTGGAGGCGGTCAGGTCCGCCATGGCGTCCAGCATCTCGGTCGTGAGGGGGAGGTCGAAGAGGGTGTCGACGAGGAAGCTCTGCCCCTCGCCCTGCACCAGCCCCGCGTTGCTCATGCCCCACCCGCCGTCGGGCAGCAGCCAGGCCCAGATTCCCGCGGCGATCTCGTGCAGGCCGCGCGTGTAGGTGTTCGTCATGACAGGTTCCTCGTCTCGGTCGGGATCAGTAGCCGCTCGAGAGCGGGTGAGGGCGGGCGCCGTCGACGATGCGCTGATGCGTGCGTCCGAGGGCGCGACTGTCGAGTGAGACGGTGTCGCCTGGCTTCAGCCATCCGTCGTAGGTCTCCGGGTCACCGACGAGGTGCTCCAGCAGGCAACCGCCGGGGATCGTGCCGGACCCGATGACGTCGCCGGGGACCAAACGGGTGCCGCGCGACACGAACGACACGATCTCTCCGAAGGTCCAGTCCATCGCACCGGTCGTCCCGCGGGCGATCTCGACCCCGTTGACCTCGACCGCCACCTCGAGGTCGAGGCGACCGTCGACGAGCCGGTTCGCGACTTCGTCGGCCGTCACGAGCCACGGACCGAACGTCATGCCGGAGTCCTTGCCTTTGCCCTGACCGATGCCGAGCGCCATGTCGGCCTGCTGCAGATCCCGGGCGGTCCAGTCGCAGAAGAGCATGTAGCCCGCGATCGCGTCCTGGGCGGCGACAGGATCCAGGTCCGAGCCGGGCGTGCCGATGACTGCTGCGACTTCGAGCTCGAAGTCGAACCAGCGTGAGCCCGGCGCGATCGCGACGTCGTCGCGAGCGCCGAACAGGGTGGCCGGATTGGCGAAGTAGAAGGCGGGAACGCGGCTCCAGACCTCGCCGAGTTCCGGGTCACGGCCGTAGGCCCTTCGGCACCCGCGGACATGGTCGAGGAAGCCGACCGTGTCGCGCACGGAGGGCGGCTGCGGGATCGGGGAGTGCAGCACCATCGACTCGAGTGGGACGACGGTCGCGGGCGATCGCCGCACCGTCTCGGCGATGCGCTCCATCTCGACCTGGCCTGCGGAGATCACGTCGATCAGCGTGCGGTCGTCGTCCAAGACATGCACCGCGTCGTCGACGACCAGACCGACCTGCAGACCGTGCCCGTGCTGGCATGTCACCCACCGCATGTCGTCTCCCGGAGTCCGCTGTCCCAGCGCTCGAAAAGAGGCCGCCGACGGGTCATGACGGCGAGCCCGTCGCTGCGGTCGCGGCGCCCCACCACTCGGGCTGCGGAGGCATCATGCCTCCGTACGCCTGCGACTCGTTCACGATGTGGGTGCCCGACTCCTGCAGGCCTCGGATCGCCTTCTCGACGAGGTCAGCACGCATCGCGCCGTCCCGCTTCACGACCTCACCGCCGACGAGGACGGTGTCGACGTCGGAGGTTCGAGCGCTCATGACGATCGCACCCATCGGGTCGACGGCTGGTGTCAGGTTCAGGGATGTGTTGCGGATGAAGAGGAGATCGGCGGCCTTGCCGACGTCGATCGAACCGCACTCGTCCTCTAGGCCCAGACCGATGGCTCCGCCGAGCGTCGCGAAGTACAGCACGTCGGCAGCACGCAACTCGAGGCCGCCCATACCGTAAATGCCTTTCTCCTCCAGCGCGCGCTGATTGGCCCGCGCGCGCTCCCCCGCCAGCATCAGGCGCATGGTCGTGAACATGTCGGGAGAGTTGTTCGACTGGATGTCCGCACCCAGCCCCGCCACGACACCGGCGCGGTCGGCGACGGCGGCGATCGGGAACCCCATCCCCATATTGAGCTCGGTCTCGGGGGTGGAGGAGACCTTGGCCCCATGATCGGCCAGGATCGCGAAGTCCTCGGCGTCGGAGGTGTTGCAGTGCGAGTGGAGCTGGTGCGACCAGAGGAGCCCAGCCTCGGCCAGCTGCTTGATCTCCGACCGGTATCCGGGCTTCCACCGGGCGTTGGTGTGAGTGTGGATCAGGCAATCCAGCTCGCGCCCGAGCACCATTTCCTGGGCGGCCTGCTCGATGCCGTTCAGGCTCATCTCGGTCGGGGCGATCCCGAAGCGCACCCGCCCGCCGCTGGTCTCAAACAACGATGAACGCACGCGTCTCGCGTCCTCGAGACGGGACTCGACAGACGTGAAGTACGGATTCGTCGTGTGGGGGTCATAGAGCCCGTAGCACCACACGCCACGGATTCCGGACTCGTTGATGGCCGCCACACCCGCGTCGGCGTGCTCAGGGGTCAAGATGCTGTGGGAGTAGTCGACCGAGCAGGTCGTGCCGGAGTCGAGCAGCCCCACGGCCGCACCGAGCGTCCCGTTGTAGATGTCGACCGCGCGGTGCACGCCGGAGTGGTTGCGCCGGATCGTCCACACGTAGTCGGACAGCGTGAAGTCCACCGTGAGGCCGCGCATCGTCGCCTGCCACATGTGGTGGTGCGCGTCCACGAACCCCGGGATGATCCAAGCCCAGGACGCATCGACGACATCGGCACCTTCGGGCGTGGACCCGAGGTTGTCGGCAAGCTGACTGATCCGGCCGTCGACGACCTCGACGTCGACTCGCTGAAAGCTGCCGTTGCGGGGGTCGCCCACCAAGACCAACGCGCCCGTGTAGATCGTTCGAGTGCCCACGAATCTTCCTTCCGCTCGGCCGCGCCGAGTGCCGACCAACGACTGGACGGTATCATAATGACCTGTATAGTACCGCTCATGGTACCAATGTTTGTGTCCGGGGTCTCCCCTGGCGAGGGCGCCGCGCAGGCGCTGCCGACACCGACCACCCGCCCCTTCTGGGACGCCGCGGCCGAGGGCCGCCTGGCGGTCCAGCAGTGCGGGTCGTGTGAAACGCACTTCTTCTACCCCCGCATCGCGTGCCCGTCCTGCGGCTCCCGCGAGGTGTCGTGGGTTGACGTGAGCGGACGCGCGACGTTGCTGAGCTATGTCATCAACCACCTCCCCGCCCCCGGATTCGAAGCAGTCGGTCCGCACGTCATCGCGATCGTCCAGCTGGAGGAAGGGCCGACCATGATGACGAACATCATCGGGAGCGACGCTGTGCCCGACCAGCTGGTCATCGACATGCCGCTGCAGGTCGCCTTCGAGGACCGGCGCGGCCAGGTGGTCCCGGTGTTCGCCCCCCGAGAGGGGCACGCCGCGTGAGTCGCCCCGTGGCCGCCATCGCCGGCGCCGCCGAAACGAGCCTCGGACGACTGCCCGCCATGTCTGAGTTGGACCTCCACGTCGATGCCGCGCTGCTCGCTCTCGCCGACGCCGGCTTGAGCCTCGACGATGTCGACGGCATCACGAGCGCCGTGCACAACCCGGTCGAGATCGCTCACGCGTTGGGAGTCCGTCCGACGTGGTTCGACGGCACGAGTGTGGGCGGGACGTCGTTTCTGGTGCACGTGCGTCACGCTGCTGCCGCGATCGCCGCTGGACAGGCCGAAGTCGTCCTCGTGCTGCACGGCGAATCTCGTCGGTCGGTGGTCGGGCGCCATCCGCGTCCGATGCCGGCCGACGGGATGCTCGGTCAGTTCGAGCTACCGTTCGGCGTCTACGGCCCTCCCACGATGTTCACGCTCCCTTACCTCCGCTACGCCCACGAGACGGGGACGACGCTCGAGCAGCTGGCCTCCGTGCCGGCTCGGCAGAGCGAGTGGTCGCACGGAAATCCCCGAGCGGCCCGCCCCTCTCTCGCGAGCGTCGACGAGGTCCTGGCATCGACTCCGATCGCCTGGCCGTTCACCAAGCTCATGTGCTGCATGGTGAGCGACGGAGGCGGTGGGCTGGTCGTCACGTCGGCAGAACGCGCCCGCGAACTGCGCCGCACCCCCGTCTATCTGTGGGGGTCGGGCGAGGCGGCTGACAGCCCTTTGGTGTCGCAGATGCCTGACCTCACGCGCGCCGAGACGTTCGAGCGGTCGGCCACGGCTGCCTTCACCGAGGCGCGCATCAGCCACAACGACGTGGATCACCTGATGGTCTACGACGCGTTCGCACACGTGCCGCTGTACGGCCTCGAGGCGCTCGGTTTCGTCGGGCGTGGGGAGGCCGGCGCGTTCGTCGCCGACGGTAACACCGCCCCGGGCGGGCACCTGCCGATGAACACCAACGGCGGCGGCCTTCGCTACACCCACACCGGCATGTACGGGATGTTCGCGATCCAGGAGGCCGTCCGCCAGCTCCGGGGCGAGGCGTTCGCCCAGGTGCCCGACGTGGATGTCAGTGTGGTCCAGGGTGTTGGACACTTCTTCTCGGAGGCGGCGACGTTGGTGCTCTCGAACCGGGAGGTGTCGGCATGACAACACCGGCGGCCGCGCCTGCTCGGGGCTTCTTCGAGATCGCGGCTGGCGACCGCGACGCCGTCGCGTTGCGGCTTGAGTCCGAGACCGTCACGCGGGGCGACCTGCTCGATGACGCCCACCGTTGGTCCCGCCTGCTGCAGGACGACCTGGATCTGCAGCGCGGCGAGACCGTGGCCCTCCTCCTGAGGAACGGTGCGACCTTCATCGCCGCACAGCTCGCGGCGGAGCAGATCGGCCTATACCTCGTGCCAGTCAACTGGCACCTGACCGCCACCGAGGCCGCCTATCTGATTGGGGATTCCGGGGCTCGCGCCGTGGTGACCGAGTCTGCCCTCGAGTCGCTTGCCGTCGAAGGGGCTCGCCTGGGTGGCGGCCTCGCCCCCGACCGCGTCGTCGTAGTCGGAGGCGCGTCGGACGGACTCCCGGCCGAGAACCTGCTCGCACGGCATCCTGCCTCTGCGCCGATGCAGCGGAGCGCAGGCTCGGTGCAGTACTACAGCTCTGGGACGAGCGGGCGCCCCAAGGGTGTCCATCGGGCGCTGCCGACGACGACCCCCGACGAGGCTGCCGATGCCCGAGCTCGGCAGCGGTTCGCGCAGTACGACACCGACACCGGGCTCCCCCAGGTGCACCTGGTGGTCGCCCCGCTCTACCACCCGGCACCGAATCTGAACGCGCTCTGCGCCCTGCACCTGGGGCAGGAGCTCGTCATCACCACACGGTTCGACGCGGCTGAGACGCTCTCGCTCATCGACCGATTCGGGGTCACGACCACGTTCATGGTCCCGGTCATGTTTCACCGGCTTCTCGACCTCGACGAGTCGATCCGCGACTCCTTCTCAGGCCGCTCGCTCCAGCTGGTCACCCACGCTGGAGCACCGTGCCCGCCGGAGCTGAAGCAGCAGATGATCCAGTGGTGGGGTCCGGTGCTCACCGAGTACTACGGGTGCACGGAGTTCGGCATCGCCACGATCATCACTTCCGAGGAGGCGTTGCAGAAGCCAGGCTCCGCAGGCCGCGCGGCACCCGGCATCCAGCTCGAGATCCGCGGGAGCGACGGACGGCCGCTCCCCGCAGGCGAGCCCGGCACTATCTACGTCAGCGGTGGCTTCGATTTCACCTACAGCGGTGCGGCCGGGGACTTGATCCCCGCCGAGGCACCGGACGCCCACGACCCGTTCCGGACCGCGGGCGACATCGGCCACCTCGACGAAGACGGCTATCTCTACGTCGGCGACCGACGCTCCGATCTGATCCTCTCGGGGGGCGTCAACATCTACCCTGCCGAGGTGGAAGCCGCCCTCGTGACGGAGCCGTCGGTCGCCGACGCCGTGGTTATCGGCGTGCAGGATGACGAGTGGGGGCAGCGCGTCGTCGCCGTCGTGCAGCTGAAGGGCGGCGAGGAAGGCGGCGAGCCGGCTGCCACCCGCCTGCGCAGTCACCTGGCCGACCGTCTGGCTCGGTTCAAGACACCGCGCGAGTTCCACTTCGTCGACTCCGTCGGCCGCAGCAGCACCGGGAAGATCAACCGCCCACAGATCGCCGCGCTGGTCGCACAGCGGCGCCCGGCCTCCTAGCTGGTACTCCAGCAGCGTTTCGCTATCTGGCCTGGTCAGAGGTGTCGTCCGGAGTGTAGTGGGCTGGTGGTGTGTCAGGGGCGGTCTTGCCGGAGTGCCCCTCCAACGAGTGGAGTCGTCGCCGGTAGTGGCAGTGGCGGGCGACGATCTGGCGCCTGCGGCGCCAGCGTGACCAGTTCAGCATGTGCGCGCGAAGCGACCGGTCGGGTCGGCGGTTCCCGGCGAGGCGAGGCGCCAGGAGCCGCCGGACTTCTGCCACGGTGAGCGGAGCCAGGGGGCCGGAAGCGTTTCTGCATCCCCCTTTTCCGCCGCGTCGGCCGCCATGACCGCGAGGTAGGCATGGGCGAGCATGGCCAGGGTGATGTGCCGGTACCAGCCGATGTAACGGCGGACCTCGTACTGGTCCAGGCCGCACTCGTTCTTCGCGGCCTGGAAGCACTCCTCGATCTGCCAGCACATCCCGGCGATCCGCACCAGGTCGGCCACCGCGGCCTCCA
>NZ_JANIIC010000097.1 GCF_024519315.1 Streptomyces malaysiensis subsp. samsunensis | reverse complement strand
CGGCACGCCCCCGCCGGTCCCGAGCCGATCACGGCGACGGTCTTGCCGCTGAGCCGCTCGGGCGGCTGCGGGGTGACATCGCCCGCGTCCCACGCCTTGTCGATGATGGTGACCTCGACGTTCTTGATGGTCACCGGCGGCTGGTTGATGCCGAGCACGCAGGCCGACTCGCACGGGGCGGGGCACAGCCGCCCGGTGAACTCCGGGAAGTTGTTGGTCGCGTGCAGCCGCTCGCTGGCCTCGCGCCAGTCCCCCCGGTAGGCGTAGTCGTTCCACTCCGGGATGAGGTTCCCCAGCGGACAGCCGTTGTGGCAGAACGGAATGCCGCAGTCCATGCACCGGCCGGCCTGCTTGCTGATGATCGGCAGCAGCGAGCCCGGGACGTAGACCTCGTTCCAGTCCTTGACGCGCGTCTCCACCGGACGGGTCTCGGCCACCTCACGGCCGGTGGTCAGGAAGCCCTTGGGGTCAGCCATTGATCGCCGCCTCCATCATCTTCTCGTGGGTCTCGGACTCGGAGAGCCCGGCACGCTCGGCGGCGTCCTTGGCGGCGAGCACGGCCTGGTACGTAGCAGGGATGATCTTGCTGAAGCGGGTACGGGCGGTCTCCCAGTCGTCGAGCAGCGCACCCGCGACGGTGGATCCGGTCTCCTCGTGGTGGCGGCGCACCGCGTCGTGCAGCCACCGCTGGTCGGTGTCGTCCAGCGCACCGACCGCGTCCCGCAGATCGACATTGACATTGTCCGGATCGAGGTCGATCACATAGGCGATTCCGCCGGACATACCGGCCGCGAAGTTCCGGCCGGTGGGGCCGAGGACGACCGCGCGGCCGCCGGTCATGTACTCGCAGCCGTGGTCGCCCACGCCCTCGGAGATGACCGTGGCGCCGGAGTTGCGGACGCAGAACCGCTCGCCGACCCGGCCGCGCAGGAACATCTCACCGCCGGTCGCGCCGTACGCGAGGGTGTTGCCCGCGATGGTGGAGTACTCGGCGAGGTGGTCCGCGCCCCGGTCCGGGCGGACGATGAGCCGACCGCCGGAGAGGCCCTTGCCCACGTAGTCGTTGGCGTCGCCCTCGAGCCGCAGCGTGACCCCGCTGGGCACGAACGCGCCGAAGGACTGGCCGGCCGAGCCGGTGAAGGTGATGTCGATGGTGTCGTCGGGCAGGCCCGCGCCGCCGAACTTACGGGTCACCTCATGACCGAGCATGGTGCCCACGGTCCGGTTGATGTTGCGGATCGCGATCTGGGCCCGGACCGGCTGGGCGGCCTCGGCGCTCTCGGCGTTCAGCGCGTCGGCCGCCAGCTTGATCAGCTGGTTGTCGAGCGCCTTGGCCAGGCCGTGGTCCTGCTCGACCGCCTGGTGGCGGACGGCGCCCTCGGGCAGCTCGGGCACGTACAGCAGCGGGGCCAGGTCCAGGCCCTGGGCCTTCCAGTGCTGTACGGCGCGGGCGGTGTCCAGCAGCTCGGCGTGGCCGATGGCCTCGTCCAGGGAGCGGAAGCCCAGCTCGGCGAGGAGCTCGCGGACCTCCTCGGCGATGAACTCGAAGAAGTTCACCACGAACTCGGCCTTGCCGCTGTAGCGCTCGCGCAGCACCGGGTTCTGGGTGGCGATGCCGACCGGGCAGGTGTCCAGATGGCAGACGCGCATCATCACACAGCCGGAGACCACCAGCGGCGCGGTGGCGAAGCCGAACTCCTCGGCGCCGAGCAGCGCGGCGATCACCACATCACGGCCGGTCTTCAGCTGGCCGTCGGTCTGCACCACGATGCGGTCGCGCAACCCGTTGAGCAGCAGTGTCTGCTGGGTCTCGGCGAGGCCGAGCTCCCAGGGGCCGCCCGCGTGCTTGAGCGAGGTGAGCGGCGAGGCGCCGGTGCCGCCGTCGTGGCCGGAGATCAGCACCACATCGGCGTGGGCCTTGGAGACGCCCGCGGCCACCGTGCCGACGCCGACCTCGGAGACCAGCTTGACGTGGATCCGCGCCTGGGGGTTGGCGTTCTTCAGGTCGTGGATCAGCTGGGCGAGATCCTCGATCGAGTAGATGTCGTGATGCGGCGGCGGGGAGATCAGACCGACGCCCGGGGTGGAGTGCCGGGTCCTGGCCACCCAGGGGTAGACCTTGTGGCCGGGCAGCTGACCGCCCTCGCCGGGCTTGGCGCCCTGCGCCATCTTGATCTGGATGTCATCGGAGTTGACCAGGTATTCGCTGGTCACCCCGAAGCGGCCGGAGGCCACCTGCTTGATCGACGAGCGCCGGGCCGGGTCGTGCAGCCGGTCGGAGTCCTCGCCGCCCTCACCGGTGTTGGACTTGGCCCCCAGCCGGTTCATGGCGATGGCGAGGGTCTCGTGCGCCTCCTGGGAGATGGAGCCGTAACTCATGGCGCCGGTGGAGAACCGCTTGACGATCTCGCTCGTGGGCTCGACCTCGTCGATCGGGATCGAGGGCCGCTCCCCCTTGAAGGAGAACAGGCCGCGCAGCGTCATCAGCCGCTCGGACTGCTCGTTCACCCGATCGGTGTACTTCTTGAAGATGTCGTAGCGGCGCGACCGGGTGGAGTGCTGGAGCCGGAAGATCGTCTCGGGGTCGAAGAGGTGCGGCTCGCCCTCGCGGCGCCACTGGTACTCGCCGCCGATCTCCAGCGTGCGGTGGGCTGAGGGGACGCCGGAGGCGGGGTACGCCTTGGCGTGGCGGGCGGCGACCTCCTTGGCGATGACGTCCAGGCCCGCGCCGCCGATCTTGGTGGCGGTGCCGTGGAAGTACCTGTCCACGAAGGACTCGTCCAGGCCGACGGCCTCGAAGACCTGTGCGCCCCGGTAGGAGGCCACGGTCGAGATGCCCATCTTGGACATGACCTTCAGAACGCCCTTGCCGAGCGCCTTGATCAGGTTCTTGATCGCGGTCTCGGCCTCGACACCGGGCAGGAACGTCCCCGCCCGGACCAGGTCCTCGACCGACTCCATGGCCAGATACGGGTTGACGGCCGCGGCGCCGAAGCCGATCAGCAGCGCGACATGGTGCACCTCGCGGACGTCGCCCGCCTCGACCAGCAGCCCCACCTGGCTGCGCTGCTTGGTGCCGATGAGGTGGTGGTGGACCGTGGAGGTGAGCAGCAGCGAGGGGATCGGGGCGTGCTCGGCGTCCGAATGGCGGTCGGAGAGCACGATCAGCCGGGCGCCGTCCTCGATGGCCCGGTCGGCCTCCGCGCAGATCTCGTCCAGCCGGGCGGCGAGCGCCTGACCGCCGCCACCGACCCGGTACAGACCCGAGAGGTTCGCGGCCTTGAGGCCGGGCATGTCCCCGTCGGCGTTGATGTGGATGAGCTTGGCCAGCTCATCGTTGTCGATCACCGGGAAGGGCAGGGTGACGCTGCGGCAGGAGGCCGAGGTCGGCTCCAGCAGATTGCCCTGCGGGCCCAGCGAGGAGATCAGCGAGGTGACCAGCTCCTCGCGGATCGCGTCCAGCGGCGGGTTGGTGACCTGCGCGAACAGCTGGGTGAAGTAGTCGAACAGCAGCCGCGGCCGCTCGGAGAGGGCGGCGATCGGCGAGTCGGTGCCCATCGAGCCGATCGGCTCGGCGCCCGCTTTGGCCATCGGCGCGAGCAGGACCCGCAACTCCTCCTCGGTGTAGCCGAAGGTCTGCTGACGGCGGGTGACCGAGGCGTGGGTGTGCACGATGTGCTCACGCTCGGGGAGGTCGGCCAGGCCGATCAGACCGGCCTCGAGCCATTCGCCGTACGGCTCCTCGGCGGCCAGCTCGGCCTTGATCTCGTCGTCCTCGATGATGCGGTGCTCGGCGGTGTCGACCAGGAACATCCGGCCCGGCTGGAGCCGGCCCTTGCGGACCACCCTGGCCGGGTCGATGTCCAGGACGCCGACCTCGGAGGAGAGCACCACCAGACCGTCGTCGGTGACCCAGTAGCGCCCGGGCCGCAGGCCGTTGCGGTCCAGCACGGCGCCGACCTGGGTGCCGTCGGTGAAGGTGACACAGGCCGGGCCGTCCCAGGGCTCCATCATCGTGGAGTGGTACTGGTAGAAGGCGCGCCGGGCCGGGTCCATGGAGGGGTGGTTCTCCCACGCCTCGGGGACCATCATCAGCACCGAGTGCGGCAGCGAGCGGCCGCCGAGGTGGAGCAGCTCCAGAACCTCGTCGAAGGTCGCCGAGTCGGAGGCGTCCGGGGTGCAGACGGGGAAGATCCGCTCCAGGCCCTTCTCCCCGAACAGATCGCTGACCAGCTGGGACTCCCGGGCGCGCATCCAGTTGCGGTTGCCCTGGACGGTGTTGATCTCACCGTTGTGGGCGACGAAGCGGTACGGGTGGGCCAGCGGCCAGCTCGGGAAGGTGTTGGTGGAGAACCGGGAGTGGACCAGCGCGACGGCCGTGGCGAAGCGGCGGTCGGAGAGGTCGGGGAAGAACGGCTCCAGCTGACCGGTGGTCAGCATGCCCTTGTAGACCAGGGTGCGGGCGGACAGCGAGGGGAAGTAGACCCCCGCCTCGCGCTCGGCGCGCTTGCGCAGCACGAACGCCTTGCGGTCCAGGGCCACGCCGGTGCTGGTGCCGTCGGCGACGAAGAGCTGGCGGAAGGCGGGCATGGTGGACCGGGCGCCGTTGCCCAGCAGCTCGGGGGCGACGGGCACCTCGCGCCAGCCGAGGACGGTCAGGCCCTCCTCGGCGGCGAGCCGCTCGATGTGCTCCGCCGCGGCGGCGCCCTCGGTCTCACCCTCGGGGAGGAACGCGATGCCCACCGCGTAGGCACCGGCTTCGGGCAGCTCGAAGCCGGTCACACCGGCCCGCAGGAAGGCGTCCGGAACCTGGACGAGGATGCCCGCGCCATCGCCGGAGTCGGGCTCCGAACCGGTGGCTCCGCGGTGCTCGAGGTTCCTCAGCACGGTGAGAGCCTGCTCCACGAGCTCATGGCTGGCCTCGCCGGTGAGGGTCGCCACGAAGCCGACGCCACAGGCGTCGTGCTCATTGCGCGGGTCGTACATCCCCTGTCGGGCGGGGTGGGATGCGGAACGCATCGGCTCTCCCGTCGTCGTCATGGCATCTTGCGTGTGCCGAGGGACGACGTTGGCCCTCCGCGAAATTTCGTGCAGGTTACATGATGGGCGGAATCTCGGGAAGCGGAAGTTCCATTCCATCATGCGGACACCCCAGGGCGGGGTGGGGTGACATCACGCCCCTGGGGGTGGGCTGACATCAGGCAGTACGGGCAATTGTTCACCGGGCGACCGACGTCGCCATGGCGCTGACCGGGCGACACTGCCCAAGCGCTTCGGGCTTATGCCCGCCTGTAAAAGGATCGAAACCGAGGGGTAACGGCGTGATTATGCGGCTCGCCGTATGTGTGTCATCCTACGGCCGTTCCGAACAAAGCGCCCAGGGCATAGGTCACACCCGCCGCCGCACCGCCCAGCACCAGCTGCCGCAGCCCGCTGTACCACCAGCTGCGGGCGGTCACCCGCGCCACCGCCGCACCGGCCCCGAACAGCCCTATCAGCGCCAGCAGCACGGCCGGCCACAGCACCGTGGCACCCAGCAGATACGGCAGCACCGGCAGCAGCGCGCCCAGCGCGAAGGAGCCGAACGAGGACACCGCCGCCACCAGCGGCGACGGCAGATCGTCCGGGTCCACGCCCAGCTCCTCGCGGGCGTGGATCTCCAGCGCCTGCTCGGGGTCGCGCGAGAGCTGCTCGGCCACCTCACGGGCCAGGGCCGGCTCCACCCCGCGCGACTCGTAGAGCGCCGCCAGCTCCTCCAGCTCGTCCACGGGGTGCTTGCGCAGCTCGCGCCGCTCCACCTCCAGTTCGGCCTGGACCAGATCGCGCTGGGAGGCGACGGAGGTGTACTCACCGGCGGCCATGGAGAAGGCCCCGGCCGCGAGGCCCGCCAGACCGGTGATCACGATGGTCTGCCGGTCCACGGCACCGCCGGCCACACCGGTCATCAGCGCGAGATTGGAGACCAGTCCGTCCATGGCGCCGAAAACGGCGGGCCGCAGCCAGCCGCCGTTCACATCACGGTGGGTGTGGTTGTCGCGGTGGGCGATGTGCGGGGACTCGGCGGTGTCGATGACGGACATATGAAGATGTGCTCCCTTCGAGAAGGGTGTGGCGATGCGGCCCTCACCCCAACGGTTCGAAGGTACGCACGAATTCCCCTGCTCCGCCAGCAAGGAAGGCCGAACTTACCTCGCTGACCTGCGGAAACGCGAAGAGGCCGCCGAACCCCGAGGGGTTCGGCGGCCCGGTGGACGCACCAGGGCGCGCGTCAGGGTTTCTTGGCGGACTCCGCCTCGGCGGCCACCGCGGCATCGTCCGCGCCACCGCTCCCGGCCTTGCTCGCGGCCGCGGTACCGTGGCCCGCCTCGGTGGCCGCGGCCGGTCCGGCGCCGCTCTCGGCCGCGCCGTCCTCGACCGCGGCGGGCTCCACGATCTCCTCGCGGCCGGGGGTCCTCTTCGCGGAGATCACCAGATAGGCCACCGCGGCCAGGAAGACCACGACGGACGTCCAGTTGTTGAGCCGCAGCCCCAGCACATGGTGGGCGTCGTCCACCCGGAGGTACTCGATCCAGAAGCGGCCCACGGTGTAAGCCGCGACGTAGAGGGCAAACGCCCGGCCATGCCCCAGCTTGAAGCGGCGGTCCGCCCCGATCACCAGGAGCGCCACGCCGACGCACCACAGCGACTCGTACAGGAAGGTCGGGTGGTACGTGCCGGCCACCCGGCCCGCGTCGGCGTCGCCGTCGATCTTCAGCGCCCAGGGCAGTGTGGTCGCCTTGCCGTACAGCTCCTGGTTGAACCAGTTGCCCCAGCGCCCGATCGCCTGGGCGAAGGCGATCCCGGGCGCGATGGCGTCCGCGTACGCCGGGAGCGGGATCCCACGGCGGCGGCAGCCGATCCAGGCGCCGAGCGCGCCCAGCGCGATGGCTCCCCAGATCCCGAGGCCGCCCTGCCAGATCTTGAAGGCGTCCACCCAGTCACGGCCGTCGGTGAAATACAGCTCGTAATCGGTGATGACGTGGTAGAGGCGGCCGCCGACCAGGCCGAAGGGCACCGCCCAGACGGCGATGTCGGCGACGGTGCCGACCTGGCCGCCCCGGGCGACCCAGCGCCGTCCGCCGTACCAGACCGCGACGAAGACGCCGATGATGATGCAGAACGCATAGCCGCGCAGCGGGACCGGACCGAGATGGATCACGCCGGACGACGGGCTGGGAATATAAGCGAGGAGGTCCATGACAGGACCGACGCTACCGTGCCGGGCGGGAGATACGGCAACCCACCCGGCAACGGCTGCGTAACAAGGATCAGTCCCGGGCCGCCGCGAGGACCATGCGCTTGAGCTTGTTGGGGCTCAGCGGCTTCTTGGGATCGCCGTACACGGACTTCCCGTCGAGCAGCACGGTCGGCGTGGAGGCATAGCCGGAGTGGGCGAAGACATCGTTGGACTTGCGCACCCAGGTGTCGTGCCGGCCGTCCTCGACACATGTGCGGAAGGCGGGCGTGACCAGCCCGGGGACCTGGTCCGCGAGCTTGATCAGCCTGCTGTTGTTCGCGTAGGTGTCCCGGGTCTCCTGGGGCTGATGGCGGTAGAGCACATCGTGGTACGCCCGGAACATGGCGGGGTCCTTGTCCTGGGCGCAGGCCGCCGCGTTGGCGGCGCGGAGCGAACCGGTGCCGCCGAGGTTTCCGTCGATGATCGTCACCAGGTGGTACTCGACCTTCATCCGGCCCTCGTCCTGGAGCTGGTGGACGGTCTTGCGGAAGACGTCCTCGAACTGCTTGCAGCCGGGGCAGCGGAAGTCCTCGTAGACCGTCAGGGTCACCGGGGCGGCCTTCGCGGCCTTCCCCGCCTTGCCCTCCTGCTCCGCCTTCCCGTCCTTCCCGTGCTTCCCCGAGGGGATCACCAGACGTCCCTTGCCGACCGCTCCGCGCGGCGGCACCAGGGCGCTGCCCGACTTCCCCGAGTCGTCCTCGGTCCTGGACGCGACCATGCCCACCCCGACGGCCCCGGCGAGGACGGCCACCGCCGCCCCCACGACGCCCAGCGTCCGCTTGCGCTTCGCGCGCGCCCGGTCCCGTTCGCGCTGTTCCCGCAGGCGCTCTCGGGCGCCGCGCTTTCCCTCACGGTTTCTCTGACTCACGCCCTCGCCTAACGAGGCGGAGGAGCACCGCTGAGCTCCTCCGCCCCGTTGTTCCCTCTAACGAGCGACCCTCTGACGGGTGGCCGGCGGACCACGCGGCGGAGCCGCATATCGATAGTTCCCCCTCCCCGCCCCTTCCCGCAGCACCGATATGCGGCTCCGCCGCGTGGCAGGGACTCCGCCCCTGGCCCCCGGGGTCCGGGGCGAAGCCCGCCACCCAGCCCCTCCGGCGCGAGGAGCGGGGCCCGGGGCCAAGCCCCGCCACCCAGCCCCTCCAGCGCGAGGAGCGGAGCCCGGGGCCAAGCCCCGCCACCCAGCCCCTCCGGCGCTTGAGGAGCGGGGTCTGGGGCGGAGCCCCAGTTGTGGGAAGGGGCGGGGAGGGGAGCAGCCCGCCGCAGGCGGCAAGAACCGTCGGACACTCCCTAACCGGCCGCGCGGACGCCCTCCGCCAGCTCACCCGCGAGCTCGCGCAGCCCCGCCAGACCGGCCTCGCCGTCGCCCTCGGCGTCCAGCAGCCGCTTGACGAAGGCCGAGCCCACGATGACGCCGTCGGCGAACGCGGCGACCTCCGTCGCCTGCGCGGCGTTGGAGACGCCGAGCCCCACGCACACCGGAAGCGAGGTGGTCGCACGGGTGCGCTCCACCAGCGCGCGCGCCTCCTGGCCCACCGATTCCCTCGTTCCGGTGACACCCATCAGGGACGCCGCGTAGACGAAACCGCTGCCCGCGGCCGTGATCTTCGCCAGCCGCTCATCGCGGCTGCTGGGCGCGACCACGAACACCGTCGCCAGACCGTGCTGCTCCGCGGCCTTCCGCCAGATCTCCGACTCCTCGACCGGCAGATCAGGCAGGATGCAGCCCGCGCCGCCCACCTCGGCGAGATGGGCGGCGAACCGCTCCACGCCGTACCGGTCCACGGGGTTCCAGTACGTCATGCACAGGATCGGGGCGCCCGTGCGGGCGTGCACCTCCCCCACCGTGCGGATCACATCGCGGATCCTGACCCCGCCGCGCAGCGCGATGTCGTCGGCGGTCTGGATCACCGGACCGTCGAGCACCGGATCGCTGTGCGGCAGCCCGACCTCGACGATGTCGCAGCCGCCCTCGATCATGGCGGTCATCGCGTCCACCCCGCCGTCGACGGTGGGGAAACCGGCGGGCAGATAGCCGACGAGCGCGGCGCGCCCCTCGGCCTTGGCACTCGCCAGGACGGATCCCAGCAGCTCCAGGTTCCCGGCCATCACTTCGCCCCCTCGTCGCTCTGCCGCTCGTAGAGCCCGAAGTACCGAGCCGCCGTGTCCATGTCCTTGTCGCCGCGCCCGGAGAGGTTGACCAGCACCAGACCGTCGCTGCCCAGCTCACGGCCGAGGTCCAGGGCGCCCGCCAGCGCGTGGGCGCTCTCGATCGCCGGGATGATGCCCTCGGTCTCCGACAGCAGCCGCAGCGCCCGCATCGCCTCGTCATCGGTGACCGCCCGGTACTCGGCGCGGCCGGTGTCCTTCAGATACGCGTGCTCAGGGCCGACGCCGGGGTAGTCGAGACCGGCCGAGATCGAGTACGGCTCGGTGATCTGCCCGTCCTCGTCCTGGAGCACGAACGACCGGGAGCCGTGCAGGATCCCGGGCTCGCCCTGGCTCAGCGTGGCCGCGTGCTCCCCGGTGTCCACCCCGTGTCCGGCGGGCTCGAAGCCGACGATCCGCACGCTCTCGTCCGGCAGGAAGGCGTGGAACAGCCCGATCGCGTTGGATCCGCCGCCCACACAGGCCGCGACCGCGTCCGGCAGCCGCCCGGTCCGCTCCAGGATCTGCCGCCGCGCCTCCACGCCGATCACCCGGTGGAAGTCGCGCACCAGCGCCGGGAAGGGGTGGGGACCGGCCACGGTGCCGAAGAGGTAATGGGTGCGGTCCACATTGGCCACCCAGTCCCGGAACGCCTCGTTGATGGCGTCCTTCAGGGTGCGGCTGCCGGACTTCACGGCGATGACCTCGGCGCCCAGCATCCGCATCCGCGCCACGTTGAGCGCCTGCCGCCGGGTGTCGATCTCGCCCATGTAGATGGTGCACTCGAGCCCGAACAGCGCGCATGCGGTGGCCGTGGCCACGCCGTGCTGACCGGCGCCGGTCTCGGCGATGACCCGGGACTTGCCCATCCGCTTGGTGAGCAGGGCCTGGCCCAGCACGTTGTTGATCTTGTGGGAGCCGGTGTGGTTGAGGTCCTCGCGCTTGAGGAAGATCCGGGCGCCCCCGGCGTGCTCGGCGAACCGCGTCACCTCGGTCAGCGCGCTGGGCCGGCCGGTGTAGTTGACCAGCAGATCCTCGAGCTCGGCCGCGAAGGCGGGGTCGGTCTTGGCCTTCTCGTACTCGGCGGCGACCTCGTCGACCGCGGCGACGAGCGCCTCGGGGATGAACTTGCCGCCGAAGGCACCGAAGTACCCCTCGGCGGTGGGCACCTGACCCTCCGGGTCAGGGATGAAGAAATCAGAGGACATGGCTGTACTCCTCGATCGGGGCATCGCCCCGCAACGGATGTGATGGGAAACCGTGCGCGCTCAGCGCGGCGCGGCGCGTCGCCATCGACGCCCGTTGATCTGCCCCGGCTCGCATCCGATGTGGTAGCGCACGCGCCGCCCCCGCACCCGCCTCGCGGGCGCGCGGCAGCCCCGGGGCCGACAGCCCCGGGCCAGGCGTGCGTACGTCTCCATGGTGCGCCGATCCCGCCCCGCCGTCAGTCCCGGCCGTGGCGCAGCGCCGGATGGGCGCCCGCCGCCACCAGATCGGCCACCGCGACCTTGGGGTCGCGACCGGTCACCAGGGACTCGCCGACCAGCACCGCGTCCGCGCCGTCGTTCGCGTAGGCGATCAGGTCGTGCGGTCCGCGCACCCCCGACTCCGCGATCTTGACGATATGGTCCGGGATCTCCGGTGCGATCCGGGCGAAGTTGCCCCGGTCCACCTGGAGGGTCTTGAGGTCGCGCGCGTTGACGCCGATCACCCGGGCCCCGGCGTCGACCGCCCGGGCGACCTCCTCCTCGTCGTGCACCTCGACCAGCGGTGTGAGCCCGATCGACTCGGCCCGCTCGACGAGCGAGACCAGGGCCTCCTGCTCCAGCGCGGCGACGATCAGCAGGATGACGTCGGCGCCGTACGCGCGCGCCTCCCACAGCTGGTACGAGGTGACGATGAAGTCCTTACGGAGCACCGGAATGTCGACCTTGGCCCTTACGGCCTCCAGGTCGGCCAGCGAGCCGCCGAAGCGCCGCTGCTCGGTCAGCACGCTGATCACGGCCGCGCCGCCCGCCTCGTAGTCGGCGGCGAGCCCCGCGGGGTCGGCGATCGCGGCGAGCGCGCCCTTGGACGGGCTGGACCGCTTCACCTCGCAGATCACCTTGACGCCTTCGCCCTTGAGCGCGGCGACGCCGTCCTTCGCCGGCTGGGCCTTGGCCGCCCGCTCCTTGAGCTCGTCGAGGGCGACGCTCGCCTGCCGCTCCGCGAGGTCGGCACGGACTCCGTCGATGATCTCGTCGAGCACACTCACCGAGCGGCCCCCTTCCGTGACGGGGATGAAGCTAGCTGCTGTGGATCTGCCGGGTGGGACGGGTTCACCGCGTCACCCGGCACTGCGATGGTAGCCGCCGGGAGGCCGAGCTCTCGCATCCGGTTGACGCGGACGCCCACCACATGCACATACACAACAGCGGTCATGGTGTCAGTAGTCCCCCGAACGGGAAATTCCGGACGATGGTGAAGACCAGGGCCGCCGCGCCCAGCGCCCCCGCGTACCAGGGCCGCGCCACCGGGAAGCGCCCGCGTACGCACCACACCACCCAGCAGACGGCGAAGACCGCGTAACAGCCGACCGCGAGGGCGTTGTCGCGCAGCGCGGCCGCCAGATCGCCGTGCGCCAGGGCATGGGCGCCGCGCAGCCCGCCGCAGCCGGGGCAGTACAGCCCGGTGAGCCGCAGCAGCGGGCAGACGGGGTAGTGGCCGGGTTCCCGGGGGTCGACGGCGCCGACATAACCGAAGGCGGCCAGGACGCCCGCGAGCACGCCGAACGGCGCGGCCAGCCGCCGTACCAGGGGGGCCGGGGCGGTCGGCGGTGGTTCGGTCACACCGCCGAGTCTGCCCCGGCATCCACGAAGGCGCAGCTCAGAACCGGTGCACCGGCCTCCGTACGGCTCAGTGGCGAGCGCGGCGACGGAGGCGGGCGCGGCCCCGGGCCGCGCCGGGGCTCAACTCTGGGTCTGCGCCTGCGCCTGGGTCTGCGACTGGACCGCGGGCTGCGGCCGCACGGGCTGCGCCTTGGGCATGCCCAACCCGGCCGCGCGCATCGCCATGCCGACGATACCGCCGAGGGCGATGATCACGATGCCCGCCCAGAAGCCGAGCGGGCTGGCCGCCACGGTGAACGCGCCGGCGACGCAGAAGCCGATGAAGGCGATGGTGACACCGGTCCAGGCGGCCGGGGTGTGTCCGTGGTTGTGACCCGCCATGAATTCTCCTCGTTGCTGTACCGCGCCTGGTCCCGGCGCTCGGGGAGGCGAACGCTCCCAGGCCATTGTCCCCGACGCGCGAAACACCCTTGCGCGGGGGTGGGGCCCCGCGGTGTGGGAGGGGAGCGCTCAGGCGCCCCGCTCGGCCTCCTGCCGCTCCGGTGCCTCCGTCGGGTCCTCGCCCCGGTCCAGGGCCTTCCACAGCTCCTCGGGGCGGTCCGGGTCGGGGGCCGGGCCGCCGCGCCGGGTGCGGGCCCGGCCCGTGGTGCCCGCGCGCTCGTACCGCCCGGACATGGCGGGCCAGTGCCGGCCGTAGCCCAGCGCGAGCACGCCCGCGAGCAGCAGCAGCACCCCGCCCGCCGCGGCCACCCACGGCCAGGGGGTGTACGCCACGTCGTGGATGGGGCTGTGGGTCAGCCCGCTCACCTTGGACGCCTTCTCCTCCAGCGCCGCCTTGTCGGACGCGCCGAGCGCCGAGCTGACGACGACGCCCGCGCCGCAGAGTGCGAGCAGCGCCGAGACGACGACACGGCCGAGGCGGCGCACGGCGAAGACCGCGACCAGCGCGGCGAGGCCGACGACGGCCAGCGCACCGGGCAGCCCGGTGATGTCGTCGCCGTCGGCGCTCTGTGGAAGGGAGCCCTGGGCGACGGCGGCGGTGCCCTCGGCCCACTTGCGGCTGGTGGCCAGCAGGACGAGGGCGGCGCCCAGCGCACCGGCCAGCAGGGCGATGACAAGGCTGCTTCGGCGGCCGCGCACGGCGGAGGCGGAGGGCTCGTGCTCGGCCCTGGGCTGGGGTACGGCTGCTGCGGTCACGCCTACCACTATCCCCCACCCGGGTACGGGCTCGTTCGCGGGGATATGAGAACTACCGGCGACTACCGGGAACTACCGCCCCAGCCGCCCCGCCGCGTGCACCGCCCGCAGCACCGCCGCCGCCTTGTTGCGGCACTCCGCGTCCTCGGCCACCGGATCGGAGTCGGCCACGATCCCCGCGCCCGCCTGGACATACGCGGTGCCGTCGCGCAGCAGCGCGGTACGGATGGCGATCGCGGTGTCGGAGTCGCCCGCGAAGTCCAGATAGCCGACACAGCCGCCGTACAGCCCGCGGCGGCTCGGCTCCAGCTCCTCGATGATCTGGAGCGCGCGCGGCTTGGGGGCGCCGGAGAGGGTGCCCGCGGGGAAGCAGGCGGTGAGCACGTCGAAGGCCGTACGGCCCTCGGCGAGGCTGCCGGTGACGGTCGAGACGATGTGCATGACATGGCTGTAGCGCTCGACCGACATGAAGTCGACGACCTCCACGCTGCCGGGCTCGCAGACCCGCCCGAGGTCGTTGCGCCCGAGGTCGACCAGCATCAGGTGCTCGGCCCGCTCCTTGGGGTCGGCGAGCAGCTCCTCGGCGAGGGCGGCGTCCTCCTGCGGGGTGGCCCCGCGGTGGCGGGTGCCGGCGATGGGGTGCAGCATCGCCCGGCCGTCCTCGACCTTGACCAGGGCCTCCGGACTGGAGCCCACCACATCGAAGCCCTCGAACCGGAAGAGGTACATATAGGGGCTCGGATTGGTGGCGCGCAGCACCCGGTAGACGTCGAGGGCGCTGGCCGAGCACGGTGTCTCGAACCGCTGCGAGGGGACGACCTGGAACGCCTCGCCCGCGCGGATGCGCTCCTTGATGTCGTCCACCGCCTCCTTGAAGTCCTCACCGCCCCACAGCGCGGTGTACTCCGGCAGTTCGGACTCGGGCAGCGCGGCGGGGTCGGTCGGCACGGGGCGGACCAGATCGGCGGCCATCGCGTCGAGCCGGGCCACGGCGTCCGCGTACGCCTCGTCCACACCCGTGTCGAGGTCGTTGTGGTTGATCGCGTTGGCGATCAGCAGCACGGTGCCGTCCCAGTGGTCCAGCACCGCGAGGTCCGAGGTGAGCAGCATGGTCAGCTCGGGCAGGCGCAGATCGTCCCGCCCGTGCTCGCCGACCTTCTCCAGACGGCGGACGATGTCGTAGCCGAGGTAGCCGACCATGCCGCCGGTGAACGGCGGCAGCTGGACCAGGCCCCCGAGGTCGCGGGGGGTGTGCAGGGTCTCGACGGTGGCGCGCAGCGCCTGGAGCGGGTCGCCTTCGGTGGGCACGCCGACCGGCGGGGTGCCCAGCCAGTGGGTGCGGCCCTCGCGCTCGGTGAGGGTGGCGGCGCTGCGGACGCCGATGAAGGAGTAGCGCGACCAGGAGCGGCCGTTCTCGGCGGATTCGAGGAGGAAGGTGCCGGGGCGCTCGGCGGCCAGTTTGCGGTAGAGGCCCACAGGGGTGTCGCCGTCCGCGAGCAGCTTGCGGCTGACGGGGATGACGCGGCGGTCGGCCGCCAGCTTGCGGAAGGTCTCGAGATCCATCGTGACAGCGTCCTGGGTCGAGGTCTGGGGAGCCCCGCGGGGCACGGGGCCGGCTGGGTGGGGCGGTGGCCGGGCTGCCGGCGGTCTACTGGCCGGCCGGTCGGCCGAGCGGCAGTTCGTCGGCGTCGAAGCAGGTGCGGTCGCCGGTGTGGCAGGCGGCGCCGACCTGGTCGACCTTGACGAGGATGGTGTCGGCGTCGCAGTCGAGGGCGACGGACTTGACCAGCTGGACATGGCCGGAGGTGTCGCCCTTGGCCCAGTACTCCTGGCGGCTGCGGCTCCAGTAGGTGCAGCGGCCGGTGGTGAGGGTGCGGTGCAGCGCCTCGTCGTCCATCCAGCCGAGCATCAGCACCTCACCGGTGTCGTACTGCTGGGCGATGGCGGGCAGCAGGCCGTCGGCGCCGCGCTTGAGGCGGGCGGCGAGGGCCGGGTCGAGGGCGGAGGGGCGGTCGGAGCCGGTCATGCGACCATTCTGCACGTCCGGAGGGGGGTCCCCGCGAATGATCTCCGCCGGACCGGTGTCCGGGCGGGTGTCGGGGCCGGTATCGGGGCCGGTATCCAGGTCGGTGTCCCGGGCCGGTGGGCCGGGTCCGGCGGTCGCCGGCAGGCCGGGCCCGATGGTCGGGTTGTCGGTGGAATGGGGCATGCTTCGGGCATGACGTTTCCGCCGCCGTCGAATGACCCCAACCGGCCTGGAAACGGCGGGGAGTTCGGTCCACCGCCGCAGCCGCAGCAGCAACCACCACAGCCACAGCCCTCACAGCCCCAGCAGGCGCAGCCGCCGCAGCAGCCCCCGCAGGCGCAGCCGCCGCAGCAGGGCTTCGGGCCGCCGCCCCCGGCGGACCCGCCCGCGCAGCCGGGCGGGACGGGTGCGCGGCCCCGGCCCGGGCCTCAGGACCAGCCGGGGGCCCAGTCCTGGCCGGCGCCGTCCGCCCCGCCGAGCGGTGGTTTCGGCCCGCCCACCCCACCGGTCCTGATGCCCGGCGGACCGCCGCCCGGCGCGCTGCCGCCGGGGTCCATACCCCCGGGCGCGCTGCCGCCGGGGCCGATGCCCGCCGGCGCGCTGCCGCCGCCTCCCCCGCCGCCCGGCACCGGCGGTTCCAGGACCACGGCGATCGTCATCGCGGCGGTGGTGGCCGTGGCGGTGGTCGTCGGCGCGATCGTCATCGGGACGAAGGACGACGGGGACGAGAGGACATCGGCCGACGCCGGCCCGTCCGCTTCGGCCTCCGCCTCGGACAGCCCCCTCTCCTCGCCCTCGGACGACGCGACGTCCGCCGCTCCGGCGGGCTCGGAGGACCCCGGTCAGGGCGCGCCGCTGGGCGGCGGAGGCGATGCCCCCGACGGGGATCCCGGCCCCTCGGATTCCGCGGCCCCGGACGCGTCGGAGTCCGGCGGGCCCGGTGGCAAGGTGCCGTACGTGGTGCTCGACCCCGGTCAGTGCTTCGACCATCCGGCGATGGACAGCGGCGTCACCAAGGTCGAGAAGCGGCCCTGCCACGGTCCGCACGACGGCGAGGTGATCGCCAATGAGACGCTGAGCGGCGACTTCTCCTCCGAGAGCGCGATCCAGTCCAAGGCGCTCGCGCTGTGCGGAACGGACGCCAAGAAGCGGCTCAAGAGCATCCCCAACGACGGCCGGATGTACTACTACTACGCGCTGTACCCCGCGCTGGGCACCTACTCCGTCCAGGGCGAGGACCAGGTCTCCTGCGCGCTCACGCTGAGCGCCGGACGCGACGGCAAGAAGCTGGGCGAGCCCCTGCCGGGGTAGGTCCGGGCGGGGCGGCCACGGCGGCGCGCGGCGGCGCTTGTCGTGGCAGCGGACGGGCCCCGGTCGTAGGGTGGACCCATGTCCACTCACGCAAAGCGCGAACGCCTGCTCCTCGCCGACCTCTTGGAAGGCGCGGGCCCCGGCGCCCGGACGCTGTGCGAGGGCTGGACCACCCGCGATCTGGCGGCCCATCTGGTGGTCCGCGAGCGCCGCCCCGACGCGGCCGCCGGGGTGCTGGTCAAGCCGCTGGCCTCGCGGCTGACCCGGGTGCAGGAGGAGTTCGCGGCGAAGCCGTACGAGGAGCTGCTCCAGCTGTTCCGCACCGGTCCGCCGCGAATGTCGCCGTTCGCGCTGAAGCAGGTGGACGAGGCGGCCAACAGCTTCGAGTTCTACGTCCACGCCGAGGATGTGCGCCGGGCCCAGCCGGACTGGACACCGCGCGAGCTGGACCCGGTCTTCGCCGACGCGCTGTGGTCCCGTATCGAGCGCGGCGCCCGGGTCTTCGGCCGCCGCTCCCCCGTCGGCCTGGTGCTGCGGCGTCCGGACGGCCGTACGGCGGTGGCCCGCCGCGGCGTCCCGGTCGTCACGGTCACCGGTGAACCGGGCGAGCTGGCGCTCTTCCTCACCGGCCGCCAGGAGTCCGCCCGGGTCGAGCTGGAGGGCGACAAGGAGGCCGTGGCCGCGGCGCGGGAGGCCAAGCTCGGCATCTGAGCCGGGCGCCCCCGCGCGCGGGTACGTATCCGGGGGAGTCCCCTAAGCGGATCGGCGGAAGTCGGCTGCGGTTCGGTGGCGCCCCGAAGGGGGGCGGGGCTGTGTCGATATGCGGCTCCGCCGCGCGGGCGCGGCCGGCCACGACGGCGCCGCAGACGATCGACGGCAGGTCGGGGCACTTCCAGCTAAGCGCTTAGCAGGTCTCGCGCACGTAGTCCGCGCCGTCGTCGGGCGAGACGTCCTCGTCCCGCAGGACGATGCTGAGCCGGTCGCCCCAGCCCGCGCACGCCTTGGCGAAGCCCTCCTCGCCGTACTCGACCACCACCACATGGTCGTCGTAAGCCTCGGCGAAGTCACCGCACTCGTCGTACTCGCCGCACTCCTCGACCACCGCGAAGTCCAGCCCGGCCGCCTTCCGGCCGGAGAGGAGCTCCGCGGTGTTCTTCTGTGCGATGGCCAGCCCCTGGGCGTGCGCGTGCTCCGACAGCAGCGCCATGAACTCCTTGGCGTGGGCGGTGGTCAGCAGCTTCTTGGAGCGTTCGTAGCTGTCGTAGTTGTCGGGCTCGACGGCGTCGAAGCCCTTGTCGGCGCAGCCGTCGATCCAGCCGTCGACCTTCTCCGCGACGCGCTCGCGCTTCCCCGCGGTGCTGATGTCGAGCAGCGGTTCCTTCCACTTGGTGTCGATGACGAGGTCGCCGTCGCGGTCGCGCAGCAGCAGGTCGTCCGGCCACTGGTCGCGTTCGCCCGGCTGGACCTGGAAGGCGTTGACATAGCAGATGTTGTACAGCCCGTCCGCCGGGGAGTCCGCGCGGTCGCGGCTGACGATGTCGACGCCCTTGGGCGGGGTGTACTCGCCACCGATCTGGTAGTCGAAGCCGCCGTGGACGGGCGGCAGGGCCACTCCGGACGCGCTGGCTCCCGAGGTCATGGACACGGCCACGACGGCGGCGGCCGCGGCGGCGGCCGTCACCACCGACGCGAGGACCCAGCGGCGGCGAAGGCGGGCGGCATGGCTGGTGGGCATGGATACTCCAACACTCGCGGGTAACGGCCCCGCCTCGGATGGCATCCGCCGTCCTGGCGACTGAGTCCGGGCTCGGGACCGGAACCGGGTCCCCTACCGGCTGGGCGTACCTCTTGGGCGGCACGGGGGCGGTACACCCGTACGGCTGCTGCGATCAAAGCGGGCCCCCGCGATGGCGTCAAGTCGGGGATCCCGCGGACCACAGCCGCTGGAGCGGCCGGTAGTCGATGACCACGATCCCCTCGTCCCGCAGCAGTTGGCGGGCGTCCGGCGAGGTCAGGAACGCGTGGTCGCCGTGGCGCACCCGCCAGCCGCCGGGCTCGGCGGCCCGCGAGCGCTCATCGCCCAGCCCGGGATGGACCGCCCACTCGCTGAGGCCGGGCGGCAGGGCGCGCAGCAGCGCGGCGTAGCGGGCCGCCCTGCCGTCGATGTCGAGGGCGAAGCTGTCCAGGAAGTCATGGTCGACGACCGGCAGCCCCCGCCCGCGCGCCGCCCGGCGGCCGCCGTCGAGCCAGACCCGCACCGCCAGTCCGTACTCCCCCGCCAGTGCCACGGTCAGCTCGAAGATGTCCTGGCCGCCGCCGTCGGCCAGACAGTGCCAGTCCAGATGAGTGGGCGTCAGTCCCGCGTCGGCCACGGCCTCGATCTGCGCGCGGAACTCCCGCTCGACCTCGTCCGGCCGCGCCCGCGCGAGCAGCTCCGCCCGCCGGCCGGCGGTGAACAGCTCACCCCGCTCGTCCAGCAGCGATGCCACCGTGCCCCTCGCGCTCAGCGGCCCCCACCGGAGGTGATCCGCGTCGCGGACGAGCGTGAGGTGGATACCGAACGGGATATCCGGCCGGTCGCGCAGCATCCGCATCGCCCGGGGCGCACCCGGGCACGGCACCATCAGGCTGCACGAACTCCCGATCCCCCGCTCGATCGCGTCGATGACGGCGGTGTTGACCGACTCATGCATCCCGAGGTCGTCGCAGTTGACGATGAGCACCCGCGCATCGGGCGGGAACCCCAGCAGCTGACTCGACACGGCTCCGTCCATGCCCTCAGTGTGAGCCGCCGTCAGCGATCGGCGAACGGGTTTTTCGACGGCCCCGCCATATCCGGCACGTAAGGTAAGCCAAACCTAACTTCCAATGGCGTGCGGCGGGCGGCCGCCCGCCGCACACACACCCTGGGGGCCCGACGTGCCGCATACGATCGACACCGCCGAGAAGGGGCCGGACGCCGCGACCGAGGAGGGCTGGGTCGAGCTGGGATCACGCACGGAGCTGCGCGAACTGCTGGGCGAACCCTGGCCCGTCGTGATCGAGAAGGTCCATGACCGGCTCACCGACAAGGACCGGGACATCCTGTCCCGCTCGCCCTTCTGCCTGCTGGCCACCTCCGACGCGGACGGCAACTGCGATGTCTCCCCGCGCGGGGACACGGCCGGTTTCACACACATCTTCGACTCCGGCACGCTCGCCCTGCCCGACCGGCCGGGGAACCGGCGCGGCGACAGCTTCCACAACATCCTCGACAATCCGCACGCCGGTCTGCTGTATCTGATCCCCGGCGGCAAGGAGGTCCTGCGGATCAACGGCCGGGCCCGCATCCTCACCGACGCCCCGTTCTTCGACGCCATGACGCGGGACGACCGGCGCCCCGCGCTGGCCCTCGTCCTGGAGATCGACGAGATCTACCTGCACTGCCCGCAGGCGCTCCGCCGTTCCGGGGTGTGGGACCCGGCGTCCTGGCGGACCGAGTGAGACACCGGCACCCTGCCCACCGACCCCCACTTAGGTTAGGCTAACCTTCGCAACGTGAGATCTGGTGAGGAAGCGGCCCGCACACGGCTGCGCGGTCATGAGCTGTCGGCCACGGGTGTGACCGTGTCGTACGACGGCGTGGACGTCGTACACGACGCCGCGCTCCGGCTCCGGCCCGGCGAGGTGACCGCCCTGGTCGGCCCCAACGGCAGCGGGAAGTCGACGCTGCTGCGGACGATCGCCCGGTTGCAGCGGCCCCGCCACGCGGAGCTCAGGATCGACGCCGACACCGACGGTCTCGCCCTGACCTCCCGTGAGTTCGCGCGGCATGTGGCCCTGCTGACCCAGAGCCGCCCCACCCCCGGCGGACTGACCGTGCGGGACGTCGTCGAGTTCGGCCGCTACCCCTACCGGGGCCGCTTCGGGCGCCCGGACCCGGACGCGTCGGACGCGGTCGACCGGGCGCTCGCGCTGACCGGTGTCACGGACCTCGCCGAGCGCGGCGCCGACCGCCTGTCCGGCGGGCAGTCGCAACGGGTCTGGCTGGCCGGATGCCTCGCCCAGGAGACCGGGGTGCTGCTGCTGGACGAGCCGACGACCCATCTCGACCCGCGCTACCAGATCGAACTCCTCGACCTCATCCGCGACCTGGCGGACGACCACGGGATCGCCGTCGGCGTGGTCCTGCACGACCTCGACCAGGCGGCGGCCGTCGCCGACCGGATCACGCTGCTCGAATCGGGCCGGATCGTCGCCGACGGCCGGCCCGAGGAGGTCCTGACGCCGGACCGCCTGACCGCCGTCTACGGCATCCGGTTCGACGTCGACACCGACCCCCTGACCGGCCGGCCGCGCACCCGCCCGATCGGCCGCCACCACATGCGAACGACCCGAAGCGAAAGGCTCGGCACCACCTCATGAGACGTCTCCTGCTCACCGCGGCCACCGTGACCGCCACGGCACTCGCCCTCGCCGCGTGCGGCACCACCGAGCCCGCCGCCGACAACTCCGAGAAGACCTCCGAGGCCATCAGCCTCACCGACGCCACCGGCGCGAAGGTCCGGCTGGACGGCCCGGCCACCAAGGTCGTCACCACCGAGTGGAACGTCACCGAGACCCTCCTCACGCTCGGCGTCGACCCCGTCGGCGTCGCCGACGTCAAGGGCTACAAGACCTGGGACACCGCCGTCCCACTGAAGAACCGCCCCAAGGACATCGGCACCCGCGGTGAGCCGAGCATGGACACCATCGCCTCCCTCTCGCCCGATCTCATCCTGGCGACCACCGACCTGGCACCGGCCGCCGTCAAGCAGCTGCGCAAGGTCGCCCCGGTGCTGGCGGTGAAGTCCGCCGACGCCTCCGACCAGATCGGGCGGATGCTGGGGAACCTCGACCTGATCGCCAAGGCCACCGGCACCACCGACCGCGCGAAGACGGCCCGTCAGGACTTCGAGGCCAAGGCGGCCGAGGGCAAGAAGGCCCTCGCCGACGCCGGTCTCGACGGTACGGAGATCGCCTTCGCCGACGGCTATGTCACCTCCAACCAGGTCTCCCTGCGCCCCTACACCAGCGGCTCGCTCATCGGCGCCGTCAACGAGAGGATCGGCCTGAAGAACGCCTGGAAGGTCAAGGGCGACGCGAGCTACGGCCTCGGCTCCACCGATGTCGAGGGACTCACCGACCTGCCGGAGGACGTCCGGTTCGGCTACATAGGCAGCGACGGCGACAAGAGCAGCACGCCCTTCACCGGTGCGCTGGCGAAGAACTCCGTATGGAAGTCCCTGCCGTTCGTGAAGGCGGGCGATGTGCACCGGCTGCCCGACGGCATCTGGATGTTCGGCGGCCCCGGCTCGATGGAGGCGTACATCGACGCCGTCGTCGACGCGCTGACGAAGTAGCGGCCCATGGCCGTCACCGCGAACACCCCCGCCACCCGTCCACAGGCGGCCGCCTCCCGATCGGGCGCGGCCGCGGTGACGGCCCTGCTCGTCCTGCTGGTCGCGGCCCTCGCCGTGGCCGACATCACCCAGGGCACCGCCGCCGTCGGACCGGCCGAGGTGGTCAAGGCGCTGACCGGGCGGGCCGATCCGGACGACGCGTCCGTCGTGCTCGCCTCCCGGCTGCCGCGGATGACCGCCGGCCTCCTGGTCGGCGCCGTCCTCGGCGTGGCCGGCGCCGTGCTCCAGGCCGTCAGCCGCAATGTGCTCGCCTCGCCCGACACCCTCGCGGTGAACGCCGGTTCGTACCTGGCGCTCGGAGTGGCCGGGGCCACCGGCGTCTCGCTGCCGATGCTCGCCTCCTCCGGTGTCGCCTTCGCGGGCGGGCTGCTGGCTGCGGCCGTCGTGCTCGCCCTGTCCGGCCTCGGCACGGGCACCGTACGTCTGGTCCTCGCCGGCACCGCGCTGGCGCTGGGCCTGAACTCCGTGACGCAGGGTCTGCTCCTGCTGTTCCCCGAACAGACCGAGGGGCTGTACCAGTGGAACCAGGGCAGCATCGGTCAGAACGGCTTCGACGGCGTCGTCCAGATGCTGCCCGTCGCGCTGGCCGGACTCGCCGGGCTGCTGCTGACCGCCCGCCGGATCGACGCGCTCGCCCTCGGCGACGACGCCGCACACGGACTGGGCGTCCCCGTCCGCACCACCCGCGTCACGGTGGTGGTGCTGGCGGCGCTGCTGTCCGCGGCGGCCGTCACGCTGGCCGGGCCCATCGGCTTCGTCGGTCTGTGCGCCCCGGCCCTGGTGCGCCCGCTCGCCCGCCGGTTCCGGGGCCTCGTCCGCACCCGGGCGGCCCTGCCCGTGGCCGGTCTGGTCGGCGCCGGTCTGGTGCTCGGTTCCGATGTGCTGCTGCGGGCCCTCGTCCCCGCGGACACGGCGGTGGCCGTGCCCACCGGCGTCGTCACCAGCCTGGTCGGCGCCGGGTTCCTGGTGGTGATGGCCCTGCGGCTGCGGGACACGGCCGGAGCCGAGGCGCCCGACCGGCTGCGGGTGCCCGGCCGGACGGCCTTCCTGATCACGGTGGCCCTCGCCGTCGCCGTAACCCTCGGCGTCACGGTGGGTGGCGTTCTGCTGGGCGACAGCAAGCTCCTGCTCGGCGATGTCGTGAACTGGGCGCAGGGGCGGGTCGGCCGGTCCGTCTCCTTCGTCCTGGACACCCGGGTGCCCCGAGTGCTCGCGGCCCTGTGCGCGGGCGCGGCGCTCGCCCTGGCCGGCACGCTGGTGCAGGCCGTGACCCGCAACCCGCTCGCGGAACCGGGCACCCTGGGCGTCTCCGGCGGAGCCGCGCTGGGCGCCGTACTGCTCGTCACCACGGTGCCCGTCGCCGGTTCCTGGAGCGTCGCGGGGGCGGCGTTCGCGGGCGCCGCGGTGGCCTCCGTGGTCGTCTTCGGACTCACCGCCCGGGGCGGCTACCAGCAGAACCGGCTGGTCCTCGTCGGCGTCGGCGTGGCCGCCGGGACGACGGCGCTGACCAGCCTGCTCATCGTGCTCACCGATCCGTTCAACGCCACGAAGGCGCTGACCTGGCTGTCCGGTTCGACGTACGGGCGGACCATGCCGGACGTCCTGCCCGTCGCGCTCATGCTGGCCCTGGGCCTCGCCACCGCCGTCGCCGCGCGCACCGAACTGGACCTCGTCTCCCTGGACGGCGACACACCGCGCCTGCTCGGCCTGCGGCCGTCCCGGGCCAGGCTCGGTTTCCTGGTGATGAGCGTCCTGCTCAGCGCGACCGCCGTCGCCTCGGCCGGCACCATCGGCTTCGTGGGCCTCGTGGCGCCGCACGCGGCCCGCGCCCTGGTGGGCCGGCGCCACATACGGGTGGTGCCGGTCGCCGTCCTCCTCGGCGCCGCGCTCGTCTGCGCGGCCGATCTGCTCGGCCGTACGGTGATCGCGCCCGCCCAGCTCGGTGCCGGCCTGATGACGGCGGTCATCGGTACGCCGTACTTCCTGCGGCTGCTGGTACGGAGCCGACGGTAGCCGCGGCGCGGGACCGGTCGGCCCATGGCGGGTCTCCGACCGCGTACCACCGCCGAGCGCGGTGCGGACGCGCGCCTTTCCTACTGGCTCGGCGCTTCCTACTGGGCGCTCGCGGCCGGGCGCACCACGATCTCGTTGACGTCGACCTCGGCGGGCTGACCGATGGCGTACGCGATGGCGTCGGCGATCGCGGAGGCGGGGATGGCCACCGAACGGTAGGTCTTCATGGCCTCCCGGGCGCTCGGATCGGAGATGGACTCGGCGAGTTCGGACTCGGTCACGCCCGGGGAGACCAGGCTGACCCGGATATCACCGGCCGACTCCTGGCGCAGCCCCTCCGAGATGGCGCGTACGGCGAACTTGGTGGCGCAGTACACCGCGGCGGTGGGCAAGACCTCGTACGCGCCGACCGAGGCGATGTTCACGACATGCCCGCCGCCCTGCTCCTTCATCACCGGCAGCGCCGCCGCGATGCCGTACAGCAGACCGCGCACATTCACATCGAGCATCCGGTCCCACTCGTCGACCTTCAGCGCCTCCAGCGGCGAGAGGGGCATCACCCCGGCGTTGTTGACCATCACATCCACCCGCCCGAACCGCGTCCGGGCGGCCGATACGAAGGCCCGCATATCGTCGGCCGTGGTGACGTCCAGCCGCTGGTACGCCGCGCTGCCGCCGTCGGCGGTGATCTCCCCGGCCAGCTCCCCCAGCCGCTCGGTCCGCCGCGCCCCCAGATAGACCCGGTGCCCATCGGCGGCGAGCCGACGCGCGGTGGCCGCCCCGATCCCACTGCTGGCCCCGGTGATGAGCACGACCTTGCCTGTCCCGGTGTTGGCGTTCATGGCGGTATCCCTTTCGATCCTGATGCCGTTCTGCCCTGGCCCCACCGAGTCTGCGCAGGTCAGCGACCCTTTACCAGGACGCGCCGCTCCTGGGTGCGGCACTCCCCGTCAGCGCGCGCCCGCCATCAGCGTCAGGTGCGGGAACCAGCTCCGCCACCGCTGGGAGACGAAAGGGAGCACACCGCCCATGGGCGGACAGCGCTCCTACCGCACCACCGTCCGGTGGCCGAGCAGCCGGGCAGCGCCACCGGGTCACGCCCTGAGGCCATGAGAAGCGGGGGACCACCGGTCGGTGATCCCCCGCTTCGGCGCGTCCGGCTCAGCGCACCGGGTGCCCCGCCTCCCGCAGCGCGTCCTTGACCTGCCCGATCCGTAGATCGCCGAAGTGGAAGACGGAGGCCGCGAGCACCGCGTCGGCCCCCGCGGCGATCGCGGGCGGGAAGTCGGCCAGCTCACCGGCGCCACCGCTGGCGATGACCGGGATGGTGACGTGCTTGCGGACGGCCTCGATCATGGCCGTGTCGTAGCCGTCCTTGGTGCCGTCCGCGTCCATGGAGTTCAGCAGGATCTCCCCCGCGCCCAGCTCCGCCGCGCGGTGGGCCCATTCGACGGCGTCGATACCGGTGCCACGGCGGCCGCCGTGGGTGGTGACCTCGTAGCCGGACGGCGTGACCGGTCCCCCGTCGGGCGCGGGCGCGCAGCGGCGGGCGTCGACCGAGAGGACGAGCACCTGGCTGCCGAAGCGCTCGGAGATCTCGCGGATGAGCTCGGGGCGGGCGATGGCGGCGGTGTTGACACCGACCTTGTCCGCCCCGGCGCGCAGCAGCTTGTCGACGTCCTCAGGGGTGCGGACGCCGCCGCCGACCGTCAGCGGGATGAAGACCTGCTCGGCGGTGCGGCGGACCACGTCGTAGGTGGTCTCGCGGTCACCGGAGGAGGCGGTGATGTCGAGGAAGGTCAGCTCGTCCGCGCCCTCCTCGCCGTAGACCTTGGCCATCTCGACCGGGTCGCCCGCGTCGCGCAGATTCTGGAAGTTGACGCCCTTGACGACCCGGCCGTTGTCCACGTCCAGGCAGGGGATGACTCGGACCGCCAGGGTCATGACTGTCGTGCTCCTCGGAATGCTTCCAGTTCTACTTCCACCAGGACGCGCGAGTCGACGAAGCCGGACACCACGACGAGGGTCGCGGCGGGGCGCACGGCGTCGAAGAGCTGCTTGTGGGCGCGGCACACCTCGTCCACGTCGCGGGCGTGGGTGAGGTACATACGCGTGCGGACCACCGATTCGATGCCCAGGTCGAACTCCTTCAGCGCGTCCAGAGCATGGCGGAAGGCGGCGAGCGTCTGCTCGTACGGATCGCCCTCGCCCTCCAGTACGCCGCGCTCCGCCAGTGGCATCGTCCCGGCGACGAGCACCAGGTCACCGGCCTCGACGGCCCGGGCGAACCCGATGGTCTCCTCCCAGGGACTTCCGGTCCGGACCCGCCGCGTGCTCTCGGGTGAGGTCATACGGATACCGCCTCCAACGCCTCTTCCAAGGTGAACGCCTTGGCGTAGAGCGCCTTGCCCACGATGGCGCCCTCGACACCTTCCGGTACCAGGGTCGCAAGGGCACGCAGGTCGTCAAGCGAGGAAACGCCGCCGGAGGCGACGACGGGCCGGTCGGTCGCGGCGCAGACATTGCGCAGCAGCTCCAGGTTGGGGCCCTGGAGGGTGCCGTCCTTGGCGATGTCGGTGACGACGTAGCGGGCGCAGCCCTCGGAGTCGAGCCGGGTCAGCGTCTCGTACAGATCGCCGCCGTCGCGGGTCCAGCCGCGGCCGCGCAGCGTGGTGCCGCGCACATCGAGGCCCACCGCGATGAGGTCGCCGTGCTCGGCGATGACCTTGGCGACCCACTCGGGGGACTCCAGGGCGGCCGTGCCGAGGTTCACCCGGGTGCAGCCGGTGGCCAGGGCGGCGGCCAGCGAGGCGTCATCGCGGATACCGCCGGACAGCTCGACCTTGAGGTCCATGGCGCGGGCCACCTCGGCGATCTGCGCACGGTTGTCCCCGGTGCCGAAGGCGGCGTCGAGGTCCACCAGGTGCAGCCATTCGGCGCCCGCCCGCTGCCACGCCAGGGCGGCCTCCATCGGGTCGCCGTACGACGTCTCCGAGCCGGACTCGCCGTGGACGAGGCGGACGGCCTGGCCGTCGCGGACATCGACGGCGGGGAGGAGTTCGAGGCGGTGCGTGCGCATGCGGACAACCTTCGGTTGAGAGCGTGAGGGCGATGGGGGCAGCGGGGGCCGGTGCGGGCCGTCGTCGGCCGGTGCGGGCCGGTCAGAGCGTGTCGAGCCAGTTGCGGAGCAGCCGCGCCCCGGCCTCACCCGACTTCTCGGGGTGGAACTGGGTGGCCCACAGCGGCCCGTTCTCGACGGCGGCGACGAACGGCTCGCCATGGGTGGCCCAGGTGACCTTGGGGGCGGGGATATGCGGGTTGGTGACCTCGAGCTCCCAGGTGTGGACCGCGTAGGAGTGGACGAAGTAGTACCGCTCGTCCTCGTCCTGACCCGCGAAGAGCTGTGAGTCCCCGGGCGCCTTGACCGTGTTCCAGCCCATGTGCGGGACGACGGGGGCGCGCAGCGGCCCGACCGTGCCCGGCCATTCGTCCAGGCCCTCGGCCTCGACGCCGTGCTCGATACCGCGCCCGAAGAGGATCTGCATACCGACGCAGATGCCCAGGACCGGGCGGCCGCCGGACAGCCGGCGCCCCACGATCCAGTCGCCGCGCGCCGCGCGCAGCCCCTTCATGCAGGCGGCGAAGGCGCCGACGCCGGGGACGAGGAGGCCGTCGGCGGCCATGGCCTTGTCGTAGTCACGGGTGATCTCGACCCGCGCGCCGACATGGGCGAGGGCCCGCTCGGCGGACCGGACATTGCCGAATCCGTAGTCGAAGACAACGACGCTCTTGGTGCTCAATTCCATACCTCGAGCCGCAGGACCCCGGCGAGCAGCGCCATCGTGGCACCGATCCCGAGCAGCGTGACGATGCTCTTGGACATGCCCTGCTTGACGAAGGAGATGACCCCGCCGAGCAGGAACAGCCCCAGGAGGATGAAAACGGTCGACAGTCCGTTCAAAGCGCTACCTCGTTCGCTTCTCCGCCCGCGCGGCGAAACCGCGGGTCGAATGTCATCCGCGACCCGGCGGCCACGCGTGCGACGCTCACCACTACCTCGTTCGCTTCTCCGCCCGCGCGGCGAAACCGCGGGTCGAATGTCATCCGCGACCCGGCGGCCA
>NZ_JANIIC010000096.1 GCF_024519315.1 Streptomyces malaysiensis subsp. samsunensis | reverse complement strand
ATCCTGCGTCGTCGCACCCACATAAACACCCGTAGCCGAACCACGCAGACCCACCGGATCCATACCGGCCCGCTCCAACGCCTCCCAGGAACTCTCCAGCAACAACCGCTGCTGCGGATCCATCGCCAACGCCTCCCGCGGAGAAATACCGAAGAAGTCCGCGTCGAAGTCGCCCGCGCCGTACAGGAAGCCGCCGGCCGGAACGTGGTCGCCGGAGTCCGCTCCGTGCAGGATGTCCGGGGCCCAGCCGCGGTCGGTGGGCAGCCCGCCGATCGCGTCCCCGCCGGACGCCAAGAGGCGCCACAGGTCGTCCGCCGAGGCGACGCCGCCCGGGTAGCGGCAGGCCATGCCGACGATCGCCAACGGCTCGTCCGCCGCCCGCTGTTCACGAGTGTCCGGGGTGTGTTCGATGCTGGTGAGCGCATCGCGCAGATGCTCGGCCAGGGCCGCGGGGGTCGGGTATCCGAAGACCGCCTCCGCCTTGAGAGGCAGGCCGGTACGGGCTGCGAGCGCCTCCGCGAGCTCCTCGGTCATGAGCGAGTTGAAGCCCAGGTCCCTGAACGTCAGCGCCGTGTCGACGGGGCCGGAGTCCCGCATGATGGCGCCCGTCTGCTCCCGCACCAGTTGGAGCAGGTCGGGCAGTTCGCGCAGGGTGCGGGGGGACGCGCCGGAAGGTTTTCCGGCCGGAGCGGTTACGGAGACCGGGATCGGGTCCGGAGTGGGAGTTGGGGCGGGGGCAGGGGCGGAGGCGGCGACCGGAGCATCGACGTCGAGCCAGAACCGTTGCCGCTGGAACGGGTACGTCGGCAGGTCCACCTGGCGTGCGGCCCCGAGCAGCGGCTCCCAGTCGACATCGGTCCCGCGCGCCCACAGCTGCGCGAGCGCCTGGACCAGCGACTGTCCCTCGTCCAGGTCACGGCGGCACAGGGGGACCGCGGAGACGTCGGGACGCTGCTCGGCGCCGGGCGCCGACGCGCGTACCGACTCCTTGATCATGGTGGTGAGGGCGGCCCCAGGGCCGATCTCCAGGAATGTCGAGACCCCTTGGGCCCGCATGCCGGAGACCTCGTCGGCGAACCGCACCGTCTCTTCGACATGCCGCGCCCAGTAGGCGGGATTCCGCAGCAGCTCGGGCTCGGCGACCCGCCCCGTGACATTGGATGTCACAGCCAGCCGGGGAGCCGCGAACTCCACCGACCCCAGCACCCGGCCGAACTCCTCCAACATCGGCTCCATCAACCAGCCACGCGCCAACACCACCCGCGCCGCGTCCCGCAACGACCACACGCCCGCCACATGGGCGGCGATCACTTCCCCCACCGAATGCCCGGCCACCACCGACGGCACCACGCCCAACGACGACACCAGCCGCCACGCCGCCACACCGAACGCGAACAACCCCGCCTGAGCCCAACCGGTCCCGCCCAGACGGGGTTCCCCGTCGCCGGCCCCCTCCGCCATCACACGCCGCAGAAGCGCACCGAACTCCCCCCGCTCCACACCGAACCGCTCACGCGCCTCCTCCGACAGACCAACCTCGTCCGCGACCTCCCCGGCCACCTCGTCGAAGACCTGGCACACCTCGGCCAGCGCCTCGGCGAAGACCGGGAAACGAGCCAGGCCCGCCCCCATACCACCGTGCTCGGAACCCTGGCCCGAGAACACCACCCCCACGCCGCCCGGTACGGCCGTCCCGGTCAGGACACCGGGCGCGGTGGATCCCTCGGCCAGCGCCCGCACCCCGGCGAGCAGGTCGTCCCGTGTGGGCGCCACGATCGCGGCGCGGCGCTCGAAGGCGCTCCGGGAGGAGGCGAGGGACCAGGCGACATCCGCCGCCGAGACCTCCGGGTCACGCGCGGCATCGCTGTTCCCGAGCCGGGACGCGGCGTCGCGCAGGGCCGCCTCGCCACGCCCGGACAGCAGCCAGGGCACGGCGAGCGGGTCCGGTTCGGGCCGGGCCGGTTCGGGCTCGGGGTGCCAGTCGCTCAGTACGACATGGCAGTTGCTGCCGCCCATACCGAAGGAGCTGACGCCTGCCACGAGTGACCGGTCGGCGGCGGGGGCGCCGGGCCATGGGCCCAGCTGCCGCTGGACGCGCAAGTTGAGTGTGTCGAGGGGGATACGCGGATGGGGGTGGTCGAAGTTGAGGCTGGGAGGCAGTTGCCGGTGGACGAGGGCGAGCACGGTCTTGATGAAGCCGGCGATGCCGGCCGCGCCGCTCAGGTGGCCGATGTTGGTCTTCACCGAACCCACGACCAGGGGGCGGTCGGCTGGGCGGTGCCGGCCGATGACCTCGCTGAGTGCGGCGGCCTCGACGGGATCCCCGGTAGGCGTGCCGGTGCCGTGCAGTTCGACGTAGTCGACGGCGTCCGGGGCGACACCGGCGTGCCGGTAGGCGAGGGCGAGGGCTTCGGCCTGGGCGGCGACGGTCGGCGCGGTGAGGGTTACGCCGTCCGGGTCGTTGGTGGTGGCGCTGCCACGGACCAGGCACAGGATGCGGTCACCGTCGGCGAGGGCGGTGCGAAGGCGTTTCAGGACGACGGCGCCGCCGCCCTCGCCGGGCACGTAACCGTCCGCCCGCTCGTCGAAGGTGAAGCAGCGCCCCCGCGGGGACAGGGCGCCCAGGCGGGAGGCGAGCAGCACGCTCTGCGGCAGCAGATGGAGGTTGACCCCGCATACGAGCGCCATGTCGGACTCCTCGCCGCGCAGGCTCCCGCAGGCCAGGTGGAGCGCGACCAGGGAGGAGGACTGGGCGGAGTCGACGGTGATGCTGGGGCCGCGGGCACCGAGGAAGGCGGCGAGGCGGTTGGCGATGACGCCGCGCTGCACGCCGGGCAGGGCGTGCTGGGTGGCGAGGGTGTGGACGTGCGGGGACAACAGCTGGGCGTAGTCGTCGCCACTGACGCCGACGAACGTGCCGAGGCGGGTGCCGCGCACCTGGTCCGGCACGATGCGGGCGTTCTCCAGGGCCTCCCAGCCGAGCTCCAGGGCGAGCCGCTGCTGCGGGTCGACGTACGGCGCCTCGCGCGGAGAGATGCCGAAGAACGCGGCGTCGAACTCCTCGGGGCGTTCCAGGAACGCTCCCCGGCGGGGCGTCTCCTCGGCGGCGGGGCCGGACCAGCGGCCGGGCGGCACCTCGCCGACGCTGCTCTCGCCCGCGGTCAGCAGCCGCCACATCCGGTCCGGGTTCTCGGCACCGGGGAATCGGCACGAGACGCCGATGACGGCCATCGTCGTATCCGGGTCGACGAGGTGCCCGGCGACGCCCCTGGAGTATTCCGCTGCCTTCGTGAGTGCGCTTTTCGCAGCCATTTTCCTCGCGACCTTTTCTCACGTCCGGTACCCGCCATGCCGATCGTTCTTCGCGCGGCCCCGGCCGGGCATCCGCGAATGCCGCCGTTACGGCCGTACGCGGGCGCGTTTACCGAGGTGCGCACCCGGATCCTTTCGTTCGGTATTGCTTTCCCGAACCCCCGGTGCTAGACCGGTGGCAGCTGTGGTTTCAGCGCCTGCCACTTTTTTCCACAATTTCGCGGCACCGTCCTGGAGGAAAAGGGAATGCCGAACGACGCCCTGGATTCCGACCTCGCCCAGATACGCTCGTCCTATGTCCGTGACCGTTACGCCTTCGTGCCCGGCGAGAAAATGGTCCGTATCGTGCAGGCTCTGGGTGCCACGGACGAGGATCTCGACCGGCTCGTCACCGTCAGCGACGCGCTGGAGAGCGATCCGACGCTGCCGTTCCGCAAGACCCGCACCGGTCGTTTCGGTTTCGATCCGGTGGCGATGGAGGTGCGGCGGCTGGAGTTCCAGCCGTTCATGCTGTCCACGGAGGACGACTTCGTGCGGCACGACGCCGGAAAGGTGCGGATCTTCGACGAGATCCGCGACGATCTCCAGCTCAACACCGCGCTGAAGGCGCTGTTCGTGTTCAAGTTCCTGGTGTTCGACGGGATGACGATCGAGCACCGGCCGAAGCTCGACTACGACAGCGACCGCTGGGTGTGCACGCTGCTGAACGTGCGGACCACCACCGACGGGGACCTGATCGGCGAGCCGGCGCTGGAGGGTGTGCACAGCGACGGCGTCGACCACACCATGACCACGTACCTCGGTAGCCAGAACATGACCGAGGACAGCGCGGTCACGTTTCTGCACGAGATGGACGAGTCCAATGGCACCCGCTGGCATGACACGGATCCGAAGCTCGTGCGCGCCCGCGCCCAGCACCGCGACTTCCTCGACACATGCCTGATCGTCGACCACGAGCTGAAGCACAGCGTATCGACGCTGTACGCGGCTGACCCGGAGCGTCCCGCCACCCGTGACCTGCTGGCGTTTCTGACCCGCAAGCCGGTGGCGGAGGGGCACCATTCGCGGGAGTTCGACTCCGCCGCACCGCACCCGGCCATGCCGATGACGGTGCCACTGCGGGCTCTGGGCGGGACGACTCGGGTGGGCTGATCCCCCGGCATGCCTCGTGACAGCATGTCAATTCTTCCCCGCTGCATCACATTGATGTGACGCCAATTCCCCGAGAGTGGTTTTCGAGCGTTGTCAAAAACGTGCTGTCACAAGATGAGGACTGGTCATGGATGAATCCCCGCACACCGTCACCACGCTGCCGACGGCGCGTCAGCCCGGCCGCCCCTTCGACCCGCCGGCGGAGCTGCTCGACGCCCGCCGGCACGGCCCCATCAGCCGCTACACCTTCCCCAACGGAAAACCCGGCTGGCTGCTCACCGGGTACGACCTGATCAAGTCGGTCCTGGCGGACTCGAGGTTCAGCTCACGCAAGGAGCTCATGCTCCACCCGACCATCGACTACGGAGGCATCCAGATCCCCCCGGCGCCGCCCGGCGAGTTCCTCCTCATGGACGACCCCCGGCACAGCCGTTATCGGAAACCGCTCATGGGCAAGTTCACCGTACGGCGGATGCGACTGCTCACCGAGCGCCTCGAGCAGATCACCGCCGACCACCTGGACGCCATGGAGAAGGCCGGGCCTCCGGCCGATCTGGTGACCGCGTTCGCCAAGCCCATCCCCGCCATCATGATCTGTGAGCTGCTGGGGGTGGAGCACCAGGACCGGGACACCTTCCGGGAGCAGGTCGACGCGTTCATGGACGCGGAGGCGGACGACGAGGATGTGATGGCGGCCTACACCACGACCCAATACCACCTCGCCGAGTTGGTGGCCGCCAAGCGCGCGCACCCCACCGACGATGTGCTCAGCGACCTCACCGACAGCGATCTCAACGATGAGGAGCTGAAGGGCATCGCCCTGATCCTGCTGGCGGCCGGGCTCGACACCACCACGAACATGCTGGCGCTCGGCACCTTCGCGCTGCTGCGCAACCCGGATCAGCTGGCCGCGCTGCGCGCCGACCCCACACTCGCCGACCGGGCCGTGGAGGAGTTGCTGCGGTATCTGAGCGTCGGCAAGACGTTCATGCGGACCGCGCTGGAGGACGTCGAGCTCGGCGGCCGGACCATCAAGGCCGGCTCGCCGCTGATCCTGTCGTACAACACCGCCAACCGCGACCCCGAGCGCTTCCCCGACCCCCATGTGCTCGACCTTCACCGGCAGGACGGCGGACACCTGGCCTTCGGCCACGGCATCCACCAGTGCCTGGGCCAGCAACTGGCCCGCGTCGAGATGCGTGTCGCCTTCCCCGCGCTCCTCAACCGCTTCCCCACACTGCGCCTTGCCATACCGGCCGAACAGGTCCCCCTCCGCCCGGAGATCGCGGACATCCACGGGGTGAAGAGTCTCCCGGTCACCTGGGATACCTGACCCATGAGGGTGCCGCGCGAGCACGACGATCGGACCGCCACGGCGGTGGGCGCGTGATCACCCGCTACTTCGCGGCCGGTGTCCTGGCCAGGACCTCGGGGCCGCGCGGACCGGGGACCCGGAGGTCGGGGTGCTCGCGTGGCGCGGCCCGACGGTCGTCCAGCCCTACGGCCGCCTCACCGGTCACCGCGAGTGAGGCGGCTCGGCGCTGCCCGCGCCCGTGTCCGGCTCCAGCCCGCGGCGCAGCTCCCGGCGTCCGGACGACAGACCCAGCTTGCGGTACACCGAGGTCAGATGAGCCTCCACGGTCCGGCGTGTGACGAAGAGGGCGTCCGCGATCCGTGTGTTCGACCAGCCGTCGGCCGCCAGTCGCGCGACCTGGGCCTCGCTCCGGGTGAGCGCGCCGGACCCGCCCGAGACGGCGCGCCGGGGCCGGGCCCCGGTCGCCAGCAGCGCCTGGTGGGCGGCGGCGTGGAGCGCGCGGGCGCCGAGCGCGTGGGCCTCCCGCCAGCCCTTGCGCAGTACCGTCCGGGCCGCCTGGATGTGCCCGGCGCGTTGCAGCGCCCGGCCCCGGAGCACCCGTACCCCGGCCAGCAGCAGCGCCGCACGGGTTGGCGCCAGCACCGATTCCGCCTCGTCGAGCAGGGCCAGCCGGTCCCGCTCGTCGGCGGCCTCGGCCAGCAGTTGGAGCCCGGTCCCCAGCGCGCAGGGGAGCCCCGCCGGGCGTGCCAGGCCCACGGCCCATTCGCCCAGTTCGACCGCCGCCGCGCGGTCGCCCACCGCCAGGTGGGCCCGTCCGGCCCAGTACCACCAGAAGGAGACGGCCGGATTCGTACGGTGCCACGCCCGCTGCCGGTGTCCGCACTCCGTCAAGTCCCGCAGGGCGGCCCGCGGTTCGCCCTGGGCCAGGCGCAGGCGCCCACGGGCACACAGCAGTTCGTTCCACTGCCAGTCGTCGTCGGCCCGGGGGTCGGGCATCTCGGCGGCCAGGCCCGTGGCGGCCGCGAGATCGCCCTGGTCGAGGAAGGTGTGCAGCCGTACCGCCAGGGGCAGCGCCTCATACCGGGTGGCCCGCGCGATCCGGGTCTTCCGCAGCGCCTTGGCCGTGGTCCGCAGCGCCTCGTCGAGAGCCCCGAGCCGCTCGCCGGCCGCCGCGCCGAGCGCCAGCAGCGTGGGGTACGCCTGGCTCCGCACGGCGTCGGTGCCGTCCATCAGCTGCCGGTAGGCACAGTCCGCCTCGTCCGGGCGGTCTCCGTACAGCAGCACGGAGGCGGCCGCGGCCAGGGTGGCGGTCGAGTCGGTGGTCGGCCCACCCAGCCTGATCACCGTGCCCGCCGCGGTGAGTGCCTGCGGCACGTGATCCATGCGGCACACCGAGATGACCGCGCGCCACGCGAGAAGGGCGCGCGCCTCCGGGGTGTCGCCCGGCAGGTCCATGCGGAACGACTCCGTGTCGAGGAGTTCGGTGTACGCGTCGAGGTTGTCGGTGGCCGCCCTCAGCATGTCCGCTTCCAGGAGCCTCGCGCTCGCGGTCCCGGCGGCCGTACCGGCCACGGCGGAGCGGTGCCGGGCGAGGAGCGTGACGGCGCGGTCCGCCTGGCCCGTACGCGCCAGTCCGCCGATGAGCGCGCTGAGGGAGGCGAACCGCAGGCCGGGGCGGGAGACGTGGTCCAGGACCGCCGTCAGATGCCGGATACCGGCCGCCGTGTCCACCCTGCTTTCGGCGATGCCCAGTTCCGCCACCAGGTCCGGGTCGCGGGCGTCCGCCGCGCCGTCCGGGACGCACCAACGCAGCAGTTCCACCGCGCGCGCCGCCGCGCCGTCGAGCATCGCCTTGCGCGCCGCCTCCCGCAGTACGGCCCGCGCCCACGGCTGATCTGCCGTCAACCGGGACCGCAGCAGATGCTCGGCGATGTCCGAGGCGGGTGCCCCGCCGTCGTGCAGCAATCGGGCCGCCCGGCCGTGCAGCGCGGCACGTTGCTCGGCCGGCGTGTCGGCCAGGACCGCGTTCCGTACGGCGGGGTGCGTAAGGGACCAGCCGTCCGTACGGGCGGACGCGTGTGCCAGCCCGAGGGAGTCCAGGGCGGACAGGGCACGGGCGAAGGTGGTGGCGTCGGCGCTGGCCAGCTGGGCGCAGGTCTCGCGGTCCGCCGCGTCGCCGAGTACGGCCACGGCCTGGGCGGCCCGCACGGTCGGCGGTGGCTGACGGCGCAGCAGCCGTATGACGCACTCCCGGAAGGCGGGCAGGTCGTGATCGCCCGCCGCGTCGAGTCCCGCGCCGGTCAGCGCCAGGCCACGCTCCCGCAACGCGGTGACCAGCCCGGTCACCAGAAGGGGGTTCCCGCCGGTGGCCGCCAGGCAGTCCGCCTGGAACCGCGCCTCGGGGTCGGCGCCGGTGAGCCGCCGGGCGACCCGGCCGACGCCCGGGGCGGTGAGCGGCCGTGGCCGGACGACGCGGCACAGCGGCTGGGTCATCGCCGCGTCGTCCAGCGGGGTCCACGCATCGCCGTCGCGCCGGCCCAGCGCCAGCAGGACCGGCAGCCCGGCCAGCCTGCGCGCGGTGTACGCGAGGCAACGCAGCGACACCGGGTCAGCCTCGTGGACGTCGTCGATCGCGATCAGGAGAGGGCCTCGCGCCGCGGTGGTGCGCACGGCCTCGTGCCATCCGGTCAGGGCCTCGTGGGAGACACCGGCCTGGGCGCGGGCGGCTTCGCCGGGCACCGGCTGCCGCGGCGGCGCGGCGAGGTCCGGGAGTGGGTCGGCGGTCATGGCCCCCCACAGGGTCCTCACGGTGCCCAGCGGCAAGGTGCGCCGGTTCGGGTCGGCCCGGGTGTGCAGAACCCGCAGCCCGAGCCGGCGCGCGTGCACGGCGAGGGTGTGGAGCAGCGACGTCCTGCCGAAGCCGTCCGGCCCCTGTACGACGACGAGGCCGGGGTGGCCCGCCGCGGTCCGCCTGGCAAGGTCGCCGAGTACGGCGAGTTCACGGTCCCGCTCCACCCATCGCACGGGCTGTTCGCCGTCCCGCGTCCCGTACGCGCCGTGCCCGACCGGGGTGACGATCACTGCCGCGTCCCTCTCCCTCTCCCCCTCGGCCGCTACGATCATGTCCCTTCCGCCACTGAGGGATTTCCTAGAACGTGGCGTTTTTCCCTGTCGTTCGCCACCGCTCCGGCGGTCGTGTGAAGAGTTGAAGGTCGCCTGGCCTCACGAAGGTCCGCCCTCACGAGGCAGGCGGCAGCGTGGGGACCGGCCGGAAACGGGCCGGAAACGGGCAACGCACACCCTCAAACGGGCACGCGGCACAGGAGTCGGGAACTCGGCATTGCCGGACACCTCGGCCCGGCGTCGGCCCATGCCCGGAAATTCGGTCAGCGGGCGGGCGCCTCAGAGGAGGCAAACGGACAGGTGGTCAGCAGGTGTGCACTATTTATTTGCTTGCACCACCGAACCCTGGAACCACAATGTTTCGGGACCGTGCAAAGGATTGCTTGACCGGCCAAGAGGAAATTCCTATCGTCAACTACATTACTTGCGACCGACGGCCGTTACCCCCCACATATGAGCGTAGAAAGACGGTGCGCCGTGGCGACCACTCGTCCAGCAGGCATCGCAGGCGATCGAGATCGGACAGTCCCTCCTCCTGCCTCTCACGGTCTCGCAGAAGGGTTCCCGCCGCATCGGTGGGCCACCCCGGGCACATACACGGCACACATCGACCCCCAGATGCGCATCCTCGCTGTGGAAGCGGGGTTCTCCCACCAGCTCGGCCGGACCTCGGCCTCCTCCGGCGAGTTGACGGCCGTCACGGCGCAGGACAGCGGTGGACGGCTGGTCGACATCGTTATCCAGGTGCGCCCGGACGACGAGGCCACCACGGGCCGGGCCGACGCGACCCGGCTGTCCCACAGAGCCTGCTGACGGGGAAACATCGACGCACTCGTCCTGGCCAGTGGCCGCGGCGTGTGCTGCCGGAGTTCATCAAGTAATTCTCAGGACCGGGATCACATTCTCAGTGACCCTCCTGGTTCAGGGGCGCACCTCACCACCGCTCCCCCGGCGAAAACGGAGTAAGAATTCGGTATGCCCCCACCACCTCGATCGCTTGCCGATCGGGCACCGACCGTATGACATGCCGTCGGTTCGACTGAAATCGCGCCACGCCGAATCCCCCGCACGCTCCCACTCATTTCCGCCATCGAGGCGTCCGCCGTCCGCCGTCCTGCGGACACACATCCTTGTATCCCGGACGGCCCTCACCCATGCCCGACCTCACCCACAAAGGTAGGTGCTATGTCCGCTTCCCCGACGGCCGGCTGCGACATGTGCGGTCGGCCGGTGCGCCCGCACCGGCAGTCAAGTACCTCGCCGCCGCGGGCCCGCTACTGCTCCAACGCCTGCCGGCAGCGCTCCTACCGTATGCGGCAGAAGTCCGGCGGCATGGACACCGCGCTGGTCGAGACACCGTTGACACAGATGAGCAGCTTCATCGGACGCACGGACGAACTCATCGACCTGGCCCGTATATTGCGCGAGTCGCGGCTGCTGACACTGACCGGCCCAGCGGGCGTCGGCAAGACGCGGCTGGCCCTGGAACTGGCCGGCCAGGAGGCCCGCGGCCGACGCCACGAGGTGGCGGTGGTGAAGCTGGGTCAACTCACCGAACCGGAGGAGATACGGCAGCGCATCCTCACCACGGTCGACGCGATGCCCGACAGCGCGGATGGGGCGGAGAAGGACCGGCTGCTCCTCCTCGACGACTGCGAACACGTCCTCGACACCTGCGGCACACTGCTGACCGATCTGCTGCCGCGCCACCCCCGGCTGCGCATCCTGGTCACCAGCCGCGAACCCCTGCGACTCCCGGGCGAATCGGTCTTCCCGGTGATCGAACTGGCGCTGCCGGACCTGGACTCCGGCACCGTGCTCGCCGCCTGCCTCCGCTCCGACGCGGTCACCCTGTTCATGGACCGGGCTCGCGCCGTCGCTCCCGACTTCCAGCTCACCGAGGCCAACGCGGCGGACGTGGGCGAGATCTGTGTACGGCTGGACGGGGTGCCGCTGCCCATCGAGATGGCGGCCCGGCTGATGCGCGTGTTCCCGCCCGCCGAGGTCCGGGACCGGATGGACGACAGGCTCGCGCTGCTGACGAACGGATGGCGGCTCGCCGACGGCCGGCACCGGAGCCTGCGCGCCTCCCTGGAATGGGGCTACGACCTGCTGAGCACGGCGGAACGCGCGCTGCTGCGCAGGCTGTCGGTGCTCCCGGGCGGTTTCGGGCCGGATGCGGCCGCCGCGCTCGCGGCGGACATCCCCGAGGTGGTGTCGGCGATGCCCGAGATCCTCATCGGTCTGGAGGCGAAGTCCGTCATCACACCGGTCCCCGGCGATGACGGTCCGGCCCGCTTCCGGCTCCTGGAGTCCATGCGACACTTCGGGCACGAGATGTTAGTCGCCCAGGGCGAGGACACAGCGGCATACGAGCGGCTGACCGCCCGGCTGACCACGGCGTCCCTGCCGCTGCGCGAGGAGGCCGTCGCACCGGCCGGGACGCTCCGCATGCTGGAAAAGGAACACGCCAACCTCACACACGCCCTGCGCAGACTCGGCTCGGGTGACGACGAACGCCAATTGCTGCTGGCCGCGGCGCTGGCGGCGGCGGAGGTCGCCGGCGGGCGGCACACCGGTGCCGCAGAACACGTGGCGCACGCCCTGGACCGCACCGCGCCGACCTCCGTCTACCGTGGCGTCGCCCTGGAGGCGGCGGCCGCGCTGGCGCGCCGGGAGGGCGAAGACGCCGCCGCGGCCCGGCAGGCCGACGAGGCGGTGGCACTGGAGCGCGAACGCGGCGGCGGCACGGCCCGGCTGGGCCGCCTGCTCCTGCTGCGCGGCACGATCCGGCAGCTGGCGGACGAGCGGGAGGCGTCCCGAGCCGACCTGACGGGGGCCCTGAACATCGGCCTGCGGCTGAGCCACAACATGCTGACCGCGCTCAGCCTGGGCCAAATCGCCCGGCAGCAGATGGAGAACGGCGAACTCGGCAGCGCTGAGCAGACGATCCGCCGTGTCCTGCCCGCGCTGCGCCGCCACGCGGCACCCTTCCGACTGCGCTCGGTGCTGGTCACGGCCGGTGCGCTGGCTCTGGAGAAGGACGACCTGACATTGGCGGAGGCACACTTCACCGAGGTGCTTTGCGTACGCCCGGCCCATCCGAGCGACACCGCCGCGGCGATCGAGGGGCTGGCTCTGGTCGCCACCCGGGCCCGCCGGTTCGACCGGGGGCTGCGGCTGCTGGGCGCGGCGGAGCGAATCCGCGACAACGCTCGGCGGGACACCGAGTGGTGGCGTCGGCGCGTGCACGAGGCGCGGGAGACCGCGCTCCGGGCCATGCCGCCCGCCCGCGCCGAAGCCTGGCTCGATTCGGGCCAGGGTCTGCCGGAACATCAGGCGATCTCGCTCGCGCTCGGCGACGACGGGCCCGGAACACACCACAAGCGCCCCGCCCACCCGTTGAGCAGACGGGAACGGGACGTGGCCGAGCTGGTCGTGGAAGGGCTCACCAACCGTCAGATCGCTGCGCGGATGCATGTGTCGGTACGGACCGTCGAAACCCATATCCGGCACATCCGCACCACGCTCGGGCTACGGTCCCGGGCGCACATCGCGGCGTGGGTGGCGCAGCGGCAGCCGAAGCCCCCAGCCCGCCTCACCACCCCACCCGCGGAGCAGCGGATGCCTCAGGTACGCAGCGTGGTCCACGGTGCCCGGGTGATGGGCGGGCCCAACCCCCGCCAGCTCAACGAAACCTGATGCCGGGGCCGGCTCCGGGGCCGCGCCGCCCTCACTCGGCCGCGGTCTCCACCGGCAGCGGCGCCGCCGCGGCCGCCGGCGCCGGCTCCACCTCCCGCTCCGTGTCCACCGACCGCGATGACGCGGCCGAGCCTGACACGGGTGATCCGGCGTTCGCTCATGAGCCGCTCCGCCCGCTTGCGGTTGACGGTGGCCCGGTCGCCCGGTCGCCCGGTCGCCGCGGTTCGGCGTGCGCCCGCGGAGCACCGCAAGCGCCCCTCGGGGCCGGGTGAAGCAGAGTGATCTCGGCGCGGCCGGACCCTCGGGGGTGCGCGGACGCCGCAGTTCCCGGTTGCAGGCGGCGAGGTGGGCGCCGAGGGGAAGCCGCTTCCTGGAGGGGGAGCCGCCGGACGCGGGGCTCACGGTCGGAGAGCCGAGCGCCTAACACGGCCGGGGTGTGGATCTCCTCCGCGAGGTCATCGCCACCTCGTCGACAAGGCTCAGGTCGATGGCCTCGGTCAGCGGTGTGCCGGTGCCCCGCAAGACGACAGCGAACGGCCGCTGTCCAGCCGGGCCGGCACGCCCAGGCCGCCGGGCAGCCGGGCAGCCGGGTCCGGTCGGGCTCGGTCCACATGTCAGCAACGGTTCCTTACGTCACCAGCCCACCAGTGCCGTTTCGATGGTCGATCCCGGTCCCATGGTCATCAGCACCCCGATGTCGCCGGGGAGAGCCGCCTTCTCGTCGCGCAGCCGCTCGTAGGAGAACAGGAACGAGCCGCTGGAGAGGTTGCCGTGGTCCCGCAGGACTCCGATGGTGTGCCGCACGTCGTGCCGGGACAGGCCGAGGTTCACCCGGACCGAGTCGATGACCTTCTTGCCGCCGGAGTGCACCACCCAGTGGGTGACGTCGCTCGTGTGCAGCCCGGTGCCGGCCAGAAGGCGCTCCACGGCGGTTTCGGCGTTGGCCCCGACGACGTAGGGAACCTCGGGGTCGAGGTAGAAGCTGAACTTGCCGTGCGCGTCATCCCAGTCGTAGCGCATGGCGTCGACGGCTTCCGGGATGATGTGGCTGGTGAACCGCAGCAGCGCGGGCGTCGGCGGCTGCTCCCCGGAAGTCCGTCCCGGCGCGCGGACGGCAACGGCCGCCGCCCCGTCACCGAACAGGCTGTTGACCACGGACGAGCGCAGGGTCCCGTCGAAGACATACGCGGCGGAGCACACCTCGACGCACACCATCACCGCCAGTTCGCCGGGGTGGCCGGCGGCCCAGCCGGACACGGCGTTCAGTGCGTTGAGTCCGGCGTTGCAGCCCATGCCGACCACGTCCAGGCGCTGGCAGGACCGCTCGACACCCAGGTCCTTGATGAGCAGCGCGGAGAAGCCCGGCGTGAGAAGTCCGGTGGAGGTGACACAGCACAGGTAGCGGACGTCGGCGAGGGAGGCGCCGACATCCTTCAGACAGCGCTCGACGGCCTCGCGCCCCATGCGCAGCCCGCTCGCCGTGTGTTTGCGCAGAAGGTCGCCCTGTGTCTCGGTGGTGGGCTTATCGTCAGGACCGAGCGGCGGCAGGCTGAGGTTGCGCCGCTCGATCGCTCCGTTGAGGAAGATCGAGCGGATACGGGGGTCGGTGATGCCGAAGGTATCGAGGAGTTCCTGCTGCGTGTAGGAGTCCGGCGGCACCGCGGCACCTACGCCGACAATGCCGGGCGCCTCTCGGATCGCTCGCATGATTCCCTCTCGTATCGCCTTACCACGGGCAGTCGCCACCGGCCGGATGACGCCGACAGATCAGAACGCTTCCGCCTCCATCCCGGCCCGGTATCAACACTGGAGCAGGGCGAGGTCGAACGGCACCAGTGGTAGCCACAGTTACACGTCCGCACACCGATCGGTATTCCCGCCGGGTTTCCGGGAGCCGCTGTCGCCTTTCCCATCGGGGTGGAAGGTGTTCCAGGCCGCCCGCAATTCGAATCGGGGATCCGCCCGTTCATGATCGAACACTTAGCGCTCGCGCGTCGCGGCCCATCTCACCGGTCCGAACAGCCGCCCCTCGTGGCGTTCACCCATCGCCCGGGAGACCACGGTGGCCGAGAGCATCGGCGGTCGCCGTTGGTCAGGACTCGCCTACGGCCGGACTGTTACACCGATGTGATGCAGCGGTCGAACAGGTCCACCAACTGTCGCGCGCACCGTTCCAGATCGACGTCACCATCGCGGAGATGGTGATGACGGACGACGTTGTCGATGGCGCCGCGGATAGCGAGGGCCATCAGATGAGAGTCGGACGTGTGGAACTCGCCCGCTCTGCACCCCTGCTCCAGCAGGTTGACCAGACACTCGGTGGACAGAGCGCTGCGGGCGATGTCGTCCAGGCCGTCTACCTGCCGCGCCTGAGCCATGGCGACGATCTCCGCCAGTGCCTGGGCGTACAGCGGCCGACGGATGACAACGGCCACCTGAGAGGCGATATAGGCGCCGAGCTTCCCCCGGTATGTCATCTCAGCGGCGATACTGGCCTCTATGGCCGCTCCGGCCTCCGTCAGGATCGTTTGGCCGACCTCCCGAAAGAGTTCGGGCTTCCCCGAGAAATAGTAGGAGATCATTCCGGTACTGCTGAGCCTGGCCCGTCGGCATATCGCACTGAATGAGGCTTTCGAATAACCAATTTCGGCCAATGTCTCGATAGTTGCCTGAACTATCTGCGCTCTGCGTGCGTCCTGGGTGAATGTTCGAGCGCTCGGCTGGGCGGCCCTGGTCATCATGATGCGAAAGTAGCAGCTCCGGCTTCAGGATATATGGCTCCTGCCCCCGACAGGTGATGTCCGGCCCGGCCGTGGCCCGCGGCGCGGACCGGAGCTCCTGCTGGAAGCAGCGGGGGCGACGTGCCCTCGCCCGCGCCCCGTCACGCCGCCTTCGGCGGCAGACATCAGTCGACGCTCAGCCGCCCATCGCCTCGATCAGGCTCTTGGGCCGCATATCCGTCCAGTTCTCCTCGATATGGGCCAGGCACGCTTCGCGGGTGTCCTTGTCATGGCCGACCGTCCATCCCTCGGGTACATCCGCGAAGGCCGGCCACAGCGAGTACTGCCCCTCGTGGTTGACCAGCACCAGAAATTCCGCGTCGGGATCGTCGAAGGGATTCACGCCAGTCTCCGCCTCTCATACCGTTACCGTCCTGACAGTGGACGACCCACCTGGACGGCTCCATGTTTATGCGTCACGGCGGGATCGGCATCAGCGAGAGCCACCGTTACGGACCGGTCGCGGCCGAACCATCCGGCCGGTGATGGCACCGAGGTCGCCAAGTTGACCGGCACAGTCGATCTGGACGACTACCCGGCGCAGGCGTCGGCGGCCGCAGAGGGCGGCTCACCGTCCGGGACGCCACGGCCCACCTCCGGACCATCGCCGCGCGGCCGGCTCCGGACCCGGGCGGTCCCCGCCCGGCGCGCTCGGTGTGATGCGTGGCCACACCGGCCATCACCTCGCGGAAGGCGGATATCGGCGGCTCATTCCCGGATTCGGCGATCACGGTCCTACAGCTCCAGGATCAGCTTTCCGGTATTGGCTCCGGTGAACAGGCCGCGGAGCAGGCCGGGAAAGTCCTCGATGCCGCCTTTCACCACGTGCTCGGCCGACGTCAAGTGGCCTTCCGCAAGCCACTGTGCGAGTTGTCGGGTCGCCTCGGGGTAGCGGTCCGCATAGTCGAACACGACCATGCCGGTCATCGATGCCCGGTTCACGAGCAGTGACATGTAGTTCGCCGGGCCTTTCGGGCGCCGGTCGTTGTATTGGGACACCGCGCCGCTGATGACGATGCGTGCCCCGCGCGCGAGCCTGGTCAGCACCGCGTCCAGGATCGGGCCGCCGACATTGTCGAAATACACGTCCACGCCGCCCGGGGCGTGCTCACGCAAGGCTTTCCGCACGTCGTCGGTCTTGTAGTCGATGGCCGCGTCGAAGCCGATCGTCTCGACAAGGGTCCGGCATTTCTCCGGGCCGCCCGCGATGCCGATGGCGCGGCAGCCGGTGATCTTGGCGAGCTGACCCGCCACGCTGCCGACGGCGCCCGCCGCGCCCGACACCACGACGGTGTCGCCTCGCTGGATACGGGCGACGTCGAAGAGACCGAAGTAGGCGGTGAGGCCGGTGATGCCGAGCGCACCGAGGTACGTCGTCTTCGGCGCGAGGGTGGTGTCGACCCCGCGGAGGTCCGTGCCGTCGGACAGCGCGTATTCCTGTACGCCGAAGGCTCCGTAGAGCTCGTCGCCAATCGCGTAGTCGGGATGCCGGGACGCGATGACCGTACCGATCCCGCCGGCCCTCATGACGGACCCGAGCTCCACGGGCGGCACATAGGACGCGCCGGGGTTCATCCAGCTCCGCATCGCCGGGTCGATGGAGATCAGATCGACCTTGACGACCACCTGGCCATCGCCTGGTGCGGGTATCTCGGCGGTGGTGAGGGCGAAGTCGGAGTCCTTGACGTCGCCTTCGGGGTGTGCGGTGAGCACCATCTGGTGATTGATGTCCATGATTTCCATCTCCGTCGCGTTTCGTCCCCTTGCCGCGGCCGCCCCGATGCCCGCGGCCGCGAACTCGGTGCCGCTTCCTTCGACTTGACTACCGCGGCGCCGAAAGTATAACTACTGAACTAGTAAAGAAAATGAATCACTTGGGCAGAGAGAGGTCTCCCATGCCCCACACGCTTCATGAGGCAGACCCGAGGCGGGTCGGCCTCAAAGAGGCGGCGGATCGCATCCGTCTCCAGGCGCGGGCCGTGGCCGCCGACAACGAACGGGACCGCCGGCTGGCGCCGGAGCTGATCGACGCACTCCGCGACTCCGGGCTGATGCGCTGCGGAGCGCCCGAGACTCTCGGAGCCGCGCAGGCCCCGCCCGCTCTCTCGCTCGAGTGCGCCGAGACGATCGCGCGGGGCGACGCGGCCACCGGCTGGTGTGTCTCGATCGCTCTCACCAGCAGTCTGCTCGCGGCGTACCTGCCGGAGAAGGGTGCCGCCGAGACCCTCGGCGACCCGCGCGCGATCGCGGCGGGCGTGTGGGCGCCGCGGGCCAAGGCCCGTCCGGTCGACGGAGGTGTGGTCGTCTCCGGCCGCTGGTCGTTCTGTAGCGGGATCACCCACGCGGACCACTTCTTCGGCGGCTGCGTCCTGGACGACGGCAGCGGCGACAAGGACGGTGCGCCGACGCTCCGTGCCGTCGGGATCCCGACCGCTCAGCTGCGGATAGTCGACACCTGGCACACGTCCGGCCTGCGCGCGACGGGCAGTCACGACGCCGTGGCCGAGGACGTGTTCGTTCCCGCGCACCGCGTACTGGCGCTGGACGACGGTCCGCTGATCGACGCTCCGCTGTACCGCTTCCCGATCTACGGGTACTTCGCGCTGTCCATCGCCGCGGCCGCCCTGGGCAACGCACGCGGGGCGATCGATGACCTCATGGACCTCGCGGGCCACAAGGTCGCCACCGGCTCGCGGCGGATCCTGGCCGAGAAGCCGGCCACACAAGCCGCGGTGGGGCAGGCGGAGGCCGCCTTGCGCGCCGCACGCGCCTTCTTCTACTCCGCCATCGACGACACCTGGCAGGCGGCGTGCACCGGCGAGACGGTGACACTCGGTCTTCGCACCGGGTTGCGTCTGGCGGCGGCCCACGCCGCCCGTACGTCGGCGGAGGTCGTCCGCGCCATGTACGACCTCGGCGGCGGATCGGCGATCTACGACAGCTCACCGCTCCAGCGCCGCTTCCGGGACGCGACCACCGCCACCGCCCACCTCCAGGTGAGCCCGGCCACATGGGAGACGACCGGGCGCATCCTGCTCGGGGTCCCGACGCGGGTGGCGCAGCTGTGAGGCGGCGATCGCTCGGCGTGGTGCTCCCGTACTGGCTGGACCGGCCCGATCTGGAAGCCCTCGGGATCGCTCGGCAGGCGAGCGCCCGCGGTTTCGAGCGGCTGTGGCTGGGCGAGATGGCCACCTTCGATGTGTTCGCCCTCGCCACCGCCGTCGCCGGCGGCACCTCCATCCCCCGGCTGACGGTCGGCCCCCTCGCCGTCGGGGTGCGCTCCCCCGTCGCCATCGCGATGGGGGCCGCCAGCGTCGCCACATTGACGGGCACACATGTGGATGTGGCGCTGGGAGCGTCCAGCCCGCACATCGTCTCCGACTGGCACGGCCGCGACTGGAGCGGCAACCCGCGGCGCACCAGGGAGTCGGTCGCGGTGCTGCGCGAACTCTTCGGCGGGAAACGGGCCGCCTTCTCCGGCCGCCACATCCGCACACGGGGCTTCCGGCTCCGCCAACCACAACCGGACTCCATGATCGGCGTCGCGGCGTTCGGGCCACGTATGACCGAAGTCGCCGCGGAGACCGCGGATGAGGTCGTGCTCAACCTGGTGCCGCCGGCGCACATCGCCCAGGTCCGCGCCTCGATCGACGCCTTCGCCGAGGCCCGCGGGCGGCCCGCGCCGCGGCTCGCGGTGTGGGTCGCCTGCTCCGTCGAACCGGGCCCGGCCACCCATCTCCAGCTCGCATCGCAGCTGGCCGTCTACCTCCGTCCACCGGGCTACGGCGAGATGTTCACCGAACTCGGCTTCGGCGACCTCGTGCGTCAGGCGCGTGCCGCCACCGGCCGTCGTACGCTCGTCGGGGACATTCCGCCCGAACTTCCGGCGGCCGTCGGCGCGATCGGCTCAGGAGCTGAAGTACTGCGGCGTATCGACGCCTACTTCAACGCGGGCGCCGACCACATCGGGCTGGTGCCCACGACGGCGGACGACCGGGACGGCGCCGAGACCTTGGCTTTCATCAGCGAACACGCTCCGGACCTCATCCCAGGACCGACCGGGGCGAAACGGCCGGTCGGCGGCGACGGGATACGATCGATCAGTGACGGACAACGCTGAGGCGCAGCCCCTGGAACCGCGCGGCGACGACTCGGTCACGCGGACCCTCAACCTGGTCGGCGAGCGATGGATGATGCTGATCCTCCGCGAAGCCTTCTTCGGGGTGCACCGTTACGGACAGTTCGCCCAGAACCTGGGCATCCCGCGCCCCACCCTGTCGAACCGGCTCGGCAAGTTGGTCGACGTCGGCCTGCTCAGCCGGGAGCGCTACGCGGGCGGCCCGATCCGCAGCGACTACGAATACCGCCTCACCCAGGCCGGTCTCGATCTCTTCCCGGCAATCCAGATCCTGATGGAATGGGGCAACACCTACCTCCCGGACGACCCGGCGGGGCGATCCAGGGTGACCTGGACGCACGATGTGTGCGGATCGCCCACACACCCGAGGCTGACCTGCGACCAGTGTGGGGAACCCGTCACCGCGCTCAACGTTCACCCCACGCGCGACACGCCCTGAGCCGGCCTCGCCACGGCGGCTGCCTCCGTATCCGCTGGGCCGGCGAGGGCTGCCGCGTGATGGTGGAAGGCGCGGCGGACCGCCGGGAAGCGGCGGGGCCCGCGGCTGGGGTGGACGCGGTTGGTGAGGAGGATGTAGTAGCGGCCCTCCGCCACCGTCCCGTCCGCTCCCGCCCGGTCCGTCCCCGCCCCGTCCGCCGCCGGGTCCACCCACAGGCTCGTCCCCGTGAAGCCCGTGTGGCCGTACGAGGACGGGCCCATCGCCATGCCGACCGGTGACCCCACCGCGTCCCGCCCCTGCCAGCCGAGACAGCGGCGCAGCGGGAGGCCCTCCGTATGACAGGCGGTCATACGGGCGAAGCCGGACGCGCTCAGCAGGCCGTCGCCGCCCGCGGCGAGCGCCCGGCCAAGCCGGTCCATGTCGGCCAGCGGTGCGAACAGGCCCGCGTGGCCGCAGACCCCGCCGAGCACCACCGCGTTCTCATCGTGCACCTGACCGGTCACCAGGCGGCCGCGCCAGGTGCACAGCTCCGTGGAGACCGCGCGCTCACGGGCCGCGGGGCCGGGCGCGAACACCGTCTCGCGCATGCCGAGCGGCTCGCACACCTGCTGCGCCACCAGCTCGTCCAGGCCGGTGGCGGTGGCCCGTTCGAGGATCAGGCCGAGGAGGACGAAACCCGCGGAGGAGTACTCCACCACCGTGCCCGGTGCCCCGCGGAGCGGCAGCTCGCGGAGGGCGGCCAGCAGTCCGTCCCGGTCGGAGTGCACGCGCCAGAGCGGAGTGCCGCCGGGCAGGCCGGAGGTGTGGGTGAGCAGCTGGGTGACGGTGATGTCCGCCTTGCCCGGCACCCGGCGGTACTCCGGCAGATACCCACCGACCGTGTCGTCCAGCCGTAGCGCTCCCGCCTCGGCCAGCCGCAGTGCGGCCAGGCCGACGATCGGTTTCGTCACCGAGGCCAGGTCCCACAGCTCGGTGCCGTTCAGCTCCGTCCCGCCCCAGCGGCGTGTGCCCAGGTGCCCATGTGTCTCCCGTCCGGCCGCGGTGCCGACCGACCAGGCGGCCGCGGAGTAGATCCCGGCCCGGCGGCCAGCCGCCAGGAGCGCCGCGAGCCGTGCCGGTCGGTCCGCCGGTGGGCCTGCTCGTCGGTCAGCCGGTGGGCCTGCTCGTCGGTCCGCCGGTGGGTCTGCCGGTGGGTCTGCCGGTGGGTCTGCCGGTGGCGGGCCTGCCGGTCCCGTCCGCCGCTCCGCCCCTCGTTGCTCCGCCCCCTGTGTGGTCCGGCCGCCCACAGCCCCGCTCACTCCTGCCCCCGTACGAGCCCCAGCGTCCCCGCCCCGCCGCGCAGCGCCGCCGACACCGTGCCGGCGGCGGCTCGCACCATCGGCCCCAGCACCGCCACGCTCTCCTCGTCCAGCGTGAACATCAGCCCGATGATGCCGACCGCACCGGCGACCCGGTCGCCCGGCCCCAGCACCGGGGCTGCGATGGCGCGGACGTCCTGCTCCGCGTATTCGTCGTCCACCGCGTAGCCCCGCTCGCGCACGGCGGGCAGGGCCGCCAGCACGGCCGCCGGGTCCCGCACCGTCCGTGCTGTACGGGCCGGGAGCGGCTCGCGGCCCAGGAGCTCCGCCGCGGTCGGGGACGGCAGGGCCGACAACATCGCCCAGCCCACCGCCGAGCAGTACAGCGGGACCTCGCCACCCGCGGTCAGCGGTACGCGGTACGTGGACGAGGGCTCCGACTGCGTCACATGCACCGCCACGGCGCCGTCCCGCACCGAGAAGTGGGCCAAGTGGCCGGTGCGCAGCCGCAGATCGTCCAGGACCGGGCGGGCCAGCACCAGCTCGCGGCTGGCGGCCAGCGCCGTGGCGGCGAGCCCCAGCAGGCGCGGTCCGGCCTGGTAGTTGCCGCCGGGGCCCGGGACCGCGTAACCGGCCTCGGCGAAGGTGTGCAGCAGGCGGTGGACGGTCGGCTTCGACAGCCCCGTATGGGCGGCGAGGTCGGCCAGGCGGTGCGGGGCATCGGGCTGGACCAGCGCGTCCAGCACGGCGAGCGCCTTGTCCACGGGCCCCTTTGCGGCGGCGGTCGGCTCTTCACGGTGCGGCGCGGAGGTATTGACCGGCTTCGGCATGTCGCTTAGCTTATCGCATCAGCGTTCCGGATGCCGGAACGATTGAACTGTTCAGCGGAACATCTCGCGGAGGGCAGATCGTGACTCCTCCATCAATGTCACGCCGTAGAGCCCTGCGGCTGGGCGGGCTCGCAGCACTGCCCGCCATCGCCGCACCGACAGCGCTCACCGGATGCGGAACGGCCGCGGGCACGGCCGGTGACGGCACGCTCCGGGTGGCGCAGCCGTCCGACCCCACCACCCTCGACCCGCACAAACAGGGCGACATGTTCTCCATGAACGTCCTGATCAACATCTTCGACGCCCTCACCACCCGGGACGCTCATGGCCGGCTCGCCGCGCGGCTCGCCACCTCCTGGGAGCCCCGCTCCAGGACCGTGTGGCGCTTCCGCCTCCGCGAAGGCGTGCGCTTCCACAACGGGGAGGAGTTCGACGCCGATGCCGTCAAGTTCTCCATCGAGCGGATCCTCGATCCGAAGACGCGCTCACCCATCGTCGAGTTGCGGTATGTGACCTCGGTGCGCGTGGTCGACCGCCACACCGTGGATGTGCACACCACACTGCACGACCCGATCCTGCCCGCGAAGCTGTCGCTCTTCGGCGGGGTGATCGTGCCGCCGAAGTACCTCGCCGACGTCGGCGACGCCGCCTTCGCCCGGCGCCCGGTGGGCACCGGACCGTTCACCTTCGAGTCCTTCCGACGCGATCGCGAGCTACGGCTGCGCGCCAACCGCCGCCACTTCCACGGCTCCCCCGGGGCCGACCGCCTGGTCTTCCGCGCGCTGCCCAACCCCGCCTCCGCGCTGGCCGCGTTGCAGAGCGACGAGGTCGACCTGGTCACCGGCCTCACCCCGGACGCCGCCCGGCAGCTGTCCGGCTACGCGGGCGTGGAGCTGGAGAACCACCAAGGCGTGCGGACCGCGTACCTCAATCTCGACACCACCTCCGGGCCGCTGCGCGACCGCCGTGTGCGGCAGGCGCTCAACCACGCCATCGATGTGCCGCTGCTCATCAAGGCCGTCCTGGACGGCAAGGCCCGCGAGGTGCCCGCGATGCTCCCGCACGGCGTCGTCGGCTTCGACCGGTCGATCGAGCCCTTCCGGCGCTCCGTGCGCACCGCCAGGCGGCTGCTCGCCGAGGCCGGCCATCCGCACGGCCTCACCACCACGCTCACCGCCTCCAACGACGACGCCCAGGTGGCCGAGGCCATCTCCGGCCTGCTCGACCGCGCGGGCATCCGTGCCCGTGTCGATCTGCTCGACCCGGGCACCTTCTCCGCCCGTCTCACCTCCGACAACCGGCACGCGCTCGGTCCCGTCTACCTCGCCGCCTCCACCGTCTGGACGCTCGACGGCGCGTCGATGGTGCAGTCGAACGTGCGCCATGACCGGCGGCAGAGCCGGTGGGTGTCGAAGGAGGCGGACCGGCTCGTCGACGCCGAGGAGCTGTCCATGGACCCCGAAGACCGGCAGCGCGCGTTCACCGCGCTCCAGCGCCTGATCAAGAGTGAGGCCCCGTTCGTACCGCTCTACCAGCAGGACATCATCCTCGCCCGTACCACCCGGGTGCGCTGGACACCGGTCGTCAACGGCTCGCTGGCCATGGAGAGCGCGGAGGTGAGGACATGACGGCCGCCTCCGTCCGGCCCGCGGTCACGGTCCGCACGCCGAAGTCCGGCCTGCTCCGCCACATCCTGGTCCGCCTCGCCACCGCCGTCGGCGTACTCCTCGCCGCCGCCACCCTGGCCTTCCTTCTGGTGCGGCTCTCCGGCGACCCGGTCAAACTGCTGCTGCCCCCGGACGCCACCGCCGCCCAGGAAGCCACGCTGCGCGCCCAACTCGGGCTGGACCAGCCTCTGATCGCGCAGTACGGCGACTTCCTGTGGGGGCTGCTCCGGCTCGACCTCGGCGATTCGCTCGTCTACAACGAGCCGGTCAGCCAGGTCATCGCCGACCGCATCCCGGCCACCCTCGAACTCGCCGCCGGCGCCCTGGTGCTCAGCCTCGTCATCGCCATTCCGGCCGGGATCTACGCCGCCACGCGCCGTGGCCGGGCCGGCGACGCCGGTGTGATGACGGCGGTGCTGCTCGGCCAGTCCACCCCGCCGTTCTGGGTCGGTATCCTGCTGGTCCTGCTCTTCTCGGTACGGCTCAAAGTGCTTCCGGCCTCCGGCTACGGCACCTTCGCCCATCTGGTGCTGCCGGCCGTCACGCTGTCCGTCTACTCCATCGCGGTCATCGCCCGGCTGCTGCGCTCCTCGCTCATCGACGTCCTCGGCTCGGACCACATCCGTACCGCGAGGGCCAAGGGGCTCGGCCCGGCGAAGGTGGTGTTCGTGCACGGGCTGCGCAACGCCTCGCTGCCGACCGTCACCGTGATCGGCCTGGAGTTCGGCGGGCTGCTCGGCGGGGCGATCCTCACCGAGCAGGTCTTCTCCTGGCCGGGCATCGGACGGCTGACCGTGGAGGCCATCTCGCGCCGGGACTTCCCGCTGGTGCAGGCGGCCGTCCTGTTCTTCGCCGCCGCCTTCGTGATCGTCAACCTCCTTGTCGACCTCTCCTACAGCCTCCTCGACCCGAGAGTGCGGACCCAGTCATGACCGTCGTACGCAACCGGCTCGCCCTGGTGGCCCTCGGCGTCCTCGCGCTGCTGGTGATCGCCGCCGTCTTCTCGCCCCTGCTCGCCCCGGACGACCCCGCCAAGCAGCAGCTCCTCGCCCGGCTCGAGCCCCCGGCATGGGAGGGCGGCGGCAGCCTCGCACACCCGCTGGGCACCGACCAGCTGGGCCGCGATGTGCTCTCCCGCGTCATCTACGGCTCCCGGGTCTCGCTCCTCGTCGGCATCGGGGCGGCGCTGCTGGCGGGGGTGGTGGGGGCGGTGTGCGGGCTGTTCGCCGGTTTCCGCGGCGGATGGCCGGACCGGGTACTGATGCGCTTCGCCGACATCCAACTCGCCTTCCCTTCCCTGCTGTTGGCGCTCGTCATCGTCGGCTTCCTCGGCTCCGGGCTGTGGAACGTCGTGCTGGTGCTCGGCTTCACCGGCTGGGTGGCGTACGCCCGTGTGGTCCGCTCCGAGGTGTTGTCGCTGCGCACCCGGGACTATGTGACCCAGGCCCGGGCGACCGGGGTCACGGACCTCACGATCATGCGCCGACACCTGCTCCCCAACGTCCTCCCGCACCTGGCCACCATCGCCACGCTGCATATCGCGGCCGCCATCGTCGCCGAGGCATCGCTCAGCTACCTCGGGCTCGGGGTGCCCAAGGAGACCGTCACCTGGGGCTCGATGCTCGCCGACGGCCAGCTCTATCTGGGCACCTCATGGTGGGTCGCGGTCTTCCCCGGGCTGGCGCTGATGCTCACCTCCCTGGCCATCAACATCACCGGCGACGCCCTTCGCGACGTCGCGGACCCGAAGGCGTACCGCCGATGACCACACACGCTCCCGTGCTCGAGATCCGCGATCTGCACGTCGACTTCCGGCTCGCCACCGGCACCGTGCACGCCGTGCGCGGCGTGAGCCTGACGGCACACGCCGGAGAGACCCTGGCCGTCGTCGGCGAATCCGGCAGCGGCAAGTCGGCCACCATGCTCGCCGCGCTGCGGCTCAACCCCGAGCCGCCCTGCGCCTACCCGGGCGGCGAGATCCTCCTCGACGGCCGCGACCTGCTGGCGCTGCCGGAGAAGCGGTTGCGCGAGGTGCGCGGCAACGACGTCGCGATGGTCTTCCAGGACCCGATGACCAGCCTCGACCCGCTCCAGCGGGTCGGCAACCAGGTGGCCGAGGTGCTGCGCCGGCACCGCGGGGCCACACGCGCCGGGGCCCGGACGGAGGCGGTACGGGCGCTGGCGGAGGTCGGTATCCCGGATCCGGAGCTGCGGGCGCGGCAGTACCCGCACGAGCTGTCCGGCGGGCTGCGCCAGCGCGTGATGATCGCGACAGCCCTGGTCGGCCGGCCACGGGTGCTCATCGCCGACGAGCCGACCACCGCGCTGGACGTCACCGTACAGCGGCAGATCCTGGACCTCCTCGCCGATCTGCGCGCCCGGCACGGTATGGCGGTGGTGCTGGTCACGCACGACCTCGGGGTGGTCGCGGAGACCGCCGACCGGGTCGTGGTGATGAACGCCGGCCGGGTCGTGGAGCACGGCACCGTGGCCGAGGTCTTCGAGGCGCCCCGCCGTCAGTACACCCGCGATCTGCTGGCCGCCACCCCGCGACTGGAGCCGACATCATGACGACCGCCAGAACGAGGACACCCGCGAAGACGCCACTGCTCGAACTCGACGGCCTGTCAAAGGAGTTCACCGGACCCGGCGCCTCCCGCACGATCGCCGTCGACGACGTCACGCTCACCGTGGCGGAGGGCGAGACCCTCGCCCTCGTCGGCGAGTCCGGCTCCGGGAAGACGACACTGACCCGGCTGCTGCTGGGGCTGCTGGACCCCACCGCCGGGACGGTCCGCTTCGACGGCCAGGACCTCGCCGGACTGTCACCGGCCGAGCTGCGCGCGATACGGGCCGGGATGCAGGTCGTGCTCCAGGACCCGTACTCGAGCATGAATCCGCGGATGAAGGTCACCGATATCGTGGCCGAGCCGCTGGTCACCCATGACGCCGCCTACCGCGGACGGCGCGCCCGGACACGGCTGCGGGAGCGCGTCGGCGAGCTGCTGGAGTCGGTCGGGCTGTCGGCGCGGTTGCAGGACCGGTACCCGCACGAGTTCTCCGGCGGGCAGCGCCAGCGCATCTCCATCGCCCGTGCGCTGGCGCCCGCGCCGCGGCTCGTGGTGCTCGACGAGCCGACCAGCGCCCTCGATGTCTCCGTCCAGTCCCAGGTCCTCGACCTGCTGGTCGAGCTCCAGCGACAGCACGGACTGACCTACGTGTTCGTCTCGCACAACCTCGCCGTGGTCCGGCAGATCGCCGACCGGGTGGCGGTGCTGCGGTACGGCAAGGTGGTCGAGTGCGGGGAGACGGCCGCCGTGCTGGGGGCTCCTCGCCACCCGTACACCCGCGAGCTGCTGGCCGCCGCACCACGGCCCGACGCGTACCGGACCAGGACCGGCACCAGCACCAGCACCAGCACCAGCACCAGCACCGGGACTAGCGGTGGGTGAGGACCAGCCCCGCACCCCCGAGCAGCGCCACATCGTCCGGCCGGCCCGCCTCGCCCAGCACCACCCGCGGCGGGGCAGCCGTCGACCAGCCGCTGTCCCGCCGCAGCCGCTCCTCGACCCGGGCCCGGAACCCCTCCCCGCCCTCGACGGCCTCGCCGTGCAGCACGAAGAGGCCGGGGGCGAAGAGCTGCTGGATGTTCACCAGGCCGAGCGCGAGGTTGTCGGCGTACTCCTCGACCACCGGCCGGCCACCGTCCCCGCGTCGCACCAGCTCCGCGAGCGTCACCTCGGCGCCCAGCCCCGCCGCCCGCGCCCGCTGCCGCAGCCAGCGCGTCGTGGCCACCGTCTTCCAGCAGCCGCGCGCCCCGCAGGTGCACAGCTCGCCACCGGCCAGCACCGTCATATGAGCGCCGCTGCGGCCACCGTGCGGGGCCAGCAACTCACCGTCGAAGAACACCCCGACACCCAGCACCTCGCCGGTGGACACCGAGGCGAAGGACTCAAGGCCACGGCCCGCCCCGAACCACCGGTCGCCCAGCACCTGGAGCCGGGCCCGGTGCTCGACGTACACCGGCACCCCCAGCGCCCGCCGCAGCACCTCCGCGACCGGGTAGCCGCGCAGCGCCGGCACCTCGTTGACCTCGATGAAGCTGCCCCGCTCCGGGTCCACCAGACCGGCCGCGGCCACACCGACACCGGTCAGCTCACACCCGTCGAAGCACTCCCGGGCGGCCTGCCGCACCGCCGCGTCCACACCGGCCGCCTCCCGCGCCGCCGGGTCGAAACCGGCCGCGGTGCGGCGCAGCAGTCTCCCGGCGCGGTCGACCAGCGCCGCGCGCACCTGTCCGGGCAGCATCTCGACCGCGCCCAGCAGCGGGCGGGCGGGAGCGGCCGGGGGATCGGGCACCAGGCGGAGCCGGGGGCGTCCGCCGTCGGGGGCGAGTGCAGCCATGCGCAGACTCTGCCACGGCAGGAACCGAGGAGGTAGTACCACGTTGCCGCATCTGACCGAACTCACCTGGCGCGAGGCCCGGACCGCGGGCGCCGGCGCCATCGCCCTGATGCCCATCGGCTCCCAGGAACAGCACGGCGCACATCTGCCGATGGGCACCGACACGCTGCTGGTGACGGCGGTGGTGGACCGGGCGGCCGAACTGCTGGCGGGCGGCGGCCCGCCGGTCGTACGCCCGCCCGCCCTGCCGTACGGACACAGCCCGCACCACCTCTTCGCGGCCCCCGGGTCGCC
>NZ_JANIIC010000095.1 GCF_024519315.1 Streptomyces malaysiensis subsp. samsunensis | reverse complement strand
TGAGCGGCCCCCGCGCCGAAGCGCGGGGGCCGCTCGAAAAACCCAGGGGGAGCCGTCAGACGTTGAAGCCGAGCGCCCGCAGCTGCTCACGTCCATCGTCGGTGATCTTGTCCGGGCCCCACGGCGGCATCCAGACCCAGTTGATCCGCAGCTCGTTGACGATGCCGTCGGTCGCGGACTTGGCCTGGTCCTCGATGACGTCGGTCAGCGGGCAGGCGGCCGAGGTGAGCGTCATGTCGATGGTGGCGATATTGCCGTCGTCGACATGGATGCCGTAGACGAGACCGAGGTTGACCACGTCGATGCCCAGCTCGGGGTCCACGACGTCGTACAGGGCCTCGCGGACCTCTTCCTCGCTCGCGGGCTTGATGGCGGTCACGTTGTCACTCATGCGGTCTTCCCTCCGGCGGTCTCGCCCAGTGCCTGCGCCGTGGCGTCCTTCCACGCCATCCAGCTCAGCAGGGCGCATTTCACACGGGCCGGGTACTTGGAGACACCGGCGAACGCGATCGCGTCCTCCAGCACCTCCTCCATCGCGTCGTCGGGCTCGGCCCGGCCCTTGGACTGCATCAGCTCCAGGAAGGTCTCCTGGATCCGGCGTGCCTCGGCCAGCTCCTTGCCCACCAGCAGCTCATTGAGCACGGAGGCGCTGGCCTGGCTGATGGAACAGCCCTGGCCCTCGTAGCTCACGTCCTCGATGGTGTCGCCGTCAAGCCGCACCCGGAGCGTGATCTCGTCACCACAGGTCGGATTGGTGTGGTGTACCTCTGCGTCGCCGTTCCTCAGCCCCCGCCCATGGGGGTTCTTGTAGTGGTCCAGGATGACGTCCTGGTACATCGAATCCAGCTTCACGCGGCACGCCCCTACCCGAAGAAGTTCCGTACGTGCTCCAGGCCCTCCACCAAGGCGTCGACCTCGGCGGGCGTGGAGTACAGATAGAACGACGCTCGGGTGGTCGCCGGAATTCCGTAGCGCAGGCATACGGGGCGGGCGCAGTGGTGGCCGACCCGGACCGCGATCCCCTGCTCGTCGAGGACCTGGCCCACATCGTGGGGGTGGATGTCGCCGAGCGTGAAGGAGATCGTGGCGCCGCGCTCATCGGCCGTGGTGGGGCCGATGATGCGCAGATCCGGCACCTCCAGGAGCCTGCCGACCGCATAGTGCGTGAGGGCGTGCTCATGGCGGGTGATGTTGTCCATGCCGATCGAGGTGAGGTAGTCCACGGCCGCGCCGAGGCCGACGGCCTGGGCGATCGGGGGCGTACCGGCCTCGAACTTGTGCGGCGCCGGGGCGTAGGTGGACGAGTGCATCGAGACGGTCTCGATCATCTCGCCGCCGCCGAGGAACGGAGGCAGGTCCTCCAGCAGCTCCTGGCGGCCCCACAGCACCCCGATCCCGGTCGGGCCGCACATCTTGTGGCCGGTGAAGGCCACGAAGTCGGCCTGGAGCGCCTGTACGTCCAGCGTCATATGCGGGGCGGCCTGGGAGGCGTCGATCACCACGAGGGCGCCGACGTCCTGGGCGCGGCGGACGATCGCCTCGACCGGGTTGACGGTGCCGAGGATGTTGGAGACCAGCACGAACGAGACGACCTTGGTCTTCTCGGTGATGACCCGCTCCATCTCCGACAGGTCGAGCCGGCCGTCGTCGGTGAGGCCGAACCACTTCAGCTTCGCGCCGGTGCGCTGCGAGAGCAGCTGCCACGGAACGATGTTGGAGTGGTGCTCCATCTCGGTGATGACGATCTCGGTGTCCTGGTCCACCCGGTAGGGCTCATCGGCCCAGCCCAGCATGTTGGCGACCAGGTTCAGCGACTCCGACGCGTTCTTGGTGAAGATCACCTCGTCGCGGCTGGGAGCGTTGATGAAGGCGGCGACCTTGTCGCGGGCGCCCTCGTACAGCGCCGTGGCCTCCTCGGCGAGCACATGGACGCCGCGGTGCACATTGGCGTTGGAGCGCTCGTAGTAGTCGTTCAGCACGTCCAGGACCTGGCGCGGCTTCTGCGAGGTCGCCGCGTTGTCCAGATAGACGAGCCGCTGGCCGTCGTGGACGACCCGGTCCAGGATCGGGAAGTCCTTGCGGATCGCCTCGGTGTCGAGGAGGCCCGGCAACTGTGTCACTCGGACGCGCCTCCCTTCGCATACGCCTCGTAGCCCTCTTCCTCCAGCTTGTCCGCGAGCTCCGGGCCGCCGGACTCGGCGATCCGGCCCGCCGCGAACACATGGACGTGGTCGGGCTTGATGTACCGCAGGATGCGGGTGTAGTGGGTGATCAGCAGGGTGCCCACCCGGCCGGACTCCCGGACCCGGTTGACGCCCTCGGAGACCACCCGCAGGGCGTCCACGTCGAGGCCGGAGTCGGTCTCGTCGAGGATCGCGATGGCCGGCTTCAGCAGCTCCAGCTGAAGGATCTCGTGGCGCTTCTTCTCACCGCCGGAGAAGCCCTCGTTCACATTGCGCTCGGCGAAGGACGGGTCGATGTGGAGGCGCTCCATGGCCTCCTTGACCTCCTTCACCCAGGTGCGCAGCTTGGGCGCCTCACCGCGGATCGCGGTCGCGGAGGTGCGCAGGAAGTTGGAGACCGAGACGCCGGGGACCTCGACCGGGTACTGCATGGCGAGGAAGACACCGGCGCGGGCGCGCTCGTCGACGGACATCGCGAGCACGTCCTCGCCGTCCAGCGTCACGGTGCCGCCGGTGACCGTGTACTTCGGGTGGCCGGCGAGCGAGTAGGCGAGGGTGGACTTGCCGGAGCCGTTGGGGCCCATGATGGCGTGCGTCTCGCCCTGCTTGACGGTCAGGTCGACACCGCGCAGGATCTCGCGGGGACCGCCCTCGGCGTCGACGGAAACGTGCAGGTCGTGGATCTCAAGCGTGGCCATGGGTGCCTCAGGACTCCTGGGTGACGGAGACGAGCACATCGTCCCCTTCGATCTTTACGGGGTATACGGGGATCGGGCGCGTCGCGGGGAGACCGGACGGCTTGCCGGTGCGCAGGTCGAAGCTGGAGCCGTGCAGCCAGCACTCGATCTGGCAGTCCTCCACCTCGCCCTCGGACAGCGAGACGTTCGCATGTGAGCAGATGTCGTTGACCGCGAACACCTCGCCCTCGGTGCGCACCAGAGCGACGGGCACCCCCTCGAGCTCGACCCGCTTGGGGGTGTCCTCGTCGAGTTCGTCCAGCGCACAGGCGCGTACGAAGGTCTGGGTCATCCTACGGACGCCTCCAGCTCGGCCTCGATCTTGGCGATCAGCCGCTCCTCCAGCTCGGGGAGCCCGATCTGCTGGACGAGCTCGGCGAAGAAGCCGCGGACCACCAGACGGCGGGCCTCGTCGGCCGGGATACCGCGCGCCATCAGGTAGAACAGCTGCTCGTCCTCGAAGCGGCCGGTCGCGCTCGCATGACCGGCGCCGACGATCTCGCCGGTCTCGATCTCCAGGTTGGGCACCGAGTCGACGCGGGCGCCGTCGGTGAGAACCAGGTTGCGGTTGAGCTCGTAGGTGTCGGTGCCCTCCGCGGCGGCCCGGATCAGCACATCGCCGATCCACACCGCATGCGCCTCCTGGCCCTGGAGCGCACCCTTGTACGCCACGTTGCTGCGGCAGTGCGGGGTGTCGTGGTCGATGAAGAGCCGGTGCTCCTGGTGCTGGCCGTTGTCGGTGAAGTACAGGCCGTAGAGCTCGGCCTCACCGCCAGGGGCGCCGTAGACGACCCGCGGGTGGAGCCGGACCAGATCGCCGCCGAAGGTGACGACCACGGACTTGAAGGTGGCGTCCCGGCCGACCAGCGCGGTGTGCTGACCGACGTGGACGGCGGTGTCGTCCCAGTCCTGGACCGAGACCACGGTGAGCTTGGCGCCGTCGCCGATCAGGTACTCCACATTGGTGGCGACCGTGGCGTCACCGGTGTGGTCGATGACCACGACCGCCTCGGCGAAGGCGCCGACCTCGATCACCTGGTGGCCGAAGGCGGTGCCGCCCTCGCCGTGCACGGCGATCCGCACCGGCTCGGTGAGCACCGTCTCCTTGGGCACCGAGACGACCGACGCCTTCTCGAAGGAGCTGTACGCCTGGGCCGCCACCCGGTCCACCGGCTTGCCGGCCTTCCCCAGGCGCGCGTCGTCACGGCCCACGGTCTCGACAGTGACGCCCTCGGGGGCGGTCACCTCGACCTTGACGCCGCCGTCGGCGACGGCCGTGCCGTCGTGGAGACCGCGCAGCCGCTCCAGCGGGGTGAACCGCCAGTCCTCCTCGCGGCCATGGGGCACCGGGAAGTCGGCCACGTCGTACGACGCGGGCGCGCTCACCCGGGCATCGGTGGGCTGGCCCACCTGGATGACGCCGTCCGTAGTGGATCCGGCCGGGATGGTTTCAGCCATGGCTGTCGTACTGCTCACTTTCTGCCTGATGGGCCTGAATGGGGTGCCCGGACGGGGACGGTGCCCCGCCGGGGCCGGAAGGGGGTGGCATCAGCCGACCGCGCCCTCCATTTGCAGCTCGATCAGCCGGTTGAGCTCCAGCGCGTACTCCATGGGCAGCTCGCGCGCGATCGGCTCGACGAAGCCACGCACGATCATCGCCATGGCCTCGTCCTCGGACAGGCCCCGGCTCATCAGGTAGAAGAGCTGGTCGTCGCTGACCTTGGAGACGGTCGCCTCATGGCCCATGGACACGTCGTCCTCGCGGACGTCCACATAGGGGTAGGTGTCCGAGCGGGAGATCGTGTCGACGAGCAGGGCGTCGCACAGCACATTGGACCTGGAGCCCTCGGCGCCCTCGCCGATCTCGATCAGACCGCGGTAGGAGGTGCGGCCGCCGCCGCGCGCCACCGACTTGGAGACGATGTTCGACGAGGTGTGGGGGGCCATGTGGACCATCTTGGCGCCGGCGTCCTGGTGCTGGCCCTCGCCCGCGAAGGCGATGGACAGGGTCTCGCCCTTGGCGTGCTCACCCATCAGGTAGACGGCGGGGTACTTCATGGTCACCTTGGAGCCGATGTTTCCGTCCACCCACTCCATGGTCGCGCCCTCGTAGGCCACGGCGCGCTTGGTGACCAGGTTGTAGACGTTGTTCGACCAGTTCTGAATGGTCGTGTAGCGGCAGCGGGCGCCCTTCTTGACGATGATCTCGACGACCGCGGAGTGCAGCGAGTCCGACTTGTAGATCGGCGCGGTGCAGCCCTCGACGTAGTGGACGTAGGCGTCCTCGTCGACGATGATCAGCGTCCGCTCGAACTGGCCCATGTTCTCGGTGTTGATCCGGAAGTACGCCTGGAGCGGGATCTCCACGTGCACGCCCTTCGGCACGTAGATGAACGAGCCGCCGGACCAGACCGCCGTGTTCAGCGAGGCGAACTTGTTGTCGCCCGCCGGGATCACGGTGCCGAAGTACTCCTTGAAGAGCTCCGGGTGCTCCTTGAGCGCGGTGTCGGTGTCCAGGAAGATGACGCCCTGCTCCTCCAGGTCCTCACGGATCTGGTGGTAGACGACCTCGGACTCGTACTGGGCGGCGACACCCGCGACGAGGCGCTGCTTCTCGGCCTCCGGGATGCCCAGCTTGTCGTAGGTGTTCTTGATGTCCTCGGGCAGCTCCTCCCAGGAGGCGGCCTGCTGCTCGGTGGAGCGGACGAAGTACTTGATGTTGTCGAAGTCGATACCCGACAGGTCCGAGCCCCACGTGGGCATGGGCTTCTTGCCGAAGAGCCTCAGGCCCTTGAGGCGGAGCTTGAGCATCCACTCCGGCTCGGACTTCTTCGCCGAGATGTCGCGTACGACCTCCTCGGAGAGGCCGCGCTTGGCCGAGGCGCCGGCCACGTCGGAGTCGGCCCAGCCGTACTCGTAGTTGCCCAGACCCTCGAGCTCGGGGTGAGCGGTCTCCATGGGGAGAGTCATTCGGGGTTCCTCCCGGCCGTGCTGGCAGATGCGGTGGTGGTCTTGGTGGTGCTGGTGTCGGTCTTCTCGACCTTGCCGGTCTTCGGAACGAACGTCGTGCACACCCCGTCGCCGTGGGCGATGGTGGCCAGACGCTGCACATGGGTTCCGAGCAGCTGGGAGAAGACCTCGGTCTCCGCCTCACACAGCTGCGGATAACGCTCGGCTGCGTGGGCGACCGGGCAGTGGTGCTGGCAGAGCTGTTCGCCGACCGGCGCGCTGCGCGCCGTTGCAGCGTACCCGTCCGCGGAGAGCGCACCGGCCAGCGCTTCGGTGCGGCGGCCGGGGGCGGCGGCCTCGACGGCGCCGCGGTATCCCTCCGCCTGGGCGGCGAGCCTGGCGCGGGCGAACGCGGCGACCGCGGCACGCCCCGCCTCGCCGCCCCCGGCGCTCTGCTCGATCCAGCGCAGGGCGTCGACGGCGAGCTTGTCGTACGCCTGGTCGAAGGCGTCGCGGCCGCAGTCGGTGAGCGCGAAGACCTTGGCCGGGCGGCCGCGCCCCCGCGCCCCGTACACCCTCTTCTCTCGGGGCTCGACGACGCCGTCGGCGACGAGGGTGTCCAGGTGACGGCGGACGGCCGCCTGGGTCAGCTCCAGCCGCAGGGCGAGCTCCGCCGCGGTGGAGGGGCCGTGGTCGAGGATCGAGCGGGCCACCCGGTTGCGGGTGCCGTGCTGCTCCTCCGGCGCGGACGCGGGCACGCCGGACCGTGCGGCCACCTCGGCCGCGCGCCCCTTCGAAACCTCGCTCGCGTATTTCACAACGCCATTGTTGCGTAATTCTCCGGCGAGACACAAGCGGGGAGATCTCCGGTTCCGGTGGGGTACGTCACTTAGGTCTGCCTAACTCCGGGACCGCCGTTCACCTGCGGCGACGCGTCCGGGGCCGGGCGGCGGCCCCATGGACTTCCGGCCCTGCCGCCCACACGGGGCCCGGCGATTCGTAGACTGCCGGGCATGCGAGAAGAGCCCGCGGTCGACATCGTCGGCCTGGTCAAGCGGTACGGCCCGAAGACCGCGGTCGACGGGCTCGACCTGTCCGTCGGCCGGGGCACCGTGACCGCCGTTCTGGGCCCCAACGGAGCCGGTAAGACCACCACCGTCGAGACCTGCGAGGGGTACCGCCGCCCCGACGCCGGCACGGTCCGGATATTCGGGCTCGACCCGGTCGCGAACGCCCCGGTGCTGCGCCCCCGGGTCGGGGTGATGCTCCAGTCCGGAGGCGTTTATTCCGGCGCGCGCGCAGAAGAGATGCTGCGCCACACGGCCACCCTGCACGCCCATCCGGTGGACGTCGATCTGCTGATCGAGCGACTCGGCCTCGCCTCCTGCGGCCGGACCGCCTACCGGCGGCTCTCCGGGGGCCAGCAGCAGCGGCTCGCGCTCGCCATGGCCGTCGTCGGCCGCCCCGAGCTGGTCTTCCTCGACGAGCCGACCGCCGGACTCGATCCGCAGGCCCGCCGCGCCACCTGGGACCTCATCCGCGATCTGCGCGACGACGGGGTGACCGTGATGCTGACCACCCACTACATGGACGAGGCCGAGCAGCTCGCCGACGATGTGGCGATCATCGACGGCGGCAAGGTGATCGCCCGGGGCAGCCCCGAGCAGCTGTGCCGGGGCGGCGCCGAGAACACCCTGCGCTTCATCGGCCGCCCCGCACTCGACCTGGCCTCGCTCCTCAAGGCGCTGCCCGCCGACTCCACGGCCGCCGAGCTGACACCCGGCTCGTACCGCGTCACCGGCAAGGTCAACCCCCAGATGCTGGCCACCGTCACCTCCTGGTGCGCACAGAACGGGGTGATGCCGGACCGGATCTCGGTCGAGCGGCACACCCTGGAGGACGTCTTCCTGGAGCTCACCGGTAAGGAGCTGCGAGCGTGACCGCCACGGGCACTTTTCTCCCCAAGCCGGGGGCGGCCCCGCTGACGCGGATGATCCGGGCGCAGGCGGCGCTGGAGACCCGGATGCTGCTGCGCAACGGCGAGCAGCTGCTGCTGACCGTCGTCATCCCGTCCCTGCTGCTGGTGCTGTTCAGCACCGTCGACATCGTGGACACCGGCGCCGACGGCAGCACGGTGGACTTCCTGGCGCCCGGTGTGCTGGCGCTCGCCGTGCTCTCCACGGCGTTCACCGGCCAGGCCATCGCCACCGGCTTCGAGCGGCGCTACGGCGTGCTCAAGCGGCTCGCCGTCTCACCGCTGCCGCGGTGGGGGCTGATGGCCGCCAAGACCTGTGCGGTTCTGGTCACCGAGGTCATGCAGATCGTGCTGCTGACCGCGATCGCGCTGGCGCTCGGCTGGTCGCCGCACGGCGACCCGCTCTCCGTGGCGCTGCTGCTGATCCTCGGCACGGCGGCGTTCTCCGGCCTCGGGCTGCTGATGGCGGGCACCCTGAAGGCCGAGGCGACCCTGGCCGCCGCCAATCTGGTCTTCTTGCTGCTGCTCGTGGCCGGCGGCGTCATCGTGTCGCTGGACAAGTTCCCGGGCGCCGCGCGGAGCGTCCTTGAGCTGCTGCCGATCTCGGCACTCTCGGGCGGGCTGCGGGACGTCCTCCGGGACGGGGCCGGGATGCCGTGGCGGGATCTGGGGATCCTGGCGGTCTGGGCGGTGCTGGGGCTGGGCGCGGCGGCGCGCTTCTTCCGCTGGGAGTAGGCCGCGCCACCGTCGGAAGCCGCCCGCCCCCTCCGTGACCTGCGGCTTTACCGAAGCACAACCCCTCGTGAAAACCTGCACAAGCGGCGGCCTACGATGGGTCCGTGCCGAATTCGCTGAATCCGTTCGAGCTGATCGCCCGGCGCTGGCAGCCCTCCGCGCGCTTCGTGGAGCGGGCCGCGCTGGCCACTGTGGTGATGGCCGTGGTCATCGTGGTGACCGGTGGCGCGGTCCGGCTGACCCAGTCCGGGCTGGGCTGTGACACCTGGCCCAAGTGCACCTCCGGCAGTCTGACGCCCACCTCCGACATGGGCATCCACGGCGCCATCGAGTTCGGCAACCGCATGCTGACGTACGTCCTGTGCGCCGTCATCGGGCTGGTGATCATCGCCGCCCGCGCCAGGACGCCGGTGCGCCGCTCCCTCACCCGGCTCGGCTGGGCCCAGTTCTGGATCGTCATGGGCAACGCCGTGGTCGGCGGCATCACGGTGCTCACCGGGCTCAACCCGTACATCGTCAGCTCGCACTTCCTGCTGTCCTCCGCGCTGCTCACGGTCGCCGTGCTGACCTGGTGGCGGGCGCGCGAGGGCGATGGCGAACCGCGGGAGCTGGTGGCCGGACCGGTGCGCCAGCTGACCCGGCTGCTGATCGCCGCCACCGGCGCGCTCATCGTCATCGGCACGGTGGTCACCGGCGCGGGTCCGCACGCCGGTGACGCCCGTAAGGTGCACCGCATCCCGCTGAACTGGCAGGAGATCACCCAGCTGCACGTGGACTTCGTCTACATCGTGCTGGGCCTCACCGTCGCCCTGTGGTTCACGCTGCGGGCCGTGAAGGCCCCCGCCGACCAGCGCCGTACGGTTCTGGAGCTCCTCGTCGTCCTGCTCCTCCAGGGCGTGGTGGGGTATGTGCAGTACTTCACCCATCTGCCCGAGGTCGTCGTCGGCATCCACATGCTCGGCTCCTGCCTGGTGTGGATCGCGGTGCTGCGGGTGCTGCTCGCCCAGCGCGAGCGCGGCGCGCTCCCGGCGGCCGTCCCCGCCCCCGCGGGCGACCACGAGACCGTTCAGCCCGAGCCGGCCGCGTCCAGCCGGTAGACCCGGCGCGCGGTCCCGGACGCGACCAGCCCGGCGATCCGCTGGGCCTCGGCCCGGGTGCAGATCCCCTCGCCGACCCACTCCTGCGCCAGCCGGGCCATGGCCTGGCCGAACAGCCGGGACGCGGTCACATACAGCTCGGGCAGCGCCCGCGCGCCGGTCGAGAAGAGCAGCTTGCCGAACGGCGCCTCGCCCAGGGTCTCCCCGGGCCGTGGCCCGGCGTCCGCGTAGACATGCGGGAAGGCCGCGGCGAGCTGGGCCGCCCGCCGGTGGTGCGGCCGGTCGGGCAGCAGCACCAGATCGGTGCCGAAGCCCGCCGTGGCACGCAGGAAGCCGGTGAGCGACTGCGGATCGGCGCAGTGCAGCTGTACCGGTAGGCCGGTCGCGACGGCGCTCCACAGCAGATGCTGGGCGAGCGCGGGATCGGGGGCGCGGTCCCGGGCCGGGCGCACGGTGAGCGCGAGCCAGCGGGCGGCGGCGCGCCGCACCTCTCGCGGATCGGGCGGGAGCTCGTCGCAGAAGGCGATCCCCATGGCGAAGGCGGTCGCGTGCTGGGCCGCCGCGTACAGCGCCTCGGCGGTGTTGCCGATGAAGGCGTCGACGGTGCCGGAGGTGTCGGCGACCTGCTCGGCCAGCGGCTCCAGGCGGATCACCTCATGGACCGCGCCGTCGGCGGCCGTGGCCAGCTCCTCGGGGGTGCTGAGGTCGTCCCGGGCGCCGGACTCCAGCAGGAAGGTGCCGATGCCCGCGCCACGCAGCAGCAGCCGCGCCGCGCGGTAGGCGCCCAGCTCACGGCGGCGGGCGAGATAGCTGACGGGCGCGCAGTGGGGCTCCATCCCCAGCAGCGGGGGGCACCAGCGGCGCACCGCGAGACCGGTCCAGCTGTCGAAGAAGGTGGTGCCGGCCGGGGCCGCGCCCGACCCGGCGGCGGCCGCCAGATGGGTTTCGAACGAACCGATCCCGAGTTCGCCGTCGACCGTGCCATGGCTGTGCTGGTCCACCAGCGGCGGCAGGGTGATCAGCCCCGCCCCCGGGCCCGGCCCGGCCCGGGGGACCGGGCCGGTCGGCGGCCCCAGGGTGTCCGGGGAGTCCGTCGCCTCGTGCATCGCCGCCGCCTCCTCGCCCTCCGGCATCGACGGGCTTAACGGACGGAAGGGGCACGAGGTGTCGCCGGACCCGTACTCAGGCGTTCTACGAGGCGGGTGCCGGAGGGTTGCCGGGGCCGCCGAGCTGGATGCCCGCCATGCGCGTCCACTCGTAAGGACCGGTGCGGACCTTGGCGGCGAGCTCGCCGTCGAAGTCGTCGTGGAGGGTCAGCCCGGCGATCTCGGCGGCGCGCCGCGCGCCGTCCTGGGAGGGGGCGACGAGGACGCCCCATTCGCCGTCGGCGCCGACGAGGGCGATCCGGACGACGCCGCGCCCGATATGAGCGATCTGCCCCTCGGCGCCACCGCCGTGGCTCGTGGCGAAGGCCGTGATCTCGCGGGCGAGCCGCTCGGCCCGCTTCTCGTCCTTGGACGGCTTGGGCGGCTTGGAGGGTGCCTCCGGCGCGGAGGGCTGTGCGGCCGTCTCGCCGCTCTCATTCGTCTCCGGCTGGGTGGTGTCTGCCATACAGCCGATGCTACCCGTCGGTAATCACCGCAGGAAAGGGTCCACGGCCACGGCGACGAACAGCAGCGACACATAGGTGATCGACCAGTGGAACAGCCGCATCTCCTTGAGCTTCGCGCCCGTGATCCCGGCCCTGGCGCGCGCCTGGAGACCGTGCGCCTCCTTGAGCCAGAACCCGCCCAGCAGCGCCGCGACGACCGGGTAGAACCAGCCGGTGTAGCCCAGCGGCCACAGCAGCAGCGACACGCCGACCATGGCCCAGCTGTAGAGGACGATCTGGCGCGCGACCACCTTGTTGCCCGCGATCACCGGCAGCATCGGCACGCTGGCCCGCTCGTAGTCGTCCTTGACCTTCATCGACAGCGGCCAGTAGTGCGGCGGCGTCCAGAAGAAGATGACGAGGAAGAGGATGACGGCGGCCCAGGAGACCTCGTCGGTCACCGAGGACCAGCCGATGAGCACGGGCATACAGCCGGCGATACCGCCCCAGACGATGTTCTGCGAGGTGCGGCGCTTGAGCCACATCGTGTAGACGACGACGTAGAAGGCCAGCGCGCCGAGCGACAGCATCGCGGACAGCGGGTTGACCAGCGCCCAGAACCAGGCCGTCGACCCGGCCGCGAGCGCGAAGGCGAAGACGAGGCATTCGCGCGGCGAGACCATGCCGGTCACCAGCGGGCGCTGCGCGGTGCGCTCCATGAGCGCGTCGATGTCCCGGTCGTAATACATGTTGAAGGCGGCCGCGCCACCGGCCGACAGATAACCGCCGACACAGGTGGCGACCACCAGCCACAGATCCGGGACGCCCTGAGCGGCCAGGAACATGACCGGCACCGTCGTCATCAGCAGCAGTTCGATGACGCGCGGCTTGGTCAGTGCGACGAACGCCTTGACACGGGCCCCGAACGGCCGGTGACCGGAGCTCGTTTCGCTCGTCTCGAGCACCCCCGCAGGACGGGATTCGACGGCCGTCACGCACACCCCTGGTGGAAGCAAGAACAAGCAAGCACCGGACATGAAGAGCCGGTAAAGACTTGCGCGTACCACGCCACTCTAGACGTAGCGGATGTGGCGCCCGCCGCCGGGGTCCCTCGTGTTGAAGTGGGTGCCGCAAGGCGTCCGTAAGGCCGCCGCGCCCGGGGACGACGGACTCGGCAAAGCCCGGAATGGCGCCTTCCGTAGGGCTCAGGACGCCGTCAGGACGGGCTCCGGAGGGAATGCGTCAACCCGGGAATTCGTTCCTTATCCCGTTGGGTGGAACTCGAAAAGATGACCGTTGTTCCAAGGGTAGGCTCGACAACGCCGGTGCACATACGGTCACCGGATTTCGACATTGTGGAGAGGAGCCCTGACTCAGGGTGAGCACCAAGCCGACTACCACAGACCTCGAGTGGACCGATCTGGACCGGCGGGCCGTCGATACGGCTCGTGTCCTGGCCATGGATTCCGTGCAGAAGGTCGGTAACGGCCACCCTGGCACGGCCATGAGCCTCGCACCGGCCGCGTACCTGCTCTTCCAGAAGCTGATGCGGCACGACCCCTCCGACGCCGGCTGGACCGGCCGCGACCGCTTCGTGCTGTCCCCCGGGCACACCAGCCTGACCCTCTACGTCCAGCTGTACCTGGCGGGCTTCGGGCTGGAGCTCGATGATCTGCGGTCGTTCCGCACCTGGGGCAGCAAGACCCCGGGCCACCCGGAGCACGGCCACACCACCGGTGTCGAGACCACCACCGGCCCCCTGGGCCAGGGCATCGCCAACGCGGTGGGCATGGCGATGGCCGCCCGCTACGAGCGCGGCCTGTTCGACCCGGAGGCGCCGCAGGGCGCCTCTCCGTTCGACCACACCATCTGGGCGATCGTCTCCGACGGCGACCTGGAGGAGGGCATCTCCGCCGAGGCGTCCTCGCTCGCCGGCCACCAGCGGCTGGGCAATATCGTCGCCCTGTACGACGACAACCACATCTCGATCGAGGGCGACACCGCGACCGCGCTCTCCGAGGATGTCCTGGGGCGCTACGAGGCGTACGGCTGGCACGTCCAGCGCATCGAGCAGTCCGAGAACGGCGACTTCGACATCCACGCGCTGTACGCGGCGCTCAAGGCGGCGCAGGCCGAGACCGAGCGCCCCTCGATCATCGCGGCCCGTACGATCATCGCCTGGCCCGCGCCGAACGCGCAGAACACCGAGGCGTCCCACGGCTCGGCGCTCGGCGCCGACGAGGTCGCCGCCACCAAGCGCGTCCTCGGCTTCGACCCCGAGCAGCACTTCGCGGTCGACACCGACGTGATCAACCACACCCGCGCCCTGGTCGAGCGCGGCCGCGAGGCGCACGCCGCCTGGGACAAGAGGCTCCAGGAGTGGCGGAACACCAGCCCCGAGCGGGCCGCCCTGTTCGACCGGATCACCGCGGGCGAGCTGCCCGAGGGCTGGGAGGGCGTGCTGCCGGTCTTCGAGCCGGGCAAGGACGTGGCCACCCGTAAGGCGTCCGGTCAGGTGCTCAAGGCGCTCGGCGGGGTGCTCCCCGAGCTGTGGGGCGGCTCCGCCGACCTCGCGGGCTCCAACAACACCACGATCGACGCGTCCTCGTCCTTCCTCCCGAAGGGCAACCCGCTGCCGGAGGCCGACCCCTACGGCCGCACCATCCACTTCGGCATCCGCGAGCACGCCATGGGCTCGGCCATGAACGGCATCGCGCTGCACGGCAACACCCGTGTCTACGGCGGTACCTTCCTGGTCTTCTCCGACTACATGCGCCCGGCGGTCCGGCTGGCCGCGCTGATGAAGCTGCCGGTCACCTATGTGTGGACGCACGACTCCATCGGCCTCGGCGAGGACGGCCCGACCCACCAGCCGGTGGAGCACCTGGCCGCGCTGCGCGCCATCCCGGGCCTGAACGTCGTCCGCCCCGCCGACGCCAACGAGACGGCCATCGCCTGGCGGGAGATCACCCGCCGCCACGGCGCGAACCCCGCCCCGCACGGCCTGGCGCTGACCCGGCAGAACGTGCCGACCTACGAGGCCGACGAGAACGCCGCCAAGGGCGGCTATGTGCTCTTCGAGGCCGAGGGCGGCACGCCGCGGGTCATCCTCATCGGCACCGGTTCGGAGGTGCAGCTCGCCGTCGAGGCGCGGGAGCAGCTCCAGGCCGCCGGGGTTCCCACCCGCGTCGTGTCGATGCCCTCGGTCGAGTGGTTCGAGGAGCAGGACAAGGGGTACCGGGAGAGCGTGCTGCCGCCTTCCGTCAAGGCCCGCGTGGCCGTCGAGGCGGGGATCGGTCTGACCTGGTACCGCTACGTCGGCGAGGCCGGCCGCATCGTCTCGCTGGAGCACTTCGGCGCCTCCGCCGACTACAAGGTGCTCTTCCGGGAGTTCGGCCTCACCGCCGAGGCCGTGGTCACCGCCGCCCGCGAGTCCCTCGACGCCGCGGGGCGCTGACCCCCCGCTGACGACCTAGTAGCGACGAGTAGGAGAACACACCCCATGACAGACGCACTCAAGCGGCTGGCCGACGAAGGCGTCGCGATCTGGCTCGACGACCTCTCCCGCAAGAGGATCACCTCCGGCAATCTGGCCGAGCTGATCGACCAGCAGCATGTCGTAGGCGTCACCACCAATCCGTCGATCTTCCAGAAGGCGATCTCCGGCGGCGACGGCTACCAGCAGCAGGTGGCCGACCTCGCGGTCCGCAAGCTGACCGTCGAGGAAGCCGTCCGCATGATCACCACGGCGGACGTCCGCGACGCCGCCGACATCCTCCGGCCGGTGCACGACGCGACGGGCGGCCAGGACGGCCGGGTCTCCATCGAGGTCGACCCGCGCCTGGCCCACAACACGGCCGCCACCATCGCCGAGGCCAAGCAGCTGGCCTGGCTGGTGGACCGGCCCAACACCTTCATCAAGATCCCGGCGACCGAGGAGGGGCTGCCCGCGATCACCGAGGTGATCGGCCTGGGCATCAGCGTCAATGTCACGCTGATCTTCTCCCTGGAGCGGTACCGCGCGGTCATGGACGCCTTCCTGGCCGGTCTGGAGAAGGCCAAGGCCGCGGGCCTGGACCTCCAGAAGATCCACTCGGTGGCGTCCTTCTTCGTCTCCCGCGTGGACACCGAGATCGACAAGCGCATCGACAAGCTTGGCACCGATGAGGCCAAGGCGCTGCGCGGCAAGGCCGCCGTGGCCAACGCCCGCCTCGCCTACCAGGCGTACGAGGAGGTCTTCAGCTCCGACCGCTGGGCCGTCCTGGACCGGGCGAACGCCAACAAGCAGCGTCCGCTGTGGGCCTCGACCGGCGTCAAGGACCCGGCGTACAAGGACACCATGTACGTCACCGAGCTGGTCGCCCCCGGCACCGTCAACACCATGCCGGAGGCCACCTTGGAAGCGGTCGCCGACCACGGTGAGATCCGCGGCGACACCGTGCGCGGCACCTACGAGCAGGCCAAGGCCGATATCGACGCGCTGGCCGGGATCGGTATCTCCTACGACGACGTCGTCCAGGTGCTGGAGGACGAGGGCGTCGAGAAGTTCGAGTCCTCCTGGAACGACCTGCTGAAGTCCACCGAGGCGGAGCTCAAGCGCCTCGCACCCTCGGAGGCGTGAAAACCGTGAGCAGCAGCAATCCGCTGCGTGACACACGAGACCGACGGCTCCCGCGCATCGCGGGGCCGTCGGGCCTCGTGATCTTCGGCGTCACGGGCGACCTGTCCCGTAAGAAGCTGATGCCCGCCATCTACGACCTGGCCAACCGCGGTCTGCTGCCGCCGGGCTTCTCACTGGTCGGCTTCGCCCGCCGCGACTGGGAGAACGAGGACTTCGCCCAGGTCGTGCATGACGCGGTCAAGCAGTACGCCCGGACCCCGTTCCGCGAGGAGGTCTGGCAGCAGCTGGCCGAGGGGTTCCGCTTCGTCCCCGGGGTGTTCGACGACGACGACGCGTTCGTCAAGCTGCGGGCGACCATAGAGGAGCTGGACAAGGCGCGCGGCACCGGCGGGAACTTCGCCTTCTACCTGTCGGTCCCGCCGAAGTTCTTCCCCACCGTCGTCCAGCAGCTCAAGAAGCACGGGCTGTCGCAGGGCGAGGGCGACTCCTGGCGGCGCGCGGTCATCGAGAAGCCCTTCGGCCACGACCTGAAGAGCGCCCAGGAGCTCAACCAGGTCGTCCACGAGGTCTTCCGGCCCAGCGACGTCTTCCGGATCGACCACTACCTGGGCAAGGAGACGGTCCAGAACATCCTGGCGCTGCGCTTCGCCAACACGATGTTCGAACCGATCTGGAACCGGTCGTACGTCGACCATGTGCAGATCACCATGGCCGAGGACATCGGCATCGGCGGCCGCGCGGGCTACTACGACGGTATCGGCGCGGCCCGTGACGTCATCCAGAACCACCTGCTCCAGCTGCTCGCGCTGACCGCCATGGAGGAGCCCGCCTCCTTCGACGCGTCCTCCCTGGTCACCGAGAAGCTGAAGGCGCTCAGGGCGGTCAAGCTGCCCAGGGAGCTGGGCAAGCACACGGTGCGCGCCCAGTACGCCCGCGGCTGGCAGGGCGGTGAGGAGGTGCACGGCTACCTCGAGGAGGAGGGCATCGACCCCCACTCGAAGACCGACACCTACGCCGCGATCAAGCTGGAGATCGACAACCGCCGCTGGGCGGGGGTCCCCTTCTACCTGCGCACCGGCAAGCGGCTGGGGCGGCGGGTCACCGAGATCGCCGTAGTCTTCCAGCGCGCCCCGCACTCCCCCTTCGACGCCACCGACACCCAGGAGCTGGGGCAGAACGCCCTGGTCATCCGGGTGCAGCCGGACGAGGGCGTGACCATCCGGTTCGGCTCCAAGGTGCCCGGCACCTCCATGGAGATCCGGGACGTGACGATGGACTTCCAGTACGGCGAGTCCTTCACCGAGTCCAGCCCCGAGGCGTACGAGCGGCTGCTGCTCGATGTCCTGCTGGGCGAGGCGAACCTCTTCCCCCGCCATGAGGAGGTCGAGCAGTCCTGGCGGATCCTGGACCCGATCGAGGACTACTGGGACAAGCACGGCAAGCCCGAGCAGTACACCTCCGGGACCTGGGGCCCGAAGGCCGCGGACGAGATGCTCGCACGAGACGGACGGAGCTGGCGGCGGCCATGAACATCGATCTCACGGACACCACGTCCAGCCGGATCAACTCCGCTCTGGTCCAGGCGCGCCGGGCCACCGGTACGCCGGCCGTGGGCATGGTGCTCACCCTCGTCATCGTCACCGACGAGGGCAATCACTACGACGCGCTGCGGGCGGCGAGCGAGGCGTCCAAGGAGCACCCCTCGCGCATCCTGGTCGTCATCAAGCGGCCGGGCCGCTCACCGCGCGACCGCAAGATGGCCCGGATGGACGCCGAGGTGCGGGTCGGCGGGGAGACCGGCACCGGTGAGACGGTGCTGTTGCGGCTGCACGGCGAACTCGCCAACCACGCCTACTCGGTGGTCCTGCCGCTGCTGCTGCCGGACGCCCCGGTGGTGGTGTGGTGGCCGGAGGACGCCCCCGAGCACCCCAGCGAGGACCTGCTCGGACAGCTGGCCCAGCGCCGGATCACCGACGCCCAGGCCACCGAGGACCCGGTGGCGTCCCTGGGGCTGCGGGCCGCGACGTACACCCCGGGCGACACCGATCTGGCCTGGACGCGGATCACCCCGTGGCGCAGCGTCCTGGCCGCCGCCCTGGACCAGCGGCACTCCCCGATCACCTCCGCGATCGTCGAGGGCGAGGCGTACAACCCGAGCAGCGAGCTGCTCGCGCTGTGGCTCGCCGAGCGGCTGGGGGTGCCGGTGGACCGACAGGTCTCGGAGGGCCCCGGGCTGACCGCGGTGCGGCTGGAGACCGCCGACGGCGTGATCTGCCTGGACCGGGCGAACGGCTCGCTGGCCGAGCTGGCGATGCCGGGCCAGCCCGACCGGCATGTGGCGCTCCAGCGGCGTGAGATGTCGGAGCTGATCGCCGAGGAGCTGCGCCGGCTGGACCCCGACGAGACCTACGAGTCGTCGGTGAAGTTCGGCGTGAGCAAGCTGGGCGGCGTGGGGACGCTGGAGCGGGACGCCAAGGCGGCCCCGACCACTCAGGTGCCGCCCCGGTCACCGCTGCCGACCCGGGACCCTGAGACGCCCTCGGAGCATGTGCCCGGGTCGTCGAAGAACCCGCCGCAGGCACCGACCCAGCCGCCGGCTCCCAAGCCCCACCCGCCGAAGGCCCAGGAGCAGAAGGCGAACGGGAAGGCGGACAAGTGACCGCACCACAGGTGGTCGTCCACCGCGACAAGGAGCTGATGGCCCAGGCCGCGGCGGCCCGGCTGCTCACGAAGATCGTGGACGCCCAGGCCGCCCGTGGCTCCGCCTCGGTCGTCCTGACCGGCGGGCGCAATGGCAACGGCCTGCTGGCCGCGCTCGCCGCCGCCCCGGCGCGCGACGCGGTCGACTGGTCGCGGCTTGACCTGTGGTGGGGCGATGAGCGCTTCCTGCCCGAAGGGCATGCGGACCGCAATGTCACCCAGGCCCGCGAGGCGCTGCTGGACGCGGTGGACCTGGACCCGGCGCGGGTGCACGCGATGCCCGCGTCCAACGGGCCCCACGGCGGCGATGTGGACGCCGCGGCCGAGGCGTACGCGGCCGAGCTGGCTCGCGCCGCACGGCCGGAGAACCACGGCGCGGTGCCGTCGTTCGACGTGACTCTGCTGGGCGTCGGCCCGGATACCCATGTGGCCTCGCTCTTCCCCGAGCTGCCCGCCGTCCGGGAGACCGAGCGGATGGTCGTCGGGGTGCGTGGCGCGCCCAAGCCGCCGCCCGTACGGCTCTCGCTGACCCTGCCCGCGATCCGCGCGGCACGGGAGGTGTGGCTGCTGGCGGCCGGTGAGGACAAGGCGGGTGCGGTCACGATGGCTCTGTCGGGTGCCGGGGAGCTCCAGGCCCCGGCGGCGGGCGCGTACGGCCGCCGCCGCACGCTGTGGCTGCTGGACCGGGCCGCGGCGGCGGGGCTGCCGCGCGAGCTGTACCCCCCGGCGTCGCCGTAACCCCCGTCTCGCGTACGACGATCTCCCGGGCGCTTTTGGCACCCGGGGGATCGTCGTGTTGTCGTGGGTGTCCCGTCGTGTGCCCCGGAGTGCTCAGCGGCCGCGCAGCGAGCGGTAGGTGGCCACCAGATGCTCGGTGGAGGTGTCCAGACCCGGCACCTCGGCGCCCTCGGACAGGGCGGGCTCGACGCGCTTGGCGAGCACCTTGCCCAGCTCCACCCCCCACTGGTCGAAGGAGTCGATGTTCCAGACGGCGCCCTGGACGAAGACCTTGTGCTCATAGAGGGCGACCAGCTGGCCCAGCACCGACGGGGTGAGCTCATGGGCGAGGATCGTGGTGGTGGGGCGGTTGCCCTGGAAGGTCTTGTGCGGCACCAGCTCCTCGGCCACCCCCTCCGCGGCGACCTCCTCGGCGGTCTTGCCGAAGGCCAGCGCCTGGCCCTGGGCGAAGAGGTTGGCCATCAGCAGATCGTGGTGGGACTCGAGCCCCGGCGGCAGGTCCCGCACCGGCCGGGCGAAGCCGATCAGATCGGCCGGGACCAGCTTGGTGCCCTGGTGCAGCAGCTGGTAGTAGGCGTGCTGGCCGTTGGTGCCCGGGGTGCCCCAGACGATGGGGCCGGTCTGCCAGCCGACGCGATTGCCGTCCCGGTCCACGGACTTGCCGTTGGACTCCATGTCCAGCTGCTGGAGATAGTCGGTGAACCTGGACAGATAGTGGCTGTACGGCAGGACGGCATGCGACTGGGCGCCATGGAAGTTGTCGTACCAGATGCCCAGCAGGCCCATCAGCAGGGGGACGTTCTCCTCCGGCGGGGCGCTGGCGAAGTGCTCGTCGACCAGGTGGAAGCCGGCCAGCATCTCGCGGAAGCGGTCCGGGCCGATGGCGACCATCAGGGAGAGGCCGATGGCCGAGTCGTACGAATAGCGCCCGCCGACCCAGTCCCAGAACCCGAACATGTTGTCCGTGTCGATGCCGAACTCGGCGACCTTCTCGGCGTTGGTCGACACCGCCACGAAGTGCTTGGCCACGGCCTCCTGGCCGGCCCGCAGCCCGGTCAGCAGCCAGTCGCGGGCGGAGGTGGCGTTGGTGATGGTCTCGATGGTGGTGAAGGTCTTGGAGGCGACGATGAACAGCGTCTCGGCCGGATCCAGGTCGCGCACCGCCTCGTGCAGATCCGCGCCGTCCACATTGGAGACGAACCGGAACGTCATCGCGCGGTCGGTGTAGGAACGCAGCGCCTCGTACGCCATCTTGGGGCCCAGATCGGAGCCGCCGATGCCGATGTTGACGACGTTCTTGATCCGCTTGCCGGTGTGGCCGGTCCAGTCGCCGGACCTGACGCGGTCGGCGAAGACGGCCATCTTGGCGAGCACGGCGTGGACCTCGCCGACGACGTCGTCGCCGTCCGTCCTGATCTCCGCGGAGTGCGGTGCGCGCAGCGCGATGTGCAGCACCGAGCGGTTCTCGGTGGTGTTGATCCGCTCACCGCGGAACATGGCGTCCCGCAGCTCGGCCACCTTGGTGGCCCGCGCCAGCTCGCGCAGCAGCCGCAGGGTCTCGTCGGTCACCAGGTGCTTGGAGTAGTCGACGTGGAGATCGCCGACCTGAAGGGTGAGGCGGCGCCCGCGCTCCGGGTCGCCCGCGAACAGGTCGCGCAGATGCGCGGCGCCCAGCTCCTTGCGGTGTGCGGCCAGCGCATGCCATTCCGGCAGCTGGTCCAGCCTGGTGCGGCCTTCCACGGTCATCTCGGACATCAGCCCACTTCTCGTCGGTGCCTGGCCCCCGTGGCCACCAACCTAATTGATGTCGGAGCGCATTCCCGGAACGAGGGCCGCCACCCCGCAGACGAACAGCGCGGCGGCCCCAAGGGCGGGGGTGCCCAGCCCCCACGCCGCGGCCATCACCCCGCCCAGCAGCGCGCCGAGCGGGGCGCCCGCGATCGACAGCGTGCGGAAGGCGGAGCTCACCCGGCCGAGCGTCCCCTCGGGGCTGCGCTCCTGTGTCATCGTCACCTCGGTCACGTTCCAGATGATGCCCGCGAAGCCGAAGAGGCCCATGGCGGCGACCGCGGCCGGCAGGCTCCGTATCGCCCCCAGGGCGACCAGGGCGCCGATCTGCGCGGTGCCGCACAGCAGGAGCGTACGGACGCGCCCCAGCTTCTCGGTGAGCCGCGCGGCCACCAGCCCGCCGGCCACACTCCCGATCCCGTAGACGGTGATGACGACCGCATAGCCGGTGTTCCCGGCGCCCAGCCAGCCGGTGATGTGCAGCACCAGGGTGGCGATGAGCGCGCCGATGCCGATGTTGCACAGCGTGGTGGAGGCGCACAGCGCCCGCAGCGTCCGGTCCCGCCACAGCACGGCCAGGCCCTCGGCGATATCGCGCCGCAGCGACCCGCCCGGCGGGCGCGGGGCCCGCCGCGGGGGCGCCACCCCCAGCGAGGCGACCAGCACGGCGGCGGCGAGATAGGTGACCGCGTCCGCCGCGTACGGCATCGCGGCGCCGAGGCCCAGCAGCACCGGCACCAGCGGGGCGCCCACGAACCGGCCCATGACCTCCTGCCCGGTCATCAGCCGGGCGTTGGCCCGGCCCAGTGCCTCCTCCCCCACCACCGACGGGAGCAGCGCCGTGGCGGCGTTGTCGAACAGGGTCTGGAGCGTGGTCAGGGCGAACGCGAGGACGAGCAGCAGCCCGATGGTGGCCCGGTCCAGCCATACCGCGACGGCGAATCCCGCCATCAGCACGGCCCGCGCCCCGTCCACCGCCCACATCGCCCGCCGCTGGTCCACCCGGTCCGCGATCGCCCCGCCGATCAGCCCGAACAGCAGCCAGGGCAGAAAGCCGCAGGCGGTCACGAGCGAGACCAGCACCGGCGAATCGGTCAGCGAGACGGCCAGCAGCGGCAGCGCGGCGCCCCGCAGCGCGTCCCCGAACCGGGAGACGACCGCGGCCGCCCACAGCCGCCCGAACCCCCCGCGCCACGCCGGCACCACCGGTCTTCCGGCGCCCAGCTCACCGGCGTCCACCGTGGCCATGACGATCCTCCCCCATACGTCGGCCCCATCCGGTGAGACGGCTCCCCCCGGTCATCCAGCACCCCATGACCGTAGCCCGCACCACTGACAACGGCCCGGCCGCGCACCCCTCACAGGAGGTGCCCGGCCGGGCCGTCGTACCGCGCTCGTGTGTCTAGATCTCGCCCCGGAGCTTGGCGAGTGCCTCGGCGAGGATCGCCTCGCCGTCGGCGTCGCTGCGCCGCTCCCGTACATACGCCAGATGCGTCTTGTACGGCTCGGTGCGCGGCGGGTCCGGCGGGTTGTCCCGGTCCTTGCCTGCCGGGAAGCCGCAGCGGGGGCAGTCCCACGTGTCAGGGATCTGCGCGTCGCTGGCGAAGCTCGGCACGGTCTCATGCCCGTTCGAGCACCAGAAGGAGATGCGCAGGCGCGGCGCCGATTCGCCTCGCTCGGCTTCTCCCATCGGCCCCGCCCCGACCCGACTTCCACGGATCGCGTTGCCACTTGCCACGGTCGTAACTCCCTGCGTGATGGTGCCGAAGCCTCGATTGGCAGCTTCGCCGCCCGGCGCCCCAGTCTACGTAAGGCCCAACGCGCGTCCAGTGAGAGGAGTTACACCCGCCACGGAGGACGCCATGCCATCATAGGCCGCATATAGGCCCCGCTGACGACGGTACGTCAGTTATCGGGCGTCAGCCGGGCCCTGGACGGGCCCCGCCGGACCCTCAGTCGAGCTTCATCAGCAGCCCGAGCACGACGATGCAGACGAACCACAGCAGCCCGACCACCACGGTGATGCGGTCCAGGTTGCGCTCGGCGACCGAGGAGCCGCCCACCGAGGACTGCATGCCGCCACCGAACATGTCGGACAGGCCGCCGCCCTTCCCCTTGTGCATGAGCACCAACATCATCAACAGCAGGCTGAAGATGATGAGGGCGATCGAAAACCCCATGATCACAGCTGGACCAACCTTCTCGGGCTTGTATGGACGTCGGGGGCCGAGCGGTCCGATTCCCACCGCTCCGGCCCCCGACAGGGTACGACGACGCGCGCGCTAGGGCCTACTCACTGGTCGCGGAAACGAACGATCTTGACGAATTCGTCCGCGTCCAGCGAGGCACCGCCGATCAGGGCGCCGTCCACATCCGGCTGGGCCATGATCGCGGCGACGTTCCCGGACTTCACCGAACCGCCGTACTGGATCCGGACCTTGTCGGCGACCTCCTGGCCGTAGAGCTCGGCGAGCCGGCCGCGGATGGCCCCGCAGACCTCCTGGGCGTCCTCGGGGGTCGCGACCTCGCCGGTGCCGATCGCCCAGACCGGCTCATAGGCGATCACGATGGTCTCGGCCTGCTCGGCCGGGACGTCCTTCAGGCCGCCGTCGACCTGGGCGAGGGTGTGCGCGACCTGGTTGCCCGCCTTACGGACGTCGAGGCCCTCGCCGACGCACAGGATCGGGGTGAGGTCGTTACGGAAGGCAGCCTTGACCTTGGCGTTGCACAGCTCGTCGGTCTCGTCGTGGTACTGGCGCCGCTCCGAGTGCCCGACGACGGCGAAGGTGCACTTGAGCTTGGCCAGCATCGGGCCGGAGACCTCGCCGGTGTAGGCACCGGAGTCATGCGCCGAGATGTCCTGGGCACCGTACTTGATCTTCAGCTTGTCGCCGTCGACCAGCGTCTGCACCGACCGCAGATCGATGAAGGGCGGCAGCACCGCGACCTCCACGGCCTCGTAGTCCTTGTCGGCGAGAGCGAAGGCGAGCTTCTGGACGTGGGCGATGGCCTCGAGGTGGTTGAGGTTCATCTTCCAGTTGCCCGCCATCAGCGGGATACGGTCACTCACGGTGTTCAGTCCTCCAGTGCGGCGAGGCCGGGGAGCGTCTTGCCCTCGAGGTATTCGAGGCTCGCTCCACCGCCGGTCGAGATGTGGCCGAAAGCGTTCTCGTCAAAGCCCAGGATGCGTACGGCCGCGGCGGAGTCGCCGCCGCCGACCACGGTGAAGGCCGGGGTGTCCACCAGCGCCTGGGCCACGGCCCGGGTGCCCTCGGCGAAGTCGGGGTGCTCGAAGACGCCCATCGGGCCGTTCCAGAAGACGGTGGCCGCGTCGGCCAGCTTCGAGGCGTACAGCTTGCGGGTCTCCGGGCCGACGTCCAGCCCCTGGAGCTCGGCCGGGATCGCGTCCGCGGGGACGAGCTCCGGGTTCGCGGGGGCCTTGGTCTTCAGGTCCGGGAATTCGGGCGCGCCCACGACGTCGACCGGGAGCACGAACTCCACCCCGCGCTCCTTGGCCCGGCGCAGATAGTCCTGGACCGCCGGGACCTGGTCCTCCTGGAGCAGCGAGCGGCCGACCTCATGGCCCTGGGCCTTGATGAAGGTGTAGGCCATACCGCCGCCGATCAGGATGCGGTCGGCCTTCTCCAGCAGGTGGTCGATCACGCCGAGCTTGTCGGAGACCTTGGCGCCGCCGAGGACCACCGCGTAGGGCCGCTTGACGTCCTCGGTGAGCTTCTTCAGGACCGTGAGCTCGGCGGCGATCAGATCGCCCGCGGCGTGCGGCAGCCGCGCCGGGAGGTCGTACACGGAGGCGTGCTTACGGTGGACCGCGCCGAAGCCGTCGCCCACGTAGAGGTCGGCGAGGGCGGCGAGCCGATCGGCGAAGGCGCCGCGCTCGGCGTCGTCCTTACTGGTCTCACCGGCGTTGAAACGCAGGTTCTCCAGCAGCGCGACCTGGCCGTCGCCGAGCGCCGCCACAGTGGCCCGCGCGCTCTCGTCCACGGTGTCGGCCGCGAAGGCGACCTCCTTGCCGAGGAGTTCGCCGAGCCGCCGGGCGACGGGGGCGAGCGAGTACTGGGGGTCCGGGGCGCCCTTGGGGCGGCCCAGGTGCGAGGCGACGATCACCCTGGCACCACGGTCCAGGAGCTTGTTGATCGTCGGGACGGCGGCGCGGATCCGGCCGTCGTCGGTGATCGTCTCGCCGTCGAGCGGGACGTTCAGATCGGCGCGGACGAAGACCCGCTGCCCGGCGACCTGAAGATCGTCAATCGTCTTCACAGGGTTGACTCCTTGATCATGGATCGGGGCCCGTTACGACGGCGTCGTAGCGGGCCCCGTTTCCTAGCTCATCGGGACAGCGGTCAGAGCTGGCCGCCGACGAAGACGGTCAGGTCCACGAGTCGGTTGGAGTAGCCCCACTCGTTGTCGTACCAGCCGACGACCTTGACCTGCTTGCCCTGGACCATGGTCAGGGAGGAGTCGAAGGTGCAGGACGCGGGCCAGTTGACGATGTCCGAGGAGACGATCGGGTCCTCGGTGTACTCCAGGATGCCCTTGAGCTGACCCTCGGCGGCCTTCTGGAAGGCGGTGTTGATCTCGTCCTTGGTGACCTCGCGGTCGAGCTCCAGGACGAGGTCGGTGACCGAGCCGGTCGGGACCGGGACGCGCATCGCGATGCCGTCCAGCTTGCCCTTGAGCTGCGGGAGGACCAGCGCGGTGGCCTTGGCGGCACCGGTGGAGGTCGGGATGATGTTCTCGGCCGCCGCGCGGGCGCGACGCAGGTCCTTGTGCGGGAAGTCCAGGATGCGCTGGTCGTTGGTGTACGCGTGGACCGTCGTCATCATGCCCTTGACGATGCCGAAGTTCTCGTCGAGGACCTTGGCCATCGGCGCCACACAGTTGGTGGTGCAGGAGGCGTTGGAGATGACGTGGTGGTTCGCCGGGTCGTACTTGTCGTTGTTGACGCCCATGACGATCGTGATGTCCTCGCCCTTGGCGGGCGCGGAGATCAGGACCTTCTTGGCACCCGCGGCGAGGTGCTTGGCGGCGTCCTCGCGCTTGGTGAAGATGCCGGTGGACTCCACCACGATATCGGCGCCGAGCTCACCCCACGGAAGGGCGGCCGGGTCGCGCTCGGCCATCGTCTTGAAGGTCTGGTTGCCCACCGTGATGGTGTCCTCGGTGTGGCTGACCTCGTGCTTCAGTCGGCCGAGGATGGAGTCGTACTTGAGCAGGTGCACCAGGGTGGCGTTGTCAGTCAGGTCGTTGACACCGACGATCTCGATGTCCGCGCCCTGCTCGAGGAGCGCGCGGAAGTAGTTGCGACCGATGCGGCCAAAGCCGTTGATGCCTACGCGGATCGTCACGAACCGATCTCCTCGTTGGTGTGCCGGTCTGGACGCCGGCGAACGTGTATGGGATGTCCCCGACCGCCTCCGACCCTACCGCTATCACGGGACGTACGTGACATTGGCATCGGCGGCCCATGACCACCGGAAAGTGGTACGGACCGCCGATTCAGTCACGATTCGTCACGCACTGTCAACGACGCAGCGCACGTAGCGCGTCGGCCACCAGCCGGGCCCTCTCGGCGGCGTCCGGGACATGTTCCAGGCCGAAGCCCAGCAGCACGGTGTCCCGGGTCGTGACGCCCGCGACGGTGTGGAAGAGCTCCCGGGAACGGGACCAGTCCCCGGCGTTCGCCGGGCTGCCCTCCGGCGCCCCCGGCACCGACCACGGGCCGAGCGCGGTCTCGAAGCCCTCGGAGTCCTCGGCGGTGCCGCCGACGGTGAGCTCGGTGCCGTCCACGAAGACGCCCCGGCCGCCGGTGCCCGGGTCGGTGACGTAGGAGACGGCCAGCTCGACCTTCTTGCCCGCGTAGCCGCTCAGGTCCACCGAGACCGGCCGCCACCCCTCGGAGGAGCCCGTCAGGCTGTTCCAGGCCCCTGTGCCGCCCTGCGCGCGGCAGCCGTCGTCGCCCAGGGTCAGATAGTGCTTCAGGAACGGGTGCAGATTGAGCAGAAGCCGCCTCGCACTCGGTGGGCACCTCGGTGGAGGAGCCGCCGTTGGCGTCGGGGAGGGTGGTCCAGTCGTCCTGGCCCGCGGTGCGCCTCGATGATCACGTGGTCGTAGCCGGGCTCGGTGTCATGGCTGAGCCGGAAGTCCAGGGCCGGTTCGCCGGCGGCGGACACGTCCGTGAGATCGACCGTGCGGGACAGCCTCATCCAGGAGCTGTCACGGTGGCCCGCGGCCGCCATCCAGTCGCCCTCATAGGGCTGGTACGGGGTGCGCGTGCCCGGGTACTCCCCCGCGCCCGCGCTGCGGAACCGGGGGAAGTCCTTCGGCGGCAGCGCATCGGAGGTGACGGTGTAGGCGCCCGCGGTGTCCAGGGGGTTGCCGGGGGCGTCGCCCAGCTTCGCGCCGGCGCCCGCGAGCGCGCCGGCGCCCTTGAATCCGGTGGGCGACTTCAGGGTGAGCCGACTGTCGGCGCCCAGGTAGTAGTCAACTGCTCGGCCGTATACGACGAGTTTGTTGACTCGGTTTGATACGGCTCCGCTTATGCTCCCGACTGCCCCCTACGGCAGGACGGTCACGGGTCACATCTACCGGTCCCTGCCAGGCGGGGACCGGATCGGGCATGTTGACGAATACCCACGCCGTGGCCCCTCGCTTGGCGATGTTGGCCCCGGCGACGTGATCGGCCGGCCCAGCGAGGCCGCACCGACGACAACGGAAGTGGTCCCGAGTGGGCCGGTTGGCTCTCTCGGCGTGGCCGCAGCGCGGGCAGCGCTGCGAGGTGTAGGCCGGGTCCACCTCGATGAACGGCACGCCGACACGTTTGGCCTTATAGGCAATGAACGAGCCGAGCTGGCGGAACGGCCAGGAGGACTGGCGTGCTCGCTGGTCGCGGGGAACCGTAACCCGCTCGCGGATGCCCTGGAGCTGTTCCAAGGCGAGGCCGCGTTCGGTGCGTTGGGCGACAGCAACAACAGCCTTGGCGATCTTGTGGTTGATGTGGGTCGCGTGCCGCCCCTCACGGCGCGCACGCTTCTTCAGGAGCTGCTTGGCGCTCCGGGTCTGCCTGGCCTGGAGTTCGGCCTTTTTACGTGCCTGCCAGCGGCGGTACCGTCCCGGACGACGCCCGGAGTGGTTGGTCCCGTCCGAGGTGGTGGCGAGGTTGCTGATGCCCCGGTCCACGCCGATGAAGCCCTTCGGCTCGAATCGGGGCGCTACGGGAATCTCGCAGGTGGCGATCAGGAACCATTTGCCGTCGCGGAACACCAGGTCGGATTCGCCTTGGCGGTACTCGGCAAGCTGCTTGAGCGCTTCGGGCGAGCAGGCGAACCGCACGTTCTTGATCCGGCCGTCCAGGGTCCAGATGCTCATGGTCTTGGTGTCGTAGTTCCAGCTCAGGCACCGGTCGTCAAAGGTGTGCGCGGCGTGCGGACGGAAAACGACCGGCTTGGACTCCGCCTTCCGTCGGCGCTTGGAGTGCTCGGCGCCGAGGCTCCCGGCCATGATGCTGGCCCGCAGCGTCGTATAGGCGTCGGCCACACGCTTGATGATGTGCTGCGCGGCCTGTGCCCCGAACCCACGGGCCTTCAGCTCGCCGTAGCACAGTTTCCGCAGCTCACGCACGCTGCCCTTGAGTTTGAAGTACTCGAAGGACACGGCGGAGACCCAGTTTGCGGCCTCGTTGATCGCGGGCAGGGTGCGCTCAAATGCCGGAGCCTGCACGGCATCCGGCAC
>NZ_JANIIC010000094.1 GCF_024519315.1 Streptomyces malaysiensis subsp. samsunensis | reverse complement strand
AGCAGGAGCATGGGGCTAGCCGCCGCCGCTTCGAAACGGGATTCGTATGAGTTCCCCGGCCGTGACCCGTCGTTTGAGGCGAGCATCTGGTATGCGACGCTGCTGACACGCGTCCGCGGCCTCCGGTCCGCCGCACGGTTGCTCGCCGGCGAGCAGTCCTATGTCCAGGGACCGCACCGGCCGGAGGTGCAGGCCGCACTGCTGATCTGCGAGGCGGAGATCTCCCTGGCCGGGGGCCAGCTCACCAGGGCGGTGGCGGCTGCTGACGCGGGACTGCGGCTGGCGGCTCAGACTGGGAACCGTGGGCTCTTGCCGCGGGGACACGTGGCCATGGCCGTGTGCTCTATCCGCGCCTCGGACCTGACGACCGGATTGCTGTATGCCAACCACCTGCGGGACGCGGCGCTGCTCGGGCAGGAGAACCTCATCCCGGGACAGTGTGTCTGGGCGGCTGCCCAGGCTCTGGAGGCTCGTGACGGAGTGGAGAGCGTGGCTCATCTCCTGAAGGGCGTTCTCCGTCATGACATGCTCATCCGTGAGTTGTTGGTGTCTCAGCCGGCCGCGGCCCCCTGGCTGGTCAGGGCCGGACAGCGACTCGGCGATGACGATCTCGCCGGGCGCGTCGTCGGCGTCATGCACCGGCTCGCCGTGATGAACCGCAGTTTCCGCAGCGTCCGAGCGTCGGCCGAGCATGCCTCCGGGCTGTACGCACGTGATGCGGATGCCCTGGAGGCTGTGTCTGAGCGGCACTTGGATCCGTGGGCCCGCGCGTCCGCTCTGGAGGACGCGAGCCGGGTGCGTTCGGAGCGTGTCGCCGAACGCGGCCAGGCGGTGGACCTGCTCAGGCGCGCGGCCGGGGCCTATCTGGGCTCGGGGGCCTCCAGGGATCTGGCGCGGGTGCAAAGCCGGCTGCGTGAACTCGACGACCACGGCGGCCGACCGGCCCGTAGCCGGACTCGGATCAGTCAGCTCTGCCCTTGCCGGAAACCTCATCCGTGCAGGTCAAGCTGCATTCCGGTACTCGTGGAGGATGCCGCCGAGGCGATCGTGTCGACGTATGTTGAGGCGGGCTTATGTATCCGGGTCGTCGATCGGTGGGGGCAAGGGGTGTAGCGGTCTGGCGTTGGCGATGCCTTGGTGTGGTCGGTGTCCGTTGTAGAACTGCTCGAACTCGCGCAGGGTGTGGAGGAGATGTCGCTGGTTCCAGATCAACGTCCGGTCCAGGAGCTCGGGGCGACAGGTCTGTATCCACCTTTCAGCGATCGAGTTCGTCCTTGGCATCTGGATGCCGCTGAGCACGACGTCGATCCCCGCGTCGTTGAGGACGGCATCGAACAGTTCGGGGAACTTCCCGTCCCTGTCCCGGATCATGAACCGTGCCCGGCAGCCGAGGTCTTCGAGGTCCATGACGAGGTGCTTCGCCGCTTGCGCTACCCAGGAGGCGCTCGGATGCGCGGTGGCGCCCAGGATCCGGGTCCGGCGGCTGTCGTGTTCGATCACCACGAGTACGTACATCCGTCCCCCGACAGGGTGACTGTTTCCATGAAGTCGCAGGCCAGCAGGGCATCAGCCTGGCCGCGAAGGAAGCTGGCCCAGGTACTGGAGTTCCGCTCGGGTGCTGGGTCGATGTCGGCCTCCTTCAGGATCTCCCAGACGGTGGAGACGCGCCCACGTTCACCCCCAGCACAAGCAGCTCGCCGTGCAGGCGTCGGTACCCCCAGCTCGGGTTCTCCTTCGCCAGCCGCAGCACCAGAATGCGGATCGAACGCACGGTGCGCGGCCGTCCCGGGCGTTTGGGCTGGCAGGAGACGGCATGGTGGCGTGCGACGAGGCTGCGGTGCCAACGCAGTACCGTGTCGGGGCGTACGAGTAGCCGTAGTCTTCGTAGGACGTGCAGTGGCAGCCGGTGCAGCAGCGCCGCCAGGTACGCCCGATCGCTGGGCGTGAACCGGATCTTGTCCTTGCCGAGTTGGCGTTCCAGCACGGTGATCTGGTGGCGCAGGGCGAGGATCTCCGCGTCCTTGTCCCGGTCGGTCATTGGCAGCAGGCGAAGCATCGCGAACGCGTTCGTCACACCCAGGTAAGCCAGTCGCAGCAGCACGATCGATCATCATGACGCGCTGACGGCAGCTGCGCGAGAGCGCCAACTCAAACGACCGCGGCTAGATTTCGGGAAGGCCGATGCACCGGCTCCCACCAGGACGGATGAGGTTTCCGGCAAGGGCAACGTCGCGGAGGTGGCCACCGCACCGTCCAACGCGCCCCGCAGCGGTGCGGAGGCCGCCCTCTCGGACATCTGGGCCGATGTACTCGGCCTCGACGAGGTCGGTGTCCACGATGACTTCCTCGATCTCGGCGGTCACTCGCTGCTGGCCGTGCGGATCACCAACCGGGTCAGGGATGAACGTGGCTTCCCGCTCACCGTCCGCGGGCTCTTCGAGCATCCGACGATCACAGCCACAGTGACCCGATCACCACGGTCCGCGGCCGCAGACGACGGTGCAGCCACGGAGCGGCGAAGGCACCGGCGATCGCGGTCCCGCCGGGCAGCGCCGGCATCACCCCGATCAGCGAGGGCGAGGCACCGAGCTCCTGGGCCCGCACGATCATGACGAGGGTGAGCGCGGACAGAACGAGGTTCACGGCACCGGTCAGGGCCACCAGGGCCCGCATCAGACGCTGGTGCCACAGCCACACCAGCCCCTCGGAGATGTCGGCGAGCAGTCCCCGCCGCCGGTGGTCGACGTCGCTCCGGTTTTGAAGGCCGGGCCGTACGAAGAGCATGGCCAGGAAGCCGAGCACGTAGGACAGCAGGTCCGCGACGAACGGCAGGATGTGGCCGGCGGCGAACAGGGCGCCGCCCAGCGGGCGTCCCGCCAGGTCGGCGCCGAGTTCGCGGGCCTGGTTCTGGGCGACCGCGGTGGGCAGTTGGTGCCGCGGGACGATGTGCGGCAGTGCGGCGGACTCCGCGAGCTGGAAGAACACGAAGCACGCGCCGTCCACGAAGACGACCGCCAACAGGGCCGCCACACTCAGCCTGTCGACCGCGAGCGCCAGTACGACGAGACCGAGCAGCACCGCCCGGACACCGTCGGCCGCCAGCATCACGTGCCTGCGGTCCCAGCGGTCGACCAGTGCCCCCGCGGGCAGGTAGAGCACCAGGAACGGCAAGGTCTGGGCGAACCCCACGAGCCCCGCCTGGAACGGCGAGCCCGTCAGCGCAAGCACCAGGAGCGGGTAGGCGAGCGTCGTGACCCGCATGCCCACGGTCGAGACGACCTGGCCGCTCCACAGCAGCATGAAGTCCCGGTTGCGCCACAGCGGTCGCGCGACGGCCGACGAGGCGAGGCTCTCGCTCATCGCCGGCCGCGTAGGTCGCTCGGCGCCCTGCTGGACCTCGGTATCCCGCTGTCCCCACCGCTCTCCGGATCACGCATTCGCCCAAGCGTGACGTGGCACCGCGGGGCCGTCCATCCCCACCGTCCTGAACTGGACATGACGGCAGCCCGGTCACCCGGCTCCTTGGGGAGAACCCCAGGCGGCCCCGGAAGAGCACATCAGCGCCACGGCGAAGAAATCCATGTGCTCGGGCCACCGGTCGGGTGAGTGCCCGTGACGGTCACGTTCCCGAGGAGGAACCCAAGCAGGGCCGCGACATCAGTCGCTCGACGGCGACTCGCCGCCCACCGAATCGTAGAAGGCACGGATGTGCCGGGCGACGAGCGTCTCGGCCTCGTCGCCCTGGCCCGCCTCGACCGCGGTGAGGATGGCGAGGTGTTCCGCGGTCAGGGAGGCGACGGCGGCGTCCCAGTCGTGTACTCGGGCGAAGGCGGCCAGCATTTCGTTCTTCACCGCGTCACGGAGCGCCTGCATGAGGTCGGCGGCGAGGGCGTTGTGTGATGCGCGGGCGAGCCGGATGTGGAACTCGCTGTCCAATTCATGGAAGCGTTCGTGGTCCAGTCCGGGCCGTGTCATTGCCTCGGTGAGGGAGCGGAGCTGCGTCAACTCCGCGGGGTCGGCCTCGGCCGATGCCTGGCGCACCGCCAGCCGCTCGAGTTCGATGCGTACGTCGACCAGGTCTCCCAGGCGGAACTGTGCCAGTGCCATGTGCAACCGCAGCAGGTTGCTCAGCGCGTCGGTGGACCGGCCGGCGACCGTGGAGCCCGCGTCCCGGCCCGACCCGGTGTGGGCGTCGATGATTCCCATCGCTTCCAGCACCCGCAGTGCCTCGCGCACGCTGTTCCGGCTGACGCCCAGTACCTGGACGAGCTCACGCTCGCTGGGCAGTCGGTCGCCGATCCGTAGCTGTCCGTTGAGGATCCTCTCCTGGATCTGGATCAGCACCTGCTCGTGCGTTCGGACGCGCCTGACGGTCCGCCACTCCGGGTCCGCGCTCACACCCGTCCTCTTCGGTTCATCGTTCCTGTGGTCCGACCACGCTAACACCGCTGTCACGGGGCGCGGCCAGTGGGAGGCCGGCGGCGTCGGGCGGGGTGCGTGGTGCATGTCGATCGTTTTGTGCGTGATGTCGGTGAGAGAAAGCCGGTGACGGACCATTGTCCATGAGGTCAGCCAGCCCTATGGTCCTACCACATAGAGGAAGGACCGCCTTCTCCAGGGGAGCGTGGTGATGACGGCAGTGCAAGAAGAGACGGTTGCCGAGCCGATCCGGGTGATGCTCGCGAAGATCGGTCTGGACGGCCATGACCGGGGTGTGAAGGTGGTCGCGCGCACGTTGCGCGACGCCGGCATGGAGGTCGTCTACACCGGCCTGCACCGCAGACCGGAGCAGGTCGTCGAGGCGGCGGTGCAGGAGGACGTGGACATCCTCGGCATCAGCCTCCTGTCCGGGGCCCACATGCCCATCTTCACGCGGCTCTTCGACTTGCTGGCCCAGCTCGACGAGCCGCACCGGTTCGCCATCGTGGCCGGCGGTGTGATGCCGGACGAGGACGAGACGGAACTGAAGCAGATGGGGGTGGGCGCGGTGCTCGGCCAGGACTCCACTCCTGAGTCGATCGTCGCCGAGATCCGCTCCCTGGCCGGGAGGTGAGCCGATGACCGCGGACACTTCCATGGAGCAGTGGACCTGGCCGCCGCGCTATGACGAGACCTATCGCCCCCCGGAAGGCCAGACGCACTGGCTTCCGCGCCGCGAGACCATGCCCGCCGAACAACGCGAGGAGCTGATCCTCGCCCGCATCCGGCAGATCATGGCGTATGCCTGGGACAACGCCCCCTTCTACCGCCGCAAGTGGGACGAGGCCGGCATCCATCCCTCCGCCATCCGCACCCTCGCCGACTTCGAGAAGGTCCCCGTGGTGCGCAAGGAGGAACTGCGCGCTGACCAGGCCGCCCACGAGCCCTTCGGCAGTTACCTCTGCGTGCCGCCGGACGAGGTCAAGCACATCAACGGAACCTCCGGTACCACCGGTCGTCCCACCGCGTTCGGCATCAGCGAGCGCGACTGGCGCAGCGTCGCCAACGCGCACGCCCGAGTGATGTGGGCGATGGGTATCCGCTCGTCCGACACCGTGCTGGTGGCCTCCCCGCTCAGCCTCTACTGGGGTTCGTGGGGCGCCTACATCGGCGCTGAGCGGCTGGGCGCCCGGGTCTTCCCCTTCGGCGCCGGCGCCCCGGGACAGACGGCACGAACCGTGCGCTGGATCAAGCAGATGGGCGTCACCGTCCTCTACGGCACCCCCTCCTACGCCCTGCACCTGGCCGAGGTGGCCGAGGAGGAGGGGATCGCCCCGGCCTCGCTGGGCTTGCGCGCGATGGTCTTCTCCGGTGAGCCGGGCGCGAGCATCCCCACCATTCGCTCCCGGATCACCGAGACGTTCCAGGTGGGGGTCTATGACTCCGGCAGCATGGCGGAGGCCGCGCCGTGGATGAACCTCGGTGCGGCGGCCGATGAGCCGGGCGTGCTGTGCTGGCAGGATCTCGTCTACACCGAGGTGTGCGACCCGGTCAGCCATCAGCGGCTGCCCTACGGCGCCGAGGGCACCCCGGTCTACACGACGCTGGAGCGCACCAGCCAGCCGATGATCCGGCTGCTCTCGAACGACCTCACCCGCTGGGAGGCACCCTCGGCGGAGCGCGGACGCACTTACCCGTTCCTACCGCGCGGCATCTACGGCCGGATCGACGACATGTTCACGGTCCGTGGCGAGAACGTACATCCCAGCGCCATCGACGAGGTCGTCATGGCGGCCCCCGGCTACGGCGGCGAGCACCGCATCGTCATCAGCCGGGAGTCGGCGATGGACACCCTGGTGGTGCAGGTCGAATACGACCCGCGCCAGCCCGAGGAGTCGCTGCCCGGCTGGGTCGAGCGGATCTCGGGCCGACTGCGCACCGTGCTGGGCGTGGGCGCGCGGGTGGTCCCGGTGCGACAACACACCTTCGACCGTACGGGGTTCAAGGCCCGCCGGGTCATCGACAACCGTGAGCTGCTGCAACGCATGGTCACCGACCCGCCTCCGGGGAGCATCCCGTGACGGCGACGGCGCCGCTGGCCGAACGCGTGTTGCGCGGCGAACAGGGGGCGCTGGCCAGGGCCTTGACGCTGGTGGAGCGGCGTGCCCCCGGCTGCGACGAGGTCGTGGCCGAACTGCACCGCGCGGCCGGCCGAGCCCATGTCATCGGTGTCACGGGCCCGCCCGGCAGTGGCAAGAGCACTCTGGTGGCCGCGATGGCGGCGGAGTACCGCAGAGCGGGGCGCACGGTCGGGATCATCGCCGTCGACCCGTCGAGCGTGTTCACCGGAGGCGCCATCCTCGGCGACCGCATCCGGATGTCCGAACTGGCCGGAGACCGCGGTGTCTTCATCCGCTCCTTCGCCACCCGGGGAGCGCTCGGCGGCCTCGCACGGGTGGCACTGGACGCGGTGACGGTGCTGGACGCCGCCGGCCGGGACGTCGTCGTTCTGGAGACGGTCGGGGTGGGTCAGGCGGAGGTGGATGTCGTCAGCGGTGCGCAGTCGGTGGCGGTGGTGAGCGTGCCCGGCCTCGGCGACGGGGTGCAGGCCATCAAAGCGGGATTGCTGGAGATCGCCGATGTCCATGTGGTCAACAAAGCCGACCGGGAGGGCGCCCACCGAACCGTCTCGGAGCTGCGCGAGATGCTCAGGTTGAGCCGGCGCCGCCCCGGCCAGTGGAACGTACCCGTCGAACAAACCGTCGCGCACAGCGGCGAGGGCGTCCCCGATCTCATCGAGCGCTTCGACGAGCACATGACGTGGATGGCCGGCAACGGCGAGCGCGAGCGGCGTGCCCGGAGGGCCGCCGCCACCCGGATCCGGTGGGCGGCCGAGGAGCTGGTACGCGGTCGGCTGCGCCCCGGCAGCCCCGCCTTCGACGCGGCCGTGGACGAGGTCGCGGGGAAGCGCGACGACCCGGCGGCGGCCGCCCGGCGACTGCTGGAACAGCTGTGAGAACAACGATACGAGGAGCAGCACGTGGCTGACGACAACACCCGCCGATCGGAGAGGGGCATCGCCCGCCTGACCACCGACGCGCTCGCCCGTGCCGTCACCGACGAGCTCGCCGACTGGGAGCGGACCGAGCTGGCCGCCTTCACCGCGCGCCGACCGGAGACCAGGGAAAGCTATCTCTCGGGAAGCGGACTGCCGGTCAGGCGCGTCTACACCCCGGCCGACCTGCCGGCCGACTGGTCCGACATCGGCCTGCCCGGACGCTATCCGTTCACCCGCGGCCCGTACCCCACCATGTACCGGGGCCGCACCTGGACCATGCGGCAGATCGCCGGCTTCGGGCAGGCCGAGGAGACCAACCAGCGCTTCCGCTACCTCATCGCCCAGGGTCAGACCGGTCTGTCCGTCGACTTCGACATGCCCACCCTGATGGGCCTGGACAGCGACGACGCGATGAGCCTCGGCGAGGTCGGCCGCGAGGGCGTGGCCATCGACGTACTGCCCGATATGGAAGCGCTCTTCGAGAGCATCAACCTCGAGGACATCAGCGTCTCGATGACCATCAACCCGTCGGCGTGGATCCTGCTGGCGATGTACGTAGCGGTGGCCGAGCGGCGCGGCTACGACCTGAACAAGCTCTCCGGCACCATCCAGAACGACATCCTGAAGGAGTACGTGGCCCAGAAGGAGTGGATCTTTCCGGTCCGCCCGAGCATGCGCATCGTGCGCGACACCATCGTCTACTGCTCGCAGCACATGGCCCGCTACAACCCGGTCAACATCAGCGGCTACCACATCAGCGAGGCAGGGGCGAACGCCCAGCAGGAGATCGCCTTCACCATGGCGATCACCAAGGCATACGTCGAGGACGTGGTCGCCACCGGTGTGGACGTGGACGCTTTCGCACCCCGGCTGTCCTTCTTCTTCGTCAGCCAGGCCGACATCTTCGAGGAAGTGGCCAAGTTCCGTGCCGTGCGCCGCTACTACGCCAAGATGATGCGCGAGCACTTCGGTGCCCGGAGCCCCGAGTCGATGCGGCTGCGCTTCCACGCACAGACGGCCGCCGCCACGCTCACCAAACCGCAGCCGATGAACAACATCATCCGCACCGCCTTGCAAGCGCTCTCCGCCGTGCTCGGCGGAGCCCAGTCACTGCATACCAACGGCCTCGACGAGGCGTACACCATCCCCAGCGAACAGGCGATGAAGATCGCCCTGCGCACCCAGCAGATCCTCGCCGACGAGACCGGGGTGACCAGCGTCATCGACCCGCTCGGGGGCTCGTACTACGTCGAGAACCTCACCTGCGAGCTGGAGCGCGGTATCGATGACCACATGCGGAAGATCGAGGAGCTGGGAGGGGTGGAGGCCGCCATTGAACAGGGCTTCTTCCAGCGGGAGATCTCCGATACCGCCTACGACTTCGCCCGGCGCAAGGCAAACGGGGACCGTCCTGTCGTCGGCGTGAACAAGTACATCGACGAGGGCGAACCCGAGAAGATCGAGACACATCAGCTCGACCCCGCGTCCGAGGCCCGGCAGATCGCCCGGCTCGAGCAGATCCGCGCCGACCGCGCCCCCGACCGCGCGACCGCGGCCCTGGAACAGCTGCTCGCCGTCGCCAAGGACGACAGCGCCAACCTGATGCCCGCCACCATCGAGGCGGTCAAGGCACATCTGTCCATGGGGGAGATCACCGGAGCGCTGCGCGAGGTCTTCGGCTCATACACCGAAACCCCCGTCTTCTGACGCGCAAGCCAGGTCCCCACACCGACCGTCCTCAGCGTCGAGGAACCGGGAGGGTCCCATGTACCAGCAACTGATCGACCCAGTCGGCTCGAGTCCCGGATGGTCCGCCCTGGTGGCCGCCATACCGCTGCTCGCTCTCTTCACCCTGCTCGGCGTCGTACGCATGCGCGCCTGGCTGGCCGCCCTGTTCGGGCTGTCGCTGACGCTCCTCGTGGCCGTCGTGATGTACGGGATGCCGGCCGGGCAGGCGTTCAACTCGGCTCTGGAGGGCGCCGCGTTCGGGCTCTTCCCGGCCATGTGGATCGTGGTCAACGCCATCTGGATCTACCGGATGGCCGTCACCTCGGGCCACTTCGACGTGGCGCGCCGCGCTTTCGCCAGGGTCAGCGACGACCAGCGGGCGCAGGGCATCATCATCGCCTTCTCCTTCGGCGCGCTGCTGGAGGCGCTGGCCGGGTTCGGCACGCCCGTCGCCATCTGCTCCGTCATGCTGATCGCCGTCGGACTGCCTCCCCTCAAGGCGGCGACGGTCGCCCTCATCGCCAACACCGCGCCGGTGGCCTATGGTGCCGTCGGCCTGCCCGTCATCACCCTGGCCCGGGTGACCGGGCTACCGCTCGGCGACCTGAGTGCGATGACCGGCCGCCAAGTCCCGGTGCTCGCCCTCTTCGTGCCACTGGCGCTCTTGGTCGTCCTCGACGGCCGACGCGGGGTGCGCGAGGCGTGGCCGGCGGCGCTGACCTGCGGCGTGAGCTTCGCGGCCGTGCAGTACCTCATGGCCAACCACGGGCCCATGGAGCTCACGGACGTCGCCGCCGCCTTGGTCTCGGCGGGGGCCGTGCTGTTGCTTCTGCGAGTGTGGCGGCCACGTGAGGGCACGTCCCAGGAGGCCACACCACACCTGGCGGATGATTCCACGGGCACGGACGGGGACGGAGGCGGCGAGAGCGCCGGGCTCGGCACCGCCGTCCGAACCGAGGCCCCGCCACAGCAGCCGGACACCCGAACCGAAGTAGTCCGCGCCTTCGCCCCGTACGCGGTCATCATCGCGCTGTTCTCGGTGGTGTCCGTGTCCGCGGTCAGGGACGCGCTCGCCCGGACCACCGCGTTCTTCGCCTGGCCCGGCCCGCACATCGCCTCGCCCGACGGGAAACCGCTCGCGCTCGTCCAGTTCAAGTTCGACTGGCTGGCGGGCGGTGGCACCGTGCTGCTTGTCGCCGGCCTGGTCACGGCGGTGGTGCTGCGCGTCCCGATGCGGCAGGCAGCCACGGCTTACGGGCATACGCTGCGCCAGCTACGCACGGCCGCGGTGACCGTGACCGCGGTGCTGGCACTGGCGTACGTCATGAACGCCTCCGGGCAGACGGCCACGATGGGCGCCCTCCTGGCCCGTGCCGGGAGTCTGTTCCCGCTCCTGTCACCGGTGCTGGGCTGGTTCGGCACCGCGGTCACCGGCTCGGACACCTCATCCAACTCGCTGTTCGGCGCCCTACAGGTGAGTGCGGCCGAAGGCTCCGGGCACGCGCCCGTGCTCACCGCCGCCGCGAACACCTCCGGCGGCGTACTCGGCAAGATGATCAGCCCCCAGAACCTGGCCATCGGCGCCGCCGCCGTCGGGCTCGCCGGCCGGGAGGGCGAACTGTTCCGCCGCGTACTGGCCGCCACGGCGGTCTTCGTCCCCTTCCTCTGCGTGCTCGTCTACCTGCAATCCACGCCCCTGCTCTCCTGGATGGTGCCCTGACGATGACCGACCCGCCCCTCGCCCGCCTGACCGCCTGCGGCGATGTGGAGGAGGCCAACGCCGCCATCGGCGCGGCCATCTCCACCAACTCGATGGAAGCCGAACACGACACCCTGCTGGGCACCGTCCAGCGGGACCTCCTCGACCTCGCCGCCGACCTCGCCGACCCGCGGTCGACCCGGCTGAACCCGGCAGCTCACCGACGCCTCGAGAGCGCGCGGCAGCAGTACGCCCCGTCGGCCCCTGCTCCGCCCGGCAGCCACGTCCTGGCCGGCAGGAACGATGCCGCGGGCCTGCTGCGCCTTGCCCGGGCCGTCACCCGGCGCGCGGAGCGCTCGGTGCGGATCCTCGCAGCCACGGAACCGGAACGCGTGCCGTCCTCGGCCGCCGCCTATCTGAGCGCCCTGGCCGCACTGCTGTCGGCCGTGGCCTTGCGAGTGGACCGGGAAGACCCCGGAAACCTGGCGATGGGGGCGTGCGGGGACCGACCGCCCAGGGCCCGTCCGGCATAGCGTCGACGAGAATCTCGGGGCAGGTGGGCGTTGGCTGATCCCGGGCTCGATCAGGGCAGCCGTGTTGTGTGACCGATGCCCGGGTCAGTGGCCGATTCCGCCCGTCGATCGAAGACTACCCGGGGCAACTGAGCCCGCATGGCAAGGCGAGCTCGCTCGCCCTCGTCGCAACCGTGCGCTGCCGCCCGCCCTCGTGGCCCACCCCGACTTCGGCCCGGTCGGTGTGCGCTCGGGCGACAATGTCGGTGTGGAACTTCGTCAGATCGAATACTTCGTCGCAGTCGCTGAGGAGAGTAGCTTCACGCGTGCCGCGGAGCGGTCGCAGGTGTCACAGTCCGGTCTCTCCGCGGCGATCCGCAGTCTGGAGCGCGAGCTGGGATCCTCTCTCTTTCACCGCACCACGCGCAGCGTGCAACTGTCGCGGGCGGGCATGGCGCTCCTGCCCAAGGCGCGGGAGATGCTGAGGCTGGCCACGGCCGGCCGTGATGCCGTCGCGGCCACCACGGCGGGGTTGCAGGGATTCTTGCGGCTCGGTGCCGAGCAGTGCCTCGGCGTCATCGACCCGCCGGCGCTGCTGGAGAGGTTCAAGCGCCGGGAGCCCGGCATCGACATCGCCTTCACACAGGCGGGCAGCGCCTTTCTTCTGCGCCAGCTGCGCGAGGAGCAGCTGGACATCGCCTTCGTCGCACGGCCGGAGTCCTCCCGGCGCGGTGACGACCTGCACTGGATCCAGCTGTCTCAACAGGGTCTGGTGCTGCTCTCTGCGCGATAGCGACGCGCCCCGCACTCGTCGCCTCACCGCACGTAGCAGTGTTCCTCGAGCTCACCGCCGAAGAGGCAGGACCCCTCCGGGATTAAGAAGCGGTGCTTCTCAGTGCAATGACAAGCTCCTGTTGGACTGCTGAATCAAACCCGCGCACCATGGAGGACGCCAAGAGCCCGCTTCGGCGGAGCGTCCCTTCTGCCACCGTGACACGGAGAACATCATGAATTACGTCGCAGACCCCTCCCGCTACGAGGGCTCGATGCACTACCGCCGCACTGGACGCTCCGGGCTCGACCTCCCCGCCCTCTCGCTGGGCTACTGGCACAACTTCGGCGACGACATGCCGTTCGAGAGCCAGCGGCAGATCGCGTTGCGGGCCTTCGACCTCGGCATCACCCACCACGACCTGGCCAACAACTACGGCCCGCCCTACGGTGCGGCCGAAATCAACTTCGGCAAGATCCTCAAGCGGGACCTGAGCCCGTATCGGGACGAGCTCGTCGTGTCCACCAAGGCCGGATGGGACATGTGGCCGGGCCCCTACGGGCAGGGCGGTGGCTCCCGCAAGTACGTACTCGCCTCCCTCGACCAGTCCCTGAAGCGCATGGGTCTGGAGTACGTCGACATCTTCTACTCGCACCGCCTCGACGCCTCCACCCCGCTGGAGGAGACCATGACGGCGCTGGACACCGCGGTGCGACAAGGCAAGGCCCTCTACGTCGGTATATCCTCTTATGACGCGGAACGCTCCCGGCGCGCTGCGGCCATCCTCCGTGACCTGGGCACTCCGCTGCTGATCCACCAGCCCTCCTACAACATGCTCAACCGTTGGATCGAGACCGAGGGCCTGCTGGACGCCGCGGCCGAGGAAGGCTTCGGTGTCATCGGGTTCACCGCGCTCGCGCAGGGCCTGCTCACCGATCGCTACCTCAACGGTGTCCCCGACGGCTCGCGCGCCACCCAGGACAAGTCCTTCGACAGCGACTGGCTCAACGCGGACACCCTCCAGCGGCTGCGCGCGCTCAACGACATCGCCTCCCAGCGGGGGCAGACGCTGGCCCAAATGGCGCTCGCCTGGGCACTGCGCGACGATCGCGTCACCTCCCTGGTCATCGGTGCCTCCCGCGTCGAGCAGTTGGAGCAGAACGTCGCGGCACTGGGCAACCTCTCCTTCACCGACGACGAGCTCGCCGCCATCGACAAGCAGGCGACGGTGCGGGACAGCGTCGATCTGTGGCAGCGGGCCCGCACCGGCGGCCTCGGCTGAACCTGTCCATCGTCGGCGAAGTACTCAGCCCCGGTGCCGCGCCGCGCTGCCGCAGTGACGGCGGTGCGACGCTCGCCGGGGACTTTCTCGCGTCATGGTCAGGCGCCCCCTGGGCCCCGCCGCCTGCCGGATTCGCTGAGCGCCCGTAGACCCTGGATGAGCAGGTGCAGGCCGAATTCGAAGTGGGCCGTGAAGTCGGTGCCGGTGAGGGTGGGCAAGGCGGCGACGAGGTGCGGGAACGGCCCGGATGCCACGGCCTGGCGCAGGCGTTCGGGGTCCGCGTCCGCTTCGTCGCCGGGCCGGAGGGCGGCCTGTTCCTCCAGGGTGTGACCGACCGTGAAGTTGGCCACCGCCATCAGGGCGCGGGCCGCGTCCTCATCGGCGAAGCCCGCCTCGCGCAGCACGCCGGTCACGGTTTCGGAGAAGCGCAGGGTGTGCGCCCCCGTCGAGTGCGTACCGGCGAATACGCGAGCGCCGTCGCGGTGGGTGAGCAGGGCCGTGCGCATCGCTCGGGCGAGGTCGGCCAGGCGCTCATCCCAGTCGCTGTTCTCGCGGGGTGCGGAGATGTCGGCCAGCATCCGTTCGGCCATCGCGGTCAGCAGGTCCTGCTTGGTGGCGAAGTGGCGGTACAGCGCCCCGGCCTGCACACCCAGGGAGTCGGCCAGGCGGCGCATGGTCAGGTCGTCGAGGCCGAGGGAGTCCAGCAGTTGCAGGGCGGTGTCGACGGTGCTCGACCGGTCCAGCCGGGCGGGCCGGCCTCGGCCGGGACTTGACGTGGAACTCATGGGCCGCACTATAGTGAACAGCGTTCTCGTGAACGTTGTTCACTAAATGGAGGGCCCCGCCTATGCATGCCGACGTGATCGTCGTCGGTGCCGGACCGACCGGCCTGATGCTCGCCTGCGAGCTGGCGCTGGCAGGCGTCCGCACGCGGATCATCGAGCGGCGCACCGAGCCGCAGCGAGACTCCCGTGCGCTGACCCTGCATCCGCGCAGTGTGGAACTGATGGACCTGCGCGGTCTCGCGCCCCGATTCCTCGCGCTCGGCCGTACGGTGCCGGGCTGGCACTTCGCGGGCCTGGACACCCGGCTCGATTTCGCCGCGCTCGACAGCCGCCACGGCTACACCCTGTTCCTCCCCCAGGCGCGTACCGAATTCCTGCTCCAGGACCGGGCGTTGGAGCTGGGGGTGGAGATCGCCCGCGGCTATGAGAGCACCGGTCTCCGCCAGGATACGGACGGCGTCGAGGTGCAGGTCCGCGGACCGGGCGGCCGCGCGGAGACCCTGCACGCGCGGTATGTCGTCGGGTGCGACGGCGGTCGCAGCGGGGTGCGCGAGGCCGCCGGTATCGCCTTCCCGGGCGCGGACGAGACCTTGACCGGCGTACTCGGGGACTTCGCGGTGGTCGACGCCGATCCGACCGCGCTCGACCGGGCGCGGGCGCGCGGTGTGCTGGTGGCACCCTTGGACGGCGGACTGACCCGCCTGGTGTATCTGGATCCGGAGCGGATGCGTACCCCGAGCGGTGTGCCCGTGTCCTTGGGGGAATTCCGTACGTCGCTGACCCGGATCTGCGGCTCCGACCTCGGGGTCGCCGAATCGCGGTGGCTGTCGCGCTTCGGCAACGCCACCCGTCTCGCGGACAGCTACCGGCGCGGGCGCGTGCTCCTGGCGGGCGACGCCGCCCACATCCATTTCCCCGCGGCCGGCCAAGGGCTGAACACCGGTCTCCAGGACGCCATGAACCTGGGGTGGAAACTGGCCGCCGAGATAAACGGCTGGGCGCCGCCCGGTCTGCTGGACGGCTACGACGCCGAGCGCCGGCCGGTCGGGCGAGCCGTCACCGAGAACACCGAGGTGCAGACCCTGCTCGCGGAGTTGACGCTCGTCCCGCAGTACAGCCGCCCCACCGCCGCCCTGCGCGGCCTGCTGGACGAACTGCTGGGCATGCCGGAGGTCAATCGCCGGATCGCCGGCCAGGTTTCCGCACTCGACACCAGCTACTCGGCCAGCGACGCCCACGCCGCCCACCCGTTGGTGGGCCGACGGATGCCCGACATCGGACTCATCGACGCCTCGTCGACGGCGACACGGGCCTACGAGCTGTTCTCCCGGGGCCACTTCGTCCTCCTCGGCCTCGCCGGAGACGCCGGCTTGGGGCAGACCGTCGACGCCGGATGGGACTCGCGGGTCACCGCCGCCACCGTCGCCCGGCACGACGGCCATCCGGAACTGGACGGGGTCACCGAGGTGCTTGTCCGCCCCGACGGGCACATCGCCTGGGCCACTCGTACCACTGAGCCGGACGCCCGGCGCGCCGAGCGGGCCACCGCCCTCGCCGCCTGGGCCGGTACAACGCGAGGGATGGCGACGCGGTGACCGTGACCCCAACTGTCCGGTCAGGCCGCCTCGGACGGCGGGGGACAGCCGGTCGGACCACGTGGCCAGGCGGCACAGATCGCCCGCAATCTCGGCGCGGCGCTCAGGTCGTCGTGCCGATGTCCCCAGGCGACCGCGTGGAACGCCGAGGTGATCACCACGCCTCACACCGGCGTCGCTGGCGGGCCCGCAGCACGCGCAGCGCACCTTCGCGGGCGGGGACGATGACCTCCTCCTCGTCCTCGACGTGGCCTGGCACGACCGGTGATGGACGCGCGGACGGCGGTCTCACGGTCCAGCGACCGGATGGTGGTCCGCACCTGATGCCCCTGGGTGAGCGCATCGAGGACGACATGCCCGCCGATGAAGCCCGAGCCTCCGGTCACCAGAACGTGTTGCCCAGCACTGCCCGATTGATCCAGAACTTGGACATGCCGGCGTTCGTCGAGAGCCGCTGCCTCGACGTACTGGCCGCCAACCCGCTGGCCACCGCGTTCTCCCCCCGTCTGGCACCAGGCCGCAACCGGCTCAAAGACGTATTCCTCGACCAGGCCGAGGCGGCGATGTTCCCCGGGAGGATGCCGCCGAGCAACGCAACCACCAGGCAGTCGGACTCCCCGGCGACATCGAGTTCTGGCCCGCGGACAGCGGATGCGCATCAGATCTGGTTCTCGCCCCCGTCGACGTACACGTTGGCGCCCATCATGTAGCTGCTGTCCGCGGAGGCGAGGAAAGCCACCGCAGCGGCGACCTCCTCCGGGCGCCCGATCCGGCCGATCGCGACCTCGGCGCCGAGTTTCGTCTTGAAAGCCGCTGAGTTCTCCTCGCCGACGAGTTCGGTGATGCCGGAGGTGTCGATCGGCCCGGGCGAGGCCGTGTCCGTGATGTCACCCGGCACCGCGGTGACCGTGGAGCCGATGGACTCGACCGCCTCCTTCAGCTCGGCCTCACGCCGGCCGGTGATGAACACGTGCGCCCCCTCGGCCGCCAGCCGTGCGGCCGTGGCCCGGCCGATCCCCCGCGTTCCGCCGCCCGTGACGACAGCCGTCTTGCCTTCGAGTGTTCCCATGACGTGGCCTCTCCCTATTTCTGTTCCGATCGGAACAGAAAGAGGCCGTAGCACTTCCGGTCCACTCGGTACAGAAGAGGTATGATGCGGGGCGTGGAAGCTATGCGCAGGGCACCGATCGGCCGACCGCGAGGGTTCGACACCGATGAAGCCCTACAGCGGGCCATGGTCGTCTTCTGGGAACACGGCTACGACGGCGTCAGCCTCACCGACCTGACCCGCGCCATGGGAATCACCAAGACCAGCATGTACGCGGCCTTCGGCAACAAGGAGGACCTCTTCCGAAAGGCCTTGGAACGTTACGCCGAGGGTCCTGCCTCCTACAGCGCCCGCGCACTGCACGAGCCCACCGCCCGGGCGGTGGCCACCGCCTACCTCGCCGGCTCCATCCACGCCTCCACCCAGGCCGACCGTCCGGCCGGATGCCTCGGCGTCCAGGGCTTCCTGGCCGCAGGCCACCTCGGACAAAGCGCCGGCAACGCGCTCGCCGCGTGGCGCAACGACAACCGAGCACACCTTCGCGACCGCTTCCAACGAGCCATCGACGAAGACGACCTGCCCGCGGGCACCGACCCGGACACCCTCGCCCACTACCTCATGACCATGGCGAACGGCATCGCAGTCCAGGCGGCCACGGGCGCCACCCGCGAGGAACTCCGACGGGTCGCAGACGCCGCCCTCCACAACTGGCCACCTCGGGGCCTTTGACAGGCTTGCCGACGTCGTAGCGGGGCGCCCCGCGCTTGTTCTTCGCACCGGGTGAACGTCACGCTTGAGCGGTGGGCCCGGCGAGGCGATCGCCGGACAGCAGCGTGCCTGCTTGCTTGACGTGCCGTAGGACAGGTGAGACTTCCATACTCTGCAAGCCAGGCAGGGCCCCGATGCGATCCGATGTGAATTCGAAGAGTTCGTCGAGGTCTCGGCAGTGGGCGACGGCATGGACGTTGTAGGGGCCGGAGATGGCCGCCGCGAAAGCGATCTCGGGTTCCCGTGCCAGCGAGCGTCCGACATTCTTCACCTCTGACGGATGCACTCGCAGCCACAGGTTGGCCCGCGCGTGATAGCCCAAAGCTGCTGGGGCGATCTCGACGTCGATGTGGACGACGCGTTCCTGAAGCAGAACGCGGAGTCGGCGGGATACGCGGCCCGGTGTGGAGCCCGCCGCTGTGGCGAGGTCGACGAGACTGGCCCGACCGTCTGCGGCGAGCGCGTCGAGAATCTTCTCGTCTTCGGCGGTGAGGCGAACGGGGCCGTCGGTGACGACCGGAGACTCCGTGAACGGGGGGCCGTCACCCCCGAGCATGGCTTCCTGCTCCGGGGATAGCGCGCCGTGGAGCGCGGCCCAGTAGTGGCCGCGGCCTCCCATGAATTGGCGGAGCATGGCGAAGGCACTGATGTCGAGCACCGCAGCGGTGCGCGGAAGCCGTTGGCCGAGCAGTTCTTCCCGCTGCGCTTGATCCCGTGACTGGGTCGCGCATGTGACTTCGGAGCCCGCTGCGCCCAGAGCTACCCAGTTGACATCGTCTCGCTTGGCGAGTGCGCCCGCGATCGCCGCGACGCTCCCGGGCCGGCAGCGTAGTCGTACCAGCCATCTGCTTTGTCCCAACGCTCCCGGGTTGACCACACCGACGACGCGGATGACGCCGTCGGCATGCAGGCGCCGATATCGGCGGTTGATGGTGCCTTCGGTGAGGCCGAGCGCGGCTGCTATCGAGGCGAAGGGGGCTCTCGGGGCGACCTGTAGTGCACGAATGATCGTCGGGGCCTCGCGCGGCCTCGGCCACGCGATGGCCGCTGAATTCCTCGACCGAGGCTGGAACGTCATCGGCACGGTCCGCGACGCCTCTGTGCGAACGCCCCTGCACGATCTCGCCGACCGGGCCGAGGGCCGCGTCATCATCGAGCATCTCGACATCAACGAGCCCGACCACCTCGCGCCCCTGCACGAGCGTCTTGCGGAACGCCGGCTCGACCTGCTCTTCGTCAACGCCGGCACCACGAACAGTGAGCAGATACCCATCGGCAAGGTGGCAACAGACGATTTCGTCGAGGTGATGATCACTAACGCTCTCAGCCCGATGCGCGTCATCGAGGCGCTCGAAGACCTGGTGTCCGCCCCCGACCTTCGAGTTGTGCTCGGCCACTGGGGGGAGATGCTGCTCTTCTGGCTCGACAGAGTTGAGAGCCTTTCCCGTATTGCCGGACTGGAGCGATCCGTATCGGACTACGTCCGGTCGAACTTCCATATCACTACCTCCGGCATGCTCAATCCGGCACTCCTGCGGCACGCCCTGTCCGTCACCTCGGTCGACCGGTTGATCTTCTCGACCGACTACCCGTTCCAACGGCCAACCAGAGAAGAAATCGATTCCTTCCTGAATCACTTCTCGACAGACGCGGAACGCGAGCAGTTCTCGTCGGCCAACGCGGCATCCTTGTACGGTATTGACTTCTCGGCAAAGCCGTAAATTCCGGAGCGGTTACGTCGCCGATGCGGGCGGTTCGGTCAGTGAGGCGATGCACGTGGTGAGCAGGCGCCGCATCTGATCTTGTTCGTTGGCATCCAGATTGGCCAGCATGTCTTGCTCGACGCGGCGAACCGCGGCGCTGGCCACCTCGAGCTGGCGGCGCCCGCGGGCGGTCAGCTCGGTGGGCAGGGCCCTGCCCACGGGTGCCCGTGCTGGGCGGATGACGAGTCCCTGGCGTTCGAGGGCCTTCAGGAGCACATTCATCGACTGCCGGGTGACGAAGGTGCCGCGGGCAAGCTCGGAGTTCGACAGACCCGGTCGCTGGGCCAGCAGCTCCAGGCAGGAGTAGTGGGTGATCGTCATGCCGAGCGGACTCAGCACGGCCTCCAGGGCGGAGTGCAGAGCACTCGCGGCCGCCTTCAGTGTGTAGCCGACCGATGTGTCCAGCTCGATTCCGGGCTCGCCTTGACTCATGTCAGTAGTCTGACATACATTGTGGCATGTCAGAAGGCTGACATGCCTATGAGGAGGTAAGAATCGTGGCCGTTACCGGACCCGACTTCATTTCACTACAGGTGCGCGACCTGGAGCGCTCTGCCGCTTTCTACGAGCGGTACCTGGGGCTGAAGCGCTCTGACGCAGGACCGCCGCACGCTGTCGTGTTCGACACCAAGCCGATCGCGTTCGCCGTCCGCGACGTCGTCCCGGGCGTCGACCTGGACGCGATCGCGCAGCCGGGCCAGGGGATGGCGCTGTGGCTGCACGCCCCCGACGCGCAGGACATCCACGACGCCCTCGCCGCCGCCGGCACGACGATCGTCTCAGCGCCCATCGACGGGCCGTTCGGCCGCACTTTCACGTTCGCGGACCCCGACGGTTACCAGGTGACCCTCCACGACCGCGGCTGAGCCGGGCGGCCTGGCCTCCGGCTCGGCAGGCTACGACCTCGGCTCGGGGCTCGCCCGCGGCGGGGAGGGGACACCGCTGGAGGGTGTTCAGTTCTTCGTTCACACATCAGGCTTGGACGCCCTCCTCCCACGTCTGCGGACCGACCTCAGCTCACGCGATCTTCACGCGATCAACCGCCTACTTCGGCCTTGAGCGCAGGTGGTTCGCGATCGCCGCGTCGTCGTTCGCGCCGTACATGTCGTCGATCAGCGCTGCGAACGATCTCACGACGGCATTGCGCTTGATCTTGCCGTTCGCGGTCCGCTCGCCGCGCTCGATTTCCAGGGACCGTGGCAGAACGCGAAAGTCCTTCAACTGCTCTACGCGCGCGAGGTCCGCGTTGACCCGTGCGACCTCCGCTCGCAGGCGTTCGGCCAGCGCCTCTGCCGACCGGGCGTCCGCGGTTGTGCTCGGCTCGAGCAGGACGGTGAGGTACTTGCGGGCGTCGCCGACGACGATCGCTTCGTTGATCAGCGAGCTCTCCTTCAACCGGGTTTCGATGGGCTGAGGATTGATCGTTTTGCCGCCGCGGGTGATGATCACGTCCTTCTTCCGGCCGATGAGCCGGATGTCGCCGTGGGGTGTGCGCTCCATCAGGTCACCGGTGCGGAACCAACCATCCTCGAAAACAGCCTCGGTCTCCGCCGGGTTGCGCCAGTATCCGTCGAAGAGCAGCGGCGCGCGGAGCAGCATTTCGCCATCGTCCGCGACTTTCACCTGGAATCGTGGGTCCGGGAATTCCCTGCCGATGAAGCCCGGACGAGGGAACGGCTGGTCGAAATGAGCGATGGGACACCCGGCGGTCTCGGTGAGACCGTAGTTCTCGCGAAGATCGAGCCCCCAGATCTGCCAAATCGCGATGACGCTTTCGGGCATCGCGGCAGACGCGGTGTAGGCGACCCGGATGCGATCCATTCCGACGGTTGCCCGCAGTGGCAGGAACACTCCGCGCAGTGCGGCGGCGTACGCGATCCGCAGCAGTACCGAGGGCCGGCGATGGGACCAGCGGCGTTCGGCTACCCTGCGGCCGGCCCACATGGCGGCGTCATAGGCGTAGCGACGAAGTCGCGGCCAGGTCTCCGTCTGTGCGATCAGTTCGCCGGCGATCTTCTCGTAGAACCGCGGCGGCCAGAGCACTGCCGTCGGCCGCACCGAGCGCAACACATCTTCGTAGTCACCCATGCGGCAGTACGTGACCACCAGCCGTGCGAGCAGCGGCGCGAACACCGACACCACGGCCGGTGCCACGTGGGCCAACGGCAGGAAGCCCACGACATCGTGCTCATGGCTGAGGATCCGCGGGTAGAGGCCGACGAAGGTCTGAACCGAGTGCTGAAGCGTGCGGTGCGAGTGTGTGACGCCCTTCGGAACTCCCGTGGATCCCGACGTGTAAAACAGCACGGCGGCATCGTCGAGGGATCCGCCGGTGACCAACTCGGACAGCGGATCGGCGCTGTCGTCGGCGTACTGTGTTCCTCCTTCGCACAGCGCTTCCCACGTTGTCCTTTTGATCACCTCGGGCAGCTCCGGCGGAGTGGCGTCGATTCCGACCACGAGCCGCAGCCTCGGTGTGTGTGCCGCGACCTCCGCCACCTTGATGAGCTCCGTCGTCGTCTCGCCGATGAAGCCGACGGCCTCGCTGTGTACGAGGAGCTGCTCGATCTCGGCGGGTGAGTTGGTCGGATAGACGCCGATCACGACACCGCCGACGCTCTGCACGGCCAGCGCGGCGAACACCCACTCCGGGCGTGCGCCGCTCATCACCGCGACGCGATCGCCGTGCTGCACACCTTGTGCGACAAGGCCGAGCGCGAGATCTTGCACGCGATCCCGGTACGTCCGCCACGTGATCGCCTGCATAGCCCCATCACGCCAGTGACGCAGCGCGACGGCGTCGGGTTCCCTGTCCGCGCGGTCGAGCAGCAGCCCCGGTAGCGTCCGGGTTGGCTCGAAATTGGTCAGATCCATGACACGGCCTCTCTTCCAGAGCCGACAAGTCCGGGCCCGATGAGATTCATGCGGCACTCTCCCCGAGGTGCAGGAAGTCACCTCGGTACCACGTCACCGGCTCGCCGCTGCCCGTCCGCGCGTCGTGTACACGGCCGATGAGAATCACGTGATCTCCGCCGGGTACGGCTTGCTCCAGTTCACAACGGATGACCGCCGCCGCATCGGGCAGCAGCGGATGACCCGTCTCATCGAATTCGAAGGCTCCGTACGCGAACTTGTTCTCGCCCTTTGTCGCGAACTTGATCGCCAACTCGGCATGTGCCGGTGTCACGATGTTGACGATGAACCGCTCGGCCGCCATGAAGACGGGAGCGCAGTCCGCTCCTCGGTCCAGGCACACCAGAACGAGCGGTGGATCGAGTGACAGCGCCGCGAAGGAACTCGCGGTGAACCCGTGCAGCGTGCCTGACGCGCTTCGCGTCGTCACGATCGTCACGCCTGAAGGGAAGCGGGCCAACGCCGAGCGGAAGGCGGCCGAATCCAGCCCTTGAAATTGATCAACCATGGAATCCCTCGCGGGCAGCTCGGGCGGCGGGGTCGTTGAAGACCGTGCGCGCGTCGGCAACCGTGACCCGGAGCTGCTCTTCGACCGGCCAGCTGGACGTCCCTGAGTGAAGGGCCCGTTTCAGCGCCGCGAACACGGCAGGTGGTTTCGCCGCCGCCGCCCGCGCGTCCGCCATCGCGATCGTGAGCAGGTCGTCCTGCTCGACCACCTGGTCGACGATGCCCACCGTCTCCGCGTCGAACGCGTCGAAGGGCTCTCCGCCCAGCAGGAGGCGCCGGGCCGCGCGGTCGCCCAGGACCCCGCGCACTCGAGTGATCCCCTTCACGGCCGGCAGCATCCCGTGGTTGATCTCGGGGAAGACGAAACGCGCCTCGGTCGACGCGTACACCATGTCGGCGAACAGTGCCATTTCGATGCCACCACCGACGCACCAGCCGTTGACCGCACACACCAGCGGCCGGGCGAAGTCCTCCAGAGCGCAGAGCAGCGCGTGAAACGACGCCATCCGCTCGACCATCGAATCGGCGTCGAGGTCGATGGCTTCCTTGATGTCGCCACCCGCGCAGAAGAAGCGCTCACCAGCTCCCGTCAAGACCACCGCGGGGGTGCCAGGGCCGCCGGCAAGGGTTTCCAGCGTCGTTGTCAGCTCGCTGACGAGCGCGTTGCTGAGCGCGTTCGCCGGCGGGTGGTTCAGAGTGAGTACAACCACGCCGTCCGCTTCGTCGGACGCGTGCACAGCGCTGGGCGCTGCGTTGTGCGAGGCAAGGCTCATGCTCGTCTTCCCTCAGTTCGCCGGTCCGCCAACGGTGCGAGCGGAGGGGAAGTCCACGGGGCGCTTCTCCCGGAATGCCTGGCGTGCTTCGGCGTAGTCGGCACCGGCGAAGTCGAGGATCTCGAGTGCCGCGGACAGCTCGTGCTGGGGCACCGCGTTGGTGAGCCAGGCGTTGAGCGCGCGCTTGGTGAAACGGAGCGCCTGCTGGGAACCGCGGGCCAGCTGGGACGCGACCTCGAGGGCGCGGGGCAGCACCTGCTCGCGGGGGACGGACAGGCTCACGAGCCCGATCCGCTCGGCCTCGGCGCCCGTCAGCTTCTCGGAGGTGAGCACGTAGTACTTGGTCTTGGCCATGCCGACAAGCAACGGCCAGATGAGTGCGGCGTGGTCGCCGGCGGTCACACCGACCTTGGTGTGGCCCTCCATCAGCACCGCGTCGTCCGCGGCGATGCTGATGTCGGCGAGAAGCGCGGTCGACAGCCCGTAGCCGACCGCGGGGCCGTTGATCGCGGAGATGACCGGCTTCTCGATGCGCAACATCGTCGCGACCCGCTTGCGCTCGGTCTCCAGCATCGCGAGCGCTTCCTCGGGCGTGGGATCGGGCTGAGCGACGTCCATCCCGGTACAGAAGGCTTTGCCGGCCCCGGTGATGACGACGACCCGGGTCTGTTCGTCGCGCTCGACGTCGGCCCAGATCTGGTTCATCTCCTCGAACATCGGCAGGGTGAGCGCGTTGTACCGGTCGGGTCGATTGATCGTGATCAGGAGGATGCCGTTGTCGTGGCGTTCGGTGAGGACGTCGCCGGTGCCGTGGTTGTAGAGGTCGGTCATCGGCTGGTCTCCTTGTGGTGTGTGGGGTTGTGCTGGGTGTGGTATTGGCGGAGTGCTTCTTGGTGGGCGGGGCGTGCGGTTCGGATGTCGGCGAGTACGTGGTCGGCCGGGCGGACGACGTTGCGGGGGTTTTTGAAGTGGGGGATGACGTATTTGCCGAAGAGTTCGATGGAGCGCATGAGCTGGTCGTGGGGGAGGCTGTCGACGCGTAGGACGAGTGCGTCGACGCCCATGTCGGCGTATCGCTGGACGTGTTGGATGCAGTGGTCGGGGTCGCCGACCATGAAGCCCTGGGAGTGTTCGAACATGTACTCCTCGTTGTTGAAGTCGATGTCTTTGACTGCGCCCATGTAGGCGTAGTCCTTCGACAGTTTGGAGAGGCGTTCGTAGGCGTCGGTGGAGAGTTTGGCCATGTCGAAGAGGGGTTTGGCTTCGGTGCGGGCCTGTGTGGTGGTTTCGGCGCAGTGCATGCCGCCGGCGACGGCGACCATCTTGCGCGGGGTGATCGGGTGGGGGTGTTCGGTGGCGGCGAGGGTCTTGTCGTAGAGCTTGATCATGTTTTCGACGAGGTCGTAGCCGAGGTAGAGGCCGCCCATGATGGCGCCGATGCCCATGGTGGCTGCGGTCTCGACGGAGCTGGGGCTGCCGGCGGCGGCTGAGATGGGCGGGTAGGGGCCCTGTAGGGGTTTGGGGACGAGGCTGCGGGGCGGGATCTTGTAGTGCTCGCCCACGTAGGAGAACACGTCGTCGAGGAAGGCGCGGCGGATGAGTTCGACGCCTTCTCGCCACTGGGCCTTGTTTTCGGAGGGGTCGACTTCGAAGGCGCGCAGGGCGAGTGTGGTGTTGCCGCGGCCGGTGCCCAGTTCGATGCGGCCGTTGGACAGGATGTCCTCGGTGGCGACGCGTTCGGCCACGCGTAGTGCGTGGTTCATCCGGGTCGGCAGCAGCGTCACGAGGTGGATGAAGCGGATCCGGCTCGTGAGGGCCATCAGGTAGGGATAGAGCACCTCCGGAGCCGAGACCGAGGCCGTGCCCAGGGCGACGTGCTGTTCGGAGCTGCCGAAGGCGTCGAAGCCGACGCGTTCGGCGAGCAGTACTTCCTCGATCAGTTCCCGGTAGCGGTGCTCGTGTGTGAGTCCGACCGGGGTGTCTCCCTCGGTCATGAGGATGAAGTCCATACCGTCCCTTCCGCCGAATGTTATTCGGCGATAACGTAGGACGTAGCTCAACCCAGGTCAAGGCCCCGAGAGAGGTGACGGGTGTTAGTTACGATTAACGTGTGCGGGTCTGGACTGCGGGCCTCTAGGAGGAGTGACCACACATGAGCGAGTTGCGGATTGAGCGTTTGACCTCGCCTGACATCGCGAGCGCCATCGCGAGCGGTAGGCGTACGGCGGTCCTGCCGCTGGGCGCCACGGAGCAGCACGGCGCGCACCTGCCGATGTCGGTCGACAGTGACCACGCCGATCGACTGGGTGTCCTTGTCGCCGAGCGGCTTGGCGACGCGCTCGTGCTACCGACGGTGCGGATCGGCTGCTCGTCGCACCACCTCGGCTTCGCCGGAACGCTCTCGCTGCGGGCCGAGACGCTCGAGGCGATCTGCGCCGACTGCTGCGCGAGCCTTGCCGCGCACGGCTTCCGCCGGGTGCTGATCTTCTCGGCGCATATCGGCAACTACCCGGTGCTCAGCGACATCGAGCCGAAGCTCGCCGCGCGGCTTCCCTCCGGCCTGGACGTCATCGCGTTCGCGGACTCGGCAGCAGTCCTCCGCGCGTGGCGCGATGCTGCTCAACGCGTCGCCGGCCTCGCCGACCACGTCGGAGGCCATGCCGACATCGCCGAAAGTTCGATCATGCTAGCCGTGCGGCCGGACGCGGTGAGGAACGATCGCGCCGCCGCAGGTTTCACCGGGTCCATGGATGACGCGTTGCTGGCCCGTGTATTCACTGACGGTGTCAAGGCAGTCGCACCCAGCGGGGTGCTCGGTGATCCGCGCGGCATGTCGTCTGAGCTCGGCTTCGCCTGTCTGACCGCGGTGGCGGAGCTGCTCGCGGAACACGCAAAGGCACGTTATCGGCCGCTCACCTAGACTAGACTTCATGCGTGTCGAGCTCACCTACCCCCCGTACCGCGTCTCCCCGTGCCACCCGTCGGCAGGTGCTGATCAAGGTCGCCGGAGAGTTGTTCAACGAGCGTGCCTTCGATGCGGTCACCACTGAGATGATCGGCGCGCGTGCCGGTGTGACCGGCCCCGCGCTCTACCGGCACTTCCCGAGCAAGCAGGCGTTGCTGATCGCCGTGCTCGAGGATCCGCTGAACGAACTGCTGGTTCATGCCCGCGAGACGGCGGCAGAGGTGACGGATCCACGCAAGGCACTCGAGGAGATGATCGATTACCACGTCAAACGCAGTCTCCAGAACGTTCCGTCCACGCTGGTGTTCCTGAAGAACGAACACAACGTCCCCGAGGACGAACGCCACCGCATGCGACGCATGATGCGCCTCTACGCCGAAGAGTGGAGCGGACTGGTCTCCCGGCTGCGGCCCGACCTGTCAGACGCGCAGACCCGCATCCTCACCCACGCCGTCTTCTCGATGATCAACGCGGTACCCCAGTTCAACAGCGGCCTCGATCCCGACATCGTCGCGACGACCATCCGCACCGCCGCGATCAACGCGCTACTCATCCCCGCGGACGCGGTCTGAAAGAGGAGCCGCCTTCAAGGGCGCGGCTCGTAGCCGCTGACCTGATCCAGGCTGTGATGTCCTTGACCGCCTGGCCCTGGGCAGACCGGCCGGATGCCGAAGGATCCGCCGCGCCGCGGAGGACGACAACGCTGTGCGGAAGCCGCCCGGGGCAGGAGATCGTCGAGCCTGCGGATACCACAACCGCGGCGAATCAGCCCGCATGCCGACCGTGCACCAAGTCGGCAGCCGGCACGCGGGTGGCGTCGTGGCGGCTCTTCCGCAGAGCCGGGTGCAGCTGACCGCTACCGCATCCCGTAGATCACTACGGTGTTGTCCCATGGGTCCCGCGCCACGGCCCGGACCTCGTGCGGGCCCTGCTCGGGTTCCCGGACTACGGATCCGCCGCCCTGTACGAGGGCGGTGAGCGCTGAGGCCACGTCGGGGACCTTGAACGACGCCGCGGGCACCCCATCGGTGACGTCCTCGGCCGGGCCGGTCAGGGCCAACGTGGTGCTGCCGGCGTCGAGGGCGGCATAGCGGTCGCCGTCGACGAACTTCGTGGCCAGGCCGAAGGTTTCGGTGTAGAAACGCACGGCGGCGTCGATATCGGCCACCGGGTGCAGCACGTTCCCGATCTTCACGGGGTCGGTCTCCACGGATTCACTCACCGGACCCAGAGCTGACGAGCCGGGTTCGATGTCCTTCATGTAACGCTCTGCCCGAGGTGGAGGAAATCACCGCGGTACCACATCACCGGCTTGCCGCTGCCTACGCGCACGTCGTGCACGCGACCGATGAGGATTACGTGGTCGCCGCCGGGTACGGCCTGCTCCAGCTCGCAGCGGACGACCGCTGCGGCGTCGGGCAGTATCGGATGACCGCCCTCATCGGACTCGAAGCTCCCGTGTGCGAACTTGTCCTCGCCCTTCGTGGCGAACCTCATGGCCAACTTCGCATGCGCGGGCGTCGCGATGTTCACGACGAACTGCTCAGCCGCTATGAAGGCCGGGAAGCAGTCCGCTCCTTGGTCCAGGCAAACGAGAACAAGTGGTGGATCGAGCGACAGCGCCGCGAAGGAACTCGCGGTGAACCCATGCAGCGTGCCCGCGGCACTTCGGGTCGTCACGATCGTCACGCCGGCAGGGAAGCGGGCCAACGCCGAACGGAAGGCAGCCGCGTCCAGCCCTTGGACCTGATCAGCCATTCCACACCTCGCGGGCGGCTCGGGCGACAGGGGCGTGGTAGACGATGCGCGCGTTGGCGAGGGCGGCGCCGGGCTGCTTCTCGTCGGACCACCTGTCAGTACGTTCACGCGCGAGCCTGGTCGGGGTGTTCCCCTCAGCCATGACGATGACATCCATACCGGCCCTTCCACTCGAATGTTATTGACGAATAACATATGGCTTTGCTTGGGCGCGGTCAAGGCCCTGGATGAGGGGGCGGAGCCGTTAGCGTGCGATAACTGAGGAAGGTGGCCGGAGCGCGCGGTGGCGTTCCGGCCGGCCGCTGTGGGTGGCGTTTCAGGCCGTCGGGCGCTTGGCGTGGGCGGTGAGGCGTTCCCAGTTGCGGTGGCCGATGTCGGCCTTCTGCTCGTCGGTGAAGGGCGAGTTCTCCAGGAAGGAGCGGGCTTCACCGTTGCTGGTGTCGACGTAGGGGAAGCCGCCGGGGCGGAAGCCGTAGGTGAAGGGGTAGTCGGTGGAGTACAGCATCCGGTCGGTGCCCATCACCTCGGCGGTCCAGCGCAGGTAACGGGGGCTGTTGGTGCCACTGCCGGCAACCCAGAAGTTCTGCTTGAAGTAGTCCGCCAGGGGCTGCCGCAGACCGCCTGCCTCACCGAAGTAGCCGGTGTGGTCGAGGTAGAACATCACGACCTCGCCCCAGTGCCCGGCGATCACCCGCAGGTCGGGGAACCGGTCGAAAACCCCCGAGAAGATCATGCGCAGGTACTGGACGCCGAGGTCGTAGTACCAGCCGAGCCCGGCGCCGGCCAGCACCGGGCCCATGGGCTCGGGGAGGTTGGAGTAGTAGGCGTCATCGATGCCAACGTGAAGCGGATAACGGCGATACCAGTGCTGTCCCGATGGCGCTATCGTCGATCCATGCCTGTTGAACCGACCCTCACCCGGCGCGCCGCGGAGCCCGGCACCGCCGCGCGGGAGCGGACGCGCCGCCGGATCATCGAGGCGGCGGCCGGCCTGCTGGAGAGCGGGGGTCGCGACGCGGTCACCACCCGGGCGGTCGCCGACGCCGCCGGACTGAAGCCGACGGCCTCCTCGTCGCCCTGCGCGAATCGATGGTCACCACCATCACCACCCGGGAACCGGCTGTGGAGGAACCGGGGCCGGGCGGCGCCGCCCGTGCCCTGTGCGCGGCATTGCCCGGCCAGAAGGGCCTCAGTCGGGCCGAACAGCAACTTCTGACGGAATGGCTCCAGCGGCTGTCCGTATAACCGCGCCCTGCGACCGGCCTCAAGTCCATGATCGTCGGCTTGGTGGCAATCGCTGTTCCGCAAGGCCGATTCCGCAGCCGCGGTCCAGGCGATGGAAGCCCGCGCTCCTGCCGCTCACCGCGGGCCACGATCAAGGGCGCCGTATGGATCGGCGTGCTCTCGCCGCGCCGCGCCCGTCGGACCTCGTTGTTATCGACAGATAACGCTTTCGCCCTCTCTTGGGGCCTTGACCTGGGTTGAGCTACGTCCTACGTTATCGCCGAATAACATTCGGTGGAAGGGGCGGTATGGACTTCATCCTCATGACCGAGGGAGACACCCCGGTCGGACTCACACACGAGCACCGCTACCGGGAACTGATCGAGGAAGTACTGCTCGCCGAACGCGTCGGCTTCGACGCCTTCGGCAGCTCCGAACAGCACGTCGCCCTGGGCACGGCCTCGGTCTCCGCTCCCGAGGTGCTCTACCCCTACCTGATGGCCCTCACCAGCCGGATCCGCTTCATCCACCTCGTAACGCTGCTGCCGACCCGAATCAACCACGCCCTGCGCGTCGCGGAACGCGTCGCCACCGAGGACATCCTCTCCAACGGCCGCATCGAACTCGGCACCGGCCGCGGCAACACCACACTCGCCCTGCGCGCCTTCGAAGTCGACCCCTCCGAAAACAAGGCCCAGTGGCGCGAAGGCGTCGAACTCATCCGCCGCGCCTTCCTCGACGACGTGTTCTCCTACGTGGGCGAGCACTACAAGATCCCGCCCCGCAGCCTCGTCCCCAAACCCCTCCAAACCCCCTACCCGCCCATCTCGGCCGCCGCCGGCAGCCCCAGCTCCGTCGAAACCGCAGCCA
>NZ_JANIIC010000093.1 GCF_024519315.1 Streptomyces malaysiensis subsp. samsunensis | reverse complement strand
GTTGCGGCGCGGATGCTTCTCCGGGCGCCCGCCCGCGGGAAGCCGGCAGGCCGGGACGGGCAGCAGTGGTTCGAGGACGGCCCATTCGGCATCCGTAGTGTCGGTGGGGTAGTGCCGCTCGCGCACGGCCGCTGGCCGGGGCTCGTTCGGGCAGGTCATCTCAGCGTTCCATGCGGGTGAGGACTTCCAGGGTGGCCTTGACCCCGCCGAGCTGTTCCAGGACCAGGCGGGCCCACTCGTCCTCGGGGGTGCGTTTGGCGTGCGGGGCGACGATCCCGGTGATGAAATTCGTGATGCGATGCAGCTCGGCCCCGAAGATCGCGCGTTCGTAGGCGATCCACACCTCGGGCTCCTCGGACAGCTGGAATCCGTCCCGGCGGTTGAAGGTTACCGGCGGTAGTCCTTCCTTGACCGCGATCTTCCGCAGGAAGCGGATGCCCGTCCAGACCTGTGCGGGGGTGCGTTTGGTGGCTTTGACCAGCTGTTTCAGGTGCAGTCCGGCAGGACGTGCCTCCTGCAGGGCTTTGCGTACCGCTTCGCCGTGAACATGAGCGGGCAGTCCCGCCCGCCGTTTCATGGCTACTTGTCCCTCAGCAGCTCGGCCAGGGCCTCATCCAGGTCCACTTTCCCGGTGGACACCGCCGTCTCGATCCAGTCCGCCGTCGCCCGGATCTTCTCCAAATGCCGGGTGACCAGTGCGAGTTGAGATTCGGAGAACTCCCGTCCCCGCAGTCGGGGAACCAGCCGGCTCGCCCCGGCGACGAAGCCCTGGCAGACACCGATCAAATCGGTGAACTCCATCGCCCGGTGGAAACCCCGCACGATCGCGACGGGATCAACAATGCCGTCCTCCTCCGCAGCGCCGTTCTCGTCCCACCAGTCCTCCTCCTCGTCGCCTTCCTCGACGAGTTCGGCCTGATCGAACTGTGCCTGATTGACCAGCTCACGGGCCTGCCGGTCCCTCATCGCCTTGAATGCCACCTCCGGCCGGTGCAGCAGGTCACATGCCGCCTGGGCCGCTACCGCCTCGTCCTGCGCAAGGTCCCGGATGGCCTCGACCTTCTCCGCCGCCGTCACCGGCGTCGCGGTCGCCCAGCCCGCCGCTCGCTTCGCCGCGTCCCCGCTCCACTCGGAGAGGCCCGTCCGTTCATTGACCGGCGGATGCTGGATCAACTCGTACGCGTCCGGCGCCGACGCCAAGATCCGGTGCACCTCGAAGGAGACACCCTCCTGGCGCTGATCCTTTGGCCACCGCGCGGCCACCCACCGATATGTCCGCACCGTGTGGAAGGACAGCCCTATCTCCTCGGCGAACAGGCGTAAGGAGTCCTCCACCCCCTGCTCCTCGCCCTCCGCCGGCGACATGTTCCCGCCGTGGTTCCGCAGCGGCGCGATCTCCAGCGCGAAGTCTCCGAGTGCGAATTGACAGCCCGACATCACGCGGACCAGCTTCACCGACTGGTCCACCAGATCATCGAAACGCTCGCACGGCACACTGCCGACGGTCTGGACCATGGCACACGCTCCCAAGGGCCCGAAGGGCCGGCACTTCACCGGCCGCCACCACTCCGGCCCGCGTATGCCTGACACCCTCCGCCGCCCGCCCCAAGGTCACCACAAACGACCGAAAATACCCGCTTCGTGTGCGAGCTGGTCCGCTTCTGCTCGCAGACGCCCCCACACACGACACACAGCCGAACGACTCTGTCATGCGTCACGGAACGTCACGGATCACCGGTTCTGACACAGCTTCTGACCTTGCCCGCGACGGCGAGCGCTGGGCATCGGACGGGCCGGCCGGATTCTCCATGGGGCACCGCACCCGCGAAGACGCCGAACAGGCGCAGACCCACGCCTACCTGGCCGACCCGAGCGTGGTCATCGACCGCACTGGGGACGAAGCCCCCACACAGCCCGCCCCCGCCCCGCTGCCGATGAGCTACGAGCAGGCGCTCGCCGAAGCCAAGCGGCGCGGCGTGTCCAAGTGCAGCGATCCCGCCCTGATGGCGTCGCTCTGCGACGCGTCCCTCCAGACCCTCGTCGGCGCCGTCGCACCGCAACTCGTGTGGGAGGGAGCGCAGAAGAAGGCGCTGACCTCGAAGGAACTGCTGCACCTGTGCCGCACCGACGCGATCGCGGTGTCCGAGCTCATGTGGCTCTGACGCCACGATCGCACGCCCCGAAAGCCATCACACCGAGTGGAGAGAGACCGTGCAGAAGACCATCGAGGCCCCGGCGAAGATGTCCGTCGAGCCGCTCGCCCAGCAGCACATCGAGATCCTGCGCCTGGCGGACACACCGCACCTGAGCGACGGCTTCAACAAGAAGATCGCCCCGTACAGCGTGTGGATCACCTATCAGCGCGAGCCCGGTGCGAGCGAGTACACCTGGCACGCCAACGTCTCCGGCTACCGCGTCCTGGCGAACGGCGTCATCGACATGGACGCCACCCACGTCGAGCTGCGGAGCCAAACGGACAAGGACGTCACCCCCGGGTGGCTGATGGGGCTGATCGAGGACCGCGCCCCGAACTGGTAGTGCAGCCCGAACCCCCGGCCACGCGCCGGGGGTTCGCCGTACAACAACCCAATCCACCTTGGACCAGGGAGAAACAGCACCATGGAGCAGCTGGTTTCGTCCTCCGTCGCAGCTCTGATCGCGCTGCTGGCGACCGTGCTCGGCTTCCGCCTGCAAGAGCGGTCCGCCGCACGTCGCGAGCGGCATGCCCAACAGGCACAGCAGCGCATGGAACTGCGGCAGGTCTTCGTCCGCTTCCTCACCCGGCTCGCCGCGATGCGCCGTCTCCAGAACATGCGCTCGGTGCTGCGGGAGAAGGATGCGTCCGAGGCGGAGCAGACGGCCGCCAAGCAGGCCGCGCTCGAAGCGCGCACCGCCGCCGGCGAGGCCCTGACCGAACTCCAGCTGCTGACCGACGACCCGCAGATCCTTCAGCTCGCGGACCGCCTGGTCGATGTCACCTTCACCCTGCACCAGGCCCCCGACCAGGCCGACCGCGACCGACGCGGCGACCTCGCCCGGGCCGCGCACAAAACCTTCACCGCCGCGGCCGGCCCGCTCGTACGGGCCTGACCACCATGCCCTTGCCCCGCGAGGTGCCGTGGGAGAAGACGCCTGCGACGAAGACCGCACGGTGAAGAACAACGGCCTGTACGCCGCGATCGCCCCGCAGGGCGTAGCCCTGATGGACACCCGCCGCGGCCGCGGCACATGCACTTGCCGTATGCACCAGTCCGACCAGGAGAAATCATGAATGAGACCCGCTACACCGCCGACGTCGTAGCCCTCGACCCGGACCGCTACGCCCCGGTCGACCACCCCGGCGTGACCGTGCCCGAGGAACGGCGCTGCTGGTCAGTGAGCTGGCCGGGGTACGCACCGGTGAACATCACGCCGCCCGAGCTGCGGTCACGGGCGCTGACCCAGCACGTGCCCGGCTGGGTGGTCGACCGGGCGCCACGCCCGACCTGGTGCATGACTGGGCCGAGCGGCAGACCAACGCCCTGATGCCCTTCGACGTCGAGCGGGGCTGGCCGCTGCACCCGCACGGTCGCACCGGACGCACCGGACGGAATCTTGGCCGTTGGGGGGAGAACGCCGCCGCCGACCCGATCGTGGTCGCCGGGACCGGTGAGCAGCGGTGGGTTCTGCTGATCACCCGCGACGACATCGGGGTCGAGGCCATCCCAGGGGGCATGGTGGACCCGGGCGAGACGGCCCCGGCCGCGCTGGTGCGCGAGTTGCGCGAGGAAACCGGTATCGACCTCGCCGACCGGCAGCCCACCATCCTCGGCCGCCAGGTCGTTGACGACTGGCGCAACACCGACCACGCCTGGGTTGCCTCCATCAGCGCGCTCTACCAGTTGCCCGGGCAGGTCACCGCAACCGCCGGTGACGACGCTGCGGACGCGGGCTGGTTCCCGTTCGGCTCCCTCGAACAGCTCCAGGCAGCAGTCACCACGGCGGGACGCACCCTCTACGCCGCGCACCGCCCGCTGCTCCAGCACGCACTCGAATACCTCAACCAGCAGACGTGACCCTCCGGTCCGCGTGGACACATACGATCAGCTGCTATGAGCATCACGCGCCGGCCGCTCGGCCACGGGCCCCAGCCGCAACCTCCTCTTGCCGTCGCCCAGCTCGAGGCCGGCGGCGCCCGCCGGATGAGCGCAGCCGAAGCTGATATCGATGCGGCGCCGCTGTACCGGCCTGGCGGGCTGGAGCACCTCGCTCAACTGCGCACGCGTGGCGTGCTCGGCTCGCCGGACCGGCCCGCCTGACCGCGGCGGGCGGCCGGGAGGCCGCGGCGGCTCCTCCTGCCGGTGGGCTGCACCCGCTCCTCTACTCGCAGTAGAGTCAGGGGTATGGCAGACGAAACGAGTATCAAGGTGAGCTCGGCCGCGCGTGACCGCCTTGCCGTTCTGGCGGCCGAGGGCAACACGACGATCCGGCAGCTGGTCGAGGATCTCGCCGAGGGCCAGCCGACCCAGGCCGAGTATGCGGAGCGCGCCGCGCAGGCCCGCGCCGAGCTCGCCTCCGTCCTGGGCAGCGTGCCCAGCGAGGAGGCCGAGGCGAAGGCCCGTGGTCTCCTGGAGCGCCTCGCCGCCGGCCAGGGCTCGGCGGCCGCATAGTGGGGCCGATCGCGGTCGTCCTGGACCACACGACCGCCGCCGCCCTCCACGACCCCAAGGATCCGTACAACGAGGCCGTCGCCGCGTTCTACGTCCAGGCATCCGGGGGCCTGGGCACCCTCTACGCCCCGGTGCTTTCCCTGACGGTCGGCGACAGCGAGCAGTCCGGCCTTCTCCCCTACATCCACGGGCTGCGGTTCATCACGATCGAGCCCTTCGACACAGAAGCCGCCCTCACCGCCGCTGCGTTGCTGCATGCCGGGTACTCCTGGGCGGCCGTCCACGCCATCCACGCCGCCCGCCCCTCCGCCGACTTCCCTGCCGGGCGCTTCCTGCTTACCTTGACGCCCGACGTGTACGAAGGGACGGGCGTCCAGGCCGTCCACCCCGATCAGTAGGCCGCTCCGCGGAGGGTGGAGCGTCTCATTGCTCACCAGCTCGCCGCGCGAAGGCCGCCCGGAAGATCCGGGTGGCCTTCGCGCTTCATGGCGCTGGGTGCTGAGGCTGCTTCACGGGCGGGCGGGCAGCCTGCTGTCGATCGTCACCACGACCGGGTCTCCCTCTTCATGGAGCGCTCGGTTCAGCACCTCCGCCGTATTGCGGTAGACCTGTGAGGCCATAGCCCAGTCGGCGTAAGCGACCAGTTCGTCGATGCCTTCCCCTTCCCGGGGGGCCTCAGCGACGCGGTAAAGCGACAGGAGCATGGCGACGAGGGACCGGCCGGAGAGCACTGCGGCCACCATGCCCTCGTTGCGTTCCTCCAGGGTCGGGGTCCGGAAGTGCGGGTGATTTCCAACCTGTGCCGCGACGAAGTCCCAGGTGTCGCGGTGACAGACCAGCGTCGCGGACGAGACCCGCCCGGCCCTCATGATCGCCCAGATCCGGCCTGCCGGGCTGAAGGGGGCCGGCTCCTTCACTGGAGCATCGTCCGAAGTCCGTGCACCAGCCTCCAGCGTTGCCTGTGTCTCTTGCTCCTTTTGATCCGCCTCCGGTCCGGCCTGTGGTTGTGCTTCCGACGTCGGCTGCTCGGCGTCCGTTTCGGCGGGTACACCGTCGTCTTGGGCCGCTTCAGCCGGGGAGGAGGTGTCAGCTGCTCTTGGTGCCGGTGCCTCTTCCGGCGCGGTCCGCTGTCCGGGCAGAACCGCTTGCTCGTGGCGGGGCTCGTCACCGGATTCCGGTTCCGCACGGTCAGGCGCTTCGGGTGCGGCGCTGGCCGCTACTGGTGCCGTGGTGCGGAGTAATGCCAGTACCTCCCCGAGGTCCTGGCGCAGTTGGTCGACGTCGCGCCGTAGCTCGGTCACTGCGGTGGCGGTCTCGCTGGTGCGCTTGCCCGTGTTGTAGGCATTGCGTTGCGCCTCCTGCTGTGATGTCTTCAGGTCAGCGAGGCTGGTGTCGCGTAGTTCGGCGAGCTCGGCGGCGACCGTTGTTCGCACTTCCCGGCCCAGTTCGCTGACGCGGTTGTCCAGGCTGTCGACCGACTTCTTCATCTCGTTCTTCGCGTCGATCACGATCGCCACGATGTCGTCCTTGCGCGACAAAGCACCCCTCCAGTGATCACTGAGTAGTCGGACAATTGCAAGAAGTAGTCTGGCGCGGTGGGGGGCGTGCATGCCTTGGTTCGTGAACTTGGCCGGAACGCCTTTCCCGCTGGCCGGAGTCGACCGGCGCGACGGCACCGTCCGCTCGGCCACGGTCCGCCGCCGCGGCCTTCGGCCGTCGCCCAGCTCGAGACGGTCAGCGTCCGCCGAATGAGTGCTGCCGAGGCCGGCGCGCTGCTGTACCGGCCTGGCGGGCTGGAGCACCTCGCTCAACTACGCACGCGTGGTGTGCTCGGCTCGCCGGATCTCCTTCGGAAGGTCCAGCCGAGGAAGTGATACGCACCGGATCGTTCGGAGCGGAGCAGCTGTTGGCCGCGTCAGGGGCGTCGGGTGAGGATGTCGTCAATGCGGGACGCGTTGGCGACCCAGGCCGCGGCGGCCGGTGCGATGAAGCCGAGCACGGTCTGGATGTCGTCACGGCGGGCTTCGAGCGGCAGGTGCCAGATGCCCTCGTGGTGGGCGATGCGGTTGCGGAACTTGTGCAGTCGCTTGACCGGGTCTTCCACGGTGGTCAGGGCACGGTTCGGAGCGTGAGGGAAGGCGCCTGCCAGATCAGGCCACAGGCTGGCCCGGTACTGGCGGGCCAGCAGGAAGCGCCAGAACCCTAAGCTCAGCTCCGCGATGATCTTTCCGCGCGGTGCGGCCGTGCCGTGCCTGCCGGCGCGCTGCTGGGCTTGGGCGATATCGCCGCGGGCCTTGCCGCTGAGTGGAACCGTCGTGTCGTCGTACCACTCTGCGGTGCGGCCCCGGCGCTGCTGGCGGGCAACGAGCCTGGCGTCGAGCGCGTTGCGCAGCATGATCTCCAGGTGGCCCAGCGATTCGAAGAACGCCGCGGCGAGATCACTGTTCCACCGGTACAGCGCGAGCGCGGCGGTGGTGTCGCCGACGCACGCGGTCAGGTAGGGGTTCAGCCGGTCGGGGCTGATCAGCTCGATGACGGCCTTGTCGTCGGGCGGGGCGATGATGGTGGGCGGCGTGCTGTGCATGGTGGGGCAATAGTAGGTACACTGGGCGACGAAGACCCTGGGAATCGTCCCTGGTAGCCCTCCCCAGGAGGGCAGGCCATACCCCCAGGGTTCAGACGTGGACAAGGGCCGCCCGGGAAACCGGGCGGCCCTTGCGCTTCCCGAGCCCCGGTCAGCGGGCGGTGGCGAGGACGGCGGACCGCCGAGCAGCTGCCGGCTACCGGCGGCCCCGGTGGCACTCCCCGCTCGGTTACGAGGCCGGCTTCTTCCTTGAGGACTTCTTCGCGGCTGTCTTCTTCCCGCCGGCGCTCGTCTTCTTGGCCGCGGTCTTCTTCGCGGCCTTCTTCTGGGCCGGCCGGCGTCCGCTGATCTCGTGGACCTCGGCTTCGTCGGTTTCCTCGCCGCGGCTCTTCTTGGCAGCGCGCACGCTGTCCTGGAGGGCGGACATGAGGTCGACAACCTTGCCCTTGGGCTCGGCGGGCGCCTCCATGTGGGGAGGCTCGACGCCTTCGGTCTTGGCCTCGATGACGGCTTCCATGGCCTCGCGGTACTGGTCGCGGTACTGGCTGATGTCGGCGCCGCCGATGACGTCCATGAGGGCGATGGCTTCTTCGACCTCGGAGTCGGAGATGTCGACGGCGCGGGGGGCGACGCCTTCGGCAGCGCGGACCTCATCCGGCCAGTGGAGTACTTGTAGGACGATGGCCTCGCCGACGACCCGCAGCGCGCCGAGCCTCTCACGGTTGTGCCACGCGAATTTGGCGACCGCGATCTTGTCGCTGCGCTGGAGCGCTTCCCTCAGCAGCACGTAGGGCTTTGCGGCCACGGCGCCATCAGCTTGCAGATAGTACGGCTTGCCGAAGCGAATGGGATCGATCCGCTCTGCTTCGATGAACGCTTCGACATCGATCGCCTTGGCCGTGGGCAGAGGGAGGTCATCAAGTTCCTGGTCGCTGATGGGCACCAGCTGGTCCCTGGACGCTTCGTAGGCGCGCCCGATCTCGTCCGGGTCGAGTACCCGGTCTTCGATCTCGCAGATTTTGCGGTAGCGGATACGGCCGCCGTCAGCGATGTGGATCTGCCGGAACGAGATCGAGTGATCTTCGGTCGCGGGCATGACCTTGATCGGAATCGTGACGAGACCGAACGACACGGCTCCGGACCAGACAGGGCGCGGCATGGAACACCTCCTCCGCCCCCCTGGGGCCTCCCAGCGTAGACGTGCCTGCGGCGAGATGCCCTGCTCAGGCCGCCGCTGGCTGAGTAGACGCCGAGGCCGGGTCTCGGCTACTGGGCGTCGTAGTTGGCGAGTCTGAGCGTCGTAGTTGGCGGCCAGGGCAGCGCCGAGGTCCGGGGGAGCACGCTGGCGTCGAAACAGGGGCTATCTACGCTGTCGCGGAAGGGCAAGCGGTCGTGGCAAGGGCGGGGGCATCGGGTGGAGTGGGAGCTCGGGGCGGCCGGCCTCGCGGTTGGGATGCTGATAGCCGTGGTGACCGCGCCGGTGGGAGTGTCCGGGGCGGTGTTCCTGCTCCCGGTGCAGCTCAGCGTCTTCACCGTGCCCAACCCAGCCGTAACGCCCACGAATCTGCTCTACAACGTGGTGTCCGGGCCCGGGGCCTTGCTGCGTTACCGACGTGACGGCGCCCTGACGGGACCGCTCGTGCGTCGGTTGGTGTTGGGCACGCTGCCCGGCGTGGTCCTTGGAGCGGTCATCCGCGTGTTTGCCCTTCCAGGCCCGCGCGTCTTCCGCCTCCTGGTGGCCGTGCTGATGCTGCCGCTCGGCACCTGGCTCATCGTCCGGACCTTGCGTCCTGCATCCCCGGAGATCCGACGTCCCGAGTCCGCGCCATGGGCGGTCACCGCCTTGGCGCTCGCGGTCGGGGTCGTGGGCGGTATCTACGGCGTCGGCGGCGGCTCGATCCTCGGCCCCATCCTTGTTGGGCGTGGGGTTCCCGTTTCCAAGGTCGCCCCGGCCGCGCTCGCCTCCACCTTCGCCACCTCGGTGGTCGGTGCCTGCACCTACGCCGTGCTGTCCCTGGCCCGCAGCGGCAGCATCGCCCCTGATTGGCTCCTTGGCCTGGCCTGTGGCCTCGGCGGTCTCATCGGCGGCTACGCCGGAGCCCGCCTCCAACCGCGCATGCCTGAGACCTTCCTCCGCCTCCTCCTCGGCACCCTGGCCGCCGCACTTGGCGCCGTCTACGCGATCAGCGCACTGCGCTGACCTGGTCAATCAGCCTTCGCTGTCACGGGATGCCCGGCGTTCGCCAAGTACAACGCTCAGAGCCCGCCAACTAAAGCGCTCACTCGCCAACTACGGCGCTCAGTCACACCCGACGACACTCCGAGCGTCGACCCACCACCCACAGAAATCGAACAGGTTTATTATTCCGGCATGGCCAGAGCCTACGACTTTCCTACGGACCTGCTCACCGCGCAGGAAGCCCTCCACCAGGTCGCCCACACCCTCTCGGCGCTGCATGACCGCCTCCCGTGGTCGGTGGAACCCCACCCCGGTTTCAGCGATCCCGAGCGCTGGCGCCCGCGGCAGCGCCCCGCGACCGACGGATGGACCGAGGAAGATCAAGCGGAAGTGCGACAGCTTCGGGCCCGGCAGCAGGAGCTGAGCATCACCGTCGTCACGCATCCGTTCTGGCAGACGCTGGAGGGCCCGGACCTCGTCACCGCACGGATGATGCTCAAGCACCTCAACGACGCACCAGCCGCGTAGCGGTGACGGATCCCTCCAGCCCCGACGGCCCGGACCCGGATGCCCCCGGGCCGCCGGCATGGCACGAGCTCGCTGACGGCCAGAGCGTCACGGCCCAGGTCATCGGCCGCATCTACCGCCCCGGCCCCGGAGGCGGCTGGTGGTACCAGCTCCGCTTGCCCATCTGGGCTGAAGTGCAGCTCCCAGACCGCATCACCGTCGAGCCCGACTCGATCGTGATGCGCGTCCCCGCTCGCCTGGTCAATCCCATCGAGGGCATCGACTACTCCGTCGTGCCGACCCGGCGGGAACAGCCGCCAGGCTCCTCCGCCGCCGCCCCGGCAGGCCGGTGGTGCGTACAGCACCTGCCCGCACCCGCCGGTGGCCCAGGGCGCCGGGTCATCCATCACGAGTCGTGCTGGGTACCGACCGGCAATGCGGACCTCACGCTCGACCAGGCGCTGCGCGAGCTCGCCCGGCCGGGCAGCGAGGCGTGTACCGCATGCGAGGCCCGCCACCTCCCGCGGTTCTGAAGGCGGCAGGCACGCCCGATCCCCTGAACCAACGACGACGCACCCAGAACCGCTGGTCCCCGCATCGATCGCGATCATGTCCGCAGCCGGGACCGGCACCCGGTGAGCGCGATATCGTGAACGGCCTGATGTCTGCTCGTTTTCATGATCTGGCAGGAGCGCTCCGCGTGCCCGAGGACCCCATCGCTCACGGTGAACTCGCCGCTCTCACGCGGCGTTTCGAAGAGGTTGCGGAGAAGACCGACCGCGAGTTCGGGATCATCAAGAGCGACCTGACCGCAGTGCGTCTCCAGGTCGGGAACCTCGATCAGAAGGTAGACCGGCTGGGAAGCCGTCTCGACGAGCTCGGGCGGAAGATGGACCGGAACCAGGCGCAGATCGTGGAGCTGCTCACGCGGCTGGTCGGCAAGGACCCGAACGGCGGCTGAGCACGTTCTTCAAGAGGACAGGCCCCGAACCCCGATTGCGTCCGCGGACCGCGCCTTCGAGATTGGCAGGTCCGGGCTTGGATTTACGGCCGGCAGCGGTCCTCTTCGATGGTGAACGCGTTACGGGTGCCGGACAGCCGCAGGATACGGGCGAGGAAGCAGGGGATGGCGCACAGCCGCAGCTCGACGTCACTGGCTTGAGCGGTGCGGGCGGCGGCCAGCAGCGCGCTCAGCCCGGTGCAGTCGCAGAACGTCAGCCCAGCGAGATCGATGATCACGACACGGTTCTCGCCGACGGCGTCCTGGAGTGTCTGGCGCACGTCGCCGGCGGTCACAAGGTCAAGCTCCCCCCACACAGCGACCCGGCAACTGTCGGGTCCGGTGGCTTTCCGGTCCACCCTGATCGTCTCGGGCACCGTGTGCCTCCTTGGCGCGAGGCACCCCCTGGGGCTTGTCTCCAGGAAACTCCTGACCAGCGGTTCTGTCCATCTTCACCCCCGGCGCATGCGCCTGCCCAATCACGGGATGCCGTTCCGCGACACGAGATCACGCGGGAGCGTTTCCTACGGCCTGAGGTCGTAGACGGCTATGTGCATGAGGGCTCATGAAAAAGGCCACCCGGACGATGCCGAGTGGCCTTCGTACTTCGTGACGCCGGGGTGACTACGCGACGGCCGTCCGTGCCGTCCGTGGCTACACGGTGCGGGCGGGTGCGCTTGGCGGCCGCGCGGTGCCATGACCCGGAGTGCCGGAGGCCGGCGGCGATCCCGGCGGCGGTGCTGCGGATGCCGCGCCAGGTGAGCGGATACACCACGGCGCGGGCGAACCGGGACCGGCTGGTGCCCGGGCGCAGTCCGGCCTGGTGGAGCTCGGCGAGGTTGGGGTCGGCTGCGGGGCGGGCGGCGTTGGGGTGGTGATCGCGCACGTGCAGCCGCCGCCGCTCGCCGACGGGGATGAGTCCGAGCGGGTGGTGGACGAAGACCTCGGCGAGCAGCTGGTTGGCGCGGCGGGTGCGGGCCAGGACACCGTGCACGGCGAAGTGGCTGATCTCCTGTAAGTGCCGGAACTGCACCGCCACACCGAGCGCCGCTGCGGCGGCCGCCAGCGGACCGTGCCCGGCCAGGAGCCACCATCCGGCGATCTGTACCCACTGGCCGGCCAGGAGGAGCGCGGGCGTCCAGTTGGTCGCCCGGCGGCGCTGGAGGGCTATCAGTTCGGCGGCGCTCGCGCTGGAGGGGCGGCCGTGGGCGAACCGGATGCGGTCGGCCTGGCGCAGCGCGATGCCGAGGGCGATGAGAGGTAAGGACAACGGCACGGTGAGGCACCCCCGGGGGACAGGGCGGGGCCCACCCCCACCTGCGATCACACACCGTACATCTAGTCACTAGATATGGGGGTCTGGAGTTGACTGCGCCGCCGACCCCTGGGATCGGCGCCGCAGCTGCGGTCAGCTGGCATGAGCGGCATGGCCGGCGTCGGGAAGACAGCAGTCGCCGACCACGCCGCTCATGCCGGAGTTCGTCTGCACCCGCCTGCGGTGGCGCGGCCGGATCAGTCGAGGGCGCTGCCGAGACTGGTCAGCAGTGCATGCTCACACGCTCCTGGTCCGTCGACCCGGTCGACGAAGTCGGCGATGAGCGCGAGGGCGCACGTCATCGCCCGCGGTTCGCTGTCGGGGACCGGCCCGGCCTGGTCCCGCCAGGCCACCGGATCGCGTCCTTCGAAAGCGACTGTCACGACCTGGCGCACCATCGGCAAGTCGGTCGGCTCCACGACCTCGGCCCAGTGGAGGATCTTGTTCATCAACGTTTTGGTGAACTTCGCTGCGAACTGCTCGCCGCCCGGATGGCCGGCGCCGATCTGTTCCAGCGCGCCACTGATCAGGAATACCGTTCCCCGCAGGAGTTCGCCCGCGCCGTAGGCGGCCGTGGCCGTCGCGATGCGTTCGGCCAGCTCGGGCAACGCCTCGAGATCGTCCCCCGAGCGCAGCACGCACGCTTGATCCCATGCCGCCTGCACCGCACCGACCTTGACTTGCGCACCACGCATCGCCATGACGGCAGAGCGTAGCCACGCGGCCCAGCTGACCGGACGCCTATCACGAAATCAGACCTGAAAGAGGCAACCAATGGGGATGACACCCGCTGGCGGTGGCTTTCGAGATCTCATAGCTGCGCTGATGAAACGGCCCTCGCCGTGTGGCGAGGGCCGCGGGTTGCTCTGCCGGACGCCCGGGTCTACAGCGCGTCGACCGTCTCGCGGACGCGGTCGGTGTCCCAGGTGTCGCCGTCCAGCATGGGCCGGGCGGTGGCCTCGTAGCGCTGGAGGAGCCGGGGGGCGGCATCGGTGCCGTGGCCCCAGACGCTCTCGAAGCGGCCGATCCAGCGCTCGGCGCCCTTGAAGTAGACGCTGGAGCGGCCCTTGGTGTAGCGGAAGGCGGTGTTCGGCGGGTGTATGCACACGGGTCAGGTGGCGGGCGGGACGGGGATGTCGTAGGTGATGTCCCAGCGGTCCGCGGGGATGAGGAGGTCGGCGGTCTCCACCGGCCTGCCGTCGGTGTCGTAGTGGGTGCGCTGGATCAGCGTCGCCTGGGTGCCGGCGGGTACGCCCAGCAGCTGCGCCTGGTCCCGCTCGACATGGACCGGGCGGAGTCTCTCCACGGCCCGCTGGACGGTGATGCCCAGGTGCGCCATGCGGGCGGCCACACCGCGGCCGGCCAGCGGGCCGCCTTCCGGCAAGACCACTACGGTGCCGCCGGTGATGGCCATCGGCTCCCAGCTGGTGCACAAAAGCGCCGGCTGCCGGTCGGCGAAGACCTCGTAGACGGTCCGCACGCACAGCGCGCCGGGCTCGACGGCCAGGCGCTCGGCGATGTCCGGCGGAGCGGGGACCTTGGCGATGCTGTCCGCTTCGAAAGTGCCGTCGAAGCCGGGTCCGGCCAGGCCGGCGGCGGGGGTGCGCAGCATGGTGCGGCGCTGGTAGGGGGTACGCACGTATGTGCCCGATCCCGCCCGGCCCTCCAGCAGACCCTCGGTGATCAGCAGCTCCTGCGCACGCCGGATGACGTTCTCCCCGACGCCGAACTGGGCGCCGAGCTCGCCGCGTGAGGGCAGGCGCTCGTCCGGGGCCCAGACGCCTTCCGCGATACGGGCACGGAATGCGGCGGCAACCTCCAGATATGGGGCGGCTCGTGAGGTGCCGTCAGCCATGCGTCTCCTCGCCCACGGCGCTGACCAGTACGGATTGACAATCTAGTGGACTAGCACAAATCTAGTGACTAGGGTCACGTTCTGTGCTGATTGGGGGTGGGGGCGTGACTGAAGATCACCGGCCGGACGCAGTCCAGGATGTGGCCGCGCAGCTGGAGACCCTCGGCGGCACCCGGCCCCGCATCATCCCCGGATCCGGCGACATACGCATTGAGGCCGACGTGACGCCCCGTCTGGCCGACAACTGGCTCCAGGTCCTTCAAGTCCTCGACGCCGGCGCCGACTTCGGCCTGACCCTCACCGACACCGGCCAGGTCGCCTGGCTGCGCATCCCACGGGAGACCGGCACCCGCCCATGACCGCTCCAGCACTCCACCACGCCTTCGCCAAAGGGCACGGCGCCGAGAACGACTTCGTCATCCTCCCCGACCCCGACGGCCACCTCACCCTCACCCCGGCGGAAGTGGTCCGCCTGTGCGACCGGTGCACAGGCCTGGGCGCTGACGGCGTCCTGCGCGCTGTCCGCTGCGCCGCCGATCCCGAGGGCGCCGTGATGAGGGAGGCCGAGTGGTTCATGGACTACCGCAATGCCGACGGCAGCCTCGGCGCCATGTGCGGCAACGGGCTGCGCCTGCTGGGCCGCTATCTGGTCGATGCCGGCCTGCACCGGCCCGGCGCCCTTCTCATCGCCACCCGCGCCGGAACCCGCCGGGTCCACGTCCCGGACCACGCCGGTCCGGTCACCGTGGACATGGGGCGCCCCCGTCTCTCCGGCGCCCGCGGCATACAGGTCACCGTCGCCGGCCGCACCTGGCCCGCCGTCCACGTCGACATGGGCAACCCCCACGCCGTCGTCTTCCTCGAGGACCTCCGCCTCGCCGGAGACCTGCGCACCGCCCCCACCGTGACGCCCGCCGCCGCATACCCCCACGGAGCCACCGTCGACTTCGTCGCCACCCGCGGCCCCCACCACCTCCAGCTGCGCGTCCACGAACGCGGCGTCGGCGAGACCCGCGCCTGCGGCACCGGAGCCTGCGCCGCCGTCGCGGCCGCCCGCGCCCACCAGCCATCCCCGCCCCTGGCCGTCGACTACACCGCCGACCTGCCCGGCGGGCGCCTCCACATCGTCGTACGGCCCAGCGGAGCCATAGACCTCACCGGCCCCGCCATCATCACCGCCCAAGGCACCCTCGGCCTCACCTTGCCCAGCAAATCCGGGCTCCCGGCGGGATCCCGCACGTGGGCACAGCGGGGGTCTGGAGAATCCGAGACCAGCCCGTTCAGGGGGAACCGTGCCGAACACACCCGCTGAGGCCGATCCCCAGTGGTCCGCACTGGTCAAACCAGAGGAAGCCGCACGGAGTTCACGGGATTCCTCGCCGTATGCCACCAGGATGGTGGACTGCGGCCTGGAGTGGGACGCCATCGTCATCACACCGCTGAAACGCGGCCTGGCCGCACTCACCCACCTCGCTCTCCCAATCGACCGCGGCTACCCCGTCCTGGCCGACTACGTCCGCCAGGAGCTCATCGTCCACGTCCGCGCCGGCACCGCCCGCCGGTGCACCGCCCAGGGCACCCGCTCCCTGACAACCGGCTCGTGGCTGCTCATGCCGACAGGCCAGCGCGGATCCCTCTCCGCCACGTGGCTCAGCACCCCGCACCCCACCCGGCCCCGATTCGTTGACCCCGGGGAGCTGTCCGACGCGCTACGGCACGTCGACCAGACCGGCGCTGCCTGACCGCGTGCCGGTTCTCGCCGCTGTACGTCTCCGCGGTGACGTACAGCGGCGGCCGCCGACGCTTCACCGCTTGTTGATGGCGAACCCGAGTCCGGCCACCAGGACTGCGGCGACCGTCCCGCCGGCCGCCAGCGGATCGGCCAGCGCCGGGTGCTGGTACGTCACGTAGACCAAGCCCCCCACGATGAGCAGGATCACGGCCAGGGCGAGCAGCAGCAGGTACACCCGGTCGTTGCGGCTCGGGCCGTTCGGGTCAGTCTGCATCGGTTTGTCCTTCAGTTTTGGGCATGCGGAAGCCGCATACGTGGAGGCGGTGTTGCCTTCACCCCTTCTGCGGGGCGGGCGCGGTCGAACAGCAGTGGTGGCTGTGTGCCGGTCACTCTTCCGATCGGGAGAGCCGCATTCAATATCTTCTGACGTTGCTCTTCGTTGCTCCCCGCTGCTCATTGAATGGCGCGCTTACCACTGGTAGAGGCAAGCGATGCAAGTTATCTGCCCTTGCAGTGCCCGGGGGGTTGTCAGTGACCTGTGTTGGCTGTGACAGCCGGGGCCGGAGACGCGCGGCGAGTGGTCGGCACCCGCCCGAGTACGCCGATGCCCGCAGTCTGAGCCACGAGGGCGAGCCCCTCGGCGCTGCCGAGTCCAGTCATAACTCGCATTCGAACGTATAGTGACGCACTGGTAGCGCTGTGTAAATATTTTCCTGTTGTCTCCTGCACGATCGTCCGTTTGCGGACGCTATGACGGTGGAGGGCTCCAGCGGCCCTCTGGTGCTGAACGAGGCATCGTCCGAGACAACCGGAAGGGGCCGAAAGGCCGTGAACGTTTCGTCAGCGGGAGGGGAGCCGGTGACGCCGGAGGAGAGCTTGAGGCGCCCGCCTGGTGCAGTCGCTCTCCCAGTGGACTTCAGGGCGTTCCACCAGCTCTACCGCGCCGCGTACGTGCGCTGGGCCGAGATACACCTCGGATCGAGCGCGGACGCGGAGGAAGCGGTCGACCATGCCTTCGAGCAACTCGCGGTGTCCTGGCAGGCCGTGCTGGCCCAGCCGACGCCCGAGGCGTACGCGTGGAAGGTGGTCAAGAACCGCACCATCGACCTGGCCCGCCGCCGCAACCGCAGGCCCGTGGTCGCCGACGTGGCCGCATTCGAGACCTACGACGTGCGCAACGCCCTTGACCCGATCGGCGAACTGGAGACCTCACTCCTCGTCTACCAGGCGATCAACGATCTCCCGGACCGGCAGCGAGACGTCATCATCCTGCGCTACAGCCTCGGATTCGACGCCGCCACCACCGCACGCATCCTCGGCATCAGCCCGGCCGGGGTCCGGTCCACCGCGCGCCACGCCAGACGGCGCTTGCGCCAGGTCCTCGGGCTGGACGAGCAGGAAGGAAGCCGTGATGGGCACCCAACCGATTGACCGGATGCTGGCTAAGGCCCGCCTGGAGCCTCGTCCTTACCCGCCGGAGAAGCTGGCCGCGGCCGAGGAACGGATCGCCGCGCGGGTCGCCGGCCGTCTCGTGCTCGGCGCGTTGAGCTACGACGCCACCGTGCAGTCCGCACGGGCCCAGTCAGCGCTGCCCAGACCGAGGCAACAGCCCAGTGAGGGGTGGCAGCCGGACGAGAAACTGCTCGAGGACGCCGCCGGTGCCCTGCGCGCGGTGAGCCGCATGGTGGTCGGGGACGAGGGCGCGCTCCAGGAGATGTCCTCGTTCATCGGGGACCGAACCCTCGAGCCCGACGGCGCGGTGATCCTCGGGTGCGTGTTGCAGCTGGCCGCCCGTGAGGACTCCGCGCAGTTCTGGTGGCAGTTCGCCGCCGGCGCCGGGAACACCACCGCCACCTACTGCCTGTACCTCCACCACCTCGCTCTTGGCGAAGGACTGGCTGCCGAATGCTGGTACCGGCAGATGGTGGCCGACCGGCACACTCCCGCCCCCGCGGTGCACGAGGTCCTCATGCACCGTCTGGACCTGGGCCGGGAAGGCCAGGAGCCCACGGCCACCGTACGCATGGCCGTACTCCCGGAGGCAGCCGAAGCGGTCGTCCGCTACGTCCCGACCGCGATCGAGTACGTCGACGGCGTCGAGCTGCCGCTGCCCACCGACGGCTTCGCCGAACACATCGAAGAACTCGCTGCTGCCCACTGAAAGGTCGCCAGGACGCCAGGCTGCGCCGGCCGTCCGGCGCCCCCGGCCAGCCCGTGGGGCCCACACAACCCGCCGTGATGCTGCGGGAGGTCTCCGGCTTCGCTTGCCGCTACTGGGCCCCGCGCAGGTGGTCTTGGCGGGCGGTGACCAGGGCGCGCCAGCGTTCTCGGACGGTGTGTGCGTCGTCAAGCCACAGGACGCTGCTTCCAGCGGGCTGGGGCAGGTCGCCCATGGCCGTGGCGATGTCGACGTAGTAGGCGAAGTCGCCGTTCGCCGTTGCCTCGCTCAGCCGGTCGATAGTGGCGGTGAGGTCGTCCGGTGAGTCGCGTACGGCGTGGTGGAAGGCGAGGACCGTTTCCAGGAGCGGGGTGAGCCAGGCGAGACCGGCGACGGTGATCTCGGTGCGCAGGACGGTGGCGCGGTCGGTGACGTCGTGGTCGGTGCCGGCGTCGCGGATAAGGCCGGCGACGTGGGCGTAGAGGGTGGTGGCGCGCTGGTCGAGCGGGGCGAGGTACTGGTGGGCGAGGGCGAGTTCGTCGTCGGCGCGGGCCGGGTCGGCGAAGGCGGTCACCAGGGCGAGGAGGGTCTGGGCGATGGCCCGCTCGCCCGGGGCGTCGTGCTGTTCGGCTTCGGTCCGAGCGGCTTCGAAGGCGGCGATGGCGCGGTCGACGTCGCCGTGGGGCCACCGGATGTGGGCCAGGACGCGGTGGTGGCGGCCTTTCCAGCCCAGGGTGGGGACGGCGGCGAAGGCGGTGGGGAAGTCGCCGCGGATGCGGGCGAGGCTGGCCAGGCCGCGGTGGGCGCGCGGGGCGAGTCGGCCGCCTGCGTCGGCGACCTGGCGCATGCCGTCCAGGGCTGCGTCGGTGCGGCCGAGGTCTTTGTGGGCTTTGGCCCGGTAGTACAGGGCGAGTTCGGTGAGTTCGCCGGAGAGCAGGCCGGTGTCCAGGACGGCGGTGAGGCGTTCGGCGGTGCGTTCGCGGTGTTCGTGCTGGCGGCGAGCGATGGTAGTGAGGAGGTCGGCCAGGGCGTCGGCGGGTGTGTCCGGGCCCGGCTGCGGCTCGGGGCTCGAGGCCCGGGTGGGTGGGGCGAGGGGTTCCCAGACGGAGTCGTCGGTGTAGGCGAAGGCGGCCTCGGTGAGCCAGCCGGGGGCGTCCAGGTGGTGGTCGCGGGCCAGGCGCAGGCCCTGGCGCAGGCACGCGATCAGGAGGGTCCGGCCGGGGACGGGCGTGCTGGTGCCCTGCCACTGCTCGCCGAGGGCGGCAAGGGCGCGTTCGGCGGCTCGGTGCCAGTCGGCGGGGGTCCAGTGGTCCTCGGTGTGGTCATCAGCCCGTAGCGCGGTGCGGATGGCGTCGTGGAGGTGGTACGGCCAGATCGCGTGCGGATCCTCGGTGATCATCGGCCGCTCGACTAACCGGCGTGCTGCCGCCTGGTGAGCCAGGCCCGCCGCTTCGGTGGCCAGACCCAGGTCGAAAGCATCCAACAGGCTGGCGCTGCGCAGGACATGGCGCTCGTCGGCAGTGAGGTCGGACAGGGTGCGGGCGATGAGGGCGGGGAAGGTGTGGTCGAAGTCCGCGGGAGTGGGAGTGCGGCCGGTGCGGCGGATCTCCAGGAAGCGGGCGACGGCCAGATCCAGGTGGAGCGGCAGGCCGTGCGAGCGCTGGGTGATGACCGCGCGGATCTCAGGGCCGATCAGCGGCTGGTCGTCCTGGGTGAGGCGGTGAGCGAGGTAGGTGTCGCAGTCCTCGGGGGAGAAGTCCCCGATCAGGTGCTGGCGGGCGCCACCCTGCCCGGTAGCCCGGGCCGCCAGCCCGGAGTGGGGGGCCAGGCCGGGCCAGGCGGCGGGGCCGGTGTAGTCGAGCTGGCCCTGAAGGGCATCGTCGGCCCACTGAAGACGGTTACGGCCGCTGATGACGAACAAGCAGTTCGGCATGAGCCATACCAGGCGTTGCAGAAGCCGCTCGGTGTCACGGTGGCGGTCGCCGGTGTCCTCGAAGGTGTCCAGCAGGATCACCGGCGTGACCTTTTTGTCGGCCGGGAGCTGGGCGAGCTCCCACGCCAGCAAGTGCGGGTAGAAGGACAAGGCGTCCAGGTCGGGTTCGGCCTCCAGCAGGTCGGCCAGCCGCGCGCACCCGGCGAGTGCGCGGACGGTCTGCCGGCGCTCCCGCAGCGCCCGCACCAGGGAGCCGGTCACCTGGCCGACCGCGGACCCGACGGTGCCGGGCAGGAGCAGGGCCTGGGCGACGTCGGACAGCGCGGACTGCATCTGCTGCGGCAGCGCACGGCCGAACCGGGAGGTCAGCCCGCCGCGGTTCAGGTATTCCTCCAGCGGCTCGCCGGGATGCTGGTGCTCCCAGTACCGGCGCAGCGCCACGTCGAAGGCGGGCAGGGGGCGGCCGAGCTCGGCGAGCGCGGCCCGGATCGTGAGGACGACTCTCTTGAAGTCGGTGCCGGCGGAACGGGCGAGGTCGATACGTACGGGCCAGATCCGCTCGCCGGACCAGGTCGGTGCGCCCCACTGGGCGGGCCGGTGCCCGGCGTCGGCGAGAGTGGCCTCCAGCTTGCGCGACAACGTCGTCTTGCCGATGCCGCCGACACCATGGAACACGAGCACGTTGTCGCGGGGCGCCTCAAGGTCCTCAACATCGAAGGCCGGATCGGCGATGTGCCGCAGGTGCTCCTCGAGGGCGGTGGCGACAAGGTGCCACTGGTTCTGCCGGTTGGTGAACGCCTCGTTGCTCCCCACGGGGTCATTGGAGCTGAACAGCGCGCGAAGGTCGGCCATGTGATGTGTCCCCCCAGGAGTGATCACCTGCGGACCCAATCTATGCCGCGGGCGGTGGCCGACGGCAGTCCGGCGGGGTAGAGGGGCCGAGAAGGGCCGGTGGTGAACTGAATCCGGCCCAGGCCCGAGAATGATCTTTTTGCCAGCGTTCCCGAACACCTCGAGGTGGTTCTCCATGCACGACCCCGCATCCTCGCCCGACGGACCGTCCCAGCCGGGGCAGCCCCTGGACCCGGGCGGCGACAGTCCCGGGTATGAGGTGGCGCACGAAATCGTGGGGATGGTCATCGCCTGGTACAGCCGGCAACTCCTGCTCGCACGGCGCTCCGGTGACCAGCAGCGCCTGGACGAGCTCAAGACGCGGCGGCAGGAGTGCGTGGAGGACCAGCACCGGCTCAGGGATGCGGAGCCCGAGGAGGTCGGGCGTATCGCCGACGTCTACACCGAGCGGCTGAAGGAGCTGGAAGCCTCCGAGTCGCAGGCCGAGGAGTAGTTGCAGTGGTCTTCGTGCCGCACGGCCCGGTGACCGCGGTATGGGTTCCCGGCCGTGCGGCAGGTCAGAAGCTGTGGTGAAGGGCTACCGACGGAAAACGCTGACTTGCGGACACGCGGCCCCCGCGGAGCGAAAATCCCGCGTACGAGCGTGGAGAACCGGGTGAACCTCGATAAGTCAGTGTCGTCAGGCGGTGATCTATCCCGTGGAATCCAGCGCTTTGCTGGCTTCATGCGTGAACCAATTAACCGAGCTGGCGACCTCCGCAGCCTTGATGGTGTGGCGCTCGATGTACTCAGCCGGATGCTCAGAGGACGAGACCCGACTGTCCTTCCAGGTCACCAGATTGTTGTCGACTACTCGCAGTTTTCTGAGCACTGCGTCCCCAGCCCTGACTACTTCTATAGGGCCTTCCAAGTACAAACGAGCACATGAGGCTCGAATTGTCTGGATTAATTCCTCCAGCTGGCCCAGCAGGCTTTCCACCTCGGCATCGGTGTCCTCCCGGATGAGAGCACGGGATGCCTCTCGCGCGACTGCGCGTGCCTCGGTGATGGGAACGAGCATCGCCGCGTAGGTCTCTTGGCGGATCTCACGCCGCCATCGTGCATGGTCGATGTGGGCTTGGTCTTGCGCCTGTTGACGCATGTACCGGCCCGTGAACACCGCGGTTGCAGTAGTTCCGACGACCCCTACGAAGGCACCGAGCACGGCGGCAAGTCCTTGGTCCACACGAGCAAATTATCGGATGATCCTGGGGGTTGTTTGTAGCTTCTCAGGCGGACACGAGCAGAGCGAGCGCGGCCGCGGGGACGGGTGCGTGGAGCTGGCGCGGCTGCTGGGCGGGCATCAGCGGGCAGGCCAGTCCGGCGATCGCGATGAGGTCGTCGCGGTACTGCGGCATCGCCGCATGCAGCCAGCGCTGGACGGCCCAGAACGGGGCGGCTTCCTCGGGGGTGTAGGGACGCGACTGCTCGGCGACCAGGGCCAACTCGGCGGCAGGGCGCTGTGCCCACCGACCGGGGGCGGTCTGGTCGTTGTGGTAGAGGAGATGGGCGTCGCGCCGCATCACCATGACCGAGTCGGCCACGGATAGCTGCTCGGCGGCCGCCACCACCTCGGGGAGGACCGCGAAGTGCGTGTCGTGCCCGGCAGCGGTGGTGAACCGCGCGGGAAGACCGCGCTGGCCTACCTGGGCGTAGCGGACGGCCGTACCCTGGCGGGAATCGGCCGGGCGCACGGCCAGGACTACCAGCTCCACCCGGTAACCGGCTTGCCGGTACAGGGCCGCGCCGGTGACGAACTCAGCGGTGCTGCCCGGGGTGAGCTCGATGACCACGTCCCCGCGCCGTTCGCGCACATACGCCTCGGCCTGAGCCTGCCAGGCCCGGTAGTCGGCACGGATCCGTGCGGAGGCCGTGCGCGGCTCCTCGCGCAGCAGTTGCAGGTAGTCCGGGTGGGCAACTTTGAAGTCGTCGCCCGTGATGTGAGCCGGGCCATCGCGCAGGGTACGGCGGACCATCTGGGCGGCCCGGGTCTTGCCAGCACCGGGCTGGCCCATCACGTACACGGCGACCGGTTTCTCCTGCGGCGTGATACGCCCCAGGGATGGCACGATCAACTCATCGAAGATGAAGCGGTGTTCCTCTGCGGAGAGCCGGTGATAGTCCACCCCGGGCGGCTCCCGGCGCGGCTGGGCGGTGCGCCGGACCGGCTCGGCCAAGGCGGCGGCGCGCTCGGCGTCGCGGCCCACTGCCAGCGCCCAGTCCTCTGGTAGCCGGGGATCGGTAAGACGCCGGTCGGCGTCGGCGAGCTGGCGGCGGAACCGGCCCGTCTCCCTGGCGTCCCACGGGCGCCTCCGCTCAGCGAGCACCGCACGTGCCGCGCCGATCGGGCGGCGCCAGTCCCCGCAGGAGTCGAGTTCGTTGTCGTACACGACCTCCAGTGCCGCCGAGTCGGCGCGCCGCACGACGAAGATCCGGTCCGCCAGTCGCGTGGTCTCCACCACGGCGAGGGTCTCGAGCAGCGCGGCCGCGCACGTGTCGTGGTTGTCCCAGGAGACGTACCGGGCGCGGCCCTCCTCGGCGAGACGCAGGTATCGGTCCAGAATGCCGAGCTGGCTGACCGCTTCGGGCACGGCCAGGGCCAGGATCTCCACGCGATAGCCCGCTTGCCGGTACGCGGCCATCCCTGCCAGGAACTCCTGCGTGTGGGCCAACGGCGCCTCCACCACCGCGTCGTACCGGCCCTCCCGCACCCGCGCCTCGATGTCGGCCTGCCACCGGTAGGTCTCCGGCCGCACCCGAACCCCGGCGGTACGTACGTCCTCGGCGAGGAAGGCGGTGTAGTGGGGGTGGATGGTCTTGTAGGCGTCGCGGTCCACCCGCACCGCGCCGCCTCGCCGCATGAGCGCGGCGTGTACCAGGTCGACGACCATCGTCTTGCCGCTGCCTGGCTGTCCGGCGACGAACACCACCACCGGCCGCGCCGGGCCCGGCTGAGGCACTGCGCCGCCCAGGACGTGGGGAAGGACGGTGCCGGTCAGGACCTCCTCCGACCAGTCACCGGCCAGAGCCGCCGCTGGAGACCCGGCCGGGGCCGATCCCGCCACGATCGGCTGGTCCTGCCGTGCGGCGTCTTTCGCCCACGTCGGAAGGGCCGCCTGGTCTGGCACCTGGCGGTGTTCGCCCCCGGACAGCGCGGCTGTGCCCACGTCCGTCTCCCGCACCACCGAGCCTCCCCACGTCGTGATCACTTCACAGAGATCGTAAACCCAAGGATAAATCTACTGCAAATCAAAGGGTAAATCCATGGTAGCGTTCAGCATGGAGGTGGAGTATGCCGACTGAGGACGAGCTGTTCAGCACGGTTGACGCGCTGCTGCAGGGGGAGCCGCAAATGCCGCCGCCTGAGGAGCGGGCCCGGCTGCGGGAAGCGGCCGGCGTCACGCAGGCCCGAGTGGCACAGGCCCTGAACATGACGGTGCAGACCCTGAAGAACTGGGAGAACGGCCGGTCCGAACCGCGGCCGCCGCGGCGTCAGGCGTACCTGCGGCTGCTGGACGGATGGGCGGCCCAATACCCCGCCCCCGAACAGGCGCAGGCCCCGGACACATCCGCGGCCGCGCCAATGGCCGGCCGTGCGGAGATCAGCGACGAAGGGGAGTGACCCGGGCGAGCGGCCCTCTCCGGTGGGAACCCCCTGGCGACCTGTTCCGACAGACCGCCAGGGGCTTCGTGCCGCCCGGGCCCACGGGGGAGGCGCCGGGCAAGCTTCCAGGTCCCCGCGGGCGCCCGCACCGAGCGGCTGATGGGCCTGTGCGAGCTGGCAGTCCGCCCACCGTGGCAGTCCCAGGGCATCGGCTCCCAACTGCACGCCGAGCCCCTCAAGGCCATCGCCCCGAAGTGGTCGTCGCTACTCGCGCTGCCCTCCAACCGGCGCGGCCAGGACCTCTACGCCCGGCTCGGCTACGACTACGCCGGCCCCTACCGCAATACCGCCGACGGCCCCGAGTTCGACCTACTCCTCCTCCAGGTCGAGGAATCTGCCTGAGCCCGAGCGGGGCCTCTCACAATGGCATGGAATCGAGTCGGCAGGTGAGGACTACCCAAGGCCGAGGATGGCGATAAGTTCATGTATGAAGGCGTTGAGTAGCGTCAGGCTGGAGCCGGCGGCAGCATTGTCAGGACTACCCGGCAGCCCCGCGGTGTGGTGCACCATGGCCTCCATAATCCAGTCGAGTCGCCGTGCTACCTGGCGTGGATCCGAATTGAACCGGCGACGCGCTTCAAGGAGCTGCGCTGGGGTGACCGCTTCTTCCCTGAGCCGTGTCATCACCTCAATCCGACTGTCGATGTATCCAGCGAGGTCGTCAAGCACCTGCCCGAGGTTCGGCGTATCGCCTCCTGCTGTGGAACCAGTTGCACGATCAGCGTGCGCCGACCAGGAGAACGAGACCTCTACCAGCACGGAGAGCACCCTCGCACGGTCCCAGCACCCTTTCCCAAGACACTGCGCCACCACGAGGCGTGCCTTGCGGATCTGTGCTGTCGAGGCCGACGGGTGAGCCAGGCCATCGACCAAGGCGCTCGCGATCCTGCGATTCTCAGCTGTGGTTGATTGCATTCCCAGCGTGCTGCGCAGAGCTCGTCTTACCTGCTCGGTGGGGAGGTCCAACAGACCGAGCAACCACAGACCGACGATTGTCCTTGCCAGAACGACGCGCCGGTAACGCCATCCTTGCGGCAGACGCTTCCTCACCCACAGAAGTCTGAGAAACAGCTCCCGCTGCTCCGGCGGATACACACGATGGTCACTGCCGTGTTGGCTGCTCTTTCTGAACGCAGGTTGAGCCAGCAGACCAAATTCGGTCCAGTCTCTGATCGAGCGGGAGCTGACCCGCGTGAAGCCCGCCGCATGTGCGTCAGCGACCAGGTCATCGGTAGTGCCGGGCCCTGTATCTGTGGCGGAAATATGTGGTCGCTGCATCATTTGGACCACCCGGCCGCGTTGACGAGCATGGCCGCTACCGCAGCCGCAGCCCCGCGGACAGCGCCCAGCCACCCCTCTCTCCGGAACTCTGACAGTGAAGGACTACCGCCTGAGCAGCATGGTCGTTCTTGCGGCGTACGGGTGGGCACTTCGGTAATCCGGCGGGGCACAACACTCTCCGATCCAGTACACGAGGGGGCCGGGCGGAATCAGCCTCGCGGATGGCCCCTGACTACTGAATCGGCGAAGGCGAATCTGCGGTGTAAGTTCCAGCTGCCGGTGATCGAGGGCCGTCTCAGTGGGTCCGTCATCTGCTGTCCAGGGCTTGGATGATGCGCGCGTGCCTCGCCGCCGCCTGGCCAGCCGGATCTGCGATGCGACGGCGCAGCCGTTCCCTGTTCCGGCTCCCGAGGCCAGCCCGTTGCCGGGCGGCGGGCGGCCGCAGCACCGAGCGCCAGCTCGACGGGTACGGGCTCGACGTCCAGGAGAAGAACGTCCGCCGCTGGTGCCGCGAGGCCGGCCACCGGCTCGGCCGCACCATCTACCGCGACGAAGGACGCTCCGGAACGCTGGAGAGCGCCGACCGCCCCGGCCTGGCCGACGCACTGACTGAAGTCGAGGACGGCACTGCGGACGGCATCATCGCCCCGACCCTCGACAGGTTCGCCCGCACCCTCGTGGTCCAGGAGGCCATCTTGGCCCAGGTCTGGAAGCACGGCGGCCGCGCCTTCACCGCAGACACGGGGGAGGTTCACCCCGATGACCCGGACGACCCGATGCGCACCGCCATGCGGCAGATGATGGGCGTCTTTGCCCAGCTGGAACGCTCGATGATTGCCGCGCGTCTCCGCCATGGTCGGCGCGAGAAGGCGGCTCAGGGCGGTTACGCCTACGGCGCCCCACCGTACGGCTGGCGGGCTCACCAGAAGGAACTCACCCCGGAGGAGGCCGAGCAGGCCGGCCGGGACCGCGCCCGCCAGCTCCGCGACGAGGATGGGCTGTCGTACCGCGAGATCGCCACGGCGCTGGACGCGGAGGGCATCAAGCCGAAGCGTGGGGAGCGTTGGCACCCGGAGACCGTCCGGCGGGTGCTCGCCCACGAGACGCCGTACACGCTCCGTCGCAGGTAATAGTGCGTCGCCGGAGCCATTGCAGGACGCTGAGCCCCCTTGTCCGACAGGATGGGAGGCTGAGCGGGCGCCATCCGTAACAGAGACATGAGGAGGGAACGGTGGACGCGGCCTTAGCAGGTCTGGCGGGCACCACAGTGGGAGCCATGGCGGGCGTTGCTGGTGCGTGGCTAGCGCAGCGAGGGCAGGTTCGTCTCCAGAGAGAGCAGCTGGCTCATCAGGAGAGGGTCCGGTGGTTGGACGACAAGCGTGCGCTCTACCGAGACCTTTTGATCGCCATGCACGGCTGGCACGACGGGATCATGTCCCTGTGGCGGAGCCAGAGTAGCGACGAGCTCGCCGAAGCTCGAGAGACCGCGTACCGGTTCGGAATCGAAGCGGGCCTCATCGCATCACCGCTGACGCTAGTGGCTATCAAGGACGCACGCCGCGGACTGTTCGCGGTGCAGACCGAAGTCGTACTGCGCCAAGTTCCACCGGATGTCAGTGACCCGCTCGCTGAGGTCAAAGAACGACTCGTGAAACTGGAGAATGCCCTGCGCGCCGAGCTTTCCAGCGGCGCCGAACAAGGCGACGGTGCCCGGGCACGTGCTGCGGGGGCCTGACGAGTTGACCGGGTCCGCTCACCGCCGTGCGGCTGCTCACAGGATTCGTACCGGCCCCCGACTTCCGAACGGGCTGAGCCCCTTCCTGAACACGACTCACCGGGGCCAGGAGGGGCGTTGCCTCTCCCGGCTTGACTGTTCGGGAGCCGATCGGTTGTTGTACACCCTCGCTGCGGGCCAACTCTGGACAGCAGATGGAGGCGGACTACCCGCCACCACCACGTACCGGCATACTCGGGTCGCTTTCAGTGACGACCGGAAGGGGTGGGCGTGTTCAAGACGTGGCGCGAGGAATACCGGGCCAACCAGGCCCTGAAGCGGCAGATCGAGCAGGAGCGGTGGGAGCAGGAGAAGCGCTGGCGCGAGGAGGACCGAACCGCGCGGCAGAAGGCCATCGCGGAGAACGCCCCCGCCCTCGCCGCGCACAACGAGCACATGAGGACCGCCACCGGAGTCTCGTACCTGACCTTGGTCTGCCACGAGGACACGTGGACCTTCATGGCCGCCCGCGCCTTCGGCCAGTGGAAACCAGCCTGGACGCAGAGCACCAGGCCGCCCAATATCGCGCGAATCCCCAACGCGCCGGAATGGCAGGAAGCAACGCAGTTCACCGTGGACCCGAACCTGCCGGATGGACGGATCAAGAAACTCGGCCCCGTCTCGGGCGGCAACGGACTCCAGCAAGTGCTCCTCTCCGGACACAACCTCACCCAGCTCCTGAGCGCGCTGTACGAGGGGACGAAGGAGGACGACACCGCGGCTTCTGCTCGTTGCAGTCGGCTCTACAACAAGCTGGTCGAGTTCGTGGAGCTGGTCGATCCGGACGCCGAGGCTGGCCAGACGACCGGTGTCACGTTCCGGATCGATGACAGCGTCGACGCCGCATACGTCACGCAGTAGCCCGGCAGTCCGCGAGTGGAGAGGGGCACCGGTTCTGCCCGTGCCCGCAGGGCCATCAAGGGGAGGAGGCCACATGACATTACGGAACGTCCATCTGAAATGGTCGAAGAAGCACCGAACACGCCTGGAGAAGGCCGCCGCTGGCGTGGCAAAGGTGGATCTGCTCTGCACCGCACTGACGTGGCGAATGCTGCGAGTCCAGGCCGCGAGCCAGTTCAGTACCGTGAAGTTCCCCGGGGAAGCCAAGCAAGGCACCACCGACAAGGCGATGGTGCGCGTCCCGCTCACCGGCCCGCAGCTGGCGCAGTTCATGGAGCGCACTTTGTGGGGCACCCTTCCCATGGTCGCCGCCACTCCTGGGCATCGAGCCCTGTACCAGCGGGCGTACGACGCTGCTGCCTCAGTGGTAGATGGGGTCGACCTCTCCGCAGCGGGCGGTGCAACCGCGCCCGACATCGTGATCGATGCGCGGATCGGCACGGAGTAACTGCGTTCCAAGACCCCAACGGGCCTTCAGGTGAGGGCCCGTTCATGGGCCCGGGGTCCCCCCGGGCCCATCGCCGTCAGGCAGTCAGGCCGGGCACGCCGGTGGCAGACCCACCGGGTGACAGGTACTCCTGTAGAGCCCGTTCCCGCCACCGCTTCGCGCCGTCCGTGTAATGCGCGTCCCGACGATTGGTGGCCATGTGCTCCCGGGTCAGGTCGATAACCCAGTCCTCGACCTGGTGGTGCTTTTCCAGGTCGTCCAGCGCCTTGCGCATCCGTAGCCGTTCGTCGCTCTCGCCCGCCAGCCTGACGTCGTTGAGGGCGTCCATGATGCAGATCATCCCGGCGCGCAGGAAGTCACGGTAGGGCTGCCCGCCGGCCTCCAGCCGGGCGGCGGTCTGCTCGGTGGTGAGCGCGCCCCCGCTGCGCTCGGCGAGCGCAGCCGCCAGGTCGGCGTCTTCCCGCTGGCGGGCTTTGTCGTAGCGGGCGGACCGTTCGGCGTACGGCTCGTCGGGGTGCAGGTCCATCAGGGCTCGACCCTCCTGCGTGGAATCGTGCTTCCAGGCGTCCGGGAAGCGGGGGCCCCAGGTCTCCGCGAACGCGTACGGGCCGCCAGTGCCGACGCGCAGCAGGGTCGCGGCGATGCTCGCCGGGTTTCGGCCGCCGGGGATCCACGCGAGCGTCGTCCAGCCGTCCGTCTCGGACCAGACCCGCAGATCGTAGTTCGGCGGGTGCTCCTCCCCCTGGAACCAGGTCGGCTCCGGGGTGGGCGCGGTGGACTCGGGTCGGCCCGCGGGCCAAGTGTCGTACGGCAGGCGAGGAACGACAGGCCGGTTCGGGGCGGCGTCGACCTGGTGGACCAGGGAGGGCAGGGTGCCCAGATCCGAGGTGACGTGCTGCCAGACCTCGGCGCGCAGGGCGCCGCAGTCGCCGCTGATTTGGCGCTTCGGGGCCCCCAGCCGGTGGGCGACCATTGCCTCGGCCAGCAGGACCGCCTTGTCGAAGCTGGCGCTCCACCCGTCCGTCTCCCAGCACGGGGTATCGCCCGTGTGGGTCTCGCCCGGGATGCCGTCCGGAACGTAGTAGACCCGCACCTCGTACGGCAGGTCCGCGCTGGGGCACATCGGGTCGAGCCCACTGGGGAACACTCCGGGCTGGTCGACGGCCCAGCCGTTGTGGACGTAACGCCAGAACGGCTCTCGGCTGGAGCACCAGACCACCGGCCACAGCGCGGCGACCTCCACCTGGCCGTCCGGCAGCCGGCGCGGCACGGGCACCCGCGTGCCCTTGTCGACTACCCCGACGCAGTCTCCGACCTCGCGGATGACGACGCCGTCGGCGGCGGGCTCGACCAGGCCCCAGCGGACACCGTTGTCGCGCTGGACCATCGTCCGGCGTGCATCCTCGTTCCAGATCTCCCGCACGAGCACGACGCCGTGCTCGGCGACGGCGGCGGACAGGGCCGACACCACCAGGTCGTCCCACTCCCCGGATGCGGGGTCGGGGACGGGCCGCTCCAGCAGGCGTCGGCGAGCGGCGGTGTAGGAGATCCCCTCCCGCGCGGCCAACTCCCGGGCGAGGGACTTGAAGTCCCGGTTCTGGGTCACGATCGATCACCTTCTGCGAGAGCCCCACGCACCCCCGCCGGCGAGATCGATGTCAGCGAAGAGATACGGCACGGAGGTTCCACACCCCTTGTCCTCGTCGCCAGTCCCGGCGTGGGCGGGGCGCTGGCTCGGAGTCAGGCCGACGTGCGACGGCCACCTCTCACGGTAGAGGCCGCCACCGACAACAACTGGCGAAGAACAGCAACAGACCACACGGACTACCAAACTTGTGGCCCCTGTGGCGCGTGGGACAAGGCGGATAGGCGTCTCGGCCTGACCGTCAGTCCGGGGGCAGTAGTTCCCAGTTCGCTCGACTCCAGCCCCCAAGGCCTT
>NZ_JANIIC010000092.1 GCF_024519315.1 Streptomyces malaysiensis subsp. samsunensis | reverse complement strand
AACTCGCGGCAGCCCTGACCTGCTACAAGAAGCTCGCCAAGCTCACCACGTGAGACAAGCTCTTAGCCCTTGCTACGAGACCGGAGCTCGGAGGCACGGTAACCGCGTTTCGGCGTCGTTCAGGTCCGCCCGCGTGACTTCCGCGATGCGCTTGAGTCGATACCGCAACGTATTCTTGTGAATGTGCAGGCGCTCCGAGGCCGCGGAAATATCGCCGAAGTTGTCGAGCCAACAGCGAAGCGTCTGCGAGAGCGCCGAGTCGTGCGTCTGGTCGTAGTCCCGCAGCCGGTCCAGTGGCCCTGCGTAGCCGGGCACGTCGCCGGCGAGAAGATCGGAGAGGCGGAGCAGGAGGGAACGGGCATACACATCCTCGCGCGTGGCCACACGGAGTTGGGGCGTCCCCGTGCCCGCGGAGGAGCGGAGCACCCGCAGCACGAGGTCCGCATCGTCGCGCGAACGGTTCAAGTCGGCGAGGCGATCGACGGGTGCACCGATGCCGATCACCAGTCGCCGCCAGTCGCGGCCGAGGCGCTGTACGAACCCGGATGTGAGGCGGCGAATCGCGGACAGATCAACGGTCTCGTCCGCGTACGTGGGAACAACCCCATAGATGGTCTCCCCGAGCAATGCGCAGATGGTGCTCGGCAGTTCGCCGCGCAAGAGCATCATGAGCGAATTGGCGACATGATCCAAACCGGCCGTCGCCGTCGGCGACGAGGGCGCGCGCCCTTCGCTGGGCAAACCAGCCGCCAGGACGTAGCCACCGGCGACCGCTCTCGGGGAACGCAGCTTCTGAGCCGCCTGCCATGCCGGCTGTCCCCCTTCGAGCAGAGCGGCGACAGTCGCGAGCCGTACGCGGTGCGCGGCGTCGGCGGCGATACGTGAGCGCAACATCGCGATGGCGGCTACGTTGGCGGCCTCCATCATCGCTTCCTCGTGCACCGCGGACAGCGGCTCCTCGGCGACAGCCCAGATCGATCCGAGGAGCTCGTCACCGGCGGCCACACGACACGCGACACGCGGCTGAGCGCCGGGCACGAACGGTTCGCTGAAGAGCGGCCGGGCGGACGTGTACACCTTGCGGAAGATGCCGAGGCTCGTGAGGGAGGTCTGATACACGTTGGGCACCTGCTGACCGAGGACGCTCGCCTTGCGGGCCTCGTCGGCTCGTGCCTGATCGGCTGAGAAGGCGAGAATGCGCGAGTCGCGATCCTCGATCGTCACGGGCGCGTCGAGCAACCCCGACAGACTGTTGGCGATCTTGAACAGATCGAGCTCGGCGTCGGCCGTTCCCACCGCCGTCCATCTGTCCTCCCCGTCGGCTGACCGCGGCCGCAGCAGCGTCGCGAGGTGCAGCCACGACGCCCCGCCGACAAGGCTCAGGACGGAGATGGATTCCCTTGTGGCCAACGCGTGAACGTCGGAGTCGATCTCGGCCGGGCCGCGGACGACCAGGGCGCTGGCGCCCGCGGCGCCGATCCGGCCCAACAGCTCCGCGATGCCGTGCGCCCCCTGGACGCCGACGCCCAGGACCAGAGCTCCGGTGGGAATCGGCACGTCGTCGATCGGGGAAAGGACCGTGACGTGCTCGAAAACTTGAGTTTCCCCCGCCGGACCGGCCTCGTGGGTCAGCAGCGAGTTGCCCAACCGCTCGAGCACAGCGGAGATGGAGTCACCTTTGGGCACTGGCTGCCTCCTGGGGTCGGCCTCGCGCCGCCCGCCCAGTACCCCAGCCGGACATCGTGATCTCGCTGTCGGGGGCTGATGGAGAAGGGTGCGGTCACCGGTTGATCATGATGGTCTGTCAACACATCTCAAAATCGTGTCGTGGGCGCGGTACACACTCTAGCTCCCGGCCCCGTGCGTGCACCGGGTCAATCCGGCATGCCGACAGGTCCGGGGCACCGCTCCGGCCCGGGGTGATCGTGCCATCGGCCGCCGCGCTCCCGGGGCGAGGTGTCTGGGACGGCTCTGAGTGTGCCGCCGGTGAGCGGCCAGGGCGGCTCAGGGGACGCGCAGGGCCAGGATGGCGATGTCGTCGTGCTGGTTGTCGCTCAACCGGGTGAGGAGTTCGTCGCCGAAGACGGCCAGCGGTTCGCGGGCGAGTGTGGCCGCGTGCTGGCGCAGCCGTGTCAGGCCACGGCCGATGTCCTCGCCGGGGCGCTCGATGAGGCCGTCGGTGTAGAAGAGCAGGGTGGCGAGGTGGGGCAGGTCGATGGTCGCGGTCGCTCGTTCGAGGGCGGGGTCGACCCCCAGGATGGGGGCATGGCCTTCCTCCAGCAGAAGGGTGCGGCCGTCGGGCTGGGCCAGCAGGGGCGGAAGGTGGCCGGCGTTGGTCCAGTGCAGTCGCCACGCGCCCTCGGCGGGTGTCTCGATGCGGGCGATGACGGCCGTGACGAGTTCGATGCTGGTCAGGCCGAGCATCACGGTGTCCAGACGGCTCATGATTCCGGCCGGGTCGTCACCCCTGTCGTAGGCGAGCGCGCGCAGCATGTTGCGCAGTTGTCCCATGCGGACGGCGGCCGCCAGATCGTGGCCGACCACGTCCCCGATGGCGAGGATCGCCGAGCCGTCGGGGAGCGGGAAGGCGTCGTACCAGTCGCCGCCCACCTCGGCCCGCTCGCGGGCGGCCACGTAGCGGGCGGCGAGATTCAGGTGGGCCAGGCCGGTCAGGTCGGGCAGGAGGGAGAGCTGGAGCTGTTCGGCGGTGTACTGCTGGAGCGCGTACAGACGTGCGTTGTCCAGGGCGAGACCCGCACGATGTCCCAGGTCGGCGGCCAGGGCCCGCTCCTGCTCGTCGAAGGGTACGGCCGGGGCGCGGCGGACGAAGGTGAGTGCGCCCAGTGTCCGACGTCGTACGCGCATGGGCACGATCAGCGCGGTCCCGGCGTCGAGCGCGCGGTACAACGACCGCTGGGCGGCGAGGAGGGAGTCGTCCGGATCGGGTACGCCGAAGTCGGTCACCACCACGGGTCCCGCGCCGCGCAGCACCTTCGCCAGAGCGGCGGCCGAGTCGTCCGGCCCTGGCAGAAACCCGCCGGGCACCACGCGCAGCACTCGCTCGGGGTCACGATCCATGACCGTGAGACGGCGCAGCCCCTCGCCCTCGACCACGTCGACGACGCAGGCGTCGGCCAGATGCGGCACCACCAGCCGGGCCAGTCGGCGCAGCGACTCCTCCGCGTCCAGGCCCGAGGCCAACGCGCGGCTCGCCTCGGCGAGCAGACGCAGGCGGGCCGCGGCGATCTCCGGTGCGGACTCCTCTGACGGTCCTCCCGGCGGTAGGGACTCCCGCATCATCACGCTCCTCCCAGGTGTCCCCGTCGCCAGGCCGTCTGTCGCCCGGCCCGGCGTGGTGCGGGGCGTGGGCGTCGGTCGTCGGTCGTCGGTCGTCGGTCGTCGCCGGGACGGAAGCGGCCTACCACCGGCTGCCTGCCACCGGCTGGGAGTGCCGCCTGCCCGGGACGACACCGACGAGCAGCCCTCCGCTCCCAGTCTGAGGGTTCGGTCGGCGCGGGACATCCGGGCAAGCCGGACGGCGGCGGTGGCACCGCACCGTCAACTGTCGGCTCGGTGGGATGGCCCAGACCATGCGCGGCACCCGCGGTCGAGATCCCGCGAGCGGCGCTGCGCATGCGGCACCGGCCGGGTTCCGGGCACCCTGAGGGTGGGGAACCGACACGGTGAGGAGTCGGCGATGCCTGTGCGGCGGCTGGTCCTGGATGTCGACAAGACGGTCAATGAGCCCGATCTGATCCGTCTCGCTTCGGTGATCGAAGCCGCGTCCGGGGTGAAGGCGGTGAACATCGCGGTCACCGAGATCGATATCGAGACCGTCGGCACGAATGTCACCGTGGAGGGCGACGACATCGACGTCGAGGCGCTGACCCGGGCCATCGAGAAGGCCGGTGCCGTGGTGCACAGCATCGACGAGGTCGTGTCCGGCGCGTACATCCTGGAGAACAAGCCACGGTCGCGATGACACGGCGCCTGCGGAGCCTGGCGGCGCAGTCCACCCGGCCGCTTGTTCTGGGTCTGGTGGACGGCCTTTTGAATGCGCTGACCCTCGCCGCGGCCTCGCTGGTGGGCTCCGGTGCGCCGGTCAGCTACTCGTTGGCGTTCCGGGGTGGGGCTGGTGGCGTTGACGACGGCCGCGTTCGCGGTCTTCGTGGCCGACTACGCCGACCGCCGGGCCTATCTGATGTGTGCCTCACGGCAACTGAACCTGACCGCGCGGGGGCAGCTGGCCACGACCCATCTCGGCCGCCGGGCGGTGGCGCGCTCGCTGCTGGCCACGGTGATCGCCTGTACCGCGAGTTTCACCGGCGCGATGCTGCCGCTGCTGGCCGGAGCCGCCCTGCCGGGTCTGTCGTGGATCGTGGTCGTCCTGGCCGTGCTCGCCCTCACGGTGCTGGGAGCCGCGCTGGGGCACCTGTTCGCCAGCAGCCGGATCCGGTGGGCGGCGACGCTGGGGTGCGGTGGGGTGGCCGTGACCTGGATCGGTGTGTGGCTGCACATTGCCTGACCGGGCAGCGTACGGGCGTACTTCCCGCGCCGTGCCGCTCGCCGTCCCGGAACGCTCCACCGGCAGGGCGCGGCGGGGCCGGTGCCCTGGCCGTACGGCCGCGGCGAGCCCCCATCCCCCCAGCGCCCTCCCTCCGGGGTGCCGGGCGGGAGACGGGCGGGGGGACAACCATGCCGTCGCGGTGCCGCCCGTCCCACGGACCCGGCCCCCGGCCCGGCGGACTGAAGCCGCCACGGCGGTGTCGATGGCCGCGCGGACTGGCGGGAATGCCCGGCGCGGGACCACCATGGACGGGTGATGGGCGATGAGGCTCGCCCTTGACCGCACATCCCGTGCTGATGGCCTCTGCGAGCACCAGCCACCGCCCGGTGGCCCTGTCCGCCGACGGATACGCCACCGGCCTGGGTGAAGAGGGCGGCTTCGCCCCCGCCCTCGACCGTCCCGAAGCCGTCTTGCAACTCCTGGTCGAGGCCATCACCGACGTCGGCTACACCCCCGGCCGGGAGGGCGTCGCGATCGCCCTGGACCCGGCCGCCGGCGAACTCGGTGGGCCGGACGGCCGGTACCGGCTGGCGGGCGACACGCTGAGCGGCGACCAGCTCATCGACGGCTACGAGACGATCGTCGAACGCTATCCGGTGTGGTCGATCGAGGACGGTCTGGCCGAGGACGACTGGGACGGCTGGGTCCGCCTGACCGCACGCCTCGGCGACCGGGTGCAGGTGATGGGGGACGACATCTTCGTGACCAATCCGTCCATCATCACCGAGGCGATCAGCAAGAAGATCGCCAATTCCGCTCTCATCAAGGTCAACCAGATCGGCACCGTCACCGAGACCCTCGATGCCATGCGGACCTGCCGCGAGGCCGGCTACACCCAGATGGTCTCCCACCGCTCCGGCGAGACCGGGGACGCCTTCATCGCGGACCTCGCCGTGGGCACCGGCTGCGGCCAGTTCAAGTCGGGCGCCCCGGCGCGCGGTGAACGGATCGCCAAGTACAACCGGCTGATCGAGATCGCCGACTCCCACCCCTGGCTGCCGTTCGGCCTCGCCACCGGCTGATCCGGGCGGGCCGCCCGTCGGTGGGCGATGCGTCCATCGGCTCCGCCGTGCCCGCCGCCCTGTCCGCGGGGCTCAGTCGCCGCGGTCGCGTGGGGTGGCGAAGGCGATGAGGAGACCGCTGCCGGGCGCCAGCTGCTGCCAGGGGCCGGGCAGGGCCAGCACGGCGATCGCGGCCGTCGGGAACTTGTCGCGGGCCCGGGTGAGGGCCTCGTCGGCCGCGGTGTCCTGGGTGAGCGCCAAGGAGAGGTCCTGGACCCCGGGGCTGTGTCCGATCAGCAGCAGCGTGCGGCACCGGGCGGGGGTCTCGCGCACGACGGCGAGCACTTCGGAGGTGCCGGCGCCATAGGCCCGCGAGTCGTAGGTCACGGCAGGCACGGCATCCAGTTCGGGCGCCAGGAGTTCCCAGGTTTCGCGGGTGCGGCGGGTGGGTGAGCAGACGACGGTGTCCGGAACCCACCCGGCCTCGTGCAGCCGGCGGCCGACGGCCGGGGCGTCCCCGCGCCCCCGCGGTGCCAGCGGCCGGTCGTGGTCGGCGACCCCCTCGGGCCAGGCCGACTTGGCATGCCGCAGCACGATCAGGCGAAGCGGTTCCGTAGCCATCGGGCCACCCCCGTGTGGTGTCTAGACATATCCGATCTCCCGGGTGAGCTCCAGCGCGAGGATACGATCGAGGAGGGCGAAGGTCTCGAACTTGGCGCCGTCCGGGAACGTGTCCGCCGCCGCTACGTGGCGCAGCAGTTCCAGCAGGGCGGGGGTGGCCAGGTCGCGGGCAATGGCCGCTTCCGCCGCCTGGGCGATGTCGGCGGGCACGGGCCTCGACGGCGCGCACGCCCACCGCGCCACCTGCCGGCGCCAGCCTTCCAGCGCGTGCGTGGCGGTGGCGAGTACGGGGCCGGTCAGGTCGACGGGCTGCGCGTGGGGGCCGGCCAGAAGAGCCAGCCGTACGGCCAGCGGATCCGCACGGTCCGCCGGGGCATCCGTGGCGTCCTGTGCGACGGCGTCGGTGGTCTGGCGTACGCGTCCTACCCGGATCCACACCCCTGTTGAGGCGGCGGGCGGCGGGGCGGCGCCGATGTGTGCGTCGGCCGGCGGGTCGGTGTCGGTACCGGCGCCGGGAGGGTCGATGCCGAAGCCGTCCAGGACGGGCCGCGACAGGGCGTCCTGGTGAGCCGGGCCATCGGGCGCCAGCGTGGCCATTACCTGCACACCGTGGACTTCCAGGGCGCGCCGCAGCACGTCCGCAACGAGCAGGGCGCGCATGCCGGTGGCGTCCAGGACCGCCTGCCCGAGATGGATGCGCAGAACCAGGATCCCGCGGCGCCTGGTGGGGAGGTTGGTGCGGCGGCGGGTGTGTCCGTCCCTCACGTACAGCATGGTCATGATGGTCGGGACGGGCCGGGCCTGGGGCACGGGCTGTGGCGGGGCGTCATTCCAGGCACCCCGTACGCGGAAGGCGGGCGTGCCGACGAGGCAGGTCGGGCAGGTCCACCAGGTCGGTGCAGGGGGCGGCCTCGGCCACGCACAGCACCCCGCCCGCTCCGCGGTCCCGCGCGGCGACGTGGAGGACGGCGGTCGGCCGGGCGGCGGCCTCGTCACGGGGGATGGCGGGCTCGCACATCAGGACCAGGGCCTCAAGAGGGCGGCCATCGTCGCCGGGAGTGTCCGGCACACGTCCGTGGCTCACCGCCCGGCCCGTCTTGCCAGGCGCCGATGGCGAAGCATCGGCCGGAGGTCCGGCGGTTCCATCGTCACGCCTGGCGGTGTCGGCGAGGGTCGCGTCGACCGCAACGGCGATCCTGGGCATCGAGTGCCTGGGCATCGGGTGCCACCTCCGTGCTGCGAGCGTTTTCCTGCATCACGTAGAGGCCATCAGCACCTGTCCGGGTGCGGTCGGCGGCGAGCCTCATCGCCCTGTCCGTCCAGTGTCCCGCGCCGCGGCGGCCGCCTCAAACGGACCTCGGGCGGGTTCCGCGTCGACGGACCCGGTGGTCGACGGACCCGGCGGGGAGGCCACGCCTGTCTCGCGCTACCCTCGAGCCCTGCGGTTCCCTCTGGGGCCGCGCGGCGGTGGGGCCCGCCGTAACCCAACCGCGGCACTGTCGCCGCCAACGGTCCCTGCTTGCGATGGATGCGCTCCGGTATACCCGGGCGCTGTGCGAGTAGGAGACCCGTGTGGGAGAGTCCCGATCCCCAGTGCTCAACGAACCCACCGACCCCGATGTCGATCCGCGCGTGCCCGCGCGGCGGGGCGCGCCGCAGCGCGGACAGTGGCCGGTCGTCGCGGCCGTGGCCGTCGGCGGTGTCATCGGCCAACGCGATCGCCGGCATCGCCGCCGGTCTCGGCGCGGCCTTCACCGGAGCGGCGCTCGCCCAGGCCATTTGGTCCTGAGCGCCCACGGTTCCCGCTGGTCTTGTTGTCCGCTTCGGAGCGGGCCAGGCGCCGCCGGTGGGCCGCGAACGTCTCCACGGCCAAACGCCCCGAGACCATCCCTCAACGCAAGCAATCAGCGCAGGCCAGCTCGGCGATCACACATAGTCGGCCAGGACCTGGCCCTGCAAGCGTGTGGCGTCCTGGCCGGGCGGCACGCCGAACAACCGGCGGTATTCCCTGCTGAACTGGGACGGGCTGGAGTAGCCGACGGCGTGTCCCACCTCCGCGATGTCCCGGGCGCCGGCCACCAGCCGCATCCGGGCCTGCTGGAGCCGCAGTTGCTTCTGGTATTGCAGCGGGCTCATGGCGGTGGCCGCCCGGAAGTGCCGGTTGAGCGCCGGAGCGCTGAGCCCGACGTGGTCGGCGAGGTCGCTGATACGGATCGGCTGGTCGTAGCGGGCCTGGAGCCATTCGACGGCGCGGGCGACGAGCGCGAGGCCGCTGTTGGCGAGGCCGACCTGCCGGACGGTGGCGCCGTGCGGTCCGGTCAGCAGCCGCCAGTGGATCTCCCGCTCGACGGCCGCGCCCAGAACCCTGACGTCGTCGGGGCGGTCCATGAGCCGGAGCAGGCGCACGATCGGATCGAGCAACAGCTCGTCGGCGTCGCTCATCACGACCCCGGCGCCGCCACCCTGCCGGGACCTGCGCGAAGGCACCTGAAGCAGGAGTTCGACGATCACCGACGGCTTGAGCGCGAGCCCGAACGGGAGGAACGGCTCGGCGCTGCTCGCCCGGGTGATCTGGGTGGTCACCGGCACATCGACGGTGACCACGAGGTACTGCCCGGCGCGGTAGTCGAAGACGCGGTCCCCGACCACGGTGCGTTTGGCCCCCTGGGCGACGACCGCGAGCGCCGGGCGGACGATGTCGCCGAGCGGCCGTGTCGTGCGGTCGGCCGAGAACACCTTGGCGCCTTCGACCGGCAGGGACCCGGGCCCGTGCGCGGTCAGCCGCGTGATCTCGGAACACAGGTCGTCCAGCGTGGCCATGGCCCCAGTCGAGCACGCGGGGCAACCGGGGGCAACCGATCCGCGCCAGCGGGAGCGGATCGTGCAAGGGTGGGATCGCATCGGTCTAGGTGGGCGGTGATCGCCGGTGTGGGATGAAGGAGTCCTTGAGAACGACGCGCCCGACGGCGCACGACACATATGAGGAGCCACCGCCGTGCCTCTCGATTCCTACGTGACACTCCCCCGCTGCGGACTGCGCGTCAGCCCGCTGACCCTCGGCACGATGACCTTCGGCGACGACGCCGGCTGGGGCACCGGCGAGGAGGAGTCCACCGCGATCCTGGCGCACTACCTGGAACTGGGCAGGAACTCGGTCGACTCCGCCAACATCTACACCAACGGCCACTCCGAGAAGATCATCGGCGACTTCTTCGCCGGACGGAACGCCCTGCGCGACCGCACCGTGATCGGCACCAAATTCTTCGCCAACCTCCACCTCGGCGACCCCAACGGTGGCGGCGCCGGCCGGAAGGCCCTGCACAGGCAGCTCGAAGAGTCGCTGCGGCGGCTGCGCATGGACTACGTCGACATCCTCTGGATCCACAACTGGGACCAGGGCACCCCGGTCGAGGAGACGCTGCAAACCAGGAACATCCGATGAGTTCGTTGTGACGGAGGGTTTCGATGACGGCGGCCCGGCGGCCGGGCACGTGCATGTCGAGGGTGACGCTGCCGGTACGGATGATCCAGAACCGATCCGCCTTGCCACCTTCCTCGAAGAGTCGGGTGCCCTGCGGGAACGACACCTCTCGGGCGAAGCGCATCAGCCGGTGGCGGTGCTCGGCCGGCAGCGCCTGGAGCATGCCGGCCGTGGCGGGAGCGTTCATGACGTGCCTCCAGTCAGGGTTACGAATCTGCCACGTCCAACGTGCTCCGGCGCCCCGTGTCGGGCGATGGGCCACCCGGTCCCGTGGCCGGGCCGCCCGGCACGACGTCCGGGGCCCACGGAAGTGGTGGCTTGCGGCGGTACGCGGTACTGCGCCGCCTCCCGCATCCGGGCCATCGTCCCCACCGTCCTTACTTCTTGCCCGTCGCCTCGGCCAGGGCATTCCGGATGCCCTTCAGCTGGCGGACCTGCCAGTCCTGGAACGAGGCACCCGCCGGGGTGAGGGTCTCGGTGACCGTGGCCACCGGGATACCGGCCGCTTTGGCCTCCGTCACCTGGGCCCGCACGTCCGGGGTGGAGTTCTGGCTGTTGTAGACGTAGATCCTGACCTTCTTGTTCTTGATCTGCTGGTCGATGGTGGTCTTGTCCTTCGCCGTGGGGTCGGTGCCCTCGCTGATGGCATCGAGGAAGGACTCGGGGGTGGCCATCTTCAGGCCGAGGCCCTGGGCGAGTGGCGTGACGATGGACTCGGAAGCGCCAACGGGCGTACCGGTGTAGGTGGACTTGATGTCGGACACCAGTCGGCTGTAGGGGGCCAGGGTGGTGGCCTCGAAGGCTTTCTTCCGCGCGTCGAAGTAGGCAGCGTCGACCGGGGCGATCTTCTTGTAGTCGGCGGTGATCTTCTCGATCACCTTGTGGACGTCGGCCGGGGCGTACCAGCGGTGGGGATTTCCGCCCGGCCCGACGCCGACCAGGTCACCGATCTTCAGCTCGGCGCGGTCGCTGCCCGGGTTGGCGGAGAGCAGCTTGTCGGCCCACGCGTCGTAGCCGATGCCGTTGACGATCGTGTACCGGGCGGTGGCGACGGCGCGCCCGTCGGCGGCGGTCGGCTCGTAGTCGTGCGGGTCGGCGGAGGGGTTGTCGATAATGCTGGTGACGTGCGCGTGACTGCCGCCCAGCTGCTGGGCGATGCTGCCCCAGAAGTTCTCCGCCGCCACCACCTGGATCACCTTGCCGGACCTCCCCTTGCCGGAGGCGGAGCCATCGGCCGCGTTCGAGGAAGCGGTGGAACAGGCGCTGGTGCCGGCGAGCACAGCGACGGCGGCGGCACATCCGGCGAGGGTGCGGGGACGGCGGGTTATGGCAGATCTCATGGCGCGGTCTCCTCGGTACTGGGCGAACACCGCGAAGGCTAGGTGAAAATGGTTTCCAAAACCACGCGATGACCCCCGAGATGAAAACCATTGCCATAACTTGACCCGGGCACCGACGCTCACGAGATGACACCGACACCCATCCCCCCTTCCCCGGCGGCGACTTGACAGGGAGGCCACATCCCGGAAAACCTCATCAAGCGAACATGACATTCACATTCACCTGGAGGTGATGCACGGCCATGCGCATCGCGTTCGTCGGCAAGGGCGGGAGCGGAAAGACCACCCTCTCCGGCCTCTTCGCCCGGCATCTGGCTCGTTCCGGCGCCCCGGTCGTCGCCATAGACGCCGATATCAACCAGCATCTGGGGACCGCCCTCGGGCTGGACGAGGACGAGCTGCGCGAGGCCGTCCCGCTCAGCACACGCCTCATCGAGATCAAGGAGTACCTGCGCGGCGACAACCCTCGCATCCCCTCCGCCGAGGCCATGGTCAAGACCACTCCGCCGGGCACCGGCTCCCGTCTGCTGCGCCTGCTCGGCACCGATCCGGTGCACACCCGCCACATCCGGGAAGTCGCCGGAGTCGGGCTGCTGACCACCGGTGTGTTCACCGAGGAGGATCTCGGCGTCGCGTGCTATCACTCCAAGCTCGGTGCCGTCGAGCTGTATTTGAACCATCTGGTGGACGACGCCGGGGAGTACGTCGTCGTCGACATGACCGCCGGGGCCGACTCCTTCGCCTCCGGGCTCTTCACGCGTTTCGACATGACCTTCCTGGTCGCCGAGCCCACCCGTAAGGGCGTGTCCGTCTACCACCAGTACAGGGACCACGCCACCGAGTTCGGCGTGCCCCTGGCCGTGGTCGGCAACAAGGTGACCGGCGAGGACGACCGGCTCTTCCTCAAGGAGCACATCGGCGACGACCTGCTGGTCTGCTTCGGCCACTCCGACTGGGTCCGCGCCCGCGAGCAAGGCCGTCACACCGGCGCCCTCGAGCCCGAACACCGCCTGGCGCTCGATGAGCTGCGGACCGCCGTGGACTCGCGCACCAAGGACTGGGAGACCTTCCAGCGGCAGGCGATCGAGTTCCACCTGAGCAACGCTCACGCCTGGGCGAACAGTTCCACGGGCCAGGACCTGAGCACCCAGATCGACCCGGACTTCCGGCACGGGCCGACCGCGCTGCCCGGGAATCACACACCAGAGGCCCACGCCGGGACCCTCGGCTGAGCACCACGCTTCATCACCCGTAACCGACCGATGGGACACCGATCCGCCATGTCGCTGAACGTCACGCCGGAACTCCTCGCCCAGGCCGAGCAGGGCGAGATCCGTGAACAGGACTTCGTCGCCACCGTCCGGGAATCGCTGCCGTACGCCTACGAGCTCATCGCCGGACTGGCGGGCTCGCTCCGCGAGGGTGACGCCGAGTTCGCGGACAACCAGACGCCGCCCCCGTCCGAGGCCGAGCGTGGCCAGCTACTGCGCGCGCTCGCCAGCGACGCCATCCGCGGCAACCTGGAACGCCACTTCGGCGTCACCCTGGCCTTCATGAACTGCCACCGGGTGGCCGTCTTCCGTCCGGGCACCGAGGAAGGTCCGACCTACACGAGGTTCACCTCGACACGGTCCCAGATCCTCAACCAGTCCCCCGAGTTCCGCGACTGCTGACCGGCGGTGGGGAAAGCGGTACGAGCATCCACTCCATACGGGTGACATGCCGTATCGCCGTCTTGTCGGCCTGGCAATGCTGTGCGAACTGTGGATAGCCGGGCGCCCGCCCTGGTGCCGGAGAATGAACCTCCGGTCCAGGGTGGGCTTAGGGTTTTCTCCCTGGCCAAGCCCAGAAGCCGTAGCCGTCTCGTGCACCGGCGCGCATTCGCACACCCCGGCAGCACCGCCCCGGCGGCACCGGCCACGGGTACGGCGAGCCGGAATCGTACCGCTCCCGCCGCGCGCCAGTGGAGGTGATCTGCCATGACCAGCCGGACGACCCGGCAGCGAATCGCCGTCCTGCGCGTCCTCACCGGTTGTCAGGACTTCGTCTCGGCGCAGGAACTGCACACGCTGCTGACCGCCGCCGACGTCTCGGTGGGGCTGACCACCGTCTACCGCGCCCTGCGGGATCTGGAGGCGACGGGTGGCGTCGACGTCGTCCGCGATGACACGGGAGAGCGGCTCTACCGCCGTCGGCCCGCCGACGGCCACCGCCACTACCTGATCTGCCGCTGCTGCGGCCGCAGCCGCCCGGTGAACTCCGAGGCAGTGGAGCGCTGGGCGGACGGGATCGGAGCCGACACCGGATTCACCGCGGTGGAGCACGCCGTCGAACTCACCGGCATCTGCGCCGACTGCCAACCCGCCGCCGACACAGGAGAACCTCCACCCTGCCGCTGGGATCCCGACCGGGGCCGAGCCCACAGGTGCGCGAGCTGAGGCAGGCCCGTACGGCGTCTGCTCGGGCCCCCACGGGGACACCGCCGTCACCCGCCCCTTCCGTACTTGAATATGATTTTCATTATACTCTAGTGCGGGCATGTTCACTTCACCTCACAGGAGGTCAGATGTCCGCAACCCTGAGACGCACCGCTCTGTTCGCCGGCGCCGTAGCGGCCACGCTCGGCCTGGCAGCCGCCCCCGCACACGCCGCTCCGGTGACCCTGTCCGAGGGCCACGTCGACGTCGTCGACATCGCCTACGAGGACGGCGCGCTCGGACTGGGCCTGCATGACGAGACGACCGACACCCCGGTGGAGCGTGACCCCGCCGAAGTCACGCTGCACGTCAAGCCGGAGGCCGAGACCACGGTGCCGAGCAACGCGGCATTCTCGTTCCTCGGCTCGCCCGGTGATCCCGCATGGGTCCTCCCGCAGTCCAACAACCCCGAGCTCCTGTATGCGGGCTGGGGCGCCCACGAAGTGCCGTCGGGCGCGTTCCAGGGCGACTCGGTGCGGCTCAAGCTGACCGCAGTGAACGGTCCCGCCGACGTAAGCGTGTTCGACGTGAGCGCGGGGGCCCCGACAAAGCGCTTCGACAGCGGTGATGGCCTGCCCGACTCCATCGACGTCTCCGCCGGCGCCCACCACCACACGAACTGGGCGTTCGAGGCCAAGGGCGACTACACACTCACCTTCCAGGCCACCGGGACGCTCACGGATGGCACGACGGTGAACTCCGCGGCCGTGGACTACCACTTCACCGTCGGCTGACAGCCGCATCCCCGGCCCCGCACCGTTCCGCCCCGGGGGTGATCGCGGCAGCCGCTCGTCCTATCGCCTCCCCGCGACTGCCGTACATGGGGCCGGGTCACGAAGTACTCACGTGGCCCGGCCCCACCATGCGCTCGGTCGGCGCGCCCGGCCGAGCGCCCGCACACATCAGGGGCCGGCGACAGGCCGGAGGGCCGAGCCCGTCAGCCGCGCCGCCCGCCCGCAGCGGTCATCTATCCTGTGCGTTCGCGTTCTCGGCGGCGGAAGTCGCTTCATGGCGCTTGCGCTGCCGCGCCACAACGACGGCCAGGAGGGCCAGCACGACCACCGCGATGCCCCCGCCCACCGACCAGGCCACCACCGACAACGAGCCGGACCCCTTCTCGTCCGCGGCAGCGGCCCTCTCCGCGCCTGCCACCTTCAGCACGGGAACGCCTCCTTCGGCAATCACCTCTCCGCGGGCGTCAGTGACAGAGGCCATGATCTGAGCGCCATTCCATTCAGCGGGTACGGTGCGTTCCATCGTCACCCCGCGGGCATGGGCGACCTTGGTGAAGGGGTTCTCCGCGTTCTGGCGGACGTACCACGAGATGGAGTAGTCCTTCCCCGCGCCCTTCACCTTCGCGGTGAACTCCGCCTTTTCACCGGCCCTGAGCGTGTCAGCGCCCTGGACCTCGACAGCGGCCGACGAGTCACCACTCTCCTGCCCCACGGACAGGGTGACCGGCGCGGACTCCGCGAGTACCGCGTGGTCCGCGTTGAAGAGGCGGGCGACGATCTGCGCGCCGTCGAGGTCGGCCGTCACGGGCAGTTCCTGGTCCGCGAGCCGGGATTCCTCGATCCACTCGTAGGCGCTCTCGCCCCGCCGCTTCAGGTACCAGTGGTAGTGCTCGTCGTCAGTCTCAGGGCTCTGCTCGGACACGAAGCGAGCGGTGTCTCCCACCTCATACGTCCTGCGGTCCGACTTGACACCGAGCCGCGTAGTGGGCTCGAGGGCCCGTACGTGCACAGTGGTCGGCTTCGAGGTCTGGACGGCCTTACCGCCCCGCAGGAGTTGCGCGTACACCCGCGCACCGTCGAGCGCGCGGTCCGGCTTCGTGGTGTAGGTCGCGGTGTCCTGCTCGGGATCCTGGGCGAAGGCTCTTTCCCCCTTCTTCTTCAGGAACCAGCGGTAGCGGGTGTCCTCGTCGGCCATGCCCGAGGCGGCCGTGACGTTGATCGTCTGTCCTACGAAGTACTCCCCGTCCACCTTGTCCGGCGTCAGCAGAAGGCCATCCGCGTCCTTGCTGTAGTGGCTGACCTTCTGAGGAGTGGGCGCGTTCTGTTCCGCGGGGACCGGGCCGACGATGAAACGTACGGTGGCGGTGTCTTCGAGAGCCTTGCCGTTGGCGAGCGTGACGTGGACGGTGAAGTCGATGTCGTACGTCCCCTGGTCAGTGAAGATCCAGTTGGCGTGAGTATGCGACCCGACCTCCCCCGACACATGTGTGAACGCCGAGCCGGGCACGATCAGTTGGCTGACCTTCTTGTTCCCGAACCCCCCGGGCTGAGTGACGGCGAACTTCGGGGACTTCGCGTCGCCCGCGTAGGAGAAGCCCGCGAGGTCCATGCCGACCGTCCCCTTGAGCGTTCCCTGGGGGATGCCCTCGAAGGACCAGCCGGGCCAGACCACGGACATGTCCTGGGTCTGTGAACTCATCCACGCGTCCGAGCCGGGCTCATCGAGGAAGGCGTACTCCTCCGGCAAGGTGATGCGCGAGGTCTTGGTGTCGGGTATGTGCAGGGCCAGCTCGTCGGGATCGGCTTCGCCGTCATCCGTCAGCGAACGGATGTCCAGGTCACCGTCCTTGATGACGGGGTAGACGGCGTCGACATGTTCACCGGCGCCCAGCAGGCTGCGATGGTCGGCCGGCCCGGATGCCGCGTGGGCCGGCGCGGCGACCGCGAGAGCGAGCACACCCCCCAACGAGAGCAGTGAAAGAGCATGACGGGCGCGTAGAGCGATGCGCCCCGGAGACAGTGCCATGGGTTCCTTCCGAAAGGCGGTCCCTCCACACGAACGGACCGCAGCGATGGAGTAATGATAATCGTTTTCAACAATTGAGGATGCTGCCCGGCGGCGCCACCGGTCAATCAGTCATCCAGGAGACGGCCCCAGACCACCAACCGGTAACGGGTGCTGTACTCCGGTGTGCACGTGGTCAGGGTCAGGTAGCGGCCCGGCTTCTGATATCCGATCCGCTTGCCCGCCCCGGCGTAGGCGGTAGTGGGGACGGGCTGGATCGTCGCGCCGTCCTCGGACGTCGTCTGAGGCAGTACGACATCGACGCGGTACCGGAATTCGCCGGTAGCGGTGGTGATCGTCACCGTATCGCCGGGACCGACCCGATCGAGATGTCGAAATGGCTCCCCGTGCGTATTGCGGTGTGCGGCCAGCGCGACATTGCCCGTCTCGCCGGGCAACGCCGTACCCGGGTAGTGGCCGACGAACCCGCGGTCGAGCACATCGCGCTTGTCGATGCCTTCCGCGATCGGGGCAGCCAGTCCGATACGCGGGATGCGCACAATGGCGAAGCTCTCCGAGCGTGCCGGGCCATGACGCCGCGCGGGAGCAGCCGCGGGCCCACCCCCGCCGGTGCCCTGCGCCCGGTCGGCCGGGGCTCCTCCCCCACTGCTCGCCTCCTCCGGCCGGGTGGTGTGACGCTCCCTGTCCGGTGCGGTTTCGACGGCCCATTGCCGTTCCAGGCGATGCACCTCGTCCCGGGCCCGGTCCTGGGCCGTGTGGTTGGTCCACCACAGCAGATAGACGGCGAACAGGACCATGAGCAGGCCCAGCGTCACCGCCATATCGCTCACCGCGCGCCCAAGTCGGTGCACCGGCGTCATGCGGCCGGAGTCCGCTCGACCAGCGCCGTGTTGTCCGTCGGCTGCGCCGGGGCCGCCGCCACATCGTCGGGTGCCAGTGCGTGTCCGCGGCGATGTGTCCTGGCCGTGAGGAGACCGTGTCGCGGAGCGAGAAGCCAGCACACGATGAACACCCCGGTGACGACGAGGACGATGAGTCCGCCCGCGGCGAGGTTGTAGGCGTACGACAGGTAGAGGCCCAGCACCGCGGAGCCGGCGCCGATGGCCGGTGCGAGGGCCATCATGATGCCGATCCTGTCGGTGAGCAGTCGCGCACACGCCGCAGGGGTGATCAACAGGGCCAGGACCAGGATGTTCCCGACCGCTTGGAGGGAGATCACCACCGTGACCGTGACGAGTGCGTAGAGCACGACGTCCAGGGCGAAGACCGGCAGACCCATCGCCGTCGCCGTCTCCCGGTCCAGGCTCACTGTGACCAGTTCCTTGTGTACCGCCCCGGCGATCAGCAAAAGGATCAGGCCCATGACGGCTACGGTGACAACATCGCCATCGCTGATGCCGAGGATCTGTCCGAACAGGAACGACTCGAGCGAACCGCTGTAGCCGGGCGCGGTGCTGAGGATGACGATGCCCAGCCCGAACGCGGCGGCGAAGAACACGCCGATGACGGTGTCCTCTTTCAGGCGTCGGTTCTGGGAGAACACCGCGACCGCGAGTGCGGTGAGGAGCCCGGCGACGGCACCGCCGAGGACCAGGTTGAACTGGAACACGAAGGCGATCGCCACTCCGGGGAAGACCGAATGGGAGACGGCGTCCCCGATGAAGGCCATCCCCCGCAGAACGACGTGCGCGCCGACGACACCCGAGACGATGCCGCACATGACGGCCACCGCGAAGGCCCGCCGCATGAACAGGTGCTCCCATGGGCCGGTCAGGAAGTCCATGACACTGTTCATCGGGTCACCCCCAAAGAGGTCAACAGCTGGTCGGACTTGGCCACGCCGAACGCGCGCAGCCAGACGGCGGGGTCTCGCAAGGTGTCCGGAGGCCCCTCGGCGATGACGGTCTTGTTGAGCAGACACAGCCGGGTGGCCAGGTCCGCGGCCGCGGGCAGGTCATGGGTGGTCATCAGCAGCGCCTTGCCTTCGTCGCTCAGCTGCGAGAAGAGGGAGGTCAGAAGCTCCTGGGTGGGGACGTCCAGGCCCGTGAACGGCTCGTCGAGCAGAAGCAGCCTCGGCCGCAGGGCCAGGGCGCGGGCGACCAGGACACGCTGGCGCTGTCCCCCGGACAACTCGCCGATGGGCCGATGGCGCAACTCGGTCATGGCCACGCGTTCCAGCGCCTCGTCGACGGCCTCGCGGTCGGCCGCGCGGGGGCGGCGCAGCCATCCGATGCGGTGGGTGCGGCCGGTCAGTACGGCCTTGGCCACCGGGAGCGGGAAGTCCCAGGCGAACTCATGACGCTGGGGTACGTAGCCGACCGTGCCACGGCTGCGGTCGGCGGGCTGTCCGTCGAGGTGGATGGAGCCGGTGTGGGGGGTGAGGAGGCCCAGGATCGCGCGCAGCAGCGTGGTTTTCCCGGCGCCGTTGGGCCCGATGAGTCCTACGAGATCGCCGACACGCACGGTGAGATCGATGTCCTTCAGGGCGAGACGGCCGCCCAGATCAACGGCGACGGAACGTACGTCCAGCACCGGGGTTCCGCTCGTGGCCACGTCGGTCACTGCCCCTCCCCTTCCTTGCGGGCGGCGTTCTCGGCTCGGGAGGGTGCGGTCCGTCCTCTGTTTCGGCCGCGACGCCACGTCAGGGTGGCGGCGACAGCCACCACCGCGGCGGCGGCGCCCGCACCCCACCACAGGGGCGCGGCTGAATCGTTGGTGTCCGGTGGCTCCGCCGTGTCGGCGTCGATCGGCGGTGTGGTCCCCTTCTCCGCGGGCGACTTGGCGACGAATGCCCGCCGTGGGTCCTGAGGTCCGACGGAGAACCGCAGCGTGCGCTCGCTCCGGTGGCTCTTTCCGTCCTTCGTCTTCGCCGACATCCTCACGTCGAGGAGATATGTTCCGGGCTCGGTGAAGGCCCAGTTGCCGTGGACGTGGCTGTTGACCTCGATGCCGGTCTCTTGCGGGAGTTCCTTCCGTCCATCGAAGAGCATCTTCGGGGTGCCGAAGCTGCCGTTGAGGAACAGCACGAAGTCCCCGGGCCCCTTGACGCTGGTGAGCTGCCAGTTCACCTCCCGGTCGACGGAGGCGGCGACCTTGGGTTCCTGGCTGTTCCAGCCGGGCCACAGCACGCCGGCCTGTTGAACCTGCGGCAGGAGCCACACCGGGTCACCGGGTGTGCCGAGGAAGCCGAACTCCTTGCTCTCGGGGACTTCGATCTTCGCCGTGTCCTTGACATGAAGAACGACGTCAGCGGTCTCCCGCCACGTCGCGGGCTTGGTCGTGTCGTCGCGGATCTGCACGGTCCAGCGGCCGTGGTCGAAGCGCGGGCCGATATCGACGTGGCCGTCCGCGATGACCGTCCGCCCCGTGCCGGTGTCCGGCACGGCCTCGGCCTCCGCCCCCGGGGCCGGAGACTCGGCGGCCGCGGAAAGTGCCGGGGTCCATGCCACCAGGAGCGCCAGAGCCGAGGCCCTGGCACCCGTGCGCATCGTGGTGGTGTTCACTTCTTCATGCCTCCGAGGCAGGAGCGAAGCTCGTCGGCGTTGTGCCGCATCATGTCGGTGTAGTGCCGGGTGTCCTTGTCGAAGGCGTCGCCGTAGAGTGTGCAGACCCTCACATGCTGGTCCCGGGCCACCTGAGTGAGCACTGTCGCGCGCTGGACCAGGTTGGGTTCCATGAACACGGCGGGGACCTTGAGGTTCTTGATCGTGCGGGACAGCTTCTCCACATCGTCCGCGCTGGGTTCCTGCGCCGGGTTGGGCACGACGAACCCCGCCACCTTCATGCCGTAGGCGTCGGCGAGGTATCCAAAGGCGTCGTGGGTGGTGATCAACTGCCGTTTGTGCGCGGGGATCTGCCCTATCCGAGCGCGGACGTAGTCATCCAGCCGATCCAGTTCCTGCTCATAGGCCCTGCTGTTGCGGTCATAGATCCGCGCGCCCTTGGGATCCTCCTTTTTCAGGGTGTCACGGATCAACTGCACGTATGCCTTGGCGTTCTGTACGTCCTGCCACAGGTGCGGGTCGATCTCACCGTGCACATGCTTGCCCAGGACGGCCTGCGGCAGTTGGTAGATCTCCGACCCCGGTTCGCCGAGAAAGGCGAACCGCTTTCCGGCAGGGACCTTCTCCAGGGCCCGGTTCGGCACATCGATGACGACATCGCCGGAAGGTATCTCCTCCTGCTTCCTGCCCTTGGCGCGCAGGTCGGTGAATGCCGATATTTCGCCGGAGTCGATGTTGACCGTCAGGTCGGTGTGTCCGTCGTCGAGGATGGTGTCCCCGGGATCGGCCGCGGTGTGCGGGTCGACGCCCACGGCGAAGGTGAACGTGCCCGTGCCGATCGGCTGGGGGGCTTTGCCGCCGGGATTCCGCAGTTTCGCCTCAAGCCTCAGTGTGTACACACCGGGCTTGGTGAACGCCCAGTTCAGATGGGTGTGCGCGGCCGGCGGCAGGCTGGTGGTGTCCTTGGTGGTGAAGCCGTCCGCCGAATTGAAGTAGACGTTCGGCCGGCCGAGGGACTCCGTCAGATAGGCCACCAGCTCACCGGGTCCCTGCACATCAGTGGCCGACATCAGGATGTCCGAGGAACGGGTCGCACCCCGCGCTTCACCTTCACCGCGCACGCGCAGACCCAGCCAGAGCACGTCCAGGCCGACGTCCTCGACCAGGGGAATGACGTTGGCACCGTAGGTTTCCGACGCTTCGGCGAGTGAGACGTTCGGGGTGCCCTTACGGGCGTTGGAATCCACCGTCTTGATCAGCGCGTGCTCTTCGAGAAGCAGATGGTTGGTGAAGGTGACGTCGGCCTTGGAGACCGCGTTCGCATCCGCCGGGGTGGGCTCGTAGGAATGCGGGTCGCCGCCGGGTGGCACGATCGAGTTGACTTGTACGCGGTCGCCACCGACCTCTCGTACCAGGTCGGCGAGGACTTCTGTGGTGGTCACCACTCGCAGTGCCGCGTCCGGGTTCTCGGGTTCGGCGGCGGGGCGGGCGTTGCCCTTGCACCCTGCCACCGCTACACCGAGAACAGCGGTGGCGGCCAGCGTCCGTAGGGCGGATCCGGCTATACGCATGATGAAGAAACTCCCAGCGAGCAGGGGGCGGCGCCGGGCCGGAGAACCCGGCCCGGCGGAGGGAACGGAGTGTTCGCGGCGCGAGACATGGCGCCGCGAACGCTCCGTTCCTTTACCGGTGGTCCCCGCCGGCGGGCGCCGTACGGCGCCTGCCGCGGCTGATCCCGACCGCGGCCGCGCCGCCCAGTACGAGGACACCGGCGCTCAGGGCCAGAGGAATCGCCGCCGCGCCGCCGGTGTGGGCGAGGCTGCCGCCGGGACGGTCACCGCCGCCAGTCGCCGCCGAGCCGCCACCGCTGCTGCCCGAACCGGTCGAACCACTGTCCGCGCGAGACCCGGAGTCACTTCCTCCATCGGCATCGCCGGTCCCACCGGGAGAACCGCCATCGCGGTCACCGCCTCCCGGAGTGACGGCCCCCGGATCGACGTCACCGACCGCGAACGTGTACGTCCGCGTGTCGGACGTGGTCCGCCCATTCGGCAATGTACCGCTGAGCTGGAAGGTCACCTTGTAGACACCCTCCGCTCCGAAGCCCCAGTTGGCGTGGGCGTGCACACCGAGGTCGACCTTCCGGGTGTCGGGCAGCCCGTCCTCGCTGCTGTAGAGGACATGCGCGCCGCCCAGTCCGGCGGTCTCCCAGATCGCCAGCGGACCCGGGCCATCGACCTTGGTGAGCTTCATATCGACCGGACCCTTGAGGTCACCGGAACCCAGAGCCTCGGTGTTCCATCCTGCCCAGACCACACCCTGCTTCTGTACCTGAGGGATGAGCCAGAAGTCGCTTCCCGCCTTCCCCAGGAAGGTGTAGGTACGGCCGGCGGGGACCTTCTCCTTCGCCTTCGGATTGACGTGCAGCACGACGGAGGACGGTTCGCGCCAGGTGACGTCGGCCGGGTTGCGGCTGTCCTTGAACAGGGTTCGTAGCTTGCCGCTCACCATCTTCCCGGCGATCGCGTCCACGTGGCCGTCATCGATGACCACCTTCTTATCGGCGATATCACCCTCGCCCTTCGCCCTGGCCACGGGCGTGGCAGCAGGACCGACCGCCGAGGGAGGGCTCACGGGGCGGCCGCCAGTGGCCGACGGTGCGGACATCCGGGGCGGAACGGGGTCACCGGGTGTGACTGTCACCGCGGCGTCCCCGACACGCACCGTCCACTCGGTCGTGGCGGTGGCCGTCCTGCCCGTCGCGAGCCGGGCGGTGGCCTCCGATATGAGCCGGTACTCTCCCGGCTTGGTGAACGCCCAGGCCAGCTCGCCGCTGTCGGCAACCGGCAGCGTCTGCGCGTCGGGGAATCCGTCGGCGCTGTCGAACAGCACCTTCGGGCCGGTCGCCTTCGCGTCGGGCGCGGCGTTCTCCTCCGGCGCGAACACCATGACGTCGCCGGGCCCTTCGATATCGGTGAAGGCCCAGTCGACGGTGTCGTCGGCAAGCTCGCCGGTCGGGATGCGGGTCGTGTCCCACCGCGGAGCTCTCGTACCGGCCGCCCGGGCGTCGAGCACCCATACGGAACTGCCGGACTTGCCCAGGAAGGCGTAGTCGTCCCCCGCGGGGACGGTGGTCCTCGCGTCGGCGCCGAGGTCGAGGTCCGCCGCGGATACGTGTTCAGGCGCGGATACGTGTTCAGGCGCGGACACCTCCTTCGAGGAGGACGCCTCGCCCGTCTGGCGTCTCAGGTCCAGCGCCAGCTTGTCGCCCTCCAGGGACAGGACGACATTCGCCCCCCGGGCGGATTCCGGCAGGACCCCCTTGTCGGGGTTGTCCGCGAAGGCGACCGGCGCGAGGCCCGCGGTGAGGGCCACGGAACCGATGACGCCGACCGCGGCCCACGGTGAATTCCTGGGTGCTGCCATGGGATTGACCACTCCTTCTCCGGCGACAGCACTCGGCACGTCGCAAAGTCGTCTGTACTGCTTCCTCGCGCGGACAGGCCCCCAGGTTTTCCTCCCCGGGCCCGCCCCTTCCCGTCAGGTCAGGAAGGAGCCGGGGGTCGCTTCGGCAGCGGATGCGTTCTGCCGCTTGCGCCGGTGGAGAGACACGGCCGTTCCAGCTCCCGCGGTGAACAGAATCGCGCCGCCCACACCGAGCGGAATCGCCACACCCGCACCAGTGTTGGCGAGCCCACCGTTGGGTGAGGTGCCCCCGCCCGTCGTGCCACCGCCGACCTGCGCACCACCGGACCCACCGGCATCGCCACCACCGTCCTGCGCCCCAGCGGCCCCTTCGCCACCGCCACCACCGGTCTGCCCATCACCGGACCCACCACCAGCGGTCTGCCCGCCACCACCGTCCTGCCCGCCCCCGGTCTGCCCACCGGTGTCTCCGTCCTCGCCGGGCAGCGATACACCACTCGGATCGACGTCCCCGACGGCCATGGTGAACACTCGACTGTCGGAGACGTCCTCACCAGAGGCGAGTCTGGCCTCGAAGGTGAAGGTCATCCGGTAGACGCCCTCCTTGGTGAAGACCCAATTCGCATGCTCGTGTGTGCGGGCCGGGACCTTGTAGGCGTCCGGGAGACCGTCTCGGGAGTCGAACCGCATCAGCGGCTCACCGAATGGCGACCAACCGAATACCAGCAGGGAGCCCGGACCCTCAACCTTGTCCAGCGAGAGCTTGAAGTCGCCTTTGATATCGGTGGATTGGAAAGCCTCAGTGCTCCAGCCGGCCCAGAGGACTTCGGGATTCTGCGTCTGCGGAATTGAGTAGTAGACATCACCGGGGCTGCCGATGAAGCTGAGCCCGCCCGCGGGGTCCGGGATGGTCTCCTTGCCCTTCGACGTGAGGTGCATGATGACCGAGGTCGGCTCGCGCCACACCACATCACTGGTCCGGCTGTCCTTGAACAGCGTGCGGAACTCGTCGTTCACCAGCCGTGGCGCGATCGCGTCAACATGACCACCATCGATGACGATGCGCTCGTCGAGTACGTCACCGGCCGCGGCTTCCGCCGCCGAGGAGGACGCGGGAACACCGTTCACAGCGGGTCCACCATCGGCGACGGCCCCCACCGAGACAAGCCCGGTCGCAACCAGGGCCAGCACCCCCACCACACCCGCAGATCGCGTAACTGATCTCATTGCCCCTCATCCGCTGTTGTGGCCGCCCTCATCAGTCGGGCGCCAAGAATCGGCCTTTCCTCCGTCCCCCGCACGCGGCCACGTGATCGTCGGCGGAACGTTCGTACGCAGCGCCGCGGGTAGGGCAACACGACCGCCCCTGGCCTCGGCATGGCCACAGCAACCTTAGATGGGATGGTAATCATTTTCAATAGCGACGGCCCGCAGGTGACGGCCGTGGCCGATACGCCGGGCCGATGGCGTTCACCGCCGGGGCAGCGGGGCCAGACGCACGTCCGGTCTGCCGTCCGGCCCTTGGTCCACGGTGGCGTGGACTCGGTAGACCTGTTCCAGGAGGGGCGGGGTGAGCACCGTGGTGGGAGGGCCGGCCGCGACCACGCGGCCGGCGTCGAGGAGCACCAAGTGGTCGCAGTAGCGGGCGGCCAGGTCGAGTTCGTGGAGCGCCGCGACGACCGTGGCGTCGGTGCGCGAGAGCATCTGCATGAGGTCGAGCCGGTGGCTGATGTCCAGGTGGTTGGTGGGTTCGTCGAGCAGCAGGGCGGGGGTCCGCTGGGCCAATGCCCGGGCGATGTTCACCCGTTGCCGTTCGCCGCCGGAGAGGCTGCCCCAGGACCGTTCGGCGAGCGCCGTGACGCCCATCGCCGCCATGGCCTGTCCGACCGCCCGGACGTCCTCCTCGGTCGTGGCCGAGCGTCCGCGGTGCGGGGCCCGGCCCAGCATGACGACCTGCGACACGGTCGTGTCGAGGTCCGGGGCGCTCTCCTGGGCGACGAAGGCCAGTCGGCGGGCGACGTCGCGCCGTTTCAGGGCCGTGACGTCGGACCCGTCCAGCAGCGCCTGCCCGGACGAGGGGCGGCGCAGACCGGCGAGGAGGCGCAGCACGGTGGACTTGCCCGAGCCGTTCGGCCCGAGCAGAGCGGTGAAGCGCCCGGGTGGCACGGCGAAGGTGACGCCGTCGACGACCGCGCGGCCGCTCGCCGTCCACTCCAGGGAGCGGGCCGCGTGCACGGTGCCGGGGCCCCTCACGGCGTGGCCGTTCGTCTGCGCAGCAACACCGCGAAGGCCGGAACGCCGATGAGCGCGGTGAGCACGCCGACCGGCATCTCCTGGGCGCCGAAGGCGCTGCGGGCGGCCGTGTCCGCCCATATCAGGAAGACCGCGCCGAGCAGGGCCGAGGACGGCAGCAGTATCCGGTGGGACGCTCGCGTGAGCATCCGTGCCGCGTGCGGGACCAGCAGGCCGACGAAGCCGATGGCGCCGCTCGCCGCGACGAGTGCGCCGGTGACGACGGCGGTCGTCCCGTACAGCGCCATCTCGGTGCGGCGCGGCGAGAAGCCCAGGGTCGAGGCGGTCTCCCGGTCGAAGGCGAGTGCGTCGAGATGGCGGGCGTACCGCAGGCAGACCAGCAGGCCGGCGGCGGTGGTGGCGGCGCACACTCCCACCGAGGTCCAGTCGGCCGAGGCGAGCGAGCCGAGCAGCCAGAAGGTCACCGCCCTGGTGCGTTCGGCGTCGCCGGAGCGGACGACGACGAGGCTGGTGAGCGCGCTGAACAGCTGGGACGCGACGACACCCGACAGCACCACCTTGGTCGCCGAGCCGAGCGAGCGGCCCAGCAGGAGCAGGACGCAGCCGAAGGCCGCCATCGCACCGGTGAAGGCTCCGAGGGGCAGGCCGAGGGAGCCGAAGCCGAGCACCAGGACCAGGACCGCTCCGGTGGACGCTCCGGCCGAAACGCCGAGGAGGTAGGGGTCGGCCAGCGGGTTGCGGGTCACGGCTTGAAGGACCGTGCCGCTCACCGCGAGTCCCGCCCCCACCAGCGCGGCCAACAGGACGCGCGGCAGCCGCAGGTTCCACACGATGCTGTCGCGCAGCGGCGGCAACGCCTCCCATGGCGCCCCGAGGTGGGCGCCTATGGTGCGGGCTACGTCCAGCGGCGGTATGTCGGCGCTGCCCGTGCCGACGGCGACGAGCACGGACAAGGGCAGCAGAGCGGCGCAGCAGACGAGGACGAGCGTGCTCCGGGAGAGCATGCCCCGTCGATCCCCTGCCCTCGTGGTGGCAGTTGTCATCGGCGGGCGAAAACCACGTAGTCGTCGAGGTACTGCCACACCGTCCCCACCTCGGCGAAGCCCGCGGTGCGCAGGGCCGAAAGGTGGAAGTGGAGCGGCGCCAGCGGCTGCGGCGGGCGGTCCGTGAACCGCTGCTCGCGTTCGGCGGCGAGCGGGGGCATGCCGGGCTGGGCCACCGCGAGTTCGTACCAGGCGTCCCAGGTGTCGGCCCCGGCGGCGAACGCCGTGCGCCGCACCTCGGCGTCGTGCCGGCCGGACAGGGCGCCCAGGGTCTCATTCCCGGGCCCGTAGCGCAGGTGGTCGGCGTTGAGGAAGACCGCGCCCGGCGGCAGCAGGCCGGCCAGCGCGGTGTAGACACGCAGCAGTTGGGACGGGGAGAGCCAGTGCAGGGCCGTCGAGGAGACGACGGCGTCGATCCTCTCCCCGGCCAGCGGATCGGCCCAGTCGGCCCGTACGAGGTCGGTGTCCACGACGGTGGCCCGGTCGCCGTACTCCGCGAGCACGTCACCGGCGAGCCGTAGCAGCACGGGGTCGTAGTCGACGGCCGTGACCCGCGCCCGGGAGAAGGCGCGCAGGACGCGGTCGGACAGGGAGCCGGGGCCGCAGGCGAGGTCGAGCACGTGGAACTGCTCGGGCAGGCCGAGGCGCAGTACGTCCAGCATCGCCTGGAAGCGCAGCTCCCGGTGGGCGACGTAGGCGCTTTGCTGGGCGTCCCAGCGCTCCAGGAGAGCGCGCGGGGGCAGAGCGGCGGTGTCGGTCATGCGGGTGTCCTTCGATCGGTGGGAGTGGGTGGTGTCAGCCGTAGAGTGCGGTCAGTCCCTTGCTGAGCGCCTCCGCCAGGCCGACGCTGCGAATGGAAGGGTCCATGGCCGAACCGGGCACCACGATGAAGCGGTTGTTGCGCACGGCGTCGAGCCGCGAGGTGACCGGGTTGGCGCGCAGGAACCGCTTCTTCGCCTCGGCGCTGTCCCCGTCCCCTCCGCGGGTCAGATCCGCCAGCACGATGACGTCGGGGTCGCGCTCGGCTATCTTCTCCCAGTTGCCCGCCGGCCACTTCTGGTGGATGTCGTCGAAGGCGTTGTCCACCCCTGCCAGCTTGCTGACCGTCGAGGGCAGTCCGCCGTGTCCGGCGATGTAGGGCGTGGCGGTGCCGGAGTAGTACCACATCAGCTTCGCGCCGGTGTTCTTCGGTGCCTCGCGCACCGCTCGGTCGAGCCGGACGCGCAGGTCCTTGACGGTCTTCTCCCCGCGCCGCTCGACGCCGAAGACGGCGGCGATGTCCTTGATCTCGTCGAAGACGGCGTCGAAACGCACCTCGTCGGACGTCAGTCCGGGGGATTCGCAGTCGTGGGCGGAGAGGTAGGCCGGCACGCCGAGCTTCTTCCAGTCCGCGCGGGGGCCCGCCGCCTCGTCGGCGTATGCCGAGGAGAGCGTGGAGTAGAGGAAGTCCGGCTCCTTGGCGAGGACGGCCTCGTGGTCGGGGTACTGCTCCGCGAGCACCGGGACCTTCCTGTACTCCGTGGCCAGCGAGGGGAGCACGGGATCCGTCTGGTAGGAGGTGCCGATCATCCGGTCGGCCAGCCCCAGGCTGAGCATGATCTCCGTCGCGTTCTGTTCCAGGGAGATCGCCCGCTCGGGGGGAGCGGGCACTCTCGACCCCAGGCCGCAGCTGGTCGCGACCGCGCCGGACGGCCGCGCCGCGTCCCGGGCCCCGGACGCGGCCGTTCCGCTCGCGCCGCAGGCGGCGAGGCCGGGGAGCAGCAGGCAGACACCCAGCAGCCCCTTAATGCGAATGGTTTTCATATTCGAGACGATACCCGCGGCAAGGAGCCACCGGATCACCCGGGCGGCCCACCCGTACGGGCGTCACGGATCTCCCCGACATGCCGTCAGCCGCCCTTTCCCATCGGAGCGTTGACGGGCCCGCGCCCCTGCGGCTGGGGCCTCCGGAGCCGCAGCCGCCGACCGGAATGTGTGCAACATCACTCAGCTTCGGCGCGATGAAACGGTGTCCCGCCTAGTGGTGTCGCGGCGATCTCCGGATGGCCCCTGCCATGGGGCGGCCATCGCGCAACTCCCTGAGTGGCGAAGCTCGTTGCGGTCCGCGCCCGCCGCCTCTCACAGCTCGAGGACGACATCACCGCGCTCGACGTCCATCCCACCGACGCCCGGCACGCCGCCCTCGTCCACCCAGCGCCGCGACTGTTGACGTACCCAGGCCGTAGCCGGTAACTGTTTACGGGTCACTTTCAAACCGGTTTAGACATCGGCGTGCACCAAGCCGAAGCCGTGACCGAATCAGCACCCGGAAGACCTCGTCAACCAACACACACCCCCCACGGCAACGTTGTCAGGATCTGAGTGCGCCCAAAGGAGTCCGCATGACAGAAAACGGAGTCGTACCCCTGCCCGATCGACGTCGCGTCCTACTGGGGGGCCTCGGGCTCGCCGCCGGTGTCGCCGGGCTGACGCTGGCAGTGCCGGCTCTCGCGCGGGCCGCCGAAGCCGGTGGGAGCCGAGCGGTGACGGATGACATTCAGCTCATCATCGAACGCCTGCAACAGCGGTTCCTTGCCCAGGGCGACCAGGTGAGGATCGCCAATGGCATCTTCCTCGCCCGTACGTCCGAGGCCCTGGCCTATGTCGAGTCCCTGCGCGCCGACGGCTCGTGGCCCAATGTGGACTACGCCGACACCACCAGTTCCGCCAACGGTCGGGTCTGGTCGCCGTATCACGCGCTGTACCGCATGATCGCCATGGCTCATGCCTACCGTGATCCGAATGCCGCGGGCTACGGCAAACCGGAGCTGATCGAGGCCCTGAACCGCGCGCTTCTCTACTGGGACAGTGTCAAACCGACCAGCACGAACTGGTGGGAAGTCGAGATCGGCAAGTCGATGGCCATGGGCCGGGTGTCGATCTTCGTCGGCGACGAACTCAGCGCCGAGGCGCGGGAGGTGACCTACGCCCACAACACCGGCCGTCTGGACCCGGTCGGGGCGAACGGCTCCTGGAGAACCGAGAACTACCTCTATGAAGCCGTCGCGAAGCACGCGACCGCCGACATCGAGCAGGGCTACGCCACCATGTCGCAGACGATCGCCGTCGACAGCAGCGGTAAGGTCACCGAGGCGGTGCAGGTCGACTCGTCCTTCTGGGCACATGGGGCGCAGCTCTACAGCGAGGGCTACGGCATGGCCCTGTTCACCATCGTCGCGGCCTGGGCCGATGTCGCGCGCGGCACCGGCTTCGCCTTCTCGCCCGAGGACATCGACGCCATCGCCTTTTACATCCTCGACGGGACCCGCTGGCTGATCCGCGGGGAGATCGGGATGATGTACCTCGGGTACCGTCCCCCCAACACCATCGATGGCATTACGAGTTACGCGGCCGACTTCCTCGAGCCGCTCGACCGGATGGTCCGGGCCGATGAGAGAAACTCGGCGGCGTATCAGCGGCTCGCCGACAATATCCGCGGGAAGAGCCGGGAGAACGGTGTCACCGGACATAAGTACTTCTGGCGCTCGGAGTTCTCCTCACATCTGCGGGACGAGTACGGAATCTTCACCAGGGTCAATTCCCCTCGGATGAAGGGCAGCGAGTACCGCTCCACCTTCCGGCCCGAAGTCGGCAACGAGATCGACTGGAACGCCGCGGGAGCCACCTCGATCCAGGTCACGAACCGGGAATACGACGACCTCGTGCCCGCCTTCGACTGGTTCCACTACCCGGGTGTCACCGCGCCCTACACCAAGGTGACGACGCAGTCGAGTCCCGCCAACCGCGGCAGCTTCACCGGCGGCGTCTCCGACGGGCGTTACGGGGCGAGCGTCTTCACCCTCGACCGGTTCTCGACCACCGGGCGCAAGAGCTACTTCTACTTCGACGATGAGGTGGTCGCGCTCGGCGCCGGGATCAGTTCCACCTCACAGCATGCCGTCCATACGACGGTCAATCAGGGAGCGGCCAGGTCCAATGCCTCCGTCGGCGGCAAGGCGGTACGCCCGGGGACCGATTCCGCCGCCACCGGCGCCTCATGGGCGTACAACGACGAGATCGGCTATGTCTTCCCGGAGGGCGGGCCGTTGAAGGTCTCGAACAAGGAGCAGACCGGGAGCTGGCTCGACCGTGATCCGGTGAAGCGGAATGCCTTCACCCTCTTCTTCGACCACGGCATCACCCCGGACGGAGCCGAGTACGCCTACATCCTCCTGCCCGGCGCGGCGCCCGAGAAGGTCCGCTCTTACGCGGCCGAGCCGGTCGTCAGGATCCTGCGCAACGACGAGCAGGTGCAAGCGGTCCGCCACCCGCGGCTGCGGCTGACGATGGCGACCTTCCACGGCGCGGGCTCCCTCGACCTGGGGTCGGGCCGCACACTGCGGGTCGATCAGCCCTCCATCGTCATGCTCAAGGAGGACGGCGGTTCCGCCGTGGTGAGCGTCGCCAACCCCGACCAGCCCGGCCTGACGGTCTCCGTCACCCTCGCCGCACCCGGCCGCGCCCGTCGCGCCGCCTTCCCGCTGGGCTCCGGCCCGAACCTCGGCAAGACGGTGACACAGCCCCTCAGGTGACAGCACAGGCGTGAACCGGCTTGCGGCCGGCGGCTTCCCCCCCCCCCCCCCCCGCCCCGCCCGCCGCGGGGGGCGGA
>NZ_JANIIC010000091.1 GCF_024519315.1 Streptomyces malaysiensis subsp. samsunensis | reverse complement strand
CCGTGGGCGGCTGATGGCTTGGGCCCGTGCTCAGCATTGCCGGAGCGTGGCTGAGCAGCCGCGGCTTAGCTGTGCGGAGTTGTCGCGGTCGGCGACGAGCCCGTGGGCGTACGACGGACCAGCGGGCGGCTGACGCCCCGGGCCGCGCCCAGCATCGCAGGAGCGGGTCAGTCGCGGTTCAGCTGTACGGAGCTGTCTGCGGCCGACGGCGAGACCGCGGGTGCCCGACGGTCCCGTGGGCGGCCGACGACCTTGGGCCCGGCCGGGCACCATCGAAGTGCGGCTCAGTCGCGGTTCAGCTGTGCGGAGTTGTCGCGGTCGGCGGCGAGGCCGTGGGCGGCTGACGGCCCGGGCCCGCGCTCAGCACCGTCGGAGCGTGGCTCGGTCGCGGTTCGGCTGTGTGGAACTGCCTTCAGCTGGCGGGGAGGCCGTGGGTGGATGACGGACCAGCGGGTGCGGCCGACGTCCCGGGCCCGCGCCCGGTGCCAGCGAAGCGCGGCTCAGCTGTGTGGTGCTGTGTCCGCGAGTGGTGGCGAGCCCGGCACCGCCGGTGCCGTGCCGAACGAGTCGCGGTTCAGCGGTGCCGCACGGCTGAGCCGCGGGCTCAGCCGTGCGGCACCGGCTCCGAGTCGAAGGGGCCGTGGCCGTGCGGCGGCGGACCCGCGGCGAGTTCCTTCGCGGCCTCGGTCAGATCCTTGGCGGTGTCGATGGCACGCCAGTACGCGCCCTGGGGCAGTGGGAATCCCGCCAGCCGCCGCTCGCGCGCCAGGCGCGGGAAGGTGGTGCGCTCGTGGTCGCCCCGGTCGGGCAGCAGCGCGGTGAAGGCGGCCGAGAAGACGTAGACGCCCGCGTTGATGAGATACGGCGAGGGCGGCGACTCGATGAAGTCCAGGACGTGCCCGAACTCATTGGTCTCCACCGCCCCCCACGGAATGCGCGGCCGGGCGAGGGCGAGCGTGGCGGTGGCGCCGCGCTCGTCGTGGAAGTCCGCCATGTCGCGGAGCGAGAAGCGGGTCCAGATGTCGCCGTTGGTGGCGTACCAGGGCCGGTCGGGGTGGGGGAGCCTGGCGGCGGCGAACTTCAGGCCGCCGCCGCGCCCCAGCGGCTCCTTCTCGATGACGGTCGTCACCCGCAGCGGCAGCTCCGCCGCCTCGAGCCAGTCCTGGAGGACGGCGGCGAGGTGGCCGCAGGAGACGACGGCGTCGGTGACGCCCTCGGCGGCCAGCCAGGCCAGCTGGTGGCCGATGATCGGCGTCCCGGTGCCCGGGATCTCGACCATCGGCTTGGGGCGGTCGTCGGTGTACGGACGCAGCCGCGAGCCCTGGCCGCCGGCCAGGACGACGGCTTGTGTGGGGCGCGCGCTCTGGTGGTGATGCCCGGGTTTGCGCTCGTCGTCATCGCTCATGAACCGCACCATATGCGGTGGGGGGACCGCCGTAGGCGGAGCCGGAGAGGGAGCGGCGGGAAGAGCGGCAGCGGGAAGCGCGGCGGCGACGGGGCACGCCCGTCAGCCGCGCGGCCCAGGCGGCGCGGCTGACGCGGGTCAGCGGTACGCCTGGGTGATCCCGGAGGCGAACGAGGTGTCGCAGACGGGCCGGGCGTACCCCTGGGCGCGGCTCACACCGCCGTACTTGGCGACCGCGGCGCGGCCGAGCGCGCGGGCGATGGAGGCGCAGTGCTTGGCGAGCGAGGGCCGTTCGGCCGTGGCGACCTGGAGGTGGGTGAGCGCCACGGAGGGGTTCTTCTCCTGGAGCTCGGCGAGCAGGCGATCGCGCAGCAGCTCGTGCGGGGCCCGGTGGGAGGCATGCGTGGAGGCCCGGTCGGAGGAGGCGGTGAGGATCTGCGACTCGGCGCTCGGCGAGGCCCAGGGGACGCGGGTGACCGCGAGGGTGCCGGAGAGGACGAGCACGACGGGGAGGACGAGAGCGAGCGTTCTGCCGATGCGGCGGGCTGCGGTGTTCACGGGGCGGTTCCTCGCGGGTGGGTGGTACGGAACTGCGGTACGCGGTGATCGTAGCGAGGAGCGACGATTTGGCGACATTCAGTCACCAACCCGGGTGACGGAAAGCCGCTCTTGGCGATCAAAGAGTTGACGTTCGAGGGCGAAATGCTCGAAATGTCGGGGAATTTATCGACAACGCAACATCGTGGGAGCGCCCTGCGTCACCGGCCGGGGACGCCCGGTGCGAGCGCAGCGTGAGCACGGCACGGGTACAGCGTGAGCAGCACGGCACGGGCACAACGTGAGCAGCACGGCACGGGTACGACGCGACGGCGCCGCCCGTCCGCGGGGAGCGGACGGACGGCGCCGTCGGAACGACTCCGGATGACCGTCAGGGCATCGGGCTCAGTCGCTGAGCCGCTCGCCGGAGGAGGTCGAGAAGACGTGGGTCTCGCCCGGCCGCGGCACGACGTGCAGTTGAGCGCCCTTCTCCGGCACCTGGCGCCCGTTCACGCGGACCACCAGGTCCTTGACCTCGCCGCCGACCTCGGCGGTGCCGTAGACGTAGCCGTCGGCGCCGAGCTCCTCGACGACGTTGACGGTGACGGCGAGACCGGCCGGGGCGTCGTCGGACGCCTTGGCGAGGCCCTTGGCGGCGCCGCCGTTCTGCTCGACCACGTCGAAGTGCTCGGGCCGGACGCCCACGGTGACCGTGCGGTCGCCCTTGTCCGACGCGGCGCTCAGCGCCTCACGCGAGACCGGGACGACGCTGTTGCCGAACTTCACACCGCCGTCGGTGATCGGCACCTCGACGAGGTTCATCGCCGGCGAGCCGATGAAGCCCGCGACGAAGAGGTTGGCGGGGCGGTCGTACATGTTGCGCGGCGAGTCGACCTGCTGGAGCAGCCCGTCCTTGAGGACCGCGACCCGGTCGCCCATGGTCATGGCCTCGACCTGGTCGTGCGTGACGTAGACCGTCGTGATGCCGAGACGCCGCTGGAGGCTCGCGATCTGCGTACGCGTCTGCACACGCAGCTTGGCATCCAGGTTGGACAGCGGCTCGTCCATGAGGAACACCTGCGGCTCCCGGACGATCGCCCGGCCCATCGCCACACGCTGCCGCTGACCACCGGACAGCGCCTTGGGCTTGCGCTCCAGGTACTCGGTGAGGTCGAGGATCTTCGCCGCGTCCTCGACCTTCTGCCGGATCTCGGTCTTGTTCACGCCCGCGATCTTGAGCGCGAAGCCCATGTTCTGGGCGACGGACATGTGCGGGTACAGCGCGTAGTTCTGGAACACCATGGCGATGTCCCGGTCCTTCGGCGGCAGGTGGGTGACATCGCGGTCGCCGATCCGGATGGCCCCGCCGTTGACGTCCTCCAGCCCCGCGAGCATCCGGAGGGAGGTCGACTTCCCGCAGCCGGAGGGGCCGACGAGTACGAGGAACTCGCCGTCCTCGATCGAGATGTCGAGCTGATCGACAGCGGGCTTCTCAGTGCCCGGGTACACCCGGGTCGCCTTGTCATACGTGACCGTGGCCATGGTGATGTGTCCCTTCACCGGCAGGAACGTGCCGGACGATCCGAGTAAAGGTAGGGGTCTAGTCCACCGGAGGTGGATTGGCGTGACGCTATACCGGCGAGGGTGGCCATGTCTCTAGGTGAGACCCGAGAATTTTTCGAACGGATCACACCACGGGGACGGGTACACTGCTGTGGACGCCGACTTAGCTCAGCTGGTAGAGCACCGCTCTTGTAAAGCGAAGGTCGTCGGTTCGAACCCGACAGTCGGCTCTGTGTCTGAGCAGGGAAGAAGCCCCGGACGGTTTTTCGTCCGGGGCTTTTGACATCTACAGGTGACATCAACGCGAGAAAGCGCCGCTTGGGGTGGTGTGCGGCAAGGTCGCGGGCGCCTGATGCCGCGCGTCTTTAACGGCCTGCTGCCCGGTGGGGTGCCCTGTCAGGCGTAGATTGCGCTAGAGCTCGAATGTGACCAAGGTCACGTCTCACTGGCATCTTGCCTGGTCGCGGCGTACCTCGGTGAGTCGTGTTAGTTAGTCCTGGTTAGTTCCGGTTGGCCCACAGGGTGGAGCACAACGGACTTCTGGTACGCGACCGCGCTCGGGCCGTCCGCGCGAGCGTCCTACACTCCTGTCAACAGCGCAGAGGAGCCCCAACCGACCAGGTTTCTGAGGCCATTTGGTCGGCAGGACTCCTCGCGTGATGTCCCTAGCGATGTAGACGAGAGGAACACTCCTGTGGAGGATACGAGCAAGCCGCCGTCTGAGCGCAAACCGTCGAGGGTATCCGGCTTTAGCCGTTGGCTCTCCCGGCGACGTCGGACGGCCGTCAGCCTCATGCTTCGCGGCGCCTGCACCGGTACTGGCACGGCCGCCGTAGGCATCATCGCGGTCTGGGTCCAACATCGGATCTGACGACTGTCGTGCACGAGGCCCGCCATCGGTGGTGATGGCGGGCCTCTGCGGTAGGTCGGGGTCAGGCTTGGTCGGGTCGTCGTTTCAGCAGCCGGTCCATGTGGCTGATCGCTTCCCGCTGGGTGTCCTGGGCGACGTGCGTGTAGACGTCCATGGGCATGCTGATCTGGCTGTGCCCCAGGATCTCCATCAGCACGCGAGGAGCTACCCCGGCTGCCGTGAGCAACGTGGCGCAGCCGTGCCGGGCGTCGTGCAGCCGGATCGGTCGGAGACCGGCCGAGGCAGTGAGCCGGGAGAAGGACCGATTGAGGTTGCGCGGCTCGATCGGACGGCCCGTGCGGGTGGTGAAGACGAGTGAGCTGGGCGCGGGGGCGCCGGCCAGGCGGAACCGGTGCCAGCGCAACGCGGCCAGGCAGATCAGGGGGAGCGGCACCGGCCGGATCTTCCCGGTCTTGGTGGTGTCCTGGTACAGCTCACCACCGATGCGCTGCAGCTGGTTGCCGACGCGGATCACTCGCTCGTCCAGGTCCACGACCAGTGCAACCCCCAGTACCTCTCCGCGCCGCAGCCCCATCGCGATGGCGAGCACGAACGCCGCGTAGAGCCGGTCGTGGCGCGCCTCCTCCGGAAATTTCTGGCGCTGAGGGCCGTACGCGGCACGCGGTGAGCTTCCTTGGCCGTAGCAGGCGTGGTCTTGTGCGCCAGCTCGGCGAGGAAGACCCGGACGTGGCGAGGGCTGAGGGATTCCAGCCGCTTGGCCCCCCAGAATGGGTACCAAATTGGAGTTGACATCGTCTCGAACAAAGGTGGGAACGAGCAGATTTCTTCGCGGCTCAAGCTGTACAGCAACCTCAGCGACTGTGCCAGATACATGTCAGATCATGCTGCCGACTGCGCGCTCCTGGCTAGGTCAAGCCAAGGCTCCAAAAGATGTCAGCACTAGGAGCAGCAGCGTAAGGGGCACTCCGAACGCCGCACTACCTCGCACGATGCTCGCAGGCAGCCGGGTGCCGTTGAGATGAGCGAGCAGGTCGACCACCATAATGACAATTATCGGAGACTTCATGGGGTGACGACCCACTCCTCTGGACCCGGCGCATCCGCTTGCGTCCTTCGCTATTGAGCTCAGAACACCTTGCGATACAGCAGGAGCTGCGGATGAGTGCCGCGTTACTTGTGACGAGGTAGGTGTCACCCGTACGACGTACTACGCGTGGTTGAGTGGAAAACATTTTCCCGGGAGAGATGTATTGGAACTCACCGTGAAAGCCTGGAGTGGAGACGTTCATTACTGGCTACCGCGCCGTGAAAAAGCAGAATCTGAGCTCGTTAACCATCAGCCCCAGCGGAGGCAGAAGCCGCAAGGGATCGCGCGGGCCGCGACGAACTACGTTCCGGTCGCTGGGCCCTTCCCGAGCGATCGAACGAGCGTTCCGGTTACGTCCTCCCGCCCATAGGCTGGGACGAATGGCACACCGCACCGGATGCGCACCAGATAGAGCAGTGAACAGCGGTCAATGACAGCTGTTGCGACAGGCACGTCAGCCTGCCAGTCAGCGCCCGTTTTCGCTGTCAACACGGCAATTAGCGCGGGCCGCCCTGTGATTCCCAAGCTCAGCGTCTGGCGCAGGGGGCACGGTCGGTCGATGTAGAGCTCCCCTCCCTGGCCCGGCTCGAACGGGCTGGTCCCCTCCACAACGGGTCGGCGCTGCGGGGAAGAGTTCACACCGACCGACGCAGGGCCGCTTGCAGCGTACTGCTCGGCTGACGTTCTGACATCACCAGATGGCATCCTCATCGAACCGACGAGACCCTGGAGCAGGCCGGCGCGCGCGAGGTCGAGGAGGAGACGGGCTGGCGGGTGGAGGCACGAGGCCACCACGTCCACCGACTAACACAGCACCTCACACATCCGCTGACGACCCGTGCTTCGCGCGAGTACGGAGCCAGCCGGCGGTGGAACTCGTGGATGTGCCCCACGGCTCAGGGTGAGTCGATGATGGCGGTGAGGGCGAGCGCGAGCTCGGCGCTGCCTCAGGCGTCGTTGAGCTTGCTCTGCTGGAGCTGAGCGCTGGCCAGCCAGAAGGCCTGGATTGCCCGGCCGCACTGCCCTTGTGGAGCATGGACATCTCCAACGGCTGGTCACCAGTGGCCCGCGAGAGCGGTCTCTCTGCCCACGGGAGACTCGTCAGGACCCAGGTGAAGTAGAGCCGGGCTGCTGTACTGGTGAGCGTCGGAGTGTGCCCAGGCCGCGAGGCACGCCAACGCGGCGACGAGTGCCTGGAGGCCCGGCTTCCGCACGTCGTCTACCGAGCCCATCATCTGGGTGACGTACTTGAGGTGGCCCAGGACGGCGGGACGCTGAGATGTGCCGCCGTGCTCGTCGTCATTCTTAGTGGAAGGAATGGGCAGACAGAGGTCCGAGGAGGGAGGGTCTGCCTAGGGACCCGCGAGCAGCACTTGAGTGTACGTCGCGATCCACTCCCCGACCTCGCTGCGGAGATCGGGGTTGACGGCCAACCCCTCTTCATACTCGGGCCAGTGTTCACGGACCCGCGTCGCGGTCTCCTCGGCGATGGCCGCCAGGTCGGTGTCGATGTGGCCCAGACGGTGGTTCAGACGGTCTTGGAGCTGCTTGAAGGTGGCCGTCCGCACGTCCGCGAATCGCTTGCTGCGGCCGAAACTGAGGCCGAGATCCTCCGGCTCGCCCGTCGGTGCGTATGGCGCTGTCGATACGAGGTCGTACGCTGGGGAGAGCGTCGGCACCCGCCGGTCGCGGTAGATCAGTGACCAGTTCTTCAGGTGCGCGTCGCCGTTGCCGATGACCGTGCAAAAGGCGATTCTGCGGACAGCTTCCGATAGCGCCGCAGTGTCCTGGCCGCGGTATGCGAGTGCGACGACCGTCTCGAAACTCCCCTCATACTTCGCATGGGGGTACTTGTCGCGGACCTGGGCGAAGTCCTCGATGTGGACTGAGGTGCGGCTGCTTTCTGGCAGCCTGTCGAAGCGACGTACGGCGTAGGCCCATTCCTCGCCGTTCGGCCACATCCGGGGTGGTACGCCGTCCAGCTCGTCGCGGTGCACGAGCCGCACGTCCGGGGCGTCGATGCCTACCGCGCGGGCCAGTGACATCATTGTGAACTCATTGCGCGGTACATCCGAGTGCCGGTGGTCCGGGAACTTCACTAGCCAGTCACCGTGCACACCGGCGGCTGGGGCGGTCAGTCGGTCGCCCTGCGCCAGCATGGAGAATTTGAGTGCCACTCCGGCCAGCGAGAACCGCCAGGGAGAATCGGTCGGGAACGAGTAGGCCCCGCCGGAGACGTCGGGGCCATCGCCCTCGGCCCATTCCCAATCCTCGTCCGGACTCTCGGCGGGCAGCACCTGCACCGCCCCCGGCAGGTCGTGGCCCACTTGGGCGAGGAGTTCCATTTCCCGGTCGAGCGAGACACCTCGGTCCTGGGCGATCCACTCGCGCAGCGGTCCCTCTGGAAGCAGGTTGGAGAACCACTTGGGCAGGCGCAACGCTGACGCGTATGGAGAGCGCAGGTTCTCCTCGAAGCGCAGGCCGAGTACGGGGCGGTGCGGGTCGTCCAGATACGACTCGTTAAACACGAAGCGTGTGTAGTCGCCCTTCTGGCACAGGGTGCCGACACGGGCCCCGTGGAGGAGGACTGCGTGGTACTTCTCGCCGAGTGTGCTCATTGGGACAGGTCGTCCAGTTCTTCGAGATCGTCGAGATCGAGCGAGTCCAACGCTGGCGTGTCCTCGTAACCCCACTCGGCCATCCGGCCTAGGAAGTCGCGCAGCTGTGCTGCGATGGCCGCCTGTCGCAGAGTCAGAAATCGGTTCCGGTCGCCCTGGACGAGCACGTTCAGCATGGCGCGATCTAGACAGTGCGACCCCAGCACCGCTTCCCAGGTCGAGTCGTCCAGATCCACCGGCTGCTGGGTCAGGAGCACGGGAAGCTCACTCACGGGGTCGGTATCGGTGGGCAAGAACATCCGGTTCGCGGCGAGGAACTGCTGTTGGGGCGAGAGGCCGCGGGGGAAAATCCGGTAGGCAACGGTGGCGGCAGTCGTCTGATCGCCGAGGAGGCTGGACAGGTCCTGGGCGTCGTACGGCTCGCCAGTTACCAGCGAGCGGGGTGCCAGTGACCACCAGGCGCTCAGGATGACCTTGGCCGTGGCTTCGTTGGTCTTGAACCGCTCGGGATTCGGCACAGTCGGCTGAGCCTCAGCCATCGCTTCCATCAGACCCTTGACAGAGGCGTGTTCGTCGCCCTTCTTGATCCGGGCCGACAGCACTCGGCCGACCTGTGTAAAGCTGCCCTTGAACACGGCGGGCCCCGACACCGCGACCCGCCAGTAGAGGCGGCGCAGCAAGCGAAGGGTGTTCGCCTCGGGCTCCGGGAAGTGCGCGAAGAACCGGGTGAGGACCACGAGGAGAGCCCGGTATACCAGGAGCGAGAGGTGTGGTACCCCGGCGTGGTTCTGAAGGAACTCAACCGCCCGGACCAGCGCCTCCTCGCCCTCTTTGTAGGCGGTGTCTCGATCCTCTCCCGGAAACTCGGGGGGTGTACGGCGCCCCGTCGGGTCGAATTCGTTGCGGATGTCCCGGGCCGGGTCGGGGCCGCGGCGCGCCAGGATCGACGACAAGATGGTGTCGGTGTCGATGGTGCCGAAGCCGGTGCGGTCCGCCACACGGTCCGCAATGCGTGACAGCGACAGCCGGTCATCCGCGCCCTTCTCGGGTCCGGCGAACAACGCCGAGAAGATCTCGGCCCGGCTGAGCCGCTTCCCGTAGTTGTTCATCCGGTCGAAAATGTCGGTCAGGATCTTTTCGTCGTCCTGCCGAACCAGATAAGCGGGGACCTTGTACTGCCGCAGTGCCTTCGCGACCCGCTGGGCCTCCTTGAAGTACTCCGAGGCCGACCTGCCCTCGGTCGCGAACCAATCGATCAGTTTCTCGAGGTCAAACAGGACGGGAAGCGGGATGTGCTGCGGTTCGCGCGTCTTGGGTGGGGGGATGAACTGCCGCTCCGCGAGGTCGTAGTACAGGCTGAAGGGGGCATGGAAGTGGCTGTGCAGGTGTAGGGCGTTGGCGAGACTGGTGATGCGCTGCTGACCGTCGACCACCCACAGTGTCTCTTCGTAGGCAGGTGCCTCGATCTTGAGACGTCCGAGCGTAAGCTCTTGGGCTGGCGACTTGCGCACCCACAGGAGAAGGCTTCCGATGGGATAACCCTTGACGACGCTGTCGAAGAGACGCAGTACATCCTGGGTTGTCCAGCGGAAATCCCGCTGGAAGTGCGGGACGCGGACCTTGCCTTCCCAGGCGTTGGCGACCAGATCTTCCAGATCGTAAGTCGTCGCGCTCGGCTGGGTCTCCAGACCTGCGGTTCCCATGGTCGTTACCTCGTCCCGTGTGGTGTACGCCACCAGCCTCTGCGATGCCCGGAGTGGTCGGCAAACGGGTTTTCGTCGCGAGCGCGGCTCCCCGTCACTGCCCACGACGGCCGTCTGTGCTGGGCCGGTTTCGGTGCGTGCGGTTTCAGTGTGCAGCACGCCACTGGCAAAAATCCCGGACGGCGGCAACACGGGGCTCGCCGTGTACCGTATCTCAAGATCCACTGCTTTGGCCGCCGACATAACTGATCACCGCGCGGCCGGACCGCCTTCGAAGCCGACGTTGCTTTCTGCGGCGTTAGCGGCGCATGGCGGACTCGCGCTCGCGGCTGCCGCCCGGCTCCCGCTCGCGGTCACTCCTGGGCAGTGGCCGTGAGCTGAGCGGCCTGCCCCGCCGGGGTGTGCGTGGGGGTGCGAGCGTTCGGGTGGGGGCAGTGCCCCTTGCCGCCGAGTCCCATACCGGACTTCTGCCGGAATCTGCGGACCAAGAGGTCTGAAGTCGAGGCTGCTGCCCGCTGAGCTGGTGGCCTGACGGCAGTCGTTGACGGCAACGGGAGTGCACATCGCTGTATCGCGAGACTCGCCCGCGCACTGGGCAGGCTGGGGCGAGGTGCCAAGGGACCGGTCACCACATCAGGGATGACTCACCTGTAAAGCGAAGGTCGTCGGTTCGAACCCGACAGTCGGCTCTGGAAACCGCAGATCACAGACGTGACTCTGCGGTTTTTCTTTGTCTCGGGGCGATCGGGGCGATCGGGGCGGCCGTGGGGTCTCCGCGGGGCTCCGGGGCGCCTTCGTGGCGCGTGCCGTGGGTCGCGGCGGGGCCGGTGGCCTGGGGTGGACGCCGGGCTCCGGGGGCGGTCGGGCGGTGAGGGGTGGCTCGGTGCCGGGCGTACGGCGGGGGCAGATGATGTTGCCCCTTGCAGCTTCCTGCATCCGCTGTTGCCTATCGGGATTCGATCCGTTGATATGGGCTGAAGCGGATATCAGGGGGAAGAAATGCATGAGCGTGAGTTCCGTGCCTTCGTATCCATCGCCGAGATCGGACGTATGGATGAGGCGGCGAAAACACTCGATTATTCACAGCCGGCCATCAGCTACCAGATCAAGTGTCTTGAACAAGCCTTGGGCGTGCGGCTTTTCACGCGGGACTCCACCGGTACTCAGCTGACCAAGGCGGGGCGTGCGATTCTTCCGTCCGCGCGGGCGGTGCTGGCGCTCATCGATGACATGAAGGACGCGTGTGCGGCGGCTTGAGGCCGGCATGTCACCGGAAGCCCGGCGGTGCACCCGGTGGGCCGGTCTCGGCCGGTACGGGGTGGATCGCACCCTTGCGGCGGGTCCGCGCCCGTGCATGGACGGCACTCCGATCGGTGTAAAGCGTGGCGCCGCCGGGGCGGGGCGGTCCGGGGCGGGGTTCGCCGTCGGGTGTGTGAAGAGCTCAACTGACCTGGTACTTTACGGAGTTGCCGGGTGGCGTGCGGGGTTAGCGGGCCGTGATGTGGCGGGTGTTGGTGCATAGCTGACAGCAAGCGGTCATCGGACACCGTTTTGATTGCGCACCGTTTCCGTACGACTGCGTTGCGCACCCGGAGCGTGATCGTCCGAGCCGCGATTCCGGACAGATGTGCAGCTTGATGTCAATCCCGCGCCCCGGATGCGGAGTGGAATCGGTTTCCGTTCGAGAGTCGGCCGATTTATCCGAACGTTATCAACTATGATGCGTTGACTGAGGCGCGGTCGGCGAACTAATCTCGCCGCCGCACGGCCTAGGGGGCGGCCTTCCGGAGATAACGCACGCTGGTCAACGCGCACTTGAACGTACGTGAATGTACGGCGATGCAGGGGGAGACGGGCAGTTCGGTTGCCCGTGTCATTCGCGTATCAAAACGCTGGGGAAAACGTCGGGTGTCGTCGATGCGGCCATATCTCGGCCGTCCGCCGCTCGGCGTTCATCGACGGGTTCGCGGCGGTGCTGTCGCGTACCGCATGGGGGAGTCATGTCAGAACTGTCGAATTCGAGTGGAAGATCCGACGGCGTAGAAGAGACGCTCAAGCAGGTATGTGAGCTGATCGAATCGGCGGTGACCCTGCACCGCAGCATTCCGCCGCAGCCCTCGCCCATGGTGCTCGCCACCGATGGAATGGCGGTCGGGCAAGCCGTCGGGCCTCTGCTGGCCGGTGCCAAGTACAGCGTCAGCGTGATCGTTCCGGGCGCTCTGGAGCGGGCCAAGCCGATGCTCGCGCTGATGGGGCGGTTCGCCGCGGCGGCCAAGTCCGGGGTCACCGTCCGGCTGCTGTGCACTCCGCAGGTGCTCGCGGTCCCCCATGGCATCCTCGCCGCGGTGCGCGGCGGGCAGCTGGGCTTCGAGGTCCGGATCACCGACGCCGATCTGCACGGGACCGTCATCGTCGACGGCAAGGCGGCGTTCGGGCGTTCGGGGCCCGAGCGGGACGGGCGTTACGCCACCGTCAACACCGACCTCGCCTCCGTGCGCGCGCTGTATCTGATGTTCGCCGGGGCCTGGGGCAGCGCGATGCCGGTGCATGAACATCTGAGGCTGGCCGATCGGCTCCGCTCGGACTCCATGCGGGTGATCCTCGAGCGGCTCCGCGAGGGGCACACCGACGACGTCGCGGCCAAGAAGATCCAGATTTCGCTGCGCACCTATCGCCGCCATGTGGCGGCGATCATGCGGGACGTGGGCGCGAGTTCGCGTTTCCAGGCGGGGGTGCGTGCGGTGGAGCTCGGGCTGCTCTCCCATTCGGGCAGCGAGCTGGTGGATTGAGCGAAATCACGGGGGTGAGGGCAATGAGGGTTTCCATGCCGACGGGGGCCGGGGTCCAGCGACAGCACGATGACGGCGACGGTGACGACGGGCACCCCGGTGACGAGGGGAATCCGGGTAACGGTGGGCACCCCGGTGACGAGGGGCACCCTGATGACGGCGGGCACTTCCGTGATGAGGGGGACTCTCGCGATGACGAGCGCCCCGCTGACGACATCACCCAGGAACTGCTGGCGGTCCGGGCGCTCATCGAATCCACCGTGGTCAAACACCGTGACCGGCAGCTGCGGAACTCCTGGGTGGCGGCCGTCGAGGCGGACGACAAGGAAGTGCACGCCGCCGCACAGGATCTGCTGCGAACGGCCACGGAACGGGTGGACGTGGTGCTGGCGGCGGAGGCCGCGCATGTGCACGTACTGCACGGTGTCCTCGACGGCTGGCTGCGGTCGGGCGGCGGCACCGTGCGCACCCGGATGCTGTGCGCCCATAACACCGTGGACTGGGGCTTCGTACAGCGGCATGTGCGGCACGGGAACCCCCTGGAGGTCCGGGTGGCTCGTATACCGCTGCTCGCCGCCCTCATCGTGGACGGCCGGGCCGCCCTGGTGTGCGCGGACTCGGCCGCGGGCCGGCGCGCCTCCACCCTGCGGGACTCGGGGGTCATCGAGACGCTCCAGACGCTCTTCGACGGCATCTGGCGCACCGCGCTGTCGGCCAGCGAGCGCATCGAGCTGGGCGAGCGATCGCGCGGGGAGTTGGTGCGGCCGATCCTGGAGCGGCTGCGGCTGGGGGCCACCGATGAGGTCGCGGCCCGCGAGTTGGCGGTCTCCGTTCGTACATATCGCCGCTATGTGGCCGAAATCATGGCGTTGCTGGGGGCCAACTCACGCTTTCAGGCCGGGGTACGGGCGGCGGAGCTGGGCCTGCTGCCCATGACACCGCCCCAGGAACCCCAAAAGCCCTGGAGATGATGGCCGGAAACGGCGAGCGGAGCGGGGCCTCCGGGGGCCGGAAACGCCGGTGACCGCGAGGCCCGGCTCGGGTCTGGCAGCTTCCTGTAGTGCCCTTTGCGGAGGGTTCTCGGCGGTCGATACATATGGCGACGAGGGAAATCAGCCCCCGTGCCGCGGCGCGGGGGAGATTCCCCACCGGCGGCATTCAACCCCCGAGAACGCTGCCGGAGCGGAGGTTCGGCCACGGATTCCAGCCGCACCGGACCTCCGCTGAATCGATCGGGCACGAACCGAATGAATCGATCGGGGACGAACCGAACCCGCCGGCGCGACGGCATCTCATACGCGCGGGAAGCGGGACTGCACGTCCCACACCACCGGGTTGTCGCCCAGGCCCTCGTGCATATCCGTGAGGTCGGCGATCAGATCGTGCAGGAAGTCGCGGGCCTCGCGGCGCAGCGCCGCATGGTTGAAGGTCAGCGGCGCCTCCTCAAGCGGCACCCAGTCGGCGGTGATGTCCACCCAGCCGAAGCGGCGCTCGAAGAGCAGCCGGTCCGTGGATTCGGTGAAGTCCAGCTCGGCGTGGACCGGGGTGGCCGAGCGGCTGCCGCGCGGGTCCCGGTCGAGCCGTTCCACGATGTCGCACAGAGCCCAGGCGAAGTCGAGAACCGGCACCCATCCCCAGGCTGTGGACAACTCGCGGTCGGTCTTCGTATCGGCGAGGTAGACGTCCCCGCAGAACAGGTCGTGCCGCAGGGTGCGCGCGTCCGCGCGCCGGTAGTCGGTCTGCGGCGGGTCGGGGAAGCGGCGGGAGAGGGAGTAGCCCAGGTCGATCACGCGGTCGATGGTGTCATGGGGCGCGGGGCCGCCCCGCCGCCGGGCGGCCCCGTGCAAGGGGGTCGGTGCTCCCGCGCAACGGGGCCAGTGCTCCCGCGCAACGGAGTTCAGCCCCGCACGACGTTCAGCCCCCGCGCCCGCGGCTCTGCGCCCCGCGCCCGCGGCTCAGTGCCCCCGCGCGATCCACTTCTCGAGGTGCGGGGCCTCGTCCCCGATGGTCGTGGAGTCGCCGTGGCCGGTGCGGACCACCGTCTCCGGGGGCAGCGTCAGCAGCCGCTCCCGGATCGACTCCACGATCGTCGGGAAGGACGAGTACGAGCGCCCGGTCGCGCCCGGACCGCCCTGGAAGAGGGTGTCCCCGGAGAAGACCGTGGTCAGCACCGGGGCGTGCAGACAGACCGCGCCGGGGGAGTGGCCGGGGGTGTGCAGCACCCGCAGCTGGGTCCCGGCGACCGTAAGGACGTCGCCGTCGGCCAATGGCTTGTCCGGGGCGCGGTCCGGGTGGCGCATCCGCCACAGCACCTCGTCCTCCGGGTGCAGCAGGATCGGTGCGCCGGTGCGGTCGGCGAGCGCCGGGGCCGCGTCGATGTGGTCGTCATGGCCGTGGGTGGAGATGATACCGAGCAGCCGGCGGTCGCCGACGGCTTCCGCGATGGCGTCGGCGTCATGCGCGGCGTCGATCACGTACACCTCGTGGTCGTCACCGATCAGCCATACGTTGTTGTCCACCTCCCAGGTGCCGCCGTCCAGCGAGAAGGTGCCGGAGGTGACGAGGTGGTCGACGCGTACGGGCGGCGGGGTCATCAGAGCATCACCACCGAGCGGAGCACCTCACCGCGGTGCATCTTGGCGAACGCCTCCTCGATGTCCTCGAGCCCGATCGTCTCGCTGACGAACGTGTCCAGGTCGAGGCGGCCCTGCTGGTAGAGGTCGATCAGCATGGGGAAGTCGCGCGACGGCAGACAGTCCCCGTACCAGGAGGACTTGAGCGCGCCGCCGCGCCCGAAGACGTCCAGCAGCGGCAGCTCCAGCTTCATCTCCGGGGTGGGGACGCCGACCAGGACGACGGTGCCGGCCAGATCGCGGGCGTAGAACGCCTGCCGGTAGGTCTCGGGGCGGCCCACGGCCTCGATGACGACATCGGCGCCGTTGCCGTCGGTCAGCTCCCGGACGGCCTCGACGACATCGGCGCTGCCCGCGTCGATGGTGTGGGTGGCGCCGAGCGAGCGGGCCCACTCCAGCTTCCGCTCGTCCAGATCCACCGCGATGATCTTCGCGGCCCCGGCCAGCCGCGCCCCGGCGACCGAGGCGGCGCCGACCCCGCCGCAGCCGATCACGGCGACGGAGTCACCTCGCTGGACGTTGCCGGTGTTGAGCGCGGCGCCGATCCCGGCCATCACTCCGCAGCCGAGCAGTCCGGCCGCGGCGGGCGAGGCCGAGGGGTCCACCTTGGTGCACTGCCCGGCGGCCACCAGCGTCTTCTCGGCGAACGCGCCGATGCCCAGCGCCGGGGACAGCGGGGTGCCGTCGGTCAGCGTCATGGGTTGCTCGGCGTTGTGGGTGTTGAAGCAGTACCAGGGGCGGCCGCGGCGGCAGGCCCGGCACTCGTGGCAGACCGCCCGCCAGTTGAGGATCACGTAGTCGCCGGGGGCCACCTCCGTGACGCCCTCGCCCACGGACTCCACGATGCCCGCCGCCTCATGGCCGAGGAGGAAGGGGAACTCATCGTTGATCCCGCCCTCCCGGTAGTGCAGATCGGTGTGGCAGACGCCGCACGCCTGGATCCGCACCACCGCTTCGCCGGGGCCGGCGTCCGGCACCACGATCGTCTCGATCCTGACCTTCTCGCCCTTGCCGGGGGCCACCACACCGCGTACCTGTTGAGTCATGACAGCAGCGTAAGTGCAGACCACCGGCTACGACAGGGATGACGAGGCTTGTCCGGAACGGGCCGCACCGGTCCCCCGGTACGGCCCGTCCGGGCTTCGTACGGGGATTACTTCACGTTGATCGCGGTCCACGCGGCGGCGACGGCCTTGTACTCCGTGGAGCTGGAGCCGTAGAGGTCGGCCGCGGCGCTGAGGGTGCCGGTGCGGGCGCCCGCGTACTTGGTCGTCGAGGTCCAGTACGTGGTCAGGGCCCGGTACCAGATCTTGATGGCCTTGTCCCGGCCGATCCCGGTGACGGTCGAGCCGTCGTAGGTCGGGCTGTCGTAGCTCACGCCGTTGATCACCTTCGCGCCGCTGCCCTCGGACAGCAGGTAGAAGAAGTGGTTGGCGGGGCCGGAGGAGTAGTGGACGTCGATGTTGCCGAGCGTCGAGGACCAGTAGTCCCTGGACGCCCCGTCCTTGCTGGGCTTGTCCTGGTAGCGCAGCGGGGTGCCGTTGCCATTGATGTTGATCTTCTCGCCGATGAGGTAGTCGCCGGCGTCCGCGGAGTTGCCCGAGTAGAACTCCACCGCGGTGGCGAAGATGTCGGAGGTGGCCTCGTTGAGACCGCCGGACTCACCGCTGTAGTTGAGGTTGGCGGTGGCCGCGGTCACACCGTGGCTCATCTCATGGCCGGCCACGTCCAGCGAGGTCAGCGCGTTGGCGTTGCCCGAGCCGTCGCCGTAGGTCATGCAGAAGCAGGAGTCCTGCCAGAAGGCGTTCACGTAGTTGTTGCCGTAGTGGACGCGGGAGTACGAGCCCACGCCGTCGTTCCTGATGCCGTTGCGACCCAGGAACTCCTTGTAGAAGTCCCAGGTCTCGGCCGCGCCGTAGTGCGCGTCGACGCCGGCGGTCTGGCGGCCGCCGCCCCATACGTCGTCCGCGTCGGTGAACAGGGTGCCGGTTCCCGAGCTGCCCTGGTTCAGGTCATAGGTCTTGTGGTTGCCGCGCGCACCGTCGGTGAGGCTGTAGGTGGAACCGCTCTTGGTGGTGCCGAGGGTCACCGTGCCGCTGTACTTGCTGGTGCCGGTGCCGGTCTCGACGCCCTCCCACTGCGACAGCTTCGCGCCCGTGGTGGCGTCGGTGACGACGTGCAGCTCGCTCGGGGTGCCGTCGGCCTGCGTCCCGGTGACGACGGTCTCCCAGGCCAGGACGGGCGTGCCGGTGGCGGCCCAGACGACCTTCCGCGGCGACTTGGCCTTCTCGCCGGTGGTCGCCTCGGGCGCGGCCTTCAGCGCGGTGCCGGAGGCGGCCGAGGGGGCCACGGCGGCGTCGGTGCTCTTGACCGCTATCCGGGCGCCGGTGGCCTTGTTGACGGAGCGTGCGCCGCTGGTCTTCTCGTGGACGACCAGGTCGCCGCCGAGGACGGGCAGCCCCGCGTAGGTGCGCTCATAGCGGGTGTGAACGGTTCCGTCCGCGTCCTTGATGACGTCGCGGACGAGGAGCTTCTCCTCGGCCCCGAGCCCGAGGGACTCGGCCTGCGCGGAGGCGTCGGCCTGGGCCGCCTTGATCGCGGTGGCGCGCTCGGTGGCGGTCAGCGGAAGCGCCGAGGCGCCCGCCTCGCGCTCCGGCTGGGCGCTGGCCTGGCCGGTCTGCACCCCGATGACGACCATGGCGGCGGAGGCGACGAGCGCCGCCACGCGGATGGTCTTCTTACGGGGGGAGGAAGCGATGGGTCTCACTCGGTCTCCTTGCCTTGGGGCCGCCGGGTCGCGGCCCTGTGTAGGGGGTACGGACGGCTATGGGTGGGCCGTCCGGTCGAGCAGGAGTGGTGCGAGTGGTGCACATAGCGGTGCGTGCGGGCCTTTACCGCGGCGTCAGAGGACGTGCGGCGGGCCGACCAGAGATTGTCATTGAACGATCGATTGGGGTAGGCGCGTAACAAGAATTTGACTCGACGTTGTTCAAGTGGGGGCGAATTCGGTCAGCGAGGCATCAGGCAACAACGGCTGGTTCATGCTGACTTATGCCGCTACGTCATGCCCCTGCCGCGTTGGCGCCCGCGGTCGCGATGGCGCCGGGTCCCGGCCGATCGCCCAGGTGGCGAGCGCACCGGACCGTCCGGCGGTCACGGAGGGCGGTGTTGCCGTGTGTTGCTGTGTACGCGACGAGAAGACGATCTGTGCGCCGGGCGGAGCGCGCGGAGCGTTTCCCCGATGGGTCGGATCCGGCCGCCACCGTGGCGTGGGCGGGTGCCGGGCCACCGCACATCCCGAGCCCCGACTCGGGCCCCGCGCCCCCGGTTTCGCAACCCCGGCCGCGCGGTACGCATCCACGGGCACGGGCACGCGGCCCGGTCCGGGGTGCGGCCCGGTCCGGCGGTGTTGCGGCCCCGGCCGCGGGATGTGCGGGCCCGGCGGGGCGGGGGCGTCGTCTCGGCTCGGGTTGCGCGGTCCCCGCTCGGGAGTGTGACGCCGGGTCAGAACTCCAGCACCGCGCGGTAGCGCGCGCGTCCCTGGCGGACGTGGTCGAGCGCCTCGTCCACGCGCGCGACCGGGAAGGTCTCGACGGCCGGGCGGATGCCGTGCCGCGCCGCGAAGTCCAGCATCTGCCGGTTCTCCATCGGCGATCCCACCACCCCGCCGACGAGCCGCTTCTCGCCCAGCAGAAGGCTCAACGGCTGGACGCTGAAAGCCCCGTGGGGAACCCCGACCACGCACAGCGTCCCCTGCGGCCGCAGTGCCGCGAGATACGCGTCCCACGGCAGATCGGCCGAGACGGTCGAGAGGATGAAGTCGAACGAGCCCGCGGCCCGCTGAAGGCCCTCCTCCGCGACGATGAACTCATGGGCGCCGAACCGGCGGGTGTCGTCCGCCTTGGCCGCCGTCGAGGAGATGGCGGTCACATGGCAGCCCCATTTGGCGAGGAACTGGATCGCTAGATGGCCCAGGCCGCCCACCCCCACCACGGCGACCCGGTCCGTGGGCCGGACCCCGTTCCGGGCGATCGCCGAGAACACCGTGATCCCGGCGCACAGCAGCGGCGCCGCGTGCTCGGAGGCGAGGGCTTCGGGCAGGGGCTGGACATACCGCCAGTCGCTCGCCCGCAGCCGGGTGGCGAACGCGCCGCGCTCGCCGCGCAGCACCGTGTCGTCCTTGTGCGGGCACAGATACTGCCGGCCGCTGAGACACCACTCGCAGGCGAAGCACGCCCCGGCCACCGCGCCGATGCCCACGCGCCGGCCGACGGCCAGCCGCGCGCCGTCGACGGCGCTGCCCACGGCCTCGACCACGCCGACCGCCTCATGCCCCGCGACCACCGGGAACCGGGAGTAGCCGTACATGTCGTCCACCATGCCGATGTCGGTCTGGCAGACGCCGCAGTGCGTCACGGCGATGTCGACCTCCAGGGGCCCCAGCGGCTCCGGCTCGTACTCGAGCCGCTGAACGGGGCCACCGGCCCGCTCCACCGCGTATGCGCGCACGGTCATGCGTCCCACCTCAATTTTCTAACTAACTAGTTGGTTGGTTTTTTGTACGCTACGGGACCGTGCCCGTGCTGGCAACTAACCAGTTGGTAACCTGAGCCCCGTGTCTCCCCGGAAAAGCGATGCCACCCGCCGCCGCCTGCTCGACGCGGCCACCGTCGACTTCGCGGCCCATGGCATCGCGGGCGCCCGGGTCGACCGCATCGCGGCCGCCGCGGGCATCAACAAGGCGCAGCTGTACGCCTACTTCGGGGACAAGCTCGGCCTCTTCGGCGCCGTCTTCCGCCTGCACGCCGACAGCGTCGTCAACGCCGTGCCGTTCATGGCGGACGATCTTCCCCAGTACGCCGTGCGGCTCTACGACGCCGTCTTGGAGCGGCCGGAGCTGGTCCGCCTGGCCGCCTGGGCCAGGCTCGAAGGAGTGGTCACCGACAACCAGGTGACCGCGTCACCGGCGGTCGTCGTCAAAATCCAGGCGATCGCCGAGGCCCAGCGCGACGGCCGTGTCACCGCCTCGATCGAACCCCAGGACGTCCTCGCGCTGGTGCTGGCCATGGCCCTGACCTGGTCCGCAGTCGGCCCGTCCGCCACGGCCGCCTCCGACGACCCGCCCGCGGCCCATGACCGCCGTAAGCAGGCCCTCTCCCGGGCGGTCTCGGGCGCCTTCGGCACCGGCGCCGGCCGTCCTCCGAGAGGGTGACAACGGGCTCAGTCGCCCGAGACCGCTCGCCTACGCTGGAAGCATCGCTCCGTACGAAGGAGGTCCACCGTGGCATTGACGGCCCCCGAGCGCGATGCGCGCACGGACAGTGGCGAGAGCACCGCTTCATCGGTCGAGGAAGCCTTCGTGGCGTTGAGCGCGGCAGCCCCCGAGGGATGGCGCGTGGAACTGATCGAAGGAGAAATCCACGTGGTGCCTCCCGCTAACGGCGAGCACGAAGAGATTGTGTCCGAGGTCGCGGACCAGGTGACCAGTCGTCGCACGAACAAGGAACTGCGGACGCGTACCGGGCTCGGGCTCCTCGTCCCTGGAGCTTCGACCACCGGCAAGGTTGTTCCGGACATCGTCATCGCACCCAAGGGGAGCTTCGACGACTCCTTGGAGTATCACGACCCGGGAGCGGTGATGCTCGTCGGAGAGGTCACATCGCAGTCGACCGCCGACAACGATCGGGGCCCCAAGCTCCGGGGGTATGCGGCGGTGGGCATTCCGTTCTACCTGCTGATCGACCGGGAGCGGAATCAGGCCGTTCTGCACTCCCTGCCCGTCGGCAAGAGGTACACCCGCAAGGTCGAGGTCGACATCTCCCAGCCGTTGTCGCTGCCTGAGCCCCTCGGGTTCGACCTGGACACCAGCGAGTTCTGACCCCGTTCCTCTTCGGTGTTCCCCCTCGGCGTTCCCCTTCGACGTCGGTCAGGGCGAGTGCGACGCAGGCATGGCGAGGGCCGCCCCCGGTGAGTGGGGGCGGCCTTGGTGATGGCGCGCTGGTGAACCTCAGACGTTGACGCCGAAGTCCTTGGCGATGCCCACGAGGCCGGAGGCATAGCCCTGGCCGACCGCGCGGAACTTCCACTCGGCGCCGTTGCGGTACAGCTCGCCGAAGACCATGGCGGTCTCGGTCGCGGCGTCCTCGCTCAGGTCGTAGCGGGCGATCTCGGTGCCGCCGGTCTGGTTGACGATGCGGATGAACGCGTTCCGCACCTGGCCGAAGTTCTGGCTGCGGGACTCGGCGTCGTAGATCGAGACCGGGAAGACGATCTTCTCGATGTCGGCCGGCAGACCGGCCAGGTTGACATTGATCTGCTCGTCGTCGCCCTCGCCCTGGCCGGTGACGTTGTCACCGGTGTGGACGATGGTCTGGTCCGGCGTGGACTTGTTGTTGAAGAAGATGAAGTGCTGGTCGGAGTAGACCTTGCCGGTCGTGTTGACGGCGATGGCGCTCGCGTCCAGGTCGAAGTCGGTGCCCGTGGTGGTGCGGACGTCCCAGCCGAGGCCGACCGTGACGGCGGTCAGGCCCGGTGCCTCCTTGGTGAGCGAGACGTTGCCGCCCTTGGACAGGCTTACAGCCATGGGGAGTCCCTTTCGTGGTCTCGATGATTCGAGGCGACGGGCGAAGCCGTCGTCACCCTCCACAACGCCATGAACGGGCCGACAGGTTCCAGGTCCCTTTACTTTCTTTGCCAAACCCTGATGTCCGAGTATGACGAGATAACCGGATGACGCCGCCGGGGTCGGCGGGTGACCATGGAGACATGCCCGCGCCCTATGTCATCCGAGGTTCGGTCTCCTTGCCGGAGGCCGAGTTGATGTGGCGTTTCTCGCGGTCCTCCGGGCCCGGTGGACAGCACGTCAACACCAGCGACAGCCGGGTCGAGCTGCGCTTCGACCTCGCCGCCACCGAGGCGCTGCCGCCCGTATGGAAGGAGCGCGCGCTGGAGCGGCTGGCGGGCCGGCTGGTGGACGGGGTGGTGGCCGTACGGGCGTCCGAGCACCGTTCGCAGTGGCGCAACCGCGAGGCGGCCGCCGTAAGGCTCGCATCACTCCTCGCGGAGGCGAGCGCGCCGCCGCCCAAACCGCGCCGCCCCACCCGGATCCCCCGGGGCATCAACGAGCGGCGGCTGCGCGAGAAGAAGCAGCGGAGCGACGTCAAGCGGGGGCGTACGGGGCGGGGATGGACGTAGCGCCGGGGCCCGCACCTGCCTGGCCCCTCCTGATCCTCGGCCACCTGCCTGGCCCCTCCTGATCCTCGGCGCGCTCACCCCAGCGTCCGGTAGCGCCCCCTGAAGTACGTCAGCGGCCCGCCCTCCGTGGCCGGTGTCGCGGCGCCCAGCACCCGGGCCACCACCAGCGTGTGGTCCCCGGCCGTCATCCGCTGTTCGGTGCGGCACTCCAGCGTCGCCAGCGCGCCCACCACGAGCGGGGCGTCCGTGTGCTCGCCGCGCACCACGGCCATGTCCTCGAACAGCAATCTGTCGCTGATGCGCCCCTTCATTGCGAATCGTCCCGCGATGCGCCGCTGACCTTCCGACAGGACCGATACCGCCCAGTGGGGCTGTCGCTCCAGTAGCTCGTCCATCCGGGACCCGTTGCGAACGCTCACCATCACCAGCGGCGGGTCAAGTGACACTGACATGAACGCGGTGGCCGTCATGCCGGCGTCCTCGCCGCGCGGCCCGTCCTCCGGGTCGTGCGCGGTCACCAACACCACGCCCGCGGCGAACCGTGACAGCGCGACGCGGAACTCGTCCTCACTCACCCCACCAGCATGGGGGACGCCGGGCTCGGCTGGGCTGGAAGAAGTCGTCGGGAACACCCTTCGACGCTAACCGCCCCCGGCCGGTCCCCGCATCGGGCGTCGGGACCACTCCGGGCCTAGGTCGCCGGCCGTAGACCGGGCCCCGGCCCGCGGGGCGCTCCGGCCGTCCGGGGGCCGCCTTGCACGGGCGGGCGCCACCATTCCGGGATTTGCGTTCACAAAAGATTGGAGCGCTCCCATACGCTCAGTTAAAGAAATGAATACAATCTGTGACATGAGTCACAGCAGGCAGTAATTGTTGACCCTGTGTACCGAGTGGGCAGCTCGCTGTGATTCAGTGACCGTGGCAATCGGACGACAAGACGCCAGGAGTTTGCTGTCGAGGTCTCGGGGGAGTGCGATCGATGGAGACCGAGTCGGAGCCGTACATCCGCCTTGCGACACTGCGGCAGCTGCACCAGGTGGTCGCCGATCTGAACACCGCCCGCAGCTTCGCGGACACCCTTCAGGCCGTCGCCGACGGTGTCATCACCGGGCTCGGCTTCGAGCTGTCGGCCGTCAACCTCGTCCGCCAGGACGGAGACCTCGTCGTCGCCGCCGTCGGCGGCAGTGCCGGGGCCGAGGCGCTGATGGCCGGGCGGGTCGGCCCCCGCTGCTCCTGGGAGCGCCGGCTGTCCATGGGCGACCGCTGGGGCGATCTGCGCTTCATCCCGTACAGCGAGGGCTGGGTCCTCGACGACGACGATGTCCCGCAGTGGCACACCCCCGGCCCCGCGCCGCGCTTCCCCGATGAATGGCACCCCATGGACCGCCTGTTCGCCCCGCTCTACGCGGGGGGCGCCTCCGGCGGCGAGCTCATCGGCGTCCTCTCGGTCGACAAGCCGCGCAACGGCCGCCGTCCCGGCGCCTGGGGCCGCGAGGCCCTCCAGATGTACGCCTTCCACGCCGCCGTGGCGATCGGCAACGCCCGGCTGCGCGGCAATATGCAGCGCGCCCTGCTGCGTCTGGAGCGCGAGCAGCAGGCGCTGCGCGCCAGCGAGGAGTCCTTCCGGCAGGCGTTCGAGTACGCGCCCAGCGGTATGGCCATCGCCGAGATGGGCGGCGATCAGCACGGCCGGCTGCTGCGCACCAACGACGCCCTGTGCCGGCTGCTGGGCCGCCCGGCCTCCGCGATGCGCCGCTTCTCCTTCTCCGACCTCGTCCACCCCGAGGACATCGGCACCCTGCTGCGCACCTCCGCCGAGGGCGGCCGCGCCGAGCTGCGCCTGGCCCGCCGCGACGGTTCGTACGTCTGGGTCTCGCTGCGCAACTCGGTGGTGGCCGACGCCGCCGACGGCCCGCGCTTCCTGCTCACCCATGTCGAGGACATCGAGGAGCGCAAGCGCCATGAGCTACAGCTCGCCCACCGCGCCAGCCATGACTCCCTGACCGGCCTGCCCAACAGCGCCGAGCTGCGCGCCCGGCTGGCCGCCCGGCTGTGCGCCACCCCGCCCCGGCCGGGCGGGGGGTACGAGGACGAGGCCGACTCGTCCGGCGGCGGGGGAGCGGGCGGGGTCTATGTGGACGCGGCGGGACATCTGCACGGCTTCGACGAGTTCGAGTGCTTCGGCACCCCGCCCCCGGTCGAGAGCGCCCCGTTCGACGGCCATGTGCACACCATCCCGCCCAACGAGGACTCCAGCGTCGACGACGGCCACAAGGGGCTCGCGGTGCTCTTCTGCGACCTCGACGGCTTCAAGTCCATCAACGACCGGTTCGGGCACCACGCGGGCGACGCCGTGCTCATCGAGGTCGCCCGCCGGCTGACCAACGGTGTGCGGGAGGGGGACACGGTGGCCCGCCTCGGCGGCGACGAGTTCGTCGTCCTCGCCGACGGCCTCGGCCGGGCCGACGCCCAGGACCTCGCGGTCCGGCTGCGCAACGCGATCACCCCGCCCATCCGGGTGGACGGCCGGGCCGTCCGGGTGGGCGCCAGCTTCGGTATCGGTTGGGCCAGCTGCGGAATGTCTGCCGAAGAGGTGCTGCACTCCGCTGACCAGCGGATGTACATCGAGAAGCGGTCACGCTCCAAGGAGCGCCGCCGGGCCGGGTGAGGTAGGGGGGCGGCCGGTCGCGGTAGGCTGCGCCGATGCGGCCCTGCCGCCGACAGTGAACCGATCGTGAATATTGGCCATCCGGACAGCACACGCCCTGTTGAGGCCCTCTCGACCCTGATATGAGCTGTCGTGGCGCGTTCTGATCCTGCGCCGATGGCCATATGCATAGGGGAGTGACGAGGGATGACGGCCGGCAACAACGGCTCGGGCACACCGGAGAACGACGACCCGTTCGCCTACCTGTACCGCTCGGAGGGCGATCAGGGGACCGAGGGCGGTCAGTCGGGCCAGCCGGGTGCCGCCCCCCGCACAGGCGGCTACGGCTACCCCGGTCCGGCCCAACCGGGGGTCCCCCGCACCTCCTACAACCAGGTGCGCGCGGTGGGCGAGCGCAACTACGGCCAGCAGGTGCCGAATCAGCAGCCACAGGGCTACGGCCAGCAGGGCGGCTACGGTCGGCAGAACGCCCACTACGCCGCCCCCGAGACCCTGCCCGGCGGCGCCCCCCGCCAGCCCGGTGCGGCCGCCCCGCGCGGCGGCCATGGGGGAGGCGGCCGCGGCCCCAACAACAAGGGGCTGCTCATCGGCGCGATCGCCGTGGTAGCGGTGGTCATCGTGGGCATCGGCGTCGCCATGATCACCAACGGTGACGACAAGAAGGACGACCAGGCCGACCCGACCGGCCAGCCCACAGCGGGCTCCAGCGTCCGGCCCGGCGAGCCCTCCGGGCCCGCCAAGGGCGGGGACGAGAAGCTGCCCACCGAGGACGCCGCGAAGATGCGGCTGACCGGTGGCGCGGCGGCCGCGAGCACCATCCAGGGCGCCAAGGCCGAGGGCGGCAGCTACGTCGCGGGGCTCAACACCCCGGGCGCGTCCGCGACCTGGAGCCTGGACGTGGACAAGCCGAAGACGTACCGGCTGTACGTCACCTACGGCGTGCCCGGTGCGGACCAGAGCATGTCGCTGACGGTCAACGGCAAGAAGGAGGCGCGGCCGCTCAACATGAAGAACTTCGCGGGCGCGCCGAAGGGTGACTACGAGAAGGGCTGGACGGAGACCTGGTCGATCGTCCAGCTCAACAAGGGCACCAACACGATCACCGTGTCGTGTGAGGCCGGCGACAAGTGCGACGCCAATATCGACCAGATGTGGCTCGACAAGGCCAAGGGATAGGGCAGGGGTTCCGAGCGTTCGGCGGCGGCCACCGCCCCGGCTCTACGCCGCCGCCGGGTGCTCCGTCACCTCGACCCGCGCCAGCGTCTCGTCGTAGACCGACCGGTCGAACTCGCCCGCCACCGGGGCCCGTACGGCCGCCGCCGACAGCGCCACCGAGCGGGCCAGCCGGTCCGGCCACGGCGCCTCCTCGACCAGTCCGGACAGCAGCCCCGCGACCGCCGCGTCCCCGGCGCCCGTCGGATTGCCCGCCAGCCGGCGCGGCGGGGTGGCGCGCCAGGCGCCGTGGGCGGTGACCGCGAGCATGCCGTCCGGGCCGAGCGAGGCGGCCACCGCGCGCGCCCCGCGGCGCCGGGCGTCGCGCGCGGCGCGCAGCGGGTCGGTGGAGCCGGTGAGCCCGGCGAGCTCCTCGGCGTTGGGCTTGACGAGATCGGGGCGGGCGGCGATGCCCCGGCGCAGCGGTTCGCCGCTGGTGTCCAGCAGGGTGGGCACGCCCGCCGTATGCGCCTCCCGGATGAGCTGGGCGTACGTACCGACGGGGACCCCGGGCGGCAGGCTGCCGCACAGCGCGACCGCCGACGCCTCGCGCAGCAGCCGGCCGTAGACGTCCATGAAGGTGGACCACTCGGGGGTGGTGACGAGCGGGCCGGGCTCGTTGAGCTGGGTGGTGTCGCCGGTGGCGGCGTCCACGACGCCGATGGTGCGCCGGGTGGTGCCGGCGATCGGGACCAGCGCGTCGGTGATCGTGCCGCGGGGCGCCTCGGGGCCGTCGCCGGGGGCGGCGATCTCGGCGAGCAGTTGCCGCAGCACCACGCCGGTGACCCCGCCGACGAAGCCGGTGACGACGGTGTCATGGCCCAGCGCGGCCAGCACCCGGGCCACGTTGACGCCCTTGCCGCCGGGCCGCTCGGTGGCCTCGGTGACGCGGTGTGTGGTGTGCGGGCGCAGTTCCGGCACCCGGTAGGTGATGTCGAGGGCGGTGTTGAGCGTGACCGTAAGGATCACCCTGGCATCCCCTCTCCCGTCCCCCCGCCGGACGGAGACTCCTGTGCTGAATGCGACTGTGCGCCGAGACGCACCCGTTCCGTATGTGCCCGTTCCGTGTGCGCCCGACCCGTGCCCGAGCGATCATGCCAAAACGCGTGGCTTCGGCCCAGACCTCCGTGTGGTTCAGGACACGGTCATCGCTGGCTGAAATCAGGGCACTTCAGCCCAGTTCGGGATGGACCACCCAAGCGCCCCGGCGCATGACGCCCCGCAGCCGGAAGTCGTCGTCGAGCACGACGAGATCGGCGTCCTTGCCCACCTCGAGCGAGCCCACCCGGTCGGCGATGCCCAGCAGCCGGGCGGGGGTGGCGGACATCGCCCTTACGGTCTCCACGACGCCGAGCCCGTCGATCGTGACGGCCCGCCGGAAGGCCCGGTCCAGGGTGAGGGTGGACCCCGCGATGGAACCGGCCGTCGGCCCGCCGCTGATCCGCGCCACGCCCTCCTTGACCTCGACCTCCATGGGGCCGAGCGGATAGCGGCCGTCGCTCATGCCCGCCGCGCCCATCGCGTCGGTGATGAAGGCGACCCGGTCCGCGCCCGCGCGGTGGAACGCCAGCTCCAGCATGGCGGGGTGCAGATGAGTGCCGTCGTTGATCAGCTCCACGGTGACCCGCTCGTCCTCCAGCAGCGCGGCGACCGGGCCGGGGGTGCGGTGCAGCAGCGAGGGCATCGCGTTGAACAGGTGGGTGGCCACGGTCGCGCCCGCCCGGACGGCCTCGATCGTCGCCTCGTACGTCGAGTCGGTGTGGCCGACGGCCGCGAGGACCCCGCTGTCGGCCAGCAGCCGTACGGACTCCAGCCCGCCCGGCAGTTCGGGGGCGAGGGTCATCATCCGCGCGGTGCCGCGCGCCGCGTCCACCAGCTTGCGGACATCCGCCGGATCGGGCGCGCGCAGCAGCGAGGGCTGGTGGGCGCCGCAGCGGTGGGGGGAGATGAACGGGCCCTCGAAGTGGATGCCCGCCAACTCGCCCTGCTCCACCAGCTCCGAGAGGGTGGCGGCCTGCCGGGCGAGGTCGTCCAGATCGCCGGTGACGGTGGAGGCGAGCATCGTGGTGGTGCCGTGCGCCCGGTGCGTACGGATGGCGGTCATCGACTCCTCGGGGGTGCCCGCCGAGAACGAGGCACCGCCGCCGCCGTGCACATGCAGGTCCACGAAGCCGGGGACGATCCAGCCGCCCGGCAGGTCGAGCGCCCGCCCGCCGTGGGCGGCCGCGGAATCCGCCTGGCCATGCGCCGGATCCGCCTGGCCCGGCGTGGCATCCGGCGCGGGCCCCACCGCGGCGATGCGCGTGCCCTCGACCGTCACCCGCCCGTGGTCGACCACGCCTTCCGGCAGGACCACCCGGGCGCCCGTGAGATGCGTTCGCTGGACCATCAGGCGGTTACCTCCGTGGAGAGTCGATCCCAGGCGAGCAGACCCGCGCCCAGGCAGCCGGCGGTGTCCCCGAGGGCCGCCGGGACGATACGGGGAAGCTGCTGAAAGGTGAGCCGCTCCTCGACCGCGGTGCGCAGCGGTGCGAACAGCGTCTCCCCGGCCTCGGCCAGCCCACCGCCGACGATGAGCACACCGGGGTCCAGCAGGGTGAGCCCGGTGACCAGGCCGTCGGCGAGGGCGCCCACCATCTCCCCCCACACGGCCGCGGCTCTCGGATCGCCGGACCGGACGGCCTTGGCGCAGTCGGCGGCGTCCGCCGCCGGATCGCCGCTCGCATCGGCCCAGGCGCGGCCCACCGCCGCCGCCGAGGCGAGCGTCTCCAGGCAGCCGGACTGACCGCAGCCGCAGGCGGTGCCGCCCGGCCGGACGACGATATGGCCGATCTCGCCGGAGGAACCGTGCGCTCCGGGGTCGATACGGCCGTCGATGCCGATGGCGCCCGCGATCCCGGTGCCGACGGAGACGAACAGGAAGCGCCGGGCGCCCTCGCCCGCTCCTATGCGCCCCTCGGCCAGCCCGCCCATCCGGACGTCGTGCCCGAGCGCGACCGGGATCCCGCCCAACCGCTCGGTGAGCAGCGCCCGCAGCGGGACATCGCTCCAGCCGAGGTTGGCGGCGAAGACGGCCACCCCGCGGTCCTCGTCGAGGACTCCGGGCACACCGACCCCCGCGGCCAGCGGGGGTCCGCCGAACCGCCGCTCGCCGATCTCGCGCAGCTCGGCGGCGAAGTCGAGGATCGCGGCCACGACCGCCTCGGGTCCGCGCTCCCGCTCGGTGGGCCTCCTGGCCTCATGGAGGAGTGTGGTGTCCGCCCCGACCAGGGCGGCTTTCATACCGGTGCCGCCCACATCCAGGGCGATGACGTGTTTCACATGGAACAGTCTCCCGCGATCCACCATGAGAGGTCTAGTCCACTCGCCGCTTCTCGTCGTGAGATCACGCCGGTGCCGGTAAGGGAGTTGGTATGAACCGGACCCTCCGGTTGCGCGCCGGTGACGCATCCCACTTACGCGTGTAGCACCTCGCTCACCTGGGCAAGCGAAACTCCGATATCGAAGCGATATGCCCATGGTGTAGACCTTGTGGAGGTTTGCAAGGCAGACTCGCTCGACCTCGGGGGAGGACCCTGGAGGAAGAATCAAGCCAAGGGTGGGGGAAACAGCGGTGCAGCGGCGGCGGTTCCTGGGTCTGACAACGGCGGGTGTCGCGGCGGTGACGACGGCGCCAGGGCTCACGGCGTGTGGCGGCGGCTCCGGTTCGGACGGTGATGTCACGCTGAAGGTGGTCGCGGCCGACTACGGCGACAGCACCGGCAACAGCTCCCAGAAGTACTGGGACAGGCTGACCCGGGCGTTCGAGACCAAGAACAGCGGGATCAAGGTCGACGTCACCGTCTACGGCTGGACCGATGTGGACCGGCGCGTGGCCGAGATGGTCAAGAGCGGTCAGGCCCCGGACATCGCGCAGATCGGCGCGTACGCCGACTACGCCGCACAGGGCAAGCTCTACCGCGCCGACGAGCTGCTCGCCATCCCCACCCAGGCCGGTTTCATCAGCTCGATCGCCCAAGCGGGTGAGGTGCGGCGGGTGCAGTACGGGGTGCCGTTCGTGGCCAGCGCCCGGCTGCTCTTCTACAACAAGAAGCTCTTCGACCGGGCCGGTATATCCTCCGCCCCCACCAGCTGGAACGAGCTCAAGCAGGCGGCCGTCCGGCTCAAGGCCGACGGGGTGAAGATCCCGTACGGGCTGCCGCTCGGCCCCGAGGAGTGCCAGGCCGAGACCATGATGTGGATGCTCAGCGGCGGTGGCGGCTACGCCGACCCCAACGGCAGCTACACCATCGACTCCACCGAGAACATCGAGACCTTCGAATGGCTGCGGGACGAACTGGTCGGCGCGGGCCTCACCGGCCCCGGCTCCCCGGCCCGCACCAACCGGCAGGACACCTTCGACGCCTTCACCCGCGGCGAGGTCGGCATGCTCAACGGCCATCCGACCCTGATGCAGCAGGCGTCCGGCCACGGCATCAGCTACGGCACCGCGCCGCTGCCCGGCCGCAAGGGCAGGTCCAGTTCGACGATGGGCGTCGCCGACTGGCTGATGGCCTTCAAGCACAACGGCCACCGTAAGGAGATCGGGAAGTTCCTCGACTTCGTCTACACCGAGAAGAACGTCCTGGACTTCGTCAGCGAGTACGACCTGCTGCCGGTGACCACCGCCGTCGAGCGGACGATGCTCGGCGACAGTGAGTACAAGCGGCTGTGGCGGTTCCTGGACGAGCTGGAGAGCGCCGAGTTCTACCCGGCCGACAAGACCTCCTGGGCCGAGGTCAGCAAGCTGATCAAGGAGAAGATCGGCTCGACCGTGGCCAAGGGCGGCGACCCGACGAGCGTCCTGGGCCAGATCCAGCGCGAGGCCGACGCCATGGAGAATGCGGGGGCATGACAGTGGACACGTCCGGCCCCGGCCCTTCCGACGACCCCGCCGAGCGGGTCGAGGACCGGGCGCGGGGCCAGGCGGAGGACCGGGCGCGGGGCCAGG
>NZ_JANIIC010000090.1 GCF_024519315.1 Streptomyces malaysiensis subsp. samsunensis | reverse complement strand
ACCCTCCCCCGACTGACACGCTTGTCGGCGGACACCAGGGCCTCCACCGACAAGCGGCCCGACCTCTCCACAGGCCCTGTGCTCGTCACCGGCGGCACCGGTGGCCTGGGCTCGCTCATCGCCCGCCACCTCGTGACCGAACACGGCGCCCGCGACCTGGTCCTGGTCAGCCGCCAGGGACCCGACGCGGACGGCGCCACCGAACTCACCAACGAACTCCAACAACACGGCGCCCGCGTCCGCACCCTCTCCTGCGACCTCACCGACCGTGCCGCACTCACCACGCTCATCGACGACATCGGCCCGCTGACCGGCGTCGTGCACACGGCCGGAGCGCTGGCCGACGCCACCGTCGAGCACCTGGACGCCGAAGCACTGGCCACCACCTTCGCCCCCAAAGCCAACCCCGCCTGGTGGCTCCACGAACTCACCCAGGACCACCCCCTCACCCTCTTCGCCCTCTTCTCCTCCATCGCCGGCATCCTCGGCTCACCCGGACAAGCCAACTACGCCGCCGCCAACACCTTCCTCGACGCCCTCGCCACCCACCGCCACGGTCTGGGCCTGCCCGGCACCTCACTCGCCTGGGGATCCTGGGAACGCACCACCGGCATGACCCGCCACCTCACCCAGGCCGATCACGACCGGATGACCCGCAACGGGCTCCGGCCACTGTCGAACGCCGAAGGGCTGGCGCTCTTCGACGCGGCGGTCGGGTCGGGTGCGGCCGTACTGGCGCCGGTGAAGCTGGACGTCGGAACACTGAGCCGACTGGAGCCGGTGCCGGAGGCGCTGCGGGGCCTGGTCCGACGGCCCCGGCCGACCGCCCGGCACGCCGCGAGCGCGGCGCCGCCCGCGGTCGACCCGGGGTCGGCACTGGAACTGGTCCGCGAGCAGGTCGCCGAGGCGCTGGGGCACGGCGACGCCGACGCGGTCGATCCCGAACGGGACTTCCGGGAGTTGGGCTTCGACTCGTTGACCGCGGTCGAGCTGCGGAACCGGCTGATGTCGGCCACCGGGCTGCGGCTGTCCGCGACCGTGGTGTTCGATCACCCGACGGCCACCGCGCTCGCCGACCACGTAGGGGCACAGCTGGCGGCTGGGCGTTCACCGGAGCCGTCGGCCTACACGGTGGCCACGCTGTACGAGCGGCTGTACCGGGATGGTCGGATCGAGGCGGCGACACAGATGCTGGTCGGTGCGTCCTGGTCGGTGCCGACCTTCTCGGACCGGGACAGCGCGGAGCACGCCATGCGGCCGGTGACGCTGGCGACCGGTCCGCGGCGGCCGAGGGTGGTCTGCGTACCGGCAGTGACTCCGGCGGCCACCCCGCACGAGTACGACGCGCTGGGCCGCCGGCTGGACGGGGTCCTGGACAGCGCGGTGCTGCCCTACCCCGGCTTCGGCACCGGTCAGGCCGTGCCGGAGGATCGTAGGACGCTGGTCGGGATGCATGCGCGGTCCGTGCTCGACCACGTGGGCGACGAACCGTATGTGCTGGTGGGCCGGTCCCTGGGCGGCACCGTCGCACACGCCGTCACCGGCGAGCTGGAGCGGCTGGGCCGCGGGCCGCGAGGGCTGGTGCTGATCGACACCTACCCGCTGGACGGCGCTTCGCGCGCCCGGGAGTGGCTGCTCGGGCTGCCCGCGCGGGCCGCGGTGGAGGAGGGCGCGCCGGACGACGCCGCGCTGCTGGCGATGGGTGCCTATCTGCGGATGTTCGCCGACTGGACACCGTACGCGGTCACCACGCCGACGCTGTTCCTGCGGGCCGGCCGCCCCACACCGGAGATGGCCGGTGAGGACGGCTGGCAGGCGACGTGGCCACTGCCGCACGACCTGATCGAGGTGGCGGGCGACCACTTCACGGTGTTGACCGACGAGGTGGCGGACACCGCGGAGGCGCTGCTGGGCTGGCTGGAGAAGCTGGACTGAGCCGGGTGCGGCGAAGCCCGTCGGCCGGTGGTGGCCCGGCCGTTCGCCGCACGCCGATCTTGCCCCTCTGACCTGGCCCGACGGGTGGTCGGCCGGTCGGCTGACGGACGGGTGGTGACCGGTCCGTGGAATGGTCGATGGAATTCCGTCACTGGGATGCGGGGCGACGTCCCGCCTAGCATCGGCGGCGCCGTAAGGACTCGGTCAGCACGGGGGACATGCGCGATTGCAGGAGGAACCTTTGACCAGGTTGGTTGAGAGGGACGAGCAACTGTCCCGCCTTACCGCGCTGCTGTGTCAGGCCACGTCGGGGACCGGGAGCATCGCCCTCATCGAGGGAGCGGCGTCGACCGGTAAGACGGAGTTGCTGCATTCGTTCGCCCGGTCCGCCGACGGAGCATGTCCGCGTCGCGCCGACGGGCGCGGACCCGGTACGGACACGTCCACCGACGGCACACCAGCGGACGGAGCGTCGGCGCACGGGCGCCCTGCGGATGGAGGGCCCGGGGCCGGGGCCGGGGCCGACGGGGCACTGCTCCGGCTGCATGCGATCTGCTCGCCGGCCGAACGGGCGCTGCCACTGGGCGTGGTGAGCCAGCTGTTCCTGGCGCCCACGCTGCCGGCGGCCTTCCGGGACCGGGCCGCGAAACTGATCGACAGGCTCGCGTCCACCCCCGACACCGGGGCGGCCGAGCGACTGACCGCCCAGGTGCTGCACGGGCTGTGCATGGAACTGCTCGCCCTGGTGAACCGTTCACCGGCGCTGATCACGGTGGACGATGTGCAGCACGCCGACCCGGAGTCGGTGCTGTGGCTGCTGTCGCTGGCCCGGCGGATCGGGCCGGCCCCGGTGCTGGTGGTGCTGGCCAGCGACATCGGCCCGCACCCGGGTTTCTCGGCGGCCAGGACCGAGCTGTTGCGGTACCCGCACAGCGATCTGATCCCGGTCGGCCGGCTGTCGCAGCGAGGCGCCGCCGAGCTGATCGGACAGCACTGCGGGCCGTCGGCCACGCACCGGCTGGCACCGGCGTTCTTCAGCGCCAGCGGCGGCAACCCGCTGCTGCTGCACGCCCTGTTGGACGACTGGCGGACCGGCCGGAATATGGCCGGCCGCTCCTATCGGCAGGCGCTGCTGACCAGTCTGCGGCGGGGCGGCCCGGCCGGGCTGGCCGTGGTGCGGGGCCTGGCCGTGCTGCGCGGTCACACCTCGGAGGCGTTGCTGAGCCGGCTGGTCGGGGTGAACGTGGACGTGGTCGCCGACACCGTCCGAGCCTTCGAGGCGGGCGGGCTGCTCAGCGACGGGGACTTCGCGCACCCCAACGGCCGGGCCGGGGTGCTCGACGATATGCCACCGCAGCAGCGCGTGGCGCTGCACCGCGCCGCGGCCCGGCTGTTACAGGAACGGGGCGAGCCGGCCACCGCGGTCGCCGCGCACATCATCGCGGGCGAGGGCGCCGATGGGATCCCGGCCACCCGGGTACTGCTGGACGCGGCCGAGAGCCATCTGCTGGAGCAGCGGTTCGCGGTGGCCGTGGACTGCCTGGAGCAGGCGCTGCGCGGTGCCCGGGACGGCCGGGAGCGGGCCGCGATCCGCGTCCGGCTGGCTCAGGTGGAGTGGCGCTCCGACCCCCGCGCCGCGGTCCGGCACCTGGACCAGCTGGCCGGGGACGCCCGGGCCGGTCTGCTGACGCCCGGCGACACCATCGAGGTGTGCCGGCAACTGCTGTGGCAGGGCCGTCCCGAGGAGGCCACCGCGCTCGTCGAGCGGCTGCGGGCCGCGCCGGACGACGACCCGGCCGACACCGGTGCCCGGCTGCGCGCGTTCGAGCTGTGGCTGATGTGCACCCACCCGCGGCCGGCGCGCCGACGCCGGCCGGTGCTGCGGAGCCGGCCGACGGCCGAGGGGCCCGCGGACCGGTCGGCGCCGTGGCAGCGGTTCTCCGCGGTGCTGGCGGATGTGCTGATCCACGGGCGGCACGAGGAGGCCACGGAACGGGCCGAGCAGTTGCTGCACAAGGCGAGTGTGCAGCGGGGCACGGTGTGGACCGGCGAGTCCGCGCTGCTGTGCCTGATGCCGGAGGTGTACGCCGACCGGCCCGAGCGGGCGGCCCGCTGGTGCGAGGCGTGGCGCCGGGACCCGTGGACCGCGCGGGTGCCGATGTCCCGGGCCGAGCTGTCCGCGGTGTCGGCGGAGATCGCGGTCCGGCGCGGGGACCTGGCGGCGGCCGTCGAACGGGCGCGGGCCGCGCTGGAGGAGGTGTCCGCGCCGGCCTGGGGCACGGCCGCCGGTCTGCCGCTGAGCTCGCTGATCCTGTCCGCCTCCCGGACCGGACAGTTGCCGATCGCCGCCGAATACCTGCGGGTTCCGGTCCCGGCGTCGATGTTCGAGAGCCGGTACGGGCTGCACTACCTGTACGCGCGTGGCCACTACCACCTCGTGTGCGACAACCACGCCGCCGCGCTGGCCGACTTCTTCGCCTGCGGCGAGCTGATGCGCTCCTGGGCGCTGGACACCCCCGGCCTGGTGCCGTGGCGCACCGGCGCGGCCGAGACCTGGCTGCGCCAGGGCAACCGGGAGCAGGCCAGACGGCTGCTGAACGAACAGCTGGCCTGGGTGGGAACCGACTTCGGCCGGGTCCGGGGCCAAGCGCTGCGGCTGCTGGCGGCGTGCGGGAGCGAGCGGCAGCGCACCGATCTGCTGGGGGACGCGGTGGAGATCCTGGAGGGCGCCGGGGACCGTTACGAATTGGCGCGGGCGCTGGCCGACCTCAGCCACGCTCACCACACGTCCGGCGAGCAGCGGCGGGCCCGGCAGACGGCCCGCCGGGCCTGGCACGTGGCGCGCAGCTGCCAGGCCGAGCCGCTGTGCCGGGAGCTGTTCCCGGGCATGGCCGAGCACGAGGTGGACGGCACCGGCGCGTTGGAGGACACCGCGCTGACCTTCCTCAGCCGGGCCGAGCGGCGGGTGGCGACGCTGGCCTCGGCCGGCTACACCAACCGGGCCATCGCGGAGAAGCTGTTCGTCACCGAGAGCACGGTCGAGCAGCACCTGACGAAGGTGTACCGGAAGCTGGGCGTGAAGCACCGCGAGGACCTGCCCGCGCTGCTCCACCACGACATCGCGACGTCCGCATGATGGGCGCACCGCTGCCGTCGGCGTGGGAGTCGCTGCCGGCCGAGCAACAGCCGGAGTGGGACGCGCACCCCGCGCACGCCGCCGCGCTCGGCTGGCTGCGTGGCGCCGCGCCGCTGGTGACGCACACCGAGGTGGCCACCCTGGGCTGGGGCCTGGCGAAGGTGGCGCGGGGGCAAGCCCGGCTGGTACAGGCCGGTGATTGCGCGGAGAGTTTCTACGAGTCCGGCGCCGGGCACACCGCCGCGAAGGCGTCGGCGCTCGAGGCGCTGGCCGACCGGGTGGCGGCGCGGACCGGCCAGTCGGTGCTGCGGATCGGGCGGATCGCCGGGCAGTACGCCAAGCCGCGGTCGGCGCCGGTCGAGACGGTCGACGGGGTGACGCTGCCGGTCTTCCGCGGTCACATGGTCAACCTGGAGACGGCCTCGGAGCTCGCCCGGCGGCCGGATCCGCGCCGGATGGTCTGGGCGTACCACGCGAGCACGGAGATCCTGCGGGACCTGCGCGCCCGGCGCGTGGCGGCGGCGGACGGCGGGCGGCTGGGGCCGTGGAGCAGCCACGAGGCGCTGGTGCTGGACTACGAGGCCGGCCTGGTGCGGCACGACCCGGCGGCCGACCGGTCGCTGCTGGGCTCCACGCACTTCCCGTGGATCGGCGAGCGCACCCGGCAGTTGGATCACGCACATGTGGCTCTGCTGGCCTCGGTGCGCAACCCGGTGGGCTGCAAGATCGGCCCGTCGACCACCCCGGACACGCTGCTGCGGCTGTGCGCCGCGCTCGACCCGGACCGGGTCCCGGGGCGGCTGACCCTGATCTTCCGAATGGGCCGGGACGCCGTCGCGGAGGCGCTGCCGCCGCTGGTGCGGGCGGTGGTGTCGGCCGGCCACCCGGTCGTATGGCTGAGCGATCCGATGCACGGCAACACCCGGCGGGCTGCGGGCGGACTGAAGACCCGTTACCTGGCCGACCTGATCGCGGAGAGCCGGGAGTTCCGCCGGGTGGTGGAGCGGGCCGGTCGGCATGTCGGCGGGCTGCATCTGGAGGTGGCCGCGGAGCGGGTGACCGAGTGCGTCGGCCGTCCTGAGGAGGAGAACGCGCTGACCGAGCGCTACCTGTCGCTGTGCGACCCGAGGTTGACCGTAGAGCAGGCGTCCGAGCTGATCGACGCCGTCTTCTGACAGGAGGCTGTATTCCGTGATCTTGGTGACCGGTGCTACCGGGGCCGTGGGCGGCGAGGTCGTCGACCGGCTGCTGGAGCGTGGAGAGAAGGTCCGGGTGCTCACCCGGAACCCCGAGGGCGCCCGACGCTGGGCCAAGGCGGTGGACGTCGTCACCGGTGACCTGGCGGACCCCGGCTCGCTGGGCGCCGCGCTGGACGGGGTGGACCGGGCGTTCCTGCTCCTGGTGCTGCCCGGGATACCGCAGGCCGGGCCGATCGTGGCCGCGGTGCGCGACGCGGGCGTGCGGCATGTGGCGCTGCTGTCCTCGATCCGGGCCGGCAGCGCGCGGGACAGCGCCATCAAGCAGGTCAACCTGGCGGCGGAGGCGGTGGTCCAGGGCTCCGGCCTGGACTGGACGGTGCTGCGCGGCGGCACCTTCATGTCCAACACGCTGCCGTGGGCGCCGTCGGTGCGCGCCGAGCGGGTGGTACGGGCCTTCGGCGGAGACTTCCGCAGCTCGGCGGTGGACCCCCGGGACGTGGGCGAGGTGGCCGCCCGGGTGCTGGCGGACCCGGCCCCGCACCGGTCTCGTCTGCACACGCTGACCGGCGGCGAGGTGATCACGGTCGCCGAGCAGGTCGCCGTGCTCGCCGACCTGCTCGGCGAGCAGGTGGCGTTCGAGGAACTGCCGGAGGCGGTGGCTTGGGCGGCGATGGTGGACCGGCTGCGCTACCCGCCGGCGGTCGCCGACGCGATGCTGACCATGCTGCGCAACACCGACGAGAGCCTGGTGCGGGTCGACGGCGCGGTGGCGGAAGTACTGGGCCGGCCGCCGCGGTCGTACCGGGAGTGGGCCGCCGACCACATCGAGGCGTTCCGGTGACCACCGACTGCGACGTGCTGGTGGTCGGCTGGGGCCCGGTCGGCCAGCTGACCGCGACGCTGCTGGCCCAACAGGGCTGGCGGGTGACCGTGCTGGAGCGCTACGAACGGCCGTACCCCTTCCCGCGGGCAGTGCACTTCGACGGGGAGACCGCGCGGTACCTGGCGGCTGCCGGGATCGGCGACCGGCTGCACGAGGTCGGGGACCCGGCGGTCGACTACGAGTTCCACACCGCCGACGGCCAGGTGCTGATGCGCCTGGAGCTGGCCGGCGACCCGCCCGGGTCGGCCGGCTGGCCGAGGTCGGTGGTCTTCCACCAGCCGGCGCTGGAGCGGGTGTTGCAGGAGAGGGCCGAGCGGCTGCCGAACCTGCGGCTGCTGCGCGGTGTGGAGGTGACCGACTGCGTCGAACGGGATGACCATGTGGAGGTCACCGCGGGCGGGCGCCGTATCACCGCCTCCTGGGTGGTGGGCTGCGACGGCGCGAACAGCGCGGTGCGCCGTGCCATCGGGTCCACGGTGACCGGCCTGGGGTTCTTCTACGACTGGCTGCTCTGTGACCTGGTGCTGAACGAGCCACGCGAGTTCCGGCCGAACAACCTCCAGATCTGCGACCCGGCCCGGCCGACCACGGTGGTCTCCGGCGGCCTGGAACACCGTCGTTGGGAATTCATGCGGCTGCCGGGCGAGAGCATCGAGGAGCTGAACCGGCCGGAGACCGCCTGGCGGCTGCTGGAACCGCACGGCATAACCCCGGACAACGCCACCATGCACCGGCACTCGGTGTACACCTTCAGCGCGCAGTGGGTGGACCAGTGGCGGCGCGGCCGGATCCTGCTGGCCGGGGACGCCGCGCATCTGATGCCCCCGTTCGCCGGCCAGGGCATGTGCGCGGGCATCCGGGACGCGGCCAACCTGACCTGGAAGCTGGACCTGGTGCTGCGCGGCCGCGGCGCCCCGGCGCTGCTGGACAGCTATGCGGTCGAACGCACCGGCCACCTGCGGCACTTCATCGGCTACGCGATCGAGCTGGGCAAGATGGTGTGCGAACTGGATCCGGCCGCTGCCGCGGTGCGCGACACCATGCTGCTGGCCCGGGCGGCCGACCCGGAGGCCGAGGAGCCGCCGCAGCTCAGCGGGGTGCCGCTGACGGAGGGGCTGCTGTCCGGGGCTGGCCCCGGCGCGGGCGCGTACATGCCGCAGGGCCGGGTCACCGGCACCGCCGGCACTGGACGCTTCGACGACGTGGCCGGGCGCGGCTTCGTATTCCTGACCGACCAGGACCCGGCGGCGCTGCTGGACGACGCCGACCGGGAGTTCCTGGCCGACGTCGGGACCCGCCTGGTGCGGGTGGTGCCGGCCGGGGCACCGGTGGGCGAGGGCGAAGTGGCCGACGACGACGGGGTGTATCTGCCGTTCTTGGCCGAGTCCTCGGCGGTCGCGCTGGTGGTGCGGCCGGACTTCTACGTCTTCGGATCCGCCGCCGACCGTGTCTCGGCGGCGGAGCTGGTGGGCGACCTGCGTCGCGGTCTGCTGTCCGTGACGCCGCAACGATCACTCTCGGGAGGACCCGTATGACCGCCACACACCTGTCCCTGTGGGAGAAGTGGACGAACCTCTGGTACAACCAGCTGGACCTGACCGATGAGATCATCGCGCCCGGGTTCAAGCTGTGCCTGGAGTCCGACCGGGACCTCGCCGCGATCAACGACGCGCAGTCGGTCCGCCGGTGGGTGATCGCGGTGAACGCGGTCTTCCAGGAGGCGAAGTTCACCGCCCTGGTCGGGCCGATCATCACGGACGAGTACATCACCACGCACTGGAGCGTGATCGGCAAGCTGGGTCCGGGAGCGGGCGAACTCGGGCCGGAGGGCGCCACGTTCACCCGGGTCCTGACCGAGATCCTCAAGGTGGAGAACGGTCTGATCACCGAGTGCTGGGCATCCTGCGACCCGGTCAAGGTACTCACCGACTGAGATGCCGCCGCCCGGTCGGCCGGGCCCACCCGTCGGTGGGCCCGCGGGTACGGTGCCGACCGCGCGGTGGTCCGGGGCGGCCCCGGGGAACAGCCCGCGACCACCGCGCGGCCGGCACCGGCGACACCGCCGTCAGCCGGCCCGGAGCGCCCCGGCCCGGCGGTCGGCACCGGACCGGGTGGCCTTCGGTAACTGGGCGTGCGCCACGTCCCGGATCACCGGGTGCGCGAAGGTGTAGCCCCTCCCGTCGAGCTCGCGCACCAGCAGGTGCCGCCGGGTCAGGTCGTCCAGGCAGCCCCGCACCACCTCCACGGTGCGGCAGCCGAGCGCGGCCACGGTGTCCGGCACGATGGGCCCGGACACCAGGGTGGCCTCCTTCAGGACCTCCTTCTCCTCGGGCTCGAGGCGGTCGAGCGTCGCGGCGACCACCCGGTAGATCCGGGCCGGTAACCGGCCCTCCGGGGCGCCGTCCGGCTCGTGCAGCCGCTGCCGGGCGAACTCGATGGCGAACATGGGGTTGCCGCCGATCCGGTCGAACAGCTCCGGGGTCAGACCGGCGCCGTCGCCCTCTTCCTCACGCCGCAGCACCGACCCCCACAGCTCCCGGACCGCGGCGTCGGTCAGCCGGTCCAGCGTCATCGTGGTGGATGCCCGGGAACACACACGACGGCTGGCGAGCTGCGGCCGGGCCGTGGAGATCAGCAGCAGTGGGATGGCGGCGACCCGCCCGGCGAGCAGGCCGAGGAACCGCAACAGGTCCTCGTCGGCCGCGTGCAGATCCTCCACCACGAGCACCACCGGGAGTTCCCCGGCGATCCCGGTGAGCAGGTCGACGACGGCGGCGTGCACCGCGCCGACGTCCGGCCCACCGCGCACCCGGCCACCCGGGGCGAACAGCGGGAGCAGGCCGCTGGTCAGCGACCGGGCCGCCGAGCCCTCGCCGAGCAGTCCGCTCACCGCGGCGGTCACCTTGGCCTCGGCCTCCTCGGGCGTGCAGCCGTGGGACAGCCCGGCCCAGGAGGCGACCAGGGCGGTGAGCGGATCGGCGGTGGCCGTCCGCAGGCCGTGCACCGTGCCGGTCCGCAGTACCTTGGCCCGGTCGGGGCTGCGCCGAATCAGCCGGGCGAGTTCCAGCACCAGGCGGCTCTTGCCCATGCCCGCCTCGCCGACCAGGGTCAGGATCCGCCCACGCCCTCGCCGCACCACCAGGTCGAGGTGCTCCTGGAGGATGATCAGATCGTGGTCCCGGTCGACCAGCGGGGGCCGCGCGATGTCGACGGGGTACGGGGGGTCGCCGCGCAGCCCGGTCGCGTGCCACAGCGGCGGGCCGGCGTGCGTGGAGTACGGGACGGGGTCGTGGATGAGGTCGGCGCCCCCGCTGCGCCGGGTCGCCTCGCAGATCCACACGGTGTCCGGCGGCAGCGACCAGACCTGACGCAGACAGGTGTCGATCGCCGGGCTCACCACCTGCGGCGCCGCGCCGTGCGTCTTGATCAGGATCTCCTCGGTGTTGACCGACAGGCGCACGGTGGCCGGCAGGGGGTCGGCGTCCTCCCGGGCGGCGAAGCGGTCGCGCACCACCAGCGCGGTACGGACCGCGGCCAGCATGTCCTGTTCACCGGTGCGCGGCACGCCGAACACCGCCTGGACCGCCGAGCCGGTACAGCACACGACGGTGCCCCCGGCGAGCTCCGCCTCGGCGCGGACCACGGCGGCCAGATCGGCGAGCAGGTCGTCCACGTCCTCCGGGTCCACCTCGTGGCCGAGGTCGAACGACGTGGTGAGGATGGAGACGAGCTTTCGCTCCCCGGTCGAGGCGGTCGGCCTGGGGGGCGGCGCGACCGGTTCGCCCCCGGCCCGGCGGGCGGCAGGCACCTCGTCCGGGACGGTCTCGACCGTCGGTGCCGGACGGACGTGCGCGGTGCCGGAGAGGGTCAGCCGCAGCTCGGGTTCGACGACTGGGCGCAGGGACACGTCATGGGCGAGGATGCGGGTCTCCAGCTCGCGCAGCTCCCGGGTGGGTTCCAGGGCGAGGTCGTCCATCAGCGCCTTGCGGGTCCGCTGGTAGGCGCGCAGCGCGTCGACCTGCCTGCCGCAGCGGTACAGCGCGACCATCAACAGCCGGCAGGCACGCTCCCGGTGCGGCTCCGCGGTGACCAACTCGTCGAGTTCCGCCACGTGTTCGTGGTGCCGCCCGGCGGCGATCTCCGCCTCCAGGTAGTCCTCCAAGGTGGTCAGCCGCTCCTCCTGGAGGGCGGCCAGCCGGGGCCAGGTGATGCCGGTGTCGGTCAGATCCTCCAGCGCCGGACCCCGCCACAGGTCGAGCGCCTCGCGCAGGGCCCGGGTGGCCTCGGCGCGCCGACCGTCGGCCAGCGCCTCGCGGCCGGCCCGGGCCAGCCGTTCGAAACGGAGCAGGTCGACCATGCTCTCGTCGACCCGCAGGAGGTAGCCGGGTGAGTGGGTCAACAGCGCGCAGGACGGGTCCAGGTCGCGCTCGGCGAGCAGGCCGCGGATCCACGACACGGTGTTCTGGAGCATCTTGCGCGCGGTCGAGGGGGCTCCCTGGGGCCAGATCACCTTGATCATCTGGCTGGTGGCGACCACGTTGTTCGCGTGCACCAGCAGGTATCCCAGAACCGCGCGCTTCTTGGGACCACCCATCGGCAGCATGGCACCGTCACTGACCACCTGGAGCGGGCCAAGAACGTTGAATCTCACATCAGTCCCAGGTTTCGGCATCGCACGGAGTCGCCGGTCCTGCCACCGTTCGAGCATCACACGAGCCCCCTATCGGAGTACAAGCATGGAGATATCGGATATCCATCGGATTCGCCCGGCCGGTCCATCCGCACCCAGTCCTGACAACGTTGTAAACGGTCGAAAAGATCGGCGCCATGGCATCCAGCAGACACTGCACCCCTTTAGAACAGGACATTCCGGGACTGCTCACAACTTCAGTCAACCCGTAGGAGCCTCGGACCTCCGCCACACCAACAGCAGAGTCGACTTTCAGGGCGTTTGCGATAAGTGAGCTTATATGGTTCACGGGTCGGCGGCGCTCCGGCTCGCCGCGCATACCAGCGAGGGCCGGAACCGCCAGACGGCGGGCAGCCGTCCGGCACTCAACGAGGGAGGTGACATAGCACTGCACAGTAGAGCCCACGCGGACCGATCAGGCAGGTTTCTCGGGCTGCAAGCAATACGACGATCCTAATTCGAACGCTTTAGAAGAATCACTAAGGTGTGTCCTACATGATCTGACGGACGTCCAGGCGCAGGACCCCCATCCGGTGTCCCACCCCCGCGCTGGTGGGCGCTCCAGTAGCCCCATGAGCACCGGCCGGGACTGGCGAATCGCCGAACACGGGCCGCACGCCCTGTCCCTGAGGGGTGTCGCCCGCAGCCTGGGCATGACGGTCCAAAGGCTTTACCACTATTTTCCGAACCGGGACGCCCTCCTCACCATTCTCGTCACCAAGTCGTACCGGGACCTGTCCGATGCCGTGTCGGCGGCTGCCGACACGGCATCGGACCAGCCGGCCGCGCTGCGGTTCATGGCCGCCGCCGAGGGCTATCGCCAATGGGCCATCACCCACGTCGAGCGGTTCCAGCTGATCTGCGGAGCACCCCTGCCGCATGACGCGGCGCCCCACGGGGGCCCGACCACTCGGGCGATGCACCGGATGTGCGAGATATTCCGGCGCGAGACGTTCGACGGGTTCACCACGGCACAACTGGCCGCAGCCGACACCCGCGGGCCCTCGCCGGCTCTCCGGGCGCATCTGGAACCCCTGTTCGCGCACGGCCCGGAAACCCTGCCGCCGCCCGCGAGCGCTCTCCTCCTCGGCGCATGGGGCCACCTGCACGGCAGGGTCGTCCTGGAGGTGTTCGGACACACCTCCTTCATCGGCGAACACCAGGCCGAGGTCTTCCGCATGGCGATGCGGGCCCTGCTCGAGGACATTCACCGCCGGATCCCCACGCAGCTTGTGGAAGCACCGGCCGCGCCCTCGTAAGAGGAAGAGGTCCTGCGAACGGGGTCCGACATCGGTGGTGGCGGTCGGGCCGAAAGGGGCGCGTCCCGCCGCGGTTCCCCGGCCCGCGACAGGGGAAGCGAGCGCGAGGACGGCGGCGCGGGGGACGCGTGGGACGGAGCCCGTCCGCGCCCGCGCCCGCGCCTCGCCCAGGACCTCCTCAGACCGGGCCGGCCCCCAGCCACCGGTGGATGGCGAGTGCGGTGGTACGGGCGTGTTCCTCCAGCATGGTGAAGTGGTCCCCGACCACGGTGACCTCGGCGTGCGGCAGGCTCCAGTCCGGGGCCGGTTCGGCGCCCGGCAGTGTGTCCCGGGCTCGTACGTACAGGGTGGGACAGGCGAGCGGCGCGGGTTTCCAGCCGCTGAAGAGCTCGAAGTACCCGGCCATGGCGGTGAGCCGGTCAGGGCTGGCAGAGGCGAATTCCGCCACCCGGCGCAGCATGTCCGACGTCATCGCGGAGAGCGCCTGACCCCGGTCGCCGTGACCGGGGGGATAGGTGTCCACCAGGACGACGGCCGCCGGGGCGGCGCCCTCGGACTCCAGACGCTCGGCCACTGCATGGGCCACCCAGCCACCGGCCGACCGCCCCAGCAGGACCAGGGGGCCTTCGGCCGCGCCCGCGCGGACGGCGATGGCCTGAGCGGTGACGAGCGCATCCAGTGTGGCGGGCAGGGCCTCTCGGGGCTCGAACCCCGGGTGCCGCACCGCGGAAACCGGCCGCAGCCCGCGCAGCCCGGCACCGAGGCGCGCGTACTCCTGCGGTCCGGACACCGCGCTGAGCGCGGGGAAGCAGACCAGCCGGGCCCCCGTGCCGCCCACCGCGAGCACGACGGGTTCGTGCGTCGCACCGGGCGCCCCTGCCCCTTCGAAGACCGGGCGCAGGCGCGCGGCGATGGTGAGGAGCGCCATGCCGTCCCAGCTCTGTCCCCGGACACATGCGGCGCGGAAGAGCGCGCCCAGGGAGTCCGGAGCTCCCCCGGTGTGCGGTGCGTCGGCGGCCCGCACCCGGGCTTCCGGCGAACCGCACGTCTCCGGACCGCTCTCCGCACCGCCCTCCGGATCGCCGCCCGTTCCGTCGTCCGCCGGTCGGCCCGGGGAGCCCGGAGGGCCGACGGTCTCAGGCCGTGCCGGGCCGTCGGACGTGGCACCCACCGCAGGTACCTCGGCGGCATACCGCCGCGTCAGCTCGGTGGCGAGCACACGCGGCGTCGGGAAGTCGAACAGCAGCGTGGACGGCAGTGTCAGCCCCGTCCACGCCGCGAGCTCATTGCGCAGATCGACCGCGGCCAGGGAGTCCAGCCCCAGCTCCGCCAGCAGGGCGTCCTCGTCGATCTCACTCGCCTCCTCCGCGTGGCCGAGGACGCGGGCCGCCAGGGTCCGGACCATCGTGAGCGGCACCCCGCTCCGCTCGCCGGGGGAAGCAGCCGCCAACGCCCGGCCGAGCCGGTCCCTGCCCGTGTCGCCTGTGTCGCCCGTGTCGCCCGTGTCGGCAGCGGGAGTTCGGAACCGGTTCACCGCCGGTTCGCCGCCGCGGAGAGCGGCCGGGGCCAAGCGGGCCGCCACCACCACGGGTTCGTCACCGGCCACGGCGGCGTCGAAGAGGGCCAGTCCCTCCTCCGGCCCGAGCGGGGCGAACCCGGAACGGGCCATCCGCTGCCGTTCCGCGTCGCCGAGGTGCGCCATCATGCCGCCGTCCTGCCGCCAGGGGCCCCAGACGATCGACGTACCGGGCAGTCCGAGCCGAGCGCGGTGTCGCGCCAGGGCGTCCAGTACGCAGTTGGCCGCGGCGTAGTTGGCCTGGCCCGCGGAGCCGAAGGTGCCCGCCACCGAGGAGAACAGCGCGAACACGGCCAGGTCGTGACCGAGGGTCAGTTCGTGCAGAGCGAGCGCGGCGTCCGCCTTGGGGCGCAGCACCCGCCGCAGGCGGTCGGTGGTGAGCGCCGTGACGACGCCGTCGTCCAGGACCCCCGCGGTGTGCACGACGCCGGTGAGCGGATGGGCCGCCGGTACCGCGTCGAGCAGGGTGGCCAGCGCGGTCCGGTCCGCGACGTCACAGGCGTGAACGGTCACCCGGGCGCCCGCCTCACGCAGTTCCGCGACGAGTTCCCGGGCCCCCGGAGCATCCGGCCCGCGTCGGCCGGCGAGCAGCAGATGACGGACGCCATGGGCGGTGACCAGGTGCCGCGCCACCAGCATGCCCAGGGAACCGGTGCCGCCGGTGATCAGGACCGTGCCCTCCGGGTCGAGCGGCCGTCGCGTCCTCGGCCGTGGTGCCGCCTCGGTCAGTGGCACCAGCTTCGGCACGTATGCCGTCCCCCGGCGTACGGCCACCTCCGGTGCCGAGGCGGCCAGCAGGGCGGGCAGGGCACTCCAGGAGTCGGGGTGTCCGTCCACGTCGACCAGGGCGAAGCGGCCGGGGTTTTCGCGCAGGGCCGAGCGGACCAGTCCCCACACCGGTGTGTGCGACGGTACGGACGCCGTCTCGCCGGAGCGGCCGTCGCTCCCGCGACCGGCGGCGCCGTCCGTGGGAAGACCGTCGTCGGCCGTGGTGAGACCGTCGTCGCCCGTAGTGACGGCACCGGACGTCACAAGGACGAGACGGGAGCGGGACAGGCGCGGTTCGGCGAGCCACTCCCGCACGAGCCCCAGCGCCCGGTCCGCCGCCCGCAGCAACCCGGCGGCGTGGTCCCGCGCGCCGCCCGTCGTGTCGGGCGGTGGGCATGGTGCCACGACGACGGCCGCCGACGCGTCGCATGCCGCCGGGCCGCGGTACACCGGGACGCCGGAACCCGGAGGCGCGAGGGTGTCCACCAGCCGTGTGCCCGCCGTGCCCAGAACCCCCCAGCGCTCCATCGCCACCGGTGCTCTCCACCGGACGGACTCGGTCAGCGGCACCCAGTCCGTCCGGTGGAGAGCGCCGGTGACCGCGTCCGCCGTCGCCGGGCCGGTACGCGGCAGGGGCCGGAGCGTCAGCGAACGGACCGTCGCCACCGGTGAGCCCGTCTCGTCGGTCAGCTTCACTGCGGCCTGTCCGTCGGGCCCGGGGCCCACCCGGACGCGCAAACGCCGTACGCCGGTGGTGTGCACGCGCACTCCGCCGAAGGCGAACGGCAGGGACAGCCCGGCGGCCGCCGGACCGACTGCCCCGGAACCGTCTTTGACGAGGCCGTCCAGGGCCAGGGCGTGCAGCGCCGCGTCGAACAACGCGGGATGCAGGACGAACTCCGGGCGGTCCGCCTCCGGGCCCGAGACCCGGGCCGCTTCGGGCAGCGCGACGTCGGCGTACAACTCCTCCCCGTGCCTCCAGGCGGCGCGCATGCCCCGGAAGGCGGGGCCGTAACGCAGCCCGTCGGCGGCCAGTCGCCCGTACGGTCCGGTCCCCGCACCGTCGGCACACAGGGGCACCGCTCCCTCCGGCGGCCAGGGCGCGCGCGGCCGGGGCACGCCGCCGGTCCCGGCGACGGCCGTTTCCCGGTCCGCGGGCGGCCGCACCGGCGAAAGGGTGCCGACGGCGTTCCGGAGCCAGGGCTCATCCACCGCCGCGGTGTGCGGCCGGGAGTGGAAGAACACGGCTCGCCGTCCCGCCTCGTCCGCCCCCGCCACCTTCACCTGCAAGGCGACGGCACCGTCCGATGGCAACGGCAGCGATGCGGTCAGGACGAGCTCATCGAGGACGGCCGTGCCCGCCAACTCACCGGCGTACAGGGCCATATCGACGAAGGCGGTCGCCGGCAGCAGGATCTCCCCGGCCACCACATGGTCGGCGAGCCACGGCTGCTCGTGCACCGAGAGCGCCGCGCTCAGCAGCAACCCGTCGTCGTCGGCCGTGCGGGTGTACGACCGCAGGAACGGATGGGCGGGCTCGGCCGTCGGGGACACGGGCGGATGTCCCGGGGCGGTCTCCAGCCAGTACCGGCGGCGCTGGAAGGCGTACGTGGGCAGTGCGACGCGCCGCCCGCCGCGCCCGGCGAAGACGGCCCGCCAGTCGACGGGCACGCCGTGGGCATGCAGCGCGGCCAGCGTGTCGAGCAGGGCGTCCGCTTCCGGCCGCGTCCCGCGAAGAGTCGGCAGGACCAGCGGTGCCGGGCCCCGCTCGCCGCCACCCCCCTCGCCCGCGGCCCGGCCGACCGCGGCCGGGCCGACCGGGGCCGGGCCGACCGCGGCCGGGCCGACCGGAGCCGGGCCGGACTCGGCGGCGAGGCAATCCCGTACCAGGCCGGTGAGCACCCCGTCCGGCCCCAGTTCGACGTAGTGTGCCGCGCCTCGCTCACCGAGGTACGCCACCGAATCGGCGAAGTGGACCGGACGGCGGACATGGTCCACCCAGAACTCCGGTGTGCACAGCTCCTCGTCGGTGGCCGCCCGGCCCGCCACGGCGGTGAGCAGGGGCAGCCGCGGCGCGGCGAAGGACAGACGCCGGACCACGTCCGCGAACTCGACCAGCACGGGCTCCATCCGAGCGGAGTGGAAGGCATGGCCGACCCGCAGCGGCGTCACCGAACGGCCCAGCTTCCGGAAGGACGCGGCGGCCTCCCGCACCGCGGCCTCGTCGCCGGAGACAACCACCGAGGCGGGCCCGTTGACCGCGGCGATCTCCACCGCGCACCCGGTCCCGGCGAGGTGGGCGGCCACCTCGCCGGCGCCGGCGGCCACAGCCGCCATCGCGCCGCCCGCGGGCAGCGCGTCCATCAGCCGGCCTCGGGCCGCCACCAGTGTGCACGCGTCCGGGAGGGACAACACCCCGGCGACATGGGCCGCCGTCACCTCGCCCACCGAGTGCCCGGCCACCGCACCGGGGCGTACCCCCCATGCCTCGAACTGCCGGAACAGGGCCGTCTCCAGGGCGAAGAGCGCCGGCTGCGCGAACCGGGTCGTCTCCAGCAGCGCGCTCGTGTCCGTACCGGGCCCGGCGAACATGACGTCCCGCAGGGGCACCGGCAGCAGCGGGTCGAGCAGGGCACAGCACTCGTCCAGCGAACGGGCGAAGACCGGATGCAGCTCCCGCGACTCGTACAGTTCACGGCCCATACCGGCGCGCTGGCTGCCCTGACCGGTGAACAGCAGGGCCGGCGGGCCGTGGTGGCGGGAGGTGCCCGTGTGCGCTCCGGGCCGGCCGTCGTCCTCCGCCACGGCCCGCAGGGAGCCGAGCAGTTCGGCACGGTCCCGGGCCACCGCCACGGCCCGGTGCTCGAAGGCCGTACGCGTGGTGGCGAGCGAGTACCCGAGGTCCACCAGGGACGCATCGGGGGCGGCGACCACATGGTCGTACAGCCGTCGCGCCTGGGCCCGCAGCCCCGGCACGCTCCTGGCCGACACCGGAAAGGCCACCGCGGCCCGTCCGGGGCGTGTCGCGCCTTCCCGCGCCGCCCCGGACCCGACGCGGCCGCCCGCGGCCCCGCAATCCACCACGGCGTCCCCCACGGCGGGCGGTGCGGCCTCCCCGTCGCCCGGAGGCTCTTCGAGCACCACATGGGCGTTGGTGCCGCTGATGCCGAAGGAGGACACCCCCACCCTGCGCAGACGGTCCGTCGCGGGCCACTCCACCGCCCGGGTCAGCAGCGCGATCCGCCCCGGCGACCAGTCCACACGGGGCGTCGGCTCGTCGGCGTGCAGTGTGCGCGGCAGCATGCCGTACCGCATCGCCTGCACCATTTTGATCACGCCGGCCACTCCGGCGGCGGCCTGGGTGTGACCGATGTTCGACTTCACCGAGCCCAGCCGGAGGGGACGCTGCCGCGCCTGGCGCCCGTACGTCGCGAAGAACGCCTCCGCCTCGATGACGTCCCCCAGCCGGGTGCCGGTGCCGTGCGCCTCCACCGCGTCGATGTCCCCGGGACTCAGCCCCGCGTCCGCGAGTGCCTGCCGGATCACCCGCTGCTGCGCCGGTCCGTGCGGTGCGGTCAGCCCGTTGCTCGCCCCGTCCTGGTTGACCGCCGAGCCGCGCACCACGGCCAGGACCGGAAGTCCGGCGCGGCGCGCCTCGGACAACCGGCTCAGCAGCAGCATTCCGGCGCCCTCGGCCCACGCCGTGCCATCGGCGGACGCGCCGAACGCCTTGCAGCGCCCGTCCGGTGCCAGCGCCCGCTGGCGGCTGAACTCCACGAACGACGAGGGCCCCGACATCACCGTGGCGCCACCGGCCAACGCGAAGGCACACTCACCCCGGCGCAGCGCCTGGACCGCCAGGTGCAGCGCCACCAGGGACGAGGAACACGCCGTGTCCACGGTGAGGGCCGGTCCTTCGAGGCCGAAGGTGTAGGCGATACGGCCCGAGGCGACGCTTCCGGCGTTGCCGAGGCCGAGGTACCCCTCGACCTGCTCGGGCGTCCTTGTCAGGCGGCGGGCGTAGTCGCTGTACATCAGCCCGACGTACACCCCGGTCGCCGAGGAGCGCAGGGTGGCGGGGAGGAGACCGGCGTGCTCGAACGCCTCCCACGCCACTTCGAGCAGGAGCCGGTGCTGCGGGTCCATGGCCAGCGCCTCGCGGGGAGAGATGCCGAAGAAGCCGGGGTCGAAGCGGTCCGCGCCGGAGAGGAAACCGCCCTCGCGCACATACGTCCGTCCGGGCCGCCCGGGGTCCGGGTCGTACAGCGCCCGGGTGTCCCAGCCCCGGTCGGTGGGGAAGGGACCGATGGCGTCCCTCCCCTCGGCCACCAGCCGCCACAGTTCCTCGGGAGACATCACGTCTCCGGGATAGCGGCACGCCATCCCCACGATCACCACGGGATCGTCGTCCGACCGGGCCGCACTCCGGATCACGGGCCCGGCAGCGGCCGGTCCGGCGGCGTTCCGTTCCCCGAGGTGGGCGGCGAGCGCGGCGGCCGTGGGAAAGTCGAAGGCGACGGCCTCGGAGAGCGGCAGGCCGGTGACCGCCGACAACCGTTCCCGCAGCACCGTCGCCGTCAGGGAGTCCATGCCCAGGTCCCGCAGTACCGTGCTCGGCTCCACCGCCTGAGGCGTACCGCCGAGCACGGCCGCCACCTCGCTCCGCACCAGAGTCAGCAGGTCCTCCGGCGGCCGCCCGGCGACCTCCGCGCCCAGCGCCCGCGCGGGCAGGCCGGCGAGGTCCCGCCGCAGGATCTTCCCGGAGGCGGTACGGGGAATGTCCGCCACCTCGAACAGCTCGACCGGCACCTTGAAGCCGGACAGTTCCGCACGGCAGGCGGCCAGGACGCGCCCCCTGTCCAGCACGGCGCCACCGGGCCCGGCGACCAGATAGCCGACCGGCACCTCGCCGAAGACGGGGTGCGGGCGTCCGGCCACGGCGGCGTCCGCCACCCCCGGAAACCGCCGCAGCACCGCCTCCACTTCGGAAGGATGGATGTTCACCCCGCCCCGAATGATCAGGTCACTCACCCGGCCGGTGATCACCAGTTCACCGGAGGCGTCGATCCTGGCCAGGTCGCCCGTGCGGAACCAGCCGTCGCGCAGTACCTCCGCGGTGGCGTCCGGCCCGCCGTGGAAACCGGCCATGATCCCGGGCCCGCTGACCCACAACTCGCCCTCGCCCGACTCCCGGCCGTCGGGGCCCCCGCCGACCCGGACCCGGGTGCCGGGCAGCACCCGGCCGCATGCCCCGGCCGCCGTCGCCTCGCCCGGCGCCGCCATGGTGACGGGGCCCGCCTCCGTGCTGCCGTAGTGCTCCAGATAGGGGACCCGGCAGACCGCCTCGAAGGACTCGCGGAAACCGGGCCCGGCCGCGGCACCACCGCTGATACAACCCCGCAGCGCGGGGGCGCCGAGACCGGCGCCGTCCTTGCCGCCTTCCTTGCCGCCCTCCTCGCCCCGGACCGCGTCGAGCAGCGCCGAATACGTGGTCGGGACCCCGCCGAGCAAGGTGAACGAGCCGTCCCCACGCCGCAGTTCGCCGAGCACACCCGCCACCGAGAACCGGGGCAGCAGCACCGCGCTCGCCCCCACCGCGGTCACCCCGAGGAAGCACACCACCTGGCTCATCGCGTGGTGGAGGGGCAACGGCCACAGCACGCGGTCCCGTTCGGACAGGCCCAGAACACCGACGAGGCCGGTCGCGACCGGCGATAGGCGGTTGCGCTGGGTGGACAGGACGCCCTTGGGCGCACCGGAGGAGCCCGAGGTGTAGAGCAGCCAGGCCACTTCGTCCAGCCCGAGATCGTCCCGGGCCGGCATCCGCGGCTCCGTATCCGCCAACTCCTCGTACCGCAGCACACCGCCCGCGACCACGCCTGGCCGGCTCCCGGCCGCGCCGTCCTCGTCCGCCGACCCCTCGACGTCCGCGCACAAAGGCGAGCTCTCGGCCCCGGTCCCGGCCCCGTTCTCGTCGCCGCCTTCGGCCACCACCACGGTCAGCCCGGTCCGGAACGGCAGCGTTCGCCGCCGCGTCAGGCAGGCACCGTCGGTGATGAGCACCCGTGCCCCGCTGTCGTCCAGCAAGCGGGTCAGCTCCTCCTCCGAGCTCCCGGGGTCCAGGGGCACGCCCACGCCGCTCGCCCGGGTGACGGCGAGCAGACTCTCGACCGCCGCGACACGGTTGCCGAGCAGTACGGCCACCCGGTCACCGCGCGCCAGGCCGAGTCCGGCCAGGTGACCGGCCAGCCGTGCCGTCCTCCGTTCCAGCTCCCGGTAGGTCACGCGCCGGAGCCGGTCCTGGAAGCAGACCTTGTCCCCGAGGCGACGGGCGTGGTCCCCGAGCAGTTCCGGCAGCGGTTTGACGATGTCGGCGTGCGTACACACTGCATGACCTCCCCTGAGGCGACCCGTCGTTGAGGACGACGACACGATCCACCTGGTTGCCCGCCGACGGGGATGGCCGAATCCGGCCGCGGAAGCGGCGGCTGGATCCCCGGCATGGTCAGCGGCTGTTCCGGCCGTCGGACCTTGACCGGTTGTCGTCGGAGACCGCGAACGCGAACACCGTCTCGATCCGGCCCTCGGACTCGACCGCCAGGCCCGGCCACCCGTTGACCGTGCGTTCGAGGATCGTGCGGGGCGGCGGGCTCGACTCCACCGGGCAGCCAGGCCGGAGGGACCAAGGATCGCGATTCGGCAAGAGGAAGCAGCCGAGCAGTCGGCAGAAGATCAGGTAGAGCGGTCGCGGACCCACGATCACCGATCGTGCGTGAAGACGCCCTTCAGGCGTCTCCGGTGGCCGGGAGCCGTTTGCGGATGTCCTGGTAGAGGTTCTGCATCTCCACGCGGAAGATCTCGGCCTGGTGGTCGCCGATGAACGAGGTGTGCCCGAACACCTCCAGGGCGACGAGACCGTGCATACGCCCCCACGCGCCCAGGAACAGCGCCGTCGCGGAGGCCGGCAGCTCTCCCAGAGCGCCCGGTGGCAGCTGTTCGGCGAACTCCCGGAAGGCGGCCGACAGCTCGGGCATGTCGGCCGCGGCGAACTGCTCCGCGGTGTACCCGTCGAACAGCTCACGCTCGAAGAGCATGCTTATCCGGCGGACCGCCTGGGTGGTCGGGCCCTCGGCGGGTGCCGTGTAGTGCCGCAGCGGTGCGCCATGCCTGGTGCGGCCGGGTTGTCCTCCGCGGTGTCGACGGCTGCCTGTAGGGCGTCGGCCAGGTCCTCGTACGCCTTGGCAATGAGCGCCGTGATGAGGGCGTCCCGGTTCGGGAAGTAGTGGTACAGCGCCTGCACGGTCATGCCGAGGCTCCGGGCGACCGCGCGCTGCCGTACTCGCCATCGCCGGGGTGGCGGCTACGCGGTCGCCGCCACCCGCGAACGCCACCGCTTCGCCGGGCCCAGCATCACAGCGGCCCGCTGACACCTTGGGCAACGACGTCGTCCGACCACACCGGTCAACAGGGCCCGGCGAAGGTCCACCGGGCCCTCTCCTGCCAAGGTAGGTGTCCGCGGCGGCATCTTGCCCAAGGCAACCGGATACAGTGCGCGAGACGGCAGCCTGATCAGGGAGGGGAAGCGTGACCGACACCAGCAACGCCCGGCCCGCCGAGAGTGAAGCGCAAGCGCCGCGGCAGAGCCGACTGCGCCGCCTGATGCGCTTCATCCCCCTGATCGCCCCCGTCCTGCTGTGGGCCGTGCCCTGCTGGGTGCTCCTGCACACCGGCCAGCACTGGCCGCTGCCCGTCACGCTGGTCGGCACCGCCCTGTTCGCCCTCGCTCTCATCGGTATGCCGCTCATGATGATGCGCGGCCACGGCCGACGCCAGCAGGATCGGGCGGCGATCATCGGCGACACCCTGCTGGGCACCAGCTGGATCCTGTTCACCTGGTCCGTTCTTCTCGGCGTCCTCTTGCGGCCCGCCCTGACCGTGGCCAGCGTCGGCGACAGCCAGGACCGGGCCCGAATCGTCACCTGGGCCATCCTCGGCATAACCGCCGTACTGCTCGGCTGGGGGTACGCCGAGGCGCGCCGAGTGCCACGCGTGCGCCGACTCGACGTGCAACTCCCCAGGCTGGGCGCCGGGTTGGACGGCATCCGCGTCGCCCTCATCACCGACACCCACTACGGCCCGCTCGATCGCACTCGCTGGTCGGCGCGGGTATGCGAGACGGTGAACACTCTGGAAGCCGACCTGGTCTGCCACACCGGCGACATCGCGGACGGCACGGCCGAACGCCGCCGCGCCCAGGCCGCCCCACTCGGTACCGTGCGGGCCACCCGGGCCCGTGTCTACGTCACCGGCAACCACGAGTACTACAGCGAGGCCCAGGGCTGGGTCGACCTGATGGACGAGCTGGGCTGGGAGCCACTGCGCAACCGCCATCTGCTGCTCGAACGCGGAGGCGACACCCTCGTGGTCGCCGGCGTGGATGACGTCACCGCCGAGTCCTCCGGCCTGGCAGGCCACCGCGCCCACCTCGCCGGAGCCCTGAACGGCGCCGACCCCGACCTCCCCGTCCTGCTCCTGGCACACCAGCCCAAGTTCATCGACCGGGCAGCAGCCGCCGGCATCGACCTCCAACTCTCCGGCCACACCCACGGCGGCCAGATCTGGCCCTTCCACCACCTCGTCCGCATTGACCAGCCCGCCCTCGCCGGCCTCAGCCACCACGGCCCCCGCACCCTCCTCTACACCAGCCGCGGCACCGGCTTCTGGGGCCCGCCGTTCCGCGTCTTCGCCCCCAGCGAGATCACCCTGCTCGTGCTCCGCTCCCCGCACCCGCCCACCTCGATATAGCGCCCGGCGGGCCGGACACATCCGCTTGTTTTCGCAAGGGGCCGCCAGAAGACGGACGGGCTCAGATGTTGATCACGATCTTCCCGATCGTCCGCCTGCTCTCGGCCAGTTCATGGGCTGCTCTCATCGTGTCCACACTCAGGCCGCTGAGCACCGTCGTGGCGATGGGACGCAGCCGCCCCGCGACGGCATCCGCCGCCAGTTCGGCGAGGATTCTGCCCTGACTGGCGACGTCGCCACCGGCCATGATCTTGCTGAAGACGGTTTCGGTGTGCAGCGACACGGATTTGCCGATGAGCGGTCCAAGATCGAGGGGACCGTTCAGATCAATGACGGCAAGGTGACCGAATGGCCGCAGGACCTCGGCGATCCAGCCGACATTGCCGATGGTCCCCGAAGTGGACAACACCAGGTCGATCCGGTCGACACCGGCGTCACGCAGTTGACCGGGCACGTTTCCGGTGTGGTCGACGACCACATCCGCTCCCATCCTCGTGCACCACTCGCGTGATTCCGGGCGCGAAGCCGTGCTCGCCACCAGGGCCGAGGTCCGGCTCTTCAGCAGCTGTGTCGCCAGCGTCCCCACGCCGCCGGCGCCGCCGACGATCAGCACCCGGTCGATTCCCGCCGCCAAGCTGTCATGATCGCGGAACAGTGCCTCCCAGGCCGTGAGGCCGCCGATGGGCAAGGACGCGGCGTCGGAGAAGGACAGCTGGTCCGGAATCCTCGCCACCACACGATGGTCGACCGTGAGCCGCTCCGCCCAGGCGCCGTCCCGTGTCATGTCTCCGGTGCCCATGACGCGATCGCCGACCGCGAAGCCGGTGGCTTCCGGTCCCACGGCTTCCACCACCCCGGCGAACTCCCACCCCAAGATGACGCGTCCGCCCGGTTCAGCGCTGCGCAGCTGCCGGATCAGCGCTTCACCCGGATTGATTCCCACGGCGCGGATACCGACGAGCAGATCCGTGTCGCGCGGCCGTGGTTCCGCGGCGTCGATGAGCTCGATGGCGAACGCGTCGAGCGAGTGGGCCTTCTCATAAGCGAGGGCTTTCATGTGATGCCCCTTTCGTACTGGGCCATGATCTTCTCCGTTCAGTCCTGTTTGAGAGCGTGCAGGGCCGAGAGCGGGCCGCCGCCGACCTGCATCAACCGGCCGCCTTCGCGCAACGACCCGGCGTCCACCGGAGCGAAGCCGATCTCGTCGGCAACCGCATGGAAATCCGCTTTCGCGTCCGCGTCGTCCCCGGCGTAGAAGAGCAGCTGGCGGCCTTCCACATGCCGCGGGTCGGGCACGATGTACTGGGCGTACAGCGTGTTGAACGCCTTGACCACGCGTGCGCCCGGAGCGTGGCGGGCCACGAATTCACTGCCCGTCTCCGGACCGAGGTCGACAAAGTCCCTCGGGGTCGGGCCGACAATGTGATTGCTGGCGTCGACCAGGATCCGGCCGTCCCATGAGGACACGTCGGCCAGCGCGGCAGGGATGTCCAGCCATCTGACCGCGAGGAACACCATCTCGGCCGCGGCCGCCTCGGCGACTGTTCCGGCGGTGGCCAGCGGCCCCAGCCGCACCACGGTGTCACTCAGTGTGTCCGGGCCGCGGCTGTTGCTCAGCACGACGCGATGACCTGCCGTCACGAGGTGCCCGGCGATGCCCTTCCCGATCGTGCCCGCTCCGATGATTCCGAATTCCATCAGCGCCTTCCTCTCACAGGTGTTCAGGCGGTTCGCGGGCCCAACCCGCTTTTTGATGTTGGACACCATCAAAATTAATGATGGTGATCAGCATCATTACTTGTCAAGCCGGAGCGAGCGCATGGACACCCTTTTTGATGTCAGGTATCATCACAACGGGCGAGATATCGACCTCGGCCCGCACTCAGCAGTGCCGTCTTGTCGAGGAGGTGTCCGAGGTGCCACGTATCACCCAGGAGCAGAAGAAGCTCAACCGCGAAAAGATCGTCCGGGCAGCAGGCGAAGGGTTCAGACTGCACGGCGTCGACGGGATCGGCATCGAGGAGCTGATGAAGACCGCCGGGATGACGCACGGAGGGTTCTACAACCACTTCTCCTCGAAGGAAGACCTCGCCCTCGAGGTCTACCGTCAGGGCTTCACCGACTCCCTCGACGCGCTCGCCGCCATCCGCAAGGCACATCCGCGCTCCGCCCGGGCAGCCCTGCACGACATGGTCGACGTATATGTGACGGCCGCCCACCGCGATCACCCGGAAACCGGCTGCGCCTCAGCCGCCCTGGCAGTTGATGCCGGACGCCGCGGCGCCACCTCTCAGGCCGAGTACCGACGCGGGCTCGAGGGATACTTCAGCGCCATCACCGAGATGGTGCTCGATGGCGCGCACCAATCCGGCACCGAACCGACGACGGCAGAAGCCCGCGAACAGGCAGTGGCCCTGTTCTGCCAGATGGTCGGCGCGCTGGTGGTCTCCCGCGCCGTCACCGAGGCCGACCCCGGACTGTCCGACGAAATCCTGACGGTCAACCGCAAACAGCTCAAGCAGAGGTGAAGCACAGACTGGTGCGGGTCCGACGGGCTGGAGGCCGCGCGCGGCCCCCACCCGGGCGGCTGTGGCGCGGTGGCCGCCGGAGTCTCAGTCCGCGATCCAGTTGCCGTGGAAGCCTTGCGGCACGCGGGCGGGGAGGTGCACCGTCGCCACCGGTTTCCGTAGATCGGTGGCGTCCAAGATCATCAGATCGCTTCCGTCGCGTGCGCGGTCGTGGACATAGGCGATGAGCCAGTTCGGGGGCGCGAACACGGCTTCGGAGGGCGTGTGTCCCGCGCCGAACTCGAACGCGGTCGAACCGCCCGAGTGGAGGTCGTACCGCACGATCGCGTCACGCCCGGTGACGTGGCCGTACCGGACGTCGAGACCCGTGAACCTGTCGTCGATACGCGGGAATTCACACGGGCGGTCATCGACCTGCTCCTCGCGAACGCTTCCGGTGCGCAGGTCGACCGTCCACCGCCACAGGACCGAGGGTGACTCCACGACCTCGTTCCACGACAGCTGGGGATACCGCACCGCGTACAGCACGATCGAGTCCCCCGCCTCGTGCGCGTTGAGCGTGTGGAACACGGCGCACGGGTCGATCGGGAACCAGCGCACCCGGGCGCGCGGGTCGTGCCGTGGCAGCACACCGATCCGCGCCTCGAAACCTTCGTCCCAGTCGTAGGGCATGCCGGGGCCGGGCATGAACACCAACGGCAGCTCCAGGAACACCACATGTCGGCTGGTGACCGCGAAGTCGTGCATCATCGTGGGGCCTTGTACGTCGATCGTCCGCGACAGCTCCAACTCGCCGCGCGCGTCCGCACGGTGGTAGGTCAGATACGGCTCCTGCCAGTCGTAGCCGAAGAAGTGCAGCTCGCCGGTTTCCGGGCAGATCTTCGGGTGCGCGGTCATCGCCGTGGTCAGCTTGCCGTTGAAGTCGTACGGCCCGACGGTCTCCAGCTCGTGCGTCACCTCGTACGGCAGCGCGTTCTCGACGAGCGCGAGGGTCTTCCCCGCGTGGTTCACGACATGCGTGTTGGCCACCGACGCCGTCCGGTCCGCCGTACCGTCCTCCCGGTACTCCTGGACCGCCGGGTCCTCGAAGCTGCGGGTGCGGACCCAGCGGTTGCGGTACCAGGCGGCTCGCCCGTTCTCCAGCCGGACCCCGTGGATCATCCCGTCACCGATGAACCAGTGCGCGGACTCCCCGCGCGGGTTCGGCCCATTGCGCAGGTACCAGCCGTTCAGCTCGGGCGGTATCGCACCGGTGACGGGCAGGTCGTACGCGGTCAACTCGTCGTGAACGGGAGCGTAGTTCCCCTTGAGATGGAAGGTGGTCGTAGCCATGAGACCTCCTGAGGTGCCAATGATGACATGTCAAAAGTAGAAGGTCTCCAATTGACGTGTCAACTGTGGAAGGTAGGCTCCCCGTATGAGCCTTCGACATGCCGTGCTCGGCCTGCTGTCCGAGGAGCCCGGCAGCGGCTGGGACCTGATGCAGAAGTTCGACATCTCGCTTCGCCATGCGTGGACGGCGCCCCAGAGCCAGGTCTACGGCGAGTTGGCCAAGCTGGCCGACACGGGATTGATCACCGTGGCCGAGGAGGGTCCGCGAGGCCGGAAGGTCTACGAGATCACCGAGGAGGGCCGCGTCGAGCTGCGGCGCTGGATGATCGACGTGGCGCCGCGCCCCCGACGCGACGACCTGATCCTGCGCGTGTTCTTCCTCAACGCCGTCAGCCCGGAGGAAGCCCGCGCGTTCCTGAGCCGCATCGCGGAGGCAGCCTCCGAACGGCACGAGGAACTGCGCGAGTTGCACGACCGGATCGACTGGAGCGACGACGCGCTGTCGGTCTACGGTGCGCTGGCACTGGACTGGGGCCTGCGCTTGGAGGCGATGCAACGGGAGTGGGCCGACTGGGCGCGGACGAAGCTGCGTGATCAGACGTAGCCCCGGACACCCGGCGCCACTTCCAGCGGACGAAACGGCGGCACCAGCCCCCGTTCATCGACTGACGGCGACCCCGAGGGGAGCCCGGAAGGACAGCAGGCCCAGCATCGGGGGTTCGGCCCCACCTTCCTCCAGCCGTACTCCGGACAGGCGGCTGGCCGCCACTCGCAAGGCCACCGCCGCTTCTGTGCGCGCCAGGGACGCGCCCGGGCAGCGATGGCGGCCGACGCCGAATGCGAGGTGGTGGCGGACGTTCGTCCGATACGGGCGCATCAGCTCCGGGTGGGGGAAGACCTTCGGATCGGATCCGCTGCCCATCAGCATCAGCAGCAACTGCGCGCCCTCAGGGATGCGCACCCCGCCCAGTTCGGTGGAGCGGACGGTGACCCGGCGCCACGTGGTGACCGGCGGTTCGCGGCGTAGTACCTCCTCCACCCATGCCTCGGCCAGACCCGTCCGCTCCGGCACGTGCTGCCAGAGGTCCGGCTCGGTGAGCGCTCGCCGCAGCACCGTGGCGATGAGCTGTCCGGTGGTGGACTGTCCCGCGATGAATACGAAGAAGCACGCGGCCACCGCTGTCCCGATGTCCAGCGGCTCGCCGTCGGGCGAACGGTGAGAAGCCAACGCACCGACGAATGAGGTGGGCGGGGCGGCATCGCCTCGCACCGTGTCGGTCAGCCACTGATGGAACTCGCCGACGAGCTCCGCCAGTTCCCGTTGCCTGTCGAAAGTGGGCCTGCCCCAGAACAGCTCCAGCGAGGCATCGCTCCAGCGAATCAAGGTGGCCGGAGTGACTCCCCGGATGCCGAGGAGTTCCATGAGTACCCGGCAGGGCAGCACCTGCGCGAAAGAGTCGAACAGCTCACACCGACCGGTGGCGTCGAGCTCCGACCGCACGGCGTCGAGCAAGTCCTCGGCGACGCGCTGGATGACCGGTACGGCCGCGGCGACGCGCTCGGCGTTGAAGAATCGGGTCACCACGCGGCGCAGTCCGGGGTGGCTGGGAGTGCCGTTGTTGGCGAGCGCGGGTGGGAGCGTGAAGCCGGCGCGGGCGAGAATCCGCAGCGCCGCGACCGGTAGTGGGGTGACTGCCCGCAGGGCGTTGTCGGGACGGAACAGGGTCGGGTCGAGCAGTGCGCGGCGCACCTCGTCGTAGCGGCTGACCAGCCACAACCCGGTGTCCGGGTGGTAAGTCACGGGGGCCTCGGCCCGGAGCCGGTCCAGCCAGGGGTACGGGTCGCGGACGAAGCCGTCGCCGAAGAGATCGAGCGGGTCGAGCGGGGCACGGGTGCCGAGCGCCACCGGGCAGCCTCCTGAGCTGGTCCAGGCGGTTCCGCCGTGGGAGTGGGATGTGTTCGGGACCGGGGAAGCCACGGCCGGAAGCTAACACGCCACAGCGCGCCCCGGTCTCCGCTGTGCGCGGCATCACTCGTTCAAGCGGAGCGGGCTTCAGCGCTCGGCGCCGTCCTCGACGAGACGTCGCAGCGAGGGAAGCAGGGTGTCGATGTCCTGCCCGGTCCTGAACGCGACGACGGTGGTGCCACCGCCGGGCGCCGGTGAGGAGCCGGGCGCCGGAAAGAGGGCGAGCACCTCACGCATCGCCTCGTCCACCTCGGCGACCGGGTCGGACGACTCGCCCCGAAGCCAGCGGCGCAGCACGTGGTTGTGGGCGGCGACCACCGCGGCGGCCATGAGTTCGGCCCTCAGCGACGCCGATTCCGTCGGACCCCCCATCCAGTCCGCGATGAACTCCCGGAACAGTCGCTGATAGCGGGCCACACTGGCGATCTCCCGGTCACGCAGGGCAGCCACCTTGCTCGTGAGGGCGTATCGCCGCCTGGCCAGGTCGCCCTCCTCCACGTAGTGCAGCAGGACGAGTCGAACCGCGTCCGACACGGCGACCAGAGCGGTGCTGTTGCTCGAGGTCGCCAGCCGATCTCTGATCAGCGCCAGGAGCCGGTCGTGGTCCGGAAAGATGACGTCTTCCTTGGAACGGTAGTTTCGGAAGAACGTCGTGCGCCCGAGCCCCGCTCGCTCAGCGATGTCGTCGATGGTCGTCTGCTCGTATCCGCGCTCGTCGAAGAGCGCGAATGCGGCATCTGCCAGTCGGATCCGTGCAGGTAGCTTGCTCATGACCGCCCATCCTTCCCCGCCTTACCGCGCGGACGCCACTTGCCTCGTCCTGATGGGACCGAGTACCGAATTCTTCGGGTATCGGGCGCCGAGCGGCGTGGTGTGGCTTCCCCGCAAGGAGTGAGCCCGGCACTCCCCCGCACCCGACCAGGGACATCTTCGCCTGCCACCACAAGGAACCGCCGCGTCGGCACACCATCACGTCCAGCACCCGCACCCCATTTGGAACTGAGTACTTTACCTGCGGCACTCAGTGCCATAGCTTGGGTATGCACGCCACCACAGCGGTGCGACGTGCCACAGCCGTGATCGGCGAGCCACCGCCTCCCGTCACGGGTCGTTTCGAGCCGGGGACGGAGAGAGACACCGTGCTCCATGCAGCGATCGAAACCACAGAGAGCGCCCCCGTCGAACGGGAGGCCGACGCGAGCGCGAACCCGCCCCCAGAGGCGGACTGCCCCAAGCAGGTGCCGCTGGGCGGAGTGGGGGGTGGAGAGCTGTACTTCCAGCGCTGCCGCTGGTGTCGGACCGCGGTCTTCCGCCGTCTGCTGTGCCCCGTCTGCGCCTCCACCGATCTCGACTGGGAACTCAGTTGCGGCATCGGCGTCATCCGCCATGTCATGGCCGTGGGCCGAAGCCCCGGGAGGCAGTGCGCACTCGCCACCATCAACATGCCCGAGGGATTCTGGCTGTGCTCCAGGGTCATCGGCGTGCCACCGCTCATCGTGCGGGTCGGGGCCCAGGTGCGTCTGACCGAAGGCATCGAGTCCGGCCCCCAGGCACTCCTGTTCCGCCTCTGCGAGATTCCGCCGCGATGAAGGCGGAGGCAGCGACGCCGCCCGGGCCCCGCGCGACACCGGCTACGAGGTCATCGACACCGCCCCGCACCGGGCCCCGGAGCAGGACATCCACGCGGTCCCCACCCCCGGCGCGGGCATGGGTCAGATCCCTGAAACCACCGACCGGCTCTACGCCGCCCCGAACCAGACCCTGGAGCCGAGATGCTGATGAAGGTA
>NZ_JANIIC010000009.1 GCF_024519315.1 Streptomyces malaysiensis subsp. samsunensis | reverse complement strand
CCTGGCTGTCATGTTCGTACTGGAGATCACGTACACCGCCTCGGCCGACCGCGTCGAGGCCGCCCTCCCCGAACACCTCGTCTGGGTGGACGACCACTTCGCGAACGGCGCCTTCCTCGCCTCCGGCCCCAAGAACCCCCGCGACGGCGGGGTGATCCTGGCGCTCGGCGACGACCGAACGAAGATCGAGGAGATGGTGGCGAGCGACCCCTTCATCGTCGCGGGCGTCGGCGAATACACCATCACCGAGTTCCTGGCCACCCGTACGGCCCCGGCACTCACCGAATACCGCCAGCAGCGGCCGTAAGGTCGGCACGGGGACCGTAAGGACGACACGGGCCGCAGGGCGGCTCCTACATGTCCGCCTTCTCACGGTGGCGGCGGATCTCCGCGCCGAACAGGTCGTGTGCGGAGCGGTCAGGGAAAAGTTCGCACGGCTGGAACATCATCGGTCCATCGGGTGAGGGGCTACTTGTCGTCGAGGTCTTCGCCGTAGGTGACGTCGAGCTCTGCGGCGAGAGCCTCGGCCAGCTGCGGGGTCTGTCCATGGTCGATGATCACCTGCTTGAGTGAGGCGAGGCCGCGGAGCTGGGAGAGGTCGTTGCCGCGCAGGTCCAGGTGGCGGTACGTGCCGCCGTCGAACTCGGCAAGCCGTAGATCGCAGCCCTCGAACGCAGCTGTGCTCAGGTCGGCCGCGTCGAACGTGGTCTCGCGCAGGGAGCACTGGGAGAAGATCAGGGGTCCGACGGCCCGGACGCGGGTGAAGGTGCTGTAGTCGAGCTTGCAGTTCTCGAACAGGACGTCGTCGAGGGTGACGTCCTCCAACATGGCGCCCATCAGCTTGCAGTCTCGGAAGACGGCGCGGGTGACCTTGCTGTCGGTCCAGCGCAGGGAGGACAGATCGCAGCCGGTGAATTCCACAGAGTCGACGCGGAGCTTCTCCAGCCGGGCGCGCTGGGTCTTGAGCCCGGAGACCCGCCCATCGATCAGGTGCGTGTCGGCCAGGTCCAGCGCGCGCAGATCCGCGTCGCCGTAGTGGAACTCCGCGACCCGGCCACGACCGCCTTCGAGCGAGGTCACGTGGGACAGGTACAGGCCGGGCTCGTCCAGCGAGGGCAGGGTGACGCTCGTGCGGCGGATCGTGCGGGTTCCCATTGAGATGCCTTCCCATGAGGTGGGCCTGGTGCGGCACCGGCGGTGCGCCCTCGCGCGGGCACGCCGCCGACGGTGGGCTACTTCTTCTTGTTCCAGTTGTCCCACGTGGGCCGATTGTCGAAGGGTGCGGGGCTCTTCCGCCAGTTGTCCCATGTGGCCGGTTGTCCCACGCCACCCCAGCGGTCACGGGAGCCGGAGCGACGTGGGTGGAGATCAAGTCCATCACGACCGGCGCGTCGGAAGTGGCCAATCCGTCGAGGAGTGTCATGTTGCTTGCCCTTTCTCCTTGGTTGCGAGGGTGGACAGGGCCGTGACCAGGGCCTGCCGGGAGACTCGGCAGTAGTTGGTCTCGGTGGACTTCAGGCTGCCGTTCTCGAAGTAGCGGTTGGCGGCCTGGGCGCCGCGACAGAAGTCGAAAAACGCGCACCCGGCCCGGCAGCGGTCCAGGCCGGTGAGGAAGTCTCGGACGTAGCGGAGTCGGTGCGCGCCGCTCAGAATCACGGGCAGGGACTGGTGGAGGATGTTGCCGGCGCGGAAGTCGCCGTAGGCAGGGTCGGTGGTGTCCGCAAGCTCCGGGGAGAGCAGCACCACGTCACCGGCGACGGAGACGGTGGGGATCGGATCGAGGCGCCGCTCGTCCCATGCCGCGCGCTGTCCAGTGCGGATCAGGTGCAAGTACTCGGCGAGGCGTTCAAGTTCCCTCACCTTCAGGCGGTCGCCCTGGGAGCGGGTCCAGATGAGGGTGCGGCGCCAGAACTCCTCGGCCTGCGCGGGGGTGGGCGCCTGCCGATCGGTATTGACGCCCTCGACCTCCTCGATGTTGAACCCCGCCGAGTGGCAGCCAAGCTCCGCCAGGAATCCCAGCAGTTCTTCGGGCTGAGTGATCGACTCGGTGGCGACGACCGAAATCACGGAGAACGGGATGCCGTACTCACGCAGTCGCCGGACGCCGTGGAGGATCCGGTCGAAGGCAGGCTTGCCGCGCAGGTCGACCCGCTCGGTGTTCAACGCGGCCGGGCCGTCGATGCTCACGCCCACGCGGATGTCGTATGCGGTCAGCAGCTCGCACCAGGTGTCGGTGATCAGGGTGGCGTTGGTCTGCACGTAGTGGTGGACGCGGCCCGCGAGGCGCAGATCCTCGAAGGGGGCGAGCAGCGCCCTGAACTTCTGCGGGCCGAGCGCGAGGGGCTCCCCGCCGTGCCAGACGATCCCGATGGGCGGGCTGCCGCTGGCCGTGAGCTGAGCGACCGACATCGCCAGGGCGGCGGCGACATCGGGGCGCATGTGGTGCCTGAGCTTGCGGAAAGGCAGGTAGCAGTAGTGGCAGTCGAGATTGCACCAGGTCGTGGGCTGAACAACCACGGTCTGCGGGACCGTGAACCACTGATCGTAGCGGGCACGCCAGCCGGAGATGCGGGTGCGCATCACGGTCCTTTCCCTCACCGAACAGGGCCTTCGCCCGCGCAGCCGATCGGCAGCGGCGGGGCACGCGTCCACCTTCCGGCCTGTCATGACGTGTATGCGATGACATTGCGATGTCATCGCCGATGACATGTCATCCGGCACCCGAAGCCCCTGCTCTACTGGCGAGTTCAGGAAAGGGCCGGTGGGCTATCGTGGCGAGCGTGCCTCGCTCGATTCTGATTCACGACGGCCGGACCGCCCGCGACGTCGGTCTGGTGTACATCTGCTCGGGCTACCTCGTCGAGCGCGGCAAGGTGCTGCTCGTCCACCACAACCGCTTCGACAAGTGGGTCCCGCCCGGCGGGCACATCGAGCCTGGCGAGTCGTTCGCCGGAACGGCCGTGCGGGAATTCAAAGAAGAGACCGGCCTGCTGGTGGAGGCGATCTCCAGCCAGCCCGCCATCCACCCGGCCGACCACAACGCCACCCCCGAGCCGGTGCCGTTCTACGTGGACATCGAGCGGGAAGGGTTCGCCATCCCCGCCCTGGTCCAGTTCTTCTACATCCGCCGCCAGGCAGGCACCGGCGAGCAGGCCGTGCAGGCGCAGCTGGAGGAGGTGCACGGGGCTGGGTGGTTCAGCCTGGAGGACCTGGAGCAGTTGCCGACCTTCGAACAGGTCCGCTCCCTGGCACGCTTCGCCCTGCTGAACTACCCGGTCGCCTCCGAGCGGGCCCAGACGTAGCCGCCGGCCCCGTTCACGGTGTCGGCCATCAGCAGCCGGGCCGGGGCGCCGCCGAGGGCGGCGGACACCGCCTGGTTCAGGCGCTGGACGTACTTGGGAACCGAGGACGGGGCAACGAACAGGGCCTGGGCGATCTGCTCGGTCGACATGCCCTCGCCAGGACCGTCATGCACGACCTTCGCCAGGTCGAACAGCCGCTCCGAGAGCTGACATGCCACCTGGCCGTCGCTGTCCGGTGTGGTCAGCATGACCGTGTGCCCAGCGGCAAGCTCGGCGCCCCTGAGGGGGATCTCCGCCGCAATGTCGCTGTCGCCTGCCCCGGCTTCCTCGCCGATGCCGATCCGGGCGAGACGGCCGAGGGCCTCCTGGTAGGCCGAGACGGTGTAGTACGCCGCGCGGATAGTGGCGCGCTTGACAGAGGCGCCGGGTTCGTTCCACATCCCGACCTCGGGCTCCCACAGGTCGTTCATCAGCCGCCACGCCGTGGACAGCCGGGGATCGCGCGGGTTGGCGCCGGCCCGAATGACGGCCTGGGTGCACAACGCGTACGTCATATGCTCCCACGCAGTGCCCTGTACGTCCTTGTCGTCCTCGACGAAGGTCTCCCAGCGGTGGTGGTTGCGCAGCAGCCACTGCCCAGCCTCGACGACCGCCTCGGACAACCGCTTCTTCTGCACCGGGCCGTGGACGCCTCCGGCGTCCCGGGGCGCGTCCCGGTAGGCCGGTTCGCCTCCGGGACCGGCCCCGGAGGCAACTGCGGAGAGCGCCAGCAGGCACAGCGCGGTCTTGCTCGGGCTCGGGTCGGTATCCACGTAGGTGCGCCAACCCCAGGCGCCGCTGGACCGGCGGTGGTAGAGAAGACCATGGACGCCGTGGTCGATCAGTGGCTCGACTCGCCCCAGCAGGCTCGTGGTGTCCGCCCCGCCTGGGAGGACGAAACCCGGGCCGATCTCGTGGAGGGTGTCCCTGAGCTGGGCGAGCCCGTGCACGGCGAGGGCGGTCTGGTGCAGCGAGGTGTCGTCGAGACCGAGTACCTCGGGCCAGCCGTGGTCAACGCGATGGTCCTGGAGCCAGCCGACGCACCAGACCGCGGCCTCCACGACACCGTCGTGGTGGAAGAAACGCGGGTGCGACAGCAGTCCGGTCAGGCCGAAGGCGACGAAGCGGGTGTGCTCACCACGGCCGCCCTTGTGACGGGGTCGGCAGTGCTCCGGAATGGCGCCGGTCAGAAAGTCGAGTGCCTCGCGCACCGGCTGCCCCGCGAGCCCGGCGGCCCGCAGGATCGGAAGGACCTCGCTCGTGTTGACGATCGACGACACCGACGTGAGCGTGAGACCCCACCCGCCGTCGTAGCCCTGGTTGTGCAGCAGGGTCCGTGCGGCCTCTCCTGCTCTCACTTCGAACGCCGAAAGACCCGCATCCGCACGCGCCTTCCTCATGGCTCACCTCCACCGCCAAATCCGGATGGCCCCGGCCGGACCCTGCCCAACTCGACTGCTATGGACGCCTGTTCACCGCCCGGACGCTACGGTGCATGGTCATGAAACCGTTCGTATTCCAGCATGCGGCGATCGCTCATGCCTTGAGCGAGGCTATGAACGCAGCCCACGATTTGGTGGGGAACGGGATGGCGGGGCCGTCGGGGTTCTTGGAGTCGCGGACCGGGACGACGCCCGGGAGGTTGTCGGCGACCTCGACGCAATCGCCGCCGTCGCCGTTGCTGTAGCTGCTCTTGCGCCACGCGGCAGCGCTCAGGTCCGGGGTGGTTGGCATGAGTCAGCCCGTCTTGAGGCTTGCGATGAACGTGGCCCATGCTCCGGCAGCGAATATGAGGGCGGGTCCATCGGGGTTCTTGGAATCGCGGACGGGGATGACGCCCGGGAGGTTGTCGGCGACCTCGACGCATTCGCCCCCGTCACCATTGCTGTAACTGCTCTTGCGCCACGCGGCAGTGCTCAGGTCCGGGTTGATCGGCACGGGTCCATTCCTCCATGACGGCTCGGATCATCGCCTCCGAGTCGCGAGGCGAGAGGGCCATGGCCCTGAGCAGATCGTAGTTCTCCCGGCGCACTGCGACTCCCACTCGGTCCTCGATGATGGTCCCGGACCGACTGCCTTCCTCATAGGCCACTTGTGGTCCCTCGGGCACCGTGTAGAGCGTCAGCGCGCCACCCAGCATCTCTGGGTGCTCACCCACTGCGAAGGGAAGCACCTGGATGGTCACGTGCGACTCCGCCCCACGCCGGATCAGAGACGCCAACTGATCGCGCATTGCCTCGGATCCCCCAACGGGACGGCGTAGCACTGCCTCGTCGAGGATGAACCAACAGCGTGGCGGCTTGGGTCGATCCAGCAACGCCTGCCGGTCGACACGGGCCTTGACCATCGCTTCGATCTCCGCGAGCGGCGCATGCGGATGGACACCTCGCATCAATGACTCCGCATACTTCGGTGTCTGGAGCAGTCCGGAAGCACTTCCGCTGATGTACTGCTCGATGACGACGGCCCGGCTTTCGATCTCCACCACCCGGCGGTATTTACCGGCAAACGGCTCGTTCTTCGCCAGCGCGTACAGCCTCGCGAATAACCCATCCGTGCCGAAGCACGCGTCCAGCTTCGCCGGTAGGTCGTCGTACGGCAGCGACTCCGCCGCCTCGATCCGCGCGAGGTGGGACTTGCTGTAGTTCAGCACCTCGGACAGCCGCCGCAGCGACATGTCCGCCTTCTCGCGGTGGCGGCGGATTTCCGCGCCCAACAGGTCGCGTGCGGAGCGGTCGGGGAAGAGTTCGCGCGGCTGGAACGTCATTGGTCCATCCCTCCTGGTCCCGCTGTCCGGCTGGGACCGCTGGCTTGTTTTGAGCTTACGCTCCGGAGGGCAACATGCTTGACACGTTCCGTAATTGAGCCCTGGTGGCCGCACGCGCTACGGGGCGTCTGGCGGGGCGCTTTCCCCTCCCCGCCCCTTCCCGATACCAGGGGCTCCGCCCCTGGACCCCGGGCCTGCGGCGAAGCCCCACCACGTGGCGGAGCCGCATGGCCATGCGGCGGGAAGGGCCGAAGCCCCGGTTCGGGGTCCGGGGCGGAGCCCCGGTTTCGGGGAGGGGCGGGGAGGGGAACAGCCCGCCGCAGGCGTCAGGACCCGGCGGGCACCCCCACCCGCCCTAGCGGGACACGCAGAGCCGCACCACGAGCGAGACACAGTCCCGGGAGTCGCCGGAGCCGGAGCCGGAGCCGGAGGCAGAGCCGGAGTCGGTCGGCTTGGCCGTGGGCCGCTGCGTCGGCTCATCCGTGGGGCGCCGCGTCGGCCGCCCGCTCGGGGTGTCCTCCGGGTCCGCCGTCCCGCCGTCCGTCGGCTTCCCGGTCGGTTCGCCGGTCGGCCGGTGCGACGGGCCGCTCGACGCGGAGGAAGAGGCGGAGGAGGAAGCGGACGAAGAGGGCGAAGAGGGCCGCGACGAGGGCGAAGCGGAGGAAGAGGACGACGGCGCCTTCCGCGAGGGCGATACCGCGCTGGACGGCACATCCGCCGGGGAGTGCCCCGTGGGCACGCCCGACGTGGACGGCCGGTTCCGGGACGCCGGAACGCCCGCCCGCGGCCCGTCCGAGTGCCGCGACGCCCCGGACGTGCCCGACGCCGACGAGGAGCCGGAAGAAGCGGAAGAAGAGTCGGAGGTGTCCGATATGGACGGCGTCGACGCCGTCGCCGGCTGCTGCGCCTCCGCCGGGCCGCCGTCCGTCAGCGCCAGCCCCGTCATGACCGCCGCCCCCGCGACCAGCAGCACCCCGCCCGCGGCCGCCGCCACCGCTACCGGCCCCGCCTGGCGCACCCGCCCCCGGACGAGGTGCTGCATGGAGCGGCGGGACGAGACCAGCGGCCCGTTCGAGGGAGCCGCATGCGCACCGCCGGATGTCATGGCGCCCGCTCCGGCCGCCGCCACGACAGCCGCGCCACCCGCGGCCACCAGCGGCGCCAGGAAGCGCGCCATGCCCCGGTCGTACAGGTCAAGCAGCGCCGGGCCGACCAGTGCGGGCAGCCGGTCGTCGGCCGCCACCAGCTGCTCCATGCGGCCCCGGCAGTCCCGGCAGCCGTCGATGTGCACGGCGATCTCCTCGGCCTGGTGCGGGGAGTCCGCGCCCCGCACATGGTCGGGCAGCCGCTCCCAGTGCGCACCGCACGCGGCGCTCGCCGGATAGCCGGGCTGGGCGCGCAGGAACTCCTGGCGCACGCTCTCCCGGACGCGCTCCACCAGGGCCGCCGCGTCGTCGTCGGTCATCCCGGCCCGCCGCGCCACCTCCTCCGGCGGGAGCCCGTCCACCTCGGCGAGCCACAGCACCTTGATCCAGCGCTGCGGCAGCTCATCGAGAACCCGCACCAGCGGTTCGAGATACGACGCCTGCTGCGCCGGGCCCCAGCCCCCCGCCCCGGCCGAGAGCGCCCTTACGGCGCTCGTCAGCTCGTCCGGGATGGCGTCGGCACCGAGGGGGTGCCCGGCGCGCAGTCGGCGCCACACGCTGTAGTGCGCCTCGGCCACCAGATCGCCCGCAACCCAGGGGTTGCCGGTGAGAGTTCGGGCATATCCGCACAAACGCGGATATTCGGCTTCATAGATTCTCGCGTAGGCGGCCGCGTCGGGCGCCGCGTGACCTTCGGTCATGGTGGAACAACCCCTGGGGTGGGTGCCTCGTCACTACCGACGTTCTGTAACAGCTCCGCACGGCGCCCCGAGACCTTGCATGGTTTGGCAAGCCTAAATGCCCTATGTCCCCTCGAAAAATCAGTCGTGACGCACGTCACGTCGAAAGCGGGTGCACTGCCCTGATCGCCCAAACGTCTTAACGGTCGAAGGGCGACGCGCCCCGCACCTATCGCAAGGGAGCCCGACGTGACCACTGTCATCGACCAAGCCGTCCAGGCACAGCTCATCGCGTCGACGCCCGAGTCACGCGCGATCCCGGCCTGCCTGCGCTACGAGCGGGACGACCCGTTCGCCGTCCGCGTCTCCTTCCCGCCCTCCGCGTCCCTCGACGGCTCCGAGGTGGAGTGGACGTTCGGGCGGGAGCTGCTCGCGGCCGGGCTGCGCGGCCCGGCGGGCAGCGGGGACGTACAGATGTGGCCGTGCGGATCGCGGCGGACGGTCCTGGAGTTCCACGCCCCCGAGGGCATGGCCATGGTCCAGTTCGACACCGCCGACCTCCGCAGATTCCTCGGCCGCTCGTACGCCGTCGTCCCCGAGGGCAACGAGGCCGGGGAGCTCGACCTGGACCAGGGGCTGGCGTCGCTGCTGAGGGACGCCTGAGCCGGTACGGAATCCCCGCGGTACGGAATCCCCGCGGTACGGAATCCCCGCGGTGCGGGGTCAGGTGGCGGTCACGGCCGTGGTCGCCGCCAGCATGGCCGTGGCGACGGCGGCGGCAAGCGCCGTACGCACCTGGGCGATCACCTTCTCCAGCACCGGGCCCATGCCCCCGCAGCGCTCCCCCAGTGCCAGGATCCGGCGCTTGCGGACCTTGGCGTCCGTGGCCGTCACGACGGTCCTCAGCTCACCCGCGGCCGCCAGGGTGACCAACGCCGCGTCCCGTTCGGAGACTTCGGCCGCCGGCTGTTCGCCGTGCAGTACGCGCACCACGTCATCCCGCATCCCGACCACCGGCTCGGGCCGCTCCAGCGTGTACTCCCTGGCCGGGAACAGCCCCAGCATCCGCTTCCCCTTCGCCCGCAGATAACCGGCCGCCACCATCTGGTCGCGGACCGCGTGCTCGGTCAGCCGCGGCTGATGTCCCACCCAGATCTGCCAGCTGCGCGGCCGGGATTCGCCGATCAGCTCCAGCAGCCCGTCGAGCGCGCGATCCCCGGTGGCGGCGTCGGCCACCGGGCATGGGCAGCCGTCGGCGTCGGTGAGCATGCCCCGCTGGACGAGCTCGGTGAGGGCGGCGGCGCGTACGAGGAGTGCGGTGTGAGCGGCGGTGGGCCGGCCGGTCTCGGGGTCGTAGGAGAGCAGGTAGAGCGAGGCGGCAAGGGAGAGCGAGCCGTTCGGCATGGGAAACCTCCGACGGTCGGGCGTCCGGTGGGGCGGGCGTACATCGACCATATCGGCCACGCGCCCCCATGATCGACCCTCCGGCACCGGGTCCTGGCTGCCGCCGGAACACATCACCTCTCCGGGGCCGGGTGTCCATCGGGGCGTCATCTCCCAGGAACACGGGAAGGTGGCGGCGACGCGTACCCCCGTGTGTACGCGTGGCCGCCACCGGTCCCCTCCCCCGTCCCCCGTCGGCCCCCCTCGGGCCGCGTTACCCCCCGTGGGCCCCTCGGGCCTCGGCACCCCCGCCAGCGGCCCGGCCCCTCGGGCCGTATCCCCCATCGGCCCTCGGCCCCCCTCGGGCCCTGTCCCCCGTCGGCCCCCCCTCGGGCCGCGTCCCCCTCGGGCCCACCCCCGTCAGGGCCCGGTCATCCCCCCCGTCAGCCCCCGCTCACGGGTGGTACAGCTTGACCACCGCGGTGGTGGTGGTCCGCTTGAAGTCGGCCAACGGCGCCTGCTCGTAGCCGCCCATCTCACCCCACGACACGACGGTGACGGTCCGGCCGTCGCGTCCCACTCCGAAGAGGTGGATGCCGGGCTCCGAGTCCGGGTACGAGGTGTGGACGCCGTAGACATGGGCGCCGTCCTCGGCCGTCAGCGCGCCGTAGTCCCGCCAAGAGGCGGTGCCCTGCGGATAGTCGCCCTGCCAGTCGGCGGCGCAGGCGCGGATCTTCTTCTCGGCCGCGGCGGCGAGCTTGCGGGCCGCGTCCACCGTGCCGGTCCTGACCACGATCTGCGTGGCGCCGGTGTCGTACTCGGTCCAGAAGGTGCGGTGGGTCGCCCCGGCCGACGGGAGGGTCTTCTCCACGCAGAACGGAGGGGTCTCGGGCAGGCCACGGGTGACATCACCGGCGTACCAGTCCGAACTCGGATGCGGCGGAAGCTCCCTCGGCACGAGGTGGGCGGGGGTGCGCTGGGGCACGGCCGCCGGTGCCTCCGCCCCGGCCCCCGCCGACGGTGTACGGGCCTGGGCCGGCCCGATCCCGGCCACGGCCACGACGGCGGCCGCGGCCACGGCGCCGAGCGCGGCGCCGCGGAATGAGTGCAAGGGCTTGCGCATGAGGTGGTTCCTCGTCTCTTCCCGATCTCAGGATCTCAGCGTGTCGCCGTCGCACCAGGAGGCCGCGGCGACAGGACAAGCGTGTGCGCCACCTGGCCGTGGCCGCTACGACCGGCGGGGCATCCGGGACGCTGGAACGCCTGCACGTACGCTGACTTGGGGGTATGACAACACCCTGGAACGCGCGCGTGGGACGCCCACGGGACGATGTCGCGATGCCGGGGCCGATATTGGGGGGTGGTGGCGTGGGGAACGCCAGGGCGGTCGAGGACTTCGCCGAGAGTCTGCGGGCTCTGAAGGAGCGCTCGGGCCGCAGTTACGGTTCGCTGGCCACACGCATGCACGTCAGCACGTCCACGCTGCACCGTTACTGCAACGGCGACGCGGTACCGGCGGACTACGCCCCCGTCGAGCGCTTCGCCCGGCTGTGCGGCGCCACCCCGGAGGAACTGGTCGCCCTCCACCGCCGCTGGATCGTCGCGGAAGCCTCCAGACGCCGCGCGCGGGAGAGCACACCGGGCGCCACGCCGTCGGCCTCGCGCGGGGGCGAGGCCGACACACGCGAAGGCGCCGCCGACCGCCACCAGGAGCGCGCCACCACGTCCGGCCGCCCGAGCCCGGTCACAGGCCCGCCCCCGACGGCGGCCACCGCCACCGGCCCGGCCGGAGACGGCGCCGGGCCGGAGCAGGCAGATGAGCGCTCCCGCGACGCCCGGCCGAGCACGGCAGCCGATGAACGACACGACGCCGCCGCCTCGGCCGACGCGCCGACGGCCACGTCGCCGCCCGGCGCCCACCCGGCCGCAACGCCTGCCCCCTCACCAGGCGACACCGGCCCCCGCGCCGAAGGCGACACCGCGGACGACACCGGCCCGAACCAGTCCGCGCGCGGCCATGACACCGCGCGCCGGCGCGGGGCCGCACAGCGGGACGGAACCCCGCACCCGGGCGCGGACGCCACCGAACGGCCCGACGACGGCCGGGCCCCGTCCGCGTCGGCCCCCGGGCAGACCCAACCACCCACCGCCGGGCAGGCCCAACCGCCCACCGCACCCCCCGACACGGCCGCCAGGCGGCGGCGGTTGCGGGCGGTGTCGGGAAGCGGCGGGGGCAGCGCCGCCGGGTCACGCGGACGGCGGCCGTGGGCGTTACTGGCCGGGGCCGCCGCCGTCGTCGTGCTCGCCGTCACCGCGGTCGAGGTACGGCCGCCCGGCGAGGACGGCCGGAAGGACACCGCGGCCACGCCTCCCTCCACCGCCCCGTCCTCGACGCCATCCGCCGGACCGACCGCCCGAGGGCATCTGGACCGTCAGAAGACGGACGGGGACGACGCGTCCGGCGCACCGCGCGGTGACGGCAAGGGCGAACGCGACAAGGAGCGGAAAGCCAAGGGGGCCGCCTCCGGCTCGCCCACGCCCGGCGCCACCAAGGGGCCGGACCACGGCGGCTCCACCCGGGCCCCGCTGACCCTCTCCACCCGTTCCCACGTCTGGGAGAACGGCTGCGGCCACCGCTATGTCATCGACCGGCCCCAGTCCGAGGTGGCCCCGCCGCCCACCGAGCAGGACGCCCCGACGTGGGCCGCCGCGCATGGCGCCGTACACGGCGGGACCACCAACGTGGAGGTCACGGTGCAGGGCCGCGCCTCGTCCGCCGTGGTGCTCCAGGCCCTGCACGTACGGGTCGTGGGCCGCCGCACCCCGCTCGCGTGGTCGTCGTTCGCCATGGACAACGGCTGTGGGGGCTCCCTCACCCCGCGCGCCTTCTCGGTGAACCTGGACGCCTCCCGTCCGCTGGCCCGCCCCACCGACGGCAATGACGCGGGCAAGCCGATCCCCGCCGTCAGCTTCCCCTATCGCGTCTCGGCCTCGGATCCTGAGGTGCTGCTGGTCAACGCCCGGACGGCGGGCTGTGACTGTAGCTGGTACCTGGAGCTGGACTGGACGAGCGGCGGCCGCTCGGGGACGCTGAGGATCGACGACCACGGCTCGCCGTTCCGCACCAGCAGCGTCAAGGGGCGCCCGCAGTACGCGTACGACTACGCCGACGGCGCCTGGTACAAGAGCGACTGAGCACCCGGCGGCGGCACCCCCTCACCCCACCGCCCCCTCACTCCACCACCGTCGTCAGCCGCAGCGCCGCATCCCGCACATCCGCGTGCGGATGGCCGCGCAGGGCGCGCAGCCGATCCCGCCAGGGCTCCGCCCATTCCGTACGCGCCCCGCCCACTTCGGTGAGGGTCGCGGCGAACAGCCCGGAGGCGTGGCCGCCGTCCTCGTCGAGGTCTCCCGCGGCGCGCAGCATGGCCGCGTCGGAGCCCGGCCGTGACGCGGTGTTCAGCCGCCGGCGCAGGGTGTCGGCGGTACGGACGGCGAGTGCGGGGCGGGTGGTGTGCAGCCGGGCGAGGCGGGCGAGCCCGGCGGACAGCGGGCCGGGGCGGGCGTCCAGGTCGAGCGCGTTCACCAGCACATGGGCGGCCTCCTGGATGAACGTCTCGTATCCGGCGAGGAGTTCACCCGCGGCCCGTGCGGTGCGCCGGGTCACGCGGGGCCGCATCCGGGCCCGGGTGGCGAGCCGGTCGGCGAGGTGCTGGATGCGGCGGTGGGCGGGGCGGTCCCGGTCCGGTTCGGCGTCGGGGCCGCCGGGCCGGGCGTCGGCGGTGGCGAGCGCGGCGAGCGCCCAGGCCAGCGGGTTGTCACCGGTCGAACCCTCGGCGGCCGCGGCCATCAGGTCCAGCAGGGCGTCCGCGGCGGCCCGCCAACTGGCCCGGTTGCCCAGGTCGGTGACGGCGGCGACCAGCACGGCCGCCGCGTCCGGCGCCCATGGCGACCACCCGGCCAGCGCCCCGTAGCCGTCCGCCGCCACCTCGGGGTCGTCGGTGTCGCACACGACGCGTATGAGCTGGGCGTAGCGGGCGCGATGCGCCTCGGGGAGCTCCAGCGGGCGGGTGCGCAGCACGGCGCGGCGCAACTCGCGCCGTCCGCTCGCGGCGGCGGTCAGCAGTTCCCAGGCGCGTTTGGTGTCGAGCAGCCCGGTGGCGAAGGCGACGCAGGCGGCCTGCACATCGGGGTGCTGGCCGGGCTGTTCGAAGGCGTCGGCGAGCAGCGCGGCGGCGTCGGCGGCCGGGAGGAGGGCGGCGGCGAGCCGGGCGGCCTCCTTACGGCTGGTGACCTTCGCGGGGACGGGCGGTACGGCCGTGGCCACCCCGTCCGGCGCGAGCACCCCGCGCACCAGCGGCGCCAGCCGGGACGGCTCGACGTACCGGGACGCCCTGGTGGCCGCGTACACCGCCACCCGGGCCCGGTCGCCGCCCGCGTGGGCGAGCAGGACGGGCAGGGCGTCCCCGGGGCGGTCGGTGCGGGCGAGTGCGGCGAGCGCGCTCTCGGCCAGGACCACATCCGCCGGCCCGGTCAGGGCCCCGTCCGCGGCGGCGGCCCAGGTCCGGACGGTGGCCGCGCCGGCGCCGGGGATCGACGCGGCGTCGGCGATGGCGTCCGCCCGCTGGTCCGGCCGCAGGGAGGTGTCGGCGGCGGCCCGGTCCAGGACGCGGGCGGCGGCGGTCTGCTGGCGGGGCAGCCAGCGTCCGGTGTCCCGGCCGGTGGGCGGGGTCCAGTGGGTGCCGTGGGCGAGGAAGCGCCCGTACGGCGGGGTGTCGCCGAGTACGAGGTCGAGCAGATCGGTGCGCCTGCGGGTCAGCACGGCCAGGACGGGCGGCAGTACGGCCGCGGAGGGCTCGTGCGTGAGCAGTTCGGCCACCCGGGCGTCCCGCTCCGCCGGTGGTTCCAGCCACAGCCCGATGGCGGTGCGCACCGTGGCGTCGCTGCCGAACGAGATGGCCTGCCAGAGGAGTTCCTGCACCTCGGGCAGGGCGTGGGCGCGGCGGCCGAGGGAGCGGGCGAGGGCGAAGGTCAGCTCGTGGTCGACCCGTTCGGCCCCCGCCTCCAGCCAGGGCCGCAGCGCCTCGCACACCGCCCGCTCCTGGCCGTGCCGCAGCCGGTGGTCGAGGCGGCCCAGGTCGGTGGCGCCGACGCTGCCCGCGAGCCGGGTGAGGGTGCGCAGCGCCCAGCCCAGCAGCTGCCGCCGCCCGGTGACGGCGTGTTCGCGCAGCAGCGCCACGGCGAGGTGGCGCAGCGCCTGGCGGGTGGCGGAGGAGGAGTCGCGGGCGGAGATCGCGTCGGCGGAGATGCGGTCCAGGTGTTCGGCGGCGTCGTCGGTGAACAGCGCGGGGTGGGTGCGGGCGAGCGCGCCGAGCGCCGCGGAGCGCACCGGGTCCTGCTCGTTGCGCAGCCGTTCCAGCAGGTCGAGCAGGGTGGTGAGGGCATCGGGGTCGCCGGAGCGGGCGACGCAGCGGACCAGCAGTGGATAGGCCAGGGCGCGGTCCTCGGCCGAGGGGCGGCGCACGGCGGCCGCCAGCTCCTCGCGCGCCTCCTCGAACGGCAGATGGGCCACCGACTCCAGCACGGTGGTCCAGGGCGCGCCGCGCTCGCGCGCCCGAGCGGCCATCCGGCGGGCCTCGGCCTGGCGGCGGGGGTGCGGCAGAACCTCGAGTACGGCGGGTTCCACGACGGCGTGCGCGGGGTCGACTCCGTCGGTGGCCGCGTCGTGGAGCGCGGAGCGGCGGGCGGGCGGCAGCGCGGCCAGCAGCCGGGCGAGGGCGTCGGCGTCATGGCGCAGGGCGCGGCCCAGTTCGGCGAGCTCGGGCGGGTCGGCGCGGACGATCCGGCGCAGCACGGCCCGGTCCAGCCGGCGCCGGGTGCCGCTGTGCTCGGGGGCGATCAGCAGCCGTAGCGTACGGCCGGGCTCGGCGGTCACCAGCACCGGCAGCCGGGCCCGTACGGAGGCGGGCAGCGGGCCGTCGCAGTGGTCCTCCAGCAGCTCCAGCACCCGCTCCGGCTCGGCGGGCGCGGCGAGCGCGACACAGGGTGCGTAGCGGGTCCACCAGTCGGTGCGCAGCGGTGCGGGCAGCGCGCTGAGCTGGCGCGCGGCCTCGTCCAGGACGGCGAGGGGATGTCGGGCGACGAGGGGCCGCCAGCCGCGGACGGCGTGGAAGAGTCCGGGCAGCAGCCGCGCCACGGTCTCCGGCCCGCAGCCGGGGAGCAGCCGGACGGCCTCGCCGTCGCCCCAGCGCTCCCGGTACGGCTCGATCAGCCGGTCCGCGAGGGCGGTGCGCCGCCCGGCCACGACGGTGCGCGCGAGTTCGCGCCGTACGGCGGCGGGCGCGTCCTCGAAGGCCGCCGCCAGCGCGTCGTCCGCGATCGCGCCGGGGCCGCCGCGGCGGGCGGTGTCGAGGGCGCGGTGCCGCACCACGGGGTCCTGGTCGGCCAGGCGCGCCGCGAGATGGCCGGTGCGCCCGCCGGCGGCCGCGGCCACGGCCGCCAGCCGCCGTTCGTACGTCCCGCGCCGCTCCAACTCCTCGATCAGCGCACCCAGCCGCCCCTCGGCACTGGCCGCCCGCGCCCGCCCGGCCAGCTCCCGCATCCGGCGCGGAAAGGGCAGCGGGTCGAGCGCGGCGAGCAGTTCGTCGACGAGTACGCGCCGGGGTTCGGGGGCGTACTGCGGGTCGGGGGCGTACTGGGCTTCGGGAGCGCGGTGGGGCTCGGGGGCGCGAGGGGACTCGGGGACCCGATGCGGTTCAGGGCCGCGAGGGGGTTCAGGGGGCCGCTGCGGTTCAGAGCCGCGGTGGGGTTCGGGGCCGCGATGGGCTTCGGACGCGTTGACCATGCCAGGGATTGTGCCGCCCACGCGTGCGGTCACACGTCCCGCCCGGAGATCGTTCCCCGGAGCATCCCTCGCCCCGGCGCCTCACACCCGGCCGCACCCGCACGCGTCCCGCCCCCGCGCCCCGCGCCCGGCCCGCGATGCGCACAACAACCGCAGCGACCCGCGACCCGCCCAGCCGCACCCCGGCGCCGGCCCCCGGACCCCCGGGTCGCCCCCGGCCGGGCTCGCCGGGGCCGTCGGCCCCCGCGCGCCCGCTCACCTCCCCGCCGCGCCCGCGGCCTCCGTACGCCGTGCGCGGGTGACCGGCGCCGCTTAGGCTCGGTTGTGTGGGCCGGCCGGGTGCGTCGACGGATCCACCTCGGGACCGGCCCCGTCGTCCTAGCCCGGAGGAACCCATGCCGGAGCTGTTCATCGGCGGCCACTGGACGACCGCTCTCGACGGGCACAGCCGTGAGATCCGCTGTCCGGCGGACGGCTCGCTGGTGGCCGTGGTCGCCGAGGCGGGGCCCAAGGACGCCGCCGCCGCGGTGGCGGCCGCCCGGGACGCCTTCGACCGCGGATCGTGGCCCGGCACCCCGGCCGCCGACCGGGGCGGGCTGCTGCTGCGGGTGGCCGATCTGCTGGAGCGCGAGAAGCAGGCGCTCGCCCGCGCCGAGTCCCTGGACACCGGGAAGCGGCTGGTCGAGAGCGAGTACGACCTCGATGACATCGCGAACTGCTTCCGCCACTTCGGCAACCTCGTCTCCGCCACGGACGCCGGCCGTGTGGTGGAGGTGGGCAGCCCGGAGATCGACAGCAGGGTGGTGCACGAGCCGGTCGGGGTGTGCGCGTTGATCACGCCGTGGAACTATCCGCTGCTCCAGACGGCCTGGAAGGTGGCGCCCGCGCTGGCCGCCGGGAACACCTTCGTCCTCAAGCCCAGCGAGCTGACCCCGCACACCGCGATCCATCTGATGCGGCTGCTGACGGAGGCCGGGCTGCCGGGCGGCGCCGCCAATCTGATCCTGGGCTCGGGGGCCACCGCGGGCGCGCCGCTGGTCACGGACGAACGGGTGGACATGGTGTCCTTCACCGGCGGGGTGGTCACCGGACGCTGGATCATGGCGGCCGTGGCGCCCACGGTGAAGAAGCTCGCCCTGGAGCTGGGCGGCAAGAACCCCAATATCGTCTTCACCGACTGCGACTTCGACACCGCGGTGGACTACGCGCTCACGGCCGTCTTCCTGCACTCCGGGCAGGTTTGCTCGGCCGGTGCCCGGCTGCTGGTGCAGGAGCAGCTGCATGACGCGTTCGTGGACGAGATCGTCCACCGCGCCCGGAACATCCGGCTGGGCGGGCCGTTCGACGAGAACGCCCGCGCCGGTCCGCTGATCTCCGCCCAGCACCGCCAGAAGATCGCCGACTATGTGGCGGCCGGGATCGACGAGGGCGCGGTGCTGCGCTGCGGCGGGACCGCGCCCGACGATCCGGATCTGGGGGAGGGCCACTACTACCTGCCGACCGTCCTGGACGACTGCACCCCGGACATGTCCGTGGTGCAGGAGGAGTCCTTCGGCCCGGTGCTCACCGTGGAGCGGTTCCGGGACGAGGACGAGGCGGTGGCGCTCGCCAACGACACGATGTACGGGCTGGCGGGCGCGGTGTGGACGCAGGACGCGGAGAAGGCGCACCGGGTGGCGTCCCGGCTGCGGGCCGGCACGGTGTGGATCAACGACTTCCATCCGTATGTCCCGCAGGCCGAGTGGGGCGGGATGAAACAGTCCGGTATCGGCCGTGAGCTGGGCCCGTCCGGGCTGCACGAGTACCAGGAGCTCAAGCACATCTGGCGCAACACCGCACCCCGTGCCCAGCGGTGGTTCGAGTGACGGCGACCGAGCCGGCCGGACCGCCGCCGGAGCACTGGTTCGTCCAGCGGACCCGTACGGGGGTGCTCGCCGAACACGCGGCCGCCACCACCCCGTGAGGAGAGGCCCGTGGACCAGTTCGACTACGTGGTGGTCGGCGGTGGCACGGCCGGATCGGTGGTCGCCGCCCGGCTGTCCGAGGACCCCTCGGTGAGCGTATGCCTGCTGGAGGCGGGCCCGTCGGACCGCGGGGACGACGACATCCTGCGGCTGAACCGCCGGATGGGGCTGCTGGGCTCCGGCTACGACTGGGACTACCCGGTGCGGCCGCAGCAGAAGGGCAACAGCTTTCTGCGCCACGCCCGCGCCAAGGTGCTCGGCGGCTGCTCCTCGCACAACTCCTGCATCGCCTTCTGGGCCCCCGCCGAGGACCTCGACGAATGGGCCGCCAACGGCCTGGACGGCTGGTCGGCCGCCGACTGCTTCCCGCTCTTCAGGCGCCTGGAGGACAACGACGCGCCCGGCGACCACCACGGCCGCGGCGGCCCGGTCCGCATCCGCACCGTGCCGCCCGAGGACCCGTGCGGCCGGGCGGTGCTGGCGGCCTGCGTGGAGGCGGGCATCCCGATCACCCCGCCTTCTGCCTCACCCCGAACGTCACCCGCGCCCGCTCCCGGGGCACCGTCCGGCTGGCCAGCCGCGACTTCCGCGACAAGCCGCATGTGGACCCCCGCTACTTCACCGACCCGTACGACATGGACATCATGACCCGCGGTCTGCTGCTCGCCCGCAAGATCGCCGCCCGGCCCGCGCTGGCCATGTGGGCGGGCGCCGAACTGGCCCCCGGGCCCGATGTGCACGGCACCGCCGAACTGGCCGCCTACGTCCGCCAGACCCACAACACCGCCTACCACCCGGCGTGCACCGTGCGGATGGGCGCGCCCGACGACCCGGACGCCCCGCTCGATCCGCGGCTGAGGGTCAAGGGCGTGACGGGGCTGCGGGTCGCGGACGGCTCGGCGATGCCGTACCTCATCGCCGTCGATCCGTGCGTCACGACGATGATGATCGGCGAGAAGTGCGCGGACCTGATCAGGCGGACCTGATCAAGCGGACCTGATCAAGCGGAACGGAGCACCAAGCAGAGCACCAAGGGGAGTGACCAACGTGCCGCGTCTACCGCATGTGAGCCGCCACGACCCACGGTGACCAGCCGTTCGTGCCGTTTGGACGGCGCGGGGAGCGGTACTCGGGAGCCATGGTTCGATGGGGATACACGATGATGACCGAGCAGGCCGGTCCACGTCAGCTCGTCGATGACGTGGTCCGGGCCGAGCAGATCGGGTTCGACTTCTCGGTGACCTCCGACCACTACTTCCCCTGGCTGGACTCCCAGGGGCACGCCCCGTACGCCTGGAGCGTGCTGGGCGCCGCCGCGCAGGCCACCTCCTCGATCCCGCTGACCACGTATGTCACCTGCCCCACCGTGCGCTATCACCCGGCGGTGGTGGCGCAGAAGGCGGCGACGCTCCAGCTGCTGTCCGAGGGACGGTTCCGGCTGGGGCTCGGGGCCGGGGAGAACCTCAACGAGCATGTGGTCGGGCAGGGCTGGCCGTCGGCCGATGTGCGGCACGAGATGCTGGAAGAGGCGATCGAGATCATCCGGGCGCTGTTCGACGGCGGCTATCTCACCCACCGCGGCACCCACTACGACGTCGACTCGGCGAAGCTGTGGGATCTGCCGGACCCGCCGCCGCCCATCGGGGTGGCCGTCTCCGGGCCGCGGTCCTGCGGGCTGGCCGGGCGGCTGGCCGACATGCTGATCGCGACGGAGCCCAAGTCCGAGCTGGTGGCGGACTTCGAGCGCGACGGCGGCGCCGGGAAGCCCAGGATCGGCCAGATCCCGGTCTCCTACGACCCGGACCGGGACGCGGCGATCGCCCGCGCCCATGACCAGTTCCGCTGGTTCGGGAGCGGCTGGAAGGTCAACTCGGAGCTGCCGGGGCCCGCCTCCTTCGCGGGCTCCACCCAGTTCGTCCGGCCCGAGGACGTGGCCGCGTCCATTCCGTGCGGCGATGACGTCGAGGAGTTCACCGAGCTGATCCGGCCCTTCGTCGACGCGGGCTTCACGGACGTCGCCCTCGTCCAGATCGGCGGCGACCATCAGCGGCCGTTCCTGGACTGGGCCGAGAAGCAGCTGCTGCCCGCGCTCAGGGAGCTCTAGCCCAGGGAGTTCTCAGCGGAGCGCTCAGGCGTACCGGGGGCCCGCACGCCGTACGAAGAGTTCATGCAGATCGCGTACGGCGCGCGGGACGGAGCCCGAGCGGCGGCGCTGGATCACCAGCAGCACATCGGTGGCCTCGCCGTCCGCGAGCGGCCGGTGAGTGATCGCGCCGCCGCGCTCCAGCGGGTCGCCGATGACGCTGAAGTCGGGGAGCACGGTGACCCCGAGCCCCTCCGCCACCATCAGCTTGCCCATCTCGGCCCCGTCGGTGGAGTACGAGAAGGACGGGGCGCGCCCGGCCAACAGCCGGTGGATGAAGCGGTGCATGAGATAGCCGGAGCGCATCACGATCAGCGGCTCCCGCCCGTCCAGCAGATCCGCCGCGCTCACCGTCGGCCGGGCGGCCAGCGGGCTGTCCGGGCGCAGACAGACCACCGGACGGCCGCGCAGCAGCTCGGTGGTCTCCAGGTCGGGCGGAACGTCGTCCCCCCGGAGGTAGTTGACCAGGCCCAGGTCGAAACTCCCCTCCAGCAGCGCCCGGCGGATCTCGGTCTGCTGCGCGCCCACCACCTCGACCTGGGTCACCGGATGGGTCGCGCGGAACTCCCGGACGGCCGGGATCAGCAGCGGGACCGTCGCGGTGTTGACCGTGCCCAGCCGGATCATCCGGCTGACCCGGTGCTGGTCACCGGCGGCGCCGCGCAGCCGGTCGACCGCCTCGATGACGCTGACGATATGCGGCAGCAGCTCCCGTCCCTCCGCGCTGATCGTCGCGCCGGAGCGCTTGCGCTCCAGCAGATCCACGCCGAGTTCGCGTTCCAGGTTGCGCACGGTCTCGCTGAGCGCCGGCTGGGACAGATGCAGTTCCTCGGCGGCGCGGCGGAGCGAGCCGAGGCGGGTGACCGCGGCGATGTATTCAAGCTGCTCAATTCGCACACCCCGCACGATGCCCGTCCGGTGGGCCCGCTTCAAGGGGTTCCCTATCACGGTCTCATGAATACCGACTCACTCCCCGGGCCGTGTCCCGGGTAATCTCGAAGCGGGCACCGTGGAATTCCGCGGCCCGGCCCCCGCGTCCGGGATATGGAATGGACCCCGGGCCTTCTTGACCGGCAGGACTTCCCCCTGGTTGGATCGGTGACATGAAGCGACAGGACCTCACGCGGCGACGCCACGTCGACCTCGCGCGTGTTTCCAGCGCGTTCTGTTGCTGTCCTGCTTGACCCGCCGCCGGGTCCGAGCGAGCCCTGAGGGATCGCCTCCGCTTCGCTCTCCACGGCCTCTCATGATCGGGAAAGGCTTTTAGCCGCCGCCCTCCCCCGAGGAAATGCGGCCGCGCTCCCCGCCTTTCGCGCCCTTTCGCGCTCCCGGTCTTTCCTCGCCCCGTCCGCGATGAATTCCCTTCGACGCCGGGGCGCCGACTCCCCATGCCCGTATTCGCTCCAACGGGAGTTCCCGGCCTGGCCCCGCTCGCCGGGCACAACGGCTTCGCGCCGTCCTGATCTCCGCCCTTCCCACCGGCTCCCGATCCCGCCCCGACCGCATCACGAAGGGTTGCTCATGGCCACCGTTCTGTCCCTCTCCGGCTCACCCTCCGCCACTTCCCGCACCGCCCGGCTGCTGCGCCATCTGGACGCCCGGCTGACCGCCCAGGGCCATCAGGTGGTCCCGCTCGACGTGCGTACCCTTCCGCCCGCCGCGCTGCTCGGCGCGGACTTCTCGCATCCGGCGATCGTCCGGGCCAAGGCGCTGGTCGAGCAGGCGGACGGGCTCGTCGTGGGGACGCCGGTCTACAAGGCCGCCTACTCCGGGCTGCTGAAGTCCCTGCTGGATCTGCTGCCGCAGTACGCTCTCGCGGGCAAGACGGTGCTGCCGCTGGCCACCGGTGGCACCACCGCCCATGTCCTGGCCATCGACTACGCGCTGCGGCCGGTGCTGTCCTCCATGGGCGCGGCCCATATCGTCCAGGGCTGGTTCACCCTGGACAAGGACATCACGGTGGAGCCGGACGGCGGGGTGAGCGTGGCGGCCGGGGCCGCCGAGGCGCTTGAGCAGGTCGTCGACCAGTTCTCGGCGGCGCTCGGCCACCCCACCGTGCTGGCCGCGGCGAGCTGACCGTGTCGTCCCCGCCCGGACCCGCGCATGTCATCGCCGATGACACCGAGGCGCTGAAGGTGGCCGCGGCGCTGGCCGAGGAGTTCCGTACCGGCGCGGCCGAGCGCGATGCGCGGCGCAGGCTGCCGCGTGCCGAGCTGGACCGGCTGTCCGCGTCCGGGCTGCTGGCGATCACCGTTCCGGCCGGGTACGGCGGGGCGGATGTGTCCGCGGCGACCCTCGCCGAGGTGTTCCGGCTGCTCGCCGCCGCCGACGCCAGCCTCGCCCAGATCCCGCAGAGCCACTTCGTCTACATCAATGTGCTGCGCCGTCAGGGCACACAGGCTCAGCAGGCGTTCTTCTTCGGCGAGGTGCTGGCGGGAAAGCAGTTCGGCAACGCCCAGTCGGAGGCGGGCACCAAACACATCCAGGACATCCGCACCCGCCTGACCCCGGCCGCCGCCGGCTCGTACACCCTGACCGGTGTCAAGCACTACTCCACCGGTGCGCTGTTCGCCGACTGGATCCCGGTGCTGGCCCGTGCGGAGAACGACGATCTCCATGTGGCCTACGTGCCACGGCACGCGCCCGGTCTGACCGTCGAGGACGACTGGGACGGCATGGGCCAGCGGACGACCGCGAGCGGCACCGTAAGGCTGGACGCCGTGCCCGTACCGGCCGACCGGGTCGTACCGCACCACCTCACCTTTCGCGGTCCCCAACTGCACGGCGCCATCGCGCAGCTGCTGCACGCGGCCATCGACGCGGGGATCGCCTCGGGGGCACTGGCGGAGGCGGTGGCCTTCGTCCGCACCAAGAGCCGCCCCTGGTTCGAGAGCGGCTTCGAGACCGCCGCCGAGGATCCGCTGCTGATCCAGCGCTTCGGCGAACTGGCCCTCCAGGTCCGCGGTGCCGAGGCGCTGCTGTCCGCCGCCGCCCGGTCCGTGGACACCGCCCGCGACCAACTCGACGACGACACCGCCGCCGAGGCGTCGATCGCGGTGGCCGCGGCGAAGGTGGCGGCGGCGAACGCGGCCGTGGAGACGGGCAGTTCGCTCTTCGAGGTCTCCGGCACCCGCTCGGCCCTGGACTCCCTGGGCCTGCACCGCCACTGGCGGGACGCCCGTACGCACACTCTGCACGACCCGGCCCGCTGGAAGGTCCAGCACATCGGCCGCTATGTGCTGAACGGCACGAAACCACCCCGCCACGGCCTCCTGTAGCCCCCGCTCCCGCTGAACGGAGTCACACCATGTCCCTCACCTTCCACTGGTTCCTGCCCACCAACGGCGACAGCCGCCATGTCGTCGGCGGTGGCCATGGCACACCCGTGACCTCGGCCGGAGGTGACCGCCCGCCGTCCGTCGGCTATCTCAGCCAGATCGCCCGCGCCGCCGAACAGCTCGGCTTCGTGGGCGCGCTCACCCCGACCGGCGCCTGGTGCGAGGACGCCTGGCTGACCACCGCGATGGTCAGCCGGCACACCGAACGGCTGAAGTTCCTGGTCGCCTTCCGCCCCGGCTTCCTCTCGCCCACCCTCGGCGCCCAGATGGCCTCCACCTACCAGCGGCAGACCGGCGGACGGCTGATGCTCAACGTGGTCACCGGCGGGGAGAGCCATGAGCAGCGCGCCTACGGCGACTTCCTGGACAAGGACGCCCGCTACGCCCGCACCGGCGAGTTCCTGGGCATCGTCCGCGACCTGTGGGACGGCAAGACCGTGGATCTCGACGGCGAGCACCTCCGGGTCGAGGACGCCAAGCTGGCCCGGCTCCCCGACCCGGTCCCCGACGTCTACTTCGGCGGCTCCTCCCCCGCCGCTGGACAGGTCGCCGCCCGCCACGCCGATGTCTATCTCACCTGGGGCGAACCCCCCGCCCAGGTCGCCCGGAAGATCGCCTGGATCCGCTCCCTGGCCGCCGAGCGGGGCCGTACGCTCCGCTTCGGCATCCGGCTGCACGTCATCACCCGCGACACCGCCGACGAGGCTTGGGCCGAGGCCCGCCGGCTGCTCGACGGCTTCGACCCGGAGACCGTGCGCTCCATCCAGACCGGCCTCGGCCGCAGCGAATCCGAGGGCCAGCAGCGGATGCTCGCCCTGCACGGCGGCAGCCTGGACAACCTCGAGATCCACCCCAACCTCTGGGCCGGTATCGGCCTGGTCCGCGGCGGCGCGGGCACCGCCCTGGTGGGCAGCCACGCCGAGGTCGCCGAGCGGATCGCCGAATACCACCGCCTCGGCATCGACGAGTTCATCCTGTCCGGCTATCCGCATCTGGAGGAGGCGTACTGGTTCGGCGAGGGCGTCCTGCCCCTGCTGCGCTCGCAGGGCCTGTGGTCCCACCCCTTCCACTCCGCCGCTCCCGAACAGCCCACCGCCCAGGTCCCGTTCGCGGCGACGGGCAGCTCCTGAGGGCCACGGCCTCGGGCAGCTCCTGACGGCACGGCGCCGAGCGGGCCCCGGGGCCGTCAGTCGTGAGCACCCAGACCGGACTTATGACAGGGCGGCCAAGGCCGCATCCCACGGGTAGGCGTCTACGTTGCCGTGCTTGGGGATGTGCGGAATGAATCCGTCTCCCCCGAGAAGAACGGTCACGCCATTGGCCCGTAGGAGATCAACGCTGCGTCCCAGCGCCGGATGTCCTGCCTGTGCCTGGTTGAGATACGGCAGGGCGACCACTGGAAGTTGCAGCCCGATGGCTTCCGTGACGAGTCCTAGCGCGAGCGTGTCAGCAATGCCTTGCGCCCATTTGTTAATCGTATTGAAGGTGGCCGGGGCCACGAGAAGAGCATCAGGCGACGGGAATACGTCCGCCTGCTGCGGCAGTTTGTACGCCGTGCGCACCGGGTGCCCGGTCAGTTCGGCCAATTCCAGCAGTTCCTCATCAAGCCACCGAGCGGCCGACGGGGTGAGTACCAGGCACACATCCCACCCGGTTGCCTGCGCCTTCTCGATACCGGTTCTGATGCGTTGGGCAGGCGGAGCAGCGCAGGCGATCAGGTAGAGCACACGGGAATCTGTCATGCGGGAAGTCCACAACGGCCGGCGAGCCCGCGCAAGGGTCCTTCGGCCGAACCGGCGCCGAGTAGGCGCAGGTCCTCGACAAGCCGCCGGGTCCGTGGACGGCAGTGCACCTCTTCCGGTGCCTCCCGCTCGGCTTCGAGTAACTTCGTCACCGCTTCCTCGCGGCGTCCAGCCTGTGTGAGACCGCGGGCCACGTCGACCAAGTGGGCCGCGCGGCGCTCGCGGGGCAGAGCGCTCAGGCCGGTCTGTTCGATCTGCGCGGCAGCGGCGACGGCGTCGGCCCCGTCGTGCATGCGCGCGAGGGCCGAGACGCGATGAATGCTCACGTTGGTCGGGCCGAAAGCGGTCCACAGGGCATCGCCGTCGACACCAAGTCGTTCGGCAGCGTCCCCAGCCGCTTCGAGAAGCCCCGGAACGTCGCTGCGGTGTTCGGCGTGGGCCGCCGCCAGGGACGCCTTCAGGTACAGCATGCCCAGAACGCTGAGCCCCTGGGAGCTGCGCACAAGATCCCGCTGGTGCCGACTTGCCGTCGCGGTGGCGAACTCGACCGCTTCACGACTGTTCCCACGGTGGAACATCGCGTCGCACACATGCCGCGCGGCTCCCGCGATGGCGACGGCGTCCCCGGAGCGCTCGGCCGCCATGACGGCACGGTCCGCCGCGTGCCACGCCAGCGCCATGCACGCACTTCGCGTACTCACACACGGTTATACCGCGCTTACTGTCGTGCAACATGGGAAACGGGCCACGTCGGCCCCAACACTCACAGGACAAAGGTCGGGATTCGTACCCGACAGGCCACGAGACAGACCCCCGCGACCGTGCGACCGGCCCGGGGGCGTGGCCCCTCAACCGCTTGGAGGTTGATGAGCATGACCCACGCTATCGCGTGGATCTTCGAACTGCCGATGCGGCTGCTGTTGCCGTCGTCCGGCCGTCACCGTGCGGCCGACCTGGCGACCGGGACAGCGAACCGGCCCGCGCCCCGGAGGTAGCACGCCCGGGCGGCCTTGAGCACGTCGACCGCCGCAGCTTCCCCGCCGTGCTCGATGAGTAGCCGCGTAGCCAGTCGGCCGCCTCGGAGCGTTCCCGGGCGGCTTCACCATCCACGGGCGCGGCAAGGGTGTCTTCCACGGCCCGCTCGGAAACCCCGGACTCCCCCAACTGCCGTGCCGCGCCCCGCATCGCCTGAACGGCGGGCACCCGGCGCGGCGGCTCGGTGGGCCCGGAGGCGTCCGTGCGAGGTGTGTCGGTGCGCGACGCGTCGGTCCGTGAAGTGTCGGTCCGTGAAGTGTCCGTACGAGGTGCGTCCGCGCGGGGTGTGTCCGTGCCAGGTGTGTCCGGATCAATGCTCGTCATGGTCCCACCGTGCCAAGTCCGCCCGGCGCGTGGTGCGCGGATCACCAAAGCGGCAAGCCGGAGTGGGCGCGGTCACTGCCCGGCGGGTGAGGGGGCGATGCGGTGTGCGGCCGTGGGCAGGGTGAAGGTCACGGAGAAGGCGCCGCCGGTGGTGGTGTGGTCCAAGGTGCCGCCCATCGCCTCGCCGAGGTCGCGGGACAGCCGCAGGGGCAGACTGTCGGCGCGGGCATCGACACGGGAGCCATCGCTTTCCGTATCGGGATCGGTGCCGTCCGTGATGCGGATCGTCAGGTGGCCCGGCCGGGCCTCGGCCGTGAGGGTGGGCGGTGCGCCGGGCGGGCTGTGGCGCAGGGCGTCGGCCGCGAGCGCGGTCAGGACGCGGGTGAGCAGCACGGCGTCGGCGAGGACGTACGGCGGTTGCTCCGGAAGCCGCAGGACGAGCGTGTGGCCGCCGGTTCCGAGGTCGTCCAGCGCGGCGGTCAGCGCCTCGTCGAGGTCGACGGGGCGCAGGTAGAGGTCGAGCGCCCCGGCGTGCAGCCGGCTGAGGTCGTCCAGGTCGGTGAGGAGCTGGGTGGCGCGGCGCACCGCCGACCGGGCGGTGGCGATGCCGCGGGTCTCCCCGTCCGATGTGGGGCGCAGGCGGACGAGCGCCTCCTCGGCCGCGCGCAGCGGCGCCCGCAGATCGTGGCTCGCGGTGAGGAGCAGCGAGGCACGGGTGTGTTCGGCGGCGGCGAGGGTGTCGGTCTCGGCGGCGTGCCGGGTGAGCCGGCCCTGGGTGTGCGCGATGCCGATCTGCGCGGCACAGGCGGCGAGGATGCGCTGGTCGTCGCCGCCGAGGCCGTGGCCGCGGGCGGCCAGGGTGAGGTCATCGTCGATGGGGGCCTCCAGATCGCCCTCGTAGGGCCGCTCGGGCGGCCGTTCACCGGTGCTGGCGACGACGTACCAGCGGGGCTCGGCGGTATGGCCCGGTTCGCGCTGGAGCAGGCTGAGCGAGGTCAGGGCGAAGTTCTCCCGCACCTGCTCCAGGAGGGCCGGCAGGTCCTGGCCGCGTGCGATGGCGACCGCGAGCCGGCTCAGCGCACGCGCCTCCGACGTGGCGCGCAGCGCCTGCCGGGTGCGGCGGGCGGCCGCGCCCGCGGCGGCCCCGACCAGCCAGCCGGCGGTGAGGAAGACGGCGAGCGCCACGATGTCGACGGGGCGGGTGACCTTCAGAGAGTGCAGGGGCGCGGTGAAGTAGAAGTCGGCGAGCAGCCCCGCCGCGACCGCCGTGGCCAGCGCCGGGTACGTCCCGCCGACCAGGGCGGCCACGACGACCGCCAGCAGGTAGCTCATCAGGGCGCCGGGCAGGCCGACCCGGTCGCGCACCGCGGTCAGCACCAGCGTGAGGAGCGGCAGCAGCACCGCGGCCCCGGCCGTGGCCGACCACAGCCGCGCCGGTCCGGTGCCACGGGGCGGCCGCGGCAGCCGGGGCGAGGCGGCCCCCGCCGCCTGTTCGTGGGTGACGATGTGCACGTCGATGGGGCCGGACCCGTGGATCGTCCGCCGCCCCACACCGGCCCGCAGCAGGAGCGAGAACCGCCCCCGGCGGCTGGCGCCCAGCACGATCTGGGTGACGTTCTCGGCCTCGGCGAACCGCAGCAGCGCCTCGGGGATGTCCTCCCCCGTGGTCTGGTGGTAGCTGCCGCCCAGCGACTCCACCAGGGCCCGCTGCCCGGCCAGTGCGCCCGGGGCCGGGAGGGTGAGCCCGTCACCGGGGACGACGTGCAGGGCCAGCAGTTCGCTGCCCGGTGTCCGGGCGGTGATCCGGGCGGCGCGGCGGATCAGCGTCTCGCCCTCGGGGCCCCCGGTCAGGCCGACCATGATCCGCTCCCGGGTCTCCCAGGGAGCGGTGATGCCGTGCTCGGCGCGGTAGCGCTGAAGCCCCTCCTCGACCCGGTCGGCGAGCCACAGCAGGGCGAGTTCGCGCAGCGCGGTGAGGTTGCCCAGCCGGGAGTAGTGGGTGAGGGCGCCCTCGACACGATCCGGCGGGTAGACATCGCCGTGCACCAGCCGGCGGCGCAGCGTCTCCGGCAACAGGTCGACCAGCTCGATCTCGTCGGCGCGGCGCGCCACCTCGTCGGGCAGCGTCTCGTGCTGGACGACGCCGGTGATCTGCCGTACGACGTCGTTCAGCGACTCCAGGTGCTGGATGTTGAGGGTGGTGACCACGTCGATCCCGGCGTCGAGGAGTTCCTCGACGTCCTGCCAGCGCTTAGCGTTGCGCGATCCGGGGACGTTGGTGTGGGCCAGTTCGTCGACCAGGGCGACCTGGGGGTGCCGGGCCAGCACCGCGTCCAGGTCCAGCTCGGTGAAGGCCGTGCCCCGGTGGACCAGGGTGTGCCGGGGGATGGTCTCCAACCCCTCGGCCAGGGCCGCGGTCAGCCGCCGGCCATGCGGTTCGACCAGGCCGATGACCACGTCGGCACCCTGCTCGCACAGCCGCCGGCCCTCTTGCAGCATGGCGTAGGTCTTCCCGACCCCGGGCGCCGCCCCGAGATGAATCCGCAACCGTCCACGTGCCATCGACGGCCTCCTGTGCACACTGCCGCGACCGCGCCCCGCCCTTCCATGGTGCGCCCCGCCTGCCGCGCCAGCGCCGCGTCAAGACTTCCCGCCGTCGCGTCAGCGTCACGTCAGGGACGAGCTCCCACCGCGGGCCGCGGTGGTTACGGTCCTGTCCGGGCCCCGGTCCTCTGTCCGGTCCGGGGCCTTCCTCTCTCCCCTGGAGGCACGTCATGACCGACCGTCTGTATGGAGACGACTCCGAACCCGATGAACCCGTCCCGGCCGGACGCGTCCTGTACGTCCCCGTCCGGCCGGGGCCCGCCGGCTGCGCCGTGCGCATCTTCCGTACGCCCCAGGGCGGCCGTACCGCCGTCGGCTTCTCCACCCGGCAGGGGCTGACCGAGGTCCTGGGCGCCCGGCAGCCGTGGATCCGGCTCGGCGAACCGGCGCTGCGCGCCCTCGCCGAACCGCTCGGCGCCGTCTCACTCATCGTGGACCCGCGGCTCACGGTCCGCGACATCGCACCACCGGCGCCGCGGCGCCGCGACACCACCACGCTCACCTGGAGCCCCCAGGCCGTCGGCGCCGTGCGGGCGGCGGGGGCCGCCGCCCTCGTCGGGCTCCTCAGCGTGTGGCTCGGCTGAGGGAGGACGCCATGGCCACGCCCCTGATCACCGGCACCGCGCACCGCGCGCCCCACACACCGCCCACCGACCCCGCACTGTCGGTCTGGCCCGCCTCGACCGTCCCGCTGGACCACGGGGACCTGGCCGTCGGCGGAGTGTCCCTCACCGAGATCGCGGACCGCTTCGGCACCCCGGTGTACCTGCTCGACGAGACCGAGGTCCGGGCCCGCTGCCGCGCCTACCACGACGCCTTCCCGGAGGCCGCCGTCCTCTACGCCGCCAAGGCGTTCCTGTGCCGCGCGATGGCGCACTGGGTGGCGGAGGAGGGCATGGGCCTGGACGTGTGCTCGGCCGGAGAGCTCGAACTCGCGGTCACCACCGGTTTCCCGCCCGAGCACATCGTGCTGCACGGCAACGCCAAGAGCCCGTACGACCTCCAAGCCGCCCTGCGCCTCGGGGTCGGGCGCATCGTCATCGACAGCCCCTCGGAGATCGCCCGGCTGGCCGTCGCCGTGCCCGAGGGCGGCCGCCAGAAGGTCATGGTCCGGGTCGCCCCGGGCATCGCCGCGGGCGGCCACGCCAAGATCCGTACCGGCACCGACGACCAGAAGTTCGGCCTGTCGCTCACCGACGGCTCGGCGCACCACGCCATCGCCCGGATCCTCGACCAGCCACGTCTGGAGCTGGTCGGCCTCCACTGCCACCTGGGCTCCCAGATCACCTCCGGCAAGCCCTATCTGGCGGCGGTGCGGCGCATGGTCGGACTGCTGGCCCGGGTCCGGGACCAGCACGGGATCACCCTCCCCGAGCTGGACATGGGCGGCGGGCACGGTATCGCCTACCGCCCCGGTGAGCCCGCCCTCGACATCGCCGCGCTCGGGCCCCGGCTGCGCGCCGAACTGGCCGACGGCTGCGCGGCGGCCGGGCTGCCCGTGCCACGGCTGATCATCGAACCGGGCCGCGCCGTCGTGGGCCCGGCCGGGATCGCGCTCTACCGGGTCCTGGCGGTCAAGCGCACCGGGCACCGCACCTTCGTCGCCGTGGACGGCGGCATGAGCGACAACCCGCGTCCCGCGCTGTACGGAGTGCGCTACGCGCCCCGGCTCGTGGGCCGCACCAGCACGGCGCCACCCGCCACCGCCACCGTGGCCGGACGCCACTGCGAGGCCGGGGACGTGCTGGCGGGCGAGGCGGAGCTGCCGGGCGACGTCCGCCCCGGCGACCTGATCGCGGTGCCGGTGGCGGGTGCGTACCACCTGTCCATGGCCTCCGGCTACAACCTGGTCGGCCGCCCGCCGGTGGTCGCGGTGGCCGACGGCAGGGCGCGGCTGCTGATACGGCGCGAGTCGCTGGACGACATCCGCCGCCGCGACGTCGGACTGTAGGGAGAAGACGTCGGTCTACAGGGAGAAACAAAAGGTCTCCGGCCGCGGTTCCGGCTGCCGATGGTCTGACCGACGCTCCGGGGGTTCACTCCATCGGTCAGACTTGTCCCGAGACACCGTCGACATCGCCGGGCGGGGGCGCGGGCCGCGCTAACAAGGGTCGTCGGTGGCCGAGGTGGTGAGCGGCCACGGCCCTAACGACCCGACCCGCCGGGGTGCTGCCCGTATGTCAGATGTGGTGTTCATCGTCCTGACCGTCGCCGTGTTCGCCGTCATCGGCGCGGTCGCGCGAGGGGCCGGGCGGCTGTGAGCCCCGACAACCTCGTCGGGCTGATCGTGGCCGCGGCCCTGCTCGGCTATCTGGTGCTGGCCCTGATCTTCCCGGAGAGGTTCTAGTGAGCGGCACGCTCGCGGGCTGGCTCCAGATCCTGGCGCTGGTGGCGGCGCTGGCGCTCTCCTACCGGCCGCTGGGCGACGCCATCGCCCATGTCCTCACCACCCCCCGCCATCTGCGCGTCGAGCGGCTGGTCTACCGGCTGGTGGGGGTGAACGGGGACGCCGATCAGCGGTGGAGCGCCTATCTGCGCGGGGTGCTCGCGTTCTCCGCGGTCTCGGTGCTCTTCCTGTACGGCTTCCTGCGGCTCCAGAACCTGCTGCCGCTGTCGCTCGGCAGACCGCCGATGCCCGCGGACCAGTCCTTCAACACGGCCGCGTCCTTCGTCACCAACACCAACTGGCAGTCCTACGCGGGCGAGTCGACCCTGGGCCATCTGGTGCAGATGGCCGGGCTCGCGGTGCAGAACTTCGTCTCGGCGGCGGTGGGCATCTCCGTCGTAGCCGCCCTGATCCGCGGCTTCACCCGCAAGGAGACCGACCGGGTCGGCAACTTCTGGGTGGATCTGACGCGGATCACCCTGCGGATCCTGCTCCCCCTCGCCTTCGTCTTCGCGATCGTGCTGGTGGCGGGCGGGGTCATCCAGAACCTGCACGGCGCCGAGTCGATCCCGACCATCGCCGGGGGCCACCAGAGCCTCACCGGCGGTCCGGTGGCCTCCCAGGAGGTCATCAAGGAGCTGGGCACCAACGGCGGCGGCTTCTACAACGCCAACTCCAGCCACCCCTTCGAGAACCCCAACGCCTTCACCAACTGGCTGGAGATCTATCTGCTGCTGGCGATCGCCTTCGCGCTGCCGCGCACCTTCGGCCGGATGGCCGGCGACCACCGGCAGGGGTACGCGATCGTGGCGGTCATGGCGCTGATCTGGGCCGCCTCGGTCGCCATCGTCACCGTCGACGAACTGCACAGCGTCAGCAGCCGGGCGGGCCATGCGGCGGGCGCCATGACGGAGGGCAAGGAGCAGCGGTTCGGCGTCTGGGCCTCGGCCCTCTTCGCCGCCTCCACCACCCTCACCTCCACCGGTGCGATCGACTCCGCCCATGACTCGTACTCACCGTTCGGCGGCGGGATGACGATCTTCAACATGATGCTGGGCGAAATCGCGCCCGGCGGCACCGGATCCGGTCTCTACGGCATCCTCGTCCTGGCGGTCATCGCGGTCTTCGTGGCCGGGCTGATGGTCGGGCGCACCCCCGAGTACCTGGGCAAGAAGCTGCGCGGGCGGGAGATGAAGTTCGCCTCCCTGTACATCCTCACCACCCCCACGGTCGTACTGGCCGGCGCGGCCCTGGCGATGGCGCGGCCGGGGGAACGCGCCGGGATGCTCAACCCCGGGCCGCACGGCTTCTCCGAGGTGCTGTACGCCTTCACCTCGGCGGGCAACAACAACGGCTCCGCCTTCGCCGGGCTCTCCGTCGACACCACCTGGTACAACACCGCGCTCGGCCTCGCCATGCTCTTCGGCCGCTTCCTGCCGATGGTGTTCATCCTGGCGCTGGCCGGATCGCTGGCCGGGCAGGCCCCGGTGCCGGTCACGGCCGGGACGCTGCCCACCCACCGGCCGCTGTTCGTCGGCCTGCTGACCGGCGTGGTGCTCATCGTGGTCGGCCTCACCTACTTCCCCGCGCTCTCGCTGGGACCACTCGCGGAAGGGCTCCAGTGATGTCCGCACCGTCCCGTCCCGTCTCCGGCGGACTGCTCGACCCGAAGCAGCTGGTCGCCTCCCTGCCCGACGCCGTCAGAAAGCTGGATCCGCGGGGCATGGTGCGCAACCCGGTGATGTTCGTGGTGGAGGTCGGCGCGCTCCTCACCACCGCGTTCGCCATCCGGAGCCCCAGCGTCTTCGCCTGGGTCATCACCGTCTGGCTCTGGCTGACCGTCCTCTTCGCCGCCCTGTCGGAGGCGGTCGCCGAGGGGCGGGGCAAGGCCCAGGCGGAGACGCTGCGGCGGACGAAGACCGCCACCACCGCCCGCCGGCTCGTGGACTGGCGGCCGGGCGCGGCGACCGGGGCGTCGGAGGAGGTGCCGGAGGAGGAGGTGCCCGCCGCGGAACTGCGGCTGGGCGACCATGTGGTGGTCGAGGCGGGGCAGATCATCCCGGGGGACGGGGATGTGGTCGAGGGCGTCGCCTCGGTCGACGAGTCGGCGATCACCGGTGAGTCGGCGCCGGTCATCCGCGAGTCCGGCGGCGACCGTTCGGCGGTCACCGGCGGTACGAAGGTGCTGTCGGACCGGATCGTCGTGAAGATCACCTCCAGGCCGGGGGAAACCTTCATCGACCGGATGATCGCGCTGGTGGAGGGCGCGGCGCGGCAGAAGACACCGAACGAGATCGCGCTGAACATCCTGCTCGCCTCGCTCACCATCGTCTTCCTGCTCGCCGTGGTCACCCTCCAGCCGTTCGCGCTCTATGCCAGGGCCGAGCAGTCCATCGTGGTCCTGGCCGCGCTGGTGGTCGCGCTCATCCCCACCACCATCGGGGCGCTGCTGTCCGCGATCGGCATCGCGGGTATGGACCGGCTCGTCCAGCGCAATGTCCTCGCCCTGTCCGGCCGCGCGGTGGAGGCCGCGGGGGACGTCAACACCCTGCTGCTGGACAAGACCGGGACCATCACCTTCGGCAACCGCCAGGCCGCCGAGTTCCTGCCGGTGGGCGGCACGCCGGTCGAAGAGCTCGCGGACGCCGCCCAGTTGTCCTCGCTCGCCGATGAGACGCCGGAGGGCCGTTCGGTGGTGGTCCTGGCGAAGGAGACGTACGGACTGCGGGCGCGGGACGAGGGCGAGCTGGGCGAGGCCCAGTTCGTGCCCTTCACCGCCCAGACCCGGATGAGCGGGGTGAACATCGGCGGCCGCCAGGTGCGCAAGGGCGCCGCCTCGGCCGTCGCCGACTGGGTGGCCGGCCACGGGGGACGGTCCGGCACCGACGCCCGTACGGTCGTGGACCGGATCTCCCAGGAGGGCGGCACCCCGCTGGTGGTGGCCGAACGCGACGGCGACCAGCAGCGGGGGGCCGCCCGGGTGCTCGGCGTCATCCACCTCAAGGACGTGGTCAAGCACGGGATGCGGGAGCGGTTCGAGGAGCTGCGACGGATGGGCATCCGCACCGTCATGATCACCGGCGACAATCCGCTGACCGCGCGGGCCATCGCGGACGAGGCCGGAGTGGACGACTTCCTGGCGGAGGCCACGCCCGAGGACAAGATGGCGCTCATCCGTCGGGAGCAGGCGAACGGCAAGCTGGTGGCGATGACCGGCGACGGCACCAACGACGCTCCGGCGCTGGCCCAGGCGGACGTGGGCGTGGCCATGAACACCGGCACCTCGGCCGCCAAGGAGGCCGGGAACATGGTGGACCTGGACTCCGACCCCACCAAGCTCATCGAGATCGTGGAGATCGGCAAACAGCTACTCATCACGCGCGGCGCGCTGACCACCTTCTCCATCGCCAATGACGTGGCGAAGTACTTCGCCATCATCCCCGCGATGTTCGCCGTGGTATATCCGGGCCTGGAGAAGCTCAACGTCATGCGGCTGCACAGCCCCACCTCGGCCATCGCCTCCGCCATCATCTTCAACGCGCTGATCATCGTCGCGCTGATCCCGCTCGCGCTGCGCGGTGTCCGCTACCGGCCCTCCTCGGCGGCGGGCCTGCTCGGCCGCAATCTGCGGATCTACGGCCTCGGCGGGCTCGTCCTGCCCTTCCTCGGCATCAAACTCATCGATCTGGTCGTCCAGTTCATCCCCGGACTGCGCTGACCGACGACCGCCAGGACGGCCTGGCAGAAGGCACCGCCATGACCAGCTCGCTCTCCCCCGTGGTCCGCAACCACCTGTCCGCCCTGCGGATCCTGCTCGTGCTCACCGCCATCACCGGTTTCCTCTACCCGCTGGCCGTCACCGGAGTGGCCCAGGGCGCCTTCCCGTACCAGGCCAACGGCTCACGGATCACCCGGCACGGCACGACCATGGGCTCCACCCTCCTCGGCCAGAACTTCACCCTCCCCGAGGATCGCCGGAGGAACTCCGGCCGGGCGCCCGGGCCCGATCCCGCGTGGTTCCAGCCCCGCCCGTCCGCCGGCGGCTACGACCCGCTGGCCTCCGGCGCCTCCAACCTCGGCCCCGACAACCCGGTACTGGTCCGCACGATCGAGGCGCGGCGGGCCGCGGTGGCGAGGTTCGACGGTGTCGATCCCCGGGACGTCCCGGCGGACGCCGTCACCGCCTCCGGCTCCGGCCTCGATCCGCATATCTCCGCGGCGTACGCCCATGAGCAGGTGAACCGGGTCGCCCGGGTCCGCGGTCTGCGGCCGGCGACCGTGCACGCGCTGGTCACCGCTCACATCCAGGGCCGTGTCCTCGGTTTCCTGGGCGAGCGGCGGGTGAACGTCGTCCAGCTCAACGCCGCGCTGGCCAACCACCGTTGAGGCGTCCGGCGGGACTCAGTCCGTGGTGGCCGCGGTGTCGCCGAGCACATGGTCCATGCGCTCGTCAAAGCCCGTCCGGGGGTTGACGGTGCGGCCGGCCGCCCACCAGTTCTCGCGGTTCGTCTCGACCACGCAGAGCATGATGTCCTCCTCCGGGACGTCCGCGTACAGCCGGAGGTTCTCGCGGATGGCCGCGAAGAGATCCGCCTTCTGCCCCGGGTCGCGATCGTTGAAGAACAGCTGGATGAACATCGCGCCCTCGCCGCGCCGGATGCCGAAGGACACCGGCTGCGTCTGGACGTTCTCCGGCTTGAGCTCGTGGATGAGGTGGAACTGGTCGTCCTGCGGGACCTTCAGGACGTCCACCATGGACCGGTGGATGCCCAGCGAGACATTCCGGCGGTGCTCCGGGGTGGTTCCCTCACGCATGTAGATGTTGACCAAAGGCATGGTGTCGTTCCGTTCTGCTGTGGTGTGCCCTCCACGCTAGGAACCGCCGAGACATTCCGCCAACGAATGTCCCGCATGGCGGGTATGCTGCGCGCTCATGGACATGCGCTCATGGACGTGACCCTGGCCGGGCTGCGGGTGCTGCGCGAGGTGGCGGAGCGGGGCACGATCACCGCCGCGGCCGAGGCGCTCGGGTACACCCAGTCGGCCGTCTCCCGGCAGGTGGCCGGGCTGGAGCAGGCGGCCGGCGCCCGGCTCTTCGACCGCCATCCCGGCGGTGTGCGGCTGACCGGCGCGGGCCGCGCCCTGCTGCGCCACGCCGTGGTCGCGCTGGACGCGCTCGACGCCGCCGACCGGGAGTTGCGCGGGGCGGGAGCGGCGGACGGCCCGGTCCGGCTCGGCTTCTTCCCCACCGCGGGAGCGGTGTTCGTGGCCCGCGCGCTGGCGGCGCTGCGCCGGGACCACCCCCGGATCCGGGTGTCCACACGGGAGGGCACCACCCCGTCGCTGGTACGGGCGCTGCGCGCCGGCACGCTCGACATCGCCCTGCTGTCCTCCAGACCACCGCACCGCTCCCCCGACACCGACGCCCCGCCGCTGCGCGTCGAGCCGCTGCTCGAGACCCGGCTGGCGGTGGCGGTCCCGGCGGGCGGCCGGTTCACCGGGCGCGACAGCGTCACGGCCGAGGAGATCGCGGACGAGCCGTGGATCGCCAGCCCGGCCGGTGCGCAGGAGCCGCTGCTCGGCGTGTGGCCGGGGCTGCCGGGACGGCCCCGGGTCCGCCACACCGCCCGCGACTGGCTGACGAAGCTCCACCTGGTCGCGGCCGGGGTGGGCATCACCACGGCCCCGTCGACACTGCTTCCCGCCGTCCCGCCCGGTGTGCGCATCGTCGCCGTCGAAGGCGTCGCGGAGGAGTGGCGGCGCGTCAGCCTGGCGCATTCGCCGGGGCCCACCACGGAGTCGGCGAACGTGGTGGTGCGCGTCCTGCGGGAGGAAGCCGCCGAACTGGCCGACTGATCCGGCCGGGAGAGGCCCCGTAGACTGGACCAGCCAGTCCAGTCGAGAGAGGGCCACGCCATGCGCAAGGAGCTGACGGCGAAGGGGAAGGCCACCCGGAACCGGATCATCGAGGGCGCGGCCGAGGTGCTGCGCGAGAAGGACGTGTCGGTGGCCACCCTCGACGACGTCATGGCCCGCACCCACACCAGCAAGAGCCAGCTCTTCCACTACTTCCCCGAGGGGAAGGACGAGCTGCTGCTGGCGGTCGCCCACCACGAGGCCGACCAGGTCCTGGAGGACCAGCAGCCGTATCTGGGCTGCCTGGACTCCTGGGAGGCGTGGCAGCGGTGGCGCGATGTGGTGGTCGAGCGCTACGAGGAGCAGGGCGAGCGGTGCCCGATGGGCTCGCTGGTCCTCCACCTGGGCCGCTCCACCCCGGGCGCCCGGGACGTCGTGGTGACGTTGATGCGCCAGTGGCAGGCGAGCCTGGCCACCGGGATCCGGGCCCTCCAGACGGCCGGACACCTGCCCGCCGACCTGGATGTCGAGCACCGCGCCGCCGCGCTGCTGGCGGGCCTCCAGGGCGGTGTGGCGATCCTCCAGTCGACCGGTCAGGCCGACCATCTGCGGGCCGCGCTGGACCTCGGCATCGAGGATCTGCGGCGCGCCGCCGCGGCCTGACCTGTTTGGACTTGCAAGTCCATTTTTTTCTTCGCACAGTGGCATGACCCCCGGGCGGATCCGGGCGGTGTCCCGCGCGGATGACCCGATCGAGGTCATGCCCGCAGGGCGTCGATGGTGCGGTGGACGAACGTGGCGGGAGCGCGTGATGAGTGGACGACTGCATGACAAGAGGGCCCTGGTGACCGGCGCCACCAGCAACATCGGACGGGCGATCGCGGAGCGGTTCGCCGCCGAGGGCGCACATGTGGTGGTGTCCGGCCGCAGCGCCGAGCGGGGCGCGGAGGTCGTCGACGCCATCCGCGCGCGGGGCGGCCGGGCCGACTTCGTACAGGCGGATCTGGACGGCAGCGCCGAGGCGTCCCGCGCCCTGGCCGAGGAGGCGGTGTCCGTGCTGGGCGGAGGCATCGACGTCCTGGTCAACAACGCCGGTATCTTCCCCGGTGACAGCACCCCGGACACCGACGAGAAGAGCTTCGACCGGGTCTACGCGGTGAATGTGAAGGCGCCGTTCTTCCTGACCGCCGCGCTCGCCCCGGCCATGGCCGAGGCCGGCGGAGGAGCGATCATCAACCTGGGGTCCTGGGTCGCCCGTCTGGGCATTCCCGTCGGCGCGCTCTACAGCTCCTCCAAGGGCGCGATGGAGACCCTGACCCGGGCCTGGGCCGCCGAGTTCGGCCCGCGGGGTGTGCGGGTGAACGCGATCTCCCCCGGGGTGGTCCACACACCCGTGCCCGGCGTGGCGCACCCGGCCGAGAACATGATGAAGGGCACCCCGGCCGGGGGCATCGGACACCCGGAGGCCATCGCACACGCCGCGGTCTACCTCGCCGGTGACGAGGCCGCGTTCGTCCACGGCATCGTGCTGGACGTCGACGGCGGGCGCACCACGGCGGCGGTCCTGGCGGCGTAGCCGCACACCACGGGCCGATTGGCGGGCCCACCCACCGGGGGTGCCGCGCCAGCCGTGCGCGGCGCCCCCGGACGCCGTAAGACGAGGCTGTCCGGTTCACCGAACTTCTCGATGACGATGGCACGCACGATATCGCTCCTGTCAGCGAGACCCCTTCCGCGGCGCCCGAGGTCATGCGCCGGTTCCGGACACGACCTCGGCGGCGTCCGGCAGATGCCACAGATCCGGTGCGATCAGTTCGCTGATGGCGGGCTCCGGGCCCCATGAGCCGGGGGCGTACGTCTGGATCGGCGGTGGGTTCTCCAGCAGGGAGGTCGACGCCGCCCAGATGTGTTCTATGCCGTCGGACCGGGTGAACAGCGACTGGTCGCCCAGCATGGCGTCCAGGATCAGGCGTTCATAGCCCTCGAGTCCATTGGCCTCGCAGTAGGAGCCGGCGTAGCCGAAGGCCATCGTGACCGGTTCGAGCCGCATGGCGGGGCCGGGCTCCTTGGCGAGGAAGCGGGTGGCGATCCATCCGGGGTCCCCGAAGTCGATCACGATCTTGTTGCCCCGGTACTTCTCCTGATCGGCGAGGTCGGTGGCGAACATCCGCAGGGGCGGCTCGCGCAGCCCGAGAGTGACCACCTGGCGCCCCTGTGCGAGGCGTTTGCCGGAGCGCAGGTGGAACGGGACTCCGGCCCACCGCCAGTTGTCCAGCTCCACCCGCAGCGCGGTGAACGTCTCGGTCTGCGAATCGGCGGCGACACCCGGTTCGTCGAGGTAGCCCTCGTACTGGCCGCGCACCACATGCTCGGGCCCGATGGGGCGCAGCGCCTCGAACACCTTGTCCTTCTCGTCGCGCAGTGGCTTGGCGGCGAGCGAGACCGGTGGTTCCATCGCCACGATGCCGAGCACCTGTATCAGATGGGTGACGACCATGTCCCGGAAGGCCCCGGTGCCTTCGTAGAAGTGGCCACGGCCCTCGATGCCGAGCGTCTCGGGCACATCGATCTGCACATAGTCGATGTGGTTCCGGTTCCAGATGGGTTCGAACAGACCGTTGGCGAATCGGAGGGCGAGGATGTTCTCCACCGACTCCTTGCCGAGGAAGTGGTCGATCCGGAAGACCCGGGATTCGTCGAAGACGGAGTGGATCGTCTCGTTGAGCGCCCGTGCCGACACCAGATCGGTGCCGAAGGGCTTCTCCACGATCACCTTGCCGTTCTCCGCCAGCCCCGTATCGCCGAGCATGCCGACGACGGACCCGAACGCGGAGGGCGGAATGGCCAGGTGGAACAGTCTGCGCGACGGCCCGCCGAGGGAGTCCTCCGCCGTCCGTACGGCCGCGAGCAGCGGGGCCGGGTCCTCGGGGTCGGCCGCGCCGAAGGACAGCGACTCCTCGAAGGTCTCCCACACCGGCCCGGACGGCTTGGACCGTCCGAAGGCGGCGATCGCGTCGTGCGCGAGGGCGCGGAACGCCTCGTCGCTCATCGCGGACCGGTGCGGGGTCGAGCCCACGATGCGGTAGCCGTCGGGCAGCAGGCCCGCCGTGGCGAGGTGGAACAGCCCCGGGAGGAGCTTGCGCTTGGCGAGGTCGCCCGTGGCGCCGAAGAGCACGATCACATGGTCGTCCGGTCCCGTCGGTCCCGTCATGACCCGGTCCCCTTCTCGGCGTGTCCGCCGAACTCGCTGCGCATGGCGGACAGGACCCGGTCGGCGAATTCGCCGAGGCCCCGGGACTGGAACCGGTCGGTGAGCGCGGTGGAGATCACGGCGGCGGGTACGCCCTCGTCGATCGCGGCCCGTACCGTCCACCGCCCTTCGCCGGAGTCCGAGACACGCCCGGTGAACTCCTCCAGCTTCGGCGAGCGGGCCAGTGCGTCCGCGGTGAGGTCGACGAGCCAGGAGCCCACGACCGAGCCGCGGCGCCACACCTCGGCCACCTCGCCGACGTCGATCTCGTACTGGTACGCCTCCGGCTCGCGCAGCGGGGTGGTCTCCGCGTCGGCGGTGCGCTTGCGCAGCCCGGCGTCGGCGTGGTCGATGATGCTGAGCCCCTCGGCGATCGCGGCCATCATTCCGTACTCGACCCCGTTGTGGACCATCTTCACGAAGTGCCCGGCTCCGTTCGGACCGCAGTGGAGATAGCCCTGGGGCGCGGTTCCGTCGCCGTGTCTGCTGGGTGTCGGCTCGGCGGAGCCGGTGCCGGGCGCGATGGTGCGGAAGATGGGGTCGAGCCGGGTCACGGGCTCGTGCTCGCCGCCGATCATGAGGCAGTAGCCGCGCTCGAGTCCCCAGACGCCGCCCGAGGTTCCGCAGTCCAGATAGTGCAGGCGGTGCGGGGCGAGCTGGGCGGCGCGGGTGATGTCGTCGCGGTAGTAGGAGTTGCCGCCGTCGATGACGGCGTCCTCCGGGTCGAGCAGCTCGGTGAGCTGATCGAGGGTGGGCTGTACGACGGCGGCGGGCAGCATGAGCCACACGGCCCGTGGCCGTTCCAGCCTCGCCACCAGGTCGCCGGGCGAGCGGGCGGCGACCGCGCCCTCGCCCTCCAGCTCCCTGACCGCGCTTTCGTTGACGTCGTAGACCACACAGCGGTGGCCGTCGCGCATGAGCCGGCGCACGAGGTTCGCGCCCATCCGGCCGAGCCCGATCATGCCGAGCTGCATGGGGGTGTCGGTAGCCATGTGCTCTCCTGTCGCGTCGTTGCCTTCTCAGCCCGAAGCCACCAGCTCGCGTGCCACCTGCGAGACGCGCTCAGGGGTGAATCCGAACTCGGTGAGCAGCTGTTTGAGGGGTGCGGAGGCCCCGAAGGTGTGCATTCCGACGATGGCCCCGGCGCTGCCGACATACCGGTCCCAGCCGAGCGTGGAGCCCTCCTCCACCGCCACCCGCCGCGTCACCGCGGGCGGCAGCACCTGATCGCGGTACTCCCGCGGCTGACGGTCGAACAGCTCCCAGCACGGCATGCTCACCACCCGGGACGCGATGCCCTCGGCGGTGAGCTCCTCGTGCGCGGCCAGCGCGAGCGCCACCTCGGAGCCGGTGGCGAGCAGAATCACCTCGGGCTCGCCCCGGTCCGCGTCGGCCAGTACGTAGGCGCCCCGCGCGACACCGCTCGCCGCGCCGAGCCGGTCGCGGTCGAAGGTGGGCAGGGCCTGGCGGGAGAGGACCACCGCGGCCGGCGCCCGGCGGAGGGCGGCGACCACGCGCCAGGTCTCGGTGACCTCGTTGGCGTCGGCGGGGCGGAACACGAGCAGCCCCGGTGTCGCGCGCAGCCCCGCGAGCTGCTCGACGGGCTGGTGGGTGGGACCGTCCTCGCCGACCCCGATGGAGTCATGGGTGAAGATGTGCACCGTGGGGATCTCCATCAGCGCGGAGAGGCGAATGGCCGCCTTGGCGTAGTCGGAGAAGATCAGGAAGCCGGACCAGTACGGACGGAGCTTCGTCAGCGCCATTCCATTGGCGACGGCGGCGGCCGCGTGCTCCCGCACGCCGAAGTGCAGATTGCGCCCGGACCGGTCGTCGGGCTCGAAGTCGCCCGCCCCGCCGAAGGTGAGCCGGGTCTTGGTCGACGGTGTCAGATCGGCGGACCCGCCCAGCACCCAGGGCACCGCCTTGGCCACGGCGTTCAGCACCCGGCCCGAGGAGTCGCGGCTGGCCAGGCCCTTCGGATCGGCCGGGAAGGTGGGCAGCGCGGACTCCCAGCCGTCCGGGAGCTCACGACGCTGGATCCGCTCCAATTCGTCGGCGAGATCGGGGTACGCGCTGCGGTAGGCGTCGAACGTCTTCTCCCAGGCGGTGCGCAGCTCGGCGCCGCGCGCCCCGATGCCCCGCGCGAACCAGTCGGGCACACCGTCGGGTATGTGGAACCCGGCGTCCGGCGGAATCCCGAGGACACGCTTGGTGGCCCTGACCCCCTCCGGCCCGAACGGCGCACCATGTGCCTTCGGCGAGTCCTCGACCGGCGAGCCGTAGCCGATATGGCTGTGGACGAGGATCAGCGTCGGCCGCTCGGTCTCGGCCCGGAAGGTGTGGAAGGCGCGGCTGATCCGGCCGAGGTCGTTGGCGTCGGCGACGGTGGTCACGTTCCAGCCGTAGGCCAGGAAGCGGGCGGCGAGGTCCTCGGTGAAGGTGATGTCGGTGTGGCCCTCGATGGTGACCCGGTTGGAATCGTAGATCCAGCACAGGTTGGACAGCCGCAGATGCCCGGCGAGCGAGGCCGCCTCCGAGGAGACGCCCTCCATCATGCAGCCGTCCCCGGCCAGCGCGTACACATCGAAGTCGAAGAGCGTGAAGTCGTCGCGGTTGAACCGCGCCGCCAGCCACTGGCCGGCGATCGCCATGCCGACGGAGGTGGCGACCCCCTGGCCGAGCGGGCCGGTGGTCGTCTCGACGCCGCTGGTCCACCGGTACTCGGGGTGGCCGGGGCAGCGCGAGTCGAGCTGCCGGAAGGACTTGAGATCGTCCAGGGTCACCGCCGGACGGCCCAGCACCTCGTAGTCGGGGTCGACCGTGCGGACGCCGGTCAGGTACAGCAGCGACCAGAGCAGGGCGGAGGCGTGGCCCTCGGAGAGCACGAAGCGGTCGCGGTTCGGCCAGATGGGATCGTCGGGGTCGAAGCGCAGAAACCGCTGCCACAGCGTGTACGCGACGGGCGCCATCGCCATCGGCGTTCCGGGGTGCCCCGAATTCGCCTTTTGGATCGCGTCCATGCACAGTCCGCGGATGGTGTTCACCGACAGCGTGTCCAGGTCGGTCATGGCTACCCCGCCCTCCGTGCGCTCGATGGGTGTCTGCGCTTGTGCGCTGCGTCGGCGGGCCTGGCGGAGGGGGCCGGAGCCGGCCCGTGGCCGCGTGATGAGGCCGGCCCGGTTCGGAAGGGACCGCCTTGCCAGGCACGCTGGTTGGGCGTTCAACCGGATGTGGGCCATCTCACTCGCCCACTCCCACCAGCCTAGGCTCGCCCGTATCCACCCTCAACTCCGGTCGGCGAGGCCGCCGCGCGACTGGCCGCTCCCGGTGCCATCGCGCACCCTGGAGGAGGCGGAACCGGAGGAGAACGAACCATGGCCGGACCGATAGCAGCGCTCTTCGACATCGATGAAACCCTGGTCCACACCGGAGGCTCGGGAAGGCGGAGTTGGGCCTGGGCCTTCGACCGGTTGCACGGCGTGGCCGCCGATATCGGCGAACACACCTCGGCCGGGGAGACGGATCCGCAGGTCGGCCGGAAGACGTTCCTTGCCGTGCTCGGCCGCGAACCCAGTCACGATGAGATGGCCCGCCTGTACGCCGCGTATCTGTGGCACCTCTCGGAGGACATCCCGGTATCGGAGGGGTACCGCGTCCTGGACGGCGTCGAGGACACCCTGCGGCGGATCACGGACGCGGGGATCATCCTCGGACTGATCTCCGGCGCGATGGAGGGCGCGGCCCGGATCAAGATGGAACGGGGCAGGCTGGGCCGCTACTTCGTGTTCGGCGCCTACGGCTCTGACTCCCCGGACCGGGCGGAGATCACCCGGCTGGCGATGGCCAAGGCCGCCCGGCTGCACGGGCACGACCTGACCCGCTCCGAGGTCTACGTGGTCGGGGACACCCCGCGCGACATCGAGGCCGCGCGCGCGGCGAACGCGACCGCGGTGGGGGTCGCCAGCGGCCACTACAGCGTCGAGGAGCTGCGTGCCGCACAGGCCGACCATGTGCTCACCGCGCTGACCGAACCGTTCCCGCGCATATGAGAACGGCCCGGGAGCGAACGGGGTCCCCGGTGCTCGGCCCGCCGCCCCGTGGGCGGCCTCCCCGCGCGGTGTACCGCTCGGCGCCGGGCTCCCCGGTTCGCCGGACACGGGTCATGACGATGTGAGCTCGTCGATCTCCGCACCGCTCAGGCGCAGTTGTGCCGCGGCCGTGTTGTCCTCCAGGTGGGCCACCTTGGAGGTGCCCGGGATGGGCAGTGTGACCTCGGAGTGGGCCAGGAGCCAGGCGAGGGCGACCTGGGCGGGGGTGGCGCCATGGGCGGAGGCGATGCGGTCGACCGGTCCACCGGGCCGGGTGAGACCGCCCGCGGCCACCGGGGCCCAGGGGATGAAGCCGATTCCGTGGTGGGTGCAGTGGTCGAGCACATCGGCGGAGCCGCGGTCGGTGAGGTTGTAGCGGTTCTGGACGGTGGCGATGTCGGCGATCCGCCGTGCCTGCTCGATCTGGTCGACGGTCACCTGGGACAGGCCGATCGCGACGATCTTGCCCGCGTCCTGGAGCGCCTTCAACTCCCCCACCTGGTCCTCCAGCGGAACCTGCGGGTCGACGCGGTGCAGCTGGAACAGGTCGATATGGTCCAGGCCGAGGCGCCGCAGGCTCAGCTCGGCCTGCTGGCGCAGGTACTCCGGACGCCCGACGGGCGGCCATGCCGCGGGGCCCAGGCGCACCAGCCCCTGTGCGGTCTCGATCACATCGGGGCCGCTGCGGGTGAGACCGGCCTTGGTCGCGATGAGGACATCGTCCGGGTAGGGGTGGATGGCCTCGCGGATGATCTCCTCGCTGACGTTCGGCCCGTAGGAGTCGGCGGTGTCGATCAGCTGAACGCCGAGCTCAACGGCGCGGCGGACCACGCGGAGGCACTCCTCGCGGTCGTCGGGTTCGCCCCAGACACCGAGTCCGGTGAGTCGCATGGAGCCGAAGCCGAGACGGGCGACCTTCTTGCCGGCGATCTCGAAGGTGCCGGTGGCGTGGACGAGGGATGCGGTCACGGGCGGAGGTTTCCTTCCACTGGGGTGGTGCGTTCGGGGTGGTGCGCCGTCCTCCGGGGTGGTGCGCTCGGGGTGGCGCGCTGTTCCGGCGCCGCGAAGCGCGGGTGGAGTCGTACGTGTCCACGGCTACCAGGCTCGGCAGGACATCGCGGCCGCGGGTGGCCGCGACGCACCCACCCGCGGGTCCCCCGGGCCCGCCATCCCACTTCGCCCGCCCTCGCGCGCGACATCGGCGGGGGCGCGGGCGCGTATTCTGCCGGGCGTGTCCAGGGTGACGATCGCGGATGTGGCACGGACGGCGGAGGTGTCGACCGCGACGGTGTCCAACGTGCTCAACGGCACGGGCCGGGTCTCGGAGTCCACGCGGGCCCGGGTGAAGGCGGTGGCGGGCGCGCTCGGATACGGCCCGGCGGGCGGCGGCGGGCGCACCCTCGGTCTCGCGGTGACCGCTCACGGCCAGAGCGCCTGGGACTTCGCGAGCGTGCCGTACTTCGCCCGGGCCATCAGCGCGGCCACCGTCGCCGCGCATCGGCGTGGCTACGCGCTGATGGCGATGCCCGCGGGGCCCGCCGAGCACAGATGGCGCACCCTGCCGGCCGCCGGGGTGGTGGTGCTGGACAGTCCGCCCAGCGACCCCGTGGTGCGGCTGCTGCGCGCCCGCGGGCTGCCGCTGGTGTTCGACGGCCGCCCCGGCGATCTGCGGGCTCGGGAGACGTGGGTCGACAACGACCACGAGGCCATGACCTGCCATGTCCTGGAGCATCTGGCCGGGCAGGGCGCGGAGCGGATCGCGCTGATCGCCGGGCCCACCCAGGAGTACTACAGCCGCGCGAGCGCGACCTCCTACCGGAGGTGGTGTTCGCGGACCGGTGTGCGGCCGTGCGTCGTCCCGTTCGACGCGGACGATGACACGGGACGGGGGCTGGACGCCCTGCTGACCGGGGAGGACGGGCCGGACGCGGTGTTCGGCCTGTACGACCCGTGCGGCCGTCAGGTCCTGGAGGCGGCCGCGCGGTGCGGTCTTCGGTGCCGGAGGACCTGATGGTGGTGTGCCGCAGCGAGGACCCGGCCTACGGCCGGACGGTCCCGCCCGTATCGACGGTGTCACTGGGCCCGGAGCAGGCCGGTACGGCGGCCGTCGACGCGCTGGTCAGCCTGGTGGAGGATCCCCCGCACACACCACCGCCCGTGGTGATCGGCACCCGGCTGGAGGTTCGGGTCTCCTCGATGCGGCGAGGCCGCCGGGACGGGGCGTGACGCCCTGCCGCCGCGGCTCAGGACTCCGTCGCGATTCAGGATTCCGTCGTGGCTCAGCTTCCGTCGCGGCTCAGGATTCGTCCCGGCTCAGGATTCCGTCGCGGCTCAAGATTCCGTCGCGGTGATGTCGAGTGCGGCGAGGAAGGCGGTCGCCGCGGGCGTACGCGTGAAGCGGCTCCAGATGACGTACTCGACGCGGGCCGGGGCGTCGGCCACCTCGATGGTGACGACACCGGCGAGCTGAGGCGCATAAGCCCTGGGGAGCATGGCCACGGCGAGACCCGGCCCGACGAGCCGGGCGATGAAGTCCGCGCTGGTCACTTCGAAGGCGACATCACGGCTGAGACCCGCGGCTTCGAAGGCCACGTCGGACTGGGCGCGTCCGGCCGTCCCGGCCGGGAGGTCCACGAACACCTCGGAGGAGAGCCTGCGCAGGTCGACCTCCGGCTCCCCCGCGAGTGGATGGTCCGGTGCGACCACGGCGACGAGCCGGTCCTGCGCGAGTTCATGGGCGGCCACGCCCCGCGGTCGTGCCGTGGTCGGCAGCCCGAGGAACGCCACGTCGATGGCTCCCTCCTTGACCTGCTCCACGAGGTCGTCGCTCGCGCCCACCCGCAGGCGGATGCGCACATGCGGATACCGCTCGCGGAAGTCCCGCAGCGCGCCCGGGATGTCGACGGCGGTGACGGTGGGGATCAGGCCCACGGCGAGCCGTCCGCGTACCTCTCCGACGGCCGCGGCGACCTCGGCGGCCGCTCGCTCCGCGGCGTCCAGACACTGGCGGGCGGCCGGGAGGAACGCCTCACCGGCCGGTGTCAGCCACACCCGGCGGCTGGTGCGCTCGAAGAGTCGCGCGCCGAGTTCCTTTTCCAGGCGGGCGATTTGGTGGCTGAGGGCGGACTGGACGACCAGACACCGTTCGGCGGCCCGGGTGAAGCTGTTCGTCTCGGCGACGGCGACGACATAGCGCATCTGCTGGAGCTCCATGGATCCATCTTGATTCGAGATCCATGAGGTGACAAACATGTGTTGGATTCATCAATCGCCGCACGGCGACACTTCGAGGCATGACACGTCACACCACACAAGTGGCTTCCGGCGGAGCCGGCGGTGTCCGCCGCGGAAACCTGCCGCGCACCGCCCTGACGGCGCTCGCCCCCTCGGTGTGGGGCACGACCTATGTCGTCACCACCGAGCTTCTCCCCCAGGGACATCCGCTCTTCGCGGGGTTCCTGCGTGCGCTGCCCGCCGGTCTGATCGGGCTGGCGATCACCCGGACGCTGCCGCGCGGAGCCTGGTGGGGCAAGGCCGCGGTGCTCGGCGTGCTGAACATCGGGCTGTTCCTCCCGCTGCTGTTCATCGCGGCCGAACGCCTCCCGGGCGGGGTGGCCGCCACCCTGGCGGCGGCCCAGCCGCTCGTCGTCGCCGTCCTGGCCGTCACCGTGCTCCATGAAGCCCTCTCCCTCTGGCGCCTCCTGTGGGGTGTGACAGGCGTCGCCGGCGTCGGGCTTGTGGTGATCGGGCCGAACGCGGCGCTCGACACCGTCGGCGTCGTGGCGGGGCTCGCCGGTGCGGTCACGATGGCGCTCGGCGTGACGCTCACCAAGCGCTGGGGGCGCCCCGCCGGGGTCGGCGCCACCGCCTTCGCCGGGTGGCAACTCACCGCGGGTGGCCTCTTTCTGCTGCCGCTCACCTTCCTGGCCGAGGGATCGCCTCCCGCGATCGGCGGCAGCGCCGCCCTCGGCTATCTGTGGCTGGGGCTGGTCGGCGGTCTGATCACCTACGCCCTGTGGTTCCAGGGCATCACCACCCTGCCCGTCGCCTCCGTCGCGGTTCTCGCCCTGCTCTCGCCGCTGGTCGCGGCCGTTCTCGGCGCCATCGTGCTGGACCAGACGCTCGGCCCGATCCAGCTCGTGGGGTTCGCGCTCTCACTCGCCGCGATCGTCGCGGGACAGCTTCCCCCGCGCACCCGGCGCACCCCGCGCGACCGGCACACCCGTAGCCCCCGTTCACACGACGCCGTCGCCACCCGCACTCCGGAAGGAAGACCTCAATGAAGATCGCCGTCGTCGGAGCCGCGGGCATGGTCGGCTCGCGCGTCGTCACCGAAGCCGCGAAGCGGGGCCATGACCTCGTCGCGGTGTTCCGCAAGAAACCACCGACCGCTCCGCCACCCGGGGTGGAAGCCGTCGAGGGCGATGCGAACGACCCCGGCCGCATGGGCGAACTCCTCCTCGGCGCCGACGCGATCGTGGCCGCCACCCGCCCCGCCCCCGGGCACGAACACACCGCCGTCACGACCACGACGGCGCTGCTCGCCGCTGCCGCCACGACCCGGACACGCATCCTCGTCGTCGGCGGCGCCGCGCCCCTGCGGGTCCCGGGCCACCCGGACCGGCTCGTTCTCGACAGTCCGGAGTACGTGCCGCCGCCGTACCGCGCCATCGCCGCCGCCAGCGCCGCGCAGCTGGACATCTGCCGAACGCACTATGCCGACTGGGTCTACCTCAGCCCACCGGCCCTCCTCGAACCCGGGCACCGCACCGGAAAGTACCGGCGCGGCACCACGACCCTCATCACCACCGCCGACGGCGCGTCCCGCATCTCGGCCGAGGACCTCGCCGTGGCCGTCCTCGACGAACTCGAAATCCCCGGCGAGGAACGGCACTTCACCGTCGGCTACTGAACGCTCCGCCGGACGTGCCCGGACCGCGCCCGACTTCCGCCGGTCCACGCGGGCCCGAGGGAGACCGGTCTACGCGGGGGCCCGAGGGAGAGGGGTGACGCAACGGGCCGTCGGCCGTGGCAGCCGCACGCGGCATGACGGCCGTGCACGGTGGCGAGGGAGGCCGGCCGGGCCGCCGCGAACGACGCGGCCGACGCCTGGGCGCCGGGCCGCTCCGCGTCCCAGATACGCCTGCCGCCCGCAAGCGTCAGGCGGACCTCCGTACCGGTGATGTCCTCGACCGGCACCCGGGTCACATCCCGGTCGAGCACGATCACATCGGCGGCCCGGCCCGGGGTGAGCACACCGGTCTCGTGGTCTATACGGAGCTGATGAGCCGAGCCCGAAGTGTGCATGCGCAGACTGGTCGAGCGGCTGATGTCCTCCCGCTCCGGATACAGCGCCCCCTCCTCGCCCCGCCGGTCGACGGCGGTGCGGATCTGGTTGAAGGAGTCGAGCCGATCCACCGGCCAGTCCGATCCCCCGGACAGCGCCGCGCCGTGCCGCTCCAGGCTGCGCGCCGGATACATCAGCCGGTGGCGGTCCGGGCCGATGTAGGGCAGCAGGGCGTCCATCGTCCACACATTGCGCATCGCCCACTGCAACTGCATACAGGCGACCACGCCCAGCGGCGCGAAGCGCCGGTAGTCGTCCGGGTGCACCAGTTGCAGATGGGCGATGGTGTGCCGGTTGCCACGGCGGCCATTGGCGCGTGCCGCCGTCTCGTAGCCGTCCAGCGCGGTGCGCACCGCGCCGTCGCCGATCGCGTGTGCGTGCAACTGCCAGCCGGCCCGGTCCAGGACGGCGGCCAGCCGCCCGTACTCGGTGGCGGTGACGTACAAGTCGCCACGGTTGTCGGTGGGTTTGCCGTTGGCGTCGAGGTACGGCTCCAGCAGCGCGGCGGTCTGCGCGGGGTGCTCGATCACTCCGTCGAGGAAGACCTTCACCGTCCCGAAGCACAGCCCCGGCACCTGGCCATGGGCCGCTCGCTGCTCGTTGACGTGGGCCAGCGCGGCCTTCGGGTCGCGGATGAGGTCGGTATCCAGGCGCAGCGCGGGAACGCCCCGCTGCGGCAGCCGGTCAGAGGCGGCCAGATCGGCATAGACGCCGAGGGCGCCGGGCTCGGTGGCCGCGTCCATGTAGGTGGTGATGCCGTTGGCCGCCGCCTGGTGGAGGGCCTTCGAGCCCGGTCGCGAGCGTCTTGTCCCGGTCGGGCGGCGGAATCACCGCCGCGACGATGTCCTGCGCGGTGTCCTTCAGCAGCCCGGACGGTGCTCCGGCCGAGTCGTGGACGATATGGCCCCCGGCCGGGTCCGGGGTGTTCGACGTGATCTTCGCCAGGTCCAGGGCGCGCTGGTTGACCCACATGTTGTGGGCGTCCGAGCCCTTGAGCGCGATCGGGCGGCGGGTCGGCAGCGCGTCCAGGACGCGGTGGTGGGTCTCGGTCCCGGCGGGCAGGCCCACCGGGTTCCAGTCCTCCACCACCAGCCATCCGCCCGGCTCCTGGCCCTCGCTCGCGTTCAGGAACCCGGTGAGCTTCGCAAGCGCCTCCTGCCGGGGCAGGTACGGCAGCCCGGTCAGCGCCTGCCCACCGTGGATGATCGTGGCGGCCGAACGGCGGGATCCGGGCGGGCGACGGCCGGAGGCGGCGAACGCGCCGGAGGGGACGAGGCCGAGGGCACCCGCGGCACCCGCCGCGCCCGCGGCCGCCAGCAGACGACGACGCGCCAGGTCAAGGCTCATGCTCACTCCCTGAGTGTGATGAGGTGTGACGCGTCAGCCTTGGTGATTAAGCACATAAGCAACAGCCATCCGGAACTGCCGATATGGCCCGTGGGCAATGGCATCGACAACGGATTCCGTGGCTCTATGCCGACTCGGACACCCGGTTTCCGGCGCCCCTCCGGCTCTACGGCTCGAGGTCCAGCACGTCGTCGACCGGCCGCCTGGGGGTCCGGGTGCCAGGAGGGCCGTAGCCGAGCCGCAGCACCATCTGCACATAGGCCATGCCCGACATCGGATCGCGCAGCGGCCACCGCAGGTCCCGCCACTCCAGGGCCTGGGTGACGAACGAGGCCGCCAGTCCGTCCAGGGTGGCGCGCAGCAGTACCCGCTCCACCGCCTGGCCGGTGCGCAGCCAGTCCACGGGACGGTCCTGTGAGGTGCTCAGCAACGCCAGGTTGGGGACGGACTCGAAATCGGCGGCCGCGCGGCCGGGCACCGGCTTGCCGCCCGCGAAGTCGCGCACGGGCGCCTTGCCGATCCGGCGGCGGGGCCCGAAGGCGGACTCCGGGACCCCTTCGGTGGCCGGGCGTGTCTCGTCCGCGCTGCGGGTGAAGCGGGCCAGGTCGGCGGCGGCACCGGCGTCGGTGAGGTTGCGGGCCTCGGCCTCCTGCGCCAGCTCCAGTACGGACTGGAGATGCCAGCCGGAGGCGAAGGCCAGCGCGACGTGCTCCCGGTGTGCGGCGTCGACGAGGGCGGCCCGCACGGCGCCGGGGATCTCCGTCTCGGCGAACGGGTACCGGCTGGTGTGCCGGGTGCGCACCGCGGGGTACAGCGCCGCCGGATCGGCCTCGTCGCCGAGCGGGCGGGTCAGTGTCACCGACGCGAGCAGCATCGGGTCACGGGGGTCGGGCAGCACCCGGGTGTCCGCCTCCCAGCCTTCATGGGCCACCGCGACCCGCAGGTTCATCAGGGCCGCGCCACAGCCGATGTGCAGGGCGCGGAGTTCGGGGTCGGAGTGCGGCAGGGCACCCCGCAGATCGGCCCTGAGGTGGAAGACACGCCTGCGCCGGTGGTACTGGAACCGCCAGGGCTGGGCGTTGTGCATCGAAGGGGCGGCCGTGGCGTCCTGCACCAGAGCCATGATCACCGCTTCGGAGAGCGAACGGGCACCGCGCCGCGCCGCCGCGGACACACGCTGCCCGGCCGCCTCCCGCGGCTCTTCGGGCCCGTGTGCGATGGGGTGAATGTGTGCGTCCGGGCCGGGGAACACAAGGGTGACCTGCTCGGTGTCCGACCACCGCACGTCATAGGGAGGTGTCCCGTCGTCATGGTGGAGCCCGACGATCTCACCGTCGCGTTTGGTGGCACCGGTGGTGGGGCTTTCGACAATCAACTGGTCGCCGACGTGGGCACGCATCGAGATCCCGCCTCTCTGCCTGACATCTCCAATGTGGCACCGCGGGCGGAAGGTGTCCTGGGGGCGGAAAGCCCCCGGACGAGGGGCCGGATGGCCCCGTGGTGGGCCGGGTGGCCGGGAGAAGGTGCCATGAGGCTCATCCGGCGGCGGGCATGAGCTGGCAAGCTCGATAGGCGAACACCGGCCGACCCGCCGCGGGTCTGCGAGAGGAGCCGGAACATGCACCACAGAACGGTCGGAGAGCTCATGACGCGCCCGGTGGTCCAGGCGCCGCGTGAGATGCCGTTCAAGGAACTCGTAGGGCTGCTCACGGAGAACGATGTCACCGCCGTGCCGGTGGTGGACGGCTCGGGACGCCCGATCGGCCTGGTGTCCGAGGCCGATCTGCTGCGCAAGTCGGCCGGGCAGACCGACCCGTCCGGTCTGCTGCCGGTCCCGCGCCTGGAGGCATGGGAGCGCGCGAAGGCGGAGGGGGCGAGGGCCGACGCGCTGATGTCGGCACCCGCCGTGTGCGCGCGTCCGGAGTGGACGGTCGTCGAGGCGGCCCGCGTGATGTCGGACCGGAACATCAGGCGGCTCCCCGTCGTGGACGAGACCGACAAGCTGCTCGGCATCATCACCCGTGGCGACCTGCTACGGGTCTTCCTGCGCCACGACGACGCGATCCGCGACGAGATCGAGAGGGACCTGCTGCGCCGGACCCTGCGGCTGGCTCCCTCGGCCATGACGGTCGACGTACGGGAGGGCGAGGTCACTCTGAACGGATCGGTCGAGGCCAGAAGCCTGATCCCGGTCATCGTGCGGCTGTGCCGGAGCGTGGACGGGGTGGTCTCGGTGACCGAACACATCGCCTACGGCACCGATGACACCGGGGGCGCGGCCACGGCCGCGTAGACCCGGCCCAGGCGCTCTGGCAACCACACATCCCGGTATCCCGGTATCCCGGTATTCCAGCATTCAGGTATCCGCGTATCCAGGTATCCGCGCATCCCCGCATCCGGCAGGAGGCACGCCATGGAACAAGTGGTCACCGTGGGACTCGACGGCTCCGCCGAGAGCCTGGCCGCCGCTCACTGGGCCGCCGACGAGGCGGAGCGGCGCCAACTGGCGCTGCGCCTGACACATGCGTGGATCCTGCTGTGCCCGGCCACACCCGACAGCCCGGCGGCGGACGAACAGAACTACTGGGCGAAGCGGATCGTGCACGACGCGCACACCGAGCTGGCCCGCGACCATCCCGAGCTCACCATCATCGAGGACCTGGTCGCGGACGAGGCCGAGAAGGCGCTGCTCGACGCGGCCGCGCGGTCCCGCATGCTGGTGCTCGGATCGCGGGGGCTGGACCGGGTGGCCAGCTTCTTCCTGGGTGACATCGGCTTGTACACCATCGCCCGCGCGGAGCGGCCGGTGGTACTGATGCGCGCGGGGCAGAAAGCGGACGGACACCGACGGCATGTGGTCGTGGGCCTGAGCCTGCACGGCCCCCAGGACAACCTCCTGGAGTTCGCCTACGTCACCGCGTTCACCCGCGATGTGCCCCTGCACGCCGTCCACGGCAGAAGGCCGGAGCGGGCGCGCGGCTCCGGCACGGATACGGATTCCGACGTGGCCCGGGAGACCGCGGAGCAGGCGCGCCGGGAAATGGACGAGGTGCTGCGGCCCTGGCGGGAGAAGTTCCCCCGGGTGAAGGTCGTCGACGAGGTCCGGCTGGAGAGTCCGGCCCAGGCCGTCGTGGAGGCCGCGGCCGACAGCGATCTGCTGATGGTCGGCCGGCGGAAGCGCCCGCCCGCGCTGGGGCCCCGCCTGGGCCCCGTGGTGCAGGCCGCGGTGCACCACGCGGACTGTCCGGTCGCCGTCGTCCCCCATGAGTGAGCGGGACCCGCGCATGGCCAGGGCCTGCGCATCAGCGGCCCTGCGCACCCGCGGAACCCGCGCATGACCGGGACCCATGGATGGGCGGGCCCTCGGCAGCCTCAGGCGCGGGTCGCCACCAGCAGATCGACCACGTAGGTCTCCCCCACAGTCCCGTCCGGGAACATCTCGCTCAGCCGACCGCGCTCCTCGGCGAGAAACGCCCGGGTGCGGGCCTCGCCGAGAACGAGAAACGCCGAGTGGCTGGTGATGTTGGCGAGGTGCGTATCGAGGGAGACGACGCGGCTCCAGCGCACATGGCGGCGTGTGTGGCGCAGACCGGGGAAACCCGTGAGGCCCGCGAGCCGGGCGGCCTGGCCGTCGTCGGGCCGCGCCCGAGGGCCCGGCTCCACACCGCAGTGGATCGCGATGCGTTCGGCCTGGGCGGCGATCCACGGCACATCGAAGGCCGTGGTGTCCCACCAGACCGCCAGCGCGCCACCTTTGCGCAGCACCCGCAGCGCCTCGGGAACGGACCGCTCGGTGTCGGTCCAGTGCCAGGACTGCGCGTATGTGATCAGGTCGCGGGAGGCGTCGGCGAGCGGCAGGGCGTTGCCGTCGCCCCGGACGATCGGCACGTCCGGAAGCGCGTGGCGGAACTGGGCCGCCATGCCCGCGCCCGGTTCGACGGCGATCACATCGGCGCCGCGCTCGCGCAGCAAGGCGGTGGCGATGCCGGTCCCCGCGCCGACATCGGCGACACGGGCACCCGCGAGGGGGCGTCCGGCGAGTTCCTCGACGGTGTCCAGGAGTGCGGGCGGGTAGGAAGGGCGGTTCGCGGCGTACTGGGCGGCGGCCGCGTTGAACGAATGGGCGCGCGAGATGGCGGTCATACGCCCATCCTCGTCCTCTCGCCCTCTCGCCCTCCAAGCGGATCAGCGGAATCAGGGCACCTCCAGCGGAGCGCTCAGCGTGCCCGGTACGGGTTCTTCCACAGGTACACCCTGCGGTGCTTGCTGTCGTTGCCCGCGATGAGCCGGCCGTCCTGGCTGAAGGACACGTCCTGGATCACGTTGGCCGCCCCCTCCGCGCTGGTCGACAGGATGGCGCGCGGTTTACGGGTGGCCACGTTCCACAGCAACAGGCCGTATGCGGAGGGGGTGGCGAGCGTCTTGCCGTCCGGGCTGAACGCCAGGTGATTGACCTCCGATGCGACAAGGGAGTCGCCGAGGGTGGCTCGTTGACGGCCGGTGGCCGCGTCCCACAGCCGCACCTTGCCGTCGTAGCTGCCGGTGGCGAGCGTCCTGCCGTCCGGACTGAACGCCAGGCTCAGGACTCCTTGCGCGGGGGAGATGGTGACCCGTGGATCGTCCTGGCCGTAAGGTTCCGGATCGCGGTGTGCCACGTCCCACAGCCGCACCGAGTGTTTCGGGGTGAGGTTGCTGTCGGAGTCGTCGCCCGCGGAGGCCAGCGTCTTGCCGTCCGGGCTGAACGCCACGCCCGTAACCTTGGCCTCCTGGTCGTAGTAGGCGAGTATCTCGTCCTCGCGGCTGTTGGTGTCCCACAGGAACACCGAGCCGGGCCCACTGCCGGTGGCGAACAGCTTGCCATCAGGGCTGAAGGCCACCCTTTCGCCGCTTTCGACTCCGCCGAGGAAGCGAACCTGCCGGTGTTCGGCCACGTCCCACATGGTCAGCCACCCGGTCGTATTGGTGGCGGCGAGGAGCTTGCCGTCGGGGCTGAACGTCACACCGCGGTTCGCGAACCCCTCGTTGCCGACGCTGTCGCGTTGCGTGAACGTGGCTCGTGGCTTGCGGTCGGCGACGTTCCACAGCCGCACCTTGCCCTCGTCGTTGCCGGTGGCGAGCGTCTTGCCGTCCGGGCTGAACGCCAAGCCTTCCGCCGTCTTGGACTGGCCGGTGGGGCCGAGGGAGGCCATGGGCCCGAACGAACGGTAGGGGAGGCTGGGGCCTCGGTCGGGGGAAGAGCCGGGGAGGTAGACGGCGATCAGGATGACGGCGAGGACGAGGATCCCGGCCCCGCCGAGCAGTACGGGCAGCCCCGGGGCGGATGTGGCGACGGGGTCCGGGGTGGGTGGGTCCGGCGGGGTGTCCGTGTCCGGTGGCGTCGCGGGACCGCCGGGGGCGGCGCCCCGCGCCGGGGGGTGCGCGGCGGGAGCGGGCGTCGGCGGTGCGGGGGTGGCGGACCTGGCTCCTCGGGGCGGCGCGGAGGTGAGGGTGTCGGCGTCGGGCGCCCCGGGGGCGTTGGGCGGGCCGGGGGTGACGGGCCCGGCCCCTCGCCGTGCGCCGGGTTCCGCCCCTGGCAGCGCGGCGGGCTCGGACGCCCGCCGTGTGGCGGGCTCGGCCCCTGGCCGTATGACGGGCTCGGGCGCCGACCGCGTGGCGGGCTCGGGCGCCGACGGCGACACGACAGTTGGTGTGTGCGCCTCGGCGATTCCCGTAGCGGAGCCCCGTCGGCACTGTGCGATGACCTCGGCGGGGGTCGGCCGCCGCTCCGGCTCCTTCTCCAGGCAGCCGGCGGCGATGGTCCGGAGCGGCTCGGGGCAGCCGTCGAGGTCGGGAGCCTGCTCCAGGATGCGGTAGACCACACCGTGGTCGGTGCCGCCGCCGAAGGCGAGCCGTCCGGTGGCGGCGAAGTGGGCGACGACTCCGAGCGCGAACACATCGCCGGCCTCGGTGACGTTCTGCCCCCTGATGTACTCGGGCGCCATATAGGCGGGCGTCCCGGTGCGCATCCCGGTGGCGGTCACCGCGGTGACGTCCGCGGCCCGGGCGATACCGAAGTCGATGACCTTGGGCCCATCCGCGGTGAGGATGATGTTGGAGGGTTTCAGGTCCCGGTGGATCACGTCGGCGGCGTGGATGGACTGCAAGGCTTCGGCAACCCTGGCGATCAGCCCCAGCGCCGCCTCGGCGGGCAGCGGCCCGCTTTCGGCGACCGCGTGCTGAAGGGACGGCCCGGGTACGTACGCCGTGGCCAGCCAGGGCTCTTCGGCCTGGAGATCCGCGTCCACGACCGGCACGGTGTAGAGGCCCTGGACCCGCCGGGCCGCCGCCACTTCCTGTTCGAAGCGCTTACGGAAGGACGCGTCGCCCGCGTATTCGCGGTGGACGACCTTGACCGCCACCGCGCTACCGGCAGGCGTACGCCCCAGATAGACACGGCCCATCCCGCCCGCGCCCAGCACCGCCTCCAGCCGGTACGGACCGGCCTCGGCGGGATCAGCCGCCCCCAGCGGGCGGTGTGGCGGCGGAGCTGTCGGCCACCCCGGTCCCTGCCCCGCACCCCTGGATGGAACCGCCGGTCGACCATGCTCCGGTCGGGACATCGCTCCCCGTCACCCCGTCTCTCACCGTTCGAGCGAGCGACAGCGTAAACGAACCCCACCGTCCCGGAACAGCTCTCCCCCAAGACGCGGTGGCGCCACCGGCGGGGGCGGGACCGCGGGGATCGGCGGAGGCCATCGTCCGGCGCGATCTGTGTAGCCTGGCCGGGGGGCCGACGGAGCGCACCGCGATGAACAGACGCGAGCCCGGGAGTGGTGCCCATGGTGACGATCATGCTGTCCATCCTGTTCGCCCTGCTCGCGGCCGGCAGCAACGCACTCGGGACCGTCTTGCAGCGGCGCGCGGCGCTCACCGTCCCCGCGTCACGGTCATTGCGCATCGGGCTGATCCGCGACCTGACGCATACCCCGGTATGGTTCGGCGGGATGCTCGGGGTGATCTTCGCGGCCCTTTTCCAGGCGCTGGCTCTGGCCACCGGATCGCTGGCCGCTGTCCAGCCCATCTTCATCCTCGAACTCCCGCTCGCCCTGGTGATCGGGGGGATGGTCTTCCGGGTCGGTGTGACACGGGCGTCATGGATCCGCGTGGCCTGCATCGTCGGCGGTCTGGCCCTGGTCCTCTTCTCGCTGGCTCCCAGCGGAGGGCGCGAGCAGGTGCCCGGCATCTGGTGGTGGCTGCCCGCGCTCGCGGTCACCGGAGGGATCGGCGCCGCCCTCGTTCTCACCGGTCTGCGGCGCCCGGCCGGTCTGATGCGGGCGGCCAGCCTCGCGGCGGCGGCAGCCATCGGAAACGCCGTCACCGCGGCGCTGGTCAAGTCGGCCATGGAGGTGCTCTCCACCCGGGGCACCGTCGCCTTCTTCACCGCGTGGCAGACGTACAGCTTCGCGGCGGTGGGCTCGTTTTCCCTGTTCCTGCTCGGGGTGGCCATGCAAGGGGGCCCGCTGATCGGCTCGCAACCCGCTTTGACGCTCGGCGATGCCACGGTGAGTTTCTGTCTCGGTGTGACGCTCTACGGAGAGCATCCACGCACCGGATTCTGGCTGCTACCGGCGCTGCTGGGGCTGGGTGTGCTGCTGTACGGAATCCTCGGGCTGTCCCGCACCCGATGCCTCGCCCGCTGCCTCGACCCGGGCAAGGACGAACTCGACGCCATGGGACAGCCCGCGGCGGCGCGCGGATGATGTCACCGGTAAACTCGTGAATACGGCGAAGTTGGACTTCCCGGACGCAGTGAGCATCGTGGCATCGGACTCTACGAGCTGCTGGAGGGTCGGAAGTGATCACCCACCATGCCTACGCCGTCGAGCCCTGGTGTCTTCGCGAGACCGAGCTCAACCTGGACGTACTGGCCCAGAGCGAATCCGTGTTCGCCGTGTCCAACGGCCATGTCGGCTGGCGCGGCAACCTCGACGAGGGCGAACCGCACGCCTTGCCCGGCAGCTACCTCAACGGTGTGCACGAGCAGCATCCGCTGCCGTACGCGGAGGGCGGTTACGGCTTTCCCGAGTCCGGGCAGACGGTGATCAACGTGACCAACGGCAAGGTCATCCGGCTGTTGGTCGACGACGAACCGTTCGACCTGCGCTACGGGCGGTTGCGGTCCCATGAGCGGGTGCTCGACCTGCGCACCGGGCTGCTCCACCGCGTGTGCGAGTGGACCTCGCCGGTCGGCAAGACCGTACGGGTGCACTCCACCAGGCTGGTCTCCTTCACCCAGCGCGCCATCGCCGCGGTGGCCTACGAGGTGGAGCCGCTGGACGACCGGACGGACGTGGTCCTCCAGTCGGAGCTCGTCGCCAATGAGCAACTGCCCGAGCTCACCGGCGATCCCCGGGTCGGCGCCGCCCTGGAGTCGTGTCTTCTGCCCGAGGAGAACACCGCCTTCGACCTGCGGTTGCGTCTGGTGCACCGCACGGCGGTGAGCAATCAGCGGGTCGCTGCCGCCGCCGACCATGTGGTGCGGGGCCCAGGATCCAGCCAGATCTCCGGCGAGAGCACGGATGACGTGGGCCGTCTGACCGTCACCGCCGTTCTCGAACCCGGTGAGAAGCTGCGCATCGAGAAGTTCGTCGCGTACGGCTGGTCCGAGTACCGCTCGTTGCCGGCCGTGCGGGACCAGGTCGAGGCCGCGCTCAGCGGTGCGCGCAACACCGGCTGGCAGGGCCTGGTCGACCAGCAGCGGGAGTTTCTCGACGGCTTCTGGAGCCATGCCGATATCGAGGTCGAGGGCGACGCGGAAATCCAGCAGGCGGTGCGCTTCGCCCTCTTCCACGTACTCCAGGCCGGCGCCCGGGCCGAACAGCGGGCGATCCCGGCCAAGGGCCTGACCGGCTCCGGCTACGACGGACACGCCTTCTGGGACACCGAGGCGTTCGTACTGCCACTGCTCACCTACGCCTCGCCGAACTGCGTGGCCGAGGCCCTGCACTGGCGGCAGAACACCCTTCCGGCGGCGCGCGAGCGCGCCCGGCAGCTGGGGCTGCGGGGTGCGGCCTTCCCGTGGCGCACGATCGATGGCGCGGAGTGCTCCGGCTACTGGCCGGCCGGCACCGCGGCCTTCCACATCAACGCGGATATCGCCACCGCCGTCGTGCGCTACGTCCGCGCCACCGGCGACACCGACTTCGAGCGGCGGACCGGTGTGGAACTGCTGGTGGAGACGGCCCGGCTGTGGCATTCCCTCGGCCATCACGACTCCGGGGGCCGCTTTCACATCGATGGCGTCACCGGCCCCGACGAGTACAGCGCGGTGGCGAACGACAACACGTACACCAACCTCATGGCCCGGGTGAATCTGCGGGCCGCCGCCGACGCGGCCGAGCGCCACGCGGAGCAGGCCGCGGCGCTCGGTGTCGACGAGGCGGAGGCCGCCGGATGGCGGGACGCGGCCAAGGCGATGTTCGTGCCGTACGTGCGTGAGCTGGGCCTCCACGAGCAGTCGGCGGGCTACACCGCCCTCGACGTATGGGACTTCAAGGGCACACCACCCGAGCTGTACCCCCTGATGCTGCACTTCCCGTACTTCGACCTGTACCGGAAACAGGTGGTCAAACAGGCGGACCTGGTGCTGGCGATGTTCCTGTGCGGCGATGCCTTCGAAGCCGACGAGAAGGCGCGCGACTTCGCCTACTACGAACCGCTGACCGTCCGGGACTCCTCCCTCTCGGCCTGTGTCCAGTGTGTGATGGCCGCGGAAGTGGGTCATCTCCGTCTCGCCTACGACTACCTGGGCGAGGCGGCGCTGATGGACCTGGCGGACCTGGAGAAGAACACCCGCGACGGCCTGCACATCGCCTCCCTGGCGGGCACCTGGATAGGGCTGGTCGCGGGCTTCGGCGGGATGCGTGACTACGGGGAGGTCCTGTACTTCGCTCCCCGGCTGCCCGAAAGCCTCGGCCGGCTGGCCTTCTCGCTGCGGTACCGGCGGAGCCGTCTGCGGGTCGACATCACGGGTTCGCGGGTCACCTACGCGCTGACGGCCGGCGAGCCCATCCGGATCAGCCACGCCGGCGAGGTCATCACCCTGTCCGCGGACGCCCCGCAAACCCGCCCCATCGAACCACCGCCGGTGATGCCCAGACCCGACCAGCCACCGGGCAGACGCCCGACGCCCCGCGGCTGACCAGGCTTTCCCCGGGCGGCGCCGGGGAGACGGCCAGCCGGGTGCCCGCGTCGCTCTACTCGGCCGCGACTGGTTACATAATGTACCTTGTGCCGCATATGGCTATCCATGGGCCCGAGATCCTTATTCCACCGTTCGACCGGGTGGTCGAGAAGAGTGGTGCCTATGGCGGGCTGCTCCTGCTGCTCCCACCGGGCGAGCCCACGCTTTTCGCCACGCTGCTCAGCGGTTTCCCCGCGAAATTCGCCGGTCCGTGGGCGCGGATCTGGCTGGAGTCGAACTTCGCCATCGCCCGGTCCGCGCGCGAGCGCAGACAGATCTGGATGGGCCCCAACGAGCGGGCGCTGCTCTAGCCCGAGTCGGCCGTCGCGGCGCCCTACCCGTACGCCGTCGTCGATACGCCGCTGCTCACCGGCGACACGTTGTGGGGCGTACTCAACCTCCTCTGGCCCGGTTCCCACCCGCCCGATCCCATTCCGGCGGAGCTCGCGGCGGTCGACGCCGGTGCCCACCGCCTCAGCGAGCTGCTCAGCCGGTGCGCCGAGGAGGGGCGCCCCGTGCGGGCCTACCGACGGCCGCTCGTCGTCCCCCGGCAGGAGGCGAGGCGCTACCAGGCGGACGAGGCACGCGAGGGTGCCCACTTCGCCGAGCGGCTCCCCGGAGGCGGCCTGGGGATGAATCTGGACGGCGAGGTCACCTTCGTGACCGCCGCCACCGCGGAGCTCCTCGGCACCTCGGCAAGCGCGCTGATCGGGGCGCTGCCCTGGGACGTCCTGCCCTGGCTGAGCGATCTCATCTACGAGGACAGCTACCGACGGGCCCTGTTCACCCGGCTGCCGACCTCCTTCACCGCCCTGCGGCCCCCCGATGTCTGGCTGTCCTTCCGCCTCTACCCCGGTGCCTCCGGCATCAGCGTCCGTATCCGGCGGACCGTGGCCCCCGCCGAGAAGGTGCTGTCGGCCACCCCGACACCCACGGCCGAGACCGCGGATCAGGAGGCGGTGCTCACCCCGGCGAGCGACGAGGCCCCCACCCGGGTCGGCTCTCTGTACCACCTGATGCAACTGGCCACCGTCCTCAGCCAGGCCGTCAAGGTGCGGGACATCGTCAACATCGTGTGCAGCCCCGTGATGTCCGCCTTCGATGCCGAGAGCATCGCCCTCCTCAGCGTGGACGGGACCAGGCTGCGCGTCCTCGGCCACCGGGGGCTGACCGAGGAAGCCAGCCGGATCCTCGACGACCACCCGCTGGACGCCGCCACCCCTGCCGCCCGCTGCGTGGCGGAACAGCGGGCGCTGTTCTTCACCAGCCCGAAGGAGATGGACCACGCCTTCCCCGGCTGGTCGGTCCGGAGCCATCTGTCCGCCTTCGCGCTGATGCCCCTGACGGCCTTGGGCCGGCCGGTCGGCTGCGTCGCCTTCGGCTACCGCGCACCACATCAGTTCGGCTCCGGCTACCGCACCCTGTTCACTTCGCTGTCGGGGCTGCTCGCCCAGGCGCTCGACCGGGCCCAGCTCTACGACGCACAGCAGCAACTCGCCCGGCGGGTACAGGATTTGCTGCTCCCCACGGCCCTGCCGGACATCCCCGGCCTGGAGGTCGCCTCGCGGTACCGGTCGGCGACCCGGGGCGTGGAGATCGGCGGCGACTTCTACGACCTCATCCGGCTCGACTCCGGCTGCGCGGCGGCGATCGGCGACGTCCAGGGGCACAACGTGACCGCCGCCGCCCTCATGGGACAGGTCCGCACCGCGGTGCACGCCACCGCGGGGGCCCGCCCCGACGAAGTGCTCACCCGCACCAACAGGCTGCTCACGGACCTGGACGCCGGGCTCTTCACCAGTTGCCTCTACGCCCATATCGACTTCGCCGCGCACCGCGCCCTGCTGGCCACCGCGGGGCATCCGCCGCCCCTGCTGCTGGATGCCGAGGGGCAGGTCACCATTCTCGATGTGCCCCCGGGACCGCTCCTCGGCATCGAGCCCGGCGCCCTCTACACCTCGGCGGAAACCCCGCTGCCGCCCGGCAGCGCTCTGCTGCTCTACACCGACGGGCTGGTCGAGACCCCCGGGACCGACATCGACGCCTCGCTCGCGGAGCTGGCCGACCACCTGCGATGGGCAGCGGCGTCGCCACCTGACGTCATAGCCGACAGACTGCTCCGCCAGGCACCGGCCGCCGCCGGGACCGACGATGTGGCGCTGCTGCTCATCCGCCGCCAGGACGGCCACCCATAGCTTGACGGGTCTGAACTCACCGCCTCAGCAAGGCAGTTCGCCGAGGGCCTGTCCCAGGGTGGCCATCGACTTCAGGGGCGTGGGAGCAGGCCGGTCGCCGGCCGCTTGCCACTTGCGCCGGATGTCGGCGTCGGTGGGGACGACGAGACCCTGTTCCCGGCCGACCCGCGCGGACTCGATACGGGCCCAGGGCTCGTACCGGGCCGGTTCGGGCTCGTCCGGCTCGATGCGCACGGCGATGCGGTCGAAGACCGAACGCACCGCCCGGTCACCGAGGCCGGTCCGCAGGGCGGCGTCGTCCACCCGCCCGACGGCCAGGGCGAGGGCGACGGTGAAGGCCAGTCCCATACGGGCCTGCGGAAGGCTGTCGGGCCAGGCGTTGGTGGTCTCCTCCGCGACCAGCGGGGGAACCGTCAGCTCGATGGCGTCGGCCGCACGCCTCCGCCAGCCGGGCACCGTCGGCCTCCGGTGGAGCGGCCGCCGGCAGCGCCGCCCAGACGACGCTGGAGACATGGCGGTGGTCGACAGCTGTGTGTCGTCGAAGTCCTGGCCGTGGGCGAACGCGGCGTTGACGAACGCCGTGCCGGGGGCGGGCGAACACGGTGCCGAGGGCGGTGCGGGCCGCGTCCTGGAAAGCCGCGTCCTCGGTGGCGTGGCCGTTGCGGCGCATCACTGGCTCCCCAGTTTCAGGCCGCTGGTCTCCGGGGCGTAGCGGTAGCAGGCGAGTGCTCCGGCGGCGAGTACCAGGACCAGGCCCGTCATGGCCGTGCGGATCCCGAAGGACTCCACCACGACGGGCAGCAGGAAGGTGCTGATGCTGGCGCCGATCCGGCTGGCGGCGACGGCCGCGCCGACACCGGTCGCACGCATCCGGGTGGGGAACAGCTCCTGCGGATAGACGAAGGCCAGGGTGTCGGCCGCCGACAGCGCGAAGGCCAGTGCCGCGAACAGCACGATCACGAGGGTGATCGGCAGATCGTGCAGAATCCCGAGCGGGAGCAGGAGCACCGCGGCGACGGCGAAGCTGCCGATCAGGAACCGGCGTCGGGTGAGCCGGTCGATGACGCTCATGCCGACGACGGCGCCCACCAGGAGCAGCAGGTTGTAGACCGCACCGCCGAAGTAGGCGTTGTGCACGCCGAGTGATGCCAGGATGCGGGGGCTGAACGTGCTCAGCGCGAAGTACGGCATGATGTGACACAGGTAGAACACGCAGGCGATCACCGTGCGCGACCGCAGCGCCGGTGCGAACAGGGCCCGCAGGGAGCCCGACTCGGCCGGAGCGCCGGAGGATGGTGCCGGTGCCGGTGCCGTCGGCGGGGTGACATGCGGCCCGATCTTCGCCGCGATCATCGCGGCGGCCTCCTGGGCGCGTCCCTTGGCGATCAGCCACCGCGGGGATTCGGGCACGCCGAGCCGGGCGGCCGCCACGAGCAGAGCGGGTACGGCGCTGCTGGCCAGCATCCATGTCCACGGCCGGTCACCCGAGGCCGTCTGGGCGATGAGGTAGCCGACCAGGTAGGCGATGGTGTAACCGGCGGCCCACGCGATCGCGAGAACGCTCATCATGCGGCCGCGGCTCTTGCGGGGCGCCAGTTCGCTGACGAGTGTCTTGCTGGCCGCGTAGTCGGCCCCCAGCACGAGCCCCAACAGCAGTCGCAGCAGGAGCAGTTGCCAGGCGGCGGCGGTCCAGAACTGTGCCAGGGACAGGGCCGCCAACAGCGGCATGTCGAAGGCGAAGATGGGGTGCCTGCCGATGCGGTCGATCAGCGCGCCGGAGAACAGGCTGCCGAAGAACAGACCGGCCAGGGAGGCGGCCCCGAGCAGGCCCAGCCACACCGCGTTGAGTGCGAGGTCATCCGTGGCGCTGGTCAGGGCGATCCCGATGATTCCCAGGATGTAGCCGTCGCTGAACTGTCCGCCCGAACCGGCGACGGCGACGTGCAGGTGGAAGCGGCCGAAGGGCACATCCTCCAGCTCGACCGTCGCGGACGCGGTGTCCCGCGGTGCTCGGACGTCTGGTGGCGTGGATTTTCTCATGGTGGGGTTCACACCCTTACTGCGTTGCTGGGGCGGGCACACCGATCGCGTGGCGCGAGGCGTGCCCTGCCGGGCGGGGAGAGAGCGGGTGCCGAGGCGCCGGGGCGGGGCGGGCCCAGGGGGACGGCGGCTGGGGAGGCGGCGGGAACGGCGACGAGGGCGGCGCCGGGGACGGGCGGCCGGGGACGCGGTGTTCAGCGGGTGGTGGCGTCGCCGCGTAGCTGGGTGGTGGCGGTCCCCCGAAGCTGGGTGGTGGCGGTCTCGTAGCCTTCGGCCGCCGAGAGCTCCACCCAGTGGTCGAGAGCACCGGCGAGATTGCGTTCGCGGTGCGGGCCGTCCCAGGCAAGCCCGTCGACGCACCGGCGGGCGAAGGTCTCGGCGGCGGCGGTGAGGTCGTCGAAGATCGTGGTGAGGGCGTCGATGACGACCGGCTCCATCACGTTCAGTTCCAGCTCGCCGTCGGCCACGGCGCAGTCGACCGTGAGCGCCTGGCCGCGCACCCGGTAGCCCAGTTGCATGACGTATTCGGGGATCACCGGGTTGACCTTGGTCGGCATGATCGACGACCCGGCCTGCACGGCCGGGATGGTCAGGTCCCCGAACCCGCCCTGAGGGCCGGCGGACAGCAGCCGGATGTCGGCTGCGATCTTGGCCATGGTGATCGCGGCCCGGGAACCGGCCGCGGCGATCGCGGCGTACGGGTCCATGTGGGACATGGCGTCGAACCGGTTCGGCGCGGCGACGACGGGACGCCCGGTCAGCTCCGCCAGTTCGACGGCGGCTTGCTCCGCGAAGCCGTCCGGGGCACCGATGCCGGTCCCCACAGCGGTGCCGCCGATCGGCACCTCGTGCAGCGCGTGAGCGGCCTCGCGCAGCCCGTCGGCCACCCGCCGGAGGGCGGCGGCGTGGCCCCGGTGGGAGTCACCGGCGGTGAGGCTGACCGCGTCCTGAAGACAGGTACGGCCCAGGTGCTCAACGCCGTCGAACTCCTCGGCCTTGCGGTCGAACGCCGCCGCCAGCTCGCGGAGCGCGGCGACCGGGGCGTCGACCAGTTCCAGCAGGGTCAGCGCCATCGCGGTCGGATAGGTGTCGTTGGTCGACTGCGAGGCGTTGACGTGATCGTTCGGATGGACGGCGACACCCGCGATCTGCGCGGCCCGGGCCGCGACGACCTCGTTGACGTTCATGTTCGCGGTGGTGCCGCCACCGCCGTGGACCAACGGCGTGGGGAACTGGCCGGGGTGTACGCCGTCGACGATTTCCTGGCAGGCGGCGACGATCGCGTCCCGGCGGACCTCGTCGAGTACGCCGTGGGTGTGGTTGACGCGGGCGGCGGCCAGTTTGACCAGGGCGTAGTTGCGCACGAAGGGGACCAGGTCGCCGAAGGCGCGGCCGCGAAGGGGGAAGTTCCGCACCCCCAGTTCCGTCTGCGGCCCGTAGAGCCGATCCCCGGTGGTCGTATGAACGTCGGTGGTCATCGGTGACTCACTCTTTCCTTCAGCAGCGTCGATGCGATGCGGTGCGGCGTGGTGCGATGCGATGCGGTGCGATGCGGTGTCCGCAGTGCCGGAAAGTGTGCGTCCCGAGCAACCGAGTGACCAGACTCGTTGCCGGCAGAACAACATCTGCCGCCTTGCTGCTCAGAAATTTCGCCGGGCAAGATCATGTGCGTTGCTGTGGTGACAACAACATGTGAGACTTCGGAACATGGATTCATCAGCCGAACGGGTCGCGGCTCTCCTGCTCGCCTTCGCCGACAAAGGCGCGGACGGCGACCACAAGGTCAGCGATCTGGCCCGCGCGGTCGGCCGGGAACGCAGCCAGGTCTCCCGTATGCTGCACGCGCTCCAACGCAGCGGCCTGGTCGAACAGGACGAGGAAACCCGCCGCTACCGGCTCGGATGGCCGCTGCTCGTACTGGCCTCGGGCGCCGGTGACACGGCACTGCTGCGCGCCGCCCGGCCAGTCCTGCGCAAGGTCGTCGCGCACACGGGCGAGGTCGCGCTGCTCTCGGTCCAACAGGGCAACCGCTCACTGACCGTGCTGCGGGAGGAGTCCGCGCAGTCGCTGCGGGCCGGTGGCTGGGTGGGGCGCAGTTCCCCGATGCACTGCACCGCCTCGGGCCGCGCCCTGCTGTTCGACTCCGACGACCGACTCGTCGATGCCCTCACCGCCGACGACCTGCTCGCCCCCGCCCACGGTCTGACCGGCCCCCGCAGCCTCGATGAACTACTGGCCAGGCTGCGTGCCGAACGACAGCGCGGCTACAGCCTGGCGAGCGAAGAAGTGGAAATCGGTCTGACCTCGGTCGGCATCCCTGTCCGCGACCCTGCCGGCGACCTCGTCGCGGTCCTCAACATCTCCGGACCGACATCACGGCTGATTCCCCGGATCGACGACATCGCCCGCCGACTGCGCGCCGCGGCCGGCGGCCTCGAAGCCGCGCTGGCGCACCCCCTCCAGTCCGGCACCCGCTGATCACGCGACGGGCCACCGCGGGCGGACGCGCTGGTGGCGGCCCGGAGGGGGCGGATCACTGGCTGCCGGGAGCAGGCGGATGTTCCATGCGGAAGAGCCAGGTGGTGAGCAGCGCTTCGAGTGACTCGGCCTCGGCAGGTGCCAGTAGATCCAGCAGGTGGCGTTCGTTGCGCATGTGGTCGGTGAACGCGCGGTCGATCAGTTCGCGTCCGGGCCTGGTGAGGCCGACGATCCGGCCGCGCTGGTCGTCGTCGGAACGGCGGCGGGTGACGAGTCCGGCTCGCTCCAGGCGGTCGATTCGCTTCGTCATCGCGCCGGTGGTGACCATGGTGTGCGCGGCGAGCTCGCCGGGTGCCCGCTCGTAGGGCTCACCGGCGCGGCGCAGTGCGCACAGGACGTCGAACTCGCCCTCGCTGAGGCCGTAGCGGCGGTAGACCAGGCAGAGTTCCTCGGTGAGCCGGTCGGCCAGGCGGTGCAGTCGGCCGATCACTCCCTGCGGGGTGATGTCGACGTCGGGGCGCTCGCGGCGCCAGTCGGCCTGGATGCGGGCCACCCGGTCCAGGGGTTCATCGTGCTCCATACCCACGACAATACCTTCCCAGGAAGCTACATTGGCTTCCATGGAAGCCAATATGCGCTGGGTGGCACTGACCGCGGTCGCGCCGGTGGCCTGGGGGACCACCTACTTCGTCACACATGAGTTCCTGCCGGCCGACCACCCGCTCTACGGGGCCGCTCAACATGAGCGTGTTCTTCGTCCTCGTCTACACCGCCTCCCAACTGCTTCCCACAAGCGTCGCCTCAACCGTCATGGCGGTGTCCCCGCTGACGATGGTGCTCATCGCCTGGCCCCTGGTGTCCGAGCGGCCCCGGCCCGCCCATCTGGCCGGAGCCGCGATCGGACTCGGCGGGGTCTGTCTCATGCTGTTCACCGGGGTGGACGGGGTGAGCGTGCCGGGAATCCTCGCCTCGGCCGCCGCCATGCTGATGTCGTCCTTCGGCTACATCCTGGCCAAACGGTGGAGCGCCGGTGCCGATGTGCTCGCCTCGACCGCCTGGCAGCTCACCGCCGGAGGTCTGTTCCTGCTCCCGGTCGCCGCGGCCGTGGAAAGCCCTCCGCCCGCACTCCCCACGCCGACGCTCCTCGCGTTCTGCTACGTCACCCTGGTCGCCACCGCGCTGGCCTTCACCGCCTGGTTCACCGGACTACGGCACCTGCCCGCGGGAACGGTCGGACTGATCGGACTGCTCAACCCCGTTACGGGCGTACTGCTCGGCATCGCGTTCGCGGGAGAGTCGCTGACCGTTCAGCAACTGTGCGGCCTGCTCCTGGTCCTGGCCGGAGTAGCCCTGGGCCAACCCAGACGCGCAAGCCGACGCGACGGCGGTCAGGCACACCCCCATCCGGCATCCGACGAGCGTCCCGCGCAAGCGCCCGCGATTCCCAGGCCCAGCGCGGCGGACGGATGCGAGGCAACGGGCCCAACGACCACCCGCCGACCGGCCACGTAAGCGAAGACGCGGCCCTCGAGCCACTGGACACCCGGCCGATGCCCGGCGGGACGCGCCCAGTCAATTTCCACGTGATGGCACATCGAGCAACCACCGAGATCGGCGACTCGCTGACAGCCCATCACGAACTCTCGCGTTCTTATGATCTGAGTTATATTTGTGACCAGGCGCATATCACGAATTGGGTTCGACTGTGATAATTCGGCTCGCAGAAGCGAGCTCCCTGCGTCCCGTCCTCCACCGCCGCGATCTCACGGTGGTCACCAACGCGATGGCCCGCAGGCTCATCATCGACGGACAGCGATGCCGCGGCGTGGTGTACGACAAGAATGGCGCGGAACGCTCGGCCTACGCACGACATGAGGCCGTCCTTGCCGCCGGCACGATCGGGTCGGCGCAGTTGCTGATGGTGTCGGGAATAGGCCCGGCTGACCACCTGCGTCACGTCGGCGTCACGGTGAAGGCCGACCTCCCCGGTGTGGGTGAAAATCTGCATGACCATCCGGTAATCGCCGTTGCCTACACGGCTTCGCGTCCGGTCCGTAAAGCGTTCGTCCGTAAACCGAACGTCCGCTTCAGCAGTGGTCTATCCGATCAACCGGACCTACAGATGGTCTTTCTCGACTCCCCCTGTATCCGCGTCGGCGACCAGGGGCGGAAAGCGGGTACTCCGTACGCGTGTCGCTGATGACACCCTTCAGCCGGGGATCGCTGCGTCTGGCCGACGCCGACCCTGGCACCCCACCACTCATCAATCCGAACTACCTGGGCGATGAGCGCGACCTCGACCGCATGGTCATCGGCATGCGACAAGCCCTGGAACTCGGCGAGGCCGGTGCACTGGTCGACTGGCGCGACCGCGAAACCGCTCCCGGCACACCCGCGCACGGCGACTCCGACTCCCGGGACAATATTCGCCGCAGTCTGCATCCTTACAACCATTTCGTCGGTACATGCCGTATCGGCACCGACACACACGCCGTAGTAGATCCCCACCTACGAGTACACGGCATCAGCGGCCTCCGCATCGTCGACGCATCCACCATTCCTTCCATCATCTCGGGCAACCCCAACAGCACCATCCTGGCCATCGCTGAACGAGCAGCCACGTATCTCACCTCCGAAAACGACACGTCCGGGCGGTCCTCGCTCCGGCCCGTCGACGAGTGAACGTCCTGTGGGCCCTGATTCCGTGCCGGGGACGGGTCACAGCGCCACTCGGCTCTGGGCGCGGAATATGGATACCGCCTTTAGTGTGAAGAGGGACGGCACACGCTCGCACGCACACTCTGCATGCTCACACGCACACTTCGAGGGGCAGCATGAGGGACCACTCTGACGCTGAGTACGAGCCGGACGAGCCGGACATGGACGAGGAGGAGCCCGTCGGCGAGTCCGGCGACCCGGATGTGCTCCTCGACGTACCGCAGCTCCAGGTCGAGGAGATCAACCTGAAGGTCGAGAACCTGCAAGCCAGGGTCTCCCTCCAGGCGGAGGTCCTGGACCTGCTCAAGCTCGGCGTCGGCGCCGATGTGTCACTCGGCCATGTGGAGCTCGACATCAAGGGTGTGGAGGCGCGGGCCCTGCTCAAGGTCCGGCTCGACAATGTCGCGGCGATCGTCGGCAGGGTGCTGTCCACCATCGACCGCAACCCCCAGATCCTGGAGCAGGTGACGTCCGGTCTCGGGTCGGCGACGGAGAGGCTGGGCAGCGGCGCCGAGCAGGCGGTCGGCGAGCTGGGGGAGGGCGCCGGAGAAGCGGTCCAGGACGTGGGCAAGGGCGCTGGCAAGGCTGTCGAAGAGGTCGGGGAGGGCGCGGGCGGAGCCGTGGAGGACGCCGGTGAGGCGGCCGGGAAGGTGGCGGAAGAGGTGGGCGAGGGTGCCGGGAAGGCCACCGAGGAGGCGGGCGGCACCGCCACCGAGACCGTGCGGTCGGCCGGGCGTACGGCGAAAAGGTCCACGGGCAAAGTGTCCGGCAAGGTCTCGGACAAAGCCTCGGGCCACGTCTCGGGGGCCACCGGGCGGACCATGAAAGAGCCGGCCTCGGAGTCCAAGGGCGGGAGCGAACCCGGGCGGGCCCTGCGCAAGAGGAAGGCAACGACCCGCGGCCGCGAGCGGGAACGGCCGCCATGAAGGGCCGCCCCGGACATCGCGGCCGGCTCCACCGTGGAAGCCGACCGGCCGCGTTCCCGCGGGCCCCGCCGGGATAGCGAGGGCTCGGGTGCGGCCCGGAGCCGCACGACGGTCTCCCGCGCCGTGCGCCGTCGCCTCCCGTACGGCCCGCCCTCCGACGAGTCCTTGCTGCGGGCCGGCAGAAGGGGCAAGCCAGTTGCGCCTACGATCGGCGACCGGAATGTCGACAAGGACGGCGTCGAGGAAGCCCGCCCGCCGGGAGTCATCCGCCGACCGGCGCGGTGAAGCCACCGACGCGACGAGCGACCTGTGAGGGGTGAGTCAACTGGGGGTGGTGCCCGGCCCCGGCGATCTCGGTGACCGGGTGATCGACGGCCTCGATCAGTGGGTCGGCCGAGCCCACCACGATCTGGACCGGGACGCTCACCCGGTCGAGCAGCGCCCGCGAGTGCGGGCGCTGGGCGATGTCGGTGCGCACCGCCGCGGCGACCCGGCGCGCCACCCCGGGACGGCGCAGGTCCGCCGCGGCGCTCTCCACCTCCGCTCCCTCGGGGATGCCGAGCGTGCGTGCCAGCCGAGTGGCGGACATCCGGCGCATCATCGGCGCGGCCAGGCCCGAGCGGGCAAGGCGGCGGACGGGCGCCTGTAGGAAGGCCGGGGAAACGAGGACGAGCCCGCTGACGCGGTCTGGATGATCGACAGCGAAGCGCAGCGCGGTTCCGCAGGCCAGGGAGTGCGCGACCAGCACAGGGCGGGTCCGCGCCGGGCTCAGCAGATCGGCCAGCCAGGCGTTCATCGGCTGGGCCGCGGTGGCCGAGCGTCCCAGGCCAGGCAGGTCGGGGGCCAGAACGGGGCCGGGAGTCGGGCGGCGAGGGGTGCCCAGAGGTCGGCGTTCATCGGCAGCCCGTGCAGCAGGACGTAGTCGGGATGGTGTCGCTCCCCCGTCACCCAGGTGCGGCTGCCCGCCACGGTGCGGAAGCCGTACGAGCTCAGCCAGGGCGACGCGGCACCGAAGCGCGCGGCCACCAGGTCGTCGGCCCATGTACGCAGGGCGTCGATGGCCGGGGGCATCTCCAGGCCGGCGCTCGCGGCGAAGGCACGGGCGGTAGCTGTCGGATAGCGGTCGGCGGAGAGGAAGGACAGCGTCTCGGGATCGACACCGGTCAACTTGCGCGGCAGGCGTCGCAACAGCCCGGCAGGAACGGTCCTTCGAGGTGCCCGCACACCTGTGTGGTCGGCGATCGCGCGGATCAGCTCGGGCAGGAGCGGGGTGGTGTCGTCGAGCACCCAATAGTGCTCGCCCGCAGGCGATGTGGGGACCTCCGCGAGGAACCGGGCGAAGTAGTCGACCGTGACAATCGGCACGAAGGTGTCACGGCCGCCGGGCAGCGCGGGCAGCCGCCCGTTCCACAGGTCCTCGACAAGAGGAGCCAGGCCGATGTACTGGCCCGAACCGATCACGACGCCGGGATTGGCGATGGTCAGCGGGACCTCCAGTTCGCGCGCCCGGGCGCGCACCGCGAGATCGCCCTCGCGCTTCGATGCCTCATACGCTCCAAGGCCGGCGTAGTCGGGCGTGCCGCCCGGTGCGCTCACCCGGTACCCGCTGATGTGCACCAGCCGCCGCAACCCCGGCAGCGCCGCGGCCCACTCGAGCACGTTGAGCGCCCCGGTGACATTGGTCTCCCGCGCCTCCCGCACGCCGAGGCCGAAGCCGTAGCGACCGGCGGCGTTGTAGACATCACGCACCTCGGGCAGCCCTGAGAGCGGTCGGGTGATATCGGCTGCGACGAGTTCCAGCCTGGCGGTGCCCACTCCCTGGGAAATCAGCCAGGGAGTGATGGTGTCGTTGCGTACGGCCGCCGCCACCCGCTGCCCCCGGCTGAGCAACTCGGCGGCCAGGGAGCGTCCGATGAAGCCGGTCGCGCCGAAGACGATCGCGTCCATGAGAATCCTTAATAGATCGGTCTACATATTTTTGGCCCATGAAAAAGCCCGCCGGTCACGGCGGGCCGTATCACCTCAGCAGAGCGCCAATTTGACGGGCGACGCTGTCCAGGGGCCCTCTGCCGCGGTGCACCCGAGCCAGTAGGAGTGCGCCCTCGGTCAGGGCCAGGATCGTGACCGCGAGGTCGTCGGCGTCCGGGCGTCCGGCCAGTTGCGTGCGCAGGGCCGCCTCCCACGAGCCGTAGACCTCCGAACATGCCTCCTGTAGCAGATCGTTGGTGGCCGCCGTCTCCAGCGCCACGGTCGCCACCGGGCACCCCTTGCGCCAGCCCGACTCCTCCAGCCGGTCACCCAGGTGCCGCAGCATCCCGTCGACGAACTCCGCCGCCGATGCGCTGGAATTGGCCAGGCCCCCCATGACGTCGTCGATCGCCCGTCCTGCCCGGCGGATGGACTCGGCGACCAACTGGTCCTTGCCGCCGGGGAAGTGAAAGTAGAGCGAGCCACGGGGCGCGCCACTGGCCGTGATCACCTGGTTGAGCCCGGTGCCGAAGTAGCCCGCGGCCTCGACCGACTCCTGCGTCGCGTCCAGCAGTCGGTCCCGCGTCTCGGCGCCCTTCTGTCCCATGCCTTGAAAATAGACCGGTCTGCATATTCTTTCAACCCACCGCCCGCCTCGCCGCCCGGACCTCCGCCGACCCGGGAGCGACCTCCAGGGTCTGCCTGACCAAGAGCTTGGGAGGACCCGCCGGAGGGAGCCGGACAAAACGCTGGTCGGCGACGCGGGTGATTCGGCTGGGTGCGCCCGCAGTCCACAACAAGGCCCACGACCCCGTCATGTCCGTCTTCGGCGGCATATGCAAGGGAGAGCACAACCGCATCACACACAAAGCGCTGGCCGGGACGAGACTCGACCGGCACTCTCATGAAGCCCGTGGGCCATCAGTATGTGTCCGAGGGGGGATTCGACCGCTGACGAGCACGCGCCGGCCGTCGTCCTCGACCTGACCGCGTGCGCGGTGGCGGACTGACAGCGCACCCCGCGCTATGGCGACCTGGCGCAACCTCGCGGTCGGCGCCCTGCGACTGAACGGCGCGAAGAACATCGCCTCCGGCCGTCGCCGCGATGCGTGTGACGCCCGCCGACCTCTCATGCTCCCCGGCCTCGCCTGAGCACGAAGTGGACGTCACTCGACTACGGCGAAGCCCTGAGGGCTGTCGAAGAATAACTTCAGGCTTTGATTTTGGTCAGGCGGTCTGTCTCGCGAGGTCATCGAGTGGAACGGCGCTTCGTCGTTCGTGAGTTATTTTCCGACGGCTCCCCGGCCGCTCAGGGGTCGGCCGGGTCCGGCGCATGCGTTCTCGGCGTTCTCTCAGGCCGAGACCGAGAGGTAACGCCGCCTCAGATGGTCGGGGTGTCGTCAACAATCGGCCTGTGAATCTCAATGACCGGCTTCCACCCCGCGGAGAACTCGATGAAGTCTGCACGGGTGGGGTAGGTGTCGAACGCGCGACGGTCACGTTTGGGGCTGTCGGTCCCCTTGCGCCCCCGGGGAATCTGCTCCTCGAAGATGTCGACCTTCACGTCGGGAACCTCCTTGAGGCCCTGGCGCCAGATCTGCACGGTGTCGGCGCCGAAGGCCTGCCGGGCCGCAGCGTAAAGGGCCGTGAGGGCTCCCTTGTCCCCACCAGGGACGAAAAGTGCCAGGTCCAGCACGACACCGGCGGACTGGAGGACCTCGATGGTCACCGAGCCGTTCTCGTCAGCCAAGTAGATTCCGGCTTCATTCTCGTCGCCGGGAAGGCAGGAGACCTCTTCCTGGAATACGGTTCTCGCCGTGATCGAGCCGCCCTCGAAATCCTCACCGGACTTGGTCAGAAAAGCAGGGACATAGCAGTCGGGAAGCCTGAGTTCTGCCGTGTCGGCGGAAATGAAGAGCCTGTCCTTCACGCCGAGCTTCGTCACCTCTTCCAGCGAGAGGCGGCGAGCGGCGATCTTCTCCGTGTTCACGATTTCCCTTTCAGGTTGCACTGTCCCTCCGAACGAGGACGCTACCACGAAACCCTGAGGTCAACTGCCCAGTAATCTTTGGGTAAATGGCCTCCGATGACCTGCGCGGGAGGACGCCGAAGCGAGTGCCACTCGGTCGGGAACACGCATCCGCCAGGTAGTGTCCCTCGTCATGCTGTTGGGGATCAACTGGCGGTTGCATTTCGGTACGTTGGGTAGCGCGGAGGAACTAAAAGGGAGTTTACGACAGATATCACCCATATCACCTTCGGGGAGGTGGCGGCGAGGTAAGGCGATCCATTCGTCGTGCATCTCGAAGAGCGCAGCGGAAACCAACCGGATGGTCCGACAACGCAACAACGGAGACCCCCACCGGCAACATCTGGGATGGAGCGCGAACCGGAAGTCGCGTACTACCGCGCCCTCTTCGGTCAGGACTTCGGCGTAGTCGGCTGACGCCCGGTTGCTGACGTCTCGTCATGTTGGGCGGGGTTCGGTACACAGCAGGCCCGGACGTCCGCGATCATGGAGTTCTCTACGCTCTGTGACCTTGGACTGCCCGTGCCTGCCGACGCATCATCTCCGATCTCCCCTGCCCTTGAACAGCTCAGACGACTGCTCGCCAGAATCGACGCGGACGCCCTGGACCCAGGGCTGATGCGTTCTCACATCGCGGGCGGCGACAGCCGTCTGGGCACTCGACGACGTGCCGCTGCAACGGTGGGCCTCGCCGCTGTACGGACACTGCGATGCGCGCAGGCGAAGGTGCTCGTCGCTACGCGTCCCCGATGCCCCGTTTAACAGGTCATCTCAACTGGCTCGGTAATCCGCAACCACGCACCGACAGGGCAGGCCGCTCGCTGACCTGCAAGTGCTTGCACACCACCACGAGAGCCCGGCCTTGCCCATGGTTTCCGGGGAGCGGGATCAGACCTGTGCCGCTCGAAAAGTCATCGCTGCACGTCATGCCGCATATCTAGTGCCGCTCGAAAAGTCGTCGTCGCAGGTGGGAGTGGTACGGCCAGTCCGCTGGGATCATGTCCCCCGTGATCGTGCCCTTGCTGTACAAGGTGACCCGAAGCCTGCTGACTGTTCCATCGGTGCTCCTCCGTCGCGGGACAGCGAAGGACGCGGAACTGCTGGTGCTGCGGCACGAGAACGCGGTCCTGCGCCGCCAGTTAGCCGGACCGGTGCGCTACGAGCCCGCCGACCGGCTCTGGTTCACCGCCCTGTCCTCGCTGATACCCCGGCGCCACTGGCGTGAGATCTTCCCTGTCACCCCCGGCACCCTGCTCGCCTGGCATCGCAGGTTCCTCGCCGCGAAGTGGGACTACACCGCGCGCCGTCGCACCGGACGCCCACCCACCACGGCAGCGATCAAGAAACTCGTCCTACGGCTGGCCCGGGAGAATCCGAGGTGGGGGCACCGACGGATCCAGGGGGAGCTGACCCGACTCGGGCACCGGATCGCCGCGTCGACAGTCTGGGAGATCCTGCATGCCGCGGGCGTCGATCCGGCGCCGCGCCGCGCAGGCCCCACCTGGCGCGAGTTCCTGACCGCGCAAGCCGAGGGCATCATCGCGGCAGACTTCTTCCACATCGACACCGCACTCGGCAAGCGGCTGTACGCGCTGGTGCTCCTCGAGCACGGCACCCGGCGACTGCACATCACTGGCGTCACCGCCCACCCGACACAGGACTGGGCCGTGCAGCAGGCGCGGAATCTCACCTCCGACCTGGGCCCACGTATCGACTCCCTGCGCTTCTTGCTGCGCGACCGCGATGGCAAGTACGGCGAGACATTCGACGCCGTCTTCCAGGCCGAGGACATGGAGATCCTCAAAAGTGCGCCACAAGCTCCCCGTATGAACGCACACTGCGAACGCATCATCGGCAGCATCCGACGCAAAGTCCTCGACCACCTCCTGATCATGAACAAGGCCCACGCCCGCCACGTCCTTGCAGCCTATGAGCGGCACTACAACCAGCACCGACCCCATCAAGCCCGCAACCAGTTACCGCCCGACGCTGACCACCAACCGGCCACGGGGCACGACATCAGCCCCCGCAAAGTCCTGCGCACCCGGATCCTCGGTGGCGTCGTCAACGAGTACCGATATGCGGCATGACGTGCAGCGACGACTTTTCGAGCGGCACAGGGTACAGACCTGCAGACCTGAGCTCCTGGACCGGACCTTGATCTGGAACCAGCGCCACCTCCTGCACGCCCTGCACAAGTACGGACAGTACAACGCCCACCGACCCCACCAGGGCATCGCCAACGCCCGACCGCTGCACCCACGCCCACACCGATCAACGATCCGGACAAGTTGAGCCGCCTTGGACATACGCCGCCACGACCACCTCGGCGGCATCCTCCACGAATACCAACATGCAGCATGACCTGCACGGATGAAGTATTCGGCAGGGGCACGGTCCGCCAGATGACCGACGGTGACGCCCAAGACCAGCGCGACCTTACCGGCCATGCCGGGCCCGAGCCGCCACCTGCCCTGCCGGGGGAAGCGGGGCCCGGCAAGCCTGTGGCACGCCACTCGCATGATCAAAGAGCGTCGCCACGGCCGTCCGCCGATCAGCCGATGGGCTCGGCCACGATGAGCTGGAACCGCTCGAAGGACAGCTTCACGGTGTTGTGCTGAGCAGTGGCAGTTCCGAGTGACTTGCCGGTGAACGGGTCGGTCAGGCGGTACCGCGTGCGGCCCAGACCGCGCAGCTCAACCGTCCCGTCCCACTGGTCGGCGTAAAAGGCGTAGTGGAGGGTCCGCTTCGTGGCCACGACATGCGCCTCGGGCTTGTCGAAGCCGATGTCGTACAGCTCACCGCGGTACTCGCCGGTGGGCAGCATGTTCTTCTCGTACAGGGACACCCACTTGCGCCAGAGGACCTCCTTCTCCGGGGTGAGGTCGGTCGCCTTGTCCGGGGCTCCGGTGCCGGGGAGGGTGAACTTGGTCGACAGGACGGCTCCGACCCCGTAGGAGGACGCGAAGTCGTCGCCGTTGTCGCTCAGTTCGACGTGGTCGCCGGCGTAGCTGCTGCCCGCGCCCATCAGCGCCTTCATCGACTTGCCCTTGCTCCGGACCTGGTAGGAGGACTCCGGGTCCGAGCTGGGGTACTGGTCGACGTAGGGCAGGTTGTGGAAGGCGAAGGCGGTGCCGCAGGGGCAGAGTTCGACGAGGGCGTCGGGGTTCGCCGCGTGCACGGCTTCGTGGATCGCCTTCCAGAACCGCGCCACGCCCTCGGTGGATTCCTCGGGGCGGGCGTGCCGGTGCTTCGGGTTGTAGCAGGGTGCGACGCTGTTGAGGTGCTGGCCGTCGATCTTGAGCCCCTCGTAGCCCCAGTCGCCGATGAACCTCTTCGCCTGCTCGACGAAGTAGTCCACCGTCGGCTGGTAGGCCGGGCAGAGCGTGTAGGCGTCCCACCAGGTGACGTCCTGCTTGTTGCCGTCGCGGTCCAGCAACAGCATGTCGGAGCGGTCCCGGATCAGGTTGCTGTCGGGGTCCGCCGCCAGCGGGGCCCACCACAGGCGCGGTCGCAGGCCGGCGTCCCGTATCTCCTTGGTGAAGGCCCGCATGTCCGCTTCGCCGCGCGGGAACTTCGCCGTGTTGATGTCCCAGTCGCCCTCGTTGGTCTGCCAGCCGTCATCGAGCACGACCCAGCGCAGGCCGACCTCGTGCGCCTTCGGCAGCGTTCCGGTGACCTGCTCGACGGTGAAGTCGCGCTCGTAGCCCCAGGCACACCAGATGGGCTCGAAGGCCGAGGCGGGGACCTTGGGAGCGCGCTGGCCGGTGTCGCTCATGTAGTCGCGGTACCGCTGGAGCGGCACGAAGTGGTCGCCCGGGAGGGCGGTCAGGAACGTGGTGTCGGTGCTGAGCCGACGGCCCGGCTTCAGGGTGCGGGCGGTGTCGTCCTGGATGGCGATGCTCGCTCCGGCGTCCGTCTTGCGGACCGGCATGCGCAGGATCGTCGCCACGGGCTCGACGTGTCCGACGGAAAGGCCCGCGCCCCGGCGCCAGACGGTCGCCAGCGGGGTGCCGCCGCCGTAGTCGGAGGAGTCCATCCCCAGCGAGTTCTCCTGGACGTAGCCGTCCTTCACCGGCATCACCCAGTCGCGGCGGTCCGTGTACGTGGTGCCGGAGAAGGTGTAGAAGCCTCCGGGGGTCTCCAGGAGTTCGTGGGCTCCGTTGCGCCACCCGGTGACCTTCAGTGCGGTGGAGGACCTGTTGGTGTAGGTCACCTTCATCACGATCATGCCGGTAAGACGCTCGAAGGAGGTCAGCTCGACCGTCTTGTGCACGCCTTCCTTGGACGTGCCCTCGATCGTCACCCGGACGCCCGCGCCGTGGCGGGGGTGCCGGGTGTCGCGGGTCCGGTGTCCGCGGTAGGCGAACGCCTCGATGGCCTTGTCGCCCACCAGCAGGGCTTCGCCGGCGTCGAAGCGGGTGAGGTCGACGCCCTTAAGCGCGACCCGGCTTCGCAGTTGGTCGTCGAACTCCAGGGTGATGGAGGTGTCGCCGACTCCGACGAGGTCAGGATCCGAGTTCGGTGCGGCGGCCGCGGGTGAGGCGCCCATGGCCACGGCGGGGATGGCGGCCAGGCCGGCACCCCCCAGCGCGACCTTCAGTACGCTTCGCCGGTTCATGTCCGTCATGTCGAACTCTCTTTCGGTCGTGCGTGCCCGACTGGGGCAGCTGCCTTCTGTCCGTCGTGGTGGATCGTTCAGAGTCGAGCCGCGTGCTCGCGACGAGGCGACCGTCCGTAAGGCTGGTCGATGCCTGGTCTGCTACTGGTTTTCGCAGTGGGTCGGGTGGGGTCGGGGACGGCGTGGCGTCCGAACGGGCACCCCGGTGCGAGGTCGCTTCCGGCGGCAGTGCGCGGCCATCCTCGGTGAGCTGCGACAACGCTGCCTCGATCACCGGAGGGTGCCCGGGGCACGGCGAAACGGAAGGTCGCTCACGGGCGACTTCTTCATCACCAGGTGGCCTGCTGCGAGAACGTAAGTGGTATTCGAGTGGCATGTCAACGGGTGGGCCGCCCGGACGAGGGTTCGCGCCGTCGATCGAATTGGTATGTTTCTGGTATGACGGATGCGAGAACGCCGATGCCCAGAGGTCTGTTCGGGGACGATGCCCTCCCGTTGTACGAGCGCACGGCCACGCAGTTGCTCGAGGACCTGCGCGCCGCTGCCGCCCGCCCCGGTGACCGGCTGCCCTCCGAGCGGGCTCTGGTCGAGCGGTACGCCGTGTCGCGCGTGACGCTGCGAGCGGCCCTCGCGCAATTGGAGTCACGGGGCATCGTGCGGCCGTCGTCGTCGCGCGGGTGGTTCGTCGCCGAGCTCGGTCTGCTCCCCGAGGCGACGATGACGTCCGGCTCGGCGGCCCCGCAGGTCCAGGGGTTCGCCGACTATGCCCAGGCCAACGGCTTGACGACGGCCGGCAAGGTGCTCTCCGCCACCGTCCGCCCGGCCACGGTGTCCGAGGCCGAGCAGCTCCGGATCGCTCCGGGCGCCGACCTCTTCGACCTCCACCGACTGCGCTTCCTCGACGGTCTGCTGGTCGTGCTCGAGCACAACCGGCTTCCTTTGGCGGCCTGCCCGGCCCTGGCCGAAACCGACTTCAACACGGCCTCGCTCTACGCCACCCTGCGCGCCGCCGACCCGCCGCAGCTGCCCCGCGTCGCCGACTACTCGGTCGAGGCCCGCCACCCGACGCCACGGGAGATCGAGCTGTTCGAGATCGGGGAGACCATGCCGATGCTCGTCGCGACCCAGCTGACGTCGAACCAGGAATCACGCCCGATCGAACTGACCGTCCAGGTCTACCGAGGGGACCGCTACCGGTTCCGGGCCTCCATCACCAATCAGGGCTGATTGATCACCGCAGGTCACGGAGACTCTCCTCCTGCACCACGTACCAGCTGCGGGGCGGACGTGATGCGCGGTATCGAATACCAGATGCATACCAAAATAAGACTATTGACGGCCATCAATGAGACCAGTACCGTCCCCTCTGGGCTCCGGGCCAACGTGGCGGAAGGGCTCAAAATGCACGTTGAGTAAGGGGTTGGCAATGCAGAGCCCATTGAGCGAGGTGGTCCGGCGCCAGAAGGCCGGACAGCCGCAGGGCATCACCTCGGTGTGTTCGGCTCATCCACTGGTCATCGAGGCAGCCGTGGTGCAAGCACGGGAGAGCGGCGGTCATGTACTGGTGGAGGCGACCTCGAACCAGGTTGACCAGTACGGCGGTTACACGGGCATGCGGCCCGCGGACTTCCGCGACCTCGTGTACCGCATCGCCGCCGAAAGTGGTCTGCCACTGGACCGCGTGATTCTCGGCGGCGACCACCTGGGACCGAACCGGTGGCAGTCCCTGACGCCCGACGAGGCGATGGAGCGGGCCGACGCCCTGGTCGCCGCCTACGTGGCGGCGGACTTCACCAAAATCCACCTGGACTGCAGCTTCGCCTGCGCCGGTGACCCCGTACCGCTGACCGACGACGTGGTCGCCGAACGCGCCGCGCGGCTGATCCGCGTGGCCGAGGAGACGGCCGGCCCCGAGCGGGCCGAGCGGATCCGGTACGTGATCGGTACCGAGGTGCCCACACCCGGCGGCGCGCACGAGACGCTCGGCGCGCTCGTCCCGACCACGCCCGAGGCGGCGCGCACCACTCTGGAGCAGCACCGCAAGGCGTTCGCCCGGCACGGCATCGACGAGGTCTGGCCGCGTGTCATGGCCCTCGTCGTCCAGCCGGCCGTCGAGTTCGACCACCTTCAGGTCGTCGACTACCGGCGGGAGCTGACCGAGGAGCTGCGCAAGGTCCTCGACGACGAGCCCACCATGGTCTACGAGGCCCACTCGACCGACTACCAGACCACCGAGGCGCTCACCGCGCTGGTCGAGGACCACTGGGCGGTCCTCAAGGTGGGCCCCGGGCTGACCTTCGCCCTGCGCGAGGCGCTGTTCGCCCTCGCCGCGATCGAGGACGAACTGGTGCCGGCCGCCGAGCGGTCACGGCTTGCCGAGGTCGTCGAGCGGCGGATGCTCGCGGAGCCGGCCACATGGGAGGGCTACTACCCGGGCGGCGCCGCCGAGCAGCGCCTCGCACGCCGCTACAGCTACAGCGACCGGATGCGTTACTACTGGCCCGACCCTGAGATCGAAAAGGCCCAGGCCCGGCTGATGGACAACCTTTCGGCCGTGGACATCCCCCTGCCGCTGCTCAGCGCACATCTTCCGCTCCAGTACGCCCGTGTCCGCCACGGCGAGCTCGCCGCCCGGCCGCGCGACCTGGCCGTGGACCACGTCCGCGATGTTCTGCGCGACTACGACCGCGCCTCCCGCCCGAACCAGAAGGAGTACGTGTGACCACGCCCTCCGGCACGCTGTCCTTGGACGACGGCGCTGCCCACACCGTCCGCGAGATCGCCCAGCAGCCCGCGCTGTGGCGCGAGGTCGACCGGATCGTCTCGGCCTCCCGGGACTCGCTGGACCCCTTCCTGCGTCCGCTCGTCGCCCGCGGCGATCTGCGCGTGGTGCTCACCGGTGCCGGCACCTCCGCGTTCGCCGGCCAGGTGCTCCAGCCCGCCCTGGCCCGGCGTCTGGGACGGCGCGTCGACGCGGTTGCCACCACGGACCTCGTCGCCGACCCCCGCGGCTGTCTCGCCGAGGACGTTCCCACGCTGCTGGTCTCCTTCGCACGGTCGGGCGACAGCCCCGAGTCCGTGGCCGCCACCGCCCTGGCCGACCAGGTCCTCTCCGAGGTGCACCATTTCGTGATCACCTGCAACGAGCAGGGCCGCCTGGCGCGCGAACACGCGGAGCTGCCGAAGTCCCACGTGCTGTTGATGCCGCCCGGGTCCAACGACCGCGGCTTCGCCATGACGTCGAGCTTCACGTGCATGACACTCGCGGCACTGCTCGCCCTGGGCGGCAGCGCCTACGACGGCGTCGCCGAACGCCTGGCCCGGGCAGCCGAGTCGATCACCGACAGCAGCGCTGTCGACCGCACCGTCGGCGCCCTCCTGGAGAGCGCGCCCGAGCGGATCGTCTTCCTCGGCAGCGGCCCGCTGAAGGGCCTCGCCGAGGAGTCGGCGCTGAAGGTGCTCGAGCTCACCGGTGGGACGCTCATGGCCGTCGCGGAATCCTCGCTGGGATTCCGGCACGGTCCCAAGGCGGTGCTCAACGACCGTTCGGTCGCGGTGGTGTACATGTCGAACGACCCGTACACCCGCAAGTACGACCAGGACATCTATGCGGAGCTGCGCGGAAATCTGCCCGCCGGCAGCGTCGTCACGGTCTCCGCGGACTCCGGCGCGGGAACGGAGGGCACAGGCACCGACGCCTGGCCGCTTCCGGGCCTCGATGGCGTCGAGGATGTCGCCCTGGCGCTGTCCGCCGTGGTGTACGCCCAGCTCATCGCCCTGCGTGCCTCTCTGGCCCGGTACCTGCGGCCCGACAACCCGTTCCCCTCGGGTGAGGTCAACCGCGTGGTGCAGGGCGTGACCTTGCACTCCTTGCACAACTGATCAAAGGCATCGACGGCGCGGTTCGAGGGCGCCGGACGGAGGTACAACGATGTTCCTAGGTGTCGACGGTGGCGGTACGAAAACCGCATTCTGCATGGTCGACCGGTCCGGACAAGTCGTGGCGCGAGCGCAGGCGGCAAGTTCGTACTACTTCTCCCACGGCATCGAGCTTGTCGAGGGTGTGCTGAAGGAAGGCGTCGAAGCTGTCTGCGCGGCGGCCGGGCTGACCCCTGCCGACATCGAGTACGCCTTTTTCGGGCTGCCCGGTTACGGGGAGGCGACCCGCGATCTGCCCGTCCTGAACGCGACCCCGCGAGCGGTGCTCGGGCACGACCGCTACGCCTGCGACAACGACATGGTCTGCGGCTGGGCCGGTTCACTGGGCGCGGTCGACGGCATCAACGTCATCAGCGGCACCGGTTCGATGACCTACGGCGAGCGGCTGGGCCGGGGCGTGCGCGTCGGTGGCTGGAGCGAGATGTTCGGCGACGAGGGGTCGGCGCACTGGATCGCGGTCCGGGGCCTCAACGCCTTCTCACGGATGGGCGACGGACGGCTCCCCGAGGGCCCCCTGGCCGAGGTGTTCCGGCGCCACCTGGATCTCGCGTCCGACCTCGACGTGATCGACGTCGTCCACAACCAGTGGCAGGGCGACCGGAGCCGGATCGCCGCGCTCAGCCGCTCCGTGGCCGAGGCGGCCGCTCTGGGCGACGAGGCCGCCACGGAGATCCTCACCGATGCCGGCCGGGAACTCGCCCTGCTCGTCGAAGTCACCCGCGAGCGGCTGGAGTTCGGCCCGGACGAGACCGTACCGGTCTCCTACTCCGGCGGCACCTTCGGCGCCCACACGGTTCTGGAGGCGTTCGCCACCGGACTGAAGAATCGTTTTACCAACTATGAGCTGCGACACCCTCTCTACGAGCCTGTCGTAGGCGCCGCCCTGTACGCGGCGAAAATCGCCGGAACCCCGCTCGACCAGCCCGCGCTCGACGCGCTGCGCATGGCCTCCGGGATCTCTGCCTCAGGAGGGGAAGACCGATGAACAGAGGCACGAAGAGCTGGATCCTGTACGCGTCGCTGCTGGTCCTGTTCTGGGGTGTGTGGGGCGCCTTCTCCAGCGAGCCGAACAGCAGGTACGGCTACCCCAACGAGATGATCTACATCATCTGGGCCTTCACGATGCTCATACCCGCGTACTTCGCGATGCGCGGCAACACGTTCGACCGCCGGCCGATCGCCGCCGTGTACGGACTGATCGCGGGACTGACCGGCGCAGGCGGCCAACTCCTGCTGTTCCACGCGCTCGCCAACGGCCCGGCGTACCTGATCTTCCCCCTGGTGTCGCTCTCCCCGGTGGTCACCGTCCTCATGGCGATGGCGCTGCTGCGGGAGCGGATCAACCGGCTCGCCCTAGTGGGTGTCGTCGCGGCGCTGGCGGCGATCGTGCTGCTCAGCATTCCCAGCGGCAAGGACGACTCGAACTCGCACGGCCCGTGGCTGCTGATGGCCATCCTGATCTGTGTTGCCTGGGGCGTGCAGGCGTTCTGCATGCGCAAAGCCGCGGTGGTCGGGGTCAACGACGCGACGACCTTCGGCTGGATGACCATCAGCGGACTGCTGCTGGTCCCGGTGGCGTTCGTGATGATGGGCGAATTCCCGTCCGACGCTCCGTGGCAGGCGCCGGCACTCACCGCGGTGACACAGGTCCTCAACGCGGTCGGCGCGTTGTTCCTGGTCATGGCGTTCAGCCGGGGCAAGGCCACGGTCGTCGCCCCCATCACCAACGCGCTGGCCCCGGTGCTGACCATCGTGCTGTCCCTGGCTGTCTACCGGACGCTCCCGAACGTGTGGGGCGCCCTCGGTATCGTGCTGGCCCTCGCAGGCTCGACCCTGATGGTCTACAGCGACGAGAAGAGCGGCGAGAACTCCGTGGCCCCGGGCGCGGCGGACGACGGCGCGGACGTGAGTCCGGCCCCGCAGAAGTCCTGATCGCCCACATATCCGTACCGGCCGAACCACGTAGCAATACGGGCCGACACCGGCCCGTACTCACCGAACCGACATGAAAGCGAGGGGACACCTTTATGCCCCTGGTTCCCACGCGCGAACTCGTCTCGAAGGCCGCCGCCGCAGGCCGGGCCGTCGCGGCGTTCAACGTGATCACGCTGGAGCACGCCGAGGCGATCACCGCCGGCGCGGCCGCCGCGGGCGCCCCGGGGGTGATCCTGCAGATCAGCGAGAACGCCGTACGGTTCCACGGCGGCCGGGTCGAGCCCATCGCGCGGGCCGCGGCCGAGGTCGGCAAGGCCTGTGACGTCGATGTCGCACTGCACATGGACCACGTGACGGACATGCGGCTGCTGCGCACGGCGGCCGACGCGGGGTTCTCCTCCGCGATGTTCGACGCCGGGGCGCAGCCGTACGCCGAGAACCTCGCCGCCACCCGCGCCGCGGCCCAGTGGGCCCACGGCGCGGGCCTGTGGCTGGAGGCCGAACTCGGCTATGTGGGCGGCAAGCCCGACGCTCCCGCGAGCGCCCACGCTGCCGGGGTGCGCACCGACCCGCAGGAGGCGGCGCGCTATGTCGCGGACACCGGCGTGGACGCCCTGGCCGTCGCCGTCGGCAGCAGCCACGCGATGACCGAACGCTCCGCGACCCTGGACCACGCGCTCATCGAACGCCTGCGGGAGGCCGTGCCCGTACCTCTGGTGCTGCACGGTTCGTCGGGCGTCGGCGACGACGATCTGCGACAAGCCGTCCAGGCGGGCATCGTGAAGATCAACATCGGTACCGCTCTCAACGTCGCGTTCACCGGCGCGGTCCGCGAAGCGCTGGGGGCCCGGCCCGACCTGACCGACCCCCGCCCCTACGTCGCCCAGGGCCGGGAGACGATGGCGGAGACGGTCCGGGTCCTTCTCGGTGTGGTGAGTGGCTGAGCGGGCCCGAAGCTTTCCCGCACCTGATGTCGCCTGGTCGGTGACGGGTTCCGTGCGTCGTGGGCACCGCCCCCGTGCTGTGATCATGAGTATTCGAGGGTGTCTGGGGTGTGCGGCTGTCACCCTGCGTAGTGCGGTCTACCGCAGTTGGGGTGCAGGCAGCGTGATGCCTGTCCCGCTCGGAAACACGATCCTGGACGTGACCTGCAAGCTTTTCCGCCAGAACCCGCACAGCATCTGGGACGATCCTTCGATGGTGCTGTCGATTGTCACCGCGCTGGCCAGAAACCTGGTCATGGTGCCCGCTGCCGTGCTGCGCAGCCGCGTGGCCAAGGACGCGGAGGTGTTGGCGCTCCGGCACGAGAACTCGGTGCTGCGTCGTCAGATCGCGCGGGTCCGCTACGAGCCGGCCGATCGGATCTGGCTGGCCGCGCTGTCGCGGTTGGTGCCTCGCGGGCGACGGCGGGAGGTCTTCGCAGTCACGCCGTACGCTCTGGTCTTCATCGAGCACGGCACCCGGCGCGTTCACCTCGCCGGCGTCACCGCCCACCCCACCGCCGAGTGGACCACGCAGCAGGCGAGGAACCTCGCCATGACGTTGGGGTGCCGGATGGACCCACTGCGCTTCCTGCTCCGGGACCGGGACTCGAAGTACACCAGGTCCTTCGACGCCATCTTCGACGCAGACGACATGCAGGTCCTACTCAGCCCACCCCAGGCACCGAGAGCGAACGCGATCTGCGAGAGAGTCGTCGGCACCCTACGCCGCGAGATCCTCGACCTGATCCTCATCTACAACGCGACTCACGCCCACGCAGTACTCACCGCTTACATCAGGCACTACAACCAACACCGCCCCCATCAATCTCGGCAGCAACTACCTCCAGACAGCACCGAACCGCCCGTCCCGGCCACTGTTGCTGACCTCCAAGCCCATCGAATCCAGCGACAACCTGTCCTCGACGGTCTGATAAACGAATACCGTCACGCTGCCTGACCGCACCGCATCGCCGCAGCTCACAGAGCTGAATCGTATTTTCGAGCGGCACAGGGGACCTCAGCCTGGCCTCCAGCATCTCCTTCGCCGCCCCCGACAAGCCCGCGGCTCCTGCCACCACCGCAAGCCCCGCGCTGAACGTAGCCGAACTCTACGCATGTCTGGTTCGCGACCTGCAGACGGGCAGCCGGTCCGCACCCGATTTCGCCCACGCGCGGCACAATACCGACCTGATGGCGGCCGTGTCCCAGGCCGCGAGGTCTGGGCGGCGCTGGACGTCCGCGAACAGCTGACGATCCGGTGACCCCCTGGACAACGAAGAGCGCCACCGGGCTGCCGGACCCCGAACCGGCTGCGCGGCAGCTCCTGCCCCGCCGCCTCCCACCAGGCAGCGGTCGTGCGGGCGCCGAGCCGTATCTGTTTCCACCGACACTCGGCGATGAAACGTTCGGTCCTGTCCCGTGGCAGCTCATTGAGGTTTGGCCAGTTCATCGACTCAGGGCGGGGGTCTCTCCTTCTTGAGGACTACCCAGCAACGCCCGTCTTCGACTCAAGGCCGGAGCAGTAACGGGCATGCGGTCGGATGTCTGAGATTTCGCCGGCACAGACAATGGAAGCCACAGCGAAATCCTGTTGATCCACCTCGGCGGGCCCTCGGCATCTTCCGGTCCAACGACCCCATACGACAGAAGCACTTCATCGTGACCGCCTTCCCCCCCAGCGCTCCCACCACGGCCCGCCCTGCCGTGGCCGCGGCCCGCGCAACGGACCTGACCAAGGTCTACGGACAGGGCGAGACCCAGGTGGTCGCCCTGGACAGCGTCTCTGTCGGGTTCCGGCAGACCGAATTCACAGCAATCATGGGACCTTCGGGATCCGGCAAGTCCACGCTCATGCACTGCATGGCCGGACCAGGCAGTGGCATTGCCCTGACCGCGACGCCTGAGCGGCGCCATGCACCGGTACCTGACTTCCCTCTCACCGCGGCGACTGCCAGGGCGCCGCCCGGGTCCTGTCCCCGTCCGACGCCGTCGCGCGCCGTTCGCACGGTGCTGGTCACGGCCACGGACGTGCGGAACCTCGTCGACACACCGAGCGGACGACCAGATGGCCATCCGCCCTCCCCGGCATCGATAAAAGTCCGGGAAGGCGGCCTGCGACGGTGCCCCAACCCGGGGCGACCGCGCCGCCGATGGGGGCGTGGGTTTGGTGTTGTTTGGTGTTGCGGCTGTTCGCATGGGCAGTGAAGTCGTCTGGGTTCTCTGGCAGTGGTGGGGGACGGACCACCGCCTTCGAGGCGGCCGTACCGTTTCTCCTCAGGAGGTTGGATTGATCCCCGGGCTTGGATTCGACGTACTCGGCGAGATGCGCGCCTATCGGGACGGCACGGAGCTGCCCCGGCTGGGGGCACCGCAGCAGCAGGGCACTTTGCTGGTTCTCCTACTGCTGGCGGGCCATGCCGTGTCGATGACCCAACTCGTCAAGGCACTGTGGGGCGAGGAGCCCCCCGCCGCGGCCGTACGCAGCATCCGGACCCACATCTGGCGGCTGCGCGGCCTCCTGGGCAGCGAGGGCTCGCCCGCGCACGAGCTGCTCTCCGTGGGGGATGGCTACCGCCTGGACATCGGCGCATCCGCCGTGGACGCCAACCGTGCGGAGGCGATGCTGAAGAAAGCCTTGCGGCTGCGGCTCGCCGGGCAGTCCGACACGGCAAGCGACATACTCGACGAAGCCATGGACCTGTGGCGCGGCGATCCGCTGGCCGGCGTGCCGGGCCCCTTCGCCGAACGGCAGCGTGACAGGCTCTCCGAACTGCGCCTGACCGTCACCGAAGAGCAACTGGAACTCGACCTCGCCCGTGGCCGCCACCAGATGACCATATTGCGCTTACGGGAACTGGCCGACGCGTATCCCCTTCGCGAACGGCTGCACGGCCTGCTGATGCGGGCCCTGTACGCGGCGGGACGCCAGGCCGACGCGCTGGCCGTGTTCAACGCGACCCGCACCCTTCTGGTGGAGGAGTACGGTCTCGAACCCGGTCCCCAGCTGACGGAGCTTCACCAGCGGATTCTGCAGGGGGACCTGCTTCCGGCGACCGTCACCGAGACGGTGACGGTGACGCCGCCCGGCTCGGCCCGCCTCGTCCCCGCGCAACTGCCGCCCGACCTGCCGGACTTCACCGGCCGGACTGCCGAGATCGACGAGTTGTGCGAGCTGCTGACCGGGAGCCGGGGCAGCGCGCCGGCCGTCGTCTCGCTCACCGGTATGAGTGGGGTGGGCAAGAGCGTGCTGGCTGTGCACGTGGCGCACAGAGTGCGCGACGCCTATCCCGACGGCCAGTTGTTCTGGGACCTGCGGGGCAGCGGCGACCGTCCGGCGCACAGCAGCGAGGTGCTGGCGGGGTTCCTGTCCGCACTGGGCGTGGAAGCGGTGCCTGCCGGCACGGCAGCCCGCTGTCGGATGTTCCGCTCCCTGCTGGACGGCAGGAAGATGCTCCTGGTGCTGGACGATGCACGCGATGCGGACCAGGTGCGGGACCTGCTGCCGGGGTCGTCCAGCTGCGCCGTGGTCGTCACCCACCGCGCGCGGCTAGCCGGGCTGCCGCTCACCCGCCAGCTGGGACTGCGTTCCTTCACCCACCACGAGGCACTGGAACTGCTCGGCCGGACCCTCGGGCGGCACCGACTGGAGCGGGAACCCGACGAGGCATTGTTCCTCACCGAGGCCTGCGGCGGGCTGCCGCTGGCGCTACGCATCCTGGCGACCCGTTTAGCGGCCCGTCCGGACTGGTCCCTCGCCGTCATGGGCGAGCGGCTCGGCAACGAGCGGCGTACCGTCGCGGAACTGCAGGTGGGCGGACTCTCCGTGAGCAACGCCCTGGAATCCGGCTACCGTAGGTTACCGCCGGAGCAGGCACGCGCCCTGCGGCTGCTCGCGAGGGGCACGGGTGAGCAGATCACGCTCTCCGCCGCCGCGACAGTGCTCCACGCCGACCGGTTCGCGACGGAGGACCTCCTCGAGGCGCTCGTGGACGCGGTGCTGCTGGAACCCGCGACACCTGGCAGCTACACCATGCACCCTCTGGTCCGCCGCTTCGCCCGCCATCACACACGGGCGAAGGAGACCGCGAAACTTCGCACGGTGCCCGCCCTGTCCGCCGCCTCGCGGTGGACCACGTACGCCGTGTCCCAGCCGAAATGACGACGGCCCCGAAGGTGCCGGGGCCCGCGGGCGTGGGAGCCATCGCAGGTTCCCGGACCGGTCCGTCCGGACGAAACGGTCTCCATCGCACGCAGCGTGGCCCGCAGCCCCCCTGTGGTGGCGAACACCGCGAGGAAGTCCTCCAACTGCTCGTGCGGACGAACGCTGTTGCGTGCGACCGCGACGGCGTCGGTTCCCCGGACCGCGACGTCGGCCGGGCAGGAGGCCGGCGGGCACGCCTCGTTGCGGCCGGGTACCGAAGGTCCGCATACGGAGCGCCCCGTGCGCACCGCGGCCGACGGCTGTTCGGGGCCCGGGGTCCGGTCCGAAGAGGGCCGCCGGGAGCAGGCCCCGCCAGCCGCCGCAATGCGTCCGGGCCGAGACGGACGTCACGGCGCGAAAGCTCATGCAGGGTCACGAAGAAGAGGCGGGGGAACCCTACGACACCAGCCCTGCTCCCAACCCGTTCGACCCTACGGCCGGGCCGCCGATCGGGCAGGTGGCCGAGCGGGGGCGTTCGTGTGGCTCAGGGCCCCGGTGCGGTGCCCGGTCACCGGACCGGTGGGAGTCCGGGAGACACGCCACCGCCTCCCGTCCGGTTCACGCCGCGAGGTGGGATCGCCGCAGCCGCGCCGCAAGATCCGCAGTGTGCGGGCGACTCGCAGGGGCGGGCGGTGCCCAGGAACGGCTGGGCGTTCCTGCGGAACGCGAGGGCTGGTCCACAGGGCTGCTCCTGAGCCCTTCTTATCGGCTGCCCTCCTCCTGATAGGCCTCGGCCTGGGTCCTGTACAACTCCGCGTAGTGGCCGCCTGCGACCAGTAGCTCGGCATGGGTGCCCTGTTCGCTGACGCGGCCGCCGTGCAGGACCACGATGTGGTCGGCTCCCCGAACGGTGGAGAAGCGATGGGAGACCAGGAGGGTGATCCGGCCGGGGTCCGCACCCGCCTGCCGCATGAACAGTTCGTACAGTTCGTGCTCGGCCAGCGGGTCGAGGGCGGCGGTGGGTTCGTCCAGTACGAGCAGCAGCGGGTGTCGGCGCATCAGGGCGCGGGCCAGCGCCAGGCGTTGCCACTGCCCCTGGGAGAGTTCCGCTCCTCCGTAGACCGTGCCCAGTTGGGTGTCCAGGCCATCGGGCAACCGGTTGACGATCGGGTCGGCCCCTGCCTCATGCACTGCACGGGCCACCTCCTCCCGGTTGTCCATCGCGTCCGGATCGCCGATCCCCACGGTGTGACGGACGGGCAGCTGAAAACGGACGAAGTCCTGGAAGGCGCCGGTGAGACGACGGCGCCAGGCCATGGTGTCCAGTTCGTCCAGCGGAACGCCGCCGACCTCGATCCTCCCTGCGGTGGGCGCGTACATCCCGCTCAGCAGTTTGATCAGGGTGGTCTTGCCCGCACCGTTCACCCCTACTACGGCGACAGTGGATCCGGGCCGCAGCGTGAGGTTCACCCCGGACAGGACCGGCTCCTGCGAACCGGGGTAGGTGAAGGCGACGTCCTGCACCTGGATGGCGTGCTCCGGCGTGTGAGGGACGAGGCGGGTGCCGGTGGGCCGCTGCCGACGAGCGTAGGCCAGCAGCCACAGGTAGTGGCCGGTGGTGTCGCCGGCCTCGGCGACACGGGAATAACCGGAGACGGTCCCGCGGATCTGAAGACGCAGCTGGGTGCCCAGAGTGATGACCAGCATCAGATCCCCGAGCGAGGCCGCGTCCCGGGCGACCAGCCAGGTGGTGAGGACCAGGGCTGCGATGAACCCGGCCGCATAGCAGACCCAGCCGGTGAGCTGCCAGCCGATCGCCCCGAGCCGGGCCTTGAGGACGACGGTGGCCACGCGAGTGCGGGCGGCGTGGGCGGTCTCGTCCAGAACGGCACCGGCTCCGGCCAGGTAGATCTCCTTACCCGTTTCGGGTGTCAGGAACATGCGGTGGATCCGGTCCTCGAGACGCTGGTCCTCGGCCGTGGCGGCACGGGCCGCGGCAAGGCTGCGTTTGGCCCGCTCGGCCGCCCACAGCGGGGGAAACGCAAGCAGCGCCAGGACGGCGAGGGCCGGGTGGACACCGGCCAGGAGCCACACCGACAGCCCGGCGCTGATCACGTCGATCGCGGTGTCGCTCAGGGACCAGCAGGATCCGGCCAGTGCGCCGGTCTGGCGACGCAGCAGCTCAAGGCGGTTGAGGTAGTCGGGACGTTCGAGGTGCTCAAGGGTGGGGATGGAGGCGGTGGCGGTGAGGATCTCCCGGTTCACCTCAAGGTCCACGCGGTCGGTGAGGTCGTGCTGGTAGTTGTACCGGACGCGGTTGCCCGCCGCGGCGGTGACATGACCGGCCACCCCGATCAGGACAGCTAGGACCAGGGCACCGAGCGGATGCCCGCCGGCGCTCTGCGCCGCGTCGACGACCCGGCGCTGGCTCAGGCCCGTGGCCGCGACCGCGCCCGTCTGGGCGAGGGAGAGGGCGACGACCACGCCCACCACAGGAGGGTCGATACGCCATGCCAGGGCGAAGGTGTGGCGCGCGGTCCGCAGGGTGCCGGACCCGGACCTCGCCGCGCCTGCGGAGCTCTTCGCACTCATCGTGCGGCTTCCTTCTCTCCGGTGCGGGGCCCGGTGTCGGTGAAACGGGCGGCCTGGAGCCTGAAGAGTCGGGCGTACTCGCCGCCGTCGTCCAGCAGTTCGCGGTGGGTGCCCTGCTCGGTGACCTGCCCGGCCTCCAGGAGGACGATCCGGTCCGCCTGACGCACCGTCGACAGGCGGTGCGAGATGAGCACCACCGTCGCCCCGGTGACCTCGGCGACGACCTGACGGTAGAAGCGGGCCTCCGCATGGACGTCCAGGTGGGCCGTCGGCTCGTCCAGGACCAGCAGGTCCCGGCCGTGTTCGACGGCAAAGACGGCGCGCGCGATCGCGACGCGCTGCCACTGGCCGCCGGAAAGGTCCGTGCCGCCGGTGCGGTCGGCGCTGAGCAAAGTGTCATAGCCGTCGGGACTCCGGTCGGCGAGGACGTCGACGCCGGCGCGGCGCGCGGCGGCTCGGATCCCCTCCTTGTCGTGGCGGTGTTCGGGCGCCGAGAGGGCGATGTTGTCAGCGAGCGAGAGCGGATAGCGGTTGAAGTCCTGGAAGACGACCGCGACGCGCTTGCGCCACGCCGACGCCCCCGCCGCGTCCAGGGGCCGTCCGTCGACCAGCAGACGGCCGGCGGTCGGGAGGTAGAGGCCGGACAGCAGTTTGATCAGGGTGGTCTTGCCGACGCCGTTGTGCCCGACCAGTGCCAGCACTTCGCCGGAACGGACGGTCAGGTCAAGACCGTCGATGACCCGGTGCTGACTGCCGGGGTAGGCGAAGACGAGCCCTTCGGTGCGCAGAGTCGCCGGGGCACCCTCTTCCGGGGTGGCCGACGGCTCGCCGGCCTGCCGGACATCGGTGCCGGCGGACGTGGCGATCCCGTGTTGCGTGGTGTTCAGACGCTCCAGCGCGCGGACCGCGCCGAGGCCGTACTCGATGTCGAATGCCTCGCGCCCCATGGAGGCGATCTGGAAGACGCCCCATGCGGCAACGATCACAGTCATCAAGGCGCTGACGGAAAGGTCGCCGCGCGCGGCGGCCAGCCCCGGCAGGAGCAGCGCGGAGCCGGCGGCGATCGCTGCCAGCAGAGCGATCCAGCCTTGCTGACGCAGGATCTCACGGCGAGCCGACCAGATCGTTTCCGCCCAGGCCAGCAGTTCGTGAGTACGCCGCCGGACCACCCACTCGTGCAGGCCGAAAAGACGGACCTCCTTGGCGGCCGGCCCGGTCGAGGCGACATCACTCCAGTACTCCGCCCGGCGCCGCATGCTCTCGCGCTCGTCGCGCACCTCGGCGAGGTGCACCCACCAGCGCCGGATCAGCGCCCGGTTGACGGCGCAGACCACCAGCAGGACGACGGCGAGCCAAGGAGAGAAGGACACGGCGATCACGGCGGCGGAGCCCAGCGCCCCCAGAAAGCGGAAGCACAGACGGAGTTGGCCCACCGCCGCGGTTCCCGGTGATCGGACCCGGCCCTCGCCGACGTCCGAGGCACGTGCGGCTTCATCGGCGAAGACCGGGTCCTCCAGGTGCGCCATGCTCGACGGTGCCATGGCCAGGCGACGGACCCGACGCCGTATACGCGCGTCGATGCGTCCGGCGTTGTACTGCTCCAGGGTTCTGCCCAGCGAGGTGAGGATCTCGTCGGCCACCAGCAGCGCGGAGACGGCGATCAGCGGCCACGCCACTGCCGAGACGGTTTCCCGCCCGGTGGCGGCGCCGGTGAGTCCGGCCACCAGCCAACCGGTGGCCACCGCGGTGAGCGCGGGCACCGCCGCCGCCCACAGGTGGACCAGGACGAGGAGACCGCTGACACGGCGGTCGGCTGCGGAGAGCCGCAGAAGGTCGAGACGGTCTGTGAGCAGGGACTTGGTGAGGGGTGTCGTCCCGCCCGCATCTCGATCGGTGGACATCCTGTTCAACCGTCCCCCAGAGGATCCGTACCCGTCGGAGACGGGCGTTCTCGCTGCGAAGCCGTCCACCGACGGGTTCGCCGGTCCGTGACGTCGTCCGACGGTCCGGGAAGGTGGGCCGGAGAGGGCTCTGTGCCGGCAGTCGTGGTACTCATCGGCCGAGCGATTCCCGGTGCGGGGCGCAGAGCTCCGCCACAGCACGCAGGGGCCACGGTCCCAGCAGATCGTCCGGGGTGGGTCCCGCGAATCCCAGCGACGCGAGATGCTTCACCACTGCTGGTGCCATGACGGCGGTTCCTCCCTGTTGCGCGTAAGAAAGATCCAGATCGACCTCGGCGTCGTCCATGGCCGCCGACAGGGCTGTCGTCAGCGCCCGGTCGCCCGCCCCGGCGGTCCGACGGTCCGAGTCGCGGTGGACGGCGGACGCGGTGGCTGTGCCAGGCGCGATGTCGGTGGGCAGCGAGGCGCCGGGTTCCAGCAGCCTGTCGCGCCAATCGAACTCATGCGGGCAGATGAGGTCCGTTTCCTCACGCAGCGCGGCCAGGATGCGAGCTCGCACTTCCGCCTGCCTGCCCGGCTCGCCGACGAGCCGGGCAACGAGGGCATGTTCACGTGGGGGGCGTTCCGCGACGCGGACCGAAGCAGCTTCGACCCCCTCGACCGTGCGGATCAATCGCTCCAGTTCGGACGTGTTCACCCAGCTGTGATCAATGTGGACCCAGCCCTCGCCGTAGTGTGAGACCGGTAGTCCGAAACGCTCCACCACCTCCGTCACCGTTGTGTTCGCCAGGTCCGGTTCGTCCGCCCAGGCCATCAGGAACCGTTCCATCCCGGTCAGCATCCTGTCGATCTGGTCCTGCCCGATCACGGTCCGGTGTCCGATGAGGTCCAGGATCGCTTCTCCGTCCTTCGGGTAGCTCCTCAGGCAGAGATCGGTGTATTCATCGCGCCACAGGCACTCAAGCCTCTTGATGGAACTCGGCCGGACCTCTGCGGGGTGGGTCGGGATGCCGGGGCCCTGCAGCGCCTCCTTGAATCGGCTGCTGCAGTTGATGATCGTGCCCAGCCGGATCGGGTGACCGCGCTGTGCCTCCACTCGCGCTTTCAGGTCCCGGAACCGCAGATATGAGTACTGTGCATGCCTGGCTCCTACGAGAGTGCGATGCTCGGTTTCGGTCATCAGCTCGCCGATGGTGACGTCCGGTAATGGGTTCACAGAGACCAGCGCCTCCTGGAAAAAGCAACCGACCGAGTTCTCAAGCTCCTGGAACCGGTTTGAAAAGTTGGTTCTGAAGACGACCCTGGGGTTTCCGGAGAGCGCGGCGACAGCTACGGAGAATATGGTGGACAGCATGGAGGACACACTGGATCCGGATTTCCTGTCCGTTTTTCGCAGGGCCAGGAGGAGTCGAGAGGACCGAAGGGACGACCGCTGGTAGCGATTCCCGGCCTCCGCATGCGGGTACGCGCCCGCGGTGGAACGAAAGCGGGGAAACTGCGCCGCCGGCGCGGAGGACAGAACATCCTCGCAGTGTCGCAGGGCCCTGCCATTCCGTGCATCGCGCATGCCTGATGCCTGCTGCCGTGCGAGCGACGACGGCTGCACCCTCACCTGTCGCCGTTCAGCGGCTGCCCGAGGGCCCGCACTCCGCGAGGAGAGGCCAAGATCCCTTTCCAGTTCCGCTCGTACGACAGAGAGGCTCGCCCCATCAGCCGAGATGTGGTTCAGCAGCAGTACGAGCGTTTTTACGCGTTGGTTCTCCATCGTGAATCCCAAGCGGAGCGGGAGATTCGCGGATTGATCCATAGGCGGGTCGAAGAGGGCATGAAAGACTGCCTCGACCTCTTCCGGTCCGTCGCCTTCCCGACGGACCGGAAGAGGATCCTCGAACCGATCGAGTACCAGTTGAAAAGGGACACCGGAGCAGTCGGTCGGATAAAGGGTCCGCAGAGCCTCGTGCCGGAACATCAGGTTTCGGACGGCATCGACCACCGACTTTTCCGAGGCGCCCGGTCCCGGTATCCGGATGGTAAGCGGAATCTTCGCGCTGTCGACGACGGGGAGGGGGAGATGATACTGGTACCAGTACATCTCCTGAGACCACATCAGAGGGGCTCGAACCCCCTCGGCAGGAGACGATATATGCGTTTCCCTACTCATGGAGTCCTGCCGGCGAGTCATCTTTCTCCTTTCGACAAGAGCAGCGCACACGAAAATCCACGACGTTCACGAGATGTCCGGTCCTGCCGGTCTGCCGGCCTTCGTACGGGCAAAGACGTGCTCGACGTGAGCGCGGACCTGTGTGGGGAACTGTCGCGTTCCTCTTTCCGGGCCGGGCATCGCCCGGTCCGGGTCGAGGGCGGCACAGCGCAGTCGGCGCTGCGGAACGCCGGCGTATCCGCCTCAGGCGGGTTCACAGCAGCGTGACACCGCGGTCGAGCAGGCACAGCGCTCCGTTGGCCGTCCACAAGCGGTCGTTGGAGTAGTTCAGCGCGGCGGAACGCAGATCCCGCAGCGTCCGCTCCAGTGGGACGGGCGAGTCCGTGCCATAGCCGACCGCCAGTCCAGCAAGCTGCACCATGCGGTCGACCGCCTGATAGGTCAGCTCCGAAGCGGCCGTCTTCAGGGAGTTGAGGTGGATCTGCACCTCGGCGGAGTCCGGCCGGGACCGGTCGGCGCGTACTCGCTCCACCTCTTGGCGCACCCCGCCGAGGTATCCGCTGACCAGTTCCAGGTCGAGCCTTATCCGGCCGAGGCGCTCGTGCACCAGGGGCGAGGAGAGGCGCTCGCGCTGCTCCCTGCTGAGCCAGCGCAGCAGAGCGGAGAAGGAGGAGCGGGCGGCGCCGAGCCAGCAGGCGCTCCAGGCCAGGTGTCCCACCGGGATCATGCTGTCCAGGGCGACCTCCCGGAAGCCACCGGGCGGCCCGACGACCTGGTCCGGGGGCACCGCACCGGAGAGTTTCAGCGCCCCGCTGGCCGTGCCCCGCATCCCCAGGGTGTTCCAACCGCCGGTTGCCTCGACCGTGAGCGCGTCGCGGTCGGCGTAGACCAGGCTGACCGCGTGCCCGTCCGCGTGGGCCGTATCGCGCATGGTGATCAGGAAGCCGTCGGCGTGCTCTCCTCCGGTGACCACCGGGGCCTCGCGCCGCAGCAGGATCTCCTCCTCGATGCCACGCTCCAGAGCGTCGGCTGCGGAGAGCAGGTGGCCTCCGGTCACCGTCCCGGTGGTGACGGAGGCCAAATACACCTCGCCGGCGGCCACCCGCGGCAGCAACTCCGCGGCCAGACGCGGGCCGGCGTGTCGCACCAGCACGTCGGCCTGCTGGCAGTGCATCGCCCAGATCATCGCCGTGGAGAGGCAGGCTCCGGCGAGGCGCTGCGCCACCGTGACCAGGTCGGCCAGGTCGCGGCCCATGCCTCCGTACCGGCGGGGTATCAGGAAGCCGAGGTAGCCCGCACTGCGCAGGGCCGCGAGGTTCTCCTCGGGGAAGCATGCGGTGCGGTCGACGCCCGCGGCGTTGACCGCGAGCAGGGCGACCAGCGCGTCCAGGTCGTCCTGCGCCCTGCCGTCGCAGGCTGGTCGGGCGGGGATGGGGCGGGTGCGGGACTCAGACAAGGGGAGCCACTTTCTCCGAGCTGATGACCAGGCGGCGGGCGCTGTGGATCCGGGCGCCCTCGACGACGACCTCGACCGGGCCGGTGTGGCTCAGGAAGCCGAGCAGGCTGGCGGTCGGGCCGTAGGCGCCGGTGTTGGGCACGGCGAGCAACTGCCCCGGCCGCGGATCGACCAGACGGGCCGAGGCGTTGAGCACGTCCAGCGGGGTGCACAGCGGGCCGGCCAGCGTCACCGCCGTCTCCTCGCCGGCGCCGCTCCCGCCAACGGTGAAGGGCTGGGCACTGGGCGCCATCAGGCGGCCGAGGCCGGTCATCCCGCCGAGCACGTGCACCCCGGCGTCCAGCACCACGAAGGTCCGGCCGCCGGATGCCTTGACGTCCAGGATCCTGGTGAGCAGGGTGCCGGCGGTGGCCGTCAGGTAGCGGCCCGACTCGAAGAGGATATGCGGCCTGCCCCGGCGCCAGCCCGGGAATGCCGTGTCCAGCTCACTCTTGAGGCCCGCAGCGAGGTCCGGATGGCGGGCCAGCGCGCCCGGCCGTGCCATGGGTGCTGGAAACCCACCGCCGAGTGCGAGCAGTCGCGGGGCGAACTCTGCCGCGCCGCACACGGTACGGACGGCGGCGAGGGCGCTGCGGAACTCCTGGAGCAGCGCGGCGGGCTCGTCGACGTTGGTGGCGCTGAAGGTGTGGGTGCCCACGGGGCGGACCCGGCCGCGGGCCCGCAGCAGTGCGGCGATCTCCTGCCGGTTGGCCAGGTCGGTGCCGAACGCGGTGGGCCGCCCGGTCATGCGCAGGGCGCCGCGCGCGCTGCCCCGGGGGGTGTTGAGCCGTACGAGGTATTCGGCGTGGACACCCAGCAGCTGGCAGGCGTCGGCCAGCCGGTCTCGGTCGACCAGCGACTCCACCGAGAAACAGCGCACCCCGGCCGTCAGGGCCCCGACCAGGTGCTGGAAATCCTTGCCCGGTCCGGTGTACATGATCTTTTCCGGTGGGCAGCCGGCATCGAGGGCGGCTGCGAGTTCGCCGGGTGAGCTGACCTCCGCACCGTTGCCACCGGTGACCAGCCGGCCGACGACCGCCGGATGCGGATTCGCCTTCAGCGAGTACATCAAGCCGCTGGGGGCGGGCAGATCCGCGGTGAGCATCGCGGCCGCGGCGCTCACCGCGGCCAGTTCGTAGACGTACGCCGGCGTGCCGTATTCCTGGGCGATCCGGCTGAGCAGGTCGGGCATCACGGTGTGCCCGGGGCGGCTCATCGCTGCCACCCCCCTGTGCGCAGCGCCACACGGTCCACCTTCCCGTGGGCCGTACGAGGCAGCTCCGCCAGCACGACGCAGCGGTCCGGCGCCCGCGCGGCGCCAAGTCGCTCCACCAGTGCCCGCAGCACCTCGTGCGCCGCGAGATCCGTGACCGCCCAGACGGTCAGTACGCCGGCGGCGTCGGGCGGCGCCGTGGCGGCGGCCCGCACCCCCGGAACGTCCAGCAGGGCCGTCTCCAGCTCCAGGGTGCTCATCCGCCAGCCACGGTGCTTGAAGATGTCGTCGCTCCTGCCGAGGAAGTACAGCCGCCCGTCCGGATCGATCCGGCCCGTGTCGCCCGTGTAGACGGCCGTGCCGTCGCCGTCCGGGGCCGGGCCGAAGCGGTGCGCGGTCTCCTCGGGGGCGTTCCGGTAACCGGCCATGACGTGCGGACCCGCCGATACGATCTGGCCGGCGGTGCCTGGCGGTTGCGGGCGGCCGTGCTCGTTGACGACGAACAGCCGGGTGCCCGGCAGGGCCCGGCCGACGGTGCCCGGGTGCGTCAGGTCTTCGTCGGGGTCGGCGATGGTGATGCGCTTGCACTCGGTCATCCCGTACATGCACACGAGGGAGCTGCCGGGGAACACGGCGCGGACCCGGGCGGCGTCGGCGCCGACGAGGGCCGCGCCGGTGTTGGTCAGCAGCCGCACCCGGGTGGGGCGCGGGTCGCGCCGTGCGAGCCGGGCCAGCGTGACACCGAGGGCAGGGACCAGGGGCAGCACGGTGGCGCCGCCCTCACGCAGCCGCGCCAGCTCGCCCGCGGACATCTCCCCCGGCGGCAGCACCAGTTCGGCGCCGGCGAGTGCGCAGAGGAAGAGCTGGTAGAGCCCGTAGTCGAAGGAGAGCGGCAACCGGTTCCAGACGACGTCCTGCGGTTGGTAGCCGAGGCGCTCGGCGATGGCGCGTGCGGCGAAGACCACCGCCCGGTGAGGGCAGACGATGCCCTTGGGGCGTCCGGTGGAGCCGGAGGTGTAGAGCAGCAGCGCCTCGTCCGACGCTCCGACCTGGTGGCGGGGCTCGGGGGCGGCGGCGGGGCGGACACCGTCGCGCAGCAGGGTGGAGACGCGGACCGCGGCACCGCCGGCGGCCGGGACCGGTCTGTCGGCGGTCGCCACGAGCACGGGCCGTGCGTCGGCCAGCAGGTGGGAGAGTTCGAAGTCGCTGCTCGCCGGGCGGGCCGGGACGAGGGAGCACCCGGCCCGCAGCACGCCGAAGAGCAGCGCGGCGAACTCCCGGCCCGGCGGCAGCACCGAGAGCACCCTGCCGCCCGGTTCGACGCCGTGCTCGGCGAGTCTCCTTGCGACCGTCCAACTGGCGGCGGAGAGCCGGCTCCAGGTCCAGGATCCAAAGGCGTCACGCACCGCGGGGCGCGGACCGTGCAGACGGGCGGCCCGGTCGAGGACGGCCACCAGGTCGACGGGGATGCCGGGGGCCGCCGGTGTGGTGGGAACGACGTCCGTCATCACTCGCCCTCCCCGCCCGGCCGGACCGAAGAGCGGCAGGGGCCGTCGTGCGCCGGTGACGCGTCGTGCCGCCCCGCCTGCACGACGCGGCCCTCGTCGAGCACGACGATCCGGCCGGTGTCCTCGACGGCGGTGAGGCGGTGCGCGATGACGACCAGGGTGGTTCCGGGCCCGCGCATAAGGGTGTCGGCCCGGCAGGACTGTGGATCGGCCGGATGCACTCGTCGGCCGTCGATTCGGTCCGGCACTACGAAGTGGCTGAAGTTCCGGAGCGGGAGCGCGCCCGGCGGCAGTCCGCGCAGTGCCTTCGGGACGGAGCACACGCCCCGGTGGCGGACCCCGAGGTCCCGGGCGCCGTCCGGGATCCGGCGGGCCTCGCGCGGTTGCCGGACGGAGACGATCACCCCGTGCAGGGCAAAGACCGCGGCCGGGCACGCGACGGTGTAGCCGGTGGTCCGCGTCTGCGGACGCACCGGGACCCGCGGCCGCCGCAGCGTGACGAGGGGGGCCCGCGCTGCCTTCCACGGCGGCCTGCGCTCCGCGGGCCCTCCCGGCTTGTCCCGGACCGTGTCTCGGCGCCGCAGGCGGGATTCCGCGGCGTCCACGGACATCCCGAATTCCGGAGGGGCGCCGCGCGCGCCCGTCGCCCGGGCGTGAAGGAATCGGTCCCTGAAATTCGGTGAGGCCTCGGATTCCGCCGGCGTCCCGGTGTTCTCCACCGCTGTCTCCGGAATGGCGGCTGGGTACATGACTCCTCAGACATGGGATTCGGGCAGGTATACGCGAATACCGGATCGGGGCGGGCTGCCATGCCCTTCTCCCTCAATTTAAGACCGCCGGATCTATTTCCGATCTCCGATCGATCAGCGTCCCTGCGGAGTCCGCCCCCCGTTCCGCGCCGCGGCGGTGAAGGCGTCGGCGGCCTCCGAGGTGAAGTCCCGCGCACCGGAAGGGAGTCCCTGCCGACGGGGGATCCGTAGTCGTACACGGTCAGGTCGGATCCGTTGCGGCGACAGGCGCCGGCAGGCCCGCGGGCGTGCGGAGACGGCCCGGCGAGCGAGCGGCGCGGTGTCCGGCGCTGGGACGGTGAGTCATCCGGACAGGGCGCTCCGAAGGCACCGGCGTCGAGCGGCCCCCTCAGTCCGCAGCCCGGACCTGACGGGTTCGGGCGGCGCTCCGGCCGGAACGGCACAGGACGCCTCCCGCTCCCGACCGGACATCAGCCGAATTGTGCCGCCTTTCCCATAGAAGTGTTTCCGTGCGACTCGGCACTGGAAAAATGGAATGGATTCTGCGACGATTCGAGTCGTCACCGGAACGCGAAAGGCGAACTCATGGACAGGTGCGAGGTCACCGATATCGTGCGCGCACGGGTCGGTGAACTACTCGGCGACGCCCAGGGCATCGGAGATCTGGACATCCTCTCCCATCACGGTCTCAACTCGCTGCTCAGCGTCGAGCTGACGCTCCGCATCGAGGAGGATTTCGACATCATCTTCGAAGACGACGAGTTGAATTTCGAGAACTTCGAGACGCTGAAGAGCATTACTGACCTGGTGGCCGGAAAGGAAAGCGTCCATGGCTGAGCAGGAGGGTGCGACAGGAGGCGGGACGGGGTTCTTCGCCCACCTCGACGAGTTGGTCGCCTCGGCCGAGCTGGTCGTCGACCGGCCGAAGGGATCGCGCCACCCGCGCGTCCCCGAAGCCATCTATCCCGTCCGCTACGGGTATCTGGAAGGGACTACCGGCGGTGACGGCGACGGGGTGGACGTCTTCGTCGGCGACGCGTCGGACGCCGGCGTGGTCGGCGTTTTCCTGACCGCCGACCTGCTCAAGCGGGACGTCGAGGTGAAGATCCTGCTGGACTGCTCCCCCCAGGAGATCGAGCAGGTGCACCACCTGCTCAACGACGTACTGGAGATCGGCGGACTGCTGGTGCCCCGCCGGTAGGCCCGGGGCGCGGCCTCAGGGGCCGGTGTCCTGCCGTTGCGGCAGTGCCCCGGCCCGGTGTGCGTCCGGGTAGGGCAGGAGGCCGAGCGCACGGTGGTCGCAGTCGGCCGGGCAGCCCAGGAAGCACAGGCGTACCGTCCCGGCCGGGGCCCCGAAGTCCTGTCCGTCGCCGACGCGCAGGCCGTGCTCCCGCAGCAGGTGGTCCACCGGCTCCTCGATGCCGAGCCGTACCAGCACGCTGGCGCCGCCGTGCTGCCGGGCGCCGGACACGGCCGAGGCGTGGGCGGTGAGGGCGGCCACCGCCCGGCAGCGCTCCAGCAGCCGCTCGACACCCCCGTCCGCGGCGAAGCGGGCCCAGGCCCGCTGCCATACCGCCGGCGGGGCAGCGGCCCGCAGGTGTGCCTCGACCTGGGGCGGCACCGTGTGACCGTGCAGCCAGCCCAGCCGGGCCCACGGCCCGGCAGCTTTGGTCATAGACCCAGCGACGAACGCGCCCGGCACCCGCAGGCCCTCCGCACGGAGCCCAGGAGGGGTGAAGAACCGGTACGTCTCATTCTGCACCAGGACTCCGCCGTCGGCGACGAAGCCGGCCAGGCGGTCGGCGGCCGCCCGGTCCAGGCTCCAGCCGTCGGGGTTGCGCCAGGGCGAGGTGATCCACAGCAGGTGCTCGCGGGCGGGCCGGGCGATGCGGAGCGCCTCCCTCAGATCCGCCTGGAGCACCCGGGCACCGCACCGTTCGAAGGCCGTGACGACTCCGAGGAAGCTGGGCCTTTCCACCACGACTCTGCGTCCCAAGAGGGCGAACGGCGCCACCAGAGGGCGGATTCCCGAGCTGACGAGCGGCCCGCCCGCCGCCACGGACAGTCCGAGCACGGCGCCCAGCGCGGCCCGCAACTCGGGATCGCCCTGCCAGGGCGGCCGGGCGTCCCAGCCCGGATCACAGGCCGCCCGCCGAAGGCAGCGCCGCCACAGCTCCGCCAGCTCGTCCGGCCACCGGTACGGGGCTCCGGTCAGATCGTGCATCACAGCCCCGAACGGTCCCAGTCCAGCGCCCCGAGCCCGCGCGCGGACCGGAAGCGACCGATCTGCGCGGTGACCCGCACGGTGGCCGCGTGCCGTCCGGCCTGCCGGATCACCGGCAACTCGAACGGCAGCCGTGCGCGGAGCACGGCGTCCTGCTCGTCGACGGCCGCGTGCGCACGCTCGGCGTCGGCCTCGGTGGCCCGGTAGGAGAGGGGCAGGGCGCGCAGGGCTGCCGCCACGGGATGGCCGGAGGAGGCGATAAGCGCGTGCAGGTGCTCCCGCTCGGGCACTCCCTGCATCCCGTCCAGGGAACAGTGGCACACGAGGATCGCGTACAGCGCCTTGGCGCATGCCTCGACGCACAGGTCCCAGGCGCCCGTGGCCCGCGCCGCCTCGATGTCCTCCAGCGTGGGGTCGACCGAACGGGCATACCGCCAGGCGCCGTTGGCTCCGTGCGTCCCGAGCCACAGGCCGTCGATCCCGTCATCCGAAGAGAAAACAGTCACGGCTGCAGCCTCCCCCGCACCACGTCGGGATCGGCCACCAGGTCCAGCTGGGCACGCCTGAAGGCGTCCAGCAGCCGTCCCGGCGAGTGCTCCCCCAGCACCCGCGCGAGGGGGCCCTCGGCCTCCAGCCACTCAGTGAACAAGCGGTCGTGCCGGTTGACCAGGAAGCCGCGCCCGGCCAGGTCGGCCCGGCGCAGCCCCTCGGCGGGGCGGACGCGGACCGCTTCCAGTACACCGGAAGGCGTCCAGGCGAGCCGGGCGAGCAGTCCGGCGCCGCCGTCGGCGGGCGGTCCCGGGTCCGGCAGCGGCAGCCCGAGCCGTCGCACCCGGGCGGGCAGCCACTTCTCCCCCGTGGTCACATCGCCTGCGGCCCGGCAGTGCACCTCCAGGACGCCGCGCGCCGCGCGGTTCCACAAGTAGCCCGACGCCTGCGCGGTCCACCCGTCCGCCCCCTCCCGGGTGGCACGGTCGGCAAGGAGTGCGACGGCGGCGTCCACCAGGGCACGGTCAAGGGCCTGCCGGACGATTGCGGGCAGCAGCGCCCGGACCTCTTCCTCGGAGAAGAGCGCCCCGGTCCCGGCGTCCAGCGGCACGGCGTGCACCCAGCGGCAGAGCCAGCGCCGTTGGGAGCCCCGCACCGCGGGGTCCAGGGCGACCCGCCCGAAGGGCAGGTCGGCGACCGGGACGCCGCTCAGACGCGCCACCTCGCGCGCGGGCCACTGCGCGGGGAACAGCTCCACATCCACGGTCGTGTCGCCCACATGGTGCAGCCGGGATCCGACGGGTTGTTCCAGCCCGTCCACCAGGACGTGCACATCGACGTCGCTGCGGGCGTTACCGAACCCGGAGGCGAGTGAACCGACGAGGTAGCGGGGCCCGTGCGCCTTCCCCTCGTCCACCAGCGCGGTGATCCGGCCGGCGGTCAGGCCAACGGTGGCGAGCGCCTGCCCGGCGTCCGGCGGCCGGAGCCGTACGGTGCCGGTCATCGGCCCGCCTTCCCGGTGGCACGGACCACCGCGCGCGGCAGTACGCCCCACACCGTCGAGACGAAGACGGAAGAGCCGTAGGTCAGCGTCCGGTGGCCGGCCGACCAGCGCAGCCCGCCCTCCGGTGCGCCGGACCCGGTGCGGCCTTCGGCGTCGGAAGCGGGCGTGGTGGGGGCCGCGGCCGGCGTGAGCCGGTCGCCGGGCCACCGGTCGCCCGCGTCCGTGCCCTCGCGGTCGAGCGTGCGGGCCAGTTCGAGCGGGACCAGCCGCACGCAGCGCCACGGTGCGGGCCGCCGCGACAGCGCGGGCGCGGCGACCACCCGCGGACGGGTGGGCAGGGCGTAGAAGGCGAGGGCGCCGAGCACCGCACCCGCGCGGGCCGGGAGCGAACGGGTGTGCGCGCCGGCCTGCCCGAAGGCCCGGCCGGTGGTGCGCAGCACACGGACGGGCGCGGTGCGGGCCATCAGGCCGGTGGCGACCACCGGCCGGGCGGCGCGCCTCGGACCTGCCGCGATCAGGGCCTCCAGCACCTCCCGCTGGCCGGCGTCGGTGCGGGTGATCTCCAGGACGACGCGTGCGATGTCGGCCAGGTGCCCGCCCAGCACAGCGGTCCTGGCGTCGGCCGCGAGTGCGCCGACCTCGGCCGGGCCGAGCGTCCGGGCCGCGACCCAGAGGTCGTTGACGTCCTTGAGCGTGATGTGCACGTCTCCGCCGCTGTTGCCCAGCATCGGCCGCAGATTCGCGACCTGAGGCAGCGGGCGCAGGCCCGGTTCGGTCGGCGCGGGCAGCGGCAGCAGGCCGCAGTGGCCCGTGGAGTAGCCGGGGCCGAAGTGGATGTCCACGGCGGCGAATCCGCTCGGGCCCGTGAGTTTGTACTGCCCGTAGGGCCTGCGGTCCGTGGTCTGTTTGATCCACGGCAGTTCGCCATGGTCCGTGCGGTAACCGTGTCGCCGCAGCCGGTCGGCGAGCGCCAGTGCCTCCTCGGCCCCGGCGACGCAGACGTCCGCGTCGCGCAGTTCGCGCAGCTTCGGCTCCGGGTAGTCGGCCCGGCTGGAAAGGCCCTTGATGCCCCATACCGGGATACCGAGTTCGGTTCCGAGGCGGTCGAGCAACCCGGTCGCGGCGTCCTGCGCGGCGGCGCGCCTGATCCGCTCGGCGACGAAGGGCTCGAGTTCCCGGGCGAGTTCAGCGCCGTCCGACGCGGTGGCGAGATGGTCCGCGGCGATCAGTACGACCCGGTTGCGCCGGATCACGTCGGCGACGCGGTCCAGCGGGCGCTCGCCCCGACGGACCAGCGAGGCGATCCGGTCGAGTGTCTCCGCGATGGGCGACGCCGGGACGAGGACTCCCATCTGCAGTTCCGGAAAGGCGGCCGGGACACGGGTATCGGGCATGGTGGTCTCCTGGCGGGGGTCAGGGCTCTGCACGGCCGGACGGGGGTGGGAGGGCCGGACCGGGGCGGACATAATCTGGGCATGATCACGCAACCGGCCCGAGGAACAGAGGAAGCACCGGAACCGGCGCAACTGATGGTGCGGCGCGCACGGCTGGCCGACCGACCGGACCTGGTGGACATCCTGGTGCGCGACGGGCGGTTCGCCCGGATCGGTGCGTCGTCCGGGCGCGGCACGCCGGCCACCGTCGCCCGGGTCATCGACGCCGACGGGCGGCTGCTGGTGCCGCCGTTCGTCGATGCCCACATGCATCTGGACTCCGCGCTCACCCTGGATCCGGCCGACCCCAACCGCTCGGGCACGCTGCGGGAGGGAATCGCTGTCTGGGCGCGGAGTAAGACCCGGCTGACGGGCCGGCAGGTCTACGGCAACGCGCGCGAGGTGCTGCGCTGGATGGTGGCCGCCGGCACTCTGCACGTGCGCTGCCACGTGGACGTGAGTCCGGGCGCCCCGGACGCGCTGAGCGCTCTGATCGACCTGCGGGAGGAGGCCCGCAGCGTCTGCGATGTGCAACTGGTGGCCTTTCCGCAGGACGGGCTGCTGCGCGAGCCCGGCCAGCGCGAGGCGCTGCGCGCGGCCATGTCCAAGGGCTGCGACGTGGTCGGCGGCATCCCGCACTACGAGCGCACGCCCCGGGACGCGGAGCGGCACGTCAAGGAACTCTTCGACGTGGCACAGGAGTTCGACGCCGACATGGATCCGCACTGCGACGAGAGCGACGATCCGGGCTCCCGGCTGGCCGAGGTGGTGGCCCGTGAGACACTCGCCCGCGGCTGGCAGGGCCGGGTCGCGCTCGGGCACTGCACCGCCATGGCCGCCTACGACCCGGGCACCCTGGCGGCGGCGACCGGGCTGCTCGCCCGCGCCGGGATCGCGGTGGTGGCCAATCCGATGGTCAACGCGGTGCTCCAGGGCCGCGGTGACGCGCCGCCGGTGCGCCGCGGCATGGCGCCCGTGGCACAGCTGCTGGAGGCCGGTGTCACGGTGGCCTTCGGACAGGACTCCGTCCTCGACGCCTGGCTGCCGCTGGGCACCGGGGACATGCTCGCCGTCGCCCAGCTGGGCGCGCTCTTCGGCCACCTCACCGGACACACGCAACTGGCCGGGGTGCTCGACCTGGTGACCGTCTCGGGCGCGCGGGTGCTGCGGCTCGGCGAACGCTACGGGATCGCCGAAGGCCGCCCCGCCGACTTCGTACTGCTGGACGCCTCCGATCCGGTGCAGGCGCTGCGGCTGCTGCCCGCCCGGCTGCACGTGGTGCGGCACGGACGCGAGGTCGCCCGCACCGTCAGCCCGCGCGGCGAGCTGGTGGGGGACTTCGCGCCGGGCACGGTCGACCTCGGCCGTCACGGGTAGTCCTCCGCGGCGACCGCACGGGCGGCCTGGGCCACCGCGCCGCCCGGCCAGGCTCCGTCGAGTTCCCAAGCCGCGTCGAAAACGCGCACCTGGTGCTCCAGACTGCGGCGGTAGAGCCGCTGCAGCATGGCCCGTTCGGCGGCTCCTCCCTCGGCAGCGGCCCGCTCCACCACGTGGGCGTGCGCCGCGCACATCTCGGTGCGGGTGCGCCGGGTGTACATGTCCGCCCAGCGGCGGTAGGCGGGCGGGCCGGGGATCTCCACGCCCGCGAAGCGCTCCCCGATCACCTCGGTGAAGAGCGAACACGGGTAGACACTGGCGGCGATCTGGGCGAAGGTGCCCTCGTATCCCACGCGCACCAGGTGGTTGAGGTAGCCCTCGCGGGCCGGGGAGCAGGTCCACCGGTCAAAGGCGGGTTCGGCGCGGAAGCCGATCTCCTCGACCAGGGAGCGTTTCTCGCCGAGTTCACCGACGGTCGACAGGTCGTCCAGGACGTGGGCGGCGGCCTTGGCCCACGCGTGCCCGACCGGGGCCTTGGCGATGCCCAGGGCGAGGGTGCGGTTGAACTCGGCGACATGCGGACCGTCGTCGAGCTGGAAGAAGACGAAGCGTTCCGGGCTGAGCGTGCCCGCCGCCATCGCCTCGATCCAGGGATGGTGGCGGTAGGCCTCCCAGACGTCGGCGCAGTGCCGACGGCACTCCTGGAGGAAACTCATGTCGGCTCCTTCCATCGTCCGAACCGGAACCCCGCGAGCAATGCCTGCTGCTCCGCGGCGGGTGCGGCCCGCCCGTCCTGTTCGGCGTTGAGCAGACCGACGAGCAGGTCGGCCGAGCCGGGGCCGGCGATGTAGCCCTCGCCGCCGTGTCCGAAGCAGCCGTAGAGGCCGGGTGCCAGGCGGTCGACGACGGGGGCGCGGTCGGGCAGGAACGGCCGCAGGCCGCCGCGCTGGGCGGTGATCCGCAGCCGCTCCACGCCGGGGACCAGCTCGTCGGCGCGGCGCAGGATCCGCTCCGCGAGGTCGTCCGGCTCTGCCTCGTCGTGCGGGTACCAGGAGCCGCCGAGAACGAGGCCGCCGTCCGGCGTTTGATGGGCCAGCAGTGCCACTGACCGCGGCACGCCGATCACCGACTCGGCCAGGACGTGGTCGAGGGTGAACGGCGCGGGTTCGGTGACCAGTACCCGCCCACTCACGGAGGTGAGCGGAACGCGCAGCCCGAGGGGGGCGAGCAGGGCCCGCGCGCCGGCCCCGGCGGCGATCACGACGCGGGGTGCCGTGAACCGCTCCCCGTCGGCGCGCACGAACGCCCACCCGGACGCACCGGCCTCCTCCAGCCGGAGGGGTCCCAGACCGAGGCGCAGCGCCGTCCCGGCACCGGCAGCCTCGGCCAGCAGCGCGCCGACGACCGCCGCCGGCTCGATGCGGCGGCCCTCAAAGAGCAGCAGGCCCGCCGTGACCAGCGGACCGAGAGCGGGTTCCAGCGTGCGCAGCTCCTCCCCGGTGAGCACCTCGGCGTCCGGGAAGGTCCGCGCTCTACTGGTGTCGGCCGCGCCGGGCGCGGAGAGGACCAGCGTGCCGGGGGGCTCGGCGTCCCAGGGCATCCCGGTGCGTTCCGCAAGTTCCGCGTAGAGGGCCAGACTTCGCTGCCACAACGGCCGCAGTTCCGGCGAGGGCGGCACGAGCTGGCCCTGCGCGCCGAGCGAGGCCCCGGATCCGGCCGTTCCGGAGTCGAGCAGGGTGACGGCGGCCCCCTGGCGTGCGAGCAGCCAGGCCGTGGAGAGGCCGACCACTCCCGCGCCGAGGACCGCGACATCGCAGCCCAGTGAAGTCACCACGGCAGGCTTCCGGCGGTCAGCTCGACCGGATGGCGGCCGTTCCCGATGTCCGCCGCGCCGTGCTCGATGGCGAGCGAGACGGTCGCGTGCGCGGTGCGCGCGGCGCGGGTCAGCGGCATGCCCCGGGCGAGGAAGGCGGTGAGCAGCGCGGAGTGCGCGCAGCCGGCGCCGTGGTCACATCCGGAGGCGCGCCGGGGTCCGGTGATCTCGTGATGCCGTTCACCGTCGAAGAGCCAGTCCCCGGCGCCGCCGGGGAAGGCGTCGGTGATGAGGGCGGCGCGAGCGCCGAGTTCGACGATCGCCTCGGCCAGTTTCGCCGGGTCCTTCTCCTCCTCCAGCCGGGTCAGCCGCCGTGCCTCCGTCATGTTCGGGGTCGCCACCCAGGTCAGCGGCAGCAGTCCCTCGCGTACCGCGGTCACCGCTTCCTCGTCGCCGCCCAGTGCGGAGCCGGCTGCGCTCACCATCACCGGATCGAGGACCACCGGCACCTCGTCCAGCCAGACCAGCCGGTCCACCAGCAGCCAGATCAGTTCAGCGCTCCAGGTGGTGCCGATCTTGACTCCATCCGTGCCGATGTCGTCGAGCACCGCCTTCAGCTGGTGGCCGACCATGTCGGTGCCGATCGACGTCGTGGCGGTCACGCCCAGGGTGTTCTGCGCCGTCACACCGACGATCACGCTGGCGCCGTAGACGCCGGCCCGGGCGAACGCCTTCAGATCGCCCTGGATGCCCGCCCCGCCGCCGGAGTCGGAGGAGCCGATGGTGAGGCAGCGAGCGCGCGGCCCGGCGGGGTTCCCGCTCACGCCGGTACCCCCGTCCACGCCGCGTCCTCCACCGCATCGCACACGGCCTTGGTGTCACCGGTGTGCTCCAGAAGCCGTACGGGGGCGATCCCGGGCAGTCCCCCGACCAGCGCGGCGCACTCGGTGCCCGGTTCCACCAGGACGACCGTCGGGCGGCCGAGTGCGGAGGCCCAGCCGAGCTCCACGTGGGTGCCCGGGGAGGCGGGCTGGCCTGGCAGGGCCACGAACACCGAGCAGCCCAGCATCCACTCCCAGTCGCGCCGGGTGCACTCCTGGTCGCTGACCAGTGCGTCGCCCCAAGCCTCGGTCCGGTGAGCGCTGAAGACCCGCCATCCTCGTTCCTCGAACGCGTCGATCAGGGTGGTGTAGCCGGCCCGGTCGGCCTCCGGGACTCTTCCGGTGACCGGGTCGAGCAGGCCCTTGAAGGGTCCGCCGAGGAAGACGGTGAGGCGTGCGGGTCCCGGTTCAGACTGCGGCATCGGTGGCCTCCAGGGAGGACGGGGCCGCACCCAGCGTGGGGAAGCGGCGGTACATCAGGTGGCGGTAGAGCGGAGGCAGCAGGTCGGCCAGGTCGCCGGCGGGCTCTGCGGCGAGTGCCCGCCGGTGGAGTTCGAAGAGGGTGACGACCTGCGCCCAGTAGAGGGGCATGCCGAGGGCGTCGATCCGGTCGGCATCCAGACGCAGCGCGCCCGTGCGCAGCGCCTCCTCCAGTTCCAGCACCCGGGCGACATGGGGCCGGTTGTCCCCTTCGGGGAGCGCGGGCATGCGGTGGGGCGGCAGGTCACCGCGCGTGCCATCCGCCACCAGGCGGGCAGCCGCTTGCACATCGGGCCGGTACAGGTGCAGTGATCCGGCGACGTGTGTGTACGTGCCCACTGGCACGCGGAGCTGCCGTGCCATCGCCTCCTGGAGGAAGGTGAACGAGAAGACGTCGCTGACCATGCCCCGGTAGGCGTCGTTGGCGCGCATGTAGGCGACTGCGTGCAGCCTGCCCTCGCGCAGCAGGAACTGCAGGGCGAGCGTACAGGCGACATCCGGGTTGGCCGGGACCAGGAGCTCGCGCGGTTCGAAGATCTGGATGATCGCGCGCTTGGTGTCGGGGTCCTTCCGGATCGTCTCCGTGACGGCGGCCCACTGGTCAAGCGCGCCGGGGCCGTGGCGGAAGATCCGCGGCCCGTAGGCGGTGCCGGTCAGGTGCCTGCCGTCGACGGAGTACCGGGTCAGACTCGGCGCGTAGTGGGCCGGGAAGGCGAGGTCGTCGCGCCCGGAGAGGTACCAGAGGGCCTCGGCGAAGTTGAACACCAGATTGGTGCGCCGGACCGGGTGCGTGACCAGGCGGCGCAGCGGGTCGTCCAGGGTGAAGCCGGAACCGATGATCTCCTGGCTGTCGTGGCCGCGAGGGGCGTTACGGAACTGCGGCTCGTCCAGCAGCTCGGCCAGATGGTGCAGGTAGGCGTCCTGGAGCCCCTGGAAGCGGTTCACAGCAGGTCCTCGGGAAAGGAGGAGAACATGTCGCGGTGGTTGCCGGTCGCGACGCGCGCGCAGCCGCACTCCTCGGCGGGGGCGTCGCCGAGGGTGGCCAGTCCTGCCTCGATGATGCGCTCGAAGTGCTCGCGTCCGTCGGCGATCGCCTGCCGGGAGCGGGCGCGGAACACGTCGGGGTCCTGCTCCGCCTCGTTCTTCATGTCGTGGTAGGAGTCGATCGCCACCGCGATGGCGGCGTAATGCCGCCGGCGCAGCCGCGCCAGGGTGAACTCGGGGTCCAGGGTCTGCCCGACCAGCCGGACGCCCAGCTTTTCCATCAGGCTCAGCTCGGCGTCCGTCTCGATGCGGGCAAAGCCGTAGAAGTTGAAGTACACCCCGCTCTCGTGCACGGCCGTCCCGGTCTCGCGCGCCCCGCGGAGCAGCAGCGAGCGCAGCAGGGGGCAGAACGCCGGGACGACGTGCGCGTTGCTGAAACGGTTATCGCGCGGCGGCAGGCTGATGCCGGGACCCGAGAAGCTGATCAGGTCGTGCGGGACGACGAGGTCGCCGCCGCGCACCGCCTTGTCGACGCCGCCGACGACGAAGGTACCGATCTGGTGGTCCACGTCCAACTCGTCGAAGGCACTCTGGTTGGCCTGGTAGGGAATCTCCCAGCTCGGTGTGCGCCGGCCGGGGAAGCGGCCGTAGAGGAAGTGGGTCTCCACCCCGTGCAGGGCACCGCTGAAGATGCGGTCCACCGGGCCGTAAGGAGTGACCACCCGGTTGTGGCGGAACTCCTTCTCCCGGATGAGGTTCTCGGCGCGCAGGACGACTCCGAGCTTCATGCGGTCACCGTCCAGGCGGCCATGGCGGAGGAGACCGGTGCGACGGCGCGGGCGAAGTCCAGGAAGGCGTCCACCCAGCCACTGACCGGGTGGGTGAAGCGGAAGAACCGCAGCGAGCCCACCACGGAGCCGAGGACGTCGGCGGTGAGTGAGGGCGGCGGGGCGCCAAGGGCGTCGATCAGGTCGAAACGCCGTCGGTCGGCGGCATCCTCCAGGTATGCGCGCAGCACGGTGGCTGCCTCCTTGTCGTCCAGTGCGTGATCGCCCGATCGGTGCCGTACGGATCGATCCGGGTCGCTGACCAGCTCGATGAGCACGTGGGCCGGAGCCTGGACCTGTACCGAGCCGCCTATCCGCTCGACCGCTCCGGGGGCCAGGAACCGCTTGCCGGGGCGGTTGGAGGGGTGCGCGCCGGTCGCCTCGGCGAGCCGGGCCGCCGAGAGCACCGGTCGGTGCTCGCCCAGTGACTCCATCCGGATGCCCACCGAGCGCGGCCCGCCGACCATCCGCCAGCCCTCCGGGCCTGCGACGAGCAGGACGTCGTCGTTGGAGATCAGTGCGCCGCCGCTTCGGACCAGGGACAGCGCGGCGGTGGTCTTCCCGGCCATCTTCTCGCCCGTCAGGATGATCCCGGTGCCCGCCAGTTCCACGGCCGCGCCGTGCAGCGGGACGGCGCCCGCCCCGATCGCCACCGCCCGGCTGAGGGTCCGGGCATACCGGAGGCCGATCACCGGCAGCCACTCGGCCTCGGCGCAGAGCACGGTGATCCGGCGAGCGGCCGTGTCGAAGTCCGTGCGGTGCGCGGGGGTGCCGTCCGGTTCGGCCTCCGCCGTGCCACCGGCGGGTCCCCGGACCAGGTCCAGCTGCCAGTGGCTCTCCGGGGCGGGTGGCGTGCGCAGAGACCGTCCGTCCGGGCCGCAGGAGGGCGGGAAGAAGGGAGCGGCCAGTTCCTCCAGCGCGGCCACCGTACGGGGGTCTCCGGTGACGGTCAGCGTGATACCGGCCGCCGGAACGGCCAGCAGACGGGACGTCGAGCTCTTGGTCGTCATCGCAGGACTTTCAGGATTGTGAGGCCTTCGGCCTCGAAGTCGGGGTCGTCGGTGCGCCGTGCCGCGGTCAGCGTGCTGACCGCGCAGGACAGGCGGGCGAAGTCGAGCAGGACCGGGTCGGGCGGTCCCGGGTCCGTGTCCCGCTCCTGGCGGTAGGCGGCGGTGAACGCCGTGCGGCCGCCCCTGATCGCTGCCAGCTCCCGGTCCCACAGCCTCTGCAGGTCGACTTCGAACGGGCCGAGCGCGGCCCGCTCGAAGTCGAAGACCACCTCGCGGCCCCCGGCCCCGCGGGCGACGTTGCGCAGGGAGAAGTCGCCGTGCAGCAGCACCCGCGGAGCGGTCACCGAACGCCGTCCGGCCTCTCGCACCAGCGTGCTCAGCGCGGGTTCGGCCAGCCGCCCGCGGATCAACCCGTACAGGTCCGGCGCTTCGGCGGCCAGCGCCGACAGGTGCGTTTCGAGATGCGCCTCGCAGGGCGTCTGGTCCTGCAGCGGCGCGGCGCCGGGTGGAGCCGTCTCGTGCACGGCGGCCAGTAGGCGGCCCGCAGCCGCGGCGGAGTCGGCGGTCGGCGGGAGCGGGACGAGGCGTTCCCAGTCGAAGACCGCGTATCCGCCGAGGTCCGGGGCCGTTCCGCTGTCCAGCAGGCGCGTGCTGCACGCCGGACCGAGCGATCGGGCGACCAGCCGTTCGACGACCGCCCGGTCCTGTCGTGCGTAGAGCTTCACGAAGATCTCGCGCCTGCGGGCCGTGCCGCGGAACCAGGCGTTCGCCGACCTCTCCTTGAAGCTGTCGGCTCGCACCTGGACCAGGTGCTCGGCACCGATCCGTGCCGCCATCCGGTCGGCCACCCGCTGCGGCACCAGGTCGACCAGTGCCCCGTCGAGGACGCCGCCCTTCCCGGGCAGCGCGGTCACTTCGGCTTGCCGATCCAGGTGCACAAGTAGTCCATGTGCACCAGGCGTTTGTCGGTCGGCACCGTGGGCTGCTGCGGGAACTCTTGCTTGGGCGCGACGTCCTTGGGGCAGTACGGGTCCCGCACGAACAGCGAGCGCTTGCCCGTCTCGTGCGCATGGTGCAGGTAGGAGCGTCCGGCGCAACCGCCGCGGCAGGACTGCAGCAGCTCGCAGCCTTCGCACCCTTCCAGCAGGTGTGGGTTGGCGTTGCGGCGGCGGAAGGAGGCGAACTGCGGAGAGCGGATGATGTCGTAGAGGTTGTCGACCCGCAGGTCGCCCACCTTGTAGTCGTGCAGGTACACGCAGGGCGAGACCGGGATGCGTCCGTCAGGTGTTATGGAGTGGATGCGGAACGAGGTCCGGCCGCAGGGGCAGCCCTTGGCGTTCTGGTAGTCCGTCACCGCGGCGATCGGCGGCTCGCCGAGGTCGACCGGAGAGCAGTGCTTCATCAGGAAGGAGAAGCCCTCGTAGTACTGCTCAGCAGGCAGGAGCGAGTCCATGTGTTTGGGCTCCACGGGCTTGATGGGGTTGATCCGCAGGTGCGCGTCGTACTTGACCGCCAGTTCCAGCAGGCCTTCCAGGTGGGCCTGGGTGAAGTTCCAGTTCATCGCGCACATGATGATCGAGTGGTCGAGGCCGTACTCCTTGGCCAGCTCGAGGGTGCGGATCGCCTGCTTGTAGATCTTCGCGCCGCGGTTGGCGTTGTGCTCGTCCTCGAACGGGGAGTCGAAGCTGATGTCGAGGTCGTTGAGCCGGCGCCAGCTCGCGTTGTGGTCACGCTCCAGGTGCAGGGCCGTGATACCGGAGGTGGTGAGTCCCACGATGATGCCGGCGTCGGTCAGACCGTCGATGATCCTCGGCAGCAGGGTGTTCTTGGGGTTCGGCCCGTTGGTGAAGAGCGGTTCGTTGCCGCCCAGGTTCACCGTCTCGACGTCGTTGGCCGCCAGCTGCTCGACGATGCGGTCGACGATTTCGGGTGTGAAGTCCATGCCTTTTTCGCGGGCGGACATCGAGTAGCAGTGGGTGCAGCGGTAGGGACAGTCGTTGCCGAGCGTCCAGCCGATGTTCTTGATGTCGATCGGGCACTCGTCCGCGTCCTCATGCTCGATCGGGCCCACCGGCCGGGTGAAGTGCTCTTTCGCGTCGATCACCGCAAGCGGGAGCGACTTGCGCTGCCAGGGGAGTTCCACTTTGGCGCTCTGCTCTTCGGACACGTTGACCACGGCCTTTCCGTAAAAGGGAGAACTCTCCAGCGGCGGGAGGAGTAGGGGCAGTCGGAGGGGATCAGCACAGAAAGGGGTTGTCGTCCGCGTCGTAGACGAGTCCGACCTCGCAATACGCCTCCTCCACCTGCGTGTCGAGCTTCCGGTAGTGGGGGGCGGTGCGGGCGATCTCTGCCTCGACCAGGTCGTGGATCTCCTCTTCCAGGTGCGCGGTGGCCGTGGGCCCGGTGGCGACGTCGAGCAGCAGGCGGAAGAGATCCAGGTCCGTCTCGCGCAGTTCGACGGAGAGTCTGTGCATCAGGGCGAGTTCGGCGTCGTCCAAGGCCTTGGGGGCGGAAAGCGGGTCGATGGCCTTGTCGTAGACCGCCGCGTGCTCCTTCTGCCAGCGCTTGAGCGCGCCGTAGACGCACCGCACCCGGGGATCCAGCACGTCGTAGCGGGTGTTGCCGAGCGCGTCCTGGTCAATCTGCAGCCCGCCGCGCCTGGTCAGCGTCCTGGTGAAGCGGGTGCCGGCCGCGGCGTACATCTCGGTGAAGATGCCCTTGGAAATCGTCCACGAATAGTGGCGCATCGCGGCGTAGTTGTCCTCCAGTTCCGCCAGCGTGGTGCGGTCGTCGAAGAGGATGTGCCCGGCCTGGACGTAGATGCCGTGCGCCCGGAAGCGGTCCAGAGCGGCGAAGTTCTGCTCCACAGTGGCGCGTTTGGCCATCCGGCGCAGGGCGGAGGGGGAGAAGTTCTCGATACCGCAGGAGAAGGAGAAGAAACCGGCCCGGCCCAGCTCCCGGACCACGTCCTCCTCGGCGCGGTCGGCACGTATCGAGCCGCGCAGCCGGGGGCTCACTCCGCGGGACTCGAATTCGTCGGCGAGTTCGGCGCACCAGGCGGCGTCCCGCGGCGGTTCGACCAGCGAGTCGTCGATGACCTTGAAATACCGGGCGCCCTGTTCCCACAGCCGCTCGATCTCGTCGGCGACGTCCCGGATGCTGCGCTGGCGCCAGGTCGGTCCGCCGCCGACCCGCTCGAAGGCGATGATGGAGCAGAACGTGCAGGTGGCCTGGCATCCGCGAGCTGTCTGCAGGTGCACAAGGCTGCGCCGCGCGATCGTCAGGTCGAGTGTGTCGCGGTGCGGGTGCGGCAACTGTGCGAAGGGGAGCTTGGGGGCGGGCTCGGCGTTGTGCCGCTGGGTCCCGTCGGTGTCGCGGAAGCTCAGACCCGGAATGCGTTCCAGCGACGGGGTGCCGGTACACACGTGTTGGGCGAGCATCCGCATCGGCAACTCGCCCTCGCCGCGCACCACCGCGTCGAATCCGGCCTCCAGGAACTCCGCGGCGTGGAAGGTCGGACCGTAGCCCCCTGCCACCGTCACCGGCCGGACCCCGGCCCGGCGCACCAGCCGCATGGCCTCGATGGCGGGCATCATGTTGCTGCGGTAGCAGGCGAAGCCCACCAGCGCGGGGCGAGCATCGACGATGCGCCGCGCCAGCGCCTCCACGTCGATACCCTGCAGCCAGCCGTCGATGAGCGCGACCTCGTACCCTTCCTGACGCAGGTAGGCGGCGAGGTACCCAAGACCGAGGTTTTCCTCCGCGGTGCGGTGCGTGACCGGCGAGGGCGTGGCCAGCACAATGCGGTCCGGCCCATTCCGTTTGCTCATGGGGTTCAGGATCGCCCTCGGCGATCTCTGCCGGGTCGGCGTCGGATCGCCGCCGGACACGCACTCGCGAACTTCACTGCATTCCCCTGGCCCGTGACGCCGACGACCCAGCAAGCTGCACAGAGAGAAGGGAGATGACTAGTAGGACTCCGTTAGAGGTGGTTTTCATCTATTTTGCGTTGCCGCAACTACCTCACTGGAGTGCTTGCGTCTCTAGGGTGACAGATCGGTGGGGGCGCGTAGCGCTTCAAAACAGCTTCACCGCTGCTGACCTGGGCATTTACCCCGCGGTCGGGCATGATCAGTCATTGTGCTCGTACAGCTGACCTACCTACTCGCCACACGAATCTTCGCGTGGCTCGCTCTGCTCTGCCGATCTACCGCGGCCAAGAACGCCGAAATACTCATCCTGCGCCACGAGGTCACCGTGCTGCGCCGACAGGTGCCCACCCCAAAGCCCAACTGGCCGGACCGGGCGCTGCTTGCCGCACTCGCCCGGCTCCTGCCCCGCGCCCTCCGCGGCAACCGGCTCGTCTCGCCACGCACTCTGCTCGCCTGGCACCAGCGCCTGCTGAAGAAGAAGTGGACCCGGCCACCTCCCCCAGGCCGCCCACCGATATCCGAAGAAGTCCGCGACCTGGTCATCCGGCTTGGCATCGAGAACCCACGGTGGGGCTTCCGCCGCGTACACGGCGAGCTACGCCGCCTCGGCCACATCATCAGCACAGCCACCGTCCGCCGTATCCTGCGCGCCGCCAGCCTCAACTCAGGGCAATGCCGGCAGAAGGCGCGCAGAGAGTGGACGGAATTCCTCAGGGCACAGGCAAACGGCCTCCTGGCCACGGACTTCTTTCACATCGACACCATCGGACTGCAGCGGCTGTACGCCCTGTTCGCCATGGAGGTCCGCACTCGCACCGTCCACATCCTCGGTGTCACCGCCCACCCCACCGGCGCTTGGACCACCCAGCAAGCCCGACAGCTGCTCTGGCAGGTCGGCGACCGCATCACGAACTTCACCCACCTCATCCGCGACCGGGACCGGAAGTTCACGGCGGCTTTCGACGCCGTGTTCGCCAGCGAGGGCATAAACGTGGCCAAGATCCCGCCCCGGAGCCCCAACTGCAATCCGCATGCCGAGCGGTTCGTACGCTCCGTCCGCGAGGAGTGCACCAACCGAGTACTGATCTTTGGCAGAGGCCACGCGGAGCAACTCCTTCACGACTACGCCCGTCACTTCAACAGCCATCGGCCCCACCAAGGCCGAAACCAGCTCGCACCCCTCGACGACCCGAACGTCATACCGCTACCGACAACTCAGATCGCACGCAGACAGGCTGTCACAGGCCTCATCAACGAATACCACCGAGCAAGCTGACCACCCAACGAAACCCCAGCTCACGACCAGTGAAGCCGTTCTGAAGCGCTACGGGTCCCACGGCGACGCCTACTACCGCTGCCGCTTCCCCGAGGAATACGCCCTGGCCAACCGCGTCCACCACCCCCGCAACATCTACCTCCGCGAGAGCTGGATCACCGTGCCACTCGACAACTGGCTGGCGACAGTGTTTCTGCCGCACCGGCTCGACGACACCATCGACCTCATGGCGACCGCGGCGGCACCCGACCAAGAGCCTGCTGCCGCCGCAGTTGCCCGCGCGGTCATCCCGACTGCGATGCCAAGCTGGCCACCCACCGGGCCGCCCTCGAAGCAGGCGCCGACCCCACCCTCGTCACACAGTGGATCGCCGAGACGCAGGCCCGCCGGGTCAGAGCGGAGGCTGAGCTGCGCTCGTCGTCGAAGGGGGCGGGCGCCCGGATGTCCCGCGATGAGATCGCCCGGCTCGTCCGGTCTATCAGCGACCTGGCCGCCGTCATCCAGCAGGCCGAGGCCGAGGACAAGGCCGAGATCTACCGGCTGCTGGGGCTCCGGCTCACCTACGCTCCAGCGCAAGCGACCGTGCGCGCCGAGATCTCGCTCGGCTCGAAGAACGACAAATCCCCACGGCCGACGAACAACCGTGGGGAATTGGTACGTGTCCGAGGCCCGACACGCACCATACGTACACACCGGTGTTGCGGGGAGAGCTGCTTCTGCCGTAGTCCCCGAGTTCGAGCCGTTGGCGGCGCGCCGTGACATCGACGACATGCCGCCACCTCCTACGGCGTGGCGGGGAGGGGATCGCCCAGGTCGTCCGCTCGATCAAGGACCTGGCCGCCGTGGTGCGCCAGACCGGGCCCGAGGACAGGGCCGAGATCTACCGGCAGCTCGGGCTGCGGCTCACCTACGACTCCGGAACACACAAAGCGTCGGCCGAAATGAGACTCGACCAGCACTCTCACAAAGCCCGTGGGCTATCAGTACGCGCCCCCAGGAGCTATGTGGGCCGATACCCCACGGTTTACGCCCCGTACGACGGTGCTGGCGCTGGTGTAGCCGCAGGTTCGACACGTAAGAGGCGGTAGCACGCTACGAGCGTGTGTGGCCGGTCGAGCTCGGCTGCGAGTAATCTCGCCGGGGCCTTGGATCTCGTTGGCCCGCTTGAGTTCGGCGGTCTCTTTCTTCATCGCCTGATCTGCTCGGACTCCTCCGTTGTCGTCCCCGGACGCTGTCCGGAGCCGATCTGATCCTGCCGGACCCACTTGCGCAGCGTCTCGCGCGAGCCGATGCCCAGCCTGACCATGACCGCGTTGATCGCGGCGGACTCGGTCGGGTAGTCACCGCGGACCTCGGCGACCATGCGCACCGCGCACTTGCGCAGCTCGGGCGGGTAGGTGGAGGGGCGATGGGACGGTCGGAGCGGACACGCTCGACCGGTAGCCGTCTGCCGTGAACAGCCAGCCGGGCATTACGGTGAGACACGAAGACCTCCGTGCGGTGCGGTCCTAGACAGCTCCACCACGCCGGAGGTCTTCGCCATGATCAAGCCCGACTGGTGTTAACAACGTTCGTGATCAGTACAGCTATGACGCACGCACCGCCGTAGCATCCGCCACTGACAGCCAAGGCGTTTGAAGCATCTCTTTGAGTCATCCCATGCCGCTTCTAACCGGATGACTTCTGACCCGGAGCCGCCGCGCAGCTGCCTTTGGCCGACCCATGAATCACCACCAAGGTTGGCCGGAAAGAGCGAGCGTTGCTGCAAAAGGCCCAGGGCGAGCGCCATGGTTCCTGGCACGCACCCGTTGTGTGCGTGGTCACAGAGGGGGATAAGTGATTTCACCCATGCGAGACGGGGAGGCTGGCATGGCCTTCCAGGACATCATCACGGGGCTGACCCGGCGGCGTATCCAGATCTACGACCAGGCAGGGGAGGACTGGCGCTTTGCTGAGAGCCTGAAGTCGGTCAGTGAGGACACGGCCCAGGAGTACGAGGGCCGCGCCGTATTGGAGCTCATCCAGAACGGGCACGACGCGCTGGCCGAGTGCGGCGCTGGAAGGATCGCTGTCCTCGTCTGCCCGCATGCGGGCGAGAATGGTGTCCTGTACGTTGCCAACGAGGGCGCGGGATTCACCAACAGCAACTTCCGCGCGATCACGGAACTCGCCTTGTCGGACAAGGGCGCCGGGGAGGGCATCGGCAACAAGGGGCTCGGATTCCGCAGTGTGCTCGAGCTGACGGACTGGCCCGAGGTCTACTCCAAGGCGTCTCCGTCATCGGCGGAGTTCGACGGCTTCTGCTTCCGGTTCGCGCGGCCTGAGGACGTACGCGGGCTAGTGGACGACTCGGAGCTGGCCGATCGGGTGATCGAGGACATCTCGCCCCTGGCCTTGCCGGTCCCGGCTAAGGTCACCGATGCCGAGCTCACGTCCCTGGCCGCGGAGGGATTCTCCACAGTCGTACGCCTGCCACTGCGCAACAAGCACGCGGTGGAGGCCGCGATCGCGCAGGCCACAGAAGCGATCAGTGGCGAGGCACCGCTGCTGCTCTTCCTGGACCGGGTCGGTCAGCTGATCGTAGACGTCCAGGACGGCGGGGACCGGGGCGGTCGCCGCGTACTGGCCCGCTCCGTGGCCCCGTCCACGTTGGTTGCCCGGGAGGAGAGAGGGTGGGTCGAGGAGGTTGACCTCGCGGAAGGGGGACGCTATCTGCTGGCCCGCCGCACGCTCGCCCCCGAGGAGCTGCGACGAGTGATCGAACGGAGCGTCGAGGCACGCGAGATCGACGCGAAGTGGCTGAAGTGGGAAGGCGAAGCCTGGGTCGGACTCGCGCTCCGGCTGGACGAAGACCTGGAACGCGGTCTGCTGTACACCTTCCTCCCGATGTCGGATGCGGCCTGTGCACCCTTCCGCGGCCACGCCCACGCTCCGTTCTTCACCAAACTGGCCCGGCTTCACATCAGCGAGGCTGTGGGCCTGAACCCGTTCCTCCTGGACCAATTAGCCGAGCTATGCCTGCGGTTGGTGTCAGCACTGCGGGCTCAGGGGCCGTGTTCCGCGGTCCGGCATCTCGTCCTGGACCTCGTGTGCTGGGACGCCCCGGCCCGAATCGACAGGGTGCTCGACGGGAAGCTGGCGGACGAACCGATCGTTCCCCTGGTCGAGGCCGACGCGTGGGGCACGCTTCGGGCTTCGTTCGCATGGCCTGACGGGACGCGCCCCTGGACGGTCCTCACCGCCAAGGCGCTGGCCGAGGCCGGAGGGCCCCTCCTCGATCCTTCTGTCGGGCCACTCAGGGAGGCCCGTCTTCTCAAGCTCCACCAGGACCTTCTCACAACGCAGATGCTCCCTTCGTCGCAGACGGCTGCGGCGTGGGTGGAGCGCGTCGCCGAACGGTTGCAGCCCGCTCGAGAGGCCCAGCCGGTTCCCCTGTGGGCAAACTTCTATGACGACCTTGCGCGGGCGTTCGCGGACCACCCCGAAGACCTTAGCGGCCGGCGGATCATCCTCGATCAGGATGGTCGGCTCTGGCCCGCGCTCGGTGGTGCGGAGACGGCCGGCAAGAGCGAGCAATCCGTCTTCTTCCATCCCGAGGACGAGGGCGGCAACGGCACCGCTGAGGTGCCGAAGGCGCTGAAGGCCCTGCGTCGGCGTATGGCCTTCACCCATCCCGGCATCGCCTGGGAACGTCCCGGGCGTACCTTCCTCGAAACCCACCGGCTGGTACGCCCGTATCGGCCCGGCCGGGTCTTCGAGGCACTGAGAGATCTCCTCGCCAAGAGCCCCTCGGACGCCCTGTGCCGGGATGCCTTGGCCTTCGCCCTCCGCCTCTTCCCCTCACTCACTGCGGTCGAGCGCCGTCGGCTGCCCCAGACAGGCTTTCGCCTGCCCACTGGTGACGGCGACTGGATCAAGGCGACAAGTTGTCTCTTCTCCCCGGCTTGGGGCACCGAGGGAGGGCGACGCCTAGCGAAGTTCCTGGACGCGGGTGGCGACGAGATCCCGTCCCTGGCCGCCCTGCGTCAACGCTGGCTCAGCGGCCGCGCGGACTGTCGACGAGACCTTCCTCGCGCAGTCCGGGAAGGTGCGCCTCAGCACGATGGCGTCCGTACCGCAACCTCGCCGCGCACCGCACACGCGGACACCGAGGATCGTCATCTCGCGCAAGGCCCAGCTGAGTGAGGAACAGAAAGCAGCCATCGGCCTGGTAGGCGAGGTCTCCGCACGCGCCTGGCTGGAGCGCCGGTACTCCGACGTCCACTGGATCTCGGGCTACGCCGCGGTCCTCAACGAGGACGCGGCAGCATCCGACAGCCACGGCTACGACTTCGAGGTTGCCTACCGCAGCACCACACGCCTGTACGAGGTGAAGGCGACCAGCGAGTCGGACACAGAGCGGATGGAGTTCGAACTGGGTGTCTCCGAGGAAAGGGCGGCGCGAGAGTACGCCCGTGGGACCCGCTATCGGATCTTGCTGATCACCTCTGCCCTCGATCCAGAACGGCGACAGGTGCTCGAACTGCCAAACCCATTCGCGGCGGCCGGGCGTGACCGGTTCCGAGTGGTAGGCCGGGGTCTGCGATACCAGTTTTCTCCGACCCATGGAGCATCCCGCCCGATCTCGAAGAAATAAGAGATCAAGTACGCCGGTCACAGTGGGCGGTGCGGGAAGGCCCGTGTCTACTTCTCTGGTTTCTACGACATCGAGCGATCGTTGAGGCAGAGTGGATCGCGGGGCGCGCGTGGGCATGCCCGATGCCTGGAGCCGGCGAGTGCCGACCCGTGATGGTGGATTTCAGAACCTCTGGTATGGAGATAAACCCGAGGACACCGGGCGGCGGCTGCATGTGGCATGCGCGGGCTCACACGCTGCTTAAGCGGCGCGACGGTATCCCGGCCGAGCATCGGCGGCAAGCTCGGTCCGGGATTCCGACGACTTCCACCGTCCACGCCCCAGGGCTCGAGCAGCTTGGCGGTCTGCGCGAGCGTGACCTGGGAGAAGGGGAAGAGCGTGCCGGGAGGACTCGTACCGGGACCCTACGGATCGCGCCACTCAACGCCGAACTAGAGCTGGCGCTGCCGAAGCCGCCGACCGGAGTCCGGGCGAGGGGAGGAATCGGTTGTGCCTCCGCGCAGCTGCAACCGCGCGTTCTTCGCCCGGAGCGCAGCGACCTCAGCTCGCAGCTCATCGATCACGCCGACCTGCACAGCGACCAGCGTGGCAGGCTCCTCGTACGACGGTCCCGGCCGCGATACGACCAAGAAACTACAAGACCGTCAGATTGCCGAGATCACCGGGTCTCGCCGCAGGTCAGCACCATCCGTGAATGGACACGCCTCCACGCTGCTCACCAGCTCCTTATTCGGTCGCTCCTCCCGCGAGTTGGATGCGGTTGAGCAGCTCGCGGGAGCGCACCGCGGCGGGGTGTTCCGGAGGAAGTTCGCTCACAAGGCTTCGCAGCAAGTCGGCCGCCTCGCTCGCGCGATGCAGTGCCAGCAGAAGGTCAGCGATCTTCTGCCGAAGCGTGACGACCTCGGCGTGCGGGGCGTCTGGCAGCAAAGAGCGGTACTCCTCCAGTGCCTGTTCGTGCTCGCCGAGTGTGGCCAGGCACAGCGCGATGTGTTGACGGTATTCACGGAGGTCACTGCCGTCCGTCGCTTCGGCTGCCAAATGCCGGAACGCGCCGAGAGCACGGCGAAAATCCTCTCCTGCGAGCAGGACGCCCGCGTGGATGCGCCGAGTCTCCGACAAGCGCGGGTCGAGCGGGTCGGCTTGGTCGAGCAGCTCCTCCAGTACGTGGGCGGCCTGCGTGAAACGCCCCTCCTCGAACAGCCGCACCGCTTCCTCCTCCCCCTCCTGGACGAGCGCGTCGGACAGTGCGGCGGGCGGTGCGGGACGCCCCGGTCCAGGCACGGCGCGTACGGCTGGGCGGCTCTTGGGAGCGAGCGGGGTGCGATAGGGGAGGGTGGGATCCGCCAGGCCGGACGGGCCTCGCGGTGCGGTACCGGAGCCCAGTGACGGAAGGTGTGGGACAAGCCAGTCGTGGACGGCATGCGCATCAGTAGGGCGGTCGTCGGGATTCTTCTCCAGGAGGTCCAGGACGAGCCGTTCCAGCTCGACGGGGACGTCGGGCCGCAGGGAACGAAGTGGTTCGGGGCTGTCGTGGACGTGCCGCAGCGCGGCATCGCCCGTCCCGCTGAACACCCTGCGCCCGGCGAGCATCTCGTGCAGGACACACCCCAGAGCATAGAGGTCGCTGCGCGGGCTGACGCCGACGCCCAGGAACTGCTCGGGGGCCATGTAGTCCCGGGTGCCGACCGGGCGACCGGTCTCGGTCAGCTGGGCCGTGTCGGTTCCTAAGGCAGAGGCCACACCGAAGTCGAGGACCTTCACCGCCCCGCTGCTGTCGATCATAATGTTGCTCGGCTTCAGATCCCGGTGGACGACGGGTACGGCGTGCGCGTATGACAGCACGGAGCAGACCTGCGCGGCTACGGCGACCGCCCACTCGACGGGCAGGGGGCCCTGCTCGGCGAGGATGTCCCGCAGGTCCATGCCCCGGATTAGCTGCATCACCACGTACAGTTCGGCGGCCTCGTCGGGCGAGTCGGCGTTCTGGTCGATGGCCGCGTCGTACACCGCGGGTACGCCCGGGTGCTCGATCCGCGCCGTTACACGGGCCTCCCGCCTGAACCGGCCTACCAGCACGGCGAGTTCGGCGGGCGTGCGGGCCTTCTCGACGCGGATCTGCTTGATGGCGACGGGCCGGTCGAGGACGATGTCGTATCCCTCCCAGACCAGGCCCATGCCGCCGGGCATCGGCAGCGCGCTCAGCTCGTATCGATCGGCGATGCGTCGGGTCTGGCCCATGGTCATGTGGTGGCGTCCTCCTGACGTATGGGGCACCTGGTCCTCGAAAGAGCGTACGGCAGGTCCACGCGGACACTGACTCCCGCACATGGTGAGCGAATGGTGCCGGGCTACGCTGGCCCGGCGCACACAAGCGGGGTGGCGACGAGGGGTCGAGGAGAAGCGTGAGCGGTACAGGGCGGGGGCCGTCGAGGACGACGCGTCAGGAACTGCACCAGATCGAGGAGGGACTCAAGCGGGGCTATCGGGGACTTATCGACGAGAGTGGTCTGGAACAGAAGTCGGGCCGCGACCTGGAGCGCGCATGGCTGTCGCGGGCAGTGGCAGCGACAGCGCTGCGCCGCAAGACCGGCCTGGACCACGAGGCCTGCGCGAAGGCTGTCATCGACGGGTACGAGGACGGCGGGCTCGACGCGGTCGCGGTCACCGACGGAGCTCAGGTGTGGCTCGTCCAGGCCAAGTGGAACGACAGGGGGAACGCGGGCTTCAACCAGAACGCGGCCCTCGCTCTGGTCGACGGGCTCAGCCTGTTGGAGCAGCGTAAGTTCGAGGTGTTCAACGACAAGCTGCGGCCCTTCACCGCGCAGCTGGACTCCGCACTGGCGGACGCCCGCCTGAAGATCCACCTGGTGATCGCGCTCGTGGGGGACGACCCGCTCAGCAAGCACGCCACGGACGTCCTGGACCGTGCAGTCGAGGACCATCGCGGGCACGGCCCCATGCTCGGCTATGAACTCCTGGACGCGGGTGAGCTGTTGCAGCAGCTCAAGGACGACCGGGCGCCCGCCCCGGTGGACGTCACCGTGCGGATGCAGAAGTGGATCAAGCGAGACACGCCGTTCACCGCCTTCCAGGGCACGGTAGCGGCTGGCGAAGTGGCTGAGTGGTATGACAGGCACGGTCCGCGCCTGTTTTCCCAGAACATCCGGAACTCCCTCGGCCTGACCACGATCAACTCCGGCATCCAGAAGACATTGGCCGAAGAACCCGACAACTTCTGGTATTTCAACAACGGCATCACGGTACTGTGCGACAGCATCGAGGAGCGCTGGATCGGGCGCCGTCGCCCCGACGAGCCGGTGGACCTCATCTTGGGCAACGTCAGCGTCGTCAACGGCGCCCAGACAGTCACCTCGATCCACGAGGCACGGAGCCTGACACCGGACACCGTCGAAGATGCAGACGTCAGCGTCCGGGTGATCGCCCTGGGCGACCTCGGCGACGAGCGGGCCACCTACGCGAAACGCATCACGCAGACCACCAACACCCAGAACGATGTATCGCTACGGGACTTCATCGCCCTGGACGACACCCAGGCGCGCATCCGCGAGGACTTCGACCTGTCCCTCGGCAAGCAGTACGTGTACAAGCGCGGCGAGGCCGATCCGGCGCCGGAGGCGGGCTGCTCGGTGGCGCATGCCGCCGTCGCGCTGGCCTGCGCGCACCGTACGCCGGAACTGGCGGTTCGCGCCAAGAGGTCGACGGATCTGCTCTGGGAGAGCGGCCGGCTCGGCAACTACGCGCGGCTGTTCGGCGAGGAGCCGAGCGCCCTGCGTATCTGGCGCTGCGTCCTGGTTCACCGCGAGGTCGGCGAGGCGCTGGAGCGGCTGCACGAGCAGGTTCGCGGCCGGGCAGCTGACACGACGCTCCGCGGTGACCTGCTGATCTGCCATCTGGTCTTCCAGCTCCTCGCCCCCGGCATGGAGGACGTCGACGACCCGCACTTCGACCTCGCGCCGCTCCTCGCTCGCGTCCCGGACCTGGTCAGACCGGTCGTGGAGTGGCTCATCCACCAGATCGACACGGTCTACGGACCGCAGTCCTTCCTCACCAGCACCTTCACCAACGAGGACCGCTGCAAGGAACTCGTCGGCCTTGTCCTGCCGATGGTGCGGGCCGAGCGGTCCGTCCCGGAGGTCCCCGACACCTACCAGCCGCCCGCCCCACAGCCCCGACGCCGACGCCGCCCGAACGCGGTGCCGACCCTGGTGACCGCCCGGCTCCTGGCGGAGGGCACTCCCGTCCTGTACGTCCCGATGAACGCCCCGGAAGAGAAGGCCGTACGGGCCTGGCTGACCGCCGACCCCCGCAGGGAGCAAGCGAGTTGGACGAACGACCGCTCCAAGCCGCTGGTGTGGGCCTACGACGGCAACCCCTACTCGGCGAGCGGCCTCGTCAACCGCATCTGGGAGCTGGCTGGCTGGGATCAGGCGCCGACCGCTGTGCAGGGACCGGCACGTTGGGTCGTCGGCGGCAAGAAGTCCCTGTGGGACATGGCCGTGGAGTGGCTGGCCACCGAGGAGGAGACGGAGGGCTGACAGCCACCGTCATCCTGGAGGCGCCTGGCACACATCGAGCTCCGCCCACCGTCTTGCCGACGGAACGGCGGGGCTCGATCCGCAGGCGGTCGGTCGGCGCTTCGACGAGGAGGAGCCCTTGGGCCCGAATGTCATACTGACCGGCCGACCGGGCCCGCAGCTCGCCGTGGACCCGGCGTCCTGGACCGTGTTCGCCGGATACGCGGCCTCGGCCGGGCGCCTGAGGGCGCGAACAGTACACGTGGAAGGGGTGGCTCCTGGTGGGCGTGTTCCGGTAGCCGCCCCTTCGCCTTACGTACGCCCGCAGTGGGCTCAGCGGGTGTCGGGGAGGTTGTGGCGGCGCCGGATCAGACGGTACGCGGCCGTGCGGGCCTCCTGAAGAAGCTGCCCCTGAAATTCGGCATCGGAGAAGTAGCGTTCAGTGAACTTGGTGTCCGCCTCGGCCCGTTCGATCATGATGTCGCGGAACCTCTTGTTGAAGGGGTGCTCGAAGTCGCCCTCGTTACGGGCGGCAACGGCGGCGTCCTCTAGGTCCGGATCTTCTGCGGCGGCGACGATGCGCTCCTCGTACATCACACGGTCGGCTTCGCTCAGCCCAAGGCCGTAGCGGACGTTGAACTCCTCGATGAGCTCGGAAAGGAGGATCTTGTCCGGGTCTCGGTGGCCACCCGCGCCTTCGGCACCGTATGGGGCGAGGTCCTCGACGTCGTTGTCGGTGAGGCTGATGTCGTAGTCGCCGACCTTGGTGACCCGCATGTGCGTGAGGTCCATCTCTCCTATGTCGAGGGAGGGATCGTACGGGGGCGGGGGCAGGATATTGGCGAGGTGCTTGCCATAGAGATAGAGGCGCTCGAGGCGGGTGTCGACGCGCGGCATCAGCTGGGACAGAAAGCCGTACTGACGCAGGAAACCGCGCAGGTCAGCGCGGAAATCCTCGGCGGCGTCCCCGTCCTGTTCCTGGCGCTCGACGAAGCGGGCGCGGGCGGCGTCGGTGTGGCGATAGAGGCCGGCGTGGGCCTTCTCCCAGCGGCGGGCGCCCGGCTCACCTACGGAGGCGGACCCGTCGGCCGCCTGCGCGGTGGCCAGGGCCCGGACGAAGGCGTCCATCTCCTCCTCGTACAGCAATCGGTGGTCCATTACCTCGCGCTGGGAGGTATAGAGGAGGTTGACGTCGGCGGGTTCGGTGCGGGCCTCCTTGAAGTAGGGGGCGTACTCCTTCTTGATGTCCTCGGGGTCGTTGACGAAGTCCAGGACGAACAGATCCTCCTGGCTCTTGCGAGGGTAGGTGCGGTTGAGGCGGGAGAGCGTCTGGACGGCGGCAACGTCGGTCAGCGGCTTCTCGATGTACATGTGGGTGAGGAGCGGCTGGTCGAAGCCGGTCTGGTACTTCTCCGCGACGACGAGAATGCGGTACTCGGTGCGCGGGGGCGCTCCGCCCGGCTTTCCGGTGCGCAGGGCGGCGTAGCGGTCGTCGGCGCGGGTGTAGGCGAAGGCATCAGGGAGTTCTTTCTCAGAGACGCCGTTGAGTTCAGCCTCGGTGACCTTGACCTTTGTGATGACCCCGTCGATCTCCTTCTCCACCTCCAGCTCCCCGGAGAATGCGACGAGGACGCCAAGGTCCGCGCAGTCCAGGTCCTTGGTGGCCTGCACCAAATGCTTGTACATCTTGTACGCGGCCTGCCGGGATCGGGTGACCACCATTGCCTTCGCCCGCCCGCCGACTCGGCGGCGGCCGTGTACGGCGAAGTGCTCAACGATGATCTCAGCATGCTGGGCGAGAGTGGTCGGATTGAGATAGACGAACTTGGCGAGCTCGCCCTTCGCCTTGTCCTCGTCCACCTCGATCTGCTCAGCACCGTCCTTGGCGACCCGCCAATGGGTCGTGTAACGGGTGTAGTTGCGCAGGGGATCGAGGATGAAGCCCTCCTCGATGGCCTGCTTCATCGAATAGATGTGGAACCCGCGCTTGAGCTTGGTGTCCGGGTCGGTGACACCGAAGAGGTTGAGGGTCTTCTTCTTGGGTGTCGCGGTGAAGGCGAAGTACGACAGCATTGGATGCATCTGGCGTGCGGCAGCGGAGGCGGTGAGGAACTCCTCCTCGTCCTTGCCGGCCTTCTCCTCCGCTCCGAGTCCGCGCAGCACCTTGCGCATCTTGGGCACGGAGCTGCCGGTCTGGCCGGAGTGAGCCTCGTCCACGATGATCGCGATCCGCTTGTCCTGCAGTCCGGTGACGCCTTCGAGGATGTGAGGGAAGGTCTGCGCCGTGACGATTATGATCTTCGTGCCGGTGTCACCGAGGGCTTGGGCAACCTGCTGTGACTTGGCGCCTTCGGTTCCCTTGACCCGGCGGACCACGCCCGGCGTGTGGTCGAACTGGTAGATGGTGTCCTGGAGCTGGTCGTCCAGGACGGTCCGGTCCGTGACGACCACAATCTTGTGGAAGACAGGCTTGTCGGCCTCGATACGCCGTTCGGCGACCGCCTTCGGATCGAGCGTGCCCGGCTCGGCGGAACCGTGCAGCACGGAGAGGTGGTGGGCAAGCCAGCCGATGGTGTTGGACTTGCCAGAACCGGCGGAGTGCTCGACGAGATAGTTCTGGCCCGAGCCGTGGTACGCGGCGTGAGTGGTGAGGCGGCGGACGGCGTCCCACTGGTGGTAGCGGGGGAAGATCAGGGTCCGGTTGTGCACGGACACGCGACGCGGCCGCCCAGTCTTCGCGGCGCCCTTCTTGTTCCTGGGGTCCTCGACGTGCAGGAACCGCTTGACGATCGCCATCCAGTTGTCCGGCTGCCAGACCTCCTCCCAAAGGTAGGCGGTGCGGTAGGCCGGTCCGTTCTCACTGTCGGGAAGGGGCGGGTTGCCTGCGCCTCCAGGATTGCCGGGCCCCTTCGACCCCTGGTTGAAGGGGAGGAAGCGCGTTTTCTCGCCCTGGAGGCGGGTGGTGAGGAAGACGAGCATCTCGTCGACCGCGAAGTGCACAAGGGCCCGCTTGGCGAAGATCAGGTCTTTCGGGTCACGGGTGGTGCGGTACTGGTGCTTCGCATCCTCGACGTTCTGAGGGTTTTGGGACGCCGAGCTCTTGAGTTCGGCCGTCGCGAGGGGAAGCCCGTTGAGGAACAGGACCAGGTCGAGTTCGCGGGTGTGGTCGGGCGCATAGCGCAGGCGGGGGGTCACCGTCAGGCGGTTGCTCCGGTAGTTGCGGAACGCGTCCTCGGCGATGGCGTGCGCGGGCCGGAAGTAGGCGAGTTCGATGTGCAGGCCACGGTCCTTGACGCCGTTGCGCAGCACGTCGAGCGTGCCGCGCGCGTCGATTTCGCGGGCGAGTAGCTTGCCGAACTCACGCATGGCGATGCTGGCGGCCTCGGGGCTCCCCGCCTCGCCGGTGAACTCCTTGAGTTGCTCCAGGACGGCGGGCTGCGTGGCGCCAAAGAAGGTCCACAACTGGGCCGTGTCGAGACCGAGCTCGGGGTTGTAGGCGCCCTGCCCCCGCTCGCCTTCGTGCCAACCGGAGGCAGTGAGGGCTTCGACGATGGTCCGCTCGAAGGCGTACTCGGAATCCGGGCGGGGTTGTACGGGAGCGGTGCCACGGGGGGTATTGGTGAGGGTCACGGGGCCTCCACACCTCGGGCGGTGGTGACGTCGAGCTGACCGGTTACTGCTGCGGTGATCAGGGCCTGGCGGCGTTCGGCGAGCAGAGCCGATTGGAGGGTGAGGACCTGGCACGCCTGTCGCACGGACTCCTGTTGCTTCTGCACCTGTCTGACGAGCTCCTGCTGCTTCTGGAGATTGGGCAACGGGACGGGAAAGCTGAGGATCTTGCCGCTGTTCGTGGAGGCCAGGTTGGTCGTCTTAGTTCCGGTGCTTTCGAAGTAGCACCGGCCATGGACCGTCTGGGTCATCAACGCCAGATATTCCGGATCCAGCTTGTCTAGCTCGGGACGCAGGGCGAAGACATGATTCTGATGAAGACAGTTGGCCAACTCGCCGCGCCACACCGTGCCACGGCCAAGCTTGTCGAGATCACCCCCCTCGGTCATCAGCACATCGCCAGTACGTAGGGTGCTTCGCTTCGCCACATGTTTAGGAACAGTGATTTCCGTGATGGAATCGAGCGCCAGGTGTCCGGCCTGAACATTTGCTACACGGAGATACGGCCGAGTGACGTCACTATCGGTTCGAGCGCGTCCCTCGTCGACTGTGACACCGTTCTGTAGACGACAGACGTAGCCAAGGCGTGTAAGTTGGGTATCTTTGGGCATTGCGGGAAGCCAGGGGTACGGGTACTTGCCGAGTGGCTGTGTGAGCGTGCCCGGGATCAGGATCTCGCTGACGCTCGCGAATGAGCGTTCGGCTAGAGCGTCCAGTTGGTCGCTGCATGCACGAGCCAAGTCATCCAAGCGAGTCGTCTCGGCATCGAGAAATTCGACGATGCGACGCTGCTCTTCCAGTGAAGGCAACGGGACCCTGAGTTTTTCTACGTCTGGCATATAGATCGTCTTGTGAGTGGATCCGGCTGCGATCCGCTTGAGGTCCGGAGCCATCGCGCGCAGTGCATGCAGCAGAAAGCGGGGGACAAGTCGCGACCCGCAAGTCCAGGTCACGAAGTCCTGACTTGTGGCCATTTCTCGTCCCATTATTGCCGAGAAGCCAACTGACGCAGTACGGGAAAGAATTACAGTTCCTGCGGGATGTCTGACTGCGGCGGAATTTTTTTCCCCGAGCTTGCTGATCTGCTCCTTCGTCTCCGTGATGAAGTCAACTTGATTGCCACGCAACTGCCAGACGTCGGCCAAGGTAATCCATGGAATGGTGCAGTCTTGCCAATACTCAGGTTTACTGCGGCTCGGCGTGTGACCAGACCCCAATCTTGCCACGAGACGAATTGGCGCCGTGGGCCACTGCGAACCTGCAAGCCATGGAGCGATTTCGGTTACGCTCACTCCGCCACCTCTCGCAACAACCTCTGAACCTGTTCCTCTAGTCCCTTCAACTTTGCGTCGATCTCCGCCAGCGGGCGCGGTGGCTCGTATACATAAAAGTGTCGGGTGAACGGGATCTCGTAGCCGATTTTCGTCTTCTCATGGTCGATCCATGCGTCGGGCACGAATGGGAGTACCTCGTCTTTAAGGTACTCATCCACGTCCTGATCCAAGGGCACATTCTCGTAATCGCGCAGTTCCGGGTCCGGTTCCGGCTCGCCCTTCTTCATCTGCACCTCGCCCTCAGGGTCGCGCACGCCGATGATCTCGCGTAGCGCCTTCTGGAAGGAGGCGTTGCGGCTCCATGGAATGCGGGCCTCGGCGAGCGCCGCGTTGACCGCCACCCAGGCCGCCTTCTTTCCTGGCCATGTCTTCCCAAGAAGCGGTTTGAGAGCGTCCGCGAAGTGCTCGACTCCTGCCTCCCCGAAGTGTTTGATCACGCCCTTTGACTCGCGGGCCTCCTCCAGCGTCTCCTCGGTGACTTCGAAGCGCAGTTTCAGCGGGCGTTCGACGGTGATGCGCTGGTAGCCGAAGTCGTCGTTGTCGAAGACCTTGACCTTGCCGTGGAACGTGTGGGACTCGCTCTCAGCGATCTCCAGGCCCTCGGCATACAGCTTCATCACATGCGTGATCTGCTCCTCGCTGATCACCTTCCGCTTGTCCCCGAGGGACTTGTGCATCTTGACCCACTGATCGCGGGCGTCGACCAACATGACCTTGCCCTTGTGGGCCGAGGCCTTGCGGTTGCTGAGGATCCAGAAGTACGTGGAGATGCCGGTGTTGTAGAAGAGCTGGTCGGGGAGCGCGACCACAGCCTCCAGCCAGTCCTTCGTGAGGATCCAGCGGCGAATCTCCGACTCGCCGGAACCCGCCGCCCCGCTGAAGAGCGGCGAGCCGTTGAAGACGATGCCGATGCGACTGCCCCCCTCCTCCACAGGCCGCATCTTGGAGATCATGTGCTGGAGGAACAGAAGCGAGCCATCGCTGATGCGCGGGGTGCCCGCGCCGAAGCGGCCTCGGTGGCCCAGGTTGTCCCGCTCGTCCTCGACCTCCTTCTGGACCTTCTTCCAGGCCACACCAAACGGCGGGTTGGAGAGCATGTAATCGAAGCGGAGGTCCTCAAACTTGTCGTCGCTGAGGGTGTTGCCCAACTGAATGCGCTCGATGTCCTGGTTCTTGATCATCATGTCAGAGCGACAGATAGCCCAGGACTCGGGGTTGAGTTCCTGCCCGAACACATACACGTCGGCCTTTGTGTTGTGCTCGTGGATCACGTCCTGACCCGCGTTGAGCATGCCGCCAGTGCCGGCCGTCGGGTCATAGATGGTGCGCGTGGGTCTGCCGACCTTGAGTTCCCCGAGGTCCGGGGTGATAAGGAGGCGGGTGATCAGCTGGATGACCTCCCGCGGTGTGAAGTGCTCACCAGCCGTCTCGTTGGACTCCTCAGAGAATTTCCGGATGAGCTCCTCAAAGGCGTATCCCATGATGTGGTTGGACACTGTCTTGGGGTGAAGGTTGTAACCCGCGAAAGCGGACATGACCTTGTGGAGGAGCTTTGTGTCCACAAGGTGTTGAATCTGCTCCTCGAAGCGGAATTTCAGGAACACGTCGTAGGCATCCGGTGAGAATCCCTGGACGTACTGCGGAAGATTGGCTTTCTCTTCCTCATGGCCGCCCACGATAGAGGCAAGCGTGAGGCGCGTCGTGTTGTAGAAGGAGTGGCCGGACTTGGCCGGCAGGAACGGGTGAGGGTTTCTCCCCTTGCCCGCGATGCGCTTGAACTCGGCGACCACCTCGTTCCGCGTCGGCGCCAGCACGCATTCAAGGCGTCGCAGCACGGTGAACGGCAGGATCACCTTGCCGTAGTCCGAACGCTTGTACTCACCCCGCAACAAGTCCGCCACCTCCCAGATGAGGTTCGCGAGCTTCGTCGCCTGTGCGTACTCCGCGGCTGTTTGGGCCTTCGGATCGGTCACCACGTACGTACGTCCTTACACTTCTTGGGAGTTGGGGTTAGAGGAACTCAGCCCTGGGAAAGCCGGAGGGGGAGGCCGGTGGCAGCAAGAGCGGGGGTTCACCGAGCAACGTTGGCCCGTGCACCGGCCGGTGCGTCGTGGGCCTCCGCACCGCCCCGGCCGCGCAGCGCCCCCGCTACTGCCTCCGTGGCAACCCTGGCCAGATCCTGCCCCATGTCGTGCGCCGTGCGCAGGAGGCGGCTGAAGTCGGCCACGGCGCGGAACGCCTCGCCGTACGCGCGCTGCCGGTCAATGGAGAACAGAGGGACACGGACGCGGCGCGGGTCCAGGCGTGTGTGGGAGCCGAGACTGCTGGTGGTGGAGGCGGCCTGGTGCGCGCCTTCCACACTGGAGAGGAAGCCGGCCAGGTACCAGGGATCCAGGATGTCGGTGTTGGCCACGCGGATGTGGTGCAGGGTGGCCGCCGGGTAGGCGTCCGCATCCTCAGCGGTGGCGACGCGGGCTACGACGGTGCGGGCGGTGACGGGCAACAGGACGTCACCGACGCGCACCGGCTGGTGCTGGACGATGTCGTCGGGTGCCGGACCGACCTCGGATGGCGGCCGACCGGTCACGACGTCTCGCGCGGTGAGGAAGAGAGCCTCCCCGGGGCCAGGGGCGGGGGGCGGAGCGGAGCCGGTCTGCCCACGGTGAACACCGGCGGCCCCACCGTGGCGCTCCGTGTGGGCGGGGCGGCGCAGCACCACAACGCCGCTCTTGGCCAGCTCGGCGAGGGTGGCGACGCGAACGCCCGCGCGCGCCGCCTCGGTCAGGTCCGGCAGGCTAGGGAGCGCGCCGACGGTGGGCAGCGCGGACCTGAGCGCGCGCAGGGTTTCGTCCACGGCGGTGCGGCCCGCGTCCAGCGTTTCGGCGCTCACGCCGAGTGTGGCGGACTGGGGCAGATGGCGGCGGGGGGTCAGGTCGATGTCGTCGTCGAGGAGATCCATCACGGGAACCAGTCGAGTCACGCCGGGGCGTTCCGGAAACAAGGTGGCGTCGTCATCAGCCGCCGCCACGTATCGCGCCCAGAGATCCTGGATCAGCATGCGCGGGTCCTGCTCCCCCCTGCTGTCTGCCAACAGGACGCGGGCAGGCGGAAGTTCACCCGGTTCAGGGCGGCGCAGAACCCAGATCTGCAGGGCGAGTGCGTAATGGGCCGCGTACCCGGCGGGAAGCGAAATCACCGCGCGTAGCGCTCCGCGTCGCAGCAGTTCCTGGCGGATGCGGCGACCGGACGGACGGAAGGCGACCGCCGGGGGCAGGAGCAGGACCACGGGCGCGCCCGGGGCTGCGTGGGCCAGGGCCTGCTGGATCCAGGCGAGTTCCGACTCGCCGCGCGGTGGGATGCCGTACTCCCAGCTCACATGGTCGACGAGCTCTTCGTGACCCCAGTTGCGGTCGGCGAATGGCGGGTGACCGACGACGGCCGCCGCGCGCCCGGGGCGGAACGCGGGGCGGCGCAGAAAATCGTCGGTGTGCACATCGAAGGAGACGGCAGTCGCTGCCGGACCGGCGTTGCGGAAGGCCAGGCGGAGAGCGGCGAGGAAGGCGAGGGAGTGGCTGAGCTCCTGGCCCTGGACACGGGTGACGCCCGCGTCGGCGGCGGCGAGGAGGAAGGCTCCGCTGCCGCAGGAGGCGTCGAGGACCGCGCCGTCGGTTGGCGGCCCGGCGAGGGCGACCATCAGGTCGGCGAGTTCACGGGGGGTGGCGGCGAGGCCGGAGCGTGGGCCCTGGTGCAGGAAGCGGGCGCACAGGTCGTCGAAAGTGGTGCGCGCGCCGTCGGCCGCCGCGGCCTCAGCGGCGGTGACTAGGAGGGAGCGCAACCGGGCGCCGAGTTCGTACTGAAGGGGGCTGAGAAGTTCGCCGAGACTGCCGACCGTGCCGCCGGGAGCCTCGGCGAAGGTGCGCTCGGCGCGCTCCATCAGATGGAGCAGACCCGCCTTGTCGCGCGGGCTCTGTACGCCGGGATGGCGGTGGAGGTGGAACAGGAGCAGGCCGGTGAGGGCCAGGGCGTCCTCGGCGGCACTGCCGGCCCTTGCGGACTCGAAGCTCTGCCACAGCCGCTCGGCCACCGCGATACGTCGGGCCTTGCCCTGGCGCCCGAGCCACTCTTCGACCTCGGCGAGGTCGAAGCGGGGACTGCGGCCGCTGCCGCCCACGGGCTGGGGGAAGTCGTCGTGCCGCTTGCGCCAGTTGCTGACGGCGGTCGGTTTCACCTCGGCGAGCCGGGCGATGTCCGCCGCGGTCACCTCCACTCGGCCTGTCGTCATGCTCCTCGGCTCCTCGTCTTCCGGCAGCTCGGGGTGTGGTGCGCGGTCGACCCTACGTGAATTCGCGCGCAATGAACAGCATCACAGCAGCGCAGAGCCTAGATCACAAACTCTGGTTGGTTATATTCACAGTGGTATCTGGTACGGTCTCATCACGGTCACTCCGGGTGGCCGCAGCGACGGGTGGGATGTGCCGTGGGCACCGCATTGGCCGAGGGAGACGGACCGTGCAGGACAGAGGCAGGGGCGGGGCGGCAGTGCCGGAGTGGCCACCCCCGGAGGGGATGACCGGCAGCGGCGCGTTGATCCGGGTGCAGGCGTCGCACGCGGCAGACGAGCAGTACACCTGCCTGCGCTTCGCGGAGGGCAAGACGCGGCCGAACGCCTGGCCGGGCCACCGCGTCGAGCGGCCGAAGCCATATCTGGAGAACTTCGTCCTCGGCCTCGTCCTGGCCGCTGTGCGGCTCGTCGAGTGCGAGGGCATGGCCCCACAGGACGCCGTTCGGCAGGCCGAAGACTCTGCCGGGCGTTCCCTCCACCGGGCCCAGCGCCGCTTCCTGCGGCACGCCGTCGAGCGGTGGCTCGAACGCGACCGGCCCAAGGAGGCGCCGCCTGTGATTCCCGCTCCCGGCCCGTGGGTGCGGATGCGGGAGGTGGACGGGCGGACGTGGGAGCTGACCGGATGGGGGGCCTGCCACCACAACCCGGGACGGCGGCTTCGCGAGTTCTCCTTCCTCTGCTACGGCAGCGCCGACCCCCGGTCCGTCCCGAAGGACCGCGTCGCGATCGCCGCCCTCGCCGCCGCCTGCGGGGTACCCGCACGGCAGGGCGCCAAGCCCTGGCACCCGTATCGGCTCCTCGGTGCCGAGCCCGTCGACCACGTGCGCGTGGCCCTCACCGGGCTGCACGACGGCTCGTACCGGCTCCTCTTCGAGGGCAGGCCCGACCAGGTCCGCGCCTACTACGAACAGCATGCCGAAGCACGCGTCAAGGAGATCGTGGGCGGCGGCCCTGCAACGCCCGGCGGCAGCTGCGCGGGCTGCCGCCGGCTGGAGACCTGTGACGCTCCGGTTCGTTTGCCCGGCCTGCTCGGCATTCCCGCCGGCCGAGGCCCCTTCCCGCTGCGGGAGCTGTCCGCCAGCCACCTGCGCTACTACCGCAAGTGTCCGCAGATGTACTTCTCCTACGCCCAGCACCTCCCCCGCACTCGCGAGTACTCCCCGGAGAACCAGCTCGGCAAGGCCGTCCACGCCCATCTGGAGGCCAACCACAGGAGCGGTCTCCTGACGCCATGTGGGGGCGCGGACATGCCCTGGGGTGACACCGCCTGGGGTGACGGGGAGCTGCGCATGACCGGCGAGTGGGCTCGCATCGGGTCCAGGATGCTCGCCCAGCACATCGACATGTGCCCGTTCCTCAACGACGGCGTCACGACCGTGCTGCCCGAGCCCCGGCGCGCCTTCTACGATCCGTACGCCCATGCCGTCCTGATCGTGAAACCGGACCTGCTCTACCTGGAGCATGGCTCGTGGGTGTGGCGCGAGACCAAGACCACGCAGAGCGCGGACGCCTGGATGGGCCGGGACCCGTTCACCACCGACCCGCAACTCGCCCTCGCCGTCGTCCTTCTTGCCGAAGGGGCCTTCGGTGGCGACCCGGCGGGCTCGCGGGTCGAGCTGGAGGTGCTGCGGCCGGACAGTGGCGACCCCTCATACATCGAGCCGTGCAACGAGCCCGAGCGCGTCGAGGCCGCCCGTCGGCTTGTGCGGGAGTACGTCGATGCGTGGCGCGGTGACGAGGTCTTCACGCCCAGGCCCGGCGCCCACTGCCACACCTGCCCCGTTACCGAGTGGTGCGCGAGCGCCCCCGAGGAGGTGCGTCGTGGCCGCCGTTGATCCCCCGGACGTCGCAGGTGCCGAGTCCGAGCGGCTGCTGAGGCTGGTCGCCACCGCCTTGGTGCGCCTGTCCCGGCTGCGCACGCCCGGCGATCCCGTCTACCCCGACGTCGTGCAGGCCGCCTACAACCATCTCGTCCTCGTCTGCCTGCGCACCGGGCGTCCGGCCCCCGGCAGTGTGCCGCAGCTCGCCCGGTGGGCGGCTGCACGCCCACTGGCAGACTGGTGGCCGTACCTCCTCAAAGACCAGCACATCGGTGACCTGCGGCTGGTCGACGCGGACACCGGCGTCCCCGCCCAGGAGTGCCTGGAGTGGGCCGTCTTCGCGCCCGACCCGGCTGCCGAGCAGATCGAGAACGCACTGCTCAAAGAGGCGCTCACCCTGTGCCGGGCGGCCAAGGCCCCCGACTCCTACACCGCCTTCCGTAGGCTGCTCATCGAGCGCCCCGTCCTGACCGGTGTCGAACTCGCCCTGCTCAGCGCCGACTTGGACCTTTCGCTGCTGCTCGACACTGTGAAGCGGTGCTACGAGCCGGTCACCGCCGCCTATGTCAGCCAGGGGCGGTGCACGCTGTGCGCCGGTTGCGGATGTTTGCTGGTGCCCTTGAGGGACGGCGGTTACGCCTGCACGCTCGACCGCTGCCGCAGGAAGCCTGTGGTCGTCAGAGAACGCCTCGAGCCCGGGGCCGATGGCGGCCTGTACCTCCTCACCAGGCCGCTTCGCGTCTTCATCACCGGCCCCGGACTGGCCGAGACCGGCCTGGAGCGGCGGCTTGTGAGACTCGGCCTCGACGTCGCGATGTGGCCCAACTTCGACGCGTACGACCTCCGTGTCGTCTTTCCCGACGGCCGGGCGTGGGGCATCGACGTCAAGGACCGCGCCAACCCCGCGCTGCTGGGCCGGACCACCACCGCCCTGCGCGGCGAACCGCCCTACGACCGGGGACTGCTCGTCGTGCCCTTCTACCGGTTCAAGGAGCGGGACGGCTACCGCGAAGTCTTCCACCACCATCTGCCCGAGGGAGTCGAAGGCCACGTCAGCCTGCTCACGGACGAGGAGGTCGTGCGGCAGGCGAAAAGCACCCTGGCCCGCACCGTGCGGCGCACCGAGCCCGAAACCGCCCGGCCGGCGCCCCGGACAGCGCGGATAGTACAGCGAACGACACCGAAACCCCAGGGAGGACAGCTCGATGCGTGACCGCAGCGGTTGGCACCGCGGGCTGACCGCCCCCTTGAAGGATGCATGGCAGGACGGACCCCGCTCCTTCAACCCCGGCGATCTACTAGATGTGGAACTCGGCCTGTACCTCCTGGAGTCGGTCATGCCGGGCCGGGCCGCCATCGACACGTGGACACTCGTCAGTGGCTACCCGTTCGGGGAGGCGTTCGGCGATATCACCACCGACGCGCAGCGACTGCGCGTCCGGCGAGCCCGGCACTACCTGCTGCCCCTGCGCAGGCGCCGGGAATGGCTGCTCGCCCTCGAGTCCTACCTCGCCGTTCCCCAGGAACTGCGCGGATACGATCTGGCATCCGCGGAGTCCGTGCCCGTGCGTCGCTCGCCCGCGCGAGCCGCACGCCGCTTCGAACGCTACGAGAAGGTACTCGGCGAGCCGCCCCCGTACGCGCGCCACCGACTGCCGCACGCCCAGGCCGGAGACTACGTCTTCCCCGTCCGTGACCGTCGGTACGCCGTCACCTTCACCGAGGACCTGCTTCCGGACGGACCGACAGCCGCACATGACCTCGATGCGCCGCTGCCCGGCAAGGGTGAGCCGATCACCGTCGAGTGGCGTGAACTGGAGTCCTCCGCGCGCCGTATGGACGCGATCGAGTCAAAGACCTCGGACATTGCGCGTGGCCACTGGCTCCAGCGCCTGAGGCGCGTCGAGCTGTTCGTACGCGACGAGAGACAAGGAAAGTTCGAGCAGAGCGACACCCTGCGCATCGACCGGCTCCTCCATCTCGTCGGCATGGTCGGCGCCGGCAAGAGCACCCTGCGCGACATCCTCACCTTCTGGGCCGTCACCGAACGCGGGCTGCGGATCACCGTCGTCGTCGGCGATGTCGCCGAAGCCCTGTCCGTCACCGGACTCCTGGACCGCCTGGGCGTGCCGACCGCACCAGTACTCGGCCACTCCACGCGCGAGCGCCACATCCAGCGACTCCACCGGCGCATCGCGTCGAGCGGCACCCCGAGCCTGCTCACCCACTGGCACGACGGTTTCGACCACGTCAACAGTGCCTGCCCACTCGACGCCCTGCGCGGTGTGGAGGCGGAGCGACCGCTGCGCGTCGGCGAGGCGCCGTGCGGAAACCTCTACGAGGTGCGCCGGACACCCACGGAGGCGGCGGACCCGCGGGAAGGACTGCTCGGCAGGGAGGGTTCCGAGGCAGATCCCGATGATGATGGGGAGGCCCTCGACGGGGCAGCGGCCGCTGAACGCGCTGCGAGTGCCGCGCCCACGGACGACGAACGCCCGCGGCGTCACGGCTGCCCGCTGTGGTCCCGCTGCCCTCGCCATCACGCAGCCCGTCAACTCGTCGACGCCCGGGTGTGGGTGGCCACTCCCGCGAGTCTCGTCCACACTGCTGTGCCCGAACAGCTTCAGCAGCAGCGGCTGCGTTACCTCGAACTCGCGTGCCGGATGAGCGATTTGGTCGTCGTGGACGAGGCGGACCGGGTGCAGATGCAGCTCGACACGGCGTTCGCCCCCGCCACCACTCTCGCCGGACGCGCCCCGAACTCGTGGATCGACGAGGTCGCTGCCCACGCCCTTGCCGAACTCGCCGGTCAGGCGCGACTCCAGCTCTCGGCACGGGACATCGACGACTGGACGAACGCTACTCACACCGTGCGCCACGCCACCGACCGACTGTACTCGCGCCTCATCCAGAACCGCGCGCTGCGCCACTGGATCACCCAGGACTACTTCAGCGCGGTCACCCTCCACCAGTGGCTCATCAACGCCTGGTTCCCCGACCTCAAGGACGTGGACGAGAGCACCGTGTCCGAGGGGATGCCCGAGGCCCGGCGCTTTGCGCAGCGCGAGCGGATCGACGGCGTACTCAACCGCTTCCGTGACGACCCGCTCCAGCCCCGTACCGCCGGTACCGAGCCCGAGACGGACCCGGCGGAAACCGTGCTCGTCAACGAGCTCGTCCATCTCACCCTCGGTCTGCTGCACGCTCCTCACGGCTCCGACACCCGCACCCAAGTCCGGCCCGTGCTGGAGCGGCTCCTCAACGGCGCCGTACGACTCGACGACGGAACCGACCCCCACGTGCCCCGGTTCGAACTCACCTTGGTCCTCGCCGCTCTCCACCATCGGCTCAACTTCATGACCGGGCTCTGGCAGCGCGTCGAAGCGGCCCTCAACCTGGAGTCCGCCTCCAATGTGCTCTCCCGTCGCCCGCCCCGTGACTACGAGCCCGTGATGCCCGAGTCACCCATGGGCAACGTCCTCGGCTTCCAGTTCCAGCTGGACGAGAGGAGAAAAGAGGGCGAGCAGAGTGGCGAATTGCGCTTCTTCCGCTGCAACGGTGTGGGACGCGAACTGCTGCTCGGTCTGCCCGACCTGCCAGCCGTCGACGGACGGCCCGGCCCGCATCTGATGCTGATGTCCGCCACCAGCTGGGCCGGGACCTCCAGCCGCTACCACGTGCACGCCGATGTCGATGCGGTGTTGCGCCCGCACAAGGAGGAGGTGCGCGCCATCCTCGACACCGAGTTCCGCAAGGAATTCCTGTACTGGCCCGGAAGTACAAGACCACTGCGGCTGTCCGGCTGCGACCCGGAGGAACGCCCGGCCGCCCTCGTCCAGATGCTGTACCAGCTCGCCGAGCCCGACCGCGGCCTCAGCGGCTCGGTCAGCGCCCTCCAACAGGAACTCGACGACATCGACGACCCCGAGAGGCGCCGCCTGCTACTCCTCGTCGGCAGCTACGAGGAGGCCCGCAGGGCCGCCGCATACCTCAACTCGATCCCCGAATGGGTCGGTCGGGTCTCCCGGCTCGTCTCCGACGACGCCGACCTCGACACAGCTTGGAGCGCCCTGCCACGTACCGCCGAGGCGAAGGCCCTGCGCCGCGGTGACGTCGCGGGCTGGGCGGGCGGCGGCCAGGCCGACGGGGAACTCCTCGTCGCCCCGCTCCTCGCCGTCGAACGCGGCCACAACATCGTCGTCCCCGGAGGCAAGGCCGCCATCGGCACCGTCTACTTCCTGGCCCGCCCACACCCCCGCCCCGACGACATCGCACTCGCCGTGCAGGCCGTCAACGACTGGGCGGTACGGCAGACCCGCGGCCCGGGCGAGGGCCTGCGGCGCCTCGCCCGCCGGGAAGGCACCCCCGACCGAGCGGGGCTCGCCTTCCGGCGCGACGCCCGCCACGCCTGGAACCGCTTCCTGACCCGCCGACTGTCGTGGACCAGTCTCCCGAAGACCGAGAAGGAGTCGTTCACCTGGGACCAGTTGGTCGTGATCTGGCAGGTCATCGGCCGCCTCGTGCGGGGCGGAGTGCCCGCACGCGTCGTATTCGTCGACGCTGCCTTCTCACCACGCGAGGCTGGCCTCGCGGCCACCGACACCCCCGCCTCCAGCCTGCTGGCGAGCATGCGCGTGCTCCTCGCCCCCTATTTCAGTACCGAATCCGCCGTGCCCTCGATCGAAAAGTCCCTGGTCGAGGCCCTGTACGAGCCGCTGTACAAGGCACTGGCGGACATGGACTGAGGCCCTCGCCGACACTCCCGCGCCGACGCATCGACGCACTCTCACGCATCGGAATGACACTCACTGACGCTTCTCACCGATCCGAACGGAGACCCACCCCGTCATGGCCTACGACCACATCCAGCCCGCCGCCTTCATCCCCACACCGGGCGGCGATCCCTTCCTCATGCCCCACTACGCACTCGCCTTCCCCCGAGCCTGGCGGGACCCTCTCAAGGACCACTGGCAGCACGGTAAGCCCGAGCGGCGCGATCGCGGCAAGGTGTCGGTGCCCATCAAGCGGCTCAACCAGGTGATCGCAGCCGTCGCTCCCGACTTGGTATCCGTGGCCAAGAGGGCCCCACTCGACGACGGTCGGCCCTGGCTGTACGCGAATGCACCCTATCCAAAGGCGGTGACGAGCACCTTCATCCACGCCTGGCTGCGCGATCTGCAGCCAGGCCCCGAGGGACACGCCAAAGTCAAGGAAACCGCCTCTCTGCTGGACATCAACGGCCTGGAGTGGGATCTCCTCAGCGTCGACATGCTGGAGCAGACCGTCAGTGACGGCGGCACCGCCGTGCCCGCTGACCACCTGTGGCGGCTTTTGCCCGAGGTCCTCGCCGCTCGCATCGCACGACAGGAACCGGCCTACGAGCACTTCGGCGAGCGGCTCACGTTCCGGCAGGTCGCGATGGACGCGGGAGCTCCCGGGGCCGAGCTCGTCTCCTGGCCGCCGCTGGAGCACCCCACCGGACGTGGTGCGAAGGCCAAGGTGTGGAACTACTCCGCGTACATCCGGATCTGTCTGCGCACCGCTCCCTTCGACTCGACTCCCCGTATCCACCTCTCCACCGGTGTACGCCGATGGGTACGCGGTCCCGTCTGGCTGCCGCAGCGGGGAAGCGCCTCCGTCTACCTGCTGGCGGACCAGAGTCTTGTGCCCGACGGACCCGCCCCGGAACGGTTCGCGGTCGGCGGCCTGCGCTGGGTGCCCCAGGCCGGGGGCTACGCGTGGGTTCAGGGCGGGCCGGAGGGGATGCTGAACCAGATCTCTGCCGTCCCCCGCTTCCCCTCACCCGACCTCATGGCCAAGGAGCCGGAGACCTGGCTCACCAGCCGGGACGGCGTCACCGCTGCAGTGGTGCACCACACGATGATGGGACGACACGGGGTACAGGCCGGAATCGCGCCGCAGGAGCGACGGCGCCTGACGGAGTGGGCCGCAGCGTCACTGTCCCCCGAGTTCACGCGCGTCAGCACATCCCGGCGCAGCGGAATCCGGCGCCAGACCCCGCACAACGTGCTCGAGTCCACCGCCTCCGTGCCGAAGAACGCCACCGACGAGGACAAGGCGAGGATCGACCGGGAGAACGCTGAACGGCAGGCGCGCAACGCTGCCCGCCGGCGCCCCCTTCTCTCTCGCGCCGTCGGCCCCTCGGGGCTCACTGCCGTGCTGCTGCACCAGACCGACATCATGCGCGACCACCTGGTCGCGGCGGCCGAGGAGAACCTCGGCCTCGCGCGGTACCGCACGGCCGGTGGCCCTGACCTGTGGCAGTGGGACCATCCCGACCTGACCGTGCGTCTCCACGTCCGGCAGGCCGCGGAACTCGTCGGCCCCCTGGGTGAGGGCAGCACCCTGCGGCGCGGCGATGAATGGGACGCCGCCATGGATGCGCGACGGCGTGCGGTGCGCGACGAACTACGCGTGTGGGCAACCGAGCTGGGTACACACCCTCAGCTGGCATTCGTCGAGTTGGAGGGCAAGGACGGCTTCCGGCGCCGCACGAGTGACCCCAAGTCCGCGCTGCGTGTGGGGCTCGCTGATGCCAGCCTGGTCAGCCAGTTCCTGGACCTCCCGGACCCGGACAGCGCCAAGCCAGAGGCTGTTTCGGACCCGCACCGGGCCAGGGCTGCCTGGAGCGATGGCCTGCGGCAGCTCGGGATGCGGTTCCTGCCCGAGCACTCACTCGGTGCGGCCATCCCGGAGGACCTGAACCAGCTCGCCTTCTGGCTCGTCAAGCGCAACGTCAGCCGTGACAACAAATACCCGCAGTTCACCCCGATCGCCGTACTCATCCGTCCTGGCCAGGACTGTGTGCTCGGCCGTACGGCGGAAACCTCAGACTGGGTGCCGTACCCCGAGTTGCTGCGCAGCCTCACCGGAAAGATCCGCAGCACGGATCTCAGGACGCGAAAGCAGCAGGAGGACGCAACCGCCCTGTTCGTCAAGCAGACGCTGTACAAGCTGCGCGGCGAGCCGACCCTCGTCCTCACCCACGCACAGAACACCCGCCAGCGCTGGCCGTGGCTGACCAACCCCGGGCTGGCCGCCGACCGCCTGAGCCTGGGCGCCGGACCACTTCAGCGGCTCGCCGCGCACGGCCGCCGCCTGCGGGTTGTCCGCATCGCGAGCAACGACCGGGAGGAGACACCGCAGTGGTGGGCACCCGACGGGGACTCGGGCGCCGGGGTTGCCAAGGGGCTCTGGGTGCCCGCTGACGCGCCACAGGACAATCGCCTCTTCCAGAGCACCTCGGACAAGGCCAGCCAGCACGGCCACCCCCGTGACATGAGTAAGTTCACCGAGCACCGCAACGCAGCCGGACGGTCCCTACGCATGCCAGGTACGCCGGCGTGGAACCCCGAAATCCTGGACCTCTGCATGGCAGCACTCCAGCCAGGCGACGATCCGGAGCAGTGGGCCATGTACGTCCACCAGCAGCGCTTCCCGGACGACTACGCCAACGCGCTCCAGCTTCCACTCGCCCTGCACCTCGCCCGGCTCGCCGCGAAGTACGCCGAGCCCATGGAGGACACGGAGCAAGCCGATCCGGGGACGGCCTCGATCGGGGCCACGCCCGAGCACGGCGAGGAGGACGAGTCTTTGGGCGAAGCGTAAGCAGTCGTCGTGGGCGGGGGGTGGTTGGACACACAGCGTGAGTCGTGGGGAGACCTGTCCTGTGCTTGCGCGACGACCCGATCGTCCGCCTCGGTCGTTTTGAGGTTCCCCCGCTAAACGATGCGGCTGCCGTGTTCCGGGCCACGGCCATTACCGGTCCTGATGTTGCCTCCCCTCAGATTTCAGGAGGGCATCGGCGCGCACCAGATCCTCTGGTGTGTCGACGGCGATCCCAGCTGACGGGGACCATACGTACGCGGTGCCCGTGTTCCAGGAGCCGGAGCATCTCGACTTCCTCGGCCTGCTCAAGGGGACCTTGTTCGAGGTTGCGGAAGGCGTCGAGTCCTTCCTTGGTGAAAGCGTAGAAGCCGAGTTGGCGAAGGTACGTCGCTTGACCGCTGCGGGGTAGGGGATCGGCTGGCGGGAGAACATCAGAGTGCGCAGGAAGCGCGTCGAGTGTGGCGAAGAAGTGCTTCACTGCCGTCATCACCGCCTCGGATGTGCCTCACCGCTCGCCGCGAGCATGTCGTGCGGTGAGGAGGCTGATCGGCTGGGTCAGGTTCCCGTTCGCAGGTGTTGGGTGAGGTGTTTGAGGGTGGTCCAGGTCTGGTCGTTGGTGGCGTCGCCGAGGGGGTAGTGCAGGGCGGGGCGGGAGGCGGGGCCGAGTTGGGTGGGGGTGAGGTTGAGGGGTGGGTGCTGGGCGTGGTGGGTGCCGATGGCGTGGACAGTGTCGGGGCCGAGGGTGAGGGCGACGGGGTTGGGGGGTGTCGCGATGTGTGGGGCGATGGTGAGGTCGCGTGGGCCGTGGCGCAGTGAGGTGAGCATCGAGGTCAGGCCGTGGTCGGCGGTGGTGAGGGCCTCGGCGAGGTGGGGGATGGCGTCCAGCGGCGGGGGTTCGTGTTCGGCGTAGCCGATGGTGAGGGTGATGTCTTCTTCGACTCCGGCGGTGGTGCGGGCGATACGGATGGTGGCGAGTGCGGGGCGGTCGGGGTGGCCGATGGCGATCAGCCAGGTGGGGCGGGGTGCGCGTCGGCGGGCGAGGTCGGTCAGTTGGCGGGTGGACCAGGGCAGGTTGACGGGCTCGGCGGTGCTCCATCCGGCGGGTGGGGTGCCGGTGAGGTGGTGCCAGGTGGTTTCGAGGGCGCGGCCGAGGATGAGGTGGTCGTCTGCGGGGTGGCGGGTGCGGAGGGCGAGGATGAGTTGGCGGTCGCCTGTGTTGGTGGTGTTGGTGAAGGCTTGTGCGACGGGCGTGGTGCCGGACGTGGTGCGGGCCGGGGCGAAGGTGCCGTTTTGCCAGTGCAGCACGGCGCCGGAGAGGCCGTCGTAGTAGCCGTCCTGTGGGTCTTGGACGACCCAGCGGTGGGGGTGTCCGCCCAGGGCGTTGCGGGTGGGGAGGGTGAGGCGGGCGGTGTTGGGGGTGACGATGTGGAGGGCTCGGTCGCTGGTGATCGCGCTTCGTAGGGCGTCGGAGAGCCAGCTGGTCATGGGGATGACTGGTCGGTCCTGGAGGACGACCGCTGTGGTGTCGGTGAGGACGTCTATGGCTGGGTGTGCGTTTGCTGGGGTTGTTGTGGTGTCGGTGGTGAGGGGGATGACCTCGGTGGTTGCCGCTTCCGGTGGCCAGGTGGTGCCGCCCAGGACGGTGGCGAGGCGTCCGGCGAAGGAGCCCGCGAGCTGTCCGGCCTCGAGTACGGCGGTGGTGGCGCGTGCTTCGGTCCACCAGACGGGGCTGTCCGGGGTGGTGGTTCCGGTGCCGAGGAGGCGGGACGGTTCGCCGGGGGTGTGGATGAGGATGGGGGCTTCGATGGAGACGAGGGTGCTTCCGTCCGGGGTGCAGAGTTGGACGACGGCGCCGTCAGCGGCGGTGCGTACGCGCAGGTCGGGGCCGCCCGCGTAGAGCCCGGCCAGCAGGGTGCGTACGTCGGGCATGGTCGGGGTGAGGGCGATGACGTCCTTGGTCACGTGGCGTCGTCCGGTGTGGTGGCGGGGGTGGCCTCGGGGGCGAAAGCGGTCTGGATGAGCTGGTGGGGGCGGCCGCGGCGGACGAGGGTGCCGCGGCCGGGCGGTTGCGCCGAGGCGTAGAGGCCGGGGAAGAGCTGGCCCTCGGTGCGGTCGCCGGTCATGACGAGGGCGGCGGTCCCGGTCTCGCGCAGAGTGGTCAGCAGCGGCTCGTACAGGGCCCGGGAGGATCCGGCGGTGCGGCGGGCGATGACGAAGTGCAGCCCGATGTCCTGGGCGGAGGGGACGTAGGGCAGGAAGCCGGCCAGGGGCTGTTGGCCTGCGGTGGTGAGGATGTCGTAGTCGTCGACGAGGATGACGATGCGTGGGCCGTTGAAGGAGGGCTCATCGGCGAGTGCGTCGTGGTCGACCGTTTCGTCCGGGAGACGCTTGTCGAGTTCCTTGGCGATGCCCGTGGTGAGGGCTGCGGAGAGTTTGGGGTTGTGGGCGTAGCCGCCTCGGTAGGGCTCGGGGATGACTCCGCGCAGCCCGCGGCGAGGGTCGAAGACGGCGAAGACGAGTTCCTCGTCCGAGTAGCGGTCGGTGAGCTGCCGGGTGATGAGTCGCAGGAGGTTGGTCTTGCCGCATTCGTTGTCGCCGAGGATCAGCAGGTGCTGGTCGTGTGCCAAGAGGTCCAGGTGTGCGGGGGCGAGGGCGTCCTGGTCGAGGCCGATGGGGATCCGTGATGGCTCGACGGCGGGCGAGGGGAGTTTCGTGGAGGGCAGATGGGTGGGCAGGACGCGTACCGGGGCGGCGAGTTCGCCGTGCCAGGTGGCGCGGGCCGTGTGTGCGGCCTCTTCGAGGGCGACGGCGAGGTCGCCCGTTGCCGGGTGGGCGTCGATGCGGGGCAGGGCGACCTGGGCGAAGAGTTTGGCGTCGGTCAGGACCCGGCCCGGGGTGTCGGGGCTGAGGGTTTCGGAGAGTTTGCGGTCGATGCTGGAGTCGGCGGCGTCGTTCAGCCGCAGTTCGACGCGGGTGCCGAACATCGACTGGGTGGCGATGCGTACGCCGTTCCAGCGCAGCATCCCGGCCACCACGTGGATGCCGTAGCCGCTGCCGCGTTTGAGCAGGTCGGTGACGGCGTCCTCGAGGTCGGCGAATTCGTCGCGCAGCGCGCCGAAGCCGTCGATGAGGAGCACGATGTCGGTGGAGGAGAGTCCGGATAGTCGACCCTGGGCGCGCAGGGACCGGAGTTGGGCGATGGAGTCGATGCCGTGTTCGCGGAAGAGCTGTTCGCGCTCGTTCAGCATGGCGCGGACTTCGGCGACGGCGCGGGTGGCCCGTTCATGGTCGGCGCGCCCGGCTATGCCGCCCACGTGCGGCAGGTCGGTGAGGGCGCTGAGCCCTCCGCCGGCCAGGTCCAGTCCGTAGAGGGCGACCTCGCGGGGAGTGTGGGTCAGGGAGAGGGACAGGGCGATGGTGCGCAGCAGGGTGGTTTTTCCGGTCTGCGGGCCGCCGATGATGGCCGCGTGCCCGCCCGCGACGGTCAGGTCCAGTAGCCATGGGTCCTGCCATTGCCTGGCCGGGTCGTCGAGGACACCGAGCGGCACCCGCATGGGGTCTGTGCGGCTGGTGAGGTGCAGGCCGCGGTCCGATGCCTGGACTGGTCCGGCCGCGGTGTCGAGTGTGATGGTGTCCGGCAGTGGCGGCAGCCAGATGCGGCGTACCGGCTCCGCTGCTCCGCGCAGCTGGTCGACCATCACCGACAGCACGGTGGGCCCGGTGTCCCGTTTGGTGCTCTCCGGCTCGGGAGCGGCCGCGTGCTCCGGGGCTTGATGGGTGTTGAAGGTCGGGTACGGCAGGGCGAGGGGTTCGTCGTCCTGGGGCTTGCGCAGGGATGGGCCACGGTAGCCGCCGGAGACGTAGCCCGCTTTGAAGCGCTCGTAGGTGGAGGTGTCGACCTTGAGGTAGCCGAAGCCCGGGAGCGGCGGGAGGTGGAAGGCGTCGGTGGTGTCGAGGACCGTGCGGCTCTCGTCTGCGGAGAAGGTGCGCAGGCCCAGGCGGTAGGACAGATAGGTGTCCAGGCCCTTGAGCTTGCCACCTTCGATGCGCTGGCTGGACAGCAGGAGGTGCACCCCGATCGACCGGCCGATGCGGCCGATCGACAGGAACAGGTCGATGAAGTCGGGCTTGGCGGTGAGCAGTTCGCCGAACTCGTCGATGACCACGAACAGATGCGGAAGCGGCTCCAGCTCCGGCCGTCGGGTCGCGCGCAGCGCGGCGTAGTGGCCGATGTCGGCGACGTTCCCGGCGTCTCTGAGTACCTGTTGGCGGCGTTTGACCTCTCCGGCCAGGCTCGTGTGCACCCGCTCGACCAGCCCGGCCTGGTTCTCCAGGTTCGTGATCACACCGGCGACATGCGGCAGATCGTCGAACGGCGCGAAGGTGGCGCCGCCCTTGTAGTCGACCAGCACCAGCGCCAGGTCCTCGGGCGGGTGGGTGGTGAGGAGGGCGAGTACGAGCGTGCGCAGCAACTCGCTCTTGCCGGAGCCGGTGGCCCCCACACACAGCCCGTGCGGCCCCATGCCCAGCTCCGAGGACTCCTTCACATCGAGGAGCACGGGCTCGTGGCGGTCGCTGAGCCCGATCGGCACGCGCAGGAAGGCCCGCTCACCTCGTGGCGCCCACAGCCGGTCCAGGTCCAGGGTGGCCGGGTCGTCGATGCCGAGCAGTTCGGGGAAGTCCACCGGTCCGGACACGGGTGCGCCCTCCGGCGCGGACGTGGCCGATAGCCTCAGCGGTGCGAGCTCGCGCACCAGTCCTTCCGCACCCGGGAGCGTGACAGCGTCCACGGTGCCCGTGGAGCGTGCGGGTTCCGGCGTGCGCAGGTCTTCGACCTCGATCCGCTCTCCGTCAACGGTGATGCGCACACTCACCTGGTCCGGCTCGTGGACTTGCCGCTCCAGCAGGTGCAGCACGGTGACGCCCATGTCGCGCAGGGCGACGGCCTCGTCCGGGCGCGGCAGCTCACAGGCCGCCTCCCCGTATGCGTCGCTGATCACGAGGAGTCGGTTGGTGAGTTGCAGCGCGCTCCGGTCGGACAGACCGCGCCGTACCTCGGCGGCGTACGAGGCGCGGCGCCGCAATTCTGTGGGCAGCAGTTTGGACAGCTGCGGCAGGCCGGCCGCGATACGGCGGGCGGCCACCGGCCCGTCGCCCTCGTCCGTGTCCAGCACGTGCGGCAGCCATTTGCCCCAGGACCAGTCCTCCTCCCGCTCCGTGGGGAATGCGAGACCCACGGAGAGGTCGTCCGGTGCGTGGGCCACGGCGGCCTGGAGCAGCAGTGCTCGTGCGACGCGCAGTACGCCGTCACGGTCGCCGACGATCGACACATCGCCCGCCCGGTCCAGCGGCACCGTGAGCGGAAAGTCGGTTGCGGTGGCGAAGCGGCCCAGCAGCGCACGGGCCTCGTTCAGCATGAACGGGTCCGGCGGGGTCAGAACGCTGCCCGAGTGCTGCCCCACCGTCAGCTCCTGCACCGGAACCTCGCCGACGCCCACCCGCACCCGGAGGAAATCCTCGTCCAGCCGGCGACGCTCCCACAGCCGCGCCGGATCCCGCACGATGTCGTACAGCGCCTCCGGCGGCGGATTCAGCACCCGCGCGCCCTGACGGCGCTCCCGTTCCAGCCGCCCGAACTCCTCGCGCAGCTCCTCCAGATACTCCAGATAACGCTCCCGCTGCGTGCGGCGCGTGCGCTGCGCCTTGCCACGCTGGGACCAGAAGAGGGCAACGGCCCCCAGCAGGGCGAAGACCAGGACGATGGCACCGAGCGCGGCGAACTGGCTGTTGCGGATCACGGTCATCATCACGACCGAGCTCATGACGCCGGCCATCGGCAGCATCGTGGTCGCCGCATTGCCGATCTTGCCTTCGGGGAGGTTGGGCGGTGGCTCTACGGTGCGCGGGGAGGCGGAGGGAAGCGGCCGGGTGCTGCGGGCGGGCCGGTGGATCACATGCTGGGTCATTCCGTCCTCACCGCACCCTTACCGCACGCCGCATCACTTCGGCGGCCAACAGGGTGGCGGCCTCCCGGGTGTCCCGTCCCAGCATGGTGTTCAGAATGGGGCCTCCTCCGCCCAGATGGCGGTCGTATGGAACGGGTACGACCGCTGCTCCCGTCTCCCGCAGGTACGCGCTCGCCGCCCGCACATCAAGTGTCGTGTCGGGGGAACTCGCGGTGAGCGCCACCACTGTGCTGGCCAGGGCCGCGTGCGGCAATTGGGCAAGCCAGTCCAGGACGACGCGGGTGCCGTTGACGCCCTCGGCGGTCATCGGCGCGGCGACCACGCGGGCGTGCGCGGTGTCCATCGCCGTGCGCGCCACCTCACCCGGCAGCGTCTCGCAATCGACCACGGTCACCGCGAAGTACCGGCGCAGCGCCATCGTCACCGTGCGGTATGTGCGGACATCCAGCGGTGCCCCCACCCGCCCCTGACTCGCGGGCAACAGCCAGCCGCCGTCGGTCACCGGCACCAGGTAGCCGATGACATCCGTCAGCTGCATTGAGGGGGTGAGAATCTGCGCCAGATCCGAGCACGACCAGCGCACGGACTCCGCGCCGAGCCGCACCGGCAACGTGCCCAGAGCCGCGTCCGCCTCCAACGCGAGCACCGGATCACGCCGGTAGTGGTTGAATATCCGGCTCAGCAAGGCCGTCACCGTGGACTTCCCCACGCCACCGCGTATGGACGTTACGGCGATCACCCGTCCGGTGGTCACCGGCTGCTGCACCTCCTGCGCCAGCCGGGTGCCCTCCGTGACCTCCCGAGCCACGGAGGTCCCCAGCATGCGCACGGAGCGGCGGGCCCGCCGTGCCATTGAGTCCCCGTGCAGCGGACGCCCCAACGCGCCCGCCAGCCGGGGGTCTACGGTCGGCGCGGACTCCGGCGTCCGTAGAGGCAGTTGCGGATCCCGGGGTTCCCGGCTGTCGGCTGGCCGTGATCCGGGCGCCGGAACCGGGGCATCGGTCCGGGTGGAGTCTGGCCCCGCATTCTCCGGAGGTTCGGACGAAGGCGAGAGCGATGCCGAGGCGGGCGGCACCGCCGCGGAACCCCTCTGCGGGTTCTCCTCGGCTCGGCTCTGGCCCAGCTCCCGCAACACGTCCTGCTGCCAGTCTCCCTGAGACATGCCGCCACCCCTACGCGAACGTGTCCAACAGGCGCCCGTAGACCCCGAACACCCCGATCAACAGCGGCAGCAACGCGCACACCCCGGCCGACTCGGCCAGATCCCCCGCACGCCGCAGACGCACCCGGACATGCTCGGCGGGCTGCACCGCCAAAGCCCCGAGCGAGATGACCGCGAGCGCGACGAGCGCCGCCAGCGGCCCGTAGGCCGAGGAACGCTCCAGCCACACCGCGATCAACCGCAAGACCACGACCACACTGGCCAGCAGCACGCCCACGATCTCGACGGTCAACGGGAAAGCCCGCGCGCGCAGCGACACCACCACAGCCACGACCACGGCCAACAGGACCGTCCACACCGTGGGGGAACGCAGTGCGAGGAACCCGGCCGCGCCTGCCGAGACGGATACGACGAGCGTGGCGAGCGCCAGCCCGCGGTGGGTGGCCGTCAACGCCGTAGCCACTTCGTGGCGGCTCACCGACGTCCCACCCGAGCGCCGGTCGTCCAGCGCGGACAGCCCCGATGCCATCATCGCCAGCCGCGGCACCACACTCAGCACCACAACCGACACGACCGCCAGAACAGCTCCTACGCGAGCCTGCTCCACAGCCGTCGCACCGCCGCCTTGCAGCGCTATGACGATCTCCCAGCCGAGGGCCATGACCGCGACCGCCCCGGCTCCCATCAACCCACCACGCCCCAGCGGCGAAAACCACCCCAGAAGCAACAGCGCGACTGCCACCGCACCCGCCGTCCCGGCGAGCCGCGCCGCACCCGACCACGCCTGCGCGTCAGCCAGCGTCCACGCGCCCAGGACGCCGAGCGCACCCGCCGCGACGATCAACGCCGTGGCCACCCCACGATGCACCGCACGCCCAGCCAGCGCGCCTGCCGAAGCCAGCACCAGCGCCGCAAGCAGCAAGACGGACATGACGGAGGACGACGTGAACTCGCCACGAGCAACCAACCCGGCGGTCAGCACCCACACGAGCAGGGCGACCCCCGCCGACACGCGACGTGCAGCCGGGCGCCAGCGCCACGCGCGCAGGCCAAGGTCCTCCGCCACCTCATCGCTGACGTCATGCACCACCGGCGCCGACGGCGCGTCCTCGACACGCACCAGCCGCAACACCGCACCATCCGGCACCCCGGCCGACAGCAACGTGCTGTCCTGAGCCAACGCCGAGCCGCTGGCGGTCACGAGGTGCCGAGATGAAGGCCGCGCCGCAACCTGATCGTCCAGCAGCCGCAGAATTTCCGGCAGCAGCCGACCGATCGGTTCCTGGGAAGGAAGGACGAGATCGATGCGCCGCCGCTCACCGACGAGAGTGACCCGACTCAGTTCCGTACCGCTTGTCGTCCCCGCTGCTACCACGCGTTCGAACCTATCATCGGGCCGAACTCCCCACGGATGGCGCGGTCGACGGCGTCGAAGGCCCATACGGGCTCTGCCCGGCGACCCGGTGCGAAATGAACGACCAGCCCACGCATCCGGCACACAACACCCCGGCAATCACCGTCCCGGCAACGACCTTCCCCAGCCGCTCATCCACCGACCGCCGCTGCCGCTGCGTTCCGAGCAACAAGGCGTCCCGCAACCGTCGACGCCGCACCGACACCGATTCCAGCAATTGACTGTCATAATCCTGCGCTGCCATGGTCGTTCACTACCTCTTGCAGAGTGTGCGTGCGTCACGTCGGAAATTCGCCCAGCCAGTCGCGCTGGAGCAGATGCTTGGGCAGGTAGTCCGATTCGACCTCAATGGGAAATCCGGCGTCGTAGGCAAGACAGGTGATGGCGAGCGGACCCAGGGCCAGATATCCGGCCGGGCTCTCCTCCCGCTCCTCGTTGGCGGTCCAGTACGACTTGTGCAGCTCCAGGGCCTCCTGAAGCGCGTCGTTGAACGCGGTGTGGTCCTTGCGTAGGAAACAGCGGAAGAGGTTAATGGGCTGGTAGAGAATCTTGTTGAGCTGCTCTCGTGTGGCGATCCGTGCCACGCTCGGGTCAGAGTTCTCGATCGCGGCTACCAGCTTATCGACCAAACCCGGCCGCTCCAGCCAGTAGGTCTGCAGGCTGTCCACCCAGTGGTAGATGTACTCGTCGTACTCCGCTCCCGAAGCACGCAACAAGTCGAGGGACAACTCACAGAGCTGGGTCATGCGCTTCTGGTCACGACAGACGATGGCGAACCACAATGCTGTCAGCCAATTGCCAGCGTCGGCGTACGGTTGTGGCCCGGTGGCGGGCAGGGTCCGCATCTCATGGTTGATGCGGCACTGCACGGTGCCCTCAGGAGCGCTCGCTGAGGCGAAGACGGCAGAACCCACCTGCATCGCCGAGACCACGGCTTCCCAGGTCTCGATTTCAGACGCGCTGGGATCCACGGCCAGACGCGCCTGCACATGGAGTACGGCCTTGTCAAGCGCGCCTCCGAACCAGCGCGACGATCGCTCCAGCCTCAAGATGGTTTTGGCCAGCCCCTCGCCGAGGTCCTGCGCATAGCCCTCGTTGTCAGGGCTTGGGCTGCCATGCCGAGCCACCGTCAATCCGACCGGGTCGGTCCGAGCGGCCCTGCAGTAGGGTTCGCTGATGGTGTCGGCCGAAGTGGCCGCGCTCTCTACGTTCTTTCCGTACGACCTGACGTCTGTGTCGATGTCGTCGATCGCGTGACCCACCAGCAAGGTCACGAACTCGACCCCGGACGGGGTGATGTCCCACCCAGACATGCCCAATCCCCCCAGCTACCGCCCCAGCGCCTGCTTCCGGCACCCGGCGGCGCAGATCAAACAATATTGTCTACCAGTAACCTTGGCGCTGGCAAGCATCAACTGCGCGGTCGTGAGATCAAGCCCCGGTGATTACCTGGACGTTGCCGCCTTTCTCTCTTATCCATTCTTCCAAGGCGACGCCGCCCAGCTCGCGAACGGAGCCTTGCTCGAAGAGCTTCACGGGGCCAAAAACTGAGCCCGACACTCCCTTAAGGTTGGTCGCATGGTTCATCGCCACCTTAAATGAATTCTCTCGCAGCACCGCGTCCGTCAAGTCGGCGTCGCGGAGGTCCACGTCGAGTAGCGACGCTCCCATGAATTGCGTGCCACGACAGCTTGCTCCTGTGGCATCGACATCACACAGGGATGCCTTGACGAGGTCTGCCCCGTCTAGAGTGGTTCCCCGCAGAACCGCGTCGTCAAAATTCACCCGTACGAGGGATGCCCTGGTTAGGTCTGCCCCGGTGAAGTCCGCTCCCTGTGCGTCCGAGCGGTAGAGATCGGCTCCGATCAGCTTTACGTTGACCAACTTGGAGTCGGTGAACCAGGACTCAGAGAAGTCGCCCTGTGACAGATCGGCACCACTCAAGTCGAGCCCGACAGCGTCAAGTCCTCCTTCGTCGTCCTGTAGCCATTCCCGCAGGCGTTGTGCGGCTTCAGGGGCGCCAGGGAGTTGGCCTGGAGCCCAGCCCTTACGGGTACCAGATGACATTGTCTTCCCAGCCGTTCTTCTGGACAATCGACTTGACGTCGTCTATTGCCGCTTGATTTGCGTTTCGTACATCAATGATAACGGTGCGATGTTTCTCGACGATCTGCTCCGACAGTTTCTTGACCCACTTGCCGTTGTTGGCTGGATTGTATGCACCACGGAAGGGCTGGGACTTGTCACGCACGTTGTTGAAGGGAGGCCAGTCGGAATGCACTCCCTTGATGTCGTAGTACTTCCCGGTGCTAGGCGAGTAGAATTCTCCGCGGTCAGCTTCGGAAGGGCGGCGAATGTCTTCTGGAAGACGTCCCTGTTCGCGTAGATCCAGACCGACTCTCGCTTCGTCCTTCGAAGGTTCGGAGATTCCTCCATTCTTGTCTGGGTCGCGCTGAAGGTGGTCGAAGTCCTCGTTGCTTCGCTTCTCCACTTCTTCCAGATGCCCCCAGTGCGCTGCCCTTTGGGCTGCCGTCATCTCGGGTGGCGGATCACTCCCATGCTCAGCAGGTGACGCGCCGGACGGCTCACCTCCTGGTGGAGTGTTTGCGGTATCCCTTCCTTCGCCACTGTGGCCTGGCGTCGGATCGCTGTCATGACCCCCTGAGGCGCCACCGCCTCCGCTGGGACCAGGATGGCTGTCACCTGTCTGGCCGCTGCTGTGTGGCACGTCACGGTTCGCGGACGGGCCTGGAGAATCATGGTGATTCCCGTCGGGCACCTTGCCAGATGCAGGGCCCGTTCCTTCACCCCGGGCCTGCCCAGAATGCATAGCCTCGGCCCCCGAGTGGCCCCCGACTACGGCTGGTTCCCGCTGCGCGGGTGCACCCTGGTGCTGGGACGCCCCTTGGTCCGCCCGTGGCTCCTGGCGTGGTGTGTCGTGGACGGGATTGCCATCGGCATCGAGGCGGATGAACGCCCCGTCCTCGATGCGGACCCTGGAGCCGTCCGAGAGTTCGATCTGGCTGTGGAGGCGGTGCGAGCCGGGGACGTTGTCGAGAGCACGGGCGTTGGCCGTGAGCTCAGAGAGCTTGGGCAGGGAACTGGCAGCTTTGCCCCCCATCTTGAAGGTTGCAGAGAGCGGGTCGAGGTACTCGCCGATCTTGGCCGCTCCTTGGGCTGCCGCGCCTGCCTTGCCTCCCTTGATGACGCGGGCGGCCGGGACCGCGCCGAGGGTGAGGCCATTGAAAACCACCGTCGCCGAGGCACGGGCGGGGTTCTCGCTCCACATGTCCCAGGCGACCAGGGACTTGCCGAAGTCCTTGGCGGCCTGCTTCTGCCGGGCCTCGTCGGGGCTGTCCTGATCCTCCCCGAACGCCCAGTCCATGAACGCGTCATAGGGCTTGATGGTGTACTGACCGATGCCGCCCACGACATCTCCGAGATGTCCCCAGGCCTTGCCTGCCGCGTCGCCCCCGTCGAGTCCGGTGAGTGTTTTTAGGCCCTTGAGCCCGCCCCAGATGTTGTCGACTACCAGGCCGTCCCAGACGAAGCTCTTGAAGTGGTGGCCGAAGTCCAGAGCGTCGTAGGTTTGGCTGACCGGACTGCCCCAGGGAAGTTCCTTGGCCTGTTCGAGGCTGTCGAGGTCGTAGCCGTACATCACCTGCTTGCGGTTCTGCGTGTGGCTGCCGTCGTCCGCCAGGAATTTCGGACCGCCCACGAGCCCGGAGATGGTAGTAGAAGCCTTGCGCTCGGCCTCCTGGAAGGCGGCTACGGCAGCGTTCACGCCGTCCCACAGTTGCTGATGACGGTCGACCTTGCCTTCATCCTCGGTCCAGTCGTCATCGCCCTCGACACTGTCGACGAACGCGAAAGCATCTGCCTTGAGCTGCTTCAGCCGCTTGACGAGCGGGCGGATCTCATAGGCGAACGTGTCCAGCGCGTCAGCCACCTTCTCCAGGTCGCCGGCGAAGGCGTCGGCTTTCACGGCTGCCGGCCATGTGGAGGCGAACAGCTGGCCCGCCTCCGGCGCTGTGTAGAAGCCCTCCAGCATCTGGAAGCGGGAATGCGCGTGCATGCCGCCGTCGCGGATGGTGATCGCGTCGCCGCGCAGCCCGGAGACGTCCTTGTCCAGCTGCTCCAGATCGCCGGTGAACTCCGGAATGCTCGCCGGATCGATCATCTTCACTTGTGGCCGCCACCCCGTGTGTCGTCGCCCGGCAAGTCGATCTTCGGTGCCGCGAGGGCCTTGTGCTGCGCGTCGGCAGCCATGTGGTGATTCCCGGCGACGTAGTACGCGGTGGCCTCGCGAGCGCCGTTCGCCGACTGGGCCGCCCGTGCCCCGATGAACAGCGCCTCACGCGTGGTCTTCTCGACGAACAGCGCCAGAGCCGCCCCGACCGGGCCGGTCGGGGCCGCCCCGCACATGGGCTCGCTGATGGTGCCGGCCGAGGTGGCCGCGCTCTCCATGTTCTTCCCGTACGACCTGACGCCTGCGTCGATGTCGTCTATCGCGTCACCCACCAGCGAGGTCACGAACTCGACCCCGGACGGGGTGATGTCCCACTTGGACATTGCCCAATCCCCCCAGCTACCGCCCCGTCACCTGCTCACCGCGTCCTCAAGGCTCTGATCAACCGATGTTGTCCACAGCGGATTTGGCCTTGGCCAGGGTCGACTGAGCGGTGCCGTCGTTCTTCTCCAGCGTCGATCGCACCAGGCGGATGATCTCCCGCACCTCGGCCGCCGCACGGTTCCAGCGGACCTCCTTGCCGTGGTATTCGTCCGAGACGCCATCAGCGGTGAAGTCGGCCATCGCGGCCTTCACCGCGCGGTCCCGGTCGGCGAGGACCCGCTCAAGTTGGCCGATAATCCCCTGCAGGCTGCCCTGCACCTCCACCGAGGCGCCCACGTCGTAAGAGTTACGGTCCTGGCTCTGCCCCATCGGGAATCCCCCTATCGCCCTATCGCCCGGAGAACCGGGCGGCCTCAAAATTGGCACCGGCGATGTGCTGATGGGCGTTGTCCTCCTGCTCCTGATCACCCGTGGCGAACGCGGTATCCATGCCCGACTGCCCGCCCAGGATGGACTGCAGAGATCCGTTCAGCGCGGCCGAAATCTCATCAGCGCGGAGCTTGAACGAGTCGAACGCCACCTTGCCGGCGCCGTTGAATTTCCCCTCCAGCGGCTCCGCGGCGGCGATCAGCAGCCGGATCAGCGCCCCCAGGTCGTCACTGGACCCCGTCGTGCTCTTCCCGAGAGTCGACAGAGTCGTGCTTCCCATGTCGAACTTCATGCATCTTCCCCCGGATGCCTCGCGTGCCGTTTGATAACCGTTTATCGCGATCTGCGCTCGTCGCAGTGATGTCTCCTGCGCCTCGAACATCCTCTCGTGCAACGCGTTTCGCCCGCAACGCGGTTGGGCGTGGCACGATTCGATCCGGCCCCCCTCGCCCGAGTCGGATCGGGACGCGTAGCGGGGCTCTGGGCCAGCACGTACCCGTCCATCCCGTCTTGCGTCGTTCCACGGCACAAGATGCTGTACGTGCGGCACGGTCTGCGCAGGATCCAGCGTATGGCGAGGCTCCGACAACAGGAGTTCGCGGCACTCAGCAGTCCCGGTGACAGCGAGTCAGTTGTCGCGAATCCGTCAGGGGACGACCTCGGAGTGAGGTGAGGACGAGGCGGCCGTAGCGGGTGGTGAGGAGTGCGGCGGTGGCGGCGAGGGCGCCAGTGGTGGCGGTGAGGAGGTGCCAGGGGTTCTGGTCGCCGAGGACTTGGAGTGCGCCCAGGGCGGTGCCCAGGGGCAGACCGAGGATGGTGAGGATGCCGAGGGCGCCGCTGATCTGCTGGTTTTCCTGGGTCTGGATGAGCCGGTTGTGGTCGGCGGCCTCGGCGAGGATTTCGGTGAAACGGTCGGAGAGGCGGTATTGGCGCTGGTAGGCCATGAGGAGGTCGTTGGCGGTGCCGTGGGTGGTGAGGTGCTGGCGCCAGTAGGTACTGCGGAAATGGGCGATCCGGCGTTCGAGGCCAGCGAGGCGGTTGGCTTCGCCGGGGCCGGTGAAGACCTGGGCGAGGTCTTCGGTGAGGTGGTCGATGTGGGTGCGCTGGATCATGCCGAACAGGAGGGCGTCGAGGTAGATGCTGCGCATGTGGAGTTCGGCGTAGCCGTAGAACGGGTCGGCGGGCCCGTGGTCGCGGCGGTGGCCGATGAATGCCGCGCCCTGGCGGAGGACGAGCGCGCTCCAGTCAGCTGAGATGCGCAGGGCACCGGCGGTGAGTTGGGGGACGGTGGCGGGGTCGGGTGGGTAGTCGTCGGTGTTGGTGCGGGAGGCGAGTGCCCAAAGCCACTGCTGGGTTGCGGGCCAGTGGCGATGGTCCCGGCCGCGGTTGAGACGAGGCAGGGGCCGTCGGCCGGGGGTGAGCAGGGTGACGGTGTAGGGAAGGGCATCGGTCTCGACGGTGGCGTAGCCCTCGAGGAGCGTGTTCGGCCTGGTGTGGGCGTGGTCCTGCAAAAGTGCGGTGAGGACGGGGCCGGTGATCTCGAACGGCGGTGTGGTGCCGGGGCGGTGGGCGAGGGAGCGGAGGGTGTCGAGGAGTTCCGGGCCGGTGATGGTCAGGTGGAGGACCGCCAGGGCACGGTCGGGGTCGTCGTCGGTGGGGGTGCGCAGGAGTTCTACGCCGTCAATGGTGGCGGAGCCGTGGGCGTGACGGACCTGCCGGTGCCAGCGGGTGGGGCGGTCGGGGGTGCCGTAGAGGACGCTGGCGGCGGCCGGAGTGAAGTAGGTGCGGCGGGTGTCGGTGGTGGTGGTCCGGGTGCCGTGGGTGAAGGGCAGGGGGCCTTGGGGCCAGGGTGGGTCGGCGGGTAGGCGTGCGGGCAGGACTACGGCGATGATCTGGCGTGCGCCGGTGGGGACGGTGCGCGTGCGCCTCACTCGTAGAACGCCTCCGGGGGGGCTGGTTGAGCCGGATGACGAATTCGGCTCGCCAGGTGTCATTGGGGGCGATGTGGAAGCGGACGCGTTCGCCGGTGTGCAGGGTGCGGAATCCTTCGGTGACGATGTGGGTGTAGTCGAAGGTGTAGTGGCGGCCGTCTTCGTCGTCCTGGACGATGTAGCTGCTGGCGCGGCCGTGGATGCCGCCGCCGTGGGGGCGGCGGTCGACGACGCGTCCGAATCGGGGAGCCCCGGCGGAGGCGAACTTCTGTTGGCGGCCTGCCGTCATGGCTGCGGGTCCTCCTTCACGTCGTCACCGATGGTGGGAGACAGTTCGGTGACGCAGCGGAATCCGACGGCGTTGCTGGCTCGGGAGCGGCGGAACAGGCCCTTGGCGCTGGCCTGGACGGCGCGTAGGGGGTTGTCGAAGGCGCCGCCGCAGATGACGGCCTCGTCCGGATCGCCCACGCTGGTGGAGGTCCATTCCCAGACGTTGCCGACCATGTCGGCGATTCCGTAGGGGGAACGGTTGGCGGGACGGGCGTCGACCGGGGTGACCCAGGCGTGGCCCAGGCCGCCGCGGTCGAATTCTTCTTTGCATGCCTGGTAGGTGACCAGGGGGCGGCCGGCCCAGGTGTCGGCGCAGTTCACGGCGTCGAGGTCGGGGGTATCGCCCCAGGGGAAGAGGCGGCCGTCGGTGCCGCGGGCGGCGGCTTCCCATTCCAGGGAGGTGGGCAGGCGCTTGCCTTCGAAGGCGGCGAAGGCGTACGCGGCCCACCAGCTGACGCAGATGGCCGGGTGATCGTCAAAGCGGGGGTCGTCGTAGTAGTCCGGGGCACGCAGCCGCTCGGTCCAGGGCGCGTGGGTGGTGCCGGGCGGCTGGTCGGGGTGGTCCCACGGTGAGGTTCCGTCGGGGCGCAGGGCCTGGAGGAAGGGGCGGTAGCGGGCGACGGTGACCGGGTAGCGGTCGAATCGGATCGGGTGGTGGACGCGGCGCAGCAGCAGCCGTTCGGCTGGACCGACGAGGTACACCCCGGGGTGCAGCACGCAGTCCTCGGCTGGTGCGGGATGTGCGTTGGCGGTGGGGTGTGCGGCGAGGAAGGCGCGGACTTGTTCCGTGAGGTAGGGGGCTCCGGGCAGCTCGGCTGCCTGTTCGCGGCCGTCCGGGGTGCTGAGGTAGCGGGCGGCGAGCAGCTCCTGGTGGGCGGAGTGGATGAAGGCCAGTGCCTGGGGGCCGGCGGGGCGGAACAGCGGGATCAGGCGGAAATCCTCGGGAGTGATCCGGCCGCCGTCGAAGGCTTGCGGTCCGAGCGCATTGTGCAGCTCGAGGAGGGGGAAGACGGTGCGGTCTTCCAGGAAGGCCCGGCCGCACGTATCAACGAGGGCCGGGGCGAGGTGAGCCAGTCCGGCGTCGGCGAGGGCGTGGTCGATGTGGGTGTCGATCAACTCGGCGACCGTTGGGGCCCCAGCGATGTCCAGGGCGTTCTGGAGGCGTCGTGCCAGCGGCGTGGACAGGGCGGCGGCGCCGGTATCCGATGCGGGCTCGCGGTCGGTCGGTGCGTCCGTCAGGCGCAGCATGCTGAAGCGGGGGACGCGCTGAGGATCCACGCCGTTGGCGTACATCTGCTCGACCAGTTGCTCGGATATCGCGCTAGAGCAGTCGAGCAGGCGCCGGATCTGCGGGGAATCGGCCAGGAAGGAGACCCGGGAGCTGAGCACGACGCAGGACTCGGCCGATAGCACCGAGGCCAGGTCCGCGAACAAACGCAGGAACCCCTCGGGGCTGGGCTCGTCCACGGCTTCGTCGACGGCGTCCAGAACACAGAGGGCTGAACCGGAGCGGATCAGGTACAGGAACAGGTCGAAGGCACGGGCGCGTTCGCCCGGCACGCAGGGTGCCAGCATGCGGGCCACGTATTCGGCGAAGGCCTCGTCCTTGGGCTTCAGGCTGAGGTCGAAGTAGAAACGGAAACGGCGGGCCGTAGCAGGGGTGTCGTTGACCAGGGCGCGCAGCAGGGTGCTTTTGCCGCTTCCCGGCTTGCCGGTGATCAGAACGTTGGCCGACTCCTGCATGAGCCGGGTCAGGAGTTGTTCGGCGTCTTCCGTCTCGGTGATACGGGATTCGCCGGTGTGCGGGTCGGTGGTGAGCAGGGCACCGGGCAAGGGCTGGCGCTCGCGCGGCATCTCCGGTACGGCCGTGGCGCAGGAGGCCAAGTGGGTCTGAAGGTCGACGACGGTGTCGATGAAGCCTTCGTAGCCCACGATCCGGTAATCGTGCCCCAGCAGAGGGTGGAGCTGCTCCACCGCGTCGTCGAGGATGACGAACCGGGTGAGCTTGGGCAGCCGGGTCTTCAGCAGTTCCCCGCCGGTGGTCTCCAGCACGTTGCGCAGCTCGGCGGCATCCTTGGACAGCAGAAGTTCCACGTACTCCAGACGTACGCCGGATTCGCGGCAGAACAGCTGGTAGACCGTCTCGGTGGAGAGAACGAAGCGCTTGGAGACCCGGTAGCCCAGCGTCAGGTAGAGGCCCGCGAGGAACTCCACCCGGCGCGCGACTTCAGGTTGCATCCGCGGGTCGTTCCCGGTCAGGGCGGGACTGGCGGTGCTGGTGAACCAGGCGAGCACATCGACCAGGCGGCGCACGGCGAGCAGGCCATCTTCTTCGGCGATCTCGTAGCCGTCGTGGGTCGAGCGGTTGCGCAGGCGCTGGATGTCGGTCAGCGCATCGAGGACCGTAGAGCTGCGGATGTGCGGGCGGCAGCCCTTGATCAGCTCGCTGAGCATGCGGCCGGACGGATCGCCGGCCACCTCATGGTGGCGCCACAGCTGCTTGAGCAGCTTCTCGGTGATCTTGCCGACCAGGGCGATGGCGTTCTCCGGATAGCCATCGTCCAGCGACCGTAAGGGACGCTCCAGATCGATCCCGAGGTGCTCCGCGACCCGGGCGTGATCGTCCAGCTCGTGCCGTAACCGGCGCAACCGCTCGTCCACCGGAGCGCTCACCGCGCACCTCCGTCGGATTCGGTGGCGCCTGTGGAGTCGTCGCGGACGCCGAGGACGAACGCGAATCGATCGGGGAAGACGAACTCCGGTCCCGGATAGCGGGCCCGGATCTCCTCGATCCCGGCGTCGAGCTCCGCATCACTGAAGGTCGACAGCACGGACATATACCGGGACCTGACCATGGACAAGTAACGCTCCCTGTCCAGGCGCAGCTCATGCTCCACGAAGGTCAGCTCGGCCCGGAGCCCCGCATCAGCAAGGTGCCGGGCGATGACAGCCGGGTCGGGCTGGAGCTCTTCGTACCGCTTGAGGGCCTCGGCGAACAACGGGTAGTCGATCGTGGCCGGCAACATCGCCACCAGCAGCCGACCGCCGGGCGCCAGCAGCCGGGCCAAGCCCGTGAGCGTGGTGGCAGGGTCGGTGACATGGTGCACCGACTCCTTGAGCCACATCGCGTCCAACTGCTCATAGGGCAGGGGCACCGTCTGGTCCGCGATCTCCTCGGCCGAGGCGCGGAGCGGCGACAGAGCGGGGGACGAGGGAAGCTGATCCAACATCGCCGCCGAAGGATCCGCGCACAGCACCGGATGGCGTGGGCGTAGGGCCTCCGCTATACCGCCGGCGAACAGGCCCGTGCCACAGCCGATGTCCGCCATACGGTCGTTCGCCGACAGCCGCAGAGTCGAGGCGATCTGTCCGGACATCCACCGCACGAAGTCCAGACTATAGGCCCAGTTGTCGTCATACGCGCTGGCGAGATTCTGGTAGTGCTCCCCCATGTCACGCCGCACCGACGCCTCCCACTCTGATAGCTCGCCCTGCCCCGACTTGCCAGACTACCCAAATGAGCACTCTCAGCAACGGCGCATATGCCGAGGGATGACGACGCACTACCAGGAAGGAGAGGGCTGTTGGCGCTGCCCGGTCGGACGGCGTTGACCTTCAAGTTGGTTGAAGCCCAATGATGGCGGGGTGCTGAATTCTGAGCTGATGCCGATCGGGGCCTTCGCCCAGCGAAGCGGGCTGACCTCAAGCGCCTTGCGGTTCTACGCCGACTCCGGGCTGCTGCGGCCTGCCGAGGCCGACCCGGTCTCGGGCTACCGCTACTACAGCGCCGACCAGGTGGAACGGGCCACCGCGCTGCGGCAGCTGCGCGAGATCGCCATGCCCCTCACCGCCGTCGAGGCCGTTCTCGACGCCGGGCCTGACGAGGCGTTCCGGCTGATCGACGAGCACGTCGCCAAAGTTCTCGGGGACGCGGTAGCCGCGCAGCGTGCCGCCGTCGTTCTCAAGTCCTCGCTCTTCGACACGCCGAGTCTGCCGATCACCGCTCTGAAGGGCCCCGTACTGGCTGACGCGGTCGAGCAGGTCCTGACCGCGACCGCCTGCGAGCCAGGGACGCCGGTACTCGGCGGCCTGCGCCTCGAGGCGACGCCAGAAGCGGTCACGCTGACCGCAACCGACCGTTACCGGCTCTCCACACGAACCCTGGTTCCTGGCGAACCAGCGACCTCGACATGGGCTGCCACGCTCCACGGCGACGAGCTGCGGGCCGCGGTCGCCGAGATCCGCCGCAGCGCACTGGTGCGTGTCGAGGCGACACCGCACGGAATCTGGCTACGCCTGGCGGACCGAGAAGACCAGCACTGCCGGTTGCTGATGGAAGAGTTCCCCGACTACCGGCTGATGCTCGCGTCACTGCCCGAGGTCACCACCCGTGTGACGGTCTCGAAGGATCTGTTCCTGCGGGCTCTCGAAGAACATCCCGGCGAACGGATCGCGCTGCGCGTGGCCCACCACGGCATGATCGTCCTGCCAACCGGTGACGCACACACCGACGTGCCGATCCCGGCCGCCGTCACGGGGCGGGACCTGCAGATCTCCTTCCAGCTGACCACGCTCTATCCGGCGGTCAGCGTCGCCATCGGTCCCGAGGTGATGCTCGACCTGCGGGCACCTGACCAACCCGTCACGATCCGCTCGGCCGACCGCGGTGATCTCACCACCCTGGCCATGCCCATTAAGCCCGACCACTCAGCCTGAGCAAGACGACGAGGACCACTCCCATGACCACCACTCCCGCCGACCCCGACCCGACCATGGAAGCCATTGGCCACGCCGTCACCGAAGGCCGCCTCGGCAACGTCGCCTCCGCCCGTCACCAACTCCTGCGCCTGTGGACCGCGATCGGGGTCGCCGGCGACCCACTGCACCGCTGCACCCTCGCGCACTACCTGGCAGACCTCTACGAAGATCCCGCCCAGGCTTTGGCCTGGGACATTCGAGCCCTGGACGCCGCCGACGCCGTGACCGAGCAACGCGTTCAAGAGCATCACGTCAGCCTCCATATCGAGGGCTTCTACCCGTCTCTGCACCTCAACCTCGCGGACAACTACCGCCGACTCGGAACCTTCGAAGCCGCGACCGAGCACATCGACATGGCCAAAGAACACGCCCCTAACCTCCCCCAAGGCCCTTACGGCGACACGATTCGTACCGCTATCGAGCAAGTCGCCGAGGCCATCAGCCAGCGGGACACCGCGCAGCGCGCCTCTGCCCCGGGACCCACTGCATAAGACACAAGAACGCGTCACTCACCGTCGAAGGCAGGCGTCGACTCATACAGGCCAGGTAGCAGCAAGCACGTTGTCACGGGCGGGTGGCGATGATGGCCTCGGTGCGTACGAGTTCCTCGAAGCGGCCGTCGGGGTTGAAGTCGGTGAGGGCTTGGCGCAGGTGGCGTTCGAAGGCGTCCTTACGGTCGCCGAGCTGGGCGGGGCTGGAGTAGCTGTAGGAGAACTGCAGGCCGACGACCTCGTCCAGGGTGCGGGTGACGATGCGGTCCCAGTGGGCGGTTTCGACGGTGGAGAACGGGGAGCGGGCCAGCATGTCCTGGTGGCGTTCTTTGGGGTGGGTGTAGGTGCTCGATCCGGCCCGGCGCGCGGGGCCGAGGTAGCGGGTGCGGACGTCGGTGATGACCTGGAGCCAGGGGGCGGGCTCGACGTCGCCCGGCGCGCCGCCGGAGGCGAGGACGACGGCCCCGTTCGGCTCGATGAGCTGGTCCAGGTCGCGCAGGGTCTTGTCACGGTCCATCCAGTGGAAGGCCGCGCCCATCACGGTCAGCAGCACCGGTTCCAGGCCCATGCCGAGCAGGGTGGTGGAGTCGCCGCGTCGCCAGTCGATGTTGGTGATGTCGTGCTGGGCGGCGAGCTTGCGGCCTTCATCGAGCATGCCGGGCTCGGGGTCTACGGCGGTGACGTGGCCGACGAGTTTGGCGAGAGGGAGGGCCAGCACGCCGGTGCCGGTGCCCAGGTCCAGGATGCGCTGGGTGCCGTCCAGGGCGAAGCGCGTGGCCAGTGTGTCGTAGAAGGCTTGGGCGTAGCCGGGCCGGTAGCGGGCGTAGTAGGGGGCGGTGGAGGGAAACAGCTCGTCAGGCGTGTAGTGGGTCATCTCGTCAGTCCTTTCTGCTCTGTTGGCCGAGGTCGCGGTCATCTCGGAGAACGAGCCGGGGTCGGGTTCAGGTGTTGCCACCACGTGCGCAAGGGGGCTCCTCCGGCGCCTTCGTGTGCGATGGAGCCGTCGGGGTGGCGGTCTGGTTGGCCGAGCAGCTGCCGCTCGATGTCGGTCAGGTCCTCGCGGCCCAGGAGCTGGGGAGCGGGGTCGTCGACAGGGGCGAGCCAGCGGTAGCCGTACTGCATCATCACCGCGAGGCGCGGGTGGCCGCAGGTGTTCAGGCCACCGGCGTGCCAGGTGCGGTTCTCGAACAGCAACACGTCGCACGGTCCGATGTCGGGGGTGATCGCGCCGGGTGGGTCGATGGCTCCGGCCGGGACGGTGACCGGGCCGGTTTCGGTGTGGCTGCCGGGGAGGATCATGGTGACGCCGGCGTCGGGGGTGAGGTCGCTGAGGAAGTACGCGGCCTTGATGGACAGGCGGCCGACGGTGTGGGTGCCGAGGTCTCGGGTGGCGGGGCTCATGTCGCGGTGCCAGCCGTGCCGCTCGGGGACGCGAATGGTGCGGGTGGCGCCGCGTGGGATGGAGGGCATGTAGATCAGGTTGCTGGACATCAGGTGCAGATTCGGGCTGAGCAGCGCGACGAGGGTGGGCAGCACCTTGGGGTTGGTGACCAGGGGCAGGAAGGTGTCGTCCATGGCGACGATGCCACGGAAGCCGTCCTTGCCGTCGGCACTGCGGTCCCGCCCGCGAGTGCGGTCGTCGGCAAGCAGCCGCGTCGCGGCGCTCGCGGCCTGCTCCCGCCACTCGGGTGAGATCACGTCGCGAAGGATCACGAAGCCTTCGCGCTCGAAGGCGTTCAGGACTTCCGGGTCGGGCGGGGAGGCCGTATCGAGGGTGGTCATCCGCAGTGCTCCTTGATCATGAGGGCCGCGCGGGCTGACAGGGCGGCGGCGGAGAGGCCGCAGTGTTCGAGCAGGCCCTCGGGTGTGGTGGGGCGACTGGGCTCCTGGTAGCCGACGACGTGGAATCGGCTGGTCTCCCCGCGGGCGGCCAGTAGCGCGCGGACCGTGCCGGGACGGGTGGGGACGGCCATCAGGACCGGGGTATCGGTGCCGAACAGGCGGCTGAAGGTCTGGTTGGTGAGGGCGTAGGGCCAGCGCGGGGCCGGACCGAGGACCGAGAGATCGTTGATGTGCAGATAGCGGACTTTGACCTCGGGGTGCGATCGGCGCAGCAGCGTCGCGGCGGTGGACAACTCGCGAGCCGGGACGTCCCCCGCCGAGGCGAGGACCAGGTCGGGGAGGCCTCGGTGGCTCAGGTGGGGCCAGACCGCGGCGCCGTCGGTGAGCTCATCGCGGAACGGGGCGGGCGGGAACGAGGGGCCGGGATGCTTGTCGGTGATCAGGAAGTTGACGCGGTCGCGGCCGGCCAGCATCAGCGCGAGCACGGCGGCGGCCCGCGTCGCGTCGGCCGGCGTGTAGACGTGTACGAACCCGTCCTCGCTCTCCAGCATCGACGAGACCAGGCCGGGATTCTGGTGGGTGTAGATGTTGTGCCAGCCCAGCGAAGTGATCAGATAGTTGACCGACGGCAGCCCGCCCTGCCCAGTGAGATAGCGCAGGCGCCGGTGCTTGAGGTGCTGGATCAGCAGGCTGGTGTTGACCGGGGCGAAGGCTTCGTAGGTGGCCAGCAGCGCGTCCCGGCCGGTCTCGGTGTAGCCCTGAAGCCAGCCGTGGCAGATCTCCTCATTCAGGATCTCCACGGCCCAGGGCGGCAATGAGCCACCGGTCGATAGCTGTAGCCGGTTGGAGGCGAGTTCGTCCGGGCTGAACAGGCGGAACGCCTTGTTCGTCGCGCGTTCGCGGATGACCGCGGACGCGTCCGGCCAGGGCCGGGAGTGTTGGGAGTCGAGCGAGGCCGACGGCCGGGTCGTCTCCGGCTCGCGGGCCGGACCGGGTAGAGCCTGGCGGACCAGGTCGGTCGGACGGCCCTGGGTGGTGAACAGTTCGACCGGCCGGTAGGAGGCGAGCCAGGCCTCCAGTGCCTCGAACTCCGCCTCATCGCGGCGGGGGTCTTTCAGCGGGGTCTTGTGGACGGCCGGAGTTCCAGCGATCTGCCGCCCGGCCACTTGCTGCGGTCCGGTGTGTCCCTTGGGCATGGTCAGCACGAGCACCGGTTGCCGCCCGGTGGTGCCGAGTGGCCGCAGTCGGCTGAAGGCTTCGGCCAGCAGTCGGCGGAAACCGGGCAGGTCGGCGCCGTCGTGGATCAGTGGCTCGTAGCCGAGGCCGATGAAATAGCCGCGTACCTCGTCCTCACTCATGCCGGCCAGCAGGGAAGGGCCGCCCATCTTCATTCCGTTGGCCAGCACCACCGGCAGCACCGCCCCGTGGTCTCCGCTGCCGTGCAGAGCGCGGCGGGCGAGCCAGGCCGCCGCGGTCGCCCCGGTCTCCAACTCGCCGTCCCCGACCAGTGGGACCACCAGACGGTGCGGCGCGTCCAGAACCATGCCCTGGGCGACGGCGAGGGCGGGGCCGAGCTGTCCGCCGGTGTGCCGGACGCCGGGGATGAGCGGGGTGATCTCCCCGCCGAACCGTTCCGGGTGGGGAAAACCGGCGATCAGGGCCCGCAGTTCAGGCATCGACCAGCCGGGCCCGTCTCCGGTCAGGCGCAGAGTGCCGTTGAGGTAGGCGTGGGCGAGCGCCGAGGGCCCGGCGTGCCCGGCGCCGTGCAGGATCAGTACCTCGCACCCGGCGGGCCGCCGGGCTGTAAGTGGCCCGAGGTGCGCGAGCATGTAGTTGACCGGCGGGCAGACTCCCCAGTGTCCGCAGGGGGTCTCCTTGACGTCCGTGGGCCGGAGCGGGCGGGCGAGGCGGGGGTTGTCGGTCAGGTAGAGCTGGGCGGCGGATACGTGGTTCAACGCTCGACAGAAGGCGTCGATGGCTTGGTCGGGCACGGCTTCGGCAGCTTGCCGCGCGGTGTGGCTCCAGTCGGGGAAGCCGGGCGGGGCCGGCTCGGCGGTGCGCGCGTGGGTCAGGGCCATGGGTCAGCTCCCGGCGCGGGTGGCAACCGCGTTGATGACGGCGGTGATACGGGCGGTACGGATGTCGGCGGTGGCCGATTCGCTGATCAGGTGGAGCATCTGGGCCTGCTCGTGGGCGGGCAGCGCCGACCAGTCCAGTCCGGTCCGCTCCAAGACGGCGGCCAGGTCATTGGGGACACCCCGGGCGGACTTCTCACGGACGGTCTGGAGGACGAGCGGGACGCCGGGTTCCTTCATTCTGGCGGTCTCGTGGGGAATGCCGGCCTGGCCGTGCAACGAGATGGCGACGCCGGTGCGGGCCGTGCCGTCGGGGAAGGTCACCCGCAGTCGCTTGCCGCGCAGGCCGATCGGTCCGCTGCAGGGCAGTAGCAGCATGCCACGGCCCCTGGCACTGACAGGCCGGGCGAGCACGTGCAGCGTCTCGGCACCGACGGGCAACGGCACCAGGGTGCGGTGATCCTGGAGCGGGGTCGTGTGGCCGGGAGACAGGGGCTGAGTGACGGCGATGATGCCGCCTTCGCCGCCCGCGGCGCGGCGGGTGGCCTTGTGGGTGAACAAACAGCGGTCCACCGCTGCCAGCAGCTGGTCGGTGAAGACGTGCTTCCAGCCGCCAGGCCCGCGTTCGGCTGGCAGATGCTCGGCGGAGGCGAAGGCCAATGCGAAGGAGACACGGACCGGCAGCTCGTCGGTGAGCCGGTCCCGGAGGCGGGCGACGGCTCGGTGGAAAGCGGCCGCGTTGTCCAGGGTGGCGGCGATGATGACCTCGTCACCGCCGAAGGTGGCCGCGCACCCGGCTTCCCAGGGCTGGGTACGGAACCAGCTGCGGGTGACGGCTCCGAGGCGGGCCATCACCTTGTTCCCGGCCAGGTGTCCGTAGGAGCCGGGGTCAGTGGCATTCGCCTGCTCGACGTGGTTCTTGAGCCCGTCGACGTCCCCGATCGCCAGTCCCACCAAGCCCCCGCTGGTCAAAGTGGCCGCGAGGGCGCGGGGGATGTGGCTGTGGAAGTCGGGAAAGGCGACCAGGCCGGTCACCGCATCCTCACGGCTGCCGGTGCACCAGTCGCGCAGCGGCAGCTGTACGTTGTCGAACAGCGGCACCGAGCTGGCCAGCGGGTCGTGGGCTGGTGCCTTCGGGCAGGGATTGCGGGTCGGGTCCATCAGCGCGTCTCCGAGATCGTCGTCCGGGCCGGTGCGGTCCCGGCGGGTAGCAGCAGGGGCAGGGTGGTGAGTGTGTGGAGTCGGACGGTGCGGGTGGCCAGCGGCGGCACACTGGCCATGCGGCGGTCCAGCCAGGCGGTGTGCCAACCCGCCGCGGCGGCTCCGGCGACGTCCGCCCGGGGCGAGTCCCCGACGTGCAGGAGCCGGTCCGGGCCCAGGCCAGAGGCATCTTCAACGGCCGCGAAGGCTTCACGCTCGGGTTTGACCGCCCCGGTCTCCGCCGAATAGATCACCTGGTCCAGCAGTTTCCGGAAGGCTGGTGGAGGCTCGGTCGGGATGGATGAGCCGAGGCTGTTGGTCAGGGCGAACAGTGCGAAGCCCCGCTCCCGCAGCGCGGTCAGAGCCGGTTCGGCATCCTCGAACAGCTCCGGTTCGGCGGCCCGCTGCCGGGCCCCTTCCAGCACGTGGGTCAGCGGATCGACCAAGGCAGGGCGGCCGAAGGCGGCGGCCAGATCACGGGCGAGGTCACCGGGGTTGATCCGGCGACGCTTTGCTTCGTGGGCCATCACCGCTCGGGCTTCATCCAACGAGATGCCCAGCACCTGGGCGACCTGCCCGGTGGTCGGCTCGGCTTCGGTACGCACCAAGGTGCCGCCCAGGTCGAAGCAGACGCCGCGTACCCCTTCCCAGAGGGTCCGGCGCAACCGGTGGTGGGCGATCACGGGCCCGTCACCTCCAGTACCGCCGTCTTCTCCGGCAGTGTCGGGATCTCGGCGAGTCCCGCGGCATTGCGGACCGGCAGCATCCCGTCCTCGGCGTGGACGGGGGCGGAGAAGATCTGCTGCCGCAGCGGCTCCAGAGTCAGGTGCCACTCGACGGCCGGGATCGTGTCACGGCAGCACGCTCCGGCCAGGGCCAGGCCGGCGGACAACCGGTCGCCGTGGGGAAAGGTCGCCATGCCCAGGTCCGCAGCGAGCTCGGTGGTGTGCAGTGACCGGGTCAGCCCGCCCGACCAGCCCGGATCGACCTGCCAGACATCCACCTGCCCACCAGACAACATCCGGATCTGCTCGGCCTCGTCGACGGCGTGCTCGCCCGCCGCCATGGGAACGACGCTCGTCCCGGCCGCCCGCAGCCGATGCCAGCCCCAGGAGCCGGGCGGCAGGAGCTCCTCGGCGAAGGTGACCTGAAGATCGGCCAGTACCGGCAGCAACCGCATTGCCTCGTCCAAGTGGCAGCGGCCCAGACCGTCGACCATGAACCGTCCCTCGCCCGCCGCCTCCCGTAACGGCCCGAGCCCCCTCGCGACTTCTCTTGGCCCGGCAAGGAGCAACGGCTTGGTCAACGGCCACTTCTGGCCCCAGAACCCCGCCTCCCTTATCCACGCCGCCGCCTCCGGAGCCGCGGCGTGGGCCGGGTCAAGACCGAGCGCGGAGGCGTAGGCGGGAACGGTGTCGCGGATCGTGCCACCCAGCAGGCCGGTCACGCTCAGCCCAGTGGCCCGGGAGAGCAGGTCCCAGCAGGCCAGTTCGACCGCGGAGGCGGCCTGCCGGGCGTGCGCCCCGCAGCGGTGCCGCCCGGCCTTCCTGCGATAGCCGAGGCGACGCGGTGCGGCGGCGTCGTGCCCGATCAGTCCGGCGGCCAGGTCGTCGACGACGATCCGCAGAACGGCCTCGCCCACCGGGGCGTGCCAGCCGGAGACTCCGTCACCGACCAGCTCGATGGCGAACCGGGTGCGGTGCTCGGCCCAGGCAGGGCCTGCCGGCGGCTCCCCCACGGCGGCGGCGACCGGCTGAGGAAGAACGGAAGGGAACCCAGCGGGCTGTGGAGATAGCCGCCACGCACGTACGGCGCGGACTACGGTCGTCCCAATCCCAGTCAGCGCGGGAGTGGTGGGCCGCGTCATCAGACCTTCGCTCCCGTCAATTCCTCCCCGGCGAAGGTGAAGCACCACGGGCTGCGGTAGTTCTGCCACCACTGTGGACGCAGCCCCGTAGGAGCGAAGAGCTCTTCCAGGCATTGGCGCATGGTCAGGTGCCACTCGATCGTCTCCGACCCGGGCGTGCGATAGATGTCCATGAGCGCGTTGTGGGCTTGGTAGGTCTGGAACCGGGGGAAAGCGGTGGTGACCGGAACGAAGTCCTTGAGGTGCCTGATGGCGTCCTCGATCGGGTCCAGGCCGACGATGTAGGTGAAGTCGGTGGTGATACCCCGCTGCTTCGCTCGGCCCAGGGCGTCGGTCATCTCGGCCGGAGTGAGCTTGGCCTTGGACTCCTTGAGGATCTGCCGTCGTTCGGTGAAGCACTCGGCGGTCAGCGTGAGGTGGAACGGTCCCAGATCGGCGGCGGAGTCCATGCCTTTCTCGCTGGTCAGTACGGAGGACAGGAAGTGCAGGGTGCCGGTGCAGCCGTTCGCGCTCATTGCCGTACGGACCTCGGCCAGGTGGTCCAGGGCGAGGTGCTCATGGAGGAAACAGCCCGTGCAAACCGTGACCGTCTGCACTGACGACAGATCCTCCATGTCGGAGTTCGCGGCCAGCGCACCGAGGTAGCCGGGCAGATCCAAGGCCTTGATCTTCGGGTCGGACGCGTCCTCGAGGGTGTTCGGGCAGAACACGCAGCCGGTGCACTGGCTACGGGCATTGGAATTGAGGGTGAGCATCTTCGTGTCGTTGCGCCAGTAGCCCAGCACCGCGTCGTCGTCCTCGATGCCGTCGACTTCGCCGACCTTCTCGCCGTTCAGACGCAGTTCGTGCTCGTCCAGCTCGAACGGTGACTCCTGGCGGCCGAGCGAGAGGATCAGGAACAGCGGGGTGTCGGGACGGGAGTCCAGCCGCAGTCGAAAGCGCATGCGGGGCTTGGTCAGCGGGGACCGGGCGCCGGACGCGTTCAGCGCGATCAGCAGCACGTCTTCGGCGTTGATGTTCCACTCACGGGCCACCTGATCAAGGTGGCGGACGGATTCGAGCATGAGCTGTCCCTTCAGGTGGGGAGTGGTGTTCGGCAGCGGCGCTGTGGGCGCTTTCTGACGCGGGTGCCGTGCGGTGGATCAGATGGCAGCGGGAGCCAGGGGAAGGTGGATGACGATCCGTTTGCCGCCTGTGCCGATGTCCGAGAGGACCTCGGCTCGGCCGTGGACTTCCCCCACCAGCGCGTTGACCATGAACAGACCGCGACCGCCGACGCTGTGGGCAGCAGGCAGGGCCTTCGGCTTGAGTGGATGGGCGTCCGCGACGCTCAGTACCAGCGCGGCCTGGTCCACGGCCAGGGTGACTGTGGCGGTGGGCGAGAGCACAGCCGCATGCCGCACCACATTCGTCACCAGCTCGCTGATGATCAGGCAGGCGGTGTCCACGACCCTCTTGGATATGCCCCAGTCAGTGAGGACCTTGGCGGTCTCGTGGCGGGCCGGCCGTACGTGCTCGGCCGTGGAGATCACCTGGAACTCGTGGTGCAGCACAGTGCTGGACATCGTGGGGCTCACCCTCTCTCCAGGCGGCAGCCGCCCGGACCGTCACCGAAGGTAAGGGTCCGGGCACACCGGGGTGTTCACGACGGTGAACCCATGATTTCCGAGCTATGGATCGGGGTCGGTGCGCCCCAGTGAAACGTCCACCAGGGAGCAGGAATCCCGTACGCGCGCCCATTGCCCGGTCGCGTAGGGCACCCACACACACGTCGAGTACGGGCGGACGTTCCCGCTCGTGTGCGGCTGGTGTACTCAGGCACGCCCGGGCCCATGTACTCAGCCTCGGGGCGCCGCTGGTCAGAGTGACAGGCCGATGCGGTGCGCCAGACCCCGCAGGTCCCGGGCGGCGCGGGTGGGCAACTGCCGATCAGCGAGATATTCGACGGTGTTTCGCACGGGCACGTTGGCGTGGATGCGCTGCGGGGCGATCTGTTCGGCGGTCAGCAGGGCGGCGACCGCCTCGGCTTCCCGGCCCCGCAAATGTGTCAATGACCGGCCCAGATCGGCATGGAACGCGGCCTGCCGCCCAGGAGCCTCCGCAAGGGTCTCGGGGTGCACCCCGTCCTTCCCTTGCACGGCCTCGCCATGCAGGCCAAGGTCGGTGTTGAGGCTGACGTGGTGGATGCCGACATTGGTGGGGCCGAAGTTCAGGTGCCAGGCCCGTGTCTCCCCCGTGCGGTCGGCGAGGTCGGCAGCCTCGGTGAGATGGCCGCGGACCTCTTCCGCACGGGTCTTGCCCGATCTCTTCCTGTCCTGGGTCAGGCAGGTGGCGGAGATCAAGTGGAGCTCGCCGAGCAGTGCATAGGCGTCCGGGCTCGTCAGGTGGGCTTGGAGCGTGTTGGCGGCGGCGGTGGCCTGGGCCAGAGCCTCGGCGGGGCTGCCCACCGCCATGAGTACATGGGTGTGGAAGAAGCCGGACAGCGCGGAGTAGACCGAGTCGTCCAATTCGGCGATCGCCTCAGCGGCGCGGGTGACGGCGATGAACGCCAAGTCGGTGTAGCCGAGGTTCTTCAGGAGCAAGGTGCAGCCCGGGTGGTAGGCGTCCGCCAGCAGTTTCAGCAGCTCGTGCCGTGCGACGCTGCCGGCTGTCTCGACAGCTGCGTGCAGGTCGGCCAACAGCGCCGGTAGCTTTGCGGCAAGAGTGCCGTATTCGGCCGCGTGATAAAGGCGGTTGGCCCGCTCTACGCGCTCGGCCAGCACCGCCACCGGAACCTCCGGTGGGCGGCGGTCCGGCGGGGCGGCCATGGTCACGCCCATCAGCGTCAGCCGTAAAGCGGGGATCGCCTCGTGGGCCTCACTGGAGCGCGGGTCCACTGCGGCGAAGGGCTGGCCGGTCAGTTCGGACGGGGCGATCTGCAATGCCTCGGCGAAAGCGGTGATGAGACTGGAGCGGTCCAGCAGCCGTCGGCCGTTCTCCACCATCGACAGGTAGCCGACAGACACCCCGGCCAGGCCCGCCAAGGTGCGCAGGCTCATCCCGCGCTGGCGGCGGGCCGAGCGCAGACGGTCACCGATCCTCCGGGCCTGCTCTTCGTCCATAGCCCCCGCCTCAACTTCCGTGCGTCAGCTCTAGCGTAGGGCGAACTCCCGCCATCAGGGAACTTTCCATCGAGTCGGGCGGTATCACCGCAGTCCAGCTCGCTCGGCCAGGTCCCGTATGGCTTCGGCCTGGGTAGTGGTGCGGTTGGTGAGTGCGACGATCAGGTCCCGGGCGAAGGGGGCAAGCCGCAGCCGCAGCGGTGCCTCCACATCGGCCTCGACGAGATGGACGGCTGCCTCATCGCTGCGGCCCTGACGAGCCTCGGCCGCCGCGGCTGTTATCAGCAGGCTGGAGCGGTGGGCGCCGCCGAGCCCGGCCTGATCTGCCGCACGGGCATGATCGGCGGCTTCGGCGGCATCGCCGAACTCGACGGCGACGGCGGCACGGGCCGCGATCACCAGGGCCGACTCCTGTGCGTCAGCGGCCCGCGCACTCGCTGTGGCGAGGAACTTCTCCGCTTCCAAACGGCGTCCGGCCATCGCCTGGGCAACGGCGCCCAGGGCCGACAGCTCCCATCCGGTGTCGGCGTCCACGACCCGTGCGGCGCGAGTCAGTGCATGCTCCGGCAAGCCAAGGTCGATCAGCAGCCGCACCTCCTCGACCAACATCGGTAGCGGTTCGCGGGTGCCAGGGCGGGCTCTGTGCAGCAACACCCAAGCCAGGTCCTTGTAGCCCAGGCGCCGCAACAGCCCCGAGCCCAGCAGATACGCCTGCACGCGCAGCCGGTTCGCCTCCTCCTGCTCTGATGCAGAAGAAGTGACGACGACCGCGCGGTCCGTCGCCTCGATGAGCTCCGGCAGCGCGAGCGCGAGTCGGCGCTCATCGCCAGCGGCATCCGCCTGCGCGGCGGCGCGGGATCGTTCCGCCAGGTCCTCCAGCACCGCCCTGGGCGCCGTGTCCGGGTAGTGGCGGTGCAGGCAGCGCCGCAGGTGGAAGGCGGTCGCTCGAACCGCCGCATGGTCCTCTCCACGCGGCGTGTAGGGCTGGCCCGTGAGGTCCGCGATATCCAGTCGCAAGGCGGCAGCGAGCGCGGCCAGCCGACCGCGCCGGTCCATCCAGTTCCGGCCCGCCTCCAGCTCGGTGACGTAATCGAGCGCCAGGCCCGTGCGGGAAGCAAGCTCATCCGGGGTGAGTCCTCGGCGACGGCGCCACGTGGCCAAGCGGGCTCCGATCGGACCGCCACCGGTCGGCTCGTCCACCTCGCGCATCACCAGTTCGCTCTCATGCCCACTCACCACGACTTGCCCTCTGCCAGGACAAAGGCCCGCTCAACTCATCCATGGGAAGATCGCTTTCCCCATGGGAGGTCGCGTATGCGTGTCACGCGACACATTAGTCACACCGCTCAAGGCCACGCGCACCGGTATCGCAGTAGCCGTTCGAGGCCAGGCATTCCGCACCTTCGGCCCAGCGTCGCGTGAAGTCACGCCATGGACTTGCTTTGGCATAGGTGACCAGGAATTCCTTTGACTCGCGGATGCCCGGAGCGCGCTCGATAACCATTTTTGGGTCGCCCCTGCCATATACGTGAGAGGCGTATCAGCAAAGATAAGCGATCTCGTAGCCGACCAGCGAGAGCGTCGATTTCTCTGCCAGAAGGATTTTAAGTCGCAAGTCAGCGACATGCAGAGTTCACTCCACGGGGCTATTCCGCTCTAGCGCTGGTCCACGGTGTCGTGGCTACGCTCCATTCGCGAACCAATCGGAGGAATCCGCATGGCCGCAATCCTTTTCGTCGCCACACCACTCCTGTCGAGCGATACGAGCGCCATACAACTTGCGTCCAGAAACGCCACCCACAGCCCGTTGCTGCGGGCACCCCGAAAGACGCGAGGGATGCGGCCATGACGCAGATGAGAGACGGTGGTCAGGTATTGATTTGGCGCTGGAACGATAGAACCCGCCATGTCGCTTCACAAACCCGCGTTGCGCTGTGGTGCGCACTTCATGAGCTAGGGATCCCCGATGAGACCGTCGGGGGCGCGGTGATGGCGGCATGGGAGCTCACAGCCAACGCTTTGGAACACGCGCGCGGTCCGTACGAGATGCGCCTCCTTCGCAAGGGCCCCTCGTTTGTCTTCGAGATCGAAGACAGCGATCCGTTTCTACCGGCGTTGCCCTCATTCCGCAACAGCGGAGTGAAGGCCGATACGGAGCTGCCGGAACGAGGGCGGGGTTTGCTGATCGTGGAGGCGTTTGCTCGTGGCCGATGGGGATTCCGCCTGTCGGAGAGCGAGACAAAGGTCGCCTGGATGGCAATCTCTACCGCATCTGAGGACTGAAGCACCTCGACGGCGAAAGAGGCCCCTCGCAATCTGATCCAACGACAAGCGCGGTCGCATGCGTTCACGAGAAGAACTTGGTCGTGGAGAATCAAGTTCTGCGTGCGGCCGCGCCTACATATTACTTGAGCGCGAACCACAACCGTAAGTGCGGCCGCAATATCACCTCAGGCGTCAATGCGATTGTCTTAGTTGCGCAGCGGCGGGGTCCAGTGCCCGCCGGGATTGATGTCGCGTCGGTACGGGAATCTGCGAAGCCTGGAGCAATCGGCCTGCTACTCTCTGCTTCGCTGTTGAATGGAAGGTGGGGGCCTGTGCGGAATCTTGAACATATGACAAGGCGCTGGATTCTTCCCGTAGCCATCGTGGTTGCCATCTTATGCGCGACCGGTTGTTCGGGAACGGACTCGGATGGCGCACCACCAACCACGCATGAGCCCTCAGCCTCGACCTCGAACAGTTCCTCGCACATCGCTCATGGGCCCGAGAGTGATGCCCGAGCGGCCTACCGTGCGATGTGGCGGGACCTGGCCGCCGCATCGACCACATCCGATGCAGGCTCTCCGCTGTTGGATGACCACGCGACAGGCGGAGCCCTGGAGCTGATGAAGTACGGCTTGGAGAAGGCCAAGGCGGAGAAGGTCGTCGTCAAGGGAACGCTGCACGTTAATCCTGAGGTCGTCACGGCTGCCGTTCGGCAAGTGAAACTGCGAGACTGTGTGGATGGCACCGATTGGCTTCAGTACGGGCTTGACGGAAAGCTGAAGAACGACGTTCCGGGCAGCCATTTCAGGGCTGACGCTACGGTGCTGCGTAAGGGCCCCGTGTGGAAGGTCTCGTATCTCTACATGCATGACGCCGGAACATGTTGACCGCGCGACGCGTTGGCATTTGGACCATCGCTTCACTGCTTGGCGTCTTGGACGTCATGGTGACCGGGCCGTTCGCGCAAGCTGATGACGGACGAGGCATCTTTGGCGGGGTGAGTTGCGCGGCCGGCGGGTGCAAAGTGCGTGCCGAAAGTCGTGGCAGACGTACGGCTGGCGTGAGTAGAGAGGGTATGGCCCATTCCCGAAGCAGTCCCTTGCAGCATAGGCGGAGTACTTCCTCCAAGTCGCCGACAGTCACGTCGGACGGGTGGGAGTACGGGCTCGGTGATGGCTTGGGGATCTTGCCAAGCTTTGACGGTGGAAAGCCGAAAAGACCCAAGCGCAAGCATCGCCAGAAAGTGCCGGTAGCGGTTGTCGCTCGACGAGCTGTGGAGAGTTTGCAACTGCCGAAGCCTGCGATCAGGACGAGTCCGGATGAGGATTTCGTGCAAGTGGTAGGCGTGCCCACGTGGATGTGGGTGGAACACGGTACGTGGGGGCCGGTGACGGAGACCGCTGTCGTGCCAGGTCTGAGGGTGACGGCGACGGCTCGGCCGCGTCAGGCGACGTGGTCGATGGGTGAAGGTGGCAGTGTCACGTGCGCCGGACCTGGGACGGAGTACTCAGGGAAGTTCCGGCCGGATCGGCCGTCGCCTGATTGTGGTTACACCTACCGGAAGTCGTCTTCAGACGAGCCGAGCCGGACGTTCAAGGTATCGGTCCGGGTGTTGTGGGATGTCGAGTGGCATGGCGGCGGACAGACGGGGCGGGTGCCAGGGCTGGTGATAGCCGCCGAGAAGCCACTTGCGGTCGATGAGGTACAGGCTGTCGTCGTGCGCTGATGCCACGGCGGTACATGGGGTCTGTCGGAATGCATGCCGATGCCAATCAGTTCGTCTTCTTTCTCTTCCGGAGTGATTTGTGGGTGCCTCTATGTCACCTTCGCGCCCCCGAGGCGCGGGTAGTGGTCTGCCGGGTGCGCGCCGGTCTGATCCGCAGCAGCGGCCGGTTGCGGCGACCGGCGGGGTGCGGCGCAGACCGGGATGGGTGTGGGCAGGCGTGGGGACGGTGGTTGTCTCTGCGGTTGGTTTCGTGATGGTCGCTTCAGCGGTTGGGGGGCGGGAGAAGGTGTTGGTGCTGGCGCGGGATGTGCCGGTTGGGCACGTTCTCGCCGCGGATGATCTGCGTCAGGCGGAGGTGGCATCCGGGACTGGCGTGGTGTTGGCGGCGGACCGGGCGAGGGTGCTGGGGCAGCGGGCCAAAGTGCCACTGGTGGCCGGGTCGTTGTTGGCACCGGGACAGTTCGGAGGCGCCCGGGACTTTCCGCCACGGGGGCAGTCGGAGGTGGCCTTCGCCATCGAGGTGGGCAATGCGTCGCCCGAGGTGGTGCGAGGTGACCGAGTGGCGGTGCTGGAGGGCCCGGGCGGGTCCGCAGGCAGGGCCGGCGAGGAGAAGGAGGATGTCGCTCCTGTCGTGGGGACGGTGACCGCCGCGAAGACCGCTGACTCTCCAGGTGGTCCGCGAGTGGTGACGGTCCTGGTGGAGACGGGGGCGGTACGGCGGGCCGCTGGGTTGGAGCACCCGCGTGTGGTGGTGCTCCCCGCCGAGGGGCGGGAGGCGCCGTGAGGCGCCTGATCACGGTGGGTTCGGTCAAGGGCGCGCCGGGGGTGACGACGACCGTTCTGGCGCTGGCGGCTGTGTGGCCGGACCGGGCGGATCACGGGGTGCGGCCGGTGGTGGTCGAGGCTGACGTTTCGGGCGGGGATCTCGCGGTCCGGTTCGGGTGTCCGCACACGCCGGGGTTGTTGGACGTGGCCACCTCCGCCCGCCAGGAGCAGCCGGGTTCGCTCCTGGCCGCGGCTACGGACCTGCCGTTCGGGGTCCGTGTGGTGGCTTCACCGGCGGGTGGCGGGGCGTGTGGGGAGGCGGTGCGTTTGGTGGCCGGCCCGGGGCAGCGTGTGCTGCGAGGAGATGAGAGCGACCGGGGAACAGTTCTGCTGGATATGGGCCGCATCGGCGACGACGCCTCGGGTGTGGTGGGGGCAGCTGAGGCGGTGGTGTTGGTGTCCCGGGGAGGGGCGGACGCGTTGGCGCATGCATACGCTCACTTTTCGGAAGCCGGGCCGCGCGTGGAGCGGTACGTGCTGGCTGTGGTGGGTCCGTGCCCGTACGCGGCAGGGGAGATCACCGCGACGCTCGGTGTGGGCCGCGTGATCTTCCTGCCCTGGGACCCCAAGGCGGCTGACGTTCTGGCCGGGCGCGCTCGTTCGGCGCTGCGGGCCAGGGGGTGGAGGGCATCGCCGTTGATGGCGGCTGCGGGGGCTGCCGCACGGCAGCTGAGCGGCACCGACGAGGTGGTGACGAAGGGGCTGAGTGGTGATCTCGCGGGGCTGGGCGCCGTGCCACCCCCCGGCGGGCACCTCCGTCGAGCGGCGGGCCTGGCGCCGAAGGAGTCCGCATCATGAACAACACACTGGTCCAGCAGAGCCGCGGCGAGGAGCACAAGCTGGCCGCAGAGGTGCGCCAGCGCGTAGTAGCCCGCCTGGCCCACTACGCCGATGAGCGAGAAGCCGCGGGGCTGCCGCCGGAGACCGAGACCCAGCGCCGCGCGACGGTGGGGCGCTTGGTGGACGAGGAGCTCGCGTCGCTGGCCCGCGTCGCCCTCGCCCGGGGCGGTGGTGCAATGGGCCGCACGGCGGAGCAACGTATCGCGCAGGCTGTTATGGATGCGCTGTTCGGCAGCGGCACGCTGGAGCGGCTGCTGGCAGATGAGACGATCGAGAACATCTGTGTCAACGGGTGTGATGCGGTGTGGATCCGCCGTGCGGACGGCACCTGGCAGCCAGGTGCTCCAGTGGCGGCTTCGGACACCGAACTGATCGAACTGGTACGCACCCTGGCCGCGAGCGTGGACGGCGAGGAACGCCGCTTCGACCGCGGCGTACCCCGGCTGAATCTCCAGCTCCCCGACGGGTCTCGGCTGTTCGCGGTGATGGCCGTGACCGGCCGCGTTTCGTTGTCAGTACGCCGTCATCGGTTCCCTGCCGCGTCCATGGACGACCTGGTGCGCCTTGGAACGTGTGATGAGTCCATGGCCGGTTTCCTCTCGGCGCTTGTGCGGGCTCGGAAGAACATCATCATCGGCGGTGGCACCAACGTCGGGAAGACCACCGTGCTGAGGGCCCTCGCCTCACAGATCCCGCCGACCGAGCGGCTGATCACCATCGAGGACACTTTCGAGCTCGGCCTCAACACCGATACGGCCGCTCACCCCAATGTGGTGGCCATGCAGGCACGGGAACCGAACATTGAGGGTCAAGGCGCGATTGACCAGGCGGAACTGGTGCGGTGGGGGCTACGGATGTCACCGGACCGTGTGATCGTCGGCGAGATTCGCGGCAACGAGGTCATCCCGATGTGCAACGCCATGAGCCAGGGCAACGACGGCTCCCTGTCCACCATCCACGCCTCGACCTCCCGAGGGGTGTTCACCAAGCTCGCCGCATACGCCGCCCAGGCTCCCGAGAGGCTGTCGCTGGAGGCCACCAACCTGTTGGTGGCCTCCGCCGTCCACTTCGTCGTGCATCTGGGATGGGACACGACGGGGAAACGCGTGATCGATTCCGTACGCGAGGTCGTCGACGCCGACGGTGCGCAGCTGGTCTCGAACGAGATCTACCGATCCGGACCCGACGGCCGCGCTGTCCGGGCGACACCTTTGCGGGCTGAGACGCTCCAGGACCTGATCGATGCCGGACTGGACGCCGAAGCGGCGGGCTTCACCTGGTGGGGAGCCAAACAATGACACCAACGAGGCTGGGCGACACCGCAGGTACCATCGCGGCCGTTCTCGGCGTCGCCTTCGGCACCGGCCTCCTCCTGATCATCTGTGGCGTGCTCCGTCGGCCCGTCTCCGAAGGATCGGGGGCAGGGTGGGGGCGGCGTTTGGCCCGTCGCCTTCCCGCGGAGTGGAACCAGCGCCGCCTTACCGCCGCCGTGGTGGCCGGGGTGATGGCTGGAGCCCTGACGAGATGGCCCGTGGCAGCGGTACTGACCACCGCGGCGCTTCTGACCCTCCCCGGTCTGCTCGGCCGCGATCGGGCAGCGGTTGCGCGGACGGAGCGGCTGGAAGCGCTCGCGCTGTGGACGGAGATGCTGCGCGACACCCTCTCCGCGGCGGCAGGGCTGGAGCAGGCTGTCCTGGTCACTACCGACATCGCGCCCACCGCTCTGCGGCGAGAGCTGAGCGCCTTGGCCCTATCGGTCCGCTCCGGCCGGCCGTTGCCCGCTGCTTTGCGGACCTTCGCTGACGACGCGGACGACCCCCTCGCCGATGTCGTGGTCGCCGCTTTGGTGATGGCCGCCGAACGGCAGGCCAGCCAGCTCGCCGCCCTGCTGGGTGAGCTGGCCGACTCGGTGCGCGAGCAGGTGGCCATGCGCCAGCGCATCGACGCGGGCCGCGCCAGCATCCGCACCGGCGTCCGCGTCACGGTTGCCGTCACCCTCGGCATGGCTGTTGGCTTGACCGTCTTCAACCGACCCTATCTGGACCCCTTCAACACCCTGACGGGCCAGCTGGTCCTGGCCGTCGTCGGTGCCCTGTTCGCGGCCTCCTTCACCTGGCTGTCCGCTATCGGCCGTGTACACGAACCCGTTCGCCTCATCGGCCACCACCCCGCCGAAGCCACGAACGACACGGGGAGGACGCGGTGATTACCGTCGTGCTGGGGAGTGTGTTCGGCGCCGGACTGGTCGCACTCGCCTACGGCCTGCGCCCACCGCGGCCCGCGCTTGCGGATGTGGTGGCCGCTCTCGACGCGACGTCCCCGAAGCGGGCCGATGCGATCGCACCGGACGGGGAGACGGAGTGGGCAACACGCCTCGGTCGTAGGGCCGTGCCGCTGGTGCGGGCGCTCGGTTTCCCCACCGCTTCTCTACGCGCCGATCTTGCCGCTTGCGGGCGGGATGTGGACAAGCACCTGGCGGGCAAGGCGACCTGCGCCGCAGCCGGTCTGGCCACACCGTGGATCGCGGTCGCCCTGGCCCGTGTGGGCACCGGTGCCGACGCGGGCTGGTGGATGCCGCTGGCCGGATCACTCGTGTTCGCGGGAGTGCTGTTCTTCCTCCCGGACATCACGGTGCGCAAGGCGGCAGCCGAACGCCGACGCCAGATGCGGCACACGCTCACCTTGATCCTGGACCTGACGGTGATCTCCCTGGCCGGCGGAGCCGGCGTGCAGCAGGCCCTGACCGACGCCGTCCAGGCACCCCACGGCTGGGCCGCATCCAAACTGCGTCATGCCTTGCGTGTCGCCCAGCTCACCCGGACCAGCCCCTGGCAGCACCTGGGCGACCTCGGACAACACCTACAGGTCAGTGATCTGACGGAACTCGCCGCCACGCTCAGTCTGGCCGGCACCGAGGGCGCCAAGGTCCGTGCTTCCCTGGCCGCGAAAGCGCGCGCCATGCGACGACGCCGACTCTCAGAAGCCGACGGGGCGGCCCAGGCGGCCACCGAGCAGATGTCCCTGCCCGTCGTGCTTCTCTTCGCCGCGTTTCTGCTCCTCATCGGCTATCCCGCCCTCGTGCACGTCCTCGCGGTGAGCTGACGAGCATGCCCTCAATCACCCCGCTGCACGCCTTCGGACGTTTTGGAGAACGCTCTTGATGCTCCACCCACGCCTGCAAGCAATTGCCGCCACACTGCGCAACCACACCGAACTGGTTCGCCGCCATGCCCGCGGTGACGCGGGCTACACCACCGAAACCATCGTGGTCACCGCGCTGCTGACCGTCCTCGCCCTCACCGTGGTCGGCATCATCGTCGCCAAGGTCCTCGCCAAGGCCCACTCCATCGACCTGGGATAAGCCGGTGAACCATCTGTTGCGCGTACCGCGCGGATTCCGGGGCGACCGCGGCGCCGTGACCACCCAGCTGGTGGTCGTCGTTCCGGCGCTGCTGATGCTCACGTTGCTGATCGTCCAGTTCGCGCTGGCCTGGCACGCCCGGCACATCGCCCAGTACGCGGCCGAACGCGCCCTGGCCGCCGCACGGGTACAGCACGGCAACGCGGCAGACGGCCACGCGCGAGGCGTCCGCAGCCTGACCCAGCTCGGCAGCCGTGTCCTCATCGCCCCGTCGGTAACGGTCCGCCGTACCGCCACGCAAGCTGTGGTGCGTGTGCAGGGGAGAGTGATGCCGGTTCTGCCGGGCTTGCATCTGACGGCCAGCGGCACGGCCTCGGGTGCGGTCGAGCGCATCACAACCCCCGCAGGAGGGCACGCGTGAACGAGGGAACGAGCGCTGCCCCGTCCTCGGCGGATCGCGGTTCGGCTGCCGTGGAACTCGTCCTGGTCACCCCGCTTCTCCTGCTCGTTCTTATGACGGTCGTCGCTTTGGGGCGTCTGGCCGACGCCCGGCTCGTCGTGGCGGACACCGCTCACCAGGCCGCCCGGGCAGCCTCCCTCGCCCGCACCGAGTCCGACGCCCGCACCGGCGCCCGGCGCACCGCTCAGGCCGCGCTCCATCACGCGGGGGCTGGATGCTCGCGCCCCACGGTCGCGCTCATCACCAGCGGACTCCAGCCCGGTGGCTCCGTCACCGCGAAAGTCACCTGTACCGTCGCACTTCACCACCTCATCCACACCGGCATGCCGGGCCGGGTGACGGTGAGCGGCACCGCCTCCTCCCCGGTGGACGTGCACCGGAGGCACCGTGAAACCCTCAGCGTCCTCGAGAGTTGTCCGCGAGACGGTGGCGACGAATAGAGACCGGGGTCAGGTCACCGCGTTTGTGATCGGCGTGGTGGCGGCGCTGTGGCTGTTCGCCGGGATCGTCGTCGATGGCGGACTGGCTCTGGCCGGAAAGGCTCGCGCGCTGGACGTGGCGCAGGAGGCGGCCCGGGCCGGTGCCCAGCAACTCGATATCGGCCGACTCCGCAGCGCGGATGACATCCGGCTTTCGAATGGCAAAGCCACCCGGGCCGCCACTTCATACGTCGCCGCCACCGGTGACACCGGCAGGGCCACGGTTCACGGCGATGAAGTCACCGTGTGGGTCACCCACCACCAGCGCGCTCAAATCCTGCGGGTGATCGGCGTACGCACGCTGACCGTCACGGCCCGTGCCACCGTGCGTGCCGAACGCGCCAACCCGTAGCGCACTTGTGAAGCCGAAGAGGGGCGAATCCGCGTATGGCCTACCGATCCTCGTGGCGGGCGCGGCTGCGCGCCGCCGTCACGGCCACCGGCACCAGCGCCGTCATCCTCGCCCTCCTGGGCGGCATGCCGTACATCCTCTGGCAGGCGGCCGAAGTGCCGTGGCCCGACCGTATCGGCTCGTGGCGGAACCTGAGTGACCGGCTGACGCAGCCCGTCACCGATCTCGTGATGGTCGACCTGCTGGCGATGGTGGGCTGGGTGTGCTGGGCCGCCTTCGCTTACTCCATCCTGAAGGAAACCACCTGGTACGCGGCTCATCTGCCGAGGCTGCTGCGCGACCAAACGGCCCATGCGGCGCATGTGGACACTCTGCCTCTGCGACGCGCGTTCGCCGCAGTGTGCGTGGGCACACTCGTACTCGCCCTGATCAGCCTCTGGCGGCCCTCCGCCGCGCATGCTCACCAACACACCCCGGCTGAGGGCTTGCGTGCCGATGTCGCCTCGACGGCTCCTGCCCATCCGGGACCGGTGGAGGACGGACGCCCGCGGACGCGAGCAGTAGGCAGCGCCCAGCCCCGCTGTGTGGAGTACACCGTGGTGGAAGGCGACACCCTGTGGGACATCGCTGAAACCCACCTCGGGGATCCGCTGAAGTGGCCGCGGATCTACGCCTTGAACAAGACCCGCGTCCAGGCCGACGGTACGCGACTGACCGACCCCGATGTGATCACGCCCGGCTGGCAACTCGCCATCCCCATCACCGCTTCCGCCTCACCACCACGCCCTCCCACCCAGCCCACGCCCCCGCAAGCCAAGCCTTCCGCCCCGAGTAAGCCTGTCACCCCCACCACGGAGCCGACGCCGGACCTGGCTATGGAGCATGACGCCGACGGCCGAGCCACCAGCGAGCACACCACGAGCCACACGCGGCCAGGACCGGCCACGGTGAGCATCGGTGCGGCGGGCGCCATCGGCATCACCACTGCGGCCGGCCTCCTTGCCGCCCTGCGCTTCTTCCGCTTCTACCAGAGCAGATCCCGTCGTCCCGGTCTCGATGCGGAGCCCCCGCCGTTGAGCCCCGTGGTCGAACAAGCGGTTCTGGCCGCCCGCGAGGCCGCCTTGCCCCGAACCACCACTGCCGATCCAGACAGCTTGATCACACGCCGCACCCCGCCTCAACCAGCCCAGCCTCCCTCCACGGTGACTATCGGCACCGCCGGTCACGCTGAAGTCCCACTGGACGCCCTCGCGGAAGCCGGAGGATGCGCGTGGAATGGGCCCGGTGCTGAGGCAGCCGCCCGCGCGCTGGTGGTCGGCATCCTCACCGCGGCCGAACGCCAACGTCCTGGCACACCACGCGTCACAGGGGTCCTCACCCACGACCTGGCTGACCGGCTCCTGCCAGGTCTCCCGCCCGACTTCAGTGCCCTGACCACGGCCGAGGACCTGGACCACGCTGTCCGCCGCGGAGAAGAGCACCTCCTCGCGCACGCCCGCCACCGGCACGATGTGCAAGAAGCCGGAGGCGAACCGCCCCTGGCAACCCCTGACGCCAAGGACGAGAAGCCCAGCCCAGGCACCTTGGTCTTCCTCGCCGAGCCGGATGCCGCGCACACTGGCCGCCTCACCGCACTGGCCGCCCGGGCCACGCATGGCAACCTCGTCGTCCTCACCCTGGGCGATCTGCCCGGCGCTGCCTCCTGGCATGTCGCGGCAGACGGCACCGTCAGCCGGGATAAGGAGAGCGGTGATCGGAGCAGTGGCCTGCGGTTGTTCCACCTCACCCCGCAGGCCGGCCGCGAAGTCCTGGACGTCCTCCTCACCGCGCACGATGAGCGACCGCGCCCGCGCATGGTCCCCGGCGCCCGAGCCCCCGCACACCTGCCGCAAGACGCGGACAGCGAGGATGCCGAGCAGGAGCCGGAAGACGATCCACCGGCTGTCCGGTCGGAGCCCGTAGGGCCCGTAAAACCACGAGAGCCAGGACCAGCCAAGCCAGTCCGCCTGAACGTTCTGGGACCGGTGACGCTCTACGCTCACCCGAACCCCGAGCCCGTCGGGCTGGGGCTGCGCGATGAAGTACGAGAATTCCTCGCCCTCCTCGCTGCCCATCCCGCCGGGCTGATCGCCGACGACATCGCGCGTCACCTCCGCCTCAGCGAGGATTCCGACCAGTCTGCGAAGGAACTCAAGAACCTTCGCCGGGCCGTAAGGCGCGCGCTCCGCTCAGCCACCGGGCACAGCAAAGCGGAATTCATCCAGCTTCATGGAGAATTGCATAAACTCCATCTTGGCTTGATCGAAACCGACCTCGCTGCCTTCACACAAACCCTCCAGCGCGCCGCGACCGCCACCGACGAAGCCGGGCGCCTGTCCGCCCTACGGCTCGCGGCGGACCTGTATCACGGCCCCTTTGCCCACGGCGGCGACTACCCCTGGTGTGACAGCATTCGCGAATCACTGGCGAGCAAGGCCGCCGACGCTGTCGCCCACATCGCCCACCACGCCGAGCACACCGGCACCCGGCAGGACGCCGATTCCGCACTCGCCCTGCTGGAAAAGGCCATCAGCCTCAGCCCCACCCATGAACTGCTCTACCAGCACGCCATCCGTCTGCACCAAGCCGCCGGGCGCCACGACACCGCCCGCCACACCTTCACCCTCCTCACACGCCACCTCAACGAACTCGGCCTCGAACCAGACCCCGCCACCCGCTCCCTGCTCACAGCACGCAGCCGCTCCGTCCACTCGGCATAGTCCAACTCTTCCCTGGATGCCCCGCGAATCCCGAGGCATCCATGCAGCAGCGGATGGACCAGCGAAGTGCCTGCATGGCTCGCTGGCGTTTCCCCCGTCGTTTCCGTAGTCGTTCCGGGGGCCGCTTCCGGGGCCGCCCTTGGATGCGACGCCCCCGCACACCGCATCACCGCAGTACAGGCCTTATACGAGCCGGGCGCCGGCGAGGGCGACTGTATATCGGTGCAGAAACGCATCCCGATCTACCTGAACCCGGCGGCCCCGGCCACCGCAACTCACCCTGCAACGGCTTCCCGCTCACCTGTCCGCAAGGCGTGCCCCGTCCTCAGCCACCTTCCATTCCTTAACCCCATAAGCTCCTCGCCGGCCGGCACGTTGCAGTCGGCCGACGCCTCGAGGTGAGGCGCGGCCACCCAGGCGTAGCCGAGGGTGGCCGCGCCGGGTGGCCGCGCCGGGTGGCCGCGCCGGGTGGCCGCGCCGGGTGGCCG
>NZ_JANIIC010000089.1 GCF_024519315.1 Streptomyces malaysiensis subsp. samsunensis | reverse complement strand
GAGCCGCCGCCCGTCCCCGACCCTAGGAGCCCCTATGCCAATCGGCCTCTCCGTCCATATCGGACTCAATCAGGTCGACCCCGCCGCGTACGACGGCTGGAGCGGTGAGCTGGGCGCCTGCGAACAGGACGCCGTGGACATGGCCCGGCTCGCCGACGCGGCGGGGTTCGATGTGACCGATCCGCTGCTGAGCCCGGCCGCCACCGCGGAGACGGTCACCGCCACCCTGGAGGCCGCGGCCGGGCGGCTGGCCGAGGGGGACATCCTCTTCCTCACCTACTCGGGCCACGGCGGTCAGGTGCCCGACCTCAACCACGACGAGACCGGCGACCGCCTCGACGAGACCTGGGTCCTCCATGACCGGCAGCTGGTCGACGACGAGCTCTTCGAGCTGTTCGGGAAGTTCGCCAAGGGGGTCCGGATCTGGATGCTCTCCGACAGCTGCCACAGCGGCACCGTGGCCCGGCGGCTGCCCGAGATGCTCAGCCCCGAGGAGCTCGACCGGCGCTTCAGCACCGCCGACCCCGCGGAGGTCGGCCGGAAGATCAGGGCCATGCCCCAGTCGGTGCAGTCCGCCGTCTACCGGCGCGACCGCGACGCCTACGACCGGATCCAGAACACCCGCACCGCCAAGGACCTCGCCAGGATCGACGCCAGCGTGCTCCGGATCTCCGGCTGCCAGGACAACCAGACCTCCTCCGACGGAATCGTGAACGGCCTGTTCACCGCCACTTTGCTGGAGGTCTGGCGGGGTGGCGCCTTCCCGGGCAGCTACCGCGGACTGCACCGGGAGATCGTCAAGCGGATGCCGCCCGACCAGACGCCCCACCTCTTCCAGACGGGTGGGCCGAACTCAGCCTTCGCCCGGCAGCGGCCCTTCACCATCTGAACCGGGATTCGAACCGTGCCCGTGTCATATCCGTGTGCGATGGCCCGTTCGGCGAGGTATGAAAGTAGGAGGGCATGGCGAGCCGGTGAGGTGCCGGTATGACGACGCATGACCGTGTGGACCAGGAGGACGAGGCAGGCATCAGCAGCATGGCGATCGCCCCGGGAGGGGTGCTCGACCTGTTGCGGGTCGCTGCCATCGCGCTGGATGTCGAAGGACGGATCGCCCTGTGGAGCCCGGAGGCCGAACAGCTGTTCGGTTACCGGGCGGCAGAGGCGCTGGGCTGCCGTGCGGACAAGCTGCTGGTCCATCCGCGGGACCGGCGGGCGGCCGTGGAGCTCTTCGCACGCGTACGGGCGGGCGACACCTGGGCCGGTATCTTCCCGGTCCGCCGCCCGGACGGCTCCACCCTGAGGGTGGAGTTCCGCACCATGGGCCTGCGCGATGCCCACGGCGCGGTCTACGCCCTCGGTCTGGCCGCCGACGAGGGAACCGTACGGCGGCTGGAGACCGATCTGGCGGTATCCGGCTTCCTGATCAAACAGTCGCCCGTGGGGCTCGCGGTGTTCGACACCGAACTCCGCTGGCTGCGCGCCAACCCGGCCCTACAGCAGATGAACTCCATCACCGAGCCCCAGGTGCGCGGCCACCGTGTCGGGGAGGTGCTGCCGGGGCTGGATGTGCGGGCCATCGAGGGCGCGATGCGGCATGTGCTGGAGTCCGGTGAGCCGCTGCTTGACCAGCAGAGCGTCGGCCGGACCCCCGCCGACCCCGACCATGACCACGCCTGGTCGGAGTCGTACTACCGGCTGGAGGACCCCAGCGGCCGGATCCTGGGCATCGCCGTCTCCATCATGGACGTCTCCCGCCGCCACCGTGAGACCAGCGAGATCGCCGAGGCGCGCGAGCGGCTGGCCGTGATCGCCGACGCGAGCGTCCGCGTCGGCACCACGCTGGATCTGCGGCAGACCGCCCAGGAACTCGCCGATGTGACCGTGCCCCGGCTCGCCGACCTCGCGGCCGTCGACGTCCTGGACTCCGTGGTGCACCGCGAGGCCACCCCCCGGGTGTGGACCGACGGCTCGGCCCGCTTCCGGGCGCTCGCCGTCGCCGCCGGCTACCCCACCGACGCCGTCCACGCGGCCGACCCGGTCGGCGAGATCGCCCGCTACGACCCCACCCGGCTGATCACCCAGTGCGTCCGCGAGGCCCGGCCGATCCTGGTGCCGCACGTGACCGAACAGGACATACGGCGGATAGCCCGGGACGACGACGCCGCCGGGGTGCTGAAGCGCGAGGGAGTGCACTCCTACATCGCCGCCCCGCTGATCGCCCGCGGCAGTGTGCTCGGCACCCTCAGCCTGCACCGCACCATCAACCCCAAGCCGTTCGACGAGGAGGACCTCACCCTCGCCTGCGAACTGGCCATCCGCGCCGCCCTGTGCATCGACAACGCCCGGCTCTACGCCCGTGAACGCGACGCCGCGCTCACCCTCCAGCGCAGCCTGCTCTCCCAGCAGCCGCGCGATCTGGACGGTCTGGAGATCGCCTCTCGCTATCTGCCCGCGGTCAGCGCCGCGGGCGGCGACTGGTTCGATGTGCTGCCCCTCCCGGACGGCAAGGTCGGTCTCGTGGTCGGCGATGTGATGGGCAAGGGCATCCACGCCGCGGCGATCATGGGCCAGCTGCGCACCGCCACCCGGGCCTTCTCCCGGCTCGACCTGCCCCCGGCCAAGGTGCTGTGCCATCTGGACGAGATCACGCCCAGCCTGGGGGAGTCCATCGCCACCTGTCTGTACGCGGTGTGCGATCCACGCACCGGGCGGTGCGAGATGTCCACCGCCGGCCATCTGCCGCCGGTGCTGGTGCAGCCCGGTGGCGAGGCCGAACTCATCGACATCCCCACCGGCGCGCCGCTGGGCGTCGGCGGCGTCCCCTTCGCCTCGGTGGAGCGGGAACTGGCCGAGGGGGCGCTGCTGGCCCTGTTCACCGACGGCCTGGTGGAGAAGCGCCATCAGTCCCTGGACGTGGGACTGCACACCCTGGTCCAGCTGCTGCGCCGCCACCAGGGACCGCTGGAGCGGATCTGCGACCAGGTGCTGGCCGCGCTGCACGGGGCGCCCGACGACGATGTGGCCCTGCTGCTGGCCCGGCTGCGCCGCCCTCGCCTGCCGGAGAAGTCCGTGGTTACGGTGGAGGAAGGCTGAGGAAGGGCCGACCGCGTCACTTCACGGATGAGACGACGTCCCCATGGCTCAGCTCGCCCGCCGCTCCGGCGTATTGATCACTCTGGTGGCCGTCGCTCTGGGGGCCACGGCATCCCTCGCAGGCGCCGCGGAGCCCCATCCCAGGCCCACCCCCAAGGTCGCCGTCATCGGCACCGGGGGCACCATCGCGGGCGTCAGCAGGACCAAGGTGTCCTTCGACGACTACCAGGCGGGGAAGCTCCCGGTGTCCCGGCTGGTGGGCGACCTCAGGCCCGAGGTGAACCGGATCGCGGACGTGACCACCCAGCAGTTCGGCAACAAGGACTCCAACGACTACACGATCCCCGAGTACCGCCGGCTCACCGCCGCCGTCGACCACGCCCTGAAGTTCAACGACGGGGTCGTGGTCACCACCGGTACCGACACCATGGAGGAGTTCGCGTACTGGCTGGACCTGACCGTCCGCAGCGACAAGCCCGTGGTGCTCACCGGTTCCATGCGGCCCTGGACGGTGATCGGCTCCGACGCCCCGGCCAACCTCTACAACGCGATCCACCTCGCCGCCAGCGGCCGGACCACCTGCTTCGGCACCGTGGTGATGCGTGGGCGACCAGATCCACGCCGCCCGCGAGGTGCGCAAGTCCGACACCCTGCGGCTGAACGCGTTCACCAGCGGCAGCAGCGGGGAGCTCGGGGTGATCGACCAGAACCACATCCGCGTCGACCGCGCGCCCGCCCGGGTCGAGCGGTGCGGCAAACCCGCCTGGAAGACCCCGTTCGACCTCGACCGGATGGGTCGGCGGGCGCTGCCGAAGGTCGACATCGCCTGTAGCTACCAGGGCGCCGGACCCCAGGCCATCAAGGCGTTCGCCGACGCGGGGGCGGCCGGGATCGTCACGGCGGGCACCGGGGCGGGCGGTCTCTCCCCGGCCATGACCGAGGCCCGGGACGACGCCGTCAAGAACGGGGTGGTCATGGTCTCCGCCTCCCGCACCGGCTCCGGCGCGGTCTACGACCCCCATGTCCGCGGTGTCATCGGCGCCCAGGACCTGACCCCGCAGAAGGCCCGGCTGCTGCTGCTCCTCTCGCTCGCCACCACCCACAACGAGCATCGGATCCAGACCTGGTTCCACACCTTCGGCACCGGCCAGTTCACGGCCCGCCACTAGGCGCTCCGCGGGGAGTGGCGCAAGGTGCGGTCGTTCATCCGCGGCCGCGTCGTGGCTGGTCCCACGCGGCGGAGCCGCATATCGACACGGCCCCGCGCCCCTTCGGGGCGCCACCGACCCCGGACCCCAGGACCCAGGGGCCGAGCCCCTGCCACCGGACACCCCTCAGGGGCGGGTTGCGCCGCCCCGGAACGTGGAGCGGTAGGCGCTCGGCGACACCCCGAGGGCGGTGTGCAGATGCTGCCGCAGCGAGGCCGCGGTGCCGAAGCCCGCGTCCGCCGCGATCCGGTCCACCGGCAGATCGGTCTCCTCCAGCAACTGCCGGGCCCGCTCCAGGCGCCGCTGGGTCAGCCACCGCACCGGGGTCATCCCCACCTCGTCCCGGAACCGCCGGGAGAAGGTCCGTACGCTCATCGACTCCCGCTCGGCCAGCTCCCGCAGGGTCAGCGGACGGTCGAGCCGGGTCAGCGCCCAGGCGCGGGCCGCACCGGTGGAGCCGCCGCGCCGCTCCGGCACCGGCCGCCGGATGAACTGCGCCTGGCCGCCCTCGCGATGCGGGGCCACCACCGAGCCGCGGGCCACCTCGCCCGCCACCGCCGCGCCGTGGTCGCGCCGGATCATATGCAGGATCAGATCGATACCGGCGGCGTCCCCGGCCGAGGTCAGCACCTCGCCCTCGTCCGCGTAGAGCACGTCCGGGTCGAGTGCGACGGCCGGGAACAGCTCCCGGAACCGGTCGGCCGCCTGCCAGTGGGTCGTGGCCCGGCGGCCGTCGAGCAGCCCCGCGGCCGCCAGGACGAACGCCCCCGTGCAGATCGAGGCGATCCGGGCGTCGGGGCGGATCCGGGCGAAGGCGCCGGTGAGCGCGGTGCCCAGACGGCCATCGGTCTGTGGCTCGTCCGGTTCGTTGGCGGCCGGGACGAGCACGGTGTCGGCCTCGGCCAGCGCCTCCGGTCCCTGGGTGACGTTCAGCGTGACATCGGAGTCGGTGCGCACCTCACCGGCGACGAGTGCGCAGGTCACCACCTCGTACAGCGGTTCGCCCGCGGCCGATACGGCCCGGCCGAACAGCCGGTGCGCGATGCCCAGCTCGAACGGCAGCAGCCCGTGGCGCACCAGCACCGCCACCCGATGGCGGCCGGGGTGAGTGAAGACGGACATGGCGCGATTCTCGCAGCCGCCGAGGATCCGGCCATCACTTCTTGGCCCGGCTGGGCTGCACCCGCTTCGGCTCGCCCTTCATCTTCGGATGCTCCGGCGGATACGGGAGGTCGCCCAGGCCGTGCTCCCGCTCGTCCCGCGCGGCCAGCTCCAGCGCGGCGTCCAGGCGGAAGGCGTGCTCGTCCATGTCCGCGTGCACATCGCCCAGTTCGCGGTAGCGCACCGGCATGGTGGCCAGGTCGAAATCGCGCGGCCGGGCGTCGGGAACCTCATCCCAGCGCAGCGGCGCGGAGACCGGGGCATGGGGGCGTGGGCGCACCGAGTAGGCGCTGGCGATGGTGCGGTCCCGGGCGGTCTGGTTGTAGTCCACGAAGATCTTCTGGCCGCGCTCCTCCTTCCACCACTTGGTGGTCACCCGCTCCGGAGCCCGCCGCTCCAGCTCCCGCGCGATCGCGATCGCGGACCGCCGCACCTGGGTGAAGGTCCACTCCGGCACGATCGGGACGAAGACGTGCAGCCCCCGGCCGCCCGAGGTCTTGGGCCACCCCCGCAGCCCCAGCCCGTCCAGCACCTCGCGCAGCTCTCCCGCGGCCCGGACCGCGTCGCCGTAGTCGGTGCCCGGCTGCGGGTCGAGGTCGATCCGCAGCTCGTCGGGGTGTTCGGTGTCCCCGCGCCGCACCGGCCACGGATGGAAGGTCAGGCTGCCCAGATTGGCCGCCCACACCACGGCCGCCGGTTCGGTCGGGCAGATCTCGTCCGCGTGCCGCCCGCTGGGGAAGGAGATACGGCCGGTCGGAATCCACTCCGGGAGGTTCTTCGGGGCCCGCTTCTGGAAGAACGACTCCCCCTCGACCCCGTCCGGATAGCGCTCCAGCGTCGTCGGCCGGTCCCGCAGCGCCCGCAGCGCGCCCTCGCCGACCGCCAGGTAGTAGCGGGCGAGATCCAGCTTGGTGAACCCGCGCTCCGGGAAGTACACCTTCCCGGGGCTGGTCACCCGCACCACGCGACCGCCGACCGTCAGCTCCACCGACTCTCCCATACCGACACGCTAGGCCCGCCCGCCCGAGGCCGCCTCCCGGCGGGCGCCCGGCCCGCCACAGGCGCACAATCGGACACCATGGACCTTCCGGTGATGCCTCCCGTCCAGCCGATGCTGGCCAAGGCCGTGGCCACGATCCCGCCCGGAATGGTCTACGAGGGCAAATGGGACGGCTTCCGGGCCATCGTCTTCCGGGACGCGGACGAGATCGAGATCAGCAGCCGTACCACCAAGCCGCTCACCCGCTACTTCCCCGAACTGGCGGAGGCGCTGCTCGCCAACCTCCCGCCGCGCTGCGTCCTGGACGGCGAGATCGTCATCGTGCGCGGCGGGCGGCTGGACTTCGACGCCCTCCTGGAGCGGATCCACCCCGCCGACTCCCGGGTGCGGCTGCTGGCGAAGACCACCCCGGCCGCCTTCGTGGCCTTCGACATCCTCGCCCTCGGCGACGCCTCGCTGATGGCCACCCCGCTCAGCGAGCGCCGCGAGGCGCTCACCGAGGCGCTGCGCGGCGCCGCGGACCCGGTGCACCTCGCCCCCTGCACCGACGAGCTCGACGTGGCCCGGCAGTGGTTCGAGCAGTACGAGGGGGCGGGGCTCGACGGCGTCGTGGCCAAGAGCCCCGACCTCCGCTACCTCCCCGGAGAGCGCGTGATGGTCAAGGTCAAGCACGAGCGCACCGCCGACTGTGTGGTGGCCGGCTACCGCGTCCACAAATCCGGCCAGGGCATCGGCTCCCTGCTGCTGGGCCTGTACGACGCCACCGGCCGCCTCCAGCACGTGGGCGTCAGCGCGGCCTTCTCCGCGCGCCGCCGCCAGGAGCTGATGGCCGAGCTGGAACCGCTGCGCATGGAGACCGTCGAAGGCCACCCCTGGGCCGACTGGGCGCGCGAGGAGGCCCATGCCCGGGGCCGGATGCCGGGCGCGCCCAGCCGCTGGACCGGGGTCAAGGACCTGTCGTGGGTGCCGCTGCGCCCCGAGCGGGTGTGCGAGGTGGCCTACGACCATATGCAGAGCGGCCGCTTCCGGCACACCGCCCGCTTCCGCCGCTGGCGGCCGGACCGGGAGCCCCCGCAGTGCACCTACGACCAGCTGGAGGAGCCGGTCTCCTACGATCTGCGCCAGGTGCTGGGGTCCGCGCCGGAGCCGTAACCGCGCTTGACGCCTGCCGGTGGGCTGCTCCCCTCCCCGCCCCTTCCCGAAGGCGGGTGCTCCGCCCCGGGCCCCGAAGGCGGGTGCTCCGCCCCGGGCCCCGAAGGCGGGTGCTCCGCCCCGGGCCCCGAAGGCGGGTGCTCCGCCCCGGGCCCGAAGGCGGGTGCTCCGCCCCGGGCCCCGAAGGCGGGTGCTCCGCCCCGGGCCCCGAAGGCGGGTGCTCCGCCCCGGGCCCCGAAGGCGGGTGCTCCGCCCCGGGCCCGAAGCGGGTGCTCCGCCCCGGGCCCGAAGCGGGTGCTCCGCCCCGGGCCCCGAAGGCGGGTGCTGTGCCTCGGGCTCCGAAGCGGGTGCTGTGCCTCGGGTCCCGAAGCTGGTGCTGTGCCTCGGGTCCCGAAGCTGGGGCTGTGCCCCCTTCCCGTTGCCAGGGGCTTTGCCGCTGGACCCAGGGTCCGGGGCGGAGCCCCGGTTGTGGGAAGGGGCGGGGAGGGGAACAGCCCGCCGCAGGCGTCCCCCAGCCGCGCCACGCGCGTCAGCGCTTGCCGCCCCGGGCCGGGCGCTTGCCCATCCGTACGAACCAGTCGCGCGCCGCCTCGGCGGCCTGCTCCAGGGTTCCGGGCTCCTCGAACAGATGGCTCGCCCCGGGCACCACATGGATCTCCTGCGGGGCGGCGAGCATGGCGGCCGCCTGCTGGTTGAGCCGCAGCACCTCGTGGTCGTCACCGCCCACGATCAGCAGCACCGGCGCCCGCACCCGGTTCAGCGCACCGCCCGCGAGATCGGGCCGCCCGCCGCGGGAGACCACGGCGGCCACCCGTTCCGGCCGTTCGGCGGCGGCCGTGAGCGCCGCCGCCGCGCCCGTACTTGCGCCGAACAGCCCCACCGGCAGCCCGGAGGTGGCCGGATGCCCGTCGAGCCAGTTCACCGCGGCCACCAGCCGCCGGCCCAGCAGCGGGATGTCGAAACGCAGTTCGGCGGTGATCGCGTCCACCCGCTCCTCGGCCTCGGTGAGCAGATCGAACAGCAGGGTGGCCAGATCCGCGTCCTGGAGTACCCGGGCCACCGCGCGGTTGCGCGGGCTGTGCCGGGAGCTGCCGCTGCCGTGGGCGAACGCGACGACGCCGAGGGGCTGGTCGGGGAGGGCCAGATCGCCCACGAGCATGGCGTCGTCCGCGGCGATACGGGCGGTCTCGGAGCGCATCGGCCACCTCCTGCCGGGGTTGTGCGGGCTGGTGCCGTCAGGCGTAGGCCATGAGCCCTTGCCGCAGCTCGCTGTAGAGCCGGGAGAGCCTGCGGGATATGTGCATCTGGGAGAAGCCGAGGATCTCGCCGATCTGGCTCTGCGAAAGCCCGGCGAAGAACCTCAGATAGAGCACGTAGCGGTCCTGCTCCGACAGTTCGGCGATCAGCACCCGCAGCGCCTCACGGTTGACGACGCGTTCGATCGCGGCGTCGTCCGCGCCCACCGTCTCGGCGAGCAGCCGCTCCTCGGCGCCCTGCACCGCGGCGTTGAGGGAGAGCGGGGTGCAGGAGGCGCTGGCCTCCAGACCGGCCTTCACATCCTCCTGGGGCATACCGGTGCGCAGACAGATCTCGTGCACGGTGGGGGTGCGCCCGCCGAGCTCCTGCTCCAGCGCGTCGCGTGCGGAGCGGGTGCGGGAGCGGACCTCCTGGATGTTGCGGGGGATGTGCAGCGTCCACAGGTAGTCGCGGAAGTGGCGTTTGAGCTCACCGGTGATGACGGGAATCGCATAGGACGGAAAGGCGTGCCCGAGGTCGGGGTTGTAGCGGTCGACGGCCTTCACCAGGGCCAGCGACGCGACCTGTGTGAGGTCCTCCATGTTCTCGCCCTTGTTGCGGAAGCGCAGTGCCAGGCGTTTGGCGACGGGCAGCCAGGCGCAGATGATCGCCTCGCGCAGCGCGTCGCGTTCGGGCCCGGACGGGAGCCGGGACAGACGCAGGAAGGCACCGCCGGTGTCGGGAGTGTCGTCATGGCGTCGTTGGCGAGTCGCGGTTGCTGACATGGTCACTCGCCTCCGTGGTCCGATGTCACGGCGGTCGCCACCAGATTCGCATGGCCCCCAACCACTCGCAATTCGGCCGAATTGGTGATGGTATGAATCTCTTTGGGTGGTATGCGCGTTCCTTCTGATTCGTCCTGGTCATGGCGGGGTATGGACCGAGGATGAACGCACGCCTTCGTCTCGCCCAGCAGCCCGAGGCGGACGCACTGCTCGAGCGCGATCCCCTGGCGCTGATGATCGGGATGCTGCTCGATCAGCAGGTGCCCATGGAGTGGGCGTTCTCCGGTCCGTACACCATCGCCCGGCGCCTGGGCAGGGACGGGCTGGACGCCCAGGAGATCGCCGCCCAGGACCCCGAGCGGTTCGCCGCGCTGCTGTCGGAGAAGCCCGCCGTGCATCGCTACCCGGGTTCGATGGCGGGGCGCGTCCAGCAGCTGTGCCGGTATCTGGTCGAGCACTACGACGGCGACCCGACCGCCCTGTGGCGCGAGGTCTCCTCCGGCCAGGAGCTGCTCCGGCGGCTGCACGAGCTGCCGGGCTTCGGCAAGCAGAAGGCGCAGATCTTCCTCGCGCTGCAGGGCAAGCGAATGGGGGTGCGGCCGGAGGGCTGGCGCGAGGCCGCCGGGGCCTACGGCGAGCAGGACGCGTATCGCTCGGTGGCCGACATCACCGGACCCGAGTCGCTGGAGAAGGTCCGCGCCCACAAGCAGCAGCTCAAGCGGCAGGCCCAGAAATAAGCTCAGTTGGTGCGCAGTGTGTCGCGCAGGGTGTCCACGGCCAGGGCGAGCGCCGCCCGCGCGGCCCGGGTGTCGCGGAGCGCGTCGAGCATCAGGAAGTCATGGATGATCCCCTGCATCCGCACCGCGGTGACCGGCACCCCGGCGTCCCGCAGCTTGGCCGCGTACGCCTCGCCCTCGTCGCGCAGCACATCCGCCTCGCCGGTGATCACGAGGGCGGGCGGCAGCCCGGCGAGCAGCTCGGGGGCGGCGCGCAGCGGTGATGCGGTGATCTCGGAGCGCTGCGCCGGGTCGGTGGTGTACTGGTCCCAGAACCACCTCATCGCCTCGCGGGTGAGGGAGTAGCCCTCGGCGAACTGCTCGTAGGAGCCGGTGTCGAAGGCGGCGTCGGTCGCCGGGTAGAAGAGCACCTGCTGTACCAGCGGCAGATCGCCGCGCTCCTTGGCGAGCAGGGTGAGGGCGATGGCGATGTTGCCGCCCACCGAGTCCCCGGTCACCGCGATCCGGGCGGCGTCCAGCCCCGCGCCCTCGCCGTGCGCCACGATCCACTGGCCGACGGCGTAGCTCTGCTCGAGCGCCACCGGGTAGTGGGCCTCGGGGGAGAGGTCGTACTCGGGGAAGACCACCGCGGCGCCCACCCGGACCGCCAGCTCCCGGACCAGCCGGTCATGGGTGTGGGCGTTGCCGTACACCCAGCCCGCGCCGTGGATGTAGAGAATCGCCGGAAGGGTGCCGACGGCCTTCGGAGGGCGGACGATCCGCGCCCTGAGGCCGCCCGCCGCGATTCCGCCGACGTCGATCCACTCCTCGTCCACCTCCGGTTTGGGCATCTCGCCGGACTGTGCCTCGTCCAGCACGCGACGGCCCTCGGCGGGGGTCATCTGGTACGGATACGGCGGCTTGGCGGCGGCTTCGGCGAACGCCGCGGCGGCGGGTTCGAGGACGGGGCGGGCCGGAGCGGTGGTGGCCATCTGGTTCTCCTTTGCCGGTCCGGTTCCCGTCCGACGATCTCACCCCGGCCGCCGCGGCACCCATCGCTGTTACGCCACCCGGGCGCCCATCGGGCCCCGGTTTCCCGCCGGTGGTGTCAGGTCAGCGGACCCGGTGCCGGGGAGGGGTCGGGGACCGGATCCGGGCCCGGCGGCCTGGGCACCGGGTCGGGGGACGGTTCCGGTGGGGGGCCGGGGGTGGGGTTCGGCGGCGGCTCGGGCGGCGGGGTGGGAATCGGGTCGGGCGGCGGACCCGGAGGCGGTCCGGGCACGGGGCCCGGTGCGGGACCCGGTTCGGGGCCGCCAGGACCGGGCGACGGGGTCGGGGACGGCGGCCCGGGTTCTCGCTGCGTCGGGTGGATGGGGATCGGGTCGGTCTGCCGTGCCACGGTGTCCTCCAAAGCTCTTCGGCAGGTGGCCACGCCACTTCCGGGGGCGGGTGCCCCGGTCCCCTGGGACATACGCATGGTCTCGGCGCCGAACGCGAGGGCGGGGCCGAACGCGGAAGCGGCGCCGAACGCGGGGCAGCGGGGAGGGCGGGCGATAATTCCTCCACCCGGCGGAAGCGGCGTGGCTAGCATCGCCGTCGCCATGCGACGTTTTCCTGATCCGGATCCCGGAAATCCAGACCATCGCTCACCGACATCCTATCTGTTATGGCTTGCCGCTTATCAGCGCAATGCACTATTCGCCGGTGCCCTCTATGGAATTGTCCATGTGGTGGCCCAGGCCCTGGTGCCCGCCGCGGTCGGCAAGGCCATCGACACCGGAATCATCGCCCGTGACCAGAGGGCACTGCTGCTGTGGGGCGGTGCGGTGGTGGTTCTCGGGGTGGTTCAGGCCACCGCCGGAATTCTGCGCGACCGCGCCGCGCTCACCACCCGGCTGGGTGCCTCCTACCGCACCGCACAACACATCGCCCGACAAGCCGCCCGGCTGGGGGCGGCCTTGCCGAAACGGGTGGCCAAAGGCGAGATCGTAAATGCCGGAGTGGTCGATATCGGACGGCTCGGCGACGCCCTGGCCGAAACCGCCCGGGGCAGCGGTGCCCTTGTCGCCATCGCCGTGGTGGCGGCCATCCTGCTGCACACCTCCTGGCAGCTCGGCTTGGTGGTACTGCTCGGGGTGCCGCTGATGGTGGGGGTGGTGTCCCTGCTGATCCGCCCGCTGCACCGGCGCCAGCAGCGGCTGCGCGAGCAGCAGGCCGAGCTGACCGGCCGCGCCGTCGACATCGTCAGCGGGCTGCGGGTGCTGCGTGGCATCGGCGGCGAGGAGGTCTTCGCCGACCGCTATCGCGCCGACTCCCAGCGGGTGCGTGCCGCGGGGGTGGCGGTGGCCCGGGTGGAGGCGCTGCTCGACGGTGCCAAGGTGCTGCTGCCGGGGCTGCTGACCACCGTCGTCGTCTGGCTGGGCGCGCACTACGTGGCCACCGGACGGATGGGCGCGGGACAGCTCGTGGCCTTCTACGGCTACGCCGTCTTCCTGGTCGATCCGCTGCGGCGGCTCACCAACGCGGCCGGCCGGCTGACCCAGGGGCATGTCGCCGCGCGCCGTATCACGGCGTTTCTCGCGCTGCGGCCCGAGTTCGCTCCGAGCGCCGTCGCTCCCGCTCCGTACCAGGGGCCCGCCCCGCTCACCGACCCCGCCTCCGCGCTGACCGTGGCGCCGGGGAGGTTCACCGCCGTGGCCTGTGCGTCCCCCGCCGACGCGGCGACCCTCGCGGCGCGGCTGGGCCGCTACACCGACTCCGCCGTCACCCTCGGGGACACCCCGCTCGCCGATCTGCCCCCGGACGAGATACGCCGCCGCATCCTCGTGGCCGACAACGCCGACCGCCTCTTCGCCGGTCCGCTGCGCGAGGAGCTCCGCGGCCGGGGCAGCGACGCCGGGCCGGACGGTCGGGCGAACGACGCCGGGCGGGGTGGCCGGGGGCGCGATGCCGAGGTGGGTGGTCGGGGGCGCGATGCCGCGCCGGGCGGTCGGGGGTGCGACGTCGCGCTGGTTGGTCGGGGCAGCGACGCCGCGCTGGAGCGGGCCGTTGACGCCGCCTGTGCGCGGGACATCGTGGAGGCGCTCCCGGACGGGCTCGACGACCTCGTCGAGGAGTCCGGGCGCAACTTCTCCGGCGGTCAGCAGCAGCGGCTGCGCCTGGTGCGCGCGCTCATGGCCGACCCGGAGGTGCTGATCCTCATCGAGCCCACCAGCGCCGTCGACGCCCACACCGAGGCCCGTATCGCCCACGGGGTGGGAGAGCTGCGCGCGGGGCGGACCACGTTGGTGTTCACCACCAGCCCCGTGGTGCTCGACCGGGCGGACCACGTCGTCTACGTACAGGGCGCGAAGGCCGTCGCCCAGGGCTCGCACGGCGATCTGCTCACCGATGTCCGCTACCGATCCGTCGTGGCACGGGAGGAGACCGAATGAGCACCCACACTTCGCTGCCCGTCGCCCCGGCGCGTGACACCCGCGCCTACGCCCGGCGGCTGGCGCTGCGCCATCCGCGCGAGCTCACCGCCGTGCTCGCCCTCTACGCACTCGCCGCGGGCTGTGGGCTGGTGGGCCCCCGGCTGCTGGGCGATCTGGTGGAGGACACCCGTGACGGAGGCGGCGACGGAGGCGGCGCCATCGCCCGTACGGCGCTGCTGATCTGCGTGTTCGTCATCGTCCAGGCGCTGCTGACGCATGCCGCGACGTACGCCTCGGCGCGGCTGGGCGAGAAGGTCCTGGCCGAGCTGCGCGAGCGGTTCGTGGGCGATGTGCTGGCCCTGCCGCTCGCCACTGTCGAACGAGCGGGCGCGGGCGATCTGGTCACCCGCACCATCCGCGACGTGGAAGTGCTCGCGGGCTGTGTGCGCCGCGCGGTCCCCGCCACCATGACCGCCCTGGTCACCATCGCCGTCACCTTCGGCGCCCTGTTCGTGGTGGGCCCGCTGCTGGCCTTCCCCTGCCTGATCGCGGTCCCGGTGCTGTGGGCCGCGGGCCGGTGGTTCTTCGGCCGGTCGCGCGAGGCGTTCCTACGGCAGAGCGCGTCCTACGCGCGCATCACCGAGGGCCTCACCGAGACGGTCGAGGGGGCCCGTACCGTCGAGGCGCTGCGCCTGGCCCCTCGGCGCGCGGAGCGCACCGACCGGGACATCGCCGGGTCCTACGCGGCCGAGCGCCACACCATCGGACTGCTCACGGTCTTTCTGCCGATCACCGACACCGCCTATGTGCTGCCGGTGGCCGCGACCTTGGTGCTCGGCGGCCTCTTCGCGCTCCACGGCATGGTCTCGCTCGCCGCCGTCACCGCGGCCACCCTCTACGTCCAGCAGCTGCTGGGCCCGGTCGACACGGTGCTGTACTGCCTCGGCGACCTCCAGGCCGGCGCCGCCTCACTGGCCCGGCTGCGGGGCGTCCACCGCGCCCCCGCGTCCGGCGCCCCCGCGTCCGGCGTCGACGCGTCCGGTGCCGACGCCTCCGCCGCGGCCGCGCCCCGGCACCGGGGCCTGGCACTGCGCGGAGTGCGCTACGCCTACCGCGAGGACAGGGATGTGCTGCGCGGGATCGACCTGGAGATCGAGCCGGGGGAGCGGCTGGCGGTCGTCGGGCCGTCGGGCGCGGGCAAGTCCACCCTCGGCCGGCTGCTCGCCGGGATCCACGCACCGCGCACCGGCTCGGTGACCGTCGGCGGGGTGCCGCTCGCCGAGCTCTCCCCGGACCGGCTGCGCGGCCAGGTGGCCCTGGTGACCCAGGAGACATACGTCTTCGCCGGAACGCTCCGGGAGAATCTGCTCATCGCCGTGCCCGGACCCGGACCCGGACCCGGACCCGGGCCCGGGGTCGCCGACGCCGAGCTGGAGCGGGCGCTGGACGCGGTCGGGGCCCGGGAGTGGGCGCTGGAGCTGGGGCTGGACGCACGGGTGGGGGCGGGCGGCGCGGCCCTCGCACCGGACCGGGTCCAGCAACTCTCCCTCGCCCGGCTGGTCCTGGCCGATCCGCACACCCTGGTGCTGGACGAGGCCACCTCGCTGCTCGATCCGCGCGCCGCCCGCCGTCTGGAGCGCTCCCTCGCCGCCCTGCTCGAGGGGCGTACCGTCATCGCGATCGCCCACCGGCTGCACACCGCGCATGACGCCGACCGGGTGGCGGTGATGGAGAACGGGCGGATCACCGAACTCGGCCCGCATGATGAGCTGGTGGCGCGCGGGGGAGCGTACGCGGCGCTCTGGGAGTCCTGGCACGGCCGTACGTGAGCGGTGCGGGGCATACGTAGGACGGGCGCGGGGCGGGGGTACGCATGACCGGTGCGGGGCGTAGGCGTGATGGGTGCGCGGTTCGCGCAGGACGGGCCACCGGCCGTCGCCGCGGCTGGTCGTCGCGGGGCGGGGGTCACGCCTCCTCGACGACCGTGACCTCCACCCCCTGGGCGCGCAGGGCACGGATCTCGTGCGGGTCGGCGCCCGCGTCGGTCACCAGCGTCCAGCCGGGCGGCAGCCGTACCCAGGTGTGGAAGGGGCGGCGGCCGATCTTCGCCGAGTGGGCCAGTACGTACACCGCCTCCGCCCGGCGGGCCATCAGCTCCTTCAGCCGGGTCTGGCGCAGATCCGCCTCGCAGATGCCGTGCTCGGCCGTCACCCCGTCGGCGCCCAGGAAGACCCGGTCGAAGGTCATGCGCTCCAGGGCGGCCTCGGCGAGCGGGCCGAGGAAGCTCTGGCTCAGCGGCCGGAGCGTACCGCCGAGACACTCCACCTGCACGGTCTCCACATCGGCGAGCTCCTGGAGCGCGGTGAGTCCGGTCGTGGCCACCGTGAGCCCCTCGGCGGTGCGCAGCTCATGGGCGAGGGCGCCGACGGTCGAACCGGCGTCCAGCAGCACCGTCTCCCCGGTGCGGATCGCCGACGCCGCCCAGCGCGCGATGGCCCGCTTGGCCTCGAACGCCTCGCCGGTGCGCTGGCGCAGCGATGCCTCCGGGTGGGCCACCAGGGCCATCGCCCCGCCGTACGTCCGCGCCAGCCGACCGTCCGCGGTGAGCTGGGCGAGGTCGCGGCGGATGGTGGAGGCGGTGACGCCGAAGGTGCGGGACAGCTCCTCCACGCTGGCCAGACCCGTGGTCGTGGCGAGGTGGACGATCTGGTCGCGCCGCGCCCGTGCTCCGTTCAACGGCATATCTCTCGCGTTCCTCACCATGGGCTGGGCGTCAGCGGGCGGGGGACGGCGACATCTCGGCCGCCTGCCGCAGCGCCTCGATCATGCTACCGGCGTCGGCCGTGCCCGTACCGGCGATGTCGAAGGCGGTGCCGTGGTCCACGGAGGTGCGGATCACGGGCAGACCGACGGTCAGATTGACCCCGGCCTCCAGGCCCAGCACCTTGACCGGGCCGTGCCCCTGGTCGTGGTACATCGCCACGATCAGGTCGTAGTCGCCGCGCCCGGCCAGGAAGAACGCGGTGTCGGCGGGGAGCGGGCCGCGGGCGTCGATGCCGTCGGCGCGCAGCACCTCCAGCGCGGGCACGATCTTCTCCTCCTCCTCGCCGTAGCCGAACAGGCCGTTCTCCCCCGCGTGCGGATTGATCCCGCACACCCCGATCACCGGTTCGGGGGTGCCCGCGCGGACCATCGCCTCGTGGCCGCGGCGCACGGTGCGCTCGACCAGACCGGGCTCGATCCTCCGCACCGCGTCGATGAGCCCGATGTGGGTGGTGACGTGGATGACCTTCACCGTGGGGGTGGCCAGCATCATCGACACCTCCTCGACCCCGGTGAGCTCGGCCAGCAGTTCGGTGTGGCCGGGGAAGACATGGCCGCCCGCGTGCAGCGCCTTCTTGTTCAGCGGCGCGGTGCAGATGCCCTGCACCTCACCGTCCATGGCGAGTTCGGCGGCGGTCCGTATGTACTGGTAGGCCGCGTCCCCGGCCACGGGGGAGAGCTTGCCCCAGGGCAGATCGGCGGGGAGCAGCCCGAGGTCGACGACGTTGATCCGGCCCGGGGTGAACGCCGCCTCCGCGGGCGTGGCCACGGTGACGATCTCGCATGCGAGGTCGCGCAGCCGGGCGGCCTGCCGCAGTCGCTCCGCGTCCCCGATGACCACCGGCCGGCAGCGCCGCAGAGTGTCCGGGTCGAGCAGCGCGGGGACGACCACCTCGGGTCCGATGCCGGCGCCGTCGCCCATGGTCACCGCGATGAGCGGAAGCGTGGCGGGATCGGTGGAGGAGTTCATGGGGTGACCTTCCGTTCGGTCGAGTGGGGGCGCAGCGCCTGGACGATCTGGCGCAGGGAATCGGGATCGCCGAAGCTGCCCGGTCGGGTCACGACGGATCGCCCGTCGGGGGTGGAGAGATGGACGGCGCCGTGGTGCACCTGGCCGACCGGGTCGAGCTCGGCCACGGCCAGGGCGTCCAGTACGCGGCGTGCCGTTTCACCGCCGGTCAGCACGAGATCCACGGCGCCGTGGTGTGCGGCGACGGCGTCGCCGATGACGCGGGCGAGCCCCAGCACCAGCCGCCGCCCGGAGACGGCCCCCGGCTGTTTGCCCGTCTCGCCGTCTGACCGGTCCGGCCTGGTGCGGTCGGCCGCGGCGACGGGCGGTGACGCCGGGGTGGGTGGGGTGTCGGGTGCGGGGTGGGGTGCGGGGCTGGGGGCCGGTTTGGGCGCCGGGCCCGAGGCGGCGGCCGGTGTGACGGCCTCGGGCGTCGGCCGGGGGGAGGGGAGGGGCGCCGTGTCCGTGGCCACGGCCCCGTGGGGCGGCGCCGGATCCGGGGCCCCGGACGGGGCGCCGAGGGAGACGACCGTGACCGGGGCGGTCAGCGGGGGCAGCCGCACCGGGGACCCGCCCGACAGCAGCCCCGCGAGCGGGAGTTGATGGTGGACGGCCCCGTCCTCGACCAGGCGCCGCACCTGTTCGGCGGCGGCCGGTTCGGCCGTACCGACCACGACCAGCACGGGCTTCCCGGCGCTCGCGGGGGACGCGGCCGCCTCGGTTGCTCCCACCGCCATCTCGGCGGGTGGAGCGGCCGGAGCCGCGTCGGCAGCCGGAGCACCCCGCTTCCCGGTGGCGGCCGGAGCTGCCCCGGCCCCGATCGCATTCAGGGTCGTTCTCAGATGACGGCCGAGGGCCAGGGCCAGGCCGCCCGAGCCGACCAGCCGCATTCGGGAGCCCTCGGCGAGCGCCGCTTCGACGACCGCGTCGAGGTCGGCGTCCGTCTCCGCGTCGCAGATCGCCACCCGTCCGGCCGCCGCGGCCGTGCGCAGCGCGGTCAGCAGGGTGCGGCGGGAGGCCCGTACGGTCGTCAGCGGGACCAGCGCGGTCGGCAGGCCGCCGAGCGCGTGGACCACCGAGGCGGGTGGAGGCAGGGTTTCGGCGCGCCATGCGTCGCTCTCGTGGAGTGCCACTCCGCCGAGGTGGACGACGCCCGAGCGCACCACGCGCCCGGCGATCGGCAGCGCGGGGGCGAGCACCACACCGGCCCCGCCCTCGCCGAGGGCGGCGATCTCGGCGGCGACATTGCCCCGCAGCAGCGAGTCGATCTTCTTCAGTACCAGGGTGTCCAGGGCATCTGGAGCGTTCTCGTCCGGCGAGGACAGCCGCAGCGCCTCGCGGACCGCCTCGGCCGCCTCGGTGGCCGGGCGATAGCGGGAGTCGAGGTCCAGGACGGTCGCCTCGCCGGGGTGGCGGGGGCGTAGAGCCCTCGCCACCCCGCCGTTCACCGCACCGGTCGTCCCGGCGCCGTTCACCTCATCGCTCACCCCGCCGTTCACCGCACCGGGCCTGCCTATCAGCAGCACTCGACTGCGTGTTGTGCGCGAATGAAGCGCCGCCGCCACCTCCGCGGCGCCTGACAGGTCATCCGCGATGGCCAACAGCCTCCGGCTGGCCGCCATGTCCACCGGTACCTCCTCGAATGACCATGACCGACGGAGCGACGCGCTGCTGGCGACATCGTCTCCGTGGTCCCGATGATGACATACTTTGCGCGAAGTGCGCGAGAGCTATTGCGTAAAGCGCGCACTCATGTCACGGTGACCGTCGCGACACTTTGACCCGTACGGCCGTCATCCGGGCGCCGCACGGGTCGAGCGAACCGGTCGCTCGCCTCAGAACTGCCGAGAGGTCAACGCTGACCCGTACCCCCTACGTTCCGGCCCTCCCGTGTCCACGATCGCGACCGACCAGGGACCACGGGAACGGGAACTATGGGAACCACAAGACCCACGGGAACCACAGGAACCAGGAGCAACGCAGTGAACGCGCATGCGCAGACCCACACCACCGCCCACGCGTCGCCCGGCGGGGTCGCCCTCCCCGGAACCCCGGTGCCGCTCTCGCGGCTGGTGCTGGGCACCATGACCTTCGGCGACACGGTGGACCGCGCGGGCGCCGCCGCGATGCTGGACACCGCGCTGGACGCCGGGGTGACGGGCGTGGACACCGCCAACGCCTACGCGGGCGGCACCACCGAGACGATCCTCGCCGAGCTGCTGCCCGGGCGCCGCGACCGGATCGTGCTCGCCACCAAGGCCGGTATGCCGCACCCGGACGCCGGTGACCACTCACCGCTGTCCGCGCGCGGAATGCGCGCGGCCCTCGAAGGCAGCCTGCGCCGTCTGGGCACCGACCATGTCGACCTGTTCTATCTCCACCAGCCCGACCGCTCCACACCGCTGGAGGAGACGCTGGGCACGGTCGCCGAGTTCCTCGCCGAGGGCAAGATCCGGGCGCTCGGCGTCTCCAACTACGCCGCCTGGCAGATCGCCGAGATCACCCACACCGCCGAGCGGGTCGGCGCCCCGCGCCCGGTGGTGGCCCAGCAGCTCTACAACCTGCTGGCGCGGCGGATCGAGGAGGAATACCGGGAGTACGCGGCCACCAGTGGACTGCGCACCATGGTCTACAACCCGCTCGGCGGCGGGCTGCTGACGGGGCGTCATACGTTTGAGGAGCGGCCGGAGTCGGGCCGCTTCGGCGACTCACGGGTGGCCGCCATGTACCGGGAGCGCTACTGGGACGCGGGGCTCTTCGAGGCCGTACGCGACCTGGGCCGGATCGCGGACGAGGCGTCCATCCCGCTGACGGACCTCTCGCTGCGCTGGCTGCTGTTCCGCGACGGAGTGGACGCCCTCCTGCTGGGCGGCTCCCGGATCGAGCACCTCCGGTCCAACCTGGACGCGGCCACGGCGGGGCCGCTTCCGGGCGATGTGGTGGCGGCGTGCGACGAGGTGGGGGCGCGGCTGCGTGGGCCGATGCCCGCGTACAACCGGTAGGCCCGTGGTTTTCCCCACCCCGCCCCTTCCCGAACCAAGGGGCTCCGCCCCTGGACCCCGAACGCCCCTCCGCCCCGGCTCCCGGACGGCGGCGCCCCGCGCCGCGCCGTGCCGCCCCGTGCCGCCCCGTGCCGCGCCGTGCCGCCCCGTGCCGCCCCGCGCCGCCCCGCGCCGCGCCGCACCGCGCGGTACGGCCGCGGCGCCTCGCTTCGCCGCCGTGCCGTGCGGCGTGGCCGCAGGGTGTTGCTGTGGGAGGGCCCCCGATGGCCCCGGACTCCGTCGGGCGGCGTCTCTCCTCGGGGCGGGGGTTTTGCCCGCTGCGCCCGGGACGCCTGTCAGGCGCGTCCTCCCGGGCCGGGGGTCCGGTTGGTATCGGGGCCCGTGGCTCGGCCGCGGGTCGGGGCCGGGGGAAGGCCACTTCCCGGCCCGGTCGATATGCGGCTCCCGCCCCCGGACACCCGGAGCCGCCCCTCGGGCGCGTCCTTGGGGCCGGCCGTACACATTTCCGTATCACCGCAACCCTGAGGAGCCCGGCGACCATGACCGCCGACCATGACACCGCTCTGCCGCCGACCGACGGACGGCTCCGGGTGCGCCCCGGTGACCCGGCGTGCCAGGAGGCGTTTCTGCCCGCGCCCGCCGTGCAGAACCATGCCGCCAATCTCACCGTGCTGCCCGGAGGGGATCTCGGCTGTGTGTGGTTCGGCGGCACTCAGGAGGGCGTACCGGACATCTCCGTGTGGTTCTCCCGGCTCGCCCCGGGCTCCGGCACCTGGACGGAGCCGGTCCGGCTGTCCGGCGACGCCACCCGCTCGGAGCAGAACCCGTTGCTGTTCCCCACCCCGGCCGGTGAGCTGTGGTTGCTCTACACCGCGCAGCGGGCGGGCGACCAGGACACGGCGGAGGTGCGGCTGCGGGTGTCCGCCGACGCGGGCGCCACCTGGGACGCGCCGCGTACGCTCTTCCCGGCCACCGAGGCGGGTGGGGTGTTCATCCGTCAGCCGGTGGCCGTTCTGGGCTCCGGCCGGTGGCTGCTGCCGGTGTTCCACTGCGTGGCCACCCCCGGGGTCAAATGGGCCGGAGACCATGACACCAGTGCGGTGATGGTCAGCGACGACCAGGGGCGGACCTGGCGTGAGCGGTCCGTGCCGGGCTCGACCGGCTGTGTGCACATGAACGTCCACCAACTGCCGGACACCACCCTGCTGGCCCTCTTCCGCAGCCGCTGGGCGGACGCGGTGTACCGCTCGCACAGCACCGACGGCGGGGAGACCTGGAGCGAGCCGGTCCGCACCGAACTGCCCAACAACAACTCCTCCGTGCAGTACGTCCCGCTGGCCGACGGTCGGCTCGCGCTGGTCTACAACCACAGCAGCCGGGCGGACGCCACGGCCCGCCGCGTCTCCCTCTACGACGAGATCGACGACGCGGGGCACACCGCTCGGGCCCCCGCCCCGGCGACCGCGCGGGACGCCTCGGCACCCGGCGCCTTCTGGGGCGCGCCCCGCGCCCCGATGACCCTCGCGCTGTCCTCCGACAACGGCCTGACCTGGCCCGTACGGCGCGATCTGGACACCGGCGACGGCCACTGCCTGACCAACAACTCACGCGACCGGCTCAACCGCGAGCTGTCCTACCCCACCATCCGGCAGGGCCCCGACGGCACCCTGCACATCGCGTACACCTACCACCGCCAGGCCATCAAATACGTCCGTGTCGCACCGGATTGGGCGGCCGATGGCTGAGCCCCGCCACGCCGTGGTCACCGGTGTCAGCTCGGGTATCGGCGCCGCCATCGCCACCCGGCTGCTGGCCGATGGGTGGCGGATCACCGGGCTGAGCCGTACGGCCCCCGCGCACACGGTCGCGGGATCGCACTGGATCCCGGCCGATCTGTCCCGGCCGGAGACCCTCCCCGAGCTGCTCGCCCCGGTGGCCGGGGTGGACGCGATCGTGCACGCGGCGGGCGTTCAGCGCTCGGCGCGGCTGGGGGAGCTCGAGCCCGAGGACGGGGCTCTGATGTGGCGGATCCATGTGCAGGCGGCGGGCGTCCTGGTGGACACGCTGGTGGACCGGATCGCGGACGGCGGCCGGGTGGTGCTGGTGGGCAGCCGGACGATGACCGGCGTTCCGGGCAAGAGCCAGTACGCCGCCACCAAGGCGGCGCTGCCCGCCCTGGCCCGGTCCTGGGCGGCCGAGCTCGCGCCCCGCGCGGTCACGGTGAACGTGGTGGCGCCGGGGCCGACGGACACTCCCATGCTGCGTGACCCCGGCCGTAGCCGCACCCCGCCGGTGCTGCCACCGCTGGGCCGGCTGGTCCGCCCGGAGGAGGTGGCGGGGCTGACGTCGTTCCTGCTGAGCCCGGAGGGCGGCGCGGTCACCGGCCAGACGCTGGTGATGTGCGCGGGCGCCTCGCTCTGACCGGGCCGGGGAGCCGCCGGGGGTGCTTCACTCCGACGTGGGCGGGGGTCGGCGCGGGCGCCTCACTCCGGCGCGGGCGGCGAGTCGGCGCGGGCGAGCGCCAGCAGCCCCGCCGGATCCCCGGGCCGGGCCTGGAGCGAGGGCAGCAGCAGGGTCCACAGATCGGCCAGGCGGTCCTCGACCAGCCGCCGCCCGTCCAGGGCCTCGGAGACGGTGTGCAGCCCGAAGAAGGCGCAGACCACGGTCCGGGCGGCGGGCAGCGGATCGACATGCGGGGCCAGATCGCCCTCGGCCCCCGCCTTCTCCATCATCTGGCCCACGGCGTTGATCCATCCCACGAACGGCGGTGGCATGGGCGCCTCGATCAGGGTGCGCTCGGCCCACAGCCGGGCTCCGGCGCGGACCACGATGTCATCGCGGAAGGCGCGGGCCACCGCGAAGCTGAGCCGCACCAGTTGTTCCAGCGGAGGCGAGTCGAGGGCGGTGTAGCGCTCGATCAGCGGGGGCCAGGAGGCGAAGTGCTCCTCCACCACGGCCAGCGCGAGCCTTTCCTTGCTCGTGTAATGGAAATAGATCGCGCCGCTGGTGTGGCCGGACCTGGACGTGATGTCGCTGATGCTCGTTCCGGCGTATCCCCGTTCGTCGAAAAGGAATGCGGCGGCCTCCAGAAGGGATCGGCGTGTTTGTTCGGCCCGTTCTTGCACGTGTTCGCCGTCCTTACACCAGCACATCGGATGTGACGGGGAGAACTTAGCGGACTTTCGGCCAGTGATGGTGATGAGGCGAGACAGGTCAAACATTATTAGTATTTTATGGTGATCGTTCGTGAGGCTCATGGCCTTTCGGAGCCATCCGGTCCCGCCGGGCGGCCGCTCAGCTGGTCCCGCACGGTGGCGCGGGAGGCGGTGCACCGGGTCTCGGTGGCCGAGGTGCTGCTCACCGATGTGCGTACGCACGGTGACAATCGATTCGAGGCCGCGGCCCAGTGGCCGAGGTCCCATCCCACCTTCCCGCACGGCGGGGACGGCCGTCACCATCCGCTGATGATCGCGGAAACCCTGCGCGAACTGGGGATCTACATCCCCACGCGGTACTACGCGGTGCCCGCGGGGGCGCATTTCCTGATCCGGGACATCTCCTACCGGCTGGACCCCGAGACCGAGCCCCGGGCGCCGTACGGCGCCTCCGACATCACCTGCCGGGCCGCCGTCACCGACATCCGCACCAGCCCCTGCGGGCGTTTCGTCACCGGGATGCGGCTGGATGTCGTGCTGTCGGCGGGCGGCAAGCTCTTCGCCTGGGCCGGGGGCACCGCGCGCTTCCTCGACGGCACGACCTACGCGGAGACCCGGGCCGCCGCCCACGGACACACCGCGCGCCGTCGGCTGCGCGCCGCGGTACGGCCCTCACCTGCGCAACTGGCCGTTCCCGCGGCCCGGGACGTCCTGGTGGTGCGGGACGGGGGAGTGGTCTATCTCGACCCCGCCGACCCCCGCCATCCGTTCTTCTTCGACCACTGGAGCGACCATATGCCGGGGCTGGTGCTGCTGGAGGGCGCCCGCCAGGCGGCGGCGCTGGCGACCGGCGGGACGCTGATCCGGCCCGTCGTCTGCCGGATGAAGGCGATCCGCTTCACCGAGTCGTATCCGCCGGCCGTGGTCGAGTGCACCTCCCACGGCAGAACGTGCGTCTTCCGGCTGCGCCAGGCCGGTATCTGCACGGCGGTCGGCGTGCTCCAGTACCTCTGAGCGACGAACGCGCCGTGCGACGAACACGCCGTGCGACGAACTCTTTGGCGACGAACTGGCTGAACGACGAACAAAACGCCGACACTTAGTGACCTCTTGCTTACTGCGGGTCATCAAACTAACGTAGTGATCGTTATGTTTCGGGCAGGCGATTCTCGCGGCCTGTACGACAACAGCGGTCGGCGCCCAGCGCCCTTCTGAGCCGCCAGGACATTTCCACTGCGCGGCCCCCGCAGGTACAGGCACACCCTGCGCCGATTCCTCCACCTCCCATGGAGCGGCAGACAGATGACAGCCGAAAAGTTTCTCGGATGGACCCCAGCCGCAATCGTCTTCGACTGCGACGGCACCCTGATGGATTCCGAACGACACTGGGAGGAGGCGCGCGAAGTGGTGCTCAGAAGCCATGGAACCGCCCCCGACGAGGAGTTCGCCCGGCGCACGAAGGGGCTCCACTACACCGAATGCGGCCGCATGCTGGCCGAATTCGCCGGGCGCCCCGAACTCGCCGAAGAAATGACCGAACAACTCCTGGACGCGTTCCGCCGGCTGGTGGCCGACGATCCGGTCACCATGCCGGGGGCGCCCCAACTGGTCGCGAAGGCCGCGACCTTCGCGCCGCTGGCCGTGGCCAGCAACTGCCCGAGGGACGTCGTCGAGGCCGGGCTCGCCAAGGCCGGGCTGCTGCGCTACTTCGGCCATGTGCTGGTCCCCGAGGGGGAGGTGCGGCCCAAACCGTATCCCGATATCTATCTGGAGGCCGCCCGGCTGTGCGGTGCGGCCCCCGCGGACGCCCTCGCCGTGGAGGACTCCCACTGCGGGTTTCTGTCCGCCTCGCGCGCCGGGCTGAGGGTGCTCGGCGTCGGGCCGCGCAAGCCGGTGGACGAGTCCCCGCCGGTCGATGTGTGGGTCTCCACCCTCGCCGACCCGGACCTGGTCAAGTGGGCGGACTCCCGGGCGGCCTGAGGGGCTGATCTACGCACACCGCCTGGTCGGCGGGCGCCGCGCGTCACTTCTTCCAGCCGTGGCCGCCATGGCTCGCCGAGCCGTCCATGCCCTCCATGCCGTCCATTCCGTCCCCCTGCTTCTTCCCGCCGTGGGAGCCGCCGTGGGACATCCCCTTCTCGAGGGATCCGCCGATCTTCTCGCGCAGGGGCTCGAGCGAGTTCATGGACAGGCCGGTGACCGACCAGCGCTTGCCGACCAGGTACATCCCCCCGTAGTCCTTCGACGTCGTCAGCCAGTCGTGCTGGCCCTTGTCGGTGGCGAAGGTGACCATCGTGAACCGCTTCGCACCGGACCCGCAGGCGCCCTGACGCAGCTCGTCCGCCTCGGTGATGACCGTGGCCTCGCAGCCGATGGCGTCGGCGAGCTTCGTCAGCGGCGCGGGCGTGCCGGGCTCGGCGAACTCCTTGGTGGCGGGGGATATCTTCTTCTGCTCATGTCTGGCGCCGTGTGCCTGGTCGTTTCCACCGCAGCCGGCCAGGAACAGCAAGCCGGCGCAGACCGCGGTGGTACGGAGTGCGAGTGACACATCAACCTCCCGTAGAACGTCCGGCGGGGCGGTCCGGGCCCGGATGGCCTCGGACCACCCGCCGCGGTGGACCGTCAGTATGGTGTCCGCCCTACTGGCCCGCCTTCTTGCCCTTGTCGGTGACCGCGAACCAGGTGCCCTTCACGCCCTGGCCGTTGATGTCACCGGGCTTCTTGTCCCCGGTGAAGGTGTACAGCAGCCAGCAGTCGAACGCGGCCTGCTTGGTGCCGTCGGGGCGCTTGAAGGAGGTGACCTTCGCCGCGTCGACCCCGGCGACCTTGGTGGTGTCCACGGCCTTGACGGGCTTCCAGGTGTCCAGGCAGGCGCCGAGGCAGCCGGTCTTCATCGGCCAGGCGCTGTCCTTGTTGAACCGGTAGACGGTCATACCGTCGCCATCCACGATGATCTTGCCGAGCTCGGCGTTGTTGTTGACCATCAGCTGGAGGCTGTCGTCCGTGGCCGCGGTCTTGCCGGCCGGCTTTCCGTCGGGCGCCAGCGCGTTCCAGGTGCCGCCCACACCCTGGCCCTTGGTGTCACCCGGCTTGTCGTCGCCCGCGAAGCGGTAGACCGGCCAGCCCGCCAGCGTCAGCTGCTTGGTGCCGTCGGAGCGGGTGACCGAGCCCAGCTTGGCGGAGTCGATACCGGTGGTGGCCGTGGCGTCGTCCGCGGGGACCGCGGGCCACTTTGTGGCGCAGTCGTCGTTGCAGTTGGACTTGGCCGGCTTGGGGGTGTCCTCGTCGAACCGGTAGAGCGTCCAGCCCTTGCTGTCGGTGATGAACTTGCCCAGCTTGGCGTCCTCCTTCACCGCCAGCTGCTTCGCCGGACCGGTCCGCTCGGCCGCGCCGCCCGCGGCCGCCCCCGTGTCGCCGCCCGCCTCGTACCCGCCGCCGGCGCCGGCCACCGCGCCCGCCGAGGCGGAGGCGCCCGCACCCACGGTCTGGCTGCCGCCCGCGGGCTGCACATTCGCGCTGCCCGCGGTGTTGTCCTTGCTGCTGCCGCACGCCGCCGTCAGCAGAACCATCGCTACCGACACCCCGGCGAATGCGATGTGACGCCGCTTCTCCATGACCATTCCTCTGCAATCTCGATCGGTCCGGCGGTGATTGCGCCGACGTCATGTGCATACGGAGCCCATGCGGACCGGCGTTCAGCGGCTTGCGAATTTGTCACCGGAGGCAAAAAACTCCGGATCGCTGAGCGCACAGCAGTCGGCGGCCGTTTCTCACGGCCGCCGCGGTGTCGGTGGTGCGGTGGTGCCAGATGGATCGGCCTCCGGCTACTCCTCGATGCGCAGCGCCAGGGCCGGGCAGCGGCGGACCGCGCGGACCGCCTGCGCCCGCAGCTGCCGGGGCACTTCCATCGAGGCCGAGGCCGGATAGCCGTCGATCCCGAGCGTCAGCACCTCGGGCGGCAGGATGTCCGCGCACAGCCCGTGGCCCTGGCACAGCGACCAGTCCACCAGGAGCTTCTCCATCGGCCCGCGCTGGGAGCGGTCGTCGCGCGCCGAGGGGTTCAGCGGGGCGGGCGGCAGGGCCAGCGGCAGCGCGTCCTCCGGCAGCGGCAGCACACCCATCGTGGGCCGTCCGCACCCGGCGCCGAGCGCATGCGCCTCGAACTCCTCGGGGAACGCCTCCAGCGCGGTGGTCACGAATCCGGCGGTGCCGTCGGGATGGCTGCACGCCCCGCGCTTCTTCACCGAGTTGACGTAGGCGCGCACATTGTCGATCGCGGCCTGGCCGCCGCCGCGCTCCACCTGGCCGATGGCGTCCGCGATCGCCGGCAGCCCGATGAAGCACGGCCCGCACTGACCGGCCGTCTCGGCGGCCAGCCAGCGCGCCACCCGCGCGGTCTCGCCGAGCGGGCAGGTGTTCTCGGGGATGGGCAGCACCGCCCCGGCGCCCAGCCGGGCGCCGTACTTCTTCATCGACTCGCGGGAGATCGTGGCCGCGTTGATGCTCCTGGGGTCCAGCCACTTGCCGTGGTAGCCGCCCACCAGCACCGCCTGGCCGGCGGTGAGGCCGCACAGCTCCAGGACGTAGGTCAGCGGCACCCCGGTGGGCGTCTCCATCACGTACTTGCCACCGACCGTCAGCAGCGTCGTGCCCGGTTCGGTGGGCAGCCCCACCGAGCGGTACGGCAGGGCGCCCATCCGCGCGGCCACCGCGAGCTGGGCGAAGGTCTCGGTGTTGGACAGCAGGGTGGGCAGCCCGCTGAGCCCGCTGTCACTGGTCCGGATCTTCCGGCCGTTGGGGATGGCCGGGGCGCCGCTGATGCCGTTGATGACCGCGCCGCCCTCACCGGCGACGAACCGGTCCGGGGTGCGGCTCACCCGCACCGGGACCCCGCTGGGGCCGCGCTCGGCGATCGCGGCGGCCAGGGACTCCTCGACATCCGGGCGGTGCACCGCGATGGCGACCTCCTCGGCGCCGATCGCCTCGGCAGCCAGAACGGCGCCGTCGATCACCAGATGCGGGGTGTGCAGCAGCAGCGCGGTGTCCTTGAGACAACTGGGCTCGCCCTCGCTGCCGTTGACCACCACGGCACAGCGGCCCTCGCGCCGGCCGGCGGACTCCACCACGGCCTGGACCTTCTTGGCGAAGGGGAAACCGGCGCCGCCGCGCCCGCGCAGATCGATGTTCTCCGCGAGCGCCACGAGCTCGTCCGCCCGGAGGGCCGGCATGGTGCCATGGACGGTCAGATGGCCGACGCGGTCGAGCCGGTACACCTCGTCGAGCCCGGCCAGCAGCCGGGGCGGATCGACACAGGCGAGTCTGGGTTTGGTCGTGATCACCGGTCCCACCCGCGAGAGGCACCGAGCGGCTGACTGTCACGCGGGCCGGGCTCGGCCGTACGCTGGCGCGGCACGGTGGGATCGGCCCGCCGGGTCCGGCCCTCCTGCATGCTGCGGGCGGGCGGGTTCCTGACCTCGATGCCGTCCGCCCGGTCGATGTCCTGGCGCCGCCGCTGGACCAGCCGCAGCCACAGCGCGATGGCCACACCGGCGAGCGCCGCGATGTAGCCGTAGGTGGCCCAGATCTTGGCGGCGCGGCCCGCCTTCAGACCGTGGATCAGGGCGGCGCACCACGCGGGGTAGGCGCCCACATGCAGCGCCCGCCACCAGCGGTACCGCCAGCGGGAGTTGCCCGCCGAGGCGAATGAGCTGCGCACCGCACCGGTCACCGCGGCGATCACGAAGAGATAGCCGGCGATGGTGCCGAGCCCGATGAGCACCGGCTGATTTGCGTCCGCGAACGGTAGTACGGCGGAGGTGGCGTTGGTGTGGCTCTCCGCGACCTTGACCCAGATGTGAACGGCCAGGAACAGCAACCCGGCGACCGCGGCCGCCCGGTGGATCGCCTGGGCCATCAGCCGCTGCCTGGTGTGCAGGATCATCTGGTCGGTCGCGGCGAGCCCCCACAGCACCGCCGAGGTGAGACAGACCAGTGCGAGCACACCCGCGCCGAAGTCGAGGAACGCGAAGGTCTTGGAGAACGCGCCGGCGTCCCAGGCCACGTACAGGGACAGTGCGGCGGAGCCGGTGATGGCATAGATCCGGAGGTTGCGTGGCCCTCCGATCCCGGATGGAGCACGCTGCTGGGTACGGCGAGCGGCTCGTCGTCCGCCACGAGTTCGGCGTCCCCCGTGGCGCCCCTGTGAAGAGGGGAGCGGCGTTTGGGACATGGACATTGGAGCCTCCCGATCGCGCGGATTCGCGCGGGTGACGAGATTCGTCAAAGTCGTCTTGGGGGCGCCAGCTTCTCGGAAGTACACCTGATCTCCATAAGATTTGTCGTAACGTGACAACTTCTCGCGGACGCACCGTGCCCAGACCGTCCCCGGCTGATCGACTGTCGTCTCAATGGCAAAGAACCGGCAAAGTGTCGGGACCGGGAGGGGGCGGAGTCCTCTATGACGTAGCGGAGGACCCTCGACTCCCTGACCGGTACTGGACTAACCGGCGTAGGGAGGCAACCTCCACGGACCTGACCGACCCCCCAACGGCCAGGTCTCCCCCCGGCAAGAACGAGGTAATGATGGGCGAACTCGTGAACCGCATCTGGTCCCGCCCCCGTGGCGAGTGGACCCGCATGCTGCGCAATGAACTCCCGTCCGTGGCCGACGACGTGGTTGAGAACCTTCGGCACAGAATTCCGGGATTCGCCGAACTCCTGGAGAACGCTGAGCGGGACAAGGTCCGATGGGGAGTCGAGCAGGCTCTCCTGACGGCCCTCGGCCACCGCAGGACGGGCGAGGACGGTGCGGTCGAGCCGGCCGCCTCCCCCGCCCACGGCGAGGAGACGCTGGCCGAGGTGCCGCCCGAGCGGGCCCGGCGCGATCTCTTCGAAGCCCTCATCGGCGACGTGGCGGTCTCCGAGCGCACCCTGGTGGAGCTCTCCCGGGCCGCCCGCTGGCCACTTCCCGAAACGGTGCAGGCCATCGCCCTGCCCACCCCGGGCGAGGCGCCCCAACTGGCCGCCGTGCTGGGAGACACCCTCATCGGCGCGGTCGGCGACGAGCTGTGCCTGCTGATCCCGGACCCGGACGCGGACCCGGGGCCCACCCCGGACACCGGCGCCGCCACCCAGGAGGGCGACCGGGACCCGGAGCGGGAAACGGTCCCCGCCGAGCCCGGCACCCGGGCGGCGCTGGAGACCGCGCTGCGCGGCCGTACCGCGGCCGTGGGCCATGTGGTGCCGCGGGGCGACGCGGCCTCCTCGGTGCGCTGGGCCCGGCGCCTGCTGACCCTGGCGCCCGCCCGTCCCGGCCCCGAGGCCCGGGTGCTCTTCGTCGACGACCACCTGTCGATGCTGCTGCTCCTCCAGGACGAGTCGCTGGTCAGGGCGCTGGCCTCGCGGTGGCTCAAGCCGCTGGTCGGGCTGACCCCCCGGCAGAGCGAGCGGCTCCAGATGACGTTGCTGGCCTGGCTGGAGGGCGGTGGCGCGCCCGAGGCGGCCAAGGCCCTCAAGGTGCATCCGCAGACCGTGCGATACCGGCTGCGCCAGATCGAGAAGCTCTTCGGGCCGGGCCTGCGGGACCCCCGAATACGCTTCGAGCTGGAGATGGCGCTGCGCGGCCGCAGGCTGATGGCGCAGATGGACCGGATCCGGCGGCAGGCGTCCCGGGTGGGCCGCCGGACCCGTACCGGTGCGCCCCCCGGCGTCCGGCCGCTGGGCATCGCCAGGGAGGCGCGCGTCAACGGACTCTGACCGGAGGACCTCACCGGAGGGCCTGACCGAACGACGACGAACCGCCGGCCGCGCTCACGCGGCCGGCGGTTCTCGCCGTCCTGGGCCGATTCGGCCGCCTCGGAGTGAATCGGGGCGAAGCGGGGCGGTTCAGCCTCTCGCCCCGGCGGGCGCCGCCATACGCGGGGCGTTGCGCATCGCGGCGTTCAGGCCGAGCAGTTCGCGGTAGGCGTGGGAGCAGAAGGCGCAGTCGGCCAGATGGCGCGCGAGTGCTCGGCCGCGCACCCCGCCACGGCGCACCGAGGCGCCGATCTGGCCGCTGTAGTGCCGGCACCGGTCGTCGTGCGCCGACTCCAGATGGGCCCGTAGATACGACCTCCGCAAGCCCTCCCGGGCGCGGAAGGCCAGCGAGGTCACCCCGCTGGGGGAGATGTTCAGGGCCATGGCCACCCGGTGCGGGGGCTCCTCCTCGACGAGGGTCAGCCACAGCACGATCTGCCAGCGCTCGGGAAGTCCGCGGAAGCTGCGGATCAGCAGCTGGCGGTCCTCCCGGGCCATCAGACGCTGCTGGGGGTCGGCGGTGACCGCGTGCTGCTGCCGCCATGCCTCGAAGTCGGCGGTGAGCAGCACCCTTCGCTCCCCGGCGCTCCACTCCATCGCCGTATGGCGCACCACGGTGAGCAGATACGGGCGCCAGGGGCCGCGGGGTCCGCCGCCGGCGCGAACGGCCTGGAAGGCGCGGAAGAACGCCTCGGAGGTCAGGTCCTCGGCGTCATGGGGATCACGGCAGCAGGTCCTGGCGTAGCGAAGGGTCGCCGCGTGGTGGCGGCGGTAGAGCAGGTCACCCGCGGCCGGGCTGCTGCTGCCCGACCGGTAGCCCTCCGCCAACTGCCGGGTGAGCTCCTGGTCGGGGACGGCACGGACCGGTCGGCCGGTAGGCGCCCGGCCCAGGAAACCCTCGGTGTCCGGATGCCCCGCCGCCGGCGGGTCGGTGGCCGCGTCGTCGTCCGCGGCCTCGTGTAAGGGGGGGGGGGCA
>NZ_JANIIC010000088.1 GCF_024519315.1 Streptomyces malaysiensis subsp. samsunensis | reverse complement strand
TTGGGAGCGGTGAGCTGGCTACTGGCGCCGTCCTGGTTGACCGCACTCCCGCGGATCACCGCCAGCACCCGATGCCCATTACGCCGCGCGTCCGACAACCGCTCCAACAGCAGCATGCCGACGCCTTCCCCCCACCCGGTCCCATCCGCCGACGCCGCAAACGCCTTGCAACGCCCGTCCGGAGACAGTCCTCGCTGCCGACTGAATTCCACAAAAGTGCCAGGAGTCGCCATCACGGTGGCGCCCCCGGCCAGGGCCATGGAGCACTCACTACGCCGCAACGCCTGCACCGCCAAATGCATCGCCACCAACGACGACGAACACGCCGTGTCCACCGTGAACGCCGGCCCCTCAAGACCGAAGGTGAAGGAGATCCTCCCTGAAGCGATGCTCGCCGCGCTGCCCTGGCCGAGATACCCCTCGAACTCCTCCGAGGGGCGGCGGATCCGCAGTCCGTACTCGGCGTACATGAGTCCCGCGAACACGCCGACAGGCTCTCCGCGGAGAACCGCCGGTACAATTCCGGCGCGTTCGAACGTCTCCCATACTGTGGTCAGCAGCAGACGCTGCTGCGGGTCGATGGTAAGCGCTTCACGCGGCGGGATCCCGAAAAAGGCCGGGTCAAAGGAGCCCGCATCGTGGAGGAAGCCACCCTGGCGCGTAGTGGACTTGCCGATCCGGGCAGGATCCGGATCGTAAAGGTCATCGACCCCCCACCCCCTGTCCTCGGGGAACGGTCCGATCGCGTCCCGTCCCTCGCTGACCGTCTCCCACAGCTGGTCGGGGGACCGCACCTCGCCGGGGTATCGGCAGGCCATGCCCACGATGGCCACCGGTTCCCGCTGGCCCGCCTCAACTTCTTGCAGGCGGCGACGGACCTCCATCAGGTCGGTCGTCGCACGCTTGAGATAGGCGCGGAGCTTATCCTGGTCCGCCATGGGCGATGCACACTCCTCGGGGTGTCGCGACGGATGGGCCGCTACCGGGGACAGATCGGTCGGTGCCCCGTCGGACGCCAGGAGGAACAGGCATGCGGGGGCACGCGGTCTTCAACCTAAGTCGGTGATCTTGGCCCGACCTTAAAGTCCTTTGAAACAGGTCAGCCTCGGTGCCGGTCCGCTCTCAACATTTACGGCGCGAACGTTTCGCCCCCGCCTCACGCTTGACAGCCGACCGTCGGCGGACTGCTAGTGTCAAAAACGTGCAGCCTCATCTATTGACGAAGGGGACTGCGGCGTCGAGCGGCAGTCACCCTGAACTGATCGCGCATTGCGCAGCCTTCTTACCAGGCGATCCCCCACGTACCGGCGTCTTGGCTTTCTTCTCCGGCGAAGGGGCTCAGCTGCCCTCCGTGGGCGCAGCTGTCCAATTGCCAATCGCCCACCCCCGGGGCAGCGGAGTCGGTGTACGCACGAGGAACGCGGTCATACTCCCGGTCGCGGAGGCTCTGCCCCTCCTGCTGACGGCGGACACCGGGCCAACCAGCGATTCGGTGGCCTTTTGGGCAGCGGCCGCACGGTTCGCGTTGCGCTTGACGGCCCGCGGTCTGCTGCTCCCGGGAGTGTCGCAAGGTGGCTTCGACGCCTGGCGAGCGGGGCCGCTCACAGATGAGGACACCGTCTGGCTGGCCCGGCTCGCCGCCGCTATGCCCGTCGAGGCGCACGCCGTGCCGCTGCCGGGGAGCGCTCCTCTGCAGTTGGCCCGCCAAGAGCCGCTACTGCGTGGCTTCGTCGATGCCGTCGCCGATGCCGTGCCACGGACACGGGCAGCGCCGTTGGCCACCGGAAGGCCCGCCTTCGCGGACCTGGCTCCACACCACATCCCTGAACTGCGGTTCTGGGCCGACGAGATCGCCGCAGGTCTCGACGCGGGACCGCGGGTCTCGCTACGCGTCGAACCGCCGGACGGCGACGGCTCCCCTGACGGGCTGGATCAAGACACCTTGGCATTTCGGGCCGTCGTGCAGTTGCACAGTGCCCGCCATCCCTCTCTTGTCATGGATCTGGTGCGGACATGGAGTGATGCTCCCGCTCTCTTCGGGCCACGTGCCCAGGATGCCGCCCGGGCCATGCTGCAGCGGGGCGCGCGCGCCTGGCCACCTCTAGAGCGATTGGCCGGTCAGCCGGTTCCGGACGAACTCATCCTGACCGAGGGAGAGTTATACGACCTGCTGCACAACTCGCTGGAAGCTCTGGCGATGGCCGGCATCGAGGTGCATTACCCCAAGGAACTGATACACGATCTCACCTCCACAGCACTCATCGAGCCCGCGCACAACCCGAGGGGCGACATCCCGTCGCGCTTTGCCCCGGAGCTGTTGCTTCGCTTTCGCTGGCACCTGGCGATGAACGGTGATCCGCTGAGCCAGGACGAGATGAACGCGCTCGCAGAGGCACACAGACCTGTGGTGCGGCTGCGGGACCAATGGGTGCTCGTTGATCCCGAACTGATACGCGGGGCCCTCGAGCCGGAACCGAGGCCGCTCGGTGCGATGGACGGCCTGTCCGCACTCCTCACCGGCGCAGTGGAGATCGACTCGCAGACCGTTGCCGTGGAGCCTGGTGGCTGGCTGGCGACGGTCTTCCACCGGATCGAGGACACCGGGCCGCGTGCCTTGCCGGACCCGCCACCGGAGCTACGAGCGACCCTGCGCGACTACCAGCTCCAGGGCCTGGACTGGATGGACCGCTTGACCTCTTCCGGTCTCGGCTGCTGCCTCGCCGACGACATGGGGCTTGGGAAGACGGTTACGCTGATCGCGCTCCACCTGTGCCGACAGCGGCGCCCGGCCACGGCTGGCCCGACCCTGGTGGTGTGTCCGGCCTCACTCCTCGGTAACTGGGAGAAGGAGATCCAGCGCTTCGCCCCCGGCACGCCGACGCGCCGATACCACGGTGCCCAGCGGACGCTGAACGGCATTCGCCCGGACGAGTTCATCCTTACCACGTACGCAACCATGCGCCAGGACATCGCGTCTCTGGGCAGTGCGACATGGGGACTCGTCGTTGCCGACGAGGCGCAGCACATCAAGAATCCGGTTGGAGCGACAGCCCGTGCGCTGCGAACGGTCTCCAACGGCGTCCGTGTCGCGTTGACCGGCACACCAGTGGAGAACAATCTCACCGAGCTGTGGTCGATCATGGACTGGACCATTCCCGGCCTGCTGGGCAGCCTTAGTGATTTCCGCTCTTCCTACGCCACCCCGATCGAGCGCGGAGACGACCCTGCCACCGCAGAACGCCTGGCCCTTCTGGTTCGGCCGTTCCTGATGCGACGGCGCAAGTCCGACCCCGACATCGTTCCCGAATTGCCACCGAAGACTGAGACCGACCACGCGGTACACCTCACCCGGGAACAGGCGGCACTCTATGAGGCTGTGGTGCGCGAGTCCCTGGACGCAATCTCCAGCGCGAGCGGAGCCGGCCGGCGGAGCCTGGTGCTCAAGCTGATCACGGCCCTCAAGCAGATCTGCAACCATCCCGCCCAGTACCTCAAGGAGAGCAGCCCCAAGCTGGCCGGCCGCTCGGGCAAGTTCGCCCTCCTCGACGAGCTCGTCGACACCATCGTCTCCGAGGGCGGTGCAACTCTGGTCTTCACCCAGTACGTCACCATGGCCCGGATGACCCTGCGGCATCTCGAAACGAGAGGAATCACCGCCCAGCTCCTGCACGGAAACACTCCCGTCAACCAGCGGGAGGAGATGGTGGCCCGATTCCAGAGGGGCGAGGTGCCGGTCTTCGTCCTGTCGTTGCGGGCAGCGGGCACCGGCCTCAATCTCACTCACGCAGGGCATGTCATTCACTTCGACCGCTGGTGGAACCCGGCCGTCGAGGCCCAGGCCACTGACCGCGCCCATCGCATCGGCCAGACGCTGCCGGTGCAGGTTCACCGGCTGATCGCCGAAGGGACCGTGGAAGAGCGCGTCGCCCATCTGCTGGCGGCGAAGGGGGCACTTGCCGAGGCCGTCCTCGGCTCCGAGAACACCGCGCTGACAGAACTGTCGGATGCCGAACTCAGTCGGCTCGTCACCCTTCGGAGGTCCTGATCGACGACACCGCACGACCGGAACGTGCCCTGCTCGCCATGCTCTCCCGCTGCCCGGGAGTCCCGGCCGAAGAGGTTTTCAGGGACGCCACCTGCGAGCCGCTGCCTGAACTGCAGCCGCCACCGGCCCGTCCCGGCTCTCCTTATGTGATGGATGGCCATCAGGCAACGGGAATCGACGCACAAGGGCTTGAACTGCTGATCGCGGATGCGGCGGCCAGGGCCCACCGGATGCTGACTTCCGCCTTGCCTGGTGACGAGACAGTCACTGAGGATCTCTGGCGGGACTCGGTGCGCATCGCGGCTTCACACCAGGACGAGGAGATTTTCAGCCGCCTTTGCACGGGAACCGGGCGACTACCTATGGAGCTGAACTTCGCTGTCCGGGCATGGAAATTCGGTGGAGAAGCCGGGCTCGACGTGCTGGAGAGGATGTGGCTTCCACCAAAGAAAGCCCTGGACCAGGCACTCTCATCACTCCATGCCGAATGGGACGGCTCAAACCCCCTCTACCTGCGCGTCTGGGGCAATCGCATCACCGCCGACGGACTGGACGTCCAAATTCGTCTTGGGACTGGTGGCCTTTGGTATCCGTATGCGCGCGAGCACGGAGCCTGGTGGCCTTGTGGCCCGACGGAGCAATTGGCTTATGCGGCACTCCAGTCAGCACTCGCCAGCAGCCCCGGAATGCGATAACTTCTTATTACCTAAGTTAACTAAGTTTGGAGGCATCGAGTGTCATCGTCCATCACCCCGCTGCTTCATCCGGAGACCGCGCGTCAGTGCCCGTTCGCACCTCCAGCCCCGTATACGGAGCGACGCGAGGAACAACCTCTGTCCCGCATCGTCCTGTGGGACGGCAGCACTCCATGGCTTGCGACCCGCTTCGATGATGTTCGCCGGATACTGAAGGACTCACGCTTCAGCGCCGACACCAGCCGCCCTGGCTACCCCTTCCGCTCGGCCGGCCTGAGGGCTCTTACGGAGGGGAGGCGCAACTTCGGCCAGATGGACGATCCGGAGCACGGTCGCCTGCGCGGCATGCTCGCCGGAGAATTCACTTTAAGCCGCATGGAGCGACTACGCCCCGAAATCCAGCGCATCGTAGACGGCTTCATCGACCAGCTGGCGGACCGAACGCCACCCGCCGATCTGGTCTCGGAATTTGCACTCCCTATTCCGTCACTGGTCATCTGCCGTCTACTCGGGGCCCCGTACAGCGACCGTGCCTTCTTCCAAAAGCACAGCATGACGCTACTGGACCGTTCCCGCAACGAAGGGGAGGTGGCCAACGCCGAAAGCGAGTTAAGTCGCTTTCTGAGTGAACTGGTCGATCAGAAATCCTCGGATCCGCAGGACGATCTGCTGAGCCGCCTGGTCGCGGAGCGCGAGGCAACAGGGCAGCTCACCCGTGCGGAAATCGTGGGCATCGCACGCCTGCTGCTGGTCGCCGGACACGAGACAACCGCAAACATGATCGCTCTCAGCGCGCTCGCCCTCTTAACGCATCCCGAACAGCTGGCCGCAGTACGCAATGACCCCGCCCTCGTCAAGGGCTCGGTGGAGGAGTTGCTGCGGTACCTGAGCGTCGCGCAGACCGGGCTCAGCCGCGTCGCCGTAGAGGATATCGAGTGGGGAGACGAGACCATACGGGCCGGTGAGGGAATCGTCTGTATGCTCAACACCGCCAACCGCGACCCGCGGCAATTCACCTCGCCAGATGATCTCGACGTCCGCCGGGACGCGCGTAGCCATGTCGCCTTCGGGTTCGGTGTCCACCATTGTCTGGGGCACCCCTTGGCCCGGCTTGAACTGCAGGTTGCCTTAGAGACGCTGCTGCGGCGCCTGCCCAATCTGCGGCTGGCCGTCTCACCTGACGAGCTCTCGTACCGCTACGAGATGGCGGTGTTCGGGGTACGCGAGCTTCCGGTGGCGTGGTGACTCCCTGACGCCACCCCGCAACCACGGCACAGCACCGGCCGGGATGAAGCTATCGCCCCGGCCGGTCTCCGTGTCACGCGGTCAATGGTTCACCAAACCAGCGCCTCAGGCCGTCCGTCAGTCCTGCCCAGCCATCCGCCGCGTTTCGGGCCCACGCCACATGGCCGTCCGGCCGGACGAGAACGGCGGCGGCCTCAAGGCATCCGACTGGAGATGTCGTGAGTACATCGATGCGATCCATCCAATCATGCGCTGAAAGAGGCGCCTTCCCGCCCGTCATGTTGATCAGCACACCTCGGGCGGCACGCAGAGCACGGGCTGGCTCGGTCGGTCCTCTGTCGGAGACCAATGCCGCATAGGGGATCCGGCGGCCGACGAGTGGATGTCCATCCCCCTCCCCATAGTTCGTGTCCAGCCCGGTGGACAGTTCAAGCAGAAGGCGATTGGCGTCCGGATACCGGAGCAGTTCACCGACGAGTTCCCGCAACGCGGCAACCTTGTGCGCCGGATGGATCAAGGCGAGCTGTGCTTCGACGGCCCGTCCTGCCCGCGCCCCTTCCCGGTGGCGCTCCGAATGGTAGGTGCCCAGGAGGCCCGGCGGTGCCCAGCCGTGGTACTCCGCAGCTAGCTTCCAGCCGAGATTGACGGCATCCTGCAGGCAGTTACTCAGACGAAGGCCGGCCAGCGGGAAGAACGTGTGCGCTGCGTCTCCGGCCAGGAACACGCGGCCCTTCCGCAAGTGCTCCGCGACGCGGGTTGGTCCGCCGTACCTCCGCATCCACCGCGTCGGCGCGGCCGGAAATTCGGTGCCGTTGAGCCGGTGAATGCTGTCCCGCAGCTCCTCCCCTGACACCGGCTGCTCGGGCCCGGGCGGCTCCTTGTCGAACTCGGCGGTGATGACACGAAAGACACCAGGCTCCGTAGGGACCCCGGAATACACGCCACCCGCCGGAGAGAACCGGGACCCACGGTGGACTTCCGCCAAGGTCGCCGGATCCACCTCCACGTCGGCTACAACCCCGTAGCACGGTTGCTGTCCCTCGACCGTGGCGATGTCGGCGAGGGCACGTACCTCGCTGTCTTCGCCATCCGCGCCCACTACGTAGCCTGCTCGGATCCGATACCGCCCTGAAGGGCCTTCGACGGTCACCGTGACGCTATCAACCTGCTGTTCCAGGTCCAGCAGCACGTGTCCGCGCCGAATGTCCGCTCCCAAGCGGGTCGCTGCGTCTTCCAAATGGCGTTCGAGATGTTGCTGTCCCAGAACTACACCCTCCCGATGCCGACCCGCTAAAGGTGTCTTGTCCAGCCACAGCATCGAGAAGTGTGTGCCTTGGAGTTCGGCGGCGGCCGTGTGCAGACCCTCGAACAGCCCACGCAGGTCCAGCAGTTCCACCGCAGTGGTGTTCATCGCCTGCCCCGGCGGCTGCCCGGGACGCTGGAGGCGCTCAAGCACTATGGTCGCGACTCCAGCGAGCCTCAGTTCATGAGCAAGCATCAGCCCCGTGGGGCCGGCGCCCGAGACAACTACAGGATCCGGCATTTCGCAATTCCCTTCTGTGAAATGGGATGGTTCAACGCATCCGTGGCCTGCACCGCGCAGGCTTCACGGGGGATATCTGTGCCGATTCGGCAAGTCCTCCAGTGACCAGCCCGCTACCGGGTCTCCAACATAGCCCGGGCCCGGCCGAGACTCCGCTAACGCAGAGGACCCCTATCAGAGTCCCTTGCGACTATCCATCTGCGACACGTAATGAAATCACGGGCGCCGCTGACGACGCATCACCGTGATCACGCCATTCAAGAGCATATGACGCACGCCACAAACGACGGCCGACGAGACGATGACATGAGGCAATACAGCCGCGACTAGCGGGCAGGGACTGACCGTCGACTGTCGCACACACCGTCCAGATCTCGGCATCAGAATGCCGCCGAACGCACTGCTCACACACCATCCAAATATCCATATAAGCCACTTTACTCATCGATAAGGGGCATGACTGAATCCATGCTTCCAGCCAGGGGCCCAGCTATATCAATTTCGAACCGAAGGCTAGACTCAAGATCGCCCGGCATGTCAGTTGCATCCACCAATTGATACGTAAAGGGGAATGAGTGGTGAGGTACGAAATCCTGGGACCATTACGTGTGACCGGCACCGAAGGTCCCATGTTTCTGCACTCGCCCAAGGTGCAGAGCCTAATGGCCGCCCTTCTCGTCCGGACCGGTCAAGTGATATCTAAAGACCGACTCATGGCCGAGATATGGGGAGACGAAGCACCCCGGCGAGCCGACGCGTCGCTTTACGTCTACGTCTGCCAACTTCGAAAATTCCTTCGTGCGGCCAGCCCTCAAGAACGCCGACTGACCACCTGTCCCGGGGGGTACATCTTGCACACCGACCCCGCGGAGATAGATGCCGAAGACTTTCAACAGTTCACTGAGCGCGGTCGCAGCCAGTTCCGGGCCGGCCAATACGAGCAGGCCGCCGAATCCTTGGGCTTCGCGCTCCGGCTGTGGCGAGGACCTGCCTTCGGTGACGGGCAACAGGGTCCAATGGTGCATGCCTACGGAACCTGGCTCGCAGAGTGCCGTCTTGAATGCACGGAACTTCTTGCCGAGTGCTCCATACGCCTCGGTCGGCACCGCGAGGTGATCGGATACCTGTCCTCGCTCATTGTCGAGCATCCGCTCCGCGAAGTCTTCTACCGGCTTCTCATGATCGCCTTGTACGGTTCCGACCGGCAAGCGGAGGCGCTTGAGGTTTATCGGACGGCACGCGCCCGGCTGAGTGCGGAAATCGGCCTCGATCCCTGCCGTTCGCTCCAGGATCTGCACAAGGCGATCCTGACGGGCGACACCTCCGTCAGCGAGCTGTTAGCGGCTTGAATCAGCCGGCGTCCCCGCAATGTCCGGCAAATCAAACGGCGAAGGACCGTCCTCCAGTTGCGCCAGGTGCCCCAGGACGTCGTCGACCAAGCGTGTGACCAGACGGAGGATCTCCTTGCGGTCGTGCTGCTCCCATGACCCGATAGCATCGGACAGCCATGCCATGACTACGCCCCGATAGCGGGTGGCGATCGCCGCTCCAGCCGGAGTGATGGCCACAAGCCTGGCCCGCCGGTCATCAGGGTCGACCACGCGCTTCACCAGCTGCTTTTTCTCCAGCTTCTGCACGTGCCGCGTCACATGAGGATCTTCGACCTGCATGCTGGCAGCGATCTCGCCGATTCGTCGAGGCTCACCCGCTGCTTCCAAAATGCCCAGGATCGTCAATGACGGGCGCTCAAGTGTCGTGTGGGAGAGTTCCGCAGCGCGCGCATAGAACCGTCCACTATTGAATACGGCGGTCAGCCGGGCCAGCTTGGGCACCAGTTCGGCCAGACCCTCACGATCGTCAACCATGAGTCGGTTGCATCCCTCCCATTGATTGCTTAACTTAGGTAACCAGATTAGCTCATCTCATTCTACTCACCAGAAGGAGCCGTGTGATACCCCAAGACCACGCCATCGTGTCGCCGCCCCGCCCGCCTGCGGCTAGGACCGCGAGCCGACGCCCGGACGTCGTTGTTCTGGCCCTGTCCATCGCCACGGGAGCCGGTTCCATGCAGCAAAGCGCGGTACTGCCGCTGCTGTCGCGGTTACAGACTTCCCTGCACACCACGCTCACGGGCGCCACGTGGGCCTTCACCGCCAGCCTCCTGTGCGGTGCGGTCGCCACCCCACTGGTCAGCCGCTTTGGGACGATGTACGGGCGGCGGCGTCTGCTGCTGATAACGCTCGGCCTCCTCCTCGTTGGCTCGATTGCGGGCGCCCTGTCGACCGATCTGCCCACGTTCATCGTCGCACGCGTCCTCCAGGGAACCTCCGTGGCCGTGCTGCCACTGGCCATCGGGGCCGTGCGTGAGCTGCTGCCACCCGACCGCACCGCTGGCGGAATCGGCGTACTGAGCGCGACGATGGGGACGGGGGTCGGCCTCGGCTTCCTTATCAGCGGTTTGGTGGCCCACTACACCAGCGGATACCGTGCCGTCTTCTGGATCAGCACAGCGGCGGCCCTCGCTGCCATGGTGCTCGTGGCTCTGGTAGTGCATGACATCACCCCGCCGGTCGGTGGAAAGCCCGACATCCTCGGCGCCGTACTGCTCGCCGCGCCCATGGTGTGCCTGCTTCTCGCCATCAGCCAAGGCCGGAGTTGGGGTTGGGCCTCCATGCCGGTGCTCGGACTGATGGCAGCTTCGGCGGTATTGGGGACAGCATGGGTCATCGTGGAACGACGGGCGGACGATCCACTGATCGCCATCGGCCTGGTCGCCCATCCTGCCACGGTCGGCGCCAGCCTGATTTCGATGCTCCTCAGCTTCGCGCTCTTCAGCGGCTTCACCTTGTTGCCGAACTTTGTGGAAACGCCCACGACCACCGGGTACGGCTTCGGGACTTCCGTACTGCAGGCAGCTTTCTATCTACTCCCGACGTCCCTGCTCATGCTGTTGTTGTCGCTGCTTGTCGGGCGGATCCTGCGCCGTATCTCCGCCGCCGCTGTGGTGGCCTCAGGCGCGGCGATTGCCACACTGCCGAATCTATGGCTTCTCGTCCGACATGACGCCCCCTCTGACATCTACGTAGCCACCACACTGCTGGGTCTCGGCATCGGGCTGGCGTTTCCTGCACTGGGGACCCTGGCCATCGAGCATGTGCGCCCGACCGAGACCGCCGTGGCCAGCGCGGTCAACAGCATCGCGCGGTTCGTCGGCGGAAGCATCGCGGGCGCGGTCAGCGGCGCGATCCTGTCCGCCGACAGCGCCAAGGGCTCCGGGCTGCCCACCGAACACGCCTACGAGGTGATGTTCGCGATCGCCGCTTGCTGTGTCGCTGCGGCAGCCGTCATCGCGAGTTTCACCCGCGCGACCGGCCAAGGCACCGCCGCGAGGCAGGGCTCAGCCAATGGCTGACTGCGGGTGACACGGAGTGTGATGGCCGCCAACACAAGCGGTGATCCACGCGTCTGGCTCGACGCCCCGGCCGGCCCTTTATAAGGACCGCGTCCTCCCAGGGGGCGGCGCGGTCCCTTTCGATGACTCACCATCGACGACAAGGATGCTTTTAGAACCGTTTCACAAGCCTCTCGGACGATATCGGTGTGCACTGCTGACCCATCGATCCGGGAGGCGCAAGACCGTGAATCACCTCAAGACATGGCGAGAAATCTCACGCGGTAACACCGATGACGTCGTACTCGCCGTCGACTTCGACGCAACAGGGCGCAGTGAGGCCAGGTTTTCCGACCTGGTGAAGAATCTTAAGAATGCGGTCACTTGTTGGGAGACGCTTCCGCAATCCCTGATCACCGAGCCTGACCTCACTCCGGACGACTTCGTTGAACAGTGGATGGGAGAGGTCCGGTCACATGGCAGGCCCATCAGGGCCGTTATGGGATTCTGTGTCGGCGGCGTCTATGCGGCAGCCCTCGCCGAGCGCATCGGGGAATGGCAGGAGGAGATGCCATTGGTCATTCTCTTCGACCCTGAGAAGGCGTCCGGAATCACCTTGTACTGGCAGTTCCACAAAGTCGTCGGCACCATGGATGCTGTGCTGACCCCTGCGGAAGTGGCCGAAGCCCAGGAAGCGGGCGCTGAGGCGGAGCGGAAGCACACCGACCTTCAAGAACTCGGTGCGGAACTCCTCACCATCTTTGACCGGTTTGGGGTCATCGCCTTCGACCGGCTGGGCCTGGACGATCAGCGTCGCGCGGAACTGACCGAGACCTACCGCTGCTTCGTCTCTTACCTCGCCACGGCGGAACGGATCGATCCGACCGGCGTCTGGCGCAACGCAACAGCGTTCTCCTCAACCACGCCCACGAGCGGGCTCAACGCCGCCCGAGACGCCTACCCCGGCGCGGAGCCGCGTTTCGTCGGCAATGAACACCGCATCGCCACGGAGCACCGTGACCTGCTGAGTAACGGGTCGGTCGCTGACACCCTGGCCCGCCTGCTCCAAGATCGGGCGCCAGAACTCGACTGAGTCATGCGGCCAAGAGGTCGGCACCCGCCACCATTCCGCCGGCCACGGTCATGCGGACAGCACTGTCTACAGCCGTCGTTCCCTGGTGACACCGAGCAGAACACTTCATCCACGCAGGGCGGGCAGACCAGACAAGCGAGCAGAACCACGGAGGAATCCGGTTTGAGCACCGCACCGGCCACGGCCAAGGATGGTAGCGAACCCGCGCCACTGACCGTCGCCACCCGAAAGGAACAAGCCCTATGGCTGCTGGAAGCCCTCGTACCGGGGAGTGGCGTCAACAACCTCTCGATCGCCTTCCAGGTGGAAGGGTCATTTGAGGAGTGGGTGCTCCAGGAGACCTTGGGACGGCTATTGCGCCGGCACAAGGGGCTTCGGACGGTCTTCCACGCTTCCGACGTAGGACTGGTGAAACGGACCATCGGCCCGGACCACTTCTCAGTAGACATCGAGCAGCTCCTCGTAGAGCCGGACTCGGTGGAAACGACACTGACCGCCTTCGTCGCCGAGCCGTTCGTTCTGGACGGGAGCCCGCTCCTGCGGGCCGCCCACGCCCAAGGTGACGAGGGCGATGTCTTCTGCCTTGCGGTCCACCACATCATCTTCGACACGGTGTCCTCCACCATTTTCCTGGAGGAGTTCATCGCTGTGTACGAAGCCGTGGCGAACGGCCTCCAGACGCCCGCAGAATTGCTGCGCGAGCAGCCGGAGCTCCCGCCCGCACCACCGAAACAGGAGAGCCTCGACTACTGGCGCGACCATCTGCGGGGCTTCGACTCGGCCGGACTCAGCTTGGCCTGCGGCGGGGACGACGTGCCGGACCCGACCCTCCGCGGTGACCACATCGCATGGGTCCTGTCCTCTCAGGCCGTGAACGCGGTACGGCGCCTGCAACGGGACCTGCGTGCACCGGAAGCCGCCATCCTGCTGGCCGCCTACTACTTGCTGCTGGCCAGTCACGGCGCGGGGCCGGACATCGTCGTCGGCTCGCCCGCCGACGTACGGAACCGGGAGTCGTCGAAAGCCGTCGGCTACCACATCAATACGCTCCCCCTGCGTGTCCGGGTCGGTTTCGAGGCGGACTTCAAGCAACTGGTGGCAAAGACACGGGAGGCGTACTTCGGTGGCATCGCCCACTCCGATGTCACGGTGGACGTCCTGCTGTCCGAGCTGCGTCACGGCGACGCCGCGTCATGGCGCAACACCGTCTTCCGACATCTGTTCAACTACCTCCCCGCTGACCAGAGCTGGCAGTTCGAGATCGACGGCATGGTGGCCCGTCGGCTTCCTGTCGAGAACGGGTACAGCAAGTTCGACCTTGAGTTCTTCTTCGTGTCCTCTCCCGAATCGATCACGCTCCGAGCAGCGTTCTACACGGACGTCCTGAGCCGAAGTGATGTTCAGCTCATGCTCGAGCGGTACGACGCGCTGCTGGTGGAACTAGGGGAGGACCCCGCCCGCCCGGTCGGCGTCTTCCGCGCCTGGAGCAACCGGGACGCAGAGGTGATAAGTACTGCCAACAGCACCGCCCAGGACGTGACGCCCGCGACCCTGCTGGAGGCGGTGGCCCGGCAGGCGGAAGGCTCCCCGCACTCCCCCGCGGTCATCGACGGGCAGCGTACGGCAACCTACGGCCAGCTGTGGCACAGCGCGCTGTCCACCCGCGACCAGTTGGTCACCGCCGGGGTGGGTCCTGGTGACACCGTTGCGCTGTCGGCCTCCCGATGTCCCGAAATGGCTGCGGCTGTCCTGGGCATCTGGCTGGCCGACGCCGCGTATCTGCCGCTCGACCCGGACCACCCTGCCGAGCGCACCGCCTACCTACTGGAGGACTCGGCAGCCAAGGCTGTGCTCATCGGTCCCAGAGGTGACGTGCCAGTAAAGGAGAGCATCAGGGTGCTACCGATGACTTCCGTCATCGACGCCCCGTGGGCATGGGAGCCGGACAGCCTGCGCGACACGCCGGACGCCGACTCCTGCGCATACCTGATCTACACATCTGGCTCCACCGGCAAGCCCAAGGGCACGCTGGTGACCCATCGTGGCGCGGCCAACGTGGTCTCCTACTTCGCCCGGGAGTTCAAGGCGACAGCTGAGGACACTGCGCTCTGGCTCACCACTTTTTCCTTCGACCTCTCCTGCCTGGAGCTGTTCCTTCCCCTGACGACCGGGGGTCGGCTGCTGGTCGCGCCGGACGAGGCCCGCTCCGACGGGCGCATACTGCGCGAGGTCCTGACCCGGCACCCGGTGACGCTTATGCAGGCGACGCCCACCACCTGGGGACTCGTCTACGACCAGATCCATGACCTTCTGTCGGGCTGCCGACTGCTGTCCGGCGGTGAACCGCTCCCTTCCGCTCTCGCCCGGCGCCTCGTCGCCACAGGTTGCCTGCTCTACAACGGCTACGCACCGTCGGAGACCACCATCCACTCCACATCAAGTCATGTGAGACCGGGCTTCAAGCGCATCGACATCGGCAGCCCCATGGACAACATCACCGCCTTCGTCCTCGACCGGTACGGCCGAGAACTGCCGATCGGAGTGCGCGGTGAACTGTGCATTGCGGGCGCGGGGGTGGCTCTTGGCTACCACGGCAAGCCGGAACTCACAGCCGATCGGTTTCGTGAGCACCCCCGGCACGGTCGCTACTACCGGACGGGTGACCTGGCATGCTGGCTCGACCAGGGCACGATCGAGCTGCATGGGCGAATCGATCGTCAGGTGAAGCTTCGGGGCCACCGCATCGAGCTAGGCGAGGTGGAGGCCGTACTACTGGAGCATCCTGACGTTCGCGGCGCAGCGGTTGTCGTGGACGGAAGAACCCCCGGGGACGGCGCCGTCCTCACCGCCTTTCTGGACGTGGCCGATTCCGCTGAGGGCGACGAGGAGGGCATGGCCGAGCGGCTCTGGGCACACGCCCGCTCGCTGCTGCCCACCGCAGCGGTACCTCAAGAGTTCTTCGTACTGGAGTCCCTCCCCACCACTGCCAATCAGAAGGTCGATCACCTCGCCCTCAAACGGGTCGCGCAGCAAAGGCGGGCCGAACGCACACACGCGGCGGGGACCGTGGCGAACCGCGGCGACAGCCTCGTCGACACCCTGACGGCGATCTGGCGGGAACTCCTCGGTCGCAGTGACATCGACGCTGACGCGAACTTCTTCACACACGGCGGTCACTCCCTGCTGGGAGCTCAACTCGTCCAACAGGTCGACAGGTTCGGTGGCGTGCAGCTCAGGCTGGCTGACCTCTTCAAGCACCCCACACCCACCATGCTCGCCGCGTACGTCCGTCGACTGCGGTCGCACGCCCCGGCATCCGAAACCAGCTCCGTCGACTAGGGGGCCTCCGGCATGGCCGACGACGACAGCAAGATGCTCGACTATCTGAAACGGACGACGATCGACCTGCGAGATACCAGGCATCGTCTCGCCGAATTGGAGGACGGGCTCCATGAGCCCATCGCCATCGTGGGTATGAGCTGCGCCTTCCCTGGCGGTGTGCGGTCTCCCGAGGACCTGTGGAATCTGGTCGATACCGGTTCGGACGTAGTCTCGGCTTTCCCCTCCGACCGCGGCTGGGATCTCGAGCGACTCTACGATCCCGATCCCGACTCGGTGGGCACCTGCTATACGCGTGAAGGGGGTTTCCTGCGCGAGCCCGGGGCTTTCGACGCGGCGCTCTTCGGGATCACCCCCCGTGAAGCCCTGTCGATCGACCCTCAGCAGCGGCTGTTGCTGGAATCCGCCTGGGAGACGTTCGAACGCGCGGGTCTCGACCCGAGATCGGTACGCGGCAGTGACACCGGCGTATACGTCGGTGTGATGTACAACGACTATGGGTCCCGGCTCCAGCCCCCTCCGCCCGGGTTCGAGGGGTACCTGGGAACCGGTAGCGCACCCAGCGTTGCTTCCGGTCGTGTGTCGTACGTGTTCGGGCTCGAAGGGCCAGCGGTGACGGTGGACACAGCCTGCTCGTCGTCGCTCACCTCTGTGCACATGGCGTGCCAGGCGCTGCGCCACGGAGAGTGCGCACAGGCACTGGCCGGTGGTGTGACCGTCATGTCCACACCGCAGGTCTATCTCGAGTTCGCCCGGCAGCGCGGTATCTCGGCAGACGGCCGCTGCAAGTCGTACGCGGCCGACGCCGACGGGGCCGGCTGGGCCGAGGGCGTCGGCCTGCTGCTTCTGGAACGCCTCTCAGACGCCGAGCGAGCCGGACACCCCGTGCTGGCCATGATCCGGGGCAGTGCCATCAACCAGGACGGTGCCAGCAGCGGACTGACCTCGCCCAACGGCCGGTCCCAGCAGCGCGTCATCCAGCGGGCCCTTACGGACGCGCGGCTCACCCCGGCCGATGTCGACGCCGTCGAAGGACACGGCACCGGCACACCGCTCGGCGACCCGATCGAGGTGCTGGCCATCCAGGCCACGTACGGGAAAGGGCGGAGCCCGCAAGACGCCGTACTGCTCGGCTCGCTGAAGTCGAACATCGGCCACGCTCAGGCTGCCTCGGGCGTCGGTGGAGTGATCAAGTCGGTCATGGCCCTGCGCAAGGGAGTGCTGCCCAAGACGCTCCACGCGCGGCGACCGAACCCGGACATCGATTGGCCGTCGGGCGGGGTCGTGCTGCTCCAGGAGTCTGTTCCGTGGCCGGACCGCGGCCATCCACGCCGGATCGCCGTGTCCTCGTTCGGCATCAGCGGTACCAACGCGCACGTCATCCTCGAACAAGCGGCACCGGAAACCCCATCCGAGTGCCGGGAGAGCACGGAGGGCATCGGCCGGGCAGCGGCGCTCGCCTGGCCCCTGTCCGGGAAGGTCTCTGCAGCCCTGCGGGAGCAAGCCGCACGGCTGCACACGCACCTGACTGGACAGCCGGAGACGGCGATCGACGACACGGCGTACTCCCTCACCACCGGACGCGCCACCACCCTCAGCAGTAGGGCTGTCCTCGTGGCAAGCGACGCAGGGCGGCTTCTCAGCGGGCTGGAGAAGCTCGCCCAAGGCGAGGGTGCCCCTACGACTGTCATGGGCACGCCCGACGTATCGGCCGACGGACCAGTGGCCGTACTCTTCCCGGGGCAGGGCTCCCAGCGGGTCGGCATGGTGGGGGAACTGTACGAGAGCTTCACGGTCTTCGCTGCCGCGCTCGACGACGTATGCGCGGCCTTCGACGAGTACCTCGACGTGCCCTTGCGCGAGGTGCTGTTCGCCGCTCCGACCCCGGACGGAGCGCACCGCATCCACCAGACGCTGTACGCCCAGCCCGGAATCTTCGCCGTGGAGGTCGCGCTGTACCGCCTGCTGGAGCGGTTCGGCGTCGTACCCGGCTTTGTCGCCGGCCACTCGCTCGGTGAACTCACCGCGGCATATGTGGCCGGTGTGTGGTCGCTGGAGGACGCGTCGAGACTGGTGGCGGCCCGCAGCCGTCTCATGCAGGCCCTCCCGGCCACAGGCGCCATGTTCGCGGCGCAGGCATCCGAAGCGGAGATGCGTGCGGTGGCGGCCGGGCGGGAGAGCCGGGTGTCCATCGCGGCCGTGAACGGCCCCTCGTCGGTGGTGATGTCGGGCGATACGGAGACGGTCGAAGAGATCGCCGCGTGGTGCCGCGACAACCGGCGGCGCGGCAAGTGGCTGCGGGTCAGCCACGCCTTCCACTCGCCGCACATGGACGAGATGCTGCAGGACTTCCGCATCGTGGCGGAGAAGCTCTCGTACAGCAGACCCCGCGTCCCGCTCATGTCCAATCTGACGGGTGGCGTGGCCGACCCCGCAGATGTGTGCTCTGCGGACTATTGGGTTCGCCATGTCCGGCAGCCGGTACTCTTCATGGCAGGTGTTCGTACCCTCGAGGACCAAGGTGTCCGCACCATGGTCGAGTTGGGCCCCGACTCCTCCCTGGCTCCGATGGTGTCCGCGTCACTCACCAAATCCGGCAATCGACGTCCTGTTGTGGTCCCCACGCTGCGCACGGGCCGCCCCGAGACGGTGAGCCTACTCAGAGCGCTGGCCGCGCTGCACATACGCGGTATCGACATCGACTGGTCCGCGCAGTTCGACGGGCGTGAGGTCTCCAGGGTCGAGCTGCCCACCTATCCATTCCAGCGCAAGGTGTACTGGCTTGACGCGGTATCCCCACCGGCCATTCCCTCGCACGACGAGAGCGCATCCGCGGCACAGCCGGAACCGCTGTTCGTCTTACCCCTCGCCGGAGTTTCCGCAGACGACAGGTACACCCGGCTGGTCGACATCACCATCGACGTGGCAGTCGAGGTCATGGGACTCGCCAGCCGTGACGAACTGAGCTCCGACAGCTCTCTCGTAGACCTGGGCTTCACCTCGATCATGGCGGTCGAACTGCGCAACCGGTTGTCGCAAGTGACCGGCATCGATGATCTACCGCCCACTCTGGCCTATGACCAGCCGAGCGCCGAGGCGTTGGCGAAGTACATCGACGCTCGTTTGAGGGCGGAATAAGGACTCTCATGTCAAACACAACAGATTCCTCTGTGCCTACAGATGCCACTCCGCACGAAGGGGCAGTCGCCGTCATCGGGCTGGCCTGCCGCTTCCCCGACGCCCCGACTCCCGACGACTTCTGGTCACTGCTGGAGAACGGCGAGAGCGCGATAAAGCCGGTTCCCGAGGAGCGCTGGGGAGCACTTGGCGAGTCCGAGTCGCCGGACGACAGCGGGCCGCAGGCCCAGCGCGGCGGGTTTCTCGACAGGATCGATACCTTCGATGCCCGTTTCTTCGGCATCAAGGCCGGTGAAGCGAGGGCCATGGATCCACAGCAACGGCTGATCCTGGAACTCGGCTGGGAGGCTTTGGAGCACGCCGGAATCCTGCCCGGCAGCCTGCGTGGCACCGGGACCGGAGTGTTCATCGGCTCGATATGGGACGACTACGCGACACTCGTACACCGTTCAGGGCCTGACCGCATCGGCGCCTACACTGCCACCGGCACCTATCGCAGTATCATCGCCAACCGTCTCTCGTACTACTTGGGTCTGCGCGGGCCGAGCCTTGTCGTCGACTCGGGACAGTCGTCCGCACTGGTCGCCGTGCATCAGGCGTGCCAGAGCCTTGCCCAGGGGGAGTCAAGCATCGCCCTGGCGGGCGGGGTGAACCTGATCAGCGCTCCGGAGAACAGCGTCTCCGTCGCCCGATTTGGCGGGCTGTCACCCGATGGTGTGAGCTACACCTTCGACGCCCGAGCCAACGGATACGTACGTGGGGAGGGCGGCGGGATCGTGGTCCTCCGGCGACTTGCAGATGCCCTGGCCGATGGCGATGAGATCCACGGCGTGATCCTCGGTACGGCCATGAACAACGACGGTGGCGGAACCACTCTCACCACCCCGAGCCGGGAAGCGCAGGAGGAGGTCATCCGCCTCGCCTGTCGTCGCGCGGGTGTCGAGCCGAGTGACGTCGGCTACGTCGAGTTGCATGGCACGGGGACACCCGTGGGAGACCCGATCGAAGCCGCGGCCCTTGGCGCGGTGATGAACACGGCCGGGAGCCACCGGCGCTCCCCGCTGATCGTCGGCTCGGCCAAGACCAATGTGGGGCACCTAGAGGGTGCCGCAGGGATCGTCGGGCTCATCAAGGCTGTCCTCTGCGTCAAACACCGCAAGCTTCCCCCAAGCCTCAACTACGAGCAACCGAACCCGGATATCCCCTTCGAACAGCTCAACCTCAAGGTGCAAACGGAGTTGGGTGCTTGGCCGCACTCCGGGGGTCGGGCCATCGCCGGTGTCTCCTCTTTCGGTATCGGCGGGACCAACTGCCATCTGATACTGGCAGAACCCCCGAACGCTGTATCGAACACTCCTGGTATCGGGCCGTCGCGCGATCACGGCTCGCCAACACCGGTCACGTGGATGATGTCAGCCAAGTCCGCCGCTGCGCTGAGGGAACAGGCCGCAAAGCTAGCTGAGTGCGTGGAGGCACAACCCGACCTCAGTGCAGTTGAGGTCGGAACGGCCCTGGCGACTACGCGCACGCTGTTCGACCACCGGGCCGTGGTCGTCGGCGGGAGTCGTGAACGTTTACTGAGAGGGGTTTCCACGATCGCCCGCGGCGGGACCTCGCCTCATGCGGTGCGAGGGACGGCTTCCGTCGCAGCTGTCAGAACGGTCTTCGTATTTCCGGGCCAGGGGTCACAGTGGTCGCACATGGCGAGGGAACTGTGGGATGGGTCCCCGGTCTTCCGCGCTGAACTCCAGACATGTGCGGAAGCGCTGGCACCGCACACCGACTGGAATCTCCTGGAGACCCTGCTCGACGACCGCCACGCCCCAGATCTGGCCCGTGTCGAAGTCGTCCAACCGGCCCTGTTCGCCGTGATGGCCTCTCTTGCGGCTCTTTGGCGCTCCTACGGTATCGAACCAGACGCCGTCATCGGCCACTCCCAAGGGGAAATCGCCGCTGCTTACGTCGCAGGAGGGCTCACCCTTGATGACTCCGCACGCATCGTCGCCCTGCGCAGCCAGGCGCTGCGCATCCTCTCCGGGACGGGCGGGATGGTCTCCGTCCTGCTGCCGGCCGACCGAACCAGGGCACTACTGCACCGGTGGAACAAAAGAATCGGCATTGCCGCTGTCAACGGCCCTGATTCGACAGTTGTATCCGGTGACGTCCAGGCGCTGGACGAGCTCATTAACGTGCTGGAGAACGAGGACATCCGAGCCCGGCGGATCGCCGTCGATTATGCATCTCACTCACCGCAGGTGGAGACGCTCAAGAACGAGCTGATCGCGTCGCTGGCAGACGTGAGGCCCCAGGCTTGCGACATACCCTTCTACTCGACCGTCACCGGGCGCCACATGAGCACCGATGGGCTGAATGCCGAGTACTGGTACCAAAACCTGCGCAGGACCGTCGAGTTCGAGTCGGCCACGAAAGCCCTGCTCGGGGACGGGCACAATGTGTTCATTGAAGTGAGTCCCCATCCCGTCCTCACGATCGGCGTCCAGGAGACCGCGGAGAAACACGATGGCCCGGCAGTTGCGGCCATCCCGTCACTGCGTCGGAATGAGGGCGGCCTTGACCACTTCCTGACGTCCGTGGCCCGAGCCCATGTGCAAGGTGTGCCTGTGAACCTGTCGGCCCAGTTCGGCCAGCGGACATCCCACGTGCAGCTGCCAACATATGCCTTCCAGCGCCGTCCCTTCTGGGTCGACTCACCTTCCACGCGGCCCCTGCCCGGTCTCGGTCCGCACGTCCAGCTTGCCGACAACGACGAGGCAGACGAGGAACAGGTCCCAGGGGGAGCAGGTCAGGCGCCCTCGGAATGGGCTCGCCGCATGTGCGGCCTGGAGGCCGCAGATCGCGCGCAGGAGCTGATCCGACTCGTGTGCCATCGGGCAGTGACCGTGCTCGACAGTGACGAGTCCCAGAGTATCGATCCGTCGCATACCTTCAAGGACATCGGTTTCGACTCCCTGACAGCGGTGGAGCTGCGCAACCAGCTCGTGGCTGAGACAGGTTTGAAGCTGGCCACGACATCCGTGTTCAGCCACCCGACACCGCTCGCGCTCGCCCATCACATGGACCGACTCCTGTCCAGCGCCGAAGGCAGCTCGGGGGACTCTGCTCCACCTGTTGGGGTGGATGACGATCCGATAGCGATCGTGGGGATGGCCTGCCGCTATCCGGGGGGTGTGTCCTCGCCGGAGACGTTGTGGCGGCTGGTCGCCGACGGTATGGACGCGGTCGGCGAGTTCCCCACCGACCGCGGTTGGGCTGTCGAAGAACTCTACGATCCCGACCCTGAGGCTGCGGGCAAGTCCTACACCCGGCACGGTGGCTTCCTGTACGACGCGGCCAACTTCGACCCGGAATTCTTCGGCATCAATCCCCGGGAAACACTGGCGATGGACCCGCAGCAGCGGCTGCTGCTGGAAACCGCGTGGGAGGCGCTGGAACGCGCGGGCATCGACCCTACCGCCCTGCGCGGCAGCGACACCGGCGTGTTCGCGGGAATGATGGCTTCGGCATACGGGCCTCGAATGGACGATCCAGCGGAAGGCACAGACGGCTATCTGCTGACAGGTAGTTCAGTAAGTGTGGCGTCGGGGCGGATTGCTTATACGTTCGGGTTTGAGGGCCCTGCGGTAACGGTGGACACGGCGTGTTCGTCGTCGCTGGTGGCGCTGCATCTGGCTGTGCAGTCCCTGCGGCAGGGTGAGTGCTCCTTGGCACTTGCCGGAGGCGCCACGGTCATGGCGACACCGGGCACCTTCGTGGAGTTCAGCCGCCAGCGGGGCCTGTCGAGAGATGGACGCTGCAAGGCATTCTCCGCCACCGCCGACGGCACCGGCTGGAGCGAAGGCGTCGGACTCCTTCTGATCGAACGACTCTCCGACGCCCAACGCCTCGGCCACCCCGTACTCGCCCTGGTCCGCGGCACCGCCATCAACCAGGACGGCGCCAGCAACGGACTGACCGCACCCAACGGCCCCGCACAAGAACGCGTCATCCGCCAAGCCCTGCACAACGCCGGACTGGCCCCGGCAGACATCGACGCAGTCGAAGCCCACGGCACCGGCACCACCCTCGGCGACCCGATCGAAGCACACGCCCTACAAACCGTCTACGGGCAGCACCGCCCAGCCCAGCGGCCGTTGTGGCTAGGCTCCCTGAAATCCAACATCGGCCACACCCAAGCCGCCGCCGGCGTCGGCGGCATCATCAAAACAGTCATGGCCCTGCACCAGCAGACACTGCCCCGCACCCTTCACATCACCGAACCCACCCCCCACGTCGACTGGGACCAGGGCACCATCCAGCTGCTGACCCAACAGCAAGCCTGGGAACACGACCCCTCCCGCCCCCGCCGAGCCGGCATCTCCTCCTTCGGCATCTCCGGCACCAACGCCCACACCATCATCGAAGAACCCCCACCCGCTCCGCCTTCCGCCCCCCACCCGGAAACCCATCCCCACACGGTGATCCCGTGGGTGCTGTCCGCCAAGTCCGAACCCGCACTCCGCGACCAAGCAGCACAACTGGCCCAATGGATCCAAGAACGGCCTGACCTCGATCCGACCACTCTCGGCCACACGCTGGCCAACCGCGCCCGCTTCCCCCACCGGGCCATCGCCATCGGCCACGACCGCAACGACTTCCTCCACACCCTGCAATCCATCGCCCAAGGACAACCCCACCCACACGCAACCACCGCCACGGCCACCACCGCCACCACCGCATTCCTGTTCACCGGCCAAGGCAGCCAACGCCCAGGAATGGGCCGAGAACTCTACGAAACATCATCAATCTTCGCCGAAGCATTCGACGAAATAACCACACACATCGACCCCCACCTAGAACACCCCCTCCACGACATCACCTTCTCCCGTCCCGGTACTCAAGCTGCTGAACTCCTCAACCAAACCCTCTACACACAAACCGCGCTCTTCGCCCTCGAGACCGCACTCTTCCGACTCACCCAACACCACGGGATCACCCCCGACTACCTCATCGGCCACTCCATCGGCGAAATCACCGCAGCCCACGCCGCAGGCGTCCTCTCACTCCACGACGCATGCACCCTCGTCACCCAACGAGGGCACCTCATGCAAGCACTGCCCGCCCACGGCGCCATGGCAGCACTCCAAGGAACAGAAAACGAAATCCTCCCCCTGCTCACAAACCGCGCACACGAAATCTCCATCGCCGCCGTCAACAGCCCCACCACCACCGTCATATCCGGCGACGAAACCGCCGTCCTCGAAACCATGCAACTCTGGAAAAACCAAGGACGGAAAGCACACCGCCTACCCGTCAGCCACGCCTTCCATTCCCCCCACATGGACGGCATGCTCGACGCATTCCGCAAAATTGCCGAACAACTTCAATACCACACCCCACACACACCCATCATCTCCAACCTCACCGGAAACACCGCAACCCCCGAACAACTCTGCTCACCCGAATACTGGGTCCACCACGTCCGAAACACCGTCCGCTTCTCCGACGGAATCCACCACCTCCATCAACTCGGCATCACCACCACCCTCGAACTCGGCCCCGACCCCACCCTCACCACACTCGCCAAACAACACACCACCCCCGAGACGAAAACCGTCCACATCCCCCTGCTGCGCGCCCAACAGCCGGAAACCGAGACGTTCACAACCGCCATCACCCGCGCCCACGCACACGGAACACCCATCACCTGGAACACCATCTACGCCACCACAGACACCACCCGCACCACCACCCCGCCCACCTATCCCTTCCAGCGCCGCCGCTACTGGCTCTCCACCACACCAACCACCCACCACAACCACTCCAAACACCCCCTCCTCACCACCACAACAGACCTCCCCGACAACACCGGAGCCATCCTCACCGGACACCTCTCCCTCACCACACACCCCTGGCTCGCCGACCACACCATCGCCGGCCACACACTCCTCCCCGGCACCGCACTCCTCGAACTAGCCCACCAAGCCGGCAACCACATCAACTGCCCCCACCTCGAAGAACTCACCATCCAAACACCCCTCCTCATCCCCCAAACCGACACACTCCACATCCAACTAACCCTCCACCGAACAGACGACACCAACCGACACACACTCACCATCCACACACGCCCCCAAAACCAACCCAACCCACCCTGGACCTGCCACGCCACCGGCACCCTCACCCCCACACACACCCAAACCGCAGAGCGTGGAGCGGCGGTTCAACGCGAAACCTGGCCCCCGCAGGACGCTCAGGCTCTCGACGTCAATGCCATGTACGAACAGCTCGCTGCGGCAGGCTACGAATACGGCCCACAGTTCCAGGGCACACAGCGGGCTTGGCGAATCGCCGACAGGGTGTACGCGGAGATCGAGTTGCCTGATGAGGCGCACGCGCCCCCTGGCTCCTTCGCCGTGCACCCCGCCCTCCTGGACAGCGCACTCCACGCAGGGCTCGCCTCTCTCCTTCAGGACGACAACACTCTATGGCTGCCCTTCTCCTGGTCGGGGATGCGTCTCTATGCTTCCGGGGCCACTGCCCTTCGGGTCGAATTGGCCGCGAAAGGCACGGGCAACATGCAAGTATCCCTCTGGGATCACACAAACAATCCTGTCGCGTTCCTGGCCTCGGTCACGCTGCGGCCGACCTCACGACAGCAGTTGGCCGCCCCCCAGCCCTCGGCTGCCGCTGACGATCTGTACGCGGTGGAGTGGGAAGCCGTCTCGCGGATATCGGAGAAGCAGGCGGTTTCCGCTGATTCGTTGGCGGTCGTCACCGGTGACCCGGTGCTGAAGGCCACCTTCGGTGCGACTGACCCCGACGCGCTGTTCGTGGACGGCCCTTCGGCTCCGAAATATGTACTCTTCGATGCGACAGCTCCAACTACTATTGCCCCCGCCCACGAGGGCGTCCTCGACAGGGTCCGGGCATCGGCGAACCGCCTCCTCAGCTTCCTGCAGCGATGGCTTGTCGACACGCGTTTCGCCGCGTCCCGACTAGTCGTCGCCACACGAAACGCGGTGGTCTCCCGACCCGGGGATGAGGTCCGGGACCTGGCGGGAGCCTCGGTATGGGGCATGCTGCGAGCCGCGCAGGCTGAGAATCCGGGTCGCGTCAGCATCGTCGACGTCGTCGAAGGCGAACTTTCCTCGGCCGACATCGCGGCCATCGTCAGGAGCGAGGAAACGCAATTCGCTTTGCGAGGCGACAGCGTGTATGTCCCACGGCTCGTCCGAGCAAATGTGGCAGCACCGAAGGCTGGCCTAGCGAGCTCTCCCATGCAGGGGCTGGACGTCGAGGGCACCGTCGTCATCACCGGCGCCTCTGGAGCTCTGGGGCGTCTGGTAAGCCGCCATCTGGCAGCCACATACCGCGTGCGCCATCTGCTGCTCGTCAACCGCCGCGGATTGTCAGCGCCGGGGATGCCCGAGTTCGTAGACGAGTTGCGCGCGCTGGGCGCGGAGACCGCAGTCGCCTCCTGCGATGTCTCAGACCGTGCGGCAGTGGCGGAGCTGCTGGCGAGGGTACCGGACGAGCATCCGTTGACGGCCGTGGTGCACATAGCCGGCGCACTCGACGACGGGACGATCGCGTCACAGACAGCAGAGCGGTTCGACGGCGTGTTCCGCCCGAAGGCGGACGCCGCCTGGCACCTGCACGAGCTGACCCAGGGGCTGAATCTCAGCGCATTTCTGCTGTTCTCCTCTATCGCAGGCACCGTGGGGACGGCAGGACAGAGCAATTATGCCGCCACGAATGCCTTCCTCGACGGCCTCGCGCAACACCGTAGGCACCTGGGGATGCCTGGCACCTCGTTGGCATGGGGCCTGTGGCAGACGCAGGGAGGAATGGCCGACGCTCTCTCCCCGGCGGACGCGGCGCGGATAGCCCGTGGCGGCATCATAGCCATGACCCCGCAGTACGGTCTCGCGCTGTTCGACCGAGCGATGGCATCCGACAATGCTGTGCTGGTTCCGGCCAAGCTCGATCCGGTCGCGTTGCGGGCCAGGGCCGCTGCCGGTCCACTCCCCCCTCTACTGCGCGGAATTGTCCGCGACACGGCCCACCAGGCCATGAGCACCGGCTCGGCAGGTCATTCGAGTGTCGCTTCAGCTCAGCGTCTCGCCGCGCTTACGGAGTCCGAGCGCGGTGAGGAGCTCTCTCGTCTGGTGCGGACTACCATGGCAACGGTGCTCGGGTACGGGCCTTCCGATACGTCCACCTGGTTCGACAGCGAGCGGACGTTCAAGGACTTCGGATTCGACTCCTTGACAGCTGTCGACTTGCGGAACCAGTTGAACACCGTGATCGGGTTGTCGCTGCCAGCCGCACTTGTCTTCGACCATCCGACCCCCAGCGCGGTGGTCGCTTTCCTACAGGAAAGGCTTGTCGGCGAAGCCGACGCGGCTGATGAGACTCACTCTTCGCCTGTTGGGGTGGATGACGATCCGATAGCGATCGTGGGGATGGCCTGCCGCTATCCGGGGGGTGTGTCCTCGCCGGAGACGTTGTGGCGGCTGGTCGCCGACGGTATGGACGCGGTCGGCGAGTTCCCCACCGACCGCGGTTGGGCTGTCGAAGAACTCTACGATCCCGACCCTGAGGCTGCGGGCAAGTCCTACACCCGGCACGGTGGCTTCCTGTACGACGCGGCCAACTTCGACCCGGAATTCTTCGGCATCAGCCATCGCGAGGCCACAGCCACCGACCCGCAGCAGCGGCTGCTGCTGGAAACCGCGTGGGAGGCGCTGGAACGCGCGGGCATCGACCCTACCGCCCTGCGCGGCAGCGACACCGGCGTGTTCGCGGGAATGATGGCTTCGGCATACGGGCCTCGAATGGACGATCCAGCGGAAGGCACAGACGGCTATCTGCTGACAGGTAGTTCAGTAAGTGTGGCGTCGGGGCGGATTGCTTATACGTTCGGGTTTGAGGGCCCTGCGGTAACGGTGGACACGGCGTGTTCGTCGTCGCTGGTGGCGCTGCATCTGGCTGTGCAGTCCCTGCGGCAGGGTGAGTGCTCCTTGGCACTTGCCGGAGGCGCCACGGTCATGGCGACACCGGGCACCTTCGTGGAGTTCAGCCGCCAGCGGGGCCTGTCGAGAGATGGACGCTGCAAGGCATTCTCCGCCACCGCCGACGGCACCGGCTGGAGCGAAGGCGTCGGACTCCTTCTGATCGAACGACTCTCCGACGCCCAACGCCTCGGCCACCCCGTACTCGCCCTGGTCCGCGGCACCGCCATCAACCAGGACGGCGCCAGCAACGGACTGACCGCACCCAACGGCCCCGCACAAGAACGCGTCATCCGCCAAGCCCTGCACAACGCCGGACTGGCCCCGGCAGACATCGACGCAGTCGAAGCCCACGGCACCGGCACCACCCTCGGCGACCCGATCGAAGCACACGCCCTACAAACCGTCTACGGGCAGCACCGCCCAGCCCAGCGGCCGTTGTGGCTAGGCTCCCTGAAATCCAACATCGGCCACACCCAAGCCGCCGCCGGCGTCGGCGGCATCATCAAAACAGTCATGGCCCTGCACCAGCAGACACTGCCCCGCACCCTTCACATCACCGAACCCACCCCCCACGTCGACTGGGACCAGGGCACCATCCAGCTGCTGACCCAACAGCAAGCCTGGGAACACGACCCCTCCCGCCCCCGCCGAGCCGGCATCTCCTCCTTCGGCATCTCCGGCACCAACGCCCACACCATCATCGAAGAACCCCCACCCGCTCCGCCTTCCGCCCCCCACCCGGAAACCCATCCCCACACGGTGATCCCGTGGGTGCTGTCCGCCAAGTCCGAACCCGCACTCCGCGACCAAGCAGCACAACTGGCCCAATGGATCCAAGAACGGCCTGACCTCGATCCGACCACTCTCGGCCACACGCTGGCCAACCGCGCCCGCTTCCCCCACCGGGCCATCGCCATCGGCCACGACCGCAACGACTTCCTCCACACCCTGCAATCCATCGCCCAAGGACAACCCCACCCACACGCAACCACCGCCACGGCCACCACCGCCACCACCGCATTCCTGTTCACCGGCCAAGGCAGCCAACGCCCAGGAATGGGCCGAGAACTCTACGAAACATCATCAATCTTCGCCGAAGCATTCGACGAAATAACCACACACATCGACCCCCACCTAGAACACCCCCTCCACGACATCACCTTCTCCCGTCCCGGTACTCAAGCTGCTGAACTCCTCAACCAAACCCTCTACACACAAACCGCGCTCTTCGCCCTCGAGACCGCACTCTTCCGACTCACCCAACACCACGGGATCACCCCCGACTACCTCATCGGCCACTCCATCGGCGAAATCACCGCAGCCCACGCCGCAGGCGTCCTCTCACTCCACGACGCATGCACCCTCGTCACCCAACGAGGGCACCTCATGCAAGCACTGCCCGCCCACGGCGCCATGGCAGCACTCCAAGGAACAGAAAACGAAATCCTCCCCCTGCTCACAAACCGCGCACACGAAATCTCCATCGCCGCCGTCAACAGCCCCACCACCACCGTCATATCCGGCGACGAAACCGCCGTCCTCGAAACCATGCAACTCTGGAAAAACCAAGGACGGAAAGCACACCGCCTACCCGTCAGCCACGCCTTCCATTCCCCCCACATGGACGGCATGCTCGACGCATTCCGCAAAATTGCCGAACAACTTCAATACCACACCCCACACACACCCATCATCTCCAACCTCACCGGAAACACCGCAACCCCCGAACAACTCTGCTCACCCGAATACTGGGTCCACCACGTCCGAAACACCGTCCGCTTCTCCGACGGAATCCACCACCTCCATCAACTCGGCATCACCACCACCCTCGAACTCGGCCCCGACCCCACCCTCACCACACTCGCCAAACAACACACCACCCCCGAGACGAAAACCGTCCACATCCCCCTGCTGCGCGCCCAACAGCCGGAAACCGAGACGTTCACAACCGCCATCACCCGCGCCCACGCACACGGAACACCCATCACCTGGAACACCATCTACGCCACCACAGACACCACCCGCACCACCACCCCGCCCACCTATCCCTTCCAGCGCCGCCGCTACTGGCTCTCCACCACACCAACCACCCACCACAACCACTCCAAACACCCCCTCCTCACCACCACAACAGACCTCCCCGACAACACCGGAGCCATCCTCACCGGACACCTCTCCCTCACCACACACCCCTGGCTCGCCGACCACACCATCGCCGGCCACACACTCCTCCCCGGCACCGCACTCCTCGAACTAGCCCACCAAGCCGGCAACCACATCAACTGCCCCCACCTCGAAGAACTCACCATCCAAACACCCCTCCTCATCCCCCAAACCGACACACTCCACATCCAACTAACCCTCCACCGAACAGACGACACCAACCGACACACACTCACCATCCACACACGCCCCCAAAACCAACCCAACCCACCCTGGACCTGCCACGCCACCGGCACCCTCACCCCCACACACACCCAAACCGCAGAGTTCTCAAGGGCCGAGGCCGCATGGCCGCCGCCTGCCGCCGAGCCGATCGACCTGCCTGCCCTTCACAGCCGGCTCGCCTCAGCCGGACTTGACTACGGTCCCGCCCTTCAGGGCATACGGGCTGCATGGAAGAAGGACCACGAGATCTTCGTGGACGTTGAGCTTCCCGACGAGGCCGTGCCCAGCCCCCTCGGCCCCTTCGCCATACACCCCGCCCTCCTGGACGCCGCGCTCAGGCCCCTCGCATGGGATGAGGAGGAGCAGTCGATCCGGGTGCCGTTCTCCTGGTCGGGTTCGGCCTTGAACGCCTCGGATCCGCGGTCGGCCAGAGTCCGTATCACACTCAATGACGAACACGGCAGCTCGGCCGCGCTGCAATTGACCAGCCGTGACGGCACGCCCATAGCGCGGGTCGATGCCCTGTCACTGCGTCCGTTGAACGCCGAGCACCTCCGTGCGACTGGGGACGATGCAGGCGCCCTGTACGAAGACGCCTGGGCCGAGCTGTCCCTCTCCGAAGGACCGACTGGCACGGCAGCATTCAGACGTCGGTGGGCGCTGGTGGGCGCCTCGGCAAACCGGCACCACCTGGTCCAAGCCATCACTCGGGTCGGGGATGATGTGGACACGTACGCCGATCTGCCCGCCTTGCACGCAGCCGTGGCGAATGGAGCGTCGGCTCCGGACATGTTGGTGATCGCGGTGACGTCCTGCGTCGCTGGTGAGCCGCCCAGTACGGCAAGTGTGCCGGAGATGCTACGCGGGACCATCCGGCACACGCTCGGAGCATTGCGGGAGTGGCTCACCCACGACGCCATCTCGGCTGCCCGACTGCTGATACTGACAGAAAACGGCGCGGCCGTCCGTCGCGGCGAGGCACCCGACCTGGCAGTTGCCCCGCTGTGGGGCCTGCTGCGCACCGCGCAGTCGGAGTACCCCGGTCGCATCACTCTGATCGACCTCGACGGGCAGCTGAACTCTTGGCATGCCCTGCCTGCCGCTGTCGCCACAGACGAACCGCAGCTCGGGCTTCGAGGCGGCACGGCGCTCGTGCCGCGTCTCGGCCGACTCGCCACCGGCCCCGATTCCAGTGATGCCGTCCTGGATCCCGAGGGCACCGTTCTCATTACCGGAGCCTCAGGGTTCCTGGGCAGCCTGATAGCCCGGCATCTGGTGGCCCGGCATGGTGCACGCCGATTGCTGCTCGTCAGCCGACGCGGTCCGCATGCCGAAGGCATGGCGGAATTGGCGGCGGAACTCCAGTCCTTGGGCGCCGAGACGGCGGTCGTGGCCTGCGACGTGGCGGACCGTACGGCAGTGGCTGAACTGCTCGCAGCAGTGCCGGCAGAACACCCCCTCACCGCGGTGGTGCACGCGGCGGGGGTCCTCGACGACGGCGCCCTGGAGAACCTTTCGCCCGAGCGCTTCGACTCCGTCTTGCGCTCGAAAGTCGATGCGGCGTGGAACCTGCACGAGCTCACGCAGGGTCAAGGGGTAGCAAGCTTCGTACTCTTCTCGTCCATAGCGGGCGTCGTGGGCAACCCCGGCCAGGCGAACTATGCGACCGCCAACACTTTCCTCGACACGCTGGCCCGGCACCGGCAGGCCATGGGCCTGCCGGGGGTCTCCTTGGCCTGGGGTTTATGGGCGCAGGACAGAGGCATGGGGGGAACGATCGACAAAATCGGGACCACCCGGATCGAACGCTCTGGTATCGCTCCCCTCGATGCGGACACGGGGCTCCACCTGCTGGACGAGGCCCTCGCCACGCCGCGAGAGTCCGTGTTTGTCCCCATCAGGTTGGATGTCGCCGCACTGCGCAGGCGAGCTACTGCCGAGGAGCTTCCTGCACCCTTCCGCGGGCTCGTCCACGCGGGAGCGCGGCGCGTGGAAACCGCTTCGTCCACGCCTCCTGGAGTGTTCGCTTCCGGAGATCGCTTCGGCGCACTGCCCGCGGACCAGCAGTACGACCTGGTGCTCGAAGCCGTGGGTGCCAACGTCGCCTTGGTCCTCGGACTTCCGTCGCCAGAGGTACTGGACGCCCATCGCGGTTTCCTCGATATGGGCTTTGATTCCTTGACAGCGGTCGAGCTGCGAAACCGTCTGGGGACGGTCACCGGTCTGCAGCTGCCGACCACGCTGGTGTTCGACTACCCGAACACGTCCGCTCTCGCTGGCTACCTGCACGACCGGCTGATTCCGGATCCGGACAACGAGGCCGCGGTCGACAGCACAGTTCTGCAAGAGCTCGACAAACTGGAGGCGGTACTAGCGGCCGACCCCATTGATCCCCGAATGCGCGGGATCGTCAGCGCCCGTCTCCAAGAGGTCCTGAGCAAGTGGGGCGCAGCGCAGTCAGCCCCACAGGGAACAGCAGCCGTCGATATCGAGTCGGCGACGGACGACGAACTGTTCGAAACTCTCGACAACGCGTGGAACTCAGGTACCTGACCGAGGCAACACCTGGAGGACTCTGTTGGTCGATGTGATCTGGGTTTTGTCGATCAGGCCGCGAGACTGAGGACGATTTGTTCGTAGTGGGAGACTCGTGTTGTGCCCAGGGGGGTTCCGGTCCACCAGGCGTCGAGGCGGTAGAGGTTGAGTGCGGCCGCGTGTGGGGCTCGGAAAGTCGTCGCTGCAGGTGACGTCAGGTATTCGGCCTCGGCTGAGAGCATGTCCGCGTGACCGTCTCACTGGTGTACAAGGTCGTGCGCAAGCTACTGTCCATCCCCCGGGTACTGCTGCGCAGCCAGGCCACGAAGGACGCGGAGTTGCTCGTGTTGCGGCACGAGAACGCGGTGTTGCGGCGTCAGATCAACGGCCGAGTCCGGTATG
>NZ_JANIIC010000087.1 GCF_024519315.1 Streptomyces malaysiensis subsp. samsunensis | reverse complement strand
GGGGGGGGGCCCCGAAGGCGGTAACCCCGCCGCCCCACAAGCCGTACCTCTGCCCCTCGCGAGCTGTGAACCCCGCTCCTCCGCGAGCTGTGAACCCCGCCCCCCCCGCGAGCCGTGAACCCCGCCCCCCGCGAGCCGTAAACCCCGCCCCCCGCCCGACGTTCCCCGGATCCCGCTCTCAGTGCGGGCCGGGGCCGATCTGCAAGGTCATACAGGCGGGGAAGAGTCCGCTCCAGGTGTGCCCGCGCCAGCTCTCGTAGGTACCGGGACGCTTCCACACGGGCAGCGCCTGGTCCATATGGGTCCGGCCCTCGGGGAACCTGCCCTGTTCCATGTAGGTGATCCCGATCTCGTAGAGGGCGAAGCCCTCCAGGTGGATGTTGCCCGTGCGGCGGGCGTACTCCAGGCTCTCCTTGAAACAGGTCAGGGCGTCCTCGGGACGGCCCAGGCCCCGATGGGCCCGGCCGAGGTTGCCCAGGCCGATCACCTCGGCCGACAGATCCCCGGCCGCACGGGCGAGGGCCAGCTGCCGCTCCTGCACCGTGATGGCCTCCTCGAACAGGCCCAGTTCACACAGCGCGTCCGCCAGATTGCACGCGGAGCGCAACTCGCCCTCCCGATGGCCCAGTTCACGCCAGATCTCCAGCGCCGACTCCAGGGCCTCCCGCACCTCGTCATAGCTGTGCAGCAGCCAGTACGCGGCGGAGAGGCCGTCCAGCGCCCATGCCTCGCTCTCCCGGTCGCCCAGGCGGCGGGCGGTCTCGATGGCCAGCTCGTTGACGGTCGAGAGGTCCTGGGCGTGGGCCCGGGGGAAGAGGAACCACTGGAGCGCCCGCGCAAGCCGCAGCCCCAGCCGTGCGATCGCCTCGGGCCGGGCGGGCTCGGCCGCCTGGGCCACGGCGGCCAGCAGATTGGGGAGCTCGGCTTTCAGCCAGCGTTCGGCCTCGTCATGGCCGTCCAGCGGGACCGCCGGGCCCTCGACGGGATGCCGGGGCCAGGGGCGGAGCGGGTCGAGCAGGGTGACCGCCCGCTGGGCGGTGGCCGCGTAGCGGGTCAGCGCCCGCTCCAGCGCCGCCGAGCGCTCCGCCTCCGGCTCCTCCTGCTCCGCCAGCTCCGACGCGAACAGCCGCAGCAGATCGTGCATGTGGTAACGGACGGAGTCCCGGCTCTCCAGGAGCTGGGCGTCGACCAGCCGCTCCAGCGCGTTCTCGGTGCGGTCGGCGGGCAGGTCCAGCAGCGCGGCCGCCACCGGCACGCTCATATCGTGCCCGTGCACCACGCTGAGCAGCCGGAAGGCGCGGACCGCGTCCAGGTCGTCGGAGCGCCGGCCGAGCCGGAACGCCTCGTAGCTCACCTGGAAGCTGATCCGGACGGCCAGATCGCCGAAGCGCAGCTCGTCCAGCCGCCCCCGGGCGTCGGTCAGCTTGGTCACCAGGGTGCGCAGCGGCCAGGCGGGGCGGGCGGCCAGCCGGGCGCCCGCGATCCGCAGCGCCAGCGGCAGCCCGCCGCACAGCCGGGTGATCTCCTCGGCCTCCGCCGGCTCGGCCCCCACCCGCTCGCCGCCCACGACCCGCTCCAGAAGTGCCACCGCCTGGTCCTGGGGGAGCACATCCAGATGCAGATGGGTGGCGCCCTCCAGGGTGGTCAGCATCTCCCGGCTGGTGACCAGCGCGGCACAGCCCGGCCCGGCGGGGATCAGCGGCCGCACCTGGTCCACGCTCGCGGCGTTGTCGAGGATCACCAGCAGCCTCCGGCCCGCCGCCAGCGAACGGAACTGCGCGGACGCCTCGTCGGCGTCGGCCGGCACGTTCGAGCCGTCCACACCGAGCGCGCGCAGGAAGCGGCCGAGCACCTCGCCGGGGTCGAGGGCCGACTGCCCGGCGGTCGCCCCGTACAGATCCACATAGAGCTGGCCGTCGGGGAAGCGGTCGGCGAGCTGGTGGGCCACATGGATGGCCAGGGTCGACTTGCCGACCCCGCCGGTGCCGTCGATGGCCGCGAGCACCACGGACCGTCCGCCCTCGTCCGTAGCCGGGTCCCCGGCCGCGTCCATCAGCGCCTGGATCACCGCGACCTCGCCGTGGCGGCCGGTGAACGCGGGGCTGGCGGGCGGCAGTTGGCGGGGCCCACGGGGGGCCTTGCGGGGAGCGGGGGAGGGCCGGTCCGCCTCCGGGGCGGCCGGGGCCATCAGGGAGGCGTCGGCGTTCAGGATCCGCTCGTGCAGTCCGCGCAGCGGCGGGGTCGGCTCGACCCCGAGCTCCTCGTTCAGCAGCCGGTGCAGATCGCGGTAGACGGCCAGGGCGTCGGCCTGCCGGCCGGACCGGTACAGGGCCAGCATCAGCCGGCCGCGCAGCTCCTCACGGAACGGATGCTCGACGGTCAGCGCCTCCAGCTCGCGCAGGACGGCCGTATGCCGCCCGCACCGCAGATCCGCGTCGATCCGGGCGTCCACGGCCTGGAGCCGGCACTCCTCGAGACGGCTGGCCTCCGCCGCCACCGCCGGGGTCGGGGGCACATCGGCGAACGGGGTGCCGCGCCACATCGCCAGCGCCTCGCGCAGCCGCTCCGCGGCGGTCTCGGGCGCCTCCCGGTCCAGGCACCGCCGCCCCTCCTCGACCAGCTGCTCGAACCGGTGGGCGTCGAACTCGGCGGCCTCCACCGCCAGCCGGTAGCCCTGTGCCTTGTAGCCCTGCTTCTCGGTGATCAGGGTCTGCCCGGCCTCGTCGCCCATGGTCTGGCGGAGCCGGGAGACATAGGTCTGGAGCAGTTTGGTGGCGCTCTGGGGCGCCCGGCCCTCGCCCCAGAGCTCGTCCAGGAGCCGCTCGGTGGAGACGGTCTGGTTGGCGTGGCACAGCAGCACGGCGAGCAGCGTGCGCCACTTGGCCGGCCCGAGGGAAGCCCACCCCTCGCCGTCGCGCAGCTCAAGCGCCCCCAGGACCCGGTATCGCACCCGTCGCCCTCCCTCGGCTCGTCAACTGACCATTCCGCAACGGTTATACCTCCGATGTGGCCCCCACCGCGCATCGTTCCATCCGCCTGGCGGGAGTCCGCGCCGGGTGCGGGCTTTCCAGGGCCTTCCATAGGCTTTCGCGGATGACCGAAAATCTTCGCGGCGGGGGCCGCCTCGTCCGTCGGCCGAGGTCAGAAGGGCCGGTCGCCCTCGATGGCGACGCGTTCGGCGACCCTGGGATACGGGGCGTAGTCGTTGACCGCGTAGTGCTGGGTGGCGCGGTTGTCCCAGAACGCGATGTCGCCCGGCTGCCAGTGGAACCGCACCTGGTACTCCGGGACATGCGCCTGCCGGCACAGGAAGCTCAGCAGCCGGTCGCTCTCCTCCCGCTCCATCCCGGTGATCCGGGTGGTGAAGGAGGTGTTGACGAACAGCATCCGCCGTCCGGTCTCCGGATGGGTGCGCACGACCGGGTGCTCCACCGGCGGGAACACCTCCTGGAACGGGGCGAGCCGCTCGGGCTCGTAGAAGCGGGCGAAGCCGGGGATGAAGTCGTGGACCGCGGTGGCGCCGTCGATGCGCTCCTTCACCTCCGCCGGGAGGTTGTCGTACGCCGCCGCCATGTCCGCCCACATGGTGTCCCCGCCGACCGGCGGCACCTCGCGCAGCTGCAACACGGCGCCGAGCGCGGGGCGGGCGCGGAAGGTGACGTCGGTGTGCCAGATGTTCTCGAAGGTCGGCGTGGCGCCGGACCCCTTGTCGAAGCGGACGACATCCTCGCTGGAACCCGCGGCGAGCAGGGGGTTGGTCTCCAACTCGCCCCAGTGGCGGGCGAATCCGCGCTGTTGCTCCGGGGTGAGGTGCTGGCCACGGAAGAAGATCACCTTCCACTCCAGCAGGGCGCGGTTGAGCTCCTCGCGCAGCGCGGGCTCCAGCGGCAGGGAGAGGTCCAGGCCGCGGATCTCGGCCCCGATGACGCGTCCGAGGGGGGCGACCTCGAACCGCTCGTACGGACGCTCCTCCCATTCCTCGGGCAGCCGCCGCAGCACGCGCGTGCCCTCGTACATTCCGTCCGGCGGGATGGTGGCCTCGCGCAGAGCCGCTGCTGGTGTGGTGTCGACGACGGTCATGGCGTCTCCTCATGCGTGACAACGGACAAGGGGGCAGGTGGTGGTGGGGGGTGCCTTCGTGCCGCGGGGAGCCACGGGAACGACGTCCGGATCGTCCGGGGCGTCGCGATGTCCGGGTCGTCAGGGGCGACCGGCGATCGCGAGCGTCAGAGGAATGACCGGCGTGGCCTCGGGGCGCGGGGGCGGTGGCCGCGGGATGTGCGGAGTCCCGGCTAGCGTCCCGAGCGCTCACACCCGGCTCGGTCCGGGGCGCGTAGATGTCCCATCGCGTCGAACCGGTGCCTGATCATGCCCGCAATTCTGGAATCTTCCCTGGTGAGCTGTCAACGGGTGGTGCCATGCGCGCTTGCGGAGATGACCGCTCACCCGGCGGCGCGGTCACGGTCCGGCGTGGTGGCCGCCCCGGTCGCCAAGGCGGTACGGGTGCGCTCGACGAAGGTCCGGCCGGCCGGGCCGCTCGGGCCGTCCGCCCGCCAGGCGAAGGCCAGCCGCCCCCGCAGCGCCGGCCGGTCGATGAGGATCGACCGCAGCCGGTCCGACCGCGCCTCGGCGAACGCGCCGGGCAGGATCGCCGCGCCCAGCCCCCGCTCGGCGAGCTGCGCCAGCACCTCCGGATCGCTGGCCTCGAACGCGATATGCGGAGTGAAACCGGCGGCCGCGCACGCCTCGTCGATCCGGGTGCGCAGCCCTGTGCCACGCGGCAGGCTGATCAGCGCACGGCCCCGCAGGGTGTCCAGCGAGATGGCCGAGTGCACGGCGAGCTCATGGCCGGGGCCGACCGCGGCCACGATCGGCTGATCCGTGATCACCTCCAGCTCGACACCGGGCGGGGTCGTGGGGCCCACGCTGACGATCGCCGCGTCGAGCCGTCCCGTGCGCAGACCCTCCAGCAGCTCGGCCGACGTGGCCTCGGTGAGGGTGATCTCCACCGCCGGATGGGCGTCGTGGAACTCCGCCAGCAGCCCCGGCAGATCCACGCTGTGCGAGGTGACCGTGCCGACCGCGACATGCCCGCGCAGCAGTCCGGTCAGCTCGTCGACGGCGAGCCGGGCGCCCGCCACCGCCGCGAGCGCGGCCCGTGCGTACGGGAGCACCGCCGCGCCCGCCTCGGTCAGCCGCACCGAGCGGCCGGAGCGGTCCAGCAACTGCTGGCCCAGCTCACGCTCCAGCCGGCGGATCTGTGCGCTGACCCCCGGCTGGGCCACATGCACCTTCTCGGCGGCCCGGGTGAAGTTCCGCTCCTCGGCCACCGCCACGAAGTACTCAAGCTGCCGCAGCTCCATAACGAATGATTCTAGCAATCAGACTTACCATCTCTTGGACTTCTGATCGTGCCCGCCGGAGGGTGGAGGCAGACGAAAGGAGTCGACCATGACCGAGACCCGTACCCGCGCCACCACCCCCGAGGATCTCGCCCGGCTGTTCGTGGAGCGCGCCAACGCCGGTGACGCCGAGGGGCTGGCCGAGCTCTACGAGCCCGACGCGGTGCTCGCCTACCCGCCGGGCGCCACGACCGTCGGCCGGGAGGCGATCCGCGCCGTCTGCGAGCGGATGCTGGCGCATGCCCCGCGCCCCTTCCAGGTGGAGGAGGCGCTGCCGACCGTCCACTACGGCGATCTGGCCCTCACCTCGACCCGGCCCGCCGACCACACCGGCGGCCGGGTGCAGGTGGCCCGCCGCCAGCCGGACGGCACCTGGCTGCGCATCATCGACCGTCCCGAGATCCGCCCCGGGGCCGGAGCCGAGTGATGACCGTGCTCATCGCCGGGGCCGGGATCGGCGGGCTGACCGCCGCCCTGAGCCTCCACGCGGCCGGGGTCGAGGCGGCGGTCGTCGAGAGCGCCCGCGAGATCCGGCCACTCGGCGTCGGGATCAATCTGCTGCCGCACGCCGTGCGCGAGCTCATCGAACTCGGCCTCGGCGATGAGCTCGCCGCCATCGGCGTGGCCACCGCCGAGAATGTGTACTGCGACCGGTCCGGCCGACGGATCTTCACCGAACCGCGGGGCGTGGCCCAGGGCTATCGCTGGCCGCAGTACTCGGTCCACCGCGGGGAGCTCCAGCGGCTGCTCCTCGCCGCGGTCCGCGAGCGCCTCGGTGCGGACGCGGTCCGCACCGGGGCGCGGGTGGTGGGATTCGACGGCTCCGGGGCGCGGGACCGGGTGCGCGTACGTGTCCTCGACCGCGCGACGGGAGCGGTCGAGGACACGTACGCGCGGGCGCTGATCGGCGCCGACGGGCTGCACTCCGCGGTCCGCGCCGCGCTGCACCCGCGGGGCGGTCCGCTGCTGTGGTCGGGCATCCGGATGTGGCGGGGCACCACACGGGCCGAGCCGTTTCTCACCGGGCGCTCGATGGTGATCGTGCGCGACGGGGACGCCGAGCTGGTCGCGTATCCGATCGGCGGCGGCCGGATCAACTGGGTCTGCCAGGTGCGGATGTCCGAGCCCGGACCGCTCACCGGGGAGGCGGCCTGGAACCGGGCGGGCCGGCTCGCCGATGTGCTGCCGTACTTCGCGGACTGGCGGCTGGGCTGGCTCGATGTGCCCGGTCTGCTGACCGGCGGCGGCGAGATCCTCGAATATCCGATGGTCGACCGCGAGCCGCTGCCGTGGTGGGGGAGCGGGCGGGTGACGCTGCTCGGCGACGCCGCACATCCGATGTATCCGGTGGGGGCCAACGGCGCCTCCCAGGCCGTCGTGGACGCCCGTGTCCTCGCCCGCGAACTCGCTGGGGCGGAGGGTGTGCCGGCCGCGCTGGCCCGCTACGAGACCGAGCGCCGCGAGGCGACGGCGGCCGTCGTACGGGCCAACCGGGCCATGAACCGGGCCGGTGCCCGGACCCCCGAGGAGCTCGCCCGCCTCACCGACACCTACCGGGACACCACGGGAGGCGATGTGCGGACGCTCAACGCCCGCGCCTCCCTGAGCTGCCGGTGAGCGGTCCTGACGGCGGGCCGGAGCGGTATGTGTCGCCGGTCGGGGCCGTGTTCACGGTGCCGACCGGGCCCGGCCGTTGGGCCCGACCGCCAGCGTTGGCGCCCTTCTGACGCCGCGCTTAGCGTGGACATCAGGCAGCGGTCTTCACGAGACGGTCCGACGCGAACGATGTGCCGGACCACTCCTGGTGCGGGAGGTCGGGAATGGACTCCGTCTCCTTCCTTCTGGTGGCCGTCATCCTCACGGCACTGGCCTTCGACTTCACCAACGGCTTCCACGACACCGCCAATTCGATGGCCACGTCCATTGCCACGGGGGCGCTGTCACCCCGGGTCGCCGTCCTCGTCGCCGCGGTGCTCAATCTCGCCGGGGCCTTTCTCTCCACGGAAGTGGCCAAGACGATTTCCAACGGCATCGTCGACGATGCCGAGGTCTCCCCGGTCATGATCTTCGCGGGGCTGATCGGGGCGATTCTCTGGAATCTGATCACCTGGCTCGCCGGGCTGCCGTCGAGCTCCTCGCACGCCCTGTTCGGCGGGCTGATCGGCGCCGTGTGGGTGGGTGCCGGGGAATCCGCGGTGCGTTTCACCGCCATCGTCGAGAAGATCGTGATTCCGGCGGTCGCCTCACCGGTGGTGGCCTGTGCGGTTGCCACGCTGGCGACCTATCTCGCCTATGTGATCACCCACCGGGCGGCCGCCCAGGTGGCGCGGAAGGGCTTCCGCGCGGGCCAGGTGGGATCCGCCTCCCTGGTGGCCCTCGCCCACGGCACCAACGACGCCCAGAAGACGATGGGCGTCATCACGCTCACCCTTATCGCCGGCGGGGTGCTCGGCCACGGCTCCGGACCCCCGTGGTGGGTGGTGCTCATGGCCGGCCTGGCGATCTCGTTCGGCACCTATGTGGGCGGGTGGCGGATCATCCGGACCATGGGAAAGGGGCTGACCGACATCCAGCCCCCGCAGGGCTTCGCCGCCGAGACCAGCGCCACCGCGGTGATCCTGGCCTCGTCACATCTGGGCTTCCCGCTGTCCACCACCCAGGTGTGCACCGGCAGCATCCTGGGCGCCGGGCTCGGCCGCAGGCTGGCCCATGTGCGCTGGGGGATCGCCGGGCGGATCGCCATGTCCTGGCTGCTGACCCTGCCCGCGGCGGCGGCCGTGGGAGGCGTCGCCGCCTGGGTGGCGGGCCGGGGCAACGCGGGGGTGGCCCTGGTGGCGGGCGTGGCCGTCGCGGCGGCGGTGGGCTTCTACGCGCTCTCGCGCCGCCGCCCGGTGAACCCGGACAACGTCAACGAGCCCCGCGTCCGCGAGCCCGCCGAGCGCACCCTGGACACGACCGCCTGACCCGGATGACGACCTTCGTCGAAGGAGCTGATCGCGATGGGCACCACCTGGGGCACGATCGGCGGGGTCTTCGGGGTCAGCCTCGGCGTCACCGTCCTGGTGGTCGTGATGTTCTCCCTCGGCGTGGCCGCCTGGGCCCGCGCCGGTGGCGGCGCACCGCGCCACGGGGCGCCCCGCGGCCGCTGGGACACGGTGGCGGCGGCCGCGGCGGTGGTGTGTTTCGCCGCGTGCCTGGCGATCGCCGCCTATGGAATCGACCTGATCATTTCCGGCTGAGCCCGCTTGCGACAATGGAAGGCCACCGAGCACCGCTGCGCACCGCGGTGCTCTTGTCCACGCGGGAGACCACGCACGGTGTCGACTACGCCCGAAACCCCCTCCTCCGGTCCGGCCACCGCCGCGGACCGCCCCGCCCTGCGGGCCGACTGCGGCAGCTGCTTCGGGCTGTGCTGTGTCGCCCTGCCCTTCGCGGCCTCCACGGACTTCGCGATCGGCAAGGACGCGGGCGAGCCCTGCCGCAACCTCCGGACCGACTTCCGCTGCGGTATCCACTCCCGGCTGCGGGCGGAGGGCTTCCCGGGCTGCACGGTCTACGACTGCTTCGGCGCCGGGCAGAAGGTCTCCCAGCTCACCTTCGAGGGCCGTGACTGGCGTCGGCACCCGGGGGCGGCCGCCGAGATGTTCGCCGTCTTCCCCGTCATGCGCCACCTCCATGAGCTGCTCTGGTACCTCACCGAGGCCCTGACCCTGCCGGCCGCCCGGCCCGTCCACGGCGCACTGCGCGAGGCCCTGCGGGAGACGGAACACCTCACCCTCCGCGGTGCCGCCGAGCTGAGGGAGCTCGATGTGGCGGCCCACCGCGACCTGGTCAATCAGCTCCTGCTGCGGACGAGCGAGCTGGTACGGGCCGGGATCCCGGGAAAGAAGAAGAACCGCAGGGGAGCCGATCTCATCGGCGCCGATCTGCGGGGAGCCGATCTGCGCGGCGCCAACCTCCGCGGGGCCCGCCTCATCGCGGCGAACCTCGCCCGAGCCGATCTGACGGCGGCCGACCTGATCGGGGCCGACCTCCGCGACACCGACCTGAGCGCGGCCGACCTGCGGGGAGCCGTCTTCCTCACCCAGGCCCAGCTGAACGCGGCCAAGGGCGACGCCGCCACCCGGCTGCCGACGGGCCTCACCCGCCCCGCGCACTGGTGACCCCTCAGCGCCACCGCGCGGTGTGCGACCCTGACTGCCATGTCCGACACCGTCGACGCGCCCGTGATCCGCAGCGATGAGCCCGGATCGTTCTCCCGGAGTGTGCTGGCCGAGCGCCATCCCGCACTGATCGAGAAGGTGCGCGACGCCTTCCCCTACGGCCCCGGGCAGCACCGCGCCCTCGACGCGCTGCGCGACAACGCCGCCGAGGGCACCATCGCCCCGCTCCCGCCGACCGCGTACGACCACGACCGGTGGGCGGTGTGGGGCCGGGAGCACTTCGGCCGGTCCTGGTTCGACGTCCCGTTCCTGTGGGCGGAGAGCTACTTCTACCGCCGGCTCCTGGAAGCCGTGGGCTATTTCGCCGACGGCCCCTGGCGGGGCGTCGACCCGTTCCGCCCCTTCAAACAGGCCGAACTGCACACCCCCGAGACCGAGGCCGAACTGGCCATGCTCGATGACATCCTGCGCGAACCCGCCGGGGAACAGGCGGCCGCGCTGGTACACGGCTCCCTGTGGGGCAACCGCGCGGACCTGGGCTTCCGTATCTCCTCATCGGCCGCGGACACGGCGGGCGGCGACACCCCGCCGCTGGTCGCGGACGACTCGGAGGCGCTGTGGTCACTGCTGCCCGTCGGCTCTCCGGCCACGCTGTGCGTGGTGGCGGACAACGCGGGGCGGGAGCTGCTCCCCGACCTGGTCCTGATCGACCATGTGCTCCACCACGGGCGCGCCGAGCGGGCGGTGCTCCAGGTCAAGCCGTATCCGTACTACGTCTCCGACGCCACCACCGAGGATGTCGTCGACTGTCTGCGCCGTCTGACGCGGTCGGAGGGCGCCGCGGCCGGGGCCGGCGGACGGCTGTGGGCCGCCATGGGCGACGGGCGGCTCACGGTGCGGGCGCATGACTTCTTCCGCGCCCCGCTGCCGTACGAGGAGATGCCCGGCGATCTGCGGAGCGAGTTCGCCGAGGCCACGCTCACCGTGATGAAGGGCGATCTGAACTACCGCCGCCTGGTCGGCGACCGGCTGTGGCCCCCGACCACCTCCTTCGCCGACCGCACCGCGTACTTCCCCGGCCCGGTGGCCGCGCTGCGCACCCTGAAGTCGGATGTCATCGTCGGCCTCGACGAGCGGACCGTGGCCGCGCTGGACGAGCGGGAGGACCACTGGCGTACGAGCGGCGCCCATGCGCTGATCCAGGTACGGCGGTGAGGCGCGCGCTCCCCCCACCGCTGCGGGAGTGAGGGGAGCGCGCTGGTTCGGCAATCGTGGCGCCGGATTTCGCCGGAGGTTACCCCCCGATGTTGTTGAGGCAGGTGCTGCCGATGGTGACGTCACCGCTCGGGGCGGCCCCGCCGATGGAGTAGGCGCCCCCGTTGAGGGTGTCACAGTCGTTGCTCTGGAAAATGAAGGTGGAGACGTCGAAGCTGGTGGGAGCCCCGGTGTTTCTGTCGGAGCCGCCGTAGCCGTTGGCGGCCGCGGTGCCGGTGCCGAGGAGCGCCAGGGCGCCGGCGGTCGCGGCGAGCAGGACGGCCTTCTTCGCGATCTGCATGGATTCCTCCGTCATGAAGCGCAGGATGAAATAACTGACATCAGGATTTAACGAAAGAAAGACCGCAGAAGTCAGGTAAGCGCGCCGGCGATTGACCCGTCCAGCGCACGATTCACCCCCTCGGCCACCGTGAATTAGGGCGCCGAAACAGCGCGCTCCCCCACCGCTGCGCGGGTGGGGGAGCGCGCTGGTCGCCGGATTTCGCCGGAGGTTACCCCCTGATGTTGTTGAGGCAGGTGCTGCCGATCTTGATGTCACCGCTCGGGGCGGCCCCGCCGATGGAGTAGGCGCCCCCGTTGAGGGTGTCACAGTCGTTGCGCTGGAAAATGAAGGTGTCGATGTCGACGTTGGTGGGAACCTCGGCGCTTCTGTTGGAGTCGCCGCCGTAACCGCCTTGACCGCCGCCGTAGCCGTTGGCGGCCGCGGTGCCGGTGCCGAGAAGCGCCAGGGTGCTGGCGGTCGCGGCGAGCAGGACGGCCTTCTTCGCAATCTGCATGGATTCCTCCGTGTCGGGTCGCAGAGCGAATAATCTGACGGCCCGATTTAACGGAGGAATCCCCGGAAAAATGTGCTCAGCGCACCGGAGAGTGGGCCATCCGGCACACGTTATCGCTCTCACGTGTCAGGTGGCGGATGTCCACGGCGTAGGCCGGGCCGTCCCTCCGACGGCCTCACGGGGTTGTCGGTCGCGGATGGCAGTATCGGGCTCGTACGCCGTCCGCCCCCGGGAAAGTGAGTTCCGCATGGCACCGTCCCCCCGTGACCTCGACGATCTGCCCTTCGCGGACCATCTGCGGCCGTTCGACGGAGCCTTGGCGGAAGGCGGTGACTACGACACCGTTCATCTGGACGGCGAGGCGTTCGACGGTGCCGTATGTGACAACGCGCGGTTCCTCGAGTCCGCGTTCTCCTCGGTGACCTTCACCGGGGGCCGTGGCCGTGGGGCCCGGTTCAATGAGGTGTGGCTGGACGGGGTGCGGTGGGTCGGCACCGATCTGGCGGACACCGACTGGCTGGACGGCGAGCTCAACGGCTGTGTGCTGGCCGGTCTCGAGATGTTCTCCACCCGGCTGCACCGGGTGGTCTTCCACCGGTGCAAGCTGGAATCGGTGAATCTGCGCAATGCCACGCTGCGGGACGTCACCTTCGTGGACTGTCTGCTGCGCGATGTCGACCTCGGTGGCGCGGGGCTGACGGATGTGGCGTTTCCGGGGTCGGCGCTGGAGGGTGTGCGGTTCGGCAAGGCGCGGATGGCGAAGGTCGATCTGCGGGAGGCCACGCGGCTGGAGATCACCGATGGATATGACGCGCTGGGCGGCGCCACCATCGGCAGCGGGCAGTTGATGGAGCTCGCGCCGATGCTCGCCGACGCTTTGGGGATCACGGTGCGGGACGGTGGCGCCGCGCGCTGAGCGCCCACGTCCCACCCACGGATCCCACCGGTCCCACGGGTCCCACCGGCCGCACCGGTCAGGGAAGGCGGGCCTCGGGGCCGCCGGGTCGCGACCGGCGGTGGCCGAGGACATCGGTCACCGGGGGACCAGCCACGGCTGCTGCGGCAGCGGGCTCCCGGTCTCGATCAGCGACTTCAGATTGGACAGCACCGCGGCCCAGCCACCGGCCACCGCGGTCCGCTCGGCCTCGTCCGCCAGGTTCTCATGGGTCACGGTCAGCCGGACGATGTCGCCGTGCGGCTGGATGTCGAAGGTGACCCGGGAGGGCTGGGCGGCGGCATCGGCGTCGGGCGCGGCCCAGGTGGTCACCAGCCGGGTGGGCGGTGAGCTCTCCACGACCGTGCCGACGGCGTCGGCGGTGCCGGAGCCGTCCGTCCGCTGGTGTTCCCACGGTGAGCCGACCTGCCAGTCCGACACATTGGTGTGGCCCCAGTACTCGGCCGTGAGGTCGGCGTCGGTCAGCGCGTGCCAGACCTTCTCCGGTGTGCTCTCGATATAGATGACGTACACGAACGTCGGCTTGTCGGCCATCGCTTCCTCCGCTTTCTCGGCTTGCTGTTTCACCAGGCTCAGCGCGCGCAGCCGCGGGCGCTCGAACTTGTCGATCCAGCGCTCCTGGATCTCATTCAGGGGGACGGGGTTGAGGTAATGGAGTTTTTCGCGGCCCCGCCGCACGGTGCTGACCAGATTGGCGGCCTCGAGGACCGCCAGATGCTGGGTCGCCGACTGGCGGGTCATCTCCAGCCGCCGGCACAGCTCGCCCAGCGTCTGGCCGTTGTGCTCATGCAGCCTGTCCAGCAGGTATCGCCGGGTCTGATCGGCCAGCGCCTTGAAGACCTTGTCCATCTCTGAGCTCACACCGAACGTTATGCAGGTAATTGCCTGCCTGTCAATGCGGGCGAGGTGACAGCTCCCGTTCTCGGAAATCCCGCGTTATCGCCTGCGGATCGCGCCGCGGATGAACGCCGCCTGCCCGACGTGCTGCAAATCGTCAGCGATCACACTGACCAGCCGGACACCGAGGGTCACCGGCGGGGTCCACCGCTCGTCCACGATCCGTTCGAGATCGGAGACGCGAAGGCCGCGGACGAAGGCCAGCGTGTTCTCGTGAACGGCGTCGTAGTACCCGGTGAGCAACTCGGCGTCCGCCCGCACCGCCGCCACGTCCTTGCTCCGGTGGCCGTAGCCGGTGGCCTCCGGCGGGAACGGCAGGCCGAACCGCTCGGCCCAGCCCTCGGACGTCCACAGCTGTTCGGTGCCCGCGGCGTCGGCGATGTGGTCGTCCTGGATCCGGGTGAGATGCCAGGTGAGCCAGGCGATCGAATTGGCCCCGCTGTCGAGCCGTACGGCGAGCTCGTCCGCCGAGAGCCCCTCCACGGCCGCATGCACCTCCTCGCGCACCCGCTCGAAGGCGTCGGCCAGCAGATCGGCGCTGTTCATTCGCGGCTCCTCGCTCGTGGTGACCTCCCGGCCATGGTTTCACCCCGCGGCCCCGGCCATGGGGTGCCGACTCGCCGGGGCATGAGACCGAGGGGATCGGGACCCGCGGTATGCGAGTTTCCTGTGAGCGCCGGCCTCGAAGGCTGCCTCCTGCCCGATCGATGCAGGCCACAGGCTTGGTGCTGTCATGCGGCGTTCATGTTCACCCAGAAGCGTTCCACGTCCGCGGACGAGAGTGGAACGGTGCTCGCGCCCCTTCGCGCGCACCGCTGCCCCCGACCCGCGGAGACCCGATGATCGAAGTACGTGGACTGACCAAGCGCTACGGCGAGGTCCTCGCCGTGGACGATCTGACCTTCGCCGTCCGTCCCGGAGAGGTGACCGGCTTCCTGGGGCCCAACGGCGCGGGCAAGTCGACGACCCTCCGCATGATTCTGGGCCTGGACGCCGCCAGTTCCGGCACCGCGACCGTGGGCGGGAAGCCATACCCCGCCCAGCCCGCCCCGCTCAAGGCCGTCGGAGCACTCCTGGACCCCGGCGCGGTGCTGCCCGGCCGCACCGCCTACCACCATCTGCTGGCCCTCGCGGCCGGCAATGGAATCCCACGCAACCGTGTGGACGAAGCACTGGCCGAAGTCGGGCTGGAGAAGGTGGCCCGGCGTCGGGCGGGAACCTACTCCCTCGGCATGCGCCAGCGCCTGGGGATCGCCGCCGCGCTGCTGGGCGAGCCGCCGGTCCTGGTCTTCGACGAGCCCCTCAACGGCCTCGACCCCGAGGGCATCGTGTGGATCCGCTCGCTCATGCGCAAGATGGCCGCCGACGGACGCACCGTCCTGATGTCCAGCCATCTGATGAGCGAGATGGAACTGACCGCGGACCACCTCATCGTCATCGGCCGCGGCAAGCTGATCGCCGACACCACGATGAAGGACTTCATCGAAGCGCACTCCGAGCGCGAGGTCCTCGTGCGCACCCCGCAGGCCGAGACGCTCCGACCTCTGCTCCCCGGCGGCGCTGGTGTGCGCGCCGAAGACAACCACACGCTCGTGGTCACCGGCCTGGAAGCGGCCGAGATCGGAGCCCTCGCCGCAGCGGGAGGAGTGGAGCTGCACGAGCTGTCTCCGCGTCAGGTCTCCCTGGAGAAGGCGTTCATGAACCTGACCCGCGATGCGGTGGAGTATCAGGCCGAAAGGGAGACCGGCCGATGAGGCATACCGTCACGCACCTCGGCCCGAAGGCGGCGAAGGGAAAGCTGTTTCCTCGTGTACGCGGCCGACGGCCCGCTTCGAACGATACGCGGACCAGCCGGGCAACCTTCTGGCACAGCCTGCGCGCCGAGTGGATCAAGATGCGGACCATGCGGTCGACGCTGTACGTGATCCTGGGCGCGCTGGCCTTCAGCATGGGACTCGCCGCGTTGAGCGGTTCATCAGCGGGCGGCGAGTACGCCCGCCTGCCGCCCGCTGACCAGGCCGCATTCGATCCCCTGGCGACCAGTCTGCGGGGCTACCTGGTGGCGCAGATCGCGTTCGGCCTGCTGGGCGGCCTGGTGATGACCTCCGAATACGGGGCGCGCACGATCGTGGCCACGCTCACGTCCGTGCCGCACCGGGCGCGGGTCCTGGGGTCCAAGGCCGCGGTGCTGGTGGGGGTGGCACTGCCGGTCGGGGTCCTGGTGTCGCTTGCCGGGTTCCTCATCGGGCAGGCGTCGCTGTCCGGGGCGGGCGCTCCGCACCTGGCGCTGTCCGACGGTGCGGCACTGCGCGGCGTCTTCGGCGGGGGCATGTATCTGGCACTGGCCGGGCTCTTCGGACTGGCTCTGGGAGCGGTGATCTGCTCCACGACGGCCACGGTGACGACACTGTTCGGCGTGATGCTCATCGTCCAGGCGTTCGCTCCGGCGCTGCCCGGGGCGGTCGGCGACTGGGTGTCGAAGTTCTGGCCGCCCATCGCCGGTGGGCGGATCATCACTGCCTTCCGTGATCCGGAGCTGCTCAGCCCCTGGGCCGGGCTCGCCGTCATGGCCGGGTGTGTGGCCGCGCTGCTGGCGGCGGCGTTCATCGTGTTCCGCGAGCGCGACGCTTAGCAAGGTGGGGGCAATCGCCGATCTCCAGGCTCAGTGCCCTCTTCGATAGGGCGCAGGTCAATAGGGTGCAAGGTGTCATAAAAGTGGTATTTTAGGGCACTGGTGTGGGTGGCCGAGGACGGCCTGGACACCGGAACAGCTGGCACGGCAGTGGTTCCCCTTCTCGGTACCGATGGGGCGATGGGTGCGCTCTCCGTGATCACGGCAGAGTGCGAGCCGGATGAGGTTCAGCGATTGTTTCTGCGTTCTATGGCGAGGCGGGTTGCCTCTCGTCTCGGGGGCATGCCCGGCGCACCGCCCACCCACGTATCCGGGCCCGGCACCGAGCGGGCGGTCCTGATGGGCCGGCTGACCGCGGCGCTCGCCGAGGCACTCACCTCCGAAGAGGTCGTACAGGCCGTCGGGACCCACGTCCTGCCCCCGTTCGGCGCCGACGGGCTCATCGTCTCGGTGATGGAAAGTGGCAGACACCGGGTGGTCGGCTCCGCGGGGCACACGCAGGACTTCGTCCATCTGCTGGACGGGATCCCGATAGCCGACAACCCCGTGGCGGCCGATGCTCTGAGGTCTCAGGGTCTCTGGTTCGTCGAATCGGTCGCGGACCATCGTCGGCGCTATCCGATGCTGGAGGACGTGGCGGCGGCGTCCCAGAAACAGTCGTGGGCGTTCCTGCCCATGATCGCTTCCGGACATGCCATCGGCGTGTGTGTCATCTCTTTCACCCAGCCTCATTCCTTCAACGACGAGGAGCGCGCGCTGCTGACCGCTCTGTGCGGTCTGGTCGGACAAGCACTGGAGCGGGCCCGGTTGTACGACGTGGAGCACGCCCGGGCCCAGGGATTGCAGCGCAGCCTGCTTCCCCGGACGCTGCCCTGCCTGCCTGCCGCCAGCGCTGCCGCCCGCTACCTGCCCGCGGGCAGGGGCGAGCAGATCGGTGGCGACTGGTACGACGTGATCCCGCTGTCCGCCGACAGGGTCGCCATGGTGATCGGCGATGTCATGGGGCACGGCATCCCCGAAGCGGCCACCATGGGCCAACTGCGCACCGCGGTGCGCACCCTCGCCGATCTGGACATGCCCCCCGACGAGCTGCTCAGCCGACTCAACGACCTGGTCAGCGACTTGGGCGAGGACTGGTACGCCACCTGTCTGTACGCCGTCTTCGACCCGATCACCCGGATATGTTCTTTCTCCCTGGCGGGTCATCCCCCGCCGGTCGTCGTCCATCCCGACGGCGCCGTCGACATGCCCCGGCTGACCCCCGACCCGCCGCTGGGGGCCGCCGAGCCACCGTTTGAAATACATCAGTTGCCGCTGCCCGAGGAGAGCCTGCTGGTCCTGTGCACGGACGGTCTCGTCGAATCCCCCGACCAGGATCTCGACCGGGGGCTGGCCCAGCTGCAACAGGTCCTCGCCCAGCATGCGGTGCCCGTCTTCACGGCCCGGGACGAGGCCGACAGCATCCACCACCTCGACGACCTGTGCGACACGGTGGTCTCGGCCCTGCTGCCCCAGCACGGCCAGACGATCGACGACGCGGTGCTGCTGATCGCCCACACAGGGGCCATCAACGCCAGTGATGTCGCCACCTGCATCCTCCCGGATGATCCCCGCGCGGCTGGACAGGCCCGCGAATTCGTCCGCGAGCGACTGGACGTCTGGGGGCTGGACGAACTGGCGATCACCACCGAGCTGCTCGCCAGCGAACTGGTCGGCAACGTGATCCGGCACGCCGAGGGCCCCATCCGCCTGCGCCTGCTCAACAGCCGCTGCCTGACCTGCGAAGTCTACGACGGCAGCCTCAGCACTCCGCGCATCCGGCACGCCGCCTACACCGATGAGGGCGGCCGCGGCCTGCAACTCGTCTCCGCCCTCTCCAGGCGCTGGGGCGCCCGCTACCTGCGCGACGGCAAATGCATCTGGACCGAGCAGGACATCCCGCACCGCACCACATGAGAGCGGCCCGGGTGCCTCCTGCCGCATGAACATCCATGTGGCTTCAACCCGGACCCGGACCCGATCCCGTCCGGGTCCCCGCCGATGACTCCCCGGCGTACGAGCCCTCAGTCCACGGCGGCCACCCGGTGGCCGCCGGTGGAGCGGTTGCTCTTCTTAATTCATGTGTTTTAAAGTGGCCGCGACAGATCATGAGGACGAACGAGACCGGAGGTCGTGGTGGCCGACGCACGCACCGTCCGCTCCGCCGAGACCCGCGAAGCCATCATGGCCGCGGCGGAACGGCTCTACGCCGAGCACGGCCTGGTCGCGGTGTCGAACCGACAGATCAGCGAGGCGGCCGGGCAGGGCAATGTCGCCGCGGTCGGCTACCACTTCGGCACCAGGGCGGACCTGGTGCGCGCCATCATGGGCAAGCACTCCGAGGCGATCGAGCACATCCGGCAGCGGATACTGGACGGGACCCGCGGCAGCCAGGAGGTCCGGGACTGGGTGGCCTGTCTGGTGCGGCCCGCCCCCGAACACCTGGCCACCCTGGGCGTCCCCTCCTGGTACGCCAGGTTCGCCGTCCAGGTGATGACCGACCCCGTACTGCGGGCGATCGTCACCGACGAGGCCCTCACCCGGGAGCCGCTGCGGGAAACCCTCCACGGCCTGGGCCGCTGCCTGGACGCCCTGCCCGCCGAGGTGCGGGCCGAACGCGGCGCCATGGCCCGTCAGTTGATCACCCACACCTGTGCCGAACGGGAGCGCGCCCTCGCCGAGGGGACCAGTACGCGTCAGCCGTCCTGGGACGACACGGCCGATGCGTTGACCGACGCCATCACCGGCCTGCTCCTCGCCCCCGTCACCCCCCGTTCCCCCGCCGAGGAGGCCCGGACATGAAGATCACCGTCGATGAGGCGAAGTGCTGCGGCGCGGGCCAGTGCGTGCTCATCGCGCCCGAGGTGTTCGACCAGCGCGAGGAGGACGGCATCGTCCTCCTGCTCGACGCCGAACCCGCCGACGCGCACCACGCCGCCGTCCACGAGGCCGCGACCGTCTGCCCCGCCGCGGCGATCCGGCTGAACGAGACGGCGTGACGCCCGCCGCCTCGTTCAACCGGATCGCCGCGGCCCACTCCCGACCGACCATCGGAGGACGACCATGACCACCTCGCCCGTGGCCGACGACGCACCGGCCGAGATCCCCGCCTTCCCCCAGCCGCGCGCCGCGGCCTGCCCCTTCGACCCGTCCCCCGAGCTGCGCGGCCTGGCGAAGTGGGGCCCGCTGACCCGGGTCCGGTCCTGGAGCGACAGCACCCCCTGGGTGGTGACCGGCCACGCCGAGCAGAAGACCCTGCTCTCCGACCCCCGGCTCAGCGCCGACTTCTCCCACCCGGGCTTCCCGAGCCCCGTCCCCCATACGGGCGGCAAGCGGGAGGCCACCGACCTGAGCTTCGTCGGCATGGACGACCCCGAACACGCCCGGCTGCGCCGCATGGTCAGCGGCGCCTTCACCATCAAGCGGGTCGAGGCGATGCGCCCCGTCGTGCGGGAGATGGTGGACGACTTCCTCACCCGTATGCTGGCCGGGCCGAATCCGGCCGACCTGGTCCAGGCGCTCGCGCTGCCGCTTCCATCGCTGGTGATCTCCGAGCTGCTGGGTGTCCCGTACGAGGACCACGCGTTCTTCCAGACCAACAGCAAGGTCCTCGTCTCGGCCGTGGCCACCCCCGAGGAGCGGGCCGCCGCGCACACCAACCTGTATGAGTATCTGGACCAGTTGGTGGGGGAGAAGCTGGCCGGGCCCGGTGACGATCTGCTCTCCGGCCTCGGCCGGCAGATCACGGCAGGCGAACTGACCCGCCGTGAGGCCGCCGCGATGGGCGTGCTGCTGCTCCTCGGCGGCCACGAGACCACGGCCAACATGATCACCATGGGGACGCTGCTGCTGCTCCAGCACCCCGAGCAGCTCGCCCGTGTGCGCGAGGCCGACGACCCCAAGGTGATCGTCTCCGCGGTGGAGGAACTCCTGCGCTACCTCAGCGTGGTCCACCTCGGACGCCGCCGTACCGCGCTGGAGGACATCGAGATCGCCGGCCGGACCATCCGGGCCGGTGAGGGAGTGATCCTCCTCGGCGAACTGGCCAACCGGGATCCGGCCGTCTTCCCGGACCCGGACCGGCTGGACATCGGCCGGGACGCCCGCCACCACCAGGCGTTCGGCGTGGGCACCCACCACTGCCTCGGTCAGCCGCTGGCCCGGATGGAACTCCAGGTGGTCTACCCCGCCCTCTTCCGTCGCGTCCCCACTCTGCGCCTGGCGACGGATCTGGCGGACATCCCCTTCAAGTACGACGCGGTGATCTACGGGGTCTACGAACTCCCCGTCACCTGGTAGCCGCCCGCCGCCCGCCGCCCCCGCCGCCGCGGACCTCCGCGGCGGCGGAACGGCCGGGAAGGGGAAGCGGTGATGGCGGGACTCTTTCGGTCACCCGTTCATCGCAACGCACTCCACGCTGGATGCGGACCAGCTGACACCAGCCGTACACTGAAAACACGCTATGGACAGAAACGGACACCGTGAGGTCACCGAGGTTCCGTTCCGGCCCTCCGTGGGAGCACCGCCGGGAGCGGCCGTTCTGGACTTCCCCGGGCTGGCCGCCCGCGCCCGGAGCCATGGCCTCGATGTCCACGCCCCGATGCGGCTCGCCTTCCACCAGCTGATCACCGTGCGCTCCGGGGCGCTGCGCTGCTCGGTGGACTTCACCGAGTACGAACTGACCGAGGGCGGCTGGATGTGGGTGCGCCCCGGGCGGATCCACCAGTTCCGCTCCGACCTCGGCGCCGCGGAGGGCGCCGCCGTGCTCTTCCCGCCCGGCTATCTCGGCGCCGCCACCGCCGCGGCCGCCCGGCTGGACCGGCCCGCGCCGCGGTCCCCGCTGATGGTTCCCGAAGGCGCCGACGCCGAGGCCGTCCGCGGCGTCCTGGACCTGCTGGAGAACGAGCGCCGGACGGTGTCGGGGCCGCTGGAGGCGCATATCGAGGTGGTGCGCCACCTCGTCGCCGTGCTCGTACTGCGGCTGGCCCATCTGCCCGGCGCCCAGGGCGGGGAGACGGCGGGCGGTGAGGCGTTCCGCCGCTTCCAGCGGGCCGTGGAGCGCGATTACACCCGCACCCACCGGGTCGAGGACTACGCCGCCCGGCTGGGCTACAGCGTCCGCACCCTGACCCGGGCCACCCGCGCCACGGTCGGATGCGGCGCCAAGCGGTTCATCGACGACCGGGTGCTGCTCGAGGCCAAGCGGCTGCTGGTGCACACCGATCTGTCCGCCACCGCCATCGGCGAGCGGCTCGGCTTCCCGGACGCCACCGTCTTCACCAAGTTCTTCCGGCGGCGCTCGGGCGAGACCCCGGCCGGCTTCCGCGCCCGCGCCTCGCACGCCCGGCGCTGACGGCCCGGGGCCCGTACGAGGCGGACCGTACGCGGGGCGGAAGGCGCCAGACGCGGCGGGGGAGGCGCCGGACGCGGCGCGGGAAGGGCGAGACGCGCCGCGCGCCCGTCCGGCGGGGAGCCGCCGGACGGGCGGGCGACGAAGGACCGGTGGCGGTGGGTCAGTCCGCCGAGAGCGCGGGGTCGCTCACGCCCGCGCGGCCGGTCTCCACATGCCCGGTCAGCCGGCGCAGATAGCCGCTGTCGTGGTCGGAGACCACCGATAGGTCGTACCACTCGTGGCTGCGCCCGGTGCGTGCGGTGTGCACCACCCGCGCCCCCGGCCGGAGCCGGTAGTTCGCCGGCTTCTCCTTGTGGTAGCCGTCCGTGACGGTGAGTCGCACCGTGGTGTCGCCCTGGTTGACCAGGGTCAGCTTGACCTCCCCGGTCGACCGGTCGTGACGGGCGCTCACCTCGGGGCCCTTGCCCGTGGCGTGGCCGGTGAAGTGGCGCAGGAAACCGGCCGGGCCGTGCACCTGGAGGTCATAGGCGCCCTGGTCCGCCGAGGAGCGCTGCCAGTCGCCGGACAGCCGCTTGCCCGCCTCGGCGGTGTAGCCCCACGGGCCGCCCGTGTGGCTCGCGGAGGTCACATGGAAGTGGGCGGCGGTTCCCCGGCCGTGGTTGACGAAGTCGACACGCAGCCCGCCGTCGGCGCCGGTCGTGGCATCGGCCGACAGGTCGTACGGCAGCGGCCTGGCAGGGCGCAGCCCGGACTCCTGCCGGGGCAGCGAGGGGTGTGCCGGGAGCGCCGGTACGTAGTCCGGGTGCCGGTCGTTGTCCTTGGGCCGATAGCCGCTGGTGTCCGGCAGGGCCGGGACCTTCACATCGGTCCGCGAGAAGTCGAAGGCCGCGGTCAGGTCGCCGCACACCGCACGCCGCCACGGCGAGATGTTGGGCTCCTCGACGCCGAAGCGCTCTTCCATGAGCCGGATGACCGAGGTGTGGTCCAGCGTCTGCGAGCACACCCAGCCGCCCTTGCTCCACGGCGAGACCACCAGCATGGGCACCCGCTGCCCCAGCCCGTACGGGCCCGCGGGCTGCGAGGCGGAGCCCGCGTACAGCTCCCCGGTGGTGTCCACGGTCGAACCGCCCCGCTGGGCGGCGGGCGCGTACGGCGGCACCACGTGGTCGAAGAAGCCGTCGTTCTCGTCGTAGGTGATGAGCAGCGCCGTCTTGCTCCACACCTCGGGGTCGGAGGTGAGCGCGTCCAGCACCTGTGCGATGTACCAGGCGCCGTAGTTGGCCGGCCAGTTGGGGTGCTCGGTGAAGGCTTCGGGCGCCGCGATCCAGGAGATCTGCGGCAGCTTTCCGGCCTTCACATCGGCCCGCAGGATGTCGAAGAAGCCGTCGCCGCTCTTGGCGTCGGTACCGGTGCGGGCCTTGTCGTACAGCGGGTCGCCGCTCTTGGCGTTGCGGTACTGGTTGAAGTACAGCAGCGAGTTGTCGCCGTAGTTGCCGCGGTAGGCGTCCTCGATCCAGCCCCAGCCGCCCTTCGCGTCCAGCCCGTCGCCGATGTCCTGGTAGATCTTCCAGGAGATCCCGGCCTTCTCCAGGCGCTCGGGGTAGGTGGTCCAGCCGTAGCCGGCCTCGGCGTTGTCCAGCACCGGGCCGCCGCCCTTGCCGTCGTTACCGGTGTAACCGGACCACAGGTAGTAGCGGTTGGGGTCCGTGGAGCCGATGAACGAGCAGTGGTAGGCGTCGCAGATGGTGAAGGCGTCCGCCAGCGCGTAGTGGAACGGAATGTCCTCGCGGGTCAGATAGGCCATGGTGGTGGCCGACTTCGAGGGGATCCACTTGTCGTACGCGCCGCCGTTGAACGCCACATGGCCGTCGGCCCAGCCGTGCGGCAGGTCCTGGAGGAACTGCAACCCGAGGTCGTTCACCTCGGGCCGGAACGGCAGGACCTCCTTGGAGCCGTCGGACTGGTGCCACACCGGCTTCCCGTTGGGCAGCCGCACCGGCCGCGGATCGCCGAATCCCCGCACCCCGCGCAGGGTGCCGAAGTAGTGGTCGAATGACCGGTTCTCCTGCATCAGCACCACGATGTGCTCGATGTCCCGCAGACTTCCGGTCCGGCGGTTCGCGGGAATCTCGGCGGCGCGGGCGATGCTGGTGGAGAGCAGGGACATGGCCGTGCCGGTGCCTGCCAGTTGCATGAATCTTCGACGGTCTATGGAGGTCATGAAGCTCCGGTCTCCTGTGGCATGCGAAGGGAAGCGGGGGGATCCGGTGCAGTCTCTTCCGCCGAACCGGTACGGACAACGGCGCGTGGGCGAAACGGCGGGAAAGCCTCCGTAAATCTTGATCGCGCTGTCACAGCCCTTCCCACCCGCTCATACGGGCATGTCACGGGGAGATGTGACACATGACGCACCGGATGGACCGGCATCCGTGGGGGCGAACTCCGTTTCGCCGTGCCGAGGACGGGCACGCGACCCATGTGCTTCGGACCGGAGGCACGCCACGGGAGCAGCCCGGCTGCGGAAGGCGTGTCCACGGTCGCCCGAGTTGTCCGGATTGCCTGAGCCCGTGGTGACGACGACAGCCAAGGGAGAAGCCCATGACGTCCGCACGAGCACACCCCCGATCGCACCCCAAGCACGCGCATGACGACGCCCCCGACACCTCCGCCGAGTTCCGCCGGATCGCCGGTCTGCCGGACGGCCGGGAGAAGGAGAACCTGCGGCAGGATGTCGTCCGGGCCTGGATGCCGATGGCCGAACGCATCGCCACGCAGTTCCGCAACCGCGGTGAAAGCCCCGAGGATCTGCGGCAGGTGGCCATGGTCGGCCTGGTCAAGGCGGTCAAGCGCTATGAGCCGGACCGGGGTTCGGCCTTCGAGAGCTACGCCGTCCCGACCGTGGTCGGGGAGGTCAAGCGGCACTTCCGCGACCATATGTGGGGCCTGCACGTCCCCCGCCGGGTCCAGGAGTTGCGCAACCGGGTGCGCACCGCCGTCCAGGACCTCACCCGCTCACCCGACGACCGTTCGCCCAGCGTCAAGGACATCGCACACCACACCGGCATGACCGAGGAGGACGTCCTCGTCGGCATGGAGGCGATCGACAGCTTCCGTACGCTGTCGCTGGACGCGGCGCTGCGCGGCGCCGACGACGGCTACGCGCTGGTGGACACCCTCGGCTCCGACGAGTCCTCCTACGAGCGGGTCGTCCAGCGCGAATCCCTCAAGCCCTGTCTGCGCAGGCTCCCCGAGCGTGAGCGGGAGATCCTCTATCTGCGGTTCTTCTGTGACGAGACACAGAGCCGGATCGCCGACCGGTTCGGCATCTCCCAGATGCATGTCTCGCGCCTCATCAGCCGCACCTGCGCCCGTCTGGGCGAGGAGGTCGGCGCCCACGCGGCCTGAGCCGGCCGGTCCGCTCAGCGCCCACGCCCCCGCCGCCCACGCCCCCGCCGCCCGTGGCCCCGTGCCCGGACGCCGTGAGCGGGCCGGGCCTCATCCGCCCGGCCCCGCCTCCCGCTCCTCGGCGCACTGGACGCACAGTTCCGCATGGGGCAGGGCCAGCGCCCGCTCCCGGCCCTGAGGCCGGCCGCACTCCGCGCAGATCCCGAAGGATCCGGCGCGCAGCCGGTCGAGCGCCGCGACGGTCCGCTCCAGCAGGGCCGTGTCCATCTCCGTACGCGTGCGCAGCTCCCTCAGCGTCATGGCCTTCGCGCCCGCGTCCGCGGCGTCGAGGTCGCAGTCCGCGCGCAACGCCGACGCCGCCTCCTCCGCCCGGGTGAGCTGCGACCGCAGCCGGTCCGCCTGCTCCGACAGCCGGGCCCTGGCCTCCTCCAGATCCCGGGGCCGCAGCGGGCTCTGACTCGTCTCCGCTCGCCTCATCCGTCGCACCTCCCTGTCCGCGGGTCCACACCCCCGGGTCCCCACCGCGGCCACGGTCACGCGGCGCGGGGTATGCGATCGTTGAGATATGCGCGGCACGTCGGTGACGCTGTTCCTCTGCGGCGATGTGATGCTCGCCCGCGGTGTCGACCAGATCCTGCCGCACCCCGGCGACCCCGAGCTCCACGAGCCGTACATCCGCGACTCCCGGGCCTATGTCGAACTGGCCGAGGAGGCCAACGGCCCGATCCCGCGCCCGGTGGACTTCTCCTGGCCCTGGGGCGACGCCCTGGCGGTGCTGGACGAGGAGGCGCCCGATGTGCGGGTGCTCAACCTGGAGACGAGCGTGACCCGCAGCGGTGAGTTCGCCCCGGACAAGGATGTCCACTACCGGATGAGCCCGGACAACCTCCCCTGTCTGACCGCGGTCCGGCCCGACGTCTGCGTCCTGGCCAACAACCATGTGCTCGACGGCGGCCGGCAAGGGCTCGACGAGACCCTCGAAACCCTGGCCGCCGCCGGGCTCCGGGTGGCCGGAGCGGGCCGTGACGCGGCCGCCGCGCGTCGCCCCGCCGTCGTCCCGGCCGGTGACCACCGCCGGGTCCTGGTCTTCTCGTTCGGCGCGGCCTCCAGCGGCATTCCGGGCCGGTGGGCCGCGACCGGAAACCGGTCCGGGGTCGACTTCCTGCCCGATCTGTCGGACGCCCGCGCGGCCGCGATCACCGGCCGCGTACGCGGGCTCAAACGCCCCGGTGATATCGCCGTCGCCTCGGTCCACTGGGGCGGCAACTGGGGGTACGGCGTCTCACCCGACCAGATCCACTTCGCCCACGCCCTGATCGACGGCGGTGTCGACCTCGTCCACGGCCACTCCTCCCACCACCCCCGCCCCATCGAGGTGTACCGCGGCAAGCTGGTTCTCTACGGCTGCGGCGACATGGTGGACGACTACGAGGGCATCGGCGGCTACGAGCGCTACCGCGACGATCTGCGGCTGCTCCACTTCCCGGAGGTGGACCCGGACACCGGCCGGCTGATGAGCCTGCGCATGGTGCCGCTGCGGGCACGGCGGATGCGGCTGGAGCGCACCGGCCACCAGGACGCCGCATGGCTGGGCGAAACCCTCGACCGGGTCGGGGCCTTCCTCGGCTCGCATATCGACGTCCGGCCGGACGACGTCCTCACCCTGCGCCGGTCCTGACCGCCACCCGGTCACACGATCTTCGAGCGCACCAGCCCGCCCAGCACCAGCGCCCCGGGGACCAGCGGCAGCCACACCGTGATGAAGCGGTACGCCAGCACCGTGGACGTGGCCGATTCGACCGGCGCCCCCGCCGCCACCAGCGCGATGACCAGCGCCGCGTCGACCGAGCCGATACCACCGGGGGCGGGCACGACGGCCGCCACCGCCGTGGCGGCCAGATACGCGAGCATCACGTGCGCCGGCCGCACCTGGAGCTCCAGCGCCAGGGCCACCGCCACCAGCCCCGCCGCCTGAAGCAACGGAAACGCCAGCGAACCACCCCACAGCGCCAGCGCCCTGGACGGCCGCATGTGCAGTGAACGGGCGTCGGCCAGCGCGGTGCGCAGGAACGTCATCACCAGTCGGCGCACCGGGCGGATCAGCGCCACCCCGGCCACCACCGCCCCGGCCGCCGCCACCGCCCCGGCCACCAGCATTCCGCTCACCGACTCCGGGAGCAGCGGGCCCAGCCGCAGCGCCTGGGGAAACGCCACGAGCAGCACCACCAGCAGCCCCACCCGGGTCGTGGCCTCCGCCAGGAAATACAGGGCGAGCGCCGCCGAGGAGCGGGCGGGCGGCAGCCCGCAGCCCGTCATGAACCGGATGTTGACCGCGCTCGCGCCGATCCCCGACGGCAGCAGATGGTTGGCCGCCCCCGCGGCGAACTGGGTGACGAACAGCCGCCTGGCCGGCAGCCGCTCCAGCACCGTGCCCTGCCGGGCGAACGACACCGCCACCCAGCCGAGCCCGGTCGTCGCCACCGCCGTCAGCAGCCAGTACGGATTGGCGGTGAACATCTGACGGGCGCCGGAAGCGATGAGCGAGCGGTGCTGGACCACCCAGACACCGACGACGAACAGCGGCAGCAGACACAGGATCTGGCGCAGTGGCAGCCGCCGGAGCGGGGACGGGCGCCCCGCCCGCTCCACGGTGGGCTGGTCCACGGGCTGCTCCGCGGGGCGCGGCATCGCTTCAGACATCGGTCCGGGCACTCCTGTTCATGGGATACGTGCCGGATAGGGCTCTTGGCTCAGCATCTCCGCGGAGCGCGCACCGCGCAGCGGGAGCGCGATCAGCAACCCGAGGCAGATCCACACATAGGCATTGCTGCCGAGGAAGCCGTCCACCCCGGTGGAGTCGAACCGCCACAGCCACACCACACTGCTGCACAGCAGCACGTACACCACCGCACCCACCCGGAGCAGCAGCTTGCGCCGGGCCGGTGACGCGTCCGGCCGCAGCCCGCTGTCCACGAGCACCGCCAGCGCCGGAATCAGCCATACCAGATGGTGCACCCAGGTGATCGGACTGATCAGACAGGCGGCGATCCCGGTCAGCGCGAATCCCGCCCGCTCGTCGCCGACGGCCGCCGCGCAGCGCACCCGGTGTGTCCAGACGGCCAGCACGGCGAGCACCCCGAGCCCCCACACCACCCCGCTCGGTGGAACCGGATCGACCAGCCGGGCCAGCACCCCTTCCCACGACTGGTTGGAGACATAACTGAGCACCCCGATGCGGTCGGTGTCCCACAGCGCCTCCGTCCAGTAGACCCGTGAGGCCCCCGGCGCCACCGCCAGGGCGAGCAGAGTGGCGGCCACGGCGGTGCCCGTGGCCGTCGCGGCGGCGCGCCACCGCCGGGTGATCAGCAGATAGCAGATGAAGATCGCCGGGGTGAGCTTGATGGCGGCGGCGAGCCCGATGCCGTAGCCGGCGAACCGGCCACGCCCGGTGGACAGCAGCCAGGCGTCGAAGAACACCAGCACCAGCAGCAGCAGATTGACCTGGCCGAAGCTGAAGGTGTCCCGCACCGGCTCCAGCAGGACGAACAGACAGGACGCCACCACGAAGGCGAACCACTTGTTCCAGCCGTGCCGCTGGACGATCGGCCCGATCAGCCAGGTCAGCAGCGTGGCCGAGGCGGCCACATTGAGCACCATGCTCAGGGTGATCGCGGCCGGCCAGGTGAACAGGGTCATCGGCAGCATGCACAGCGCGGCGAAGGGCGGATAGGTGAAGCCGTAGTCCGCCCCGTCCGCGCCGGGGATGGTGAAGTCGTAGATACGGCCGTCCCGCAGCCAGTGGCCCACGGCCTCGTAGTAGACGTTGAGGTCGAACCAGTGGCGGTGCAGCGGGACGAAGGCCAGGAAGAGCGCCACCGCCACGGTGAGGCCGAGCGCCAGCGCCAGCCGGCGGCGTGAGGTGGTGGGCCCGGTCATGCCGAACGCTCCGATCGCCGGCCGCCGGGGAACGCGGTGCCGGGGGCGAGCCCCGGTGCGCGCCGTGCGCACCACAGCGCGCACACCGCCAGCACACCCCCGCACACGGCGAACGTCAGCTGCCGCGAATCCGGGGCGAACCCATTGGGCAGTACGGCCAGCGTGAGCACCGCGCTCCCGGCCACCACCGCCTTGCGCACCGCTCCGCCCGGCCCGGCCGCCGCGATCACGAACAGCCCCCACAGCACGTACCAGGGCCGGATCGCCGGGCCCAGCACGGCCACCGCGATCAGGCTCAGCCCCAGCGCGTACACCGGCCGGGGGCGTGGCGGGCGCAGCCAGGCGGCCCCTATGGCCACCGCCGTGGCCAGCAGCCCCAGCCCGTGCCACGCGGGCGCGGCCAGCGGCGCCAGACCGCTGCCGACGGCCTCCAGCAGGGCGCCGGTGGCGCGGCCGAGGGTGCTGGTCAGCGCCCAGTTGTCGGGTGAGGCCGGGGTGGTGAGCGCGGAGATCCAGCCGTAGCCGGTGCCGGTGACGGCCGTCGCCGCTCCGGTGGTGGCCAGGGCCAGCCCGGCGGTGGCCGCCACGGCGCCGACGCGGCGCCTGCGGCCCTCCACCCGGCGCGCCCACAGCGTGGCGACCGCCAGCAGCCCCAGCGCCGCCGGGGCCTTGACCAGGGCGGCGAGTGTGACCAGGACCGCGCCGCAGGCCGGCCATCGGCCCGTCGCGGCCACCAGTCCGGCCCCGAGCAGTCCGAGCATCACGGCATCATTGTGCGCCCCGCCGACCAGATGCAGCAGCAGGAGCGGGTTGAGCGCCCCCAGCCACAGGGCGGCGCTCGGGTCGGTGCCGCAGCGGCGGGCCAGTACGGGCAGCGCGAGCACCATCACCGCCACCCCGAGCAGCGCGATCAGCCGCAGCCCGATCACCCCGAGGGACAGTTCGGCGCGCGAGGCGTGGGCGACGGCGGATTCGAAGGCCAGCGAGACCGGGCCGTACGGCGTCGGGGTGTGCTGCCACACCGGCGCCACTTCGGCGGCCAGCGGGCCACCGAGGCGTATGGGGCCGTGGGTGTAGACGTCGATGCGGGCGTGCACCATGGCGCCCTGGGCGAGATAGCTGTACACATCGCGGCTGAACAGCGGCGGTCCGGGCAGCAGGGGAGCCGCCCAGGTGGCGAGCGTGAGCAGCAGCGAGCGAGGGCTGGGCGGCCGCGGTCCGCGCACCTCGCGCCCCAGCAGCCACCACGCCGCGACCAGCAGCACCAGCCCGAAGTAGGTACTGATCAGCCCGAGCGCCGCTCTCCCGGAGTCAGGGGTGAGGGCGTCCCCCACCGGTAGCGCTCCGGCGCTCGCCCCGCCCGCCGCCAGGGCCACTGATCCGGCGAGCCCGAGAAGCCGGCAGTGACCTGGAGCGACGGTGACACGTTGGAGGAGTACACGACGGACCAGCACCCCGACAGCGTCGCGAGAGCGCATGGCCGGAAATTGACGTCGCGGTCACCGGAGACTGGCCGAGAGGTGTCGGCCGGGCCACACGGCCGGCGGGGCGGGCAGGACCGCTGTCCACGGTGCCCGGTCGACCACGAGTTGACGCAGTTTGCGCAGCTCGCACGGGCTGTTCCAGCCGAGCACCCCGACCACCCGGCCCCGGTGTCCATAGGCGACGACGAAGTGGCCGCCTTCGAGCTCGCCATGGAGCACCGCGAGTTCGGCGTCGGAGGGAAAGATGCCGTACGCCTGGATATGGGCGTCGTACTGATCGGTCCAGAAGTACGGCACGGGGGCGAACGGCCGGTTCTCGCCGAGCACATTGCGGGCGACGGCCTGGGCCTGCTCCGTGGCGTTCAGCCGGTGTTCCAGTCGCATCCGGCAGCCGAAGTGGTCGTTGTGCCACGAGGCGACATCACCGGCCGCGTAGACGCCGGGCGCGGCACGGCAGGTGGCATCGCATTCCACACCGTTGCCCAGCTCCAGTCCGGAACCGGCAAGCCAGCCGATCGCCGGGGCGGCGCCGATGGCGACCACCACGACATCGGCGTCCAGCAGCGTGCCGTCGGTCAGCTCCAGACCGGTCACCCGGCCGCCGGACTCGAAGAAGCGCCGCACCCCGGTGCCACAGCGCATGGACACGCCGTTCGCCTTGTGCAGCCGTCCGACCAGGGCGGCTATCCGGTCGCCGAACTGCCGCCGCATCGGCACCGGCCGGGGGTCGATCATGGTGACGTCCAGCCGCATCCGGCGGGCCGCCGCCGCGGCCTCCGAGCCGAGGAACCCCGCGCCCACCACCGCCACCTTCACATCGGGCTTGCGGCGCAGATCGGCGCGCAGGGCGAGGGCGTCGTCCAGGGTGCGCAGCAGATGCACTCCGGCCAGATGGTGGGCGCCGGGCAGGCTGTTGGGGGTGACACCGGTGGCGATGACCAGGGCGTCGTAGGGGACGTCGGCGCCGCCGTCCAGCACCACCCGGCGGGCGGCGGTGTCCAGCCCGGTGGCGGACTTGCCGAACAGCAGCCGCGCGTCGAGGTCGGACAGCTCCTCGTCGGTGCGCAGTTTGATCCGGTCCGGCTCCCAGGTGCCCGCCAGGATCTGCTTGGACAACGGCGGCCGGTTGTACGGGGTGTGAGGCTCGGCGCCGATGAGGGTGAGCCGTCCGTCGTATCCCAGGGTGCGCATCGTGACGGCCGCGGTGAGCCCCGCCACCGAGGCGCCCACGACCACGACGTTCCCCGGTGTGCTCACCGGTCGGCCAGTGCGATGGCCAGGGCGGGGCAGACGGCGGCCGCATGACGGACGTCGTCGTGCAGCCGCGCCGGCGGGCGGTTGTCGAGGAGGACGGCGACCCCGTCCTCGTCCCGCTGGTCGAACACGTCCTGGGCGGCGAGTACGCACTGCCCCGAGGCGACGCATTTGTCCTGATGCAAGGTCACCTGCATGGCGTTCTCCGGCACTGGGGGATCAATGGAAGGCGGTTACCAGACGAATGTTCGGTAACGGGCGGAAGGGAGGCTAGTTCTCCCGCGTACCCAGCACAACACGCTCCGCAAGAAGCTGGCCACGGAGCGAGACATATGAGCCTGGCATGTGCGCCCCGGACAGGCCGACCCAGCGGACCGCGGAGGCTGTCCAAACCGCCAGGTCACACCCGGGAACGCGGGCCGGGGACCACCTTGGTACGAGGTGGTGCATCAGCGCCTCACATGGCGGAAATACGCAGGTTACGAAAGATCCGCATTGCTCACGTACGGTTCCAGGACGTCCACGATTTCCACCTCACGGAGGATCCTTGCGCAGGCTGCCCACACCGCCCGACTGGCTGACGCACCCCCTGCGCGGGGTGCGGGCGCTGCGGGGCCCGGTGCCCTGGGCGGCGGTGGTCCGCGGAGCCCTCGGCGTGGGGCCGGTGGTGGCCGTCGGCGTGGCGTCGGGACATACGTCGTTCGGGATGCTCGCCGGGCTGGGCGCGATGTTCGCCCATATCAACGACCGCCCCGCCACCCGCGCCACCCGGGCCGTGCGCATCGGCCTGCCCGCCCTCGCCGGGGCCGCGGGACTGCTGACCGGGGCCTGGCTGGGCACGCTGGGCCTGGGGATCTGGATCGCCCTCGCGCTCGCCCCCGTCGGACTGGTCTCCGGCGCGATCAGCGCCATCGGCCCGGTCTGCTCCTCCGCCGGGGTGCAGCTGATGGTGCTCGCCGTCGTCGGAGCGGGCATGCCCCTTCCGGTCTCCCCGCCGGTCAGGGCGGGTCTGCTGCTCATCGGCGCCGCATGGGTGATCGCGATGGCCGCACTGCTGCCCCGCGCCATCCCCGCACGCCAGAGCTCGCCCTGCGGCGAACGGGAGGCGGTGGCCGCCGTGTACGACGCGCTGGCCGGTCTGATGACGGCGGTCGGCTCCGACGGCGGCCAGGCCGCCCGGCGCCGGCTGACCGCCGCCTACGACGCCGCGTACGAAGCCCTCTACGCCCACCGGCTTCCGCTGCACCGCCCCGACGAGGAGGAGCGGCGGCTGCGCGACCGGCTGGCGGTGGCCGGAGCGCTCAGCGAGGGCGTGCTGACCCTCCTGTGGGAGAACGAACCCGTACCCGACCGCATCGCGCGCACCCCCGCCCAACTCGCCCGCTCGGTACGGACCGGACTGCCACCGGGCCGGCTGCCCGCCCCCGTACCCGACACCGCGGGCAATGTGGCCATGCACCGGGCCGTGCTGCTCGCCGCCCGGGTCTTCGACGGCGAACCGGCGCCCCCCGTCGGCGCGGTCGTCCCCGGCCACCGGCAGCGGCTGCGCCGCGCGCTCGGCCCGGCGGGCCGGGAGTATGCCGCCCGGGTGGCCCTGTGCGTGGGCGTCAGCACCGCCCTGGCCCAGCGACTGCCCGGCGCGCACTGGTACTGGCTCCCCGCCACGGCCGCCTTCCTGGTCAAGCCCGACATGGGCCCGCTGGTCTCCCGGGCCCTCTCCCGCGCCCTCGGCACCGCCGTGGGCGTGGCCGTCTTCGGCGCACTCGGCACGCTGCTCGCCCCCGGCGGGGGCGACCCCGGCGTCTGGCCGGTCGTCGTCGCGGCGGTCTGCTCCGCGCTGATCCCCGTCTCCGTACGCCACTTCGCCTTGCAGACCGCCGTGCTCACACCGCTGCTGCTCGCCCTGGTCCACCTCGGCGGCGACACCGACCCCGGGTTCACCCGGCTCACCGACACCCTGCTGGCCTGCGGTGTGGTGCTGGCCGCCGGGGCGCTGCCCGGACTCGGCGGCCCGCGTGCCCAGGTGTCGGTGCGGCTGTCGCTCGCCGTCCGCGCCACCCGCGACCACCTCGACCGGGTGCTGACCGCCGAAGCGCCCTACGCCACCCGGCTGCGGCTGCGCCGCGAGGCGTACCGCGCGCTCGCCGACGCCCGCCGCGCGGTGGAGGTGGCGAGCGCCGAACATCCGCCGTTCGGCCGGGACCTGGCGGCGTGGGCGCCGGTGGTCTTCGCCCTCGAGGAGATCGTGGACGCGGCCACGGCCTGCGGTGTACGGCTCGACCAGGGCGCCCCACAGCCCGAGCCCGTCCTCGCCGCCCGGCTGCGGGCCGCGCTGTCCGACCTGGCCGACGCCGTCGCCGCCCGCCGCCCCCCGACGGACCTCGTCCTGCCCGCCGGGGCGGCGGTGGGAGACTGCGCGACCCTCGCCGATGTCACCGCCGGACTGCACAGGGTCCGCGACCTGGCGCCCGGCTGACCCCGCTCAGCGGCCCGGTGAGGAGTTGGCGGGCGCGCTGCCGCTCGGGGGCTT
>NZ_JANIIC010000086.1 GCF_024519315.1 Streptomyces malaysiensis subsp. samsunensis | reverse complement strand
CGGGCCCCGCCATGGGGTACGTGCCGGGGCCCGACGCCCACGCTCCCGCCGCGCCCCCCACCGCTCCCGCCGCCGCTCCCGCCGCCGGGCCGTCCGGTCCGGCCGCCGCGCGTGCGGCGATGGCCGGGGGCGGGAGCGGCCAGGGGCAGGCCCCAGGCGGGCCGGGCGCCGAGGACCCTGGTGGGTGGCCCGCGGGTGCGCGGCCCGCCGCGGACAGCGGTCCGGGTGGCGGTCCGGGCGGCGCCGGTGACAGTGGACAGCAGGGCGGTGCCCCTGCGGCGCCCGCTGAGGGCGGCGGGCAGCGGCCAGGGGCCTGGCCGTCGGGCGCTCAGTCCCCAGCGGCGGAGGGCGGCGGCTCGCGGCCCGGAGCCTGGCCCACGGCTTCCGCGCCCGGCTCCGGGGCGTCCGGTGCGGGCGGTCCGGGCGGCGCTTCCGGTGGCGGGGGTGCCTCCGGTGGTGGCGCTTCCGGTGGTGGCGGTGGACGGGGCGCCGGGGCGCCCGCCCGACAGCCCGGCGGCTGGCCCACGGCCACCGCGCCGGGGCAGGGCGGCGGCCCACCCGCGCAGACACCCGCGGCGCCCTCCGCGCCGACCGGGCCTTCCGCACCCGCCGCGCCGGCCGCCCCTTCCGCACCCGCGCAGGGCGCACCGGGCATGGCGCAGGGCGCCGTGCAGGTGCGGCAGATGTGGCCGGACATCCTGGAGGCGGTCAAGAACCGCCGCCGCTTCACCTGGATCCTGCTGAGCCAGAACGCGACAGTTGCCGGCTTCGACGGCACCACCCTCCAGCTCGGCTTCTCCAACGCGGGCGCGCGTGACAGCTTCGTGGGCGGCGGCAGCGAGGACGTCCTGCGGCAGGCGCTCCAGGACGCCATCGGCGTGCAGTGGCGGATCGAGGCGATCGTCGACCCCTCGGGCGGCGCCGGACAGCAGGGCGGCGGCCCAGGTGGTCCGGGCGGTCCGGGCGGCTTCGGCGGTGCCGGTGGCCCGAGCGGTCCCGGCGGCTACGGCGGAGGCGGTGGTGGCGCCACCGGCGGCGGTTTCGGAGGCGGCAGCGGCGCCGGTGGCGGTGGCCAGCCCGCCGCGCCCCGGCAGCCCGCACCCCGGCCCGCGCCCGCCTCCCCGCCCCCGGCCGCGCCCTCCGCACCGTCCGGACCGGCGGACGCGGGCCCGCCCCCCGAGGCGGCGCCCGCGTACCGGGAGCCCGAGCCTCCGCGGGTCGCGCTGGAGGACGACATGCCGGCCGAGGACGACGCGGACCTGGACGACTCCGCGCTGAGCGGCCACGACCTGATCGTCCGCGAGCTCGGTGCCACGGTGATCGAAGAGATCGTCAACGAGTAGGAGGCGCGGGCCCCGCACCCGTGCTCCACGTCGCCGCGTCTCCTCCGTACGGCGTAGAGCAAGGCGCACGGGGAGCACGTAGGCTCGGGCTATCGAAGAGAACGACTGTCGAGCGCCAGGAGCGAAGCCGTGATCCCCGGTGGTGGCCAGCCGAATATGCAGCAGCTGCTGCAACAGGCTCAGAAGATGCAGCAGGACCTCGCCGCGGCCCAGGAGGAGCTGGCCCGGACTCATGTCGAGGGTTCCGCGGGCGGTGGCCTGGTGAAGGCGACCGTGACCGGTGCCGGTGAGTTGCAGGGCCTGGTCATCGACCCCAAGGCCGTGGATCCTGAGGACACGGAGACCCTCGCGGATCTGGTCGTCGCGGCCGTCCGTGACGCCAACAACGCCGCGCAGGAGCTCCAGCAGCGCAAGCTGGGCCCGCTCGCCCAGGGGCTGGGCGGTATGCCCGGACTCCCGTTCTGAACCTCGGGTTCCGGGGCATCACCTCGGGTTCCGGAGCATTCCGGGCCTCGGGGCGTCCCGGATCCTCGGGCTCCCTGGCCCCGACCCGGCCGCCCGGACGCGGCGGCCCGGACGCGGCGGCCCGGCCGTGAGAGCGGTGCGGCCCCAGCCGTAAGAGCAATGGTCCCAGCAAGATCAAGGCCCCAGCCGTAAGAGCGCGAAAGCCCCGGCCGTGAGGGCGCGGCGAAACCGAATATTCATGTGAAGTACGGCCACCGCGCGGCGGCGCGAGATTGGATGAAGGCGTGTACGAGGGCGTGGTCCAGGACCTCATCGACGAGTTGGGCAGGCTGCCCGGCGTCGGTCCCAAGAGCGCGCAGCGGATCGCCTTCCACATCCTTCAGGCCGAGCCCACCGACGTCCGCCGCCTCGCGCATGCGCTGACGCAGGTCAAGGAGAAGGTGCGGTTCTGCGCGGTCTGCGGGAACGTCGCCGAGGCCGAGCAGTGCCGCGTCTGTCAGGACCCCCGTCGTGACTCCGCGGTCATCTGTGTGGTCGAGGAGCCGAAGGACGTCGTCGCGATCGAGCGGACGCGTGAGTTCCGGGGCCGCTATCACGTGCTCGGCGGGGCGATCAGCCCCATCGAGGGCGTCGGCCCGGACGATTTGCGGATCAGGGAGCTGCTGACGCGGCTCGCGGACGGTACGGTCACCGAGCTCATCCTGGCCACCGATCCGAATCTGGAGGGCGAAGCCACCGCCACGTACCTCGCGCGCATGATCAAGCCCATGGGTTTGAAGGTCACCCGCCTGGCCAGCGGCCTCCCGGTCGGTGGCGACCTGGAGTACGCCGACGAGGTCACGCTCGGTCGTGCCTTCGAAGGGAGAAGACTTCTCGATGTCTGACGCAACGCTGCACGACGCCCACCCGGACCCGGACGACTTCGCGGTCCAGATCTCCGACCAGATCGAGAGCTTCATCGTCGCGGTCACCGAAGTCGCCAAGGGGGACGAGCCGGACAGCGCTGTGCCGTTCCTGCTGCTCGAGCTGTCCCAGCTGCTCCTCGCGGGCGGCCGGCTCGGCGCGCACGAGGACTTCGTCCCGGACGAGCGGTACGAACCGGACGCTGGCCCGGAGCCGGACGTCGACGAGCTGCGTGAGCGCTTCGCCCAGTTGCTGGAGCCGGTGGACATCTACTCGGAGGTCTTCGACCCGTACGTGCCGCGCAGTCAGCCCGTCGCCTGCCGGATCTCCGACGACCTGGCCGGGATCATCACCGATCTGCGGCACGGGATGGCGCACTACCGCGGGGGCCGGATCAGCGAGGCGCTGTGGTGGTGGCAGTTCTCGTACCTCGCCAACTGGGGGACGACCGCCTCGGCGGCCCTGCGCGCGCTCCAGTCGCTGGTCGCGCACGTACGGCTGGACAGCCCGCTGGACGAGCTGGACGGACTGGACACGGACAGCAACGCGGGCGGTGACGAGCAGCTCGCGGAGGAGGCCGGCCGGGTCATGGCGGCGGAGATCGCGGCGCCGCTCGGCCTGCGCTCGGGGCCGAGCTGAGGAAGGTCCGGACGCGCTGAGGAATGTCCGGGTCGCGCTGAGGAACGTCCCGGGGCCGCGCTGAGGAGCGTCCGGCGCGGCCTGGAAGGCGGCCCCCGGGTCGGCCCCGCGGCCCCGGGTCGGCCCCGGGGCGACTCGCGAGAGACGGTCCACGCGACGGCCCGCCGGGCCGCCCGCACCTGTGAGCTGGATTACGTTCCCGTGTGCTTCGGCGGTGAGCGGGCAGGGTTCGTCGCTGAGCGGGTGGGAGGGATGCGGGGAATCTCGCGGGTGCGTGGACGCTGCGCCCTCGGCGCCCCTTGTCTTTCCTGATCACCCTGTGAGGCATTCGTCTCGCTATGTGATATTGGGAGGGCACATTCCGGCCGCTCGTTAGACTGAGCCGACCGCATTATTGAGAGCTGCGAGGAGCGCACGTGGGCCTTGTCGTGCAGAAGTACGGAGGCTCCTCCGTTGCCGATGCCGAAGGCATCAAGCGGGTCGCCAAGCGAATCGTGGAAGCCAAGAAGAACGGCCACCAGGTGGTCGTCGTGGTTTCCGCGATGGGCGACACGACGGACGAGCTGATCGATCTCGCCGAGCAGGTATCCCCGATCCCTACTGGCCGTGAATTCGACATGCTGCTGACCGCCGGGGAGCGGATCTCCATGGCCTTGCTGGCGATGGCGATCAAAAACCTCGGTCATGAGGCGCTGTCGTTCACCGGCAGCCAGGCGGGAGTCATCACCGACGCGGTTCACAACAAAGCACGGATCATCGACGTCACGCCGGGCCGTATCCGTGACGCGCTCGAACTCGGCGCGGTCGCGATCGTCGCGGGTTTCCAGGGCGTGTCCCAGAAGAGCAAGGACATCACCACCCTCGGCCGGGGTGGTTCGGACACCACCGCGGTCGCGCTGGCCGCGGCCCTGGATGCCGAGGTGTGCGAGATCTACACCGATGTGGACGGCGTGTTCACCGCCGATCCACGGGTGGTGAAGAAGGCTCGCAAGATCAACGAGATTCCGTACGAGGACATGCTGGAGCTGGCCGCGAGCGGCTCCAAGGTGTTGCACCTGCGCTGCGTGGAGTACGCGCGCCGGTACAACATCCCCATCCACGTACGGTCGTCTTTCTCCGGCCATCAGGGCACCTGGGTGCGCAACCGGCCGGAAGCGCGAGAAGGAGAAGAAGGCATGGAGCAGGCGATCATCTCCGGGGTCGCACACGACACGTCCGAGGCCAAGGTCACGGTCGTCGGGGTGCCGGACAAGCCGGGTGAGGCCGCGGCCATCTTCCGTACCATCTCCGACGCCGAGATCAACATCGACATGGTGGTGCAGAACGTCTCCGCCGCGTCGACCGGGCTGACCGACATCTCCTTCACGCTGCCGAAGACCGACGGCCACCGGGCGATGGAGGCGCTGACCAAGGCGAAGGCGCTGATCGGCTTCGACTCGCTGCGCTATGACGACCAGATCGCCAAGATCTCCCTGATCGGTGCCGGAATGCGCACCAACCCGGGGGTCACCGCGACCTTCTTCGAGGCGCTGTCGAACTCCGGGGTCAACATCGAGCTGATCTCGACCTCCGAGATCCGTATCTCGGTCGTCACCCGCGCCGACGATGTGAAGGACGCGGTCGTGGCCGTGCACAGCGCCTTCGGCCTGGACAGCGACAGCGACGAAGCGGTGGTCTACGGAGGTACCGGCCGATGACTCGCCCTGGCGGTGCCGGCGGTGGCGAAAAGCCCACCCTCGCGGTCGTCGGTGCCACCGGCGCGGTCGGCACCGTCATGCTCTCGATCCTCTCGGAGCGCGCCGATATCTGGGGCGAGATCCGGCTGATCGCCTCGCCCCGCTCGGCCGGCCGGAAGCTGACCGTCCGGGGTGAGCAGGTCGAGGTCGTCGCGCTGGGCGAAGAGGCGTTCGAGGGCGTTGACGTCGCGATGTTCGACGTGCCGGACGAGGTGTCGGCGCAGTGGGCGCCCATCGCGGCGAGCAAGGGCGCGGTGGCCGTCGACAACTCCGGCGCCTTCCGGATGGACCCCGATGTCCCCCTGGTGGTGCCGGAGGTGAACGCGCACGCGGCCCGTGTCCGCCCGCGCGGCATCATCGCCAACCCCAACTGCACCACCCTGTCGATGATTGTCGCGATGGGCGCGCTGCACGCCGAGTTCGGGCTGAGCGAGCTGATCGTCTCCTCGTACCAGGCGGTCTCCGGTGCGGGCAAGGAAGGCATCGACGCCCTGCGCGAGCAGATCGCGCTGGTCGCCGGTACGGAGCTGGGCACCCATCCCGGGGACGTACGGCGGGCGGTGGGCGACACCGGGCCGTTCCCGGCGCCGATGGCGCTCAATGTGGTGCCGTTCGCCGGTTCGCTCAAGGAGGACGGCTGGTCCTCCGAGGAGCTCAAGGTGCGCAACGAGTCCCGCAAGATCCTGGGGCTGCCGGAGTTGAGGGTCACCGCGACCTGTGTACGGGTGCCCGTGATCACCACGCATTCGCTGGCCGTGCACGCGCGGTTCGAGAACGAGGTGACGGTCGAGGCGGCGCACGAGATCCTGGCGGGCGCCCCCGGTGTGGTGCTGTGCGACAACCCTGCGGAGGGCGAATTCCCCACCCCGGCCGACGCCGTGGGCACCGACCCCACCTGGGTGGGGCGGGTTCGGCGGTCGCTGGACGACCCGAAGGCGCTGGAGCTGTTCGTCTGCGGCGACAACCTCCGCAAGGGCGCGGCGCTGAACACCGCGCAGATCGCGGAGGTCGTCGCAGCCGAGCTGACTGGCGGGGCCGCCGCGAGGTGACGGGGCCCATGGGCAGTGACGGGGCCCATGGGCAGTCGGCCGACTGTGTAGCGGTCGGACGGCCGTACGAGGGGGCCGGGCCGCCGGAACGTGAGCGACCGTCTTAAAGTGACGTTTCAGCAGGTGCGTCGTCCGGCAGATGTGAATATCCTGTGCGCGTGTCACTGGCCTGGACCAGCTGAGCTGGGCCGTTGATGTGGTCGACGTATTCGCTCCCCGCCCGCTGCAACCGGCAGCGGGCGGGGAGCGTCTTTCCAGCCGCCCCGCAGTGGGCGCTGGGATAACTGGGGCATTGGGGAAGAGTTGGTGCGCATGGGGGCATTGAACGCATCGTCAAAAGCGATGCTCCGCGCGTACAACCCTGACAGGGGGCGGCGTGTCCAACAGGCGTGGCAGAGGTATTCGGCATCGCGACGGTTCCAGTGCGCGGCGGCGCGGCAGTACGCCCCCCGCGTGCACCAGGTGGCATGCCGGTGATCGCGCCGTGGCCGACGGCCCGCCCCGCGCACATCACAACAGGGCGCGAGGACACTGACGACGCGATGGCAGCGGGCACCACAGTCGATCACCTCACCGAGACCTACCGCGCTCACTACCGGTCGCTCCTCGGTCTCGCCGCGCTCCTCCTCGACGACACCGCGTCCTGCGAGGACGTCGTGCAGGAAGCGTTCATCCGTGTGCACTCGGCGCGCAAGCGAGTCCGGGACCCCGAGAAGACCCTCGCCTATCTGCGGCAGACGGTCGTCAATCTCTCCCGCTCCGCGCTGCGCCGGCGCATCCTCGGGCTGAAGCTGCTCTCCAAGCCGATGCCCGATATGGCCAGTGCCGAGGAGGGGGCGTACGAACAGCTTGAACGGGATCAATTGATCAAGGCGATGAGGGGACTTCAGCGCCGTCAGCGCGAAGTTCTCGTGCTGCGCTACTTCGCCGATATGACCGAGGCCCAGGTGGCCGAGACGCTGGGGATATCGCTCGGCTCGGTCAAGGCGTACGGCTCGCGCGGCATCGCGGCGCTCCGCGTCGCCATGGAGGCTCCGGCATGAACCACATCACACCTACGCCGGGCCCGGGGGATCCCGGTCGGCGGAACGGCGACGGGGCCGATTCCGGAGAGCCAGTGGAGTCCACGGAGCCGACGGAACCGATAGAGCCGTCGGAGCCGACGGAATCGGCAGAGCCGACGGGGTCCGCGGGATCCGGGGAGTCCGCGGGGTCTGCGGCGTCCGCGGGATCTACGGAGGCCGGTGAGCACACCGGGTCCGCCGGGACCAGGGGTGGCGCTGACTCCCCCGGGTCCGCGGAGGCCGGGGAGATCGATGCCTCCACCGGGTCCGCCGGGGCCGGACGGTCCGCCGTGTCCGGGCAGGGGCAGGTGACGCCCCTGCGGATTCGGCTGGACGACGACGGGCCCGGCGGTGAGGACGAGGAGTCGCTGCGGCGGCTGCTGCATCGCGCCGTCGATGACCTCGAGCCCGCCCCCGACACCCTCGACCATTTGCGGCGCGCCGTGCCCGCCCGCCGTGCGCGGCGGCGCCAGGCCCTGGTCGGGGCCGCGGCGGCGGTGGTGCTCGGCTGTGCGGCCGTACCGGCGCTGGTGCACGTCGCGACCACCGGCGACGGCGGCAACGACCAGCCGGCCAACGCCTCCAGCAGCCACCGCACCCCTGAGGTCAGCGGCGGCCGGCACGGTGAGGGCAGCGGCGGCAAGGGCTCCGATGGGCCCGCCGACACGGTCGAGCAGGACAAGGGCGACAAGGGCAAGGACAAGGGGAAGCACAAGCCGCCGAAGGGTGAGGAGGGCGGCTCCGGGGGCACGGCCCCCGACCCCTCCAACACGCTGAACGCCACCTCCCCCACATGCAGCCGCACCCAGCTCACCAGCGGTGGCGCCGGATCGGTCGGGGCGGCCGACGCGGAGGGGCGGGTCTACGGCTCGTTCCGCGTCGTGAACATCTCGGACCAGTCCTGCACGGTCGAGGGCAGCGGCTCGGTGGGCGCGAGCGCCCAGGGCGGTGCGGACGCCTCGCGGATCCTCGTCGTGGACCATACGGCGGGGGACGCGGCGGCGGGGCTGCCCGACCCCTCCGCCCAGCCGGGCACGCTCATCCTCGGGCCCGGCCAGGCGTACGAGGTCAAGTTCGCCTGGATCCCGACGTCGGGCGGCGGCACCAGCGGCTGCTCCACCACCGGCACCCCGACCCCGGATCCGTCCACGGAGTCGGCCCAGGACGGGCCGCAGGACGATCCCAGCACGGGCGCCCCGGGCGGCACCCCTGGCGGGGGCGGTGGCGACGGCGGTGAGCCGCCGGACTCGAGCGTCCTGGTCAGCCACACCCCCGAGGCGGGCGACCCGGCTGCGGCGAGCGTGACGATCGGCGGCGCCTGCGCAGGAACGATCTACCGCACCGGTCTGGTGGCGTCCTCCTAGAGCCGCGGGCAGCGGCCTCCCCGAGCCGCCTTCCGGTGCCCCGCGCCCGGGAGGCCCTGCGGCCGTCCTGGTGTGCCATGGCGGGATCCGGGGGCCGCGACGTGGGGGTCCGTGGGGCGGCCCCGCCGCCGGGGCCGCGACGCGAAGCCCGTACCGTGGGGGTGTGTATCGGTTTCTGCTGACCCCCCGCTGGTGGGTGATCAATGTGTTCACCGTCCTGGCGATCCCGGTCTGTCTCTTCATGGGCAGTTGGCAGCTCAGCCGCTTCGAGACGCGTGTCAACACGCATAACCAGCAGCAGGAAGAGGCGTCGGGCGAGCGGAAGGCCGAGGCCCGGCCGCTGCGCGATCTGCTGCCGGTCACCGCGAAGACCTCCGGGGAGCGGGCGACCGCCACCGGCCGATACGACACCGCACATCAACTCCTCGTTCCCGACCGGCGGCTGGACGGCCGCGACGGCTTCTATGTACTGACCCTGCTGCGTGTGGACGGGGGCGCGAACGGAGGCGGCGGCGCCGGGGCCAAGGCGCTCCCCGTCGTCCGCGGCTGGCTCCCCGGCGACGCCGACGACCCGACGGCCACCGCCAAGGTGCCCGCACCCCCCTCCGGTGAGGTGACCGTCACCGGGGCGCTTCAGGCGTCCGAGCACCAGGGCGGCGACGGGGTGAGCGCGAGCGGTGGCCTCCCCCGCGGTCAGCTGGGCATGATCAGCGCCGCCTCCCTGGTCAACCTGGTGCCGTATCAGGTGTACGACGCCTGGGTGACCTCCTCCCAGGCTCCCGGGGCCCTGAAGCCGGTGCCCCCCACGGCGGCGGAGGGCACCGGGCTCGACATCAAGGCGTTCCAGAACCTGGGCTACACCGGTGAGTGGTTCGTCTTCGCCGGCTTCGTGGTCTTCATGTGGTTCCGGCTGTTCCGCCGAGAGGCCGAGACGGCCCGCGATCTGGCCCTCGGCCTCACACCGCCCGAGCCGACGGCTCCGACGGCGCCGGACGCGGACCGGACCCCAGATGACGCTGAGCGAACTCGATCTCCAGGCGCACCTGTTTGATCCGCTCCTGGACGACCAGCGAGCCGTGCCCCGCCTCATAGCGGTAGACCTCATGCGGGGCGCCGCGCCGCTCGAGCCGCTCCACATAGTTGTCGATCTGCCGTATGGGGCAGCGCGGGTCGTTGACCCCCGCCGAGATGTAGACCGGCGCTCGCACCTGATCCACATAGGTCAGCGGGGACGACGCCTCGAACCGCTCCGGCACCTCCTCCGGGGTGCCGCCCAGCAGGGTGCGGTCCATCGCCTTCAGGGCCTCCATCTCGTCGTGGTAGGCCGTCACATAGTCCGCGACCGGGACCGCGGCCAGCCCCAGCGCCCATGAATCCGGCTGGGTGCCGATGCCCAGCAGCGTCAGATAGCCGCCCCAGGAACCGCCGGCCAGCACCAGCCGCTCGGGGTCGGCGAGCCCCGAGGCCACCGCCCACTCCCGTACCGCCGCGATGTCCTCCAGCTCGATCAGCCCGACCCGGTGCTTGAGCGCGTCCGTCCACGCCCGGCCGTAACCGGTGGAGCCGCGGTAGTTGACCCGCACCACGGCGAAGCCGTGGTCCACCCAGGCCGCCGGGCCCGCCGCGAAGGCGTCGCTGTCGTGCCAGGTCGGCCCGCCGTGGATGTCGAAGACCGTCGGGAAGGGGCCCTCGCCCTCGGGCTTCTGCACCAGCGCGTGCACCCGTCCGCCGGGCCCGTCCACCCAGACGTCGGTGACCGCCACCGACTCCGGGGCCGTGAAACCGGGCGGGTCCAGCACCGTCCGCCCGCTCGTGGACCGCACCCGGGGCGGCTTCTGGGCCGATGACCACAGGAACTCCGCCGAGCCGTCCGGCCGCGCCGTGGCGCCCGAGATCGTGCCCGCCGGGGTCTCCAGCCGGGTGAGCTCGGCAGCGGCGAGGTCGTACCGCCACAGCTCGCTGCGCGCGTGATGGCTGTGCTCGACCAGCAGCGCCGATCCGTCCGGGAACCAGTCCGCCCCGACGTCACCGGGCAGGTCGATCGCCAGCGCGGTCTCCACACCGGTCAGCGGATCCCACACCATGGGCTCCCACCGGCCGCGCCGCTGGTGCCCGACCAGCAGCCGGGTGTCCCCCGCGACGGGCGCGAAGCCCATCACGGACAGGCCCAGCTCCTCGGTGCCGCCCTTGGTGTCGTCCAGCTCGGCGACGGCCGTCCCGTCCAGCCGCAGGACCCGGATCGCCGAGTGCATCGCGTCGCCGTGCTCGGTGTGCTCTATCGCGATCAGCGTCCCGTCATGGGTGAGATCGCCCACTCCGGCGGACTCGCGGTGCCGGTAGATCTCCTCGGGCTCGCCGCCCGGCCGCACCACATGGATGGTCGAGCCGTCCTCGTCGGTGGACCGCCCGACGACCGCCGTGCCGTCGCGGCCCAGCGCGAGCCCCGCGGGGTAGGAGGGGGCCAGACCGGGGGCCGCGGGCTCGTCGGCCGGGCGCTCGCCCCCCTCGCCGCCGCGGAACGGCTGACGCAGCCACACCCCGAACTCATCGCCGTCGGTGTCCGAGAACCACCAGATCCACCGGCCGTCCGGCGACAGCACCCCGTCGGTCGTCCCGTTCGGCCGGTCCGTGACCTGCCGCTGTGCCCCGGTCGCCCGGTCCCATGCGTACAGCTCATACGTGCCCGTGGCATTCGAGACGAACAGCGAGTGGTCCGGGGCGTCCTCCGCCCAGTCGGGCAGCCCCACTCGCGGCGCCCGGAAGCGCTTTTCCCAGTCCGGCATGGACTCCGTGCTCTCAGTCATGCCCACCATTCTGCGCCGCACCCCGACATCCGCGCTGGCGTCGTCCCGCGCCTGTGGATAACGTTCCCGGCGGGATGGACGGAGGCCGCGCAACCGAGGGGGAGCTGATGGCCGACATAGGCGCGACGGTGGAGACGTACTGGGCAACGGCCCAGGCCAGGGACTGGCGGGCATTCGGCGCCACCCTCGCCGACGACGTCCGCTACGAACTGCCCCAGACCCGCGAGCGGGTGCTCGGCCGGGACGGTGTGGTCCGGTTCAACGCCGAGTACGTGGGCGAGTGGAGCCTGGAGGTCGAGCGCGTCGTGGCCGACGGCGAGCAGGCGGTCTCCTGGGTGCGCTACAGCGTGGACGAGGAGGAGACGCAGGCGATCAGCTTCTTCACCGCCTCGGCGGACGGCCGGATCCAGACCATCACCGACTTCTGGCCGACGTCGTACGAGGCGCCGAGCGAGCGTGAGCATCTGGTCGAGCGCTTTTGAGCGCTTCTGGACGCCTCTCCGGGCGGTTCTCCGGGCGGCTTCTGGACGTGGCCCCTCCGGCCCCCTCCTGGCCCCTCTGAGCGTTTCCGGACGCGACTCCGTCCGGACGGGCCTCTCCGGGCGCTTCCGACCGCTCCCGGCCGATCCATCCGGGCAGCGGGCCGAGCACTTCCGTCCGTACCCCCGCGCACGCACGCCTCAGGCCGCACCCTGCCGTACGCGATCCCGCCCCTGCCCCGGGTCCCTGCCCCGGGTCCCTGCCCCGGGTCCCTGCCCCGGGTCCCTGCCCCGGGTCCCTGCCCCCGGTTCCCGCCCCTCCCGCCCCGCTTCCCCGGCCCCTGCCCCCTCCCGTTCACCCCGTCCCTCCCCGGGCCCGGCTACTTCAGCAGCACCGGCAGCTCATCCACGCCGTAGACGATGGAGAGCTTCCGGAACGAGAGCTTCTCCGCCGGTACCGCGAGCCGCATCTCCGGAAACCGCCGTACGAGCGCGGGATAGGCGGCCCGGAGCTCCATCTTGGCCAGTTCGGCGCCGATGCAGCGGTGGATGCCGTATCCGAAGGCCAGATGCGACGGGGCCTGCCGGTGCGGATCGACCCGCTCCATGTCCGGGCCCAGTTTCTCGTCCCGGTTGGCCCCGCTCAGCGAGCACAGCATCAGATCACCGGCGGATATCCGCGTGCCCGCGATCTCCATGTCCTCGCGTGCGAACCGCGGGAAGGCCACCTGCACCACCGTGAGATAGCGCAGCAACTCCTCCACGAACGGGTCCACGACATCGTCCTGATCACGTATCGCGGCGAACTGCTCGGGAGCCTGGAGCAGCACCAGCGTGCCGAGCGCCAGCATGCTCGCGGTCGTCTCCAGACCACCCGTCAGCACACCGTCGGCGAGCCCGGCCAGCTCCTGGTCGTCGAGTTCGTCGCCGTGCTCCTTCACCAGCATGCCGAGCAGTCCGTCACCGGGGGTCTCGCGCTGCTTCCGGACGATCCCGTGCAGATAGGAGAGGGAGTCCGACATCGCGCCGAAGGAGGCGTTCGCCCCGCTGAAGAGGTCGAACCGCGCCGTGCTGTGGCGCTGGAAGTCATCGCGGTCCTCGTACGGCACACCGAGCAGTTCGCAGATGACCAGCGCGGGAATGGGAAGGGCGAACGCCTGCACGAGATCCACCGGGCCCTCGGCCGCGGCCATCTCGTCGAGGCGCTCCTCCACGATGGAGTGGATGCGCGGGGTGAGCCTGCTGAGCCGCCGCATGGTGAATTCGGGGGTCAGCAGGCGTCGCAGTCTCGTATGCGTCGGTGGATCGCTGAAGCCGAGACCTCCCGGATTCTGCTGCGGGGCGACGCCGATGTTCCGATCCGCGAGATTGGTGAAATCCGAGCTGAACCCCTTCGCCTTTCCGAGTACCGCCTTGGTCTCGTCATATCCGGTGACAAGCCAGGCATTGATGCCGAAAGGCAGCCATATCTTGCTGATGGGTTCTTTTGCTCTGGTTCGGGACAGATCGGGAATGGGGTCGAGTCCATCGCGCCTCAGCGGAGCCAGTGTGGCGTCCGGGAGAAACGACATCTTGGACAAGTCGAAGCCGTTCTTCTGAATTCTTGAAAAGTACTTGCGGCCCAGCCAGGCGACGATGTTTGAGCGGAGATTCGACATGGCGCAATACTGCCCTGCCATGGCCGGGCGGCCGTGCTCCGATGCCGGAGGTGCCCCGGTGTGATACGCCACAACGCATGCGCTCCCTTCCGGGCGGGCGCGCCGGTGGGCGTGAAGGTGGCGCAGGCCGCGAAAGCGGAGGAAAGTGTAGATATCGGGCAGGAGGTCCGAGCGATGACGGCTGCCTGTGGGACGTCTGTGGCGCCCCCAGGGACATGAGTGAGGTGAGCGGCCTTGCGGGAGAGGTTCCGTGCTGTCCAGGGCGCACCGTGCTGGGTGAGCCTCATGGCAGCGGATCTGGACCGCGCGCACCACTTCTACGGAGAGCTCCTCGGCTGGGGCTTCCGCCCCACCCGGCAGGGGCACGGCCGTTACACCATCGCGTACACCGAGGGCGGCGTACCGACCGTCGGCATCGGCGCCTCGTCCCCGTCGGCGGGAGTGTCCCTCCCGGTCACCTGGACCACGTACTTCGCGGCGGACAGCGCGGACGAGGTGGCCTCGCGCGTCCAGGAGCGCGGTGGCACGGTCGCGGTCGGGCCGCTGGAGTTCGGCAGCGGCCGGGTGGCCTGGGCGGCCGACCCGGACGGGGCCAACTTCGGCATCTGGGAGGGCGATCTGACCTCCGCCTGGTGGGGCGAGCGCAGACCCGGCGCGCCCGTATGGCTGGAGCTGCGCACCCGTGACGCCTTCGAGGCGGCGCTCTTCTACGGGCAGGTCTTCGGCTGGGACGCCCAGGAGCGGGAGCGCTGCGACGTCCGCTTCGAACACGACCGGGTGGTCCTCCATATCGACGGTAAGGCGGTCGCGGGGCTGCGCGGCGGCGCCATCGAGGCGGCCCCGGACCCGAACATCCGGCCCCGCTGGCGGGTCTACTTCTGTGTGAAGGACGTCGACGAGGTCGCCGAACGCGCCGCGGAACTCGGCGGCGGCGTCCTCTCCCCGCCGACCGACACCCCCTATGGGCGCATCGCGGGGCTGCGCGACCCGGAGGGCGGGATCTTCAGCGTGGCGGCGGTCAGGAAGGAAGCCGCCGAGGGAACGACTTCCGCGGGCCGAGGCTGAGGAAGGGCACGCGGGGCCGTGAGTCGAGCGCCGGGCCTCGACGGCCGCGGGCGGTGCCGCCTACGATCGGAAGTACGGCATCGCGTGTCGGTCACCGGCTGGGTGAGGCATGGAGGTGCCCGTGAGATTGCCTTACGGAGGCATTCCACAGTGTCTGTCGAGTTGAATCACACGATCGTCCATTCTCTGGACAACCACGAATCCGCGGAATTCCTGGCGAATATCCTCGGTCTCGAGGTGGGAGAAGCGTGGGGTCCGTTCGTTCCGGTGGAAACCAGTAACGGCGTCACCCTGGACTTCGCCACTATTCCCGGTGAGTCGATCGTCATGCAGCATTACGCGTTCCTCATCTCGGACGAGGAGTTCGACGCGGCCTTCGGGCGGATCCGGGAGCAGGGGGTCACGTACTACGCCGACCCCCATCTGAAGCAGCCGGGCGAGATCAACCACCACTTCGGCGGGCGCGGGCTGTACTTCATGGACCCGGCCGGTCATGGCATGGAGATCATCACTCGCCCGTACGGGAACGAGGAATAGTCCGGGAAGTCCCCGAGCCGGGGTGTCCCTGAACCGGGGAGGTCCTGAGACCACGGGCGGACCCCGGAGCAGGGGCAGACCCTGAACCACGGGCGGGCCGGGGCGCGTATGCCCCGGCCCGCCTTCGTCGCGGTCATTCCGGTCGGTGGTCCTTGTTCTCCGTCCGCTCCCGGCGCTCTCGCCACTCCCGGACGATCTCGTCGATATCGAAGGGCACGAGATTGAGCGGCGGGCCGGGCGGGGGCCGCCGGATCACCTCACGGATCTTGTCATTGACCTCCGCGAGGACGTCCCGCACCACCCGCTCCGACGGCGCCTTCTCCACGGCGGCGAGCGCGTCCTCCGCCTCTTTGCGCAGCACGAGTGTCGGCGGCAGAAACGACAGATTCTCGCGGGCCATCTTCTCCTTGACCCACCACAGATCGTCGTAGGGCCTGTCGAGATTGGGGAGGGGCTTTCCCTTTCCCGGAAGGTCGGCGAACGCGCCGCGTTCCTCCGCCTCGCGGATCTGTCGGTCGGCCCACGTTTCGAAGCTGATTCCCGGTGGCTTTCGCTCGGTCACCCTCAGATTCTCCCTCGGATGGCGCGGAACGCGCCACAGGCCGTTTCGGCCCGTCTGTCAGAGGTGGGAGGAGAGGGCCGGCAGCAGATCCTGGAACGTCCGGCCGGTGGCGGGCACGCCTATGGCCGACATCTGCCAGGCACTGCTCACCCCGCCCGCACGATGCACCTTGGCCATGATCTGGGCCGTGTAGGGGCCGCCGCCGCTCAGGGTGTAGCGGGCCAGTTCCTGTCCATTGGTCTCGTCGACGAGGCGGCAGAAGGCGTTCTCCACCTCGGCGAAGGTCTGTCCGGAGAAGGAGTTCACCGTGAACAGGATCTGATCGACATGGACCGGAACGCGCTGTAGATCGATCAGGATCGATTCATCGTCGCCGCCCTGACCGGCGCCGCCGACGAGGTTGTCGCCGGTGTGCCGTACGGATCCGTCGTCGCTCGTCAGATGCTGGAAGAAGACGACGTCGACGGCTTCCTTCCCGGCGAAGAGCACGGCCGAGGCGTCCAGGTCGATCTCCTTGGCGGTCAGCCGGGCGAGGAACCCTTTCCGCGGCGCGGCCTTCCAGCCCAGGCCCATGCGCACAGCGGTGAGCTCACCTCCGTCGGATTTGCTCAGGCTGATCCGCTGGCCCTTGGCCAGATTTACGGTCATGTGCTTCCTTTCTCACTCTTCTGACTCATCCAGGACAGGTTGTGTGACGTGTGTGACATCTTCAGCCGGTCGCGCAGAAACGGCAGGATGCCGCGGTGGAGAAGGGCCCTGAGCCAGGCGTCGCGGGCTGTGGCCACGGCCGCGTCATCCCGGCGTCTGACGTAGGGCGGGTGCGTAGGTGGATGCGGGTGGGGGCGTGGATGCGGAGGGCGGCGTGGCTGCCGGTGGGGGCGTGCGGGCCAGGGGCGTGGGCGCTGGTCGGGGGCCGAGGTGCGGTGGCGTACGGCGGTGACGAGCAGGCAGGTCACCCCCGCCGCGAGAGTTACCGCCGCGATCGTCGCGCTGGTCAGCCCGGCGGTCAACAGTGCCTCGGACAGCTCGCGTTGGGAGTCGGAGAGCCTCAGCAGCCCGCCGAGGAGCAGAAAGGCCACGGTCGAGGCGCCGGCCAGCGCAGGTGCGAGGACGGCGACCGCCGACAGCGGCCCACCGACGCCTGCCGATGGAGTGGGCGAGGCGGATACGGCAGACGCAAGGGGCCCGGTGGACGCGGGCGTCGCCCCGGCGGCGGCACGTTGCCGTAGGTACGCGGCGTATTCGGGCGCGGCGGCCGTCGCGATCGTCTCGCTCTCCAGCAGGGCCTGGGAGCGCAGCCGTTGGATGTCCGCGTCCCCGGGGCTCCCGTCGCGCCACAGGGCCCCACGGATCTCCGCCGTACGCAGCGCCTGGTGCAGCGCCCGCTCGAAGTCGGGCCGGTCCTCGGCCTGTAACCCGGGTGGGGCGGTCATGTCCGGCTTCCTCGAAGAGTCCGAAACGGGGTGAGCGTGCGAGCCGGGCGGCCGCACGAACGGCCCCGCTGGGCGAACGGTGGTTCGGATGAACGGTGGCGCTGGGCGACGCTGGCTGTGGGCGAACGGTGGCGCTGGGCGACGCTGGCTGTGGGCGAACGGTGGCGCTGGGCGAGCCGGGCGGCCGCGCGAGCCGTATCGCCATACGAGCCATAAGAACCGGCCGCCGGGCCCACCCAAGGGAAAGGCCGGGCCCGGCGGCCGCAGGAGGGTGTCAGAGATTGACACCGAAGTCGGAGGCGATGCCCGCCAGCCCTGAGGCGTACCCCTGGCCGACCGCGCGGAACTTCCACTCCGCGCCGTTGCGGTAGAGCTCGCCGAAGACCATCGCCGTCTCGGTCGCGGCGTCCTCGCTCAGGTCGTAGCGGGCGAGTTCGACGTTGTCGGCCTGGTTGACCACCCGGATGAAGGCGTTGCGGACCTGGCCGAAGTTCTGGTCACGGCCGTCCGCGTCATGGATGGAGACCGGGAAGACGATCCTGGCGATCTCGGCGGGCACGGCGGTCAGGTTGACCTTGATGGACTCGTCGTCGCCCTCGCCCTCACCGGTCAGGTTGTCGCCGGTGTGCTCCACGGAGCCGTCGGGGCTGGTGAGGTTGTTGTAGAAGACGAAGTGCCGGTCGGACGCGACCTTACCGGCCTCATCGCACAGCAGGGCGCTCGCGTCGAGGTCGTAGTCGGTGCCGGTCGTCGTCCGCACGTCCCAGCCCAGGCCGACGACGACCGCGCTCAGGCCCGGCGCCTCCTTGCTCAGCGAGACGTTGCCGCCTTTGGACAGGGAAACTCCCACGATCTCCTCCAAGTGCTCGGTGGACCGGAGTCAAAATCTACAGCACTGTAGAAGTTGGTGGAGTGGGGGATGGAGCGGTTGGCCCGATCTGAAGGGGCGGCGACGTCGACAATCAGCCCCCGACTCACCACCCCCGACTCACCGCCCACCGCCCGTCTGCCATGGGCTCATCGGCCTACGTCGTGGCGAGCGACACCTCGGTCGACTTGATCAGGGCGGTGACGCGGCTGCCCTCCGTGAGCCCGAGCTCCGCCGCCGCGTCCTGGGTGATGGCGGCCGTGAGCTCCTGGCCGCCGCCGATGGAGATCACGACGGTGGCCATGGCGGCCCCGAGGGTGAGGCGGGCGACGGTGCCGGGGAAGCGATTGCGGATGCTCAGCCCCGAGACCTCCCCCGTGGCCAGGGCCACCTCGGTGGCCTTGGCCAGCGCCGTCACCTCGGACCCCTCCCCGATGCCGAGCTCCTTCACGGCGCTCATGGTCACGGCGGCCGTCACCAGCTGCCCTCCGGACAGCCGCCCCTGGACCGTGGCCATGGCCTCGCCCGGTGTCACGGACACGACGGTGGCGGGAAGCTGGTTACGGATGCTGAGACTCATGGGTGCACCACCCCGGAGGCGGAGGTCGAGGGCCTGATACGCCTCACCCTAGGCACACGATCAAGGATCCGCGCGTCGACGTACGAAGGCTCCCGGCGGCGACGTACGAGGGCTCCCGGCGGCGCACGCCCATACGACCACCGCGCTACGGCTCCCCCGGCGGTGTACGCCGTCATACGATCGCCCGAATCCCGTACGGCATCCGGCCGCCCCGCCGCCCACGTACGATCGGACGAATGCGCCCCTCTCCCGCCGATCTCGTCCGCGAATTCCACCTGACCTTCGGCCTCGACGCCCGTACGACCCCCACCGAGGTCTCACCGAAGCTCGCCGCCCACCGCCAGGACCTCCTGGCCGAGGAGTGCGCCGAAGTGGCCGAGGCGAGCGTCGACGGCTCCCTCGACCACCTCGCCCATGAACTGGCCGATGTCGTCTACGTCGCCTATGGCACCGCCCTGGTCCACGGCATCGACCTGGACGAGGTGATCGCCGAGATCCACCGGGCCAATATGAGCAAACTCGGCCCCGACGGCCTCCCCACCCTCCGCGCCGACGGCAAGGTCCTCAAGGGCGCCCATTACCAGGCCCCCGACATCCCGTCCGTCCTCCGCCGCCAGGGCTGGACCGGCACGGCCGAATAGGCGGCCAGCACGGGGGCCTGAGCGGCCCTGGGCCGCTCCAATGACCGCGACCTGATCCCTGCGCAACACCGCCCCGGCGCCCGCCATCTACGGCGCCACACCGGCGAGTTGACCCGGTCTTTTGCGCGCCCAGCCATCCACCTGGGATGCCTCATCTCAACTCGCCCGGTACAAGCGGCCCCGGGAGTTCGGGCTCATGGACGGGATCTTCAAGCCGGTGCGGAGCGGTCGTCGCGCAGGGAGACACACAGACGAAGCAGGGGCCCGGTCTACTCACATGAGTGGACCGGGCCCCTGCTGTTCCTTCAGTCGGGGTGGCGGGATTTGAACCCACGACCTCTTCGTCCCGAATAAGGTCCGGGCGGGGCTTGGACCTGACCGGCATGATATTCGTGCAGGTCAGGGCTTCGGTATGAGTTGGTCTCGCATGGCATCCGGGAGATGCTGGGAGAAGATCTTCTCCCAGATTTCTCCCAGCGTCTGGGGCCCAGCACGTGCGTCCCCGCGCCGCGCCGATCACCGGGCGAGCGGCACCGGCTCCGGCGCGGGTGTCTCGTCCACGAACCCATGGCCCGTCCGGCAGGCGGGGCGCTGTGCCAACCATCCAGAGACGCGGGGTCCGCCATTGACCGCCCCTCCTTCGCGGACCGTGCGGACATGGTCGAAGCCCTGTCGAACGTAGTAGTGCTGGAGTGCTTCGTTCGTCGTCCATGCGTCCAGACGGAGCCACTTGGCCGAAGCCCGGTGGGCCCGATCCCCTGCCCAGTTCAGCAATCGGGCGCCGAGGCTCTGCCCGGCATGCGTGCGCGCAACGGTGAGCTTGTTGACGAACACCGACGGTTCGCTCAGTTCCGCCTCCGTCCAGAGCCCTTCCTCAGGATCGGGCGTGAGGGTGATGGTTGCGGCGGTCTGCTCTCCGTCGCGCACCATGAAGACCGTCCCCGCCTCGATGCTGGCGAGCAGCAGATCTGGCGGGTACGGGCGACTCCACTGGTCGGTGCCTAGCTCCCTCAGCCACGACGCGGCTTCCTCCCGGAAGGCGATCAGCTTGGGCAGCTCGCTGGGCTGAGCAGGAGTGATGATCACAGATCCTCGTTTCGGCCGGCCAAGTCGCCGATCTCGTAGTTCATACGGTTCAGATCGCCGCGGAACGTGGTGATGGTGCACCGAATGGGCTTCTCGTCGGAGTAGCCCGTACGCGTCCAGAGCAGGACTGGGACACCAGCGCCGATCTCCAGAAGCCGCGCTTCCTCGGGAGTCGGCATCCGGGTGGCAATCTCATCGAAGTACCCAATCTGGCTGATCCCGTGATCCGCGAGGTAGCGAGTCGTCCCCTCCGCGATATCTCCGGGCTCGGCCAGCCGCGGCGCCTGCTCCACGAGCCACCCCGGGTAGTACGTCGCTTGCGTTGACCAGGGCACATCGTCCACGTATCGGTGACAGAAGCGGAGCACAGCCTTTGCCCCCGCCTCCACCTTCAGCCACGCGGCGATCTCTTCCGGCGCGGGAAGCATCTCGACGCGGAAGGTCTGGTGCGGGCGGCGACCCGCGTTCGTCACGTCGGTGCTGTACGCGTCGCCGTTCTGCGGGAAGCTCAGGTTCTCGAACCGGGACGCGTTGAGCTTGAACACCTCATGCGAGCGCACCTCGTACCCGAGGCCCTGGCTGGACGAGATCAGCCCCTCTGTGACCAGCAGGTTCAGCCCAGATCGGACAGTGTTTCGCGAGGCCGCGAACCGGGCGGACAGCTCACTCTCTGACGGGAGGCGCGCTCCCGGCGGGTACGCCCCGTTGTCGATCTCTCGACGCAGCGCGTCGGCCACTTGCCGGTACTTCGGCTGTTTGTTCATTCCCCCATCATGACGCACTCGCGCAACTTGTTGGTACAGGCGGGTTGACGCGGACCGCTCCAGCGGTGCAGAGTCATCTCCATCAGCTTGTCCCTACAAGTTGAGCAAGGGGTCCAACCCGCGCAAGCGGGTTCCCTGAGTAGCGCCCGGAAGCCCTTCACAAGGGGGTGAAAGGAAGCGCCTGCTGCTTGAGAACTTCATAGGTCCCAGCCAAAGCCGCTGATAGGAGGTGTACGGCACGGCTGGTGGCAGACCAACGGACGGCGCGTAGAGCGTCCCCGAGGGGACGAGGGTGCAACTCCCTCCCCGTCCGCCATCCGCTCGGAGCTCCCGAGCGGTCCGGGCCGGATCATGCGGCCCGCTTTCCCTAACGGCGCGCGGCGCCGGTGCTCAGAACACCGGCGCCGCTATTCGGGCCGTACCACCGTGAGAGGAACCACGACCCATGAAGCACATCGGTGCACTTCACGAGGCTGTTACCGCCGACCTGTCCGACCACGAGCCGACAGCCGCGGAGCTGGATGCGATCGAGGACGAGCTGCCGCTGATCGAGGCGGAAGTCGAGTTGCTGGACGTACAGATCAGCCTGCTGGACCGGCCGGTGTCTGAGGTGGACGCGCGCCGTATCCGCCGGACCCGACGCCGGGTGCTGGCCGCGCGGCGGGCGCTGGCGAATCGGGACGGGGCGATCTCGCCGGAGGTGGCCTGATGACGCAGGAGTTCACGGCGCAGATGTCCACCGGCGCTCGTGGATGGCGCCTGTACGTGGTGCTGCTGAATACCTTCGAGATCTGGCCTGAGCACGACTTCGGCCGTGCCGCTCCGGTGCCGACGTTCACCGAACGAGCGGCGGCGCTCACCGCGCTGGGCTATGAGCTGGTGCCGGGGGCTGAGTGGGAGTGGTGTGAGACCCCCGACATCCCCGAAGACCTCTCCTCCCCGGTGCTCCTGATCGCGACGGTCCGGGTGCGTTCACTGGTGGAGGTGGACGCGTGAACGCCGTTCAGATCCGTTCAGCCGAGCGCGCTCTGTCAGTCGGCACATGGCTGATCGTCGCGGGCGCCATGCTCTACTCGGTCCTCACCGTCACCCCGCTGGCATCCGAGCACACCCCGGCCAAGTGGGCTTGGACCGCGCCGATTCTGCCGCTGGTGGTGGACGCCGCGGTGGTGATCGTGGTCCGCCTGGATGCGGTGCTGGCCCGGCTGGGCGGGCATGGCGGCCGGTGGCCGGTCGTGCTGCGGTGGATGACCGGCTGCATGACCCTGGCCCTGAACGTTGCGGATTCCGCGCTGAAGAAAGACCTGGTGGGCGTGGCCGTGCATGCGGTCGCACCGTTGCTGCTGATCGTCACCGCGGAAACCGGGCTGGCCTACCGGCGCGCCATCGCCGCGGCTGTGACCGCGCTGGAAGCGGAGCAGCGCGCCGAGCGGGAAGCCCGCGAGAAGGCAGCGGCTGAACGCCGCGAGGCGGCCGAGCGGCGGGCCCGTGAGGAGCGCGAGCACGCCTCGATGCTGGCGCGTGAACAGCGTGAACACGAAGCCCGTCTCACCCGTGAGCAAGCCGAGCGAGAGGAGCGGGCCCGCCGCGAGGAACGGGAGCGAGCCGAAGCCCGCGAACGTGCCGAGCGGGAAGAGCGTGAGCGCCGCGATCGCGAGCGTGAACAGCGTGAGCGGGACCGTGAACGCCGTGAACGCGAGGCCGCCCAACGCCGTGAGGACGAACGCCGCGAGCGGGAAGCCGCTGAGCGTCGTGAACAGCGGGAGCGCGAGGAGCGGGCCGAGCGTGAACGCGCCGCGCTGCTGGCCGCCGGGCCCGCGGTGGAGAAGTTCCCCGAGGACCGGGCCCGCGCGACCGTTCAGGCCGCGTTCGAGGCAGGGCTGCCCGTACGTGCCGCTGCCGAGCTGTGCGGCTGGTCGGTCGGCTGGGTCTCCACCCGCTACCAGGAACTGCGCGACGCGGGACACCCGAGCGCCCCTCCGGCAGGGCGTGTCCTGGAAGGAGCCCGCGCGTGAGGCTCCACCCACCCGCTGACCTGCTGATTCGCACGGCGGGCCGGGCCGTCTACCGTCGCCGGGAAACCTGATGGCCACGCTGCCGGTCTACCGGTGGCGTCTGGCGCCGGATGGGCTGGCCACGCGCCGGCAGCTCCGCGCGATGGACCTGCGCCCCGGCGGTCAGGACATCGCCGCGGAGCTGCAACGCCCCCGGCGCCGTCGCGGCCCGCTGGTCGCGTACCTGTACCGCATCGACCGGGCGAAACCGGTGCGGCCGATGACCTCGGCCCGATGGGCGGCGCTGGCCAAGGCGAACGCTGCCCGCCGCACCTGCCCCACCTGCCGACGCGACGCCGGATACGTCATCCCGCCCTCGCTCGGCATGTGCCCTTCCTGTGCCTACCCCGAGGAACAGCGCGCCGCCTGACCCACTCGACTTCTTCCAGGGAGTTTCGCTGTGTCCAGCCGTACCCGTGCCCACACCGTGAAGACAGCGGCGGGCGTCACCACTGTCCGTATCCCGCGCCAGCGCGGGCGCCGCTCCGCTGACCCGTTCGTGGTCGTCGTTCCCGAACGTCCGACCCTGACCCGCCTGGCCCTGGACGCCGCGGCACGGTGGCTGTGGAAGCACCGCCGCGCGCTCGCCCCGCTCGCTCTCGGCGTGCTGGCCCTGCCCATCACCGCACTCCTGCACGTGATGGCCTGGTGGTCCGCCCTGGTGCTCGCCCCCGCCGCTGCGGGCCCGCTGCTGTGGCTGGGCATCGCGCAGCGCCGTCGCCCGGCCGCCAACGGGTCGGTGTGGGGCTGCCGCATAGCGGCGGCCCTGCTCGGCACCTCCGGGCTCGCCTGGGCCGCATCCGCCGCGGGGTTCGGCCCGATGGCCGGTCCGCTGGAGCTGTGGTGGCTGCTGAACCTGATCGCCGCACAGACCACCTGGCTCATCGTCCGCCGCACCGCCAACTGACTTAAGGGGAACGTCTGATGGCTCAGCACACCAACGGCCAGCGCCCGCACCGGCCCACCAACGGCCGTGCGGACAACGGCAAAGGGAACAAGTTCGCCAACGCGGGCGCCGCGGCGGGTGGGTTCGTCGGCGCGATGGGCGGCTCGTTCGTCCCGCCGATCAACGTCACGGTCAACAACAACCGCAGCAGGACCCACGCTGGCGGTGCCCGTCCGCACGCCGAAGCCCTGCTGCCTTCCCCGGAGTTCGGCTCCCCGGCGCAGGTGCGGTTCTACTGCAACAGCATCCGTGCCGCGGCCGTCACGCTCTCCATCGAGGTGGCCATGGGTGCCGAGATCCTCAAGGGCGTTCTCAGCGCGGTGCCTGACCCCGAGGGCAAGACGTTCGGCTCCCGCATCCGGGCGCAGAAGGTGGCCCGGAAGCTCCAGAAGTCCGCTGACGATCTGCGGGATGCGGCCAAGAACGCCGCGGCTGCCTACGCCACGTTCCAGCAGCAGTACGAGGAAGAGATCAACCGCGTCCGTCACCGTGCCCGGCGCCCCCAGCAGCCGCGCATGGACTTCACCCAGCAGTAAGGAGGTACGACCGTGGCACGCAATTGGACTGACCAGGACGGCCGGAGGTACCCGCTCGCCGTCCCCGCTGACACGAACGCGGGCGCGGGTGGCTCTGTCGGGGCGTACCTGCTGCACCGCATCAAGCCGCACCTCCCCCCGTGGCTCGGGGTCGCCGGCGCGGGCCTGGCCGGGGTCCTGGGACATGAGCGGTGGGCGAACAGTGCGGGGGCCGGGGTCGGTCTGACCCTGGCGTCCGTGGCCCTGACCGGCACCACCTGGTGGGTCGGCCGCACCACCGGCAAACAGCGCCGTCTCCACTCGGCCATCACCGTGGCCGCGGGGTCGGCCTGGCTCACGGCCGCGTGCCTGGCCGGACCGACCACCGGCCCGGTCGACGATCTCTACCTCATGGGCGGGCCTGGCGTGGCGCTGTCGTGGAACGTGCGCATGGTCATGCGCCGCAACGAGGGGGCCGGGGAAGGCTCGGACGCGGATAAGGGCCTGCTGGAAAAGGTCGGGCTGGCGCGGGCGCAGATCGGCACCGCGAAGGTGGAGCCGAACCGCGTCACCGCCCCGGTCGGGCTGGATGCGGGCACGCAGACCAACGAGGACATGTCCAAGGCGCTGTCGCACATCGCCTCGGCCCTGGACCTGCCGACCTCGGCCGTGCGCTACACCCCCGACCCCGGCTCGGCGCGCCGCGGTGAGCTGGTCATCGTGCCGGAAGACATGCTCGCTGAGGTGGTCGAGTGGGAAGGCCCGTCGAACCTGGGTGGGTCGATCGCTGATCCTCTGGTCATCGGTCGGTATGACGACGGCGCCCCGCTGCTGCTCTGGCTCCCGGGCGATCCGGAGGAAGGCCGGAACTCTACTCACCTGCTGATCGCGGGCGGGACCGGTTCCGGCAAGGGTGACGCGGCGCTGAACCTGCTCACCGAGATCCTGTCCCGCAGGGACGTGATCGTGTGGTTCTCCGATCCCAAGGCGTTCCAGGACTTCGCGCCCCTGCGTCCCGGTCTGGACTGGGGTGAGGAAGGCGGTGCTGGCACTGAGGTGATGGTGGAAGCCTTCCAGGCCGTCATCCCGGACCGTACCCGTTGGCTCGGGGCTCACGGCTACCGGCAGTGGGTCCCCGAGGCTGCGCAGCAGCAGAACAGCCCGGAGCGCACCTGCCGGGACGATGGCCGCCCGTGTGGCTGCCCTGGCATGCCGTTCCTGGTGGGCTGGTTCGAGGAGGCCGCCAACACCCTGCGGGCTCTCGGGGACGACGCGTTCACCGGCATCGCCCAGGAAGCCCGGTCCGCGGGCGCGGCGCTGATCGTCTCGCTCCAGCGGCCGAGCTACGACCAGATGAGCACCAGCACCCGCGCCTCCCTGCCGTCCGTGATCGCGCTCGGCTGCGACGCACGCGACGAGGGGTTCTCCCTGCCGGATACGGTGCTGGCCGCCGGCGCCCACCCCGGTGAGTGGGGCAACCGGCGCCCCGGGTACTGCTACTGCGTCTCCCCGGGCATCCCCGAGGACCGGTACCCCTCTCCGGGCCGCACGTGGCGCTTCACCGGCCGCGCGGTGTCGGTCATGGAGCTGCTGGCTACCTGGTCGCAGCGCAACGGTGCCAAGGCCGATCCGGTCACCGCCGGATCGGCAGCCCGGATCGCCGGGCAGCTCTACACCGGCCGCACCGGTCCCGACGCTGACCAGACGGCGCTGTCCGTCGTGGAGGACGACGACATGGACAACGGGCCGCACGTGGACCCCGAGGACGCCGACATCGACCCCGAGGCCGAGCTGCCCGAGCCTGAGCAGGGCGACGACACCCCGATCTTCGGGCAGGAGAGCGGCCGTAAGCCGTCTCCGGAGGAGGCGCGTCGTCTGCTCGATGACGCGCTGGCCGAGTTCGAGGACGAGGGACGCATGATCGTCGGGCCGAAGGACTTCACCGACTGGTGCGACCGGAACAGCCTCTCCCGCTCCTGGGTGTCCAAGCGCCTGAAGGAAGCGGCCCAAGAGGGGCGGCTGGAGCCGACGAGTTCCACCGGCCGGTGGCGCATCGTCCCGGCCCTCACAGTCGCCTGACACCCGTCACATGTGACGGCCGCGTCACACCCAAACCCCTAGGCAGACGCGCCGTGACGCGGCCATCACAGCGGCCCGTCACACCACATCACACCTACCCGTCACACCCGACCCGCGGGCCCGCGCTACCTCCCGGCGCGGGCCCGCGGCCATCCTCGGAGGGGAACCGCGATGACCCACCTCGACCGGCCCACGGCCGTCGAAGTCCACCACCCCCAACCCATCACCCCACCCTCGGCCGCCGCGCCCCTGGTGCCGGTGCAGCCGGGCACGGCGGCCCAGGTGCAAAGCGTCATGCTGCCGGACGGGCGGGTTATCACCGGCTACGCCATCGAGCCGGTCAAGCCTGAGCCCGTTACGGTCAAGCCCGTCATCTCCCACACAGCGGTGAACATCGCTCTCGGCGGGATTGGGTTCGCCGCGGTCTGCGGTGGGCTGTTCCTGCTCACTGCGTTCATCGCCGCGCTCGCCGCGTTCATCCACCAGCTCATCATCTTGGCCGCGGTCATCTTCGGCGGCTGGATCGCCGTGCAGATCTTCAGCGCGAACCGCTCCAGCCACGGGACCACGGTCAACATCCGCAAGGCCGTCATCAAGCGCAGCCACTTCCACGGCTGACCACTCAGTGCCAAAGGAGCGCCGCATGATTCGCCTACGCATCCAGCACAGCACATGGCCCCGCCGTGCGCTCGTTCTCACAGACACGCCCCGTCCCGACTGCCCCGACTGCGACGGCGACGGCGGCATCGAGTCCTTCTACGGCGACTACGACACCGGCGAGTACGCCGGGAGCGAGTGGGACCCCTGCACCTGCTGGGACGAGACCCGCCGCTGGACCCTGCTGCCCCTCCCGCGCCGCCCCCGGTGGCTGCGTCAGCAGCACCCCGACACCGACCCGTGGGCCGAGCCCCCGTTCTAGACACGGCTGGGGCGGCCGTGACTTTGGCGAGAGACGGCCGCCCCGGTTCTCCGGTCCCTCAACAGACCTGTTGGAGGTCTCCAGCATGACCCATGAAGCACGTTCCGCGCTGCTGCGCGCGGCCCTGGACGCTGCCGAACGCGGCTGGGCGGTCTTCCCCCTCCGTCCCGGCACCAAGCGTCCGGCGCTGCACGGTGAGGAGTCCTGCCCTGGTATCGGGGACTGCGCGGGTTTCCACCGCAAGTGGGAGGACCGCGCTACCACCGACCCTGACCGTATCCGCCGTGCCTGGGGCGAGGTGCCGTTCAACATCGGCATCGCCACCGGCCCGTCCGGGCTGGTCGTGGTGGATCTCGACCTGCCCAAGCACAAGGGCAATGCGGACACGCCCTCCGGCGTGACGACCTTTGCGGCGCTCTGCGAGCGCGCCGGGCAGGCCGTCCCCACAACCCTCACGGTGCGGACCGCGAGCGGCGGCCAACACCTGTACTTCACCGCCCCCGAGGGTGCTCGGCTGGGCAACAGTGCCGGGCGGCTGGGCAAGCGGATCGATACCCGCGCTTGGGGCGGGTACGTCGTCGCCCCCGGCAGCACCATGCCGGGCGGCCCGTACGCCGTGACCGATTCCGCGCCGGTCGCTCCGCTGCCGGGATGGCTGTACGCCCTCCTGTCGCCCCGTCAGGCTGCGCGGGCCGTCATCGATCCGTCGTCCATCCGCACGGCTCACCGGGCCTCTCGTTACGCCTCTACGGCCCTGACGGCGGAGACGGCGGCGGTGCAGCACGCTGGCGAGGGCGAGCGCAACGCCACCCTGCTGCGCGCAGCGCGGGCCCTGGGGCGGTTCATCGCGTGGGGCGACCTTCCCCGATCGGTGGTGGAGGAGGCTCTTCAGGAGGCGGGGGCCTGGGCCGGACTGCCGGATGCCGAGTGCCGCACCACCATCCGCAGCGGTCTGAACTGGTCCATCGCACGCAACCAGCAGCGGAGGGCCGCATGAGCACCCCTCCCCGCCCCCACCTGAAGAGCCTGCCTGGCACCCCCGACCAGCCGAGCACCGCCGAACCGGCCCTGACCACGGACGGCCGTAGCGCGCCGAAGGACGCCGGCCGTAAGGCCGCCCTTTCTGCTGTTCGTCCTGACCCGCAGCAGGTCACGGTGAGCGGCATCTTGCCGGGGCTTCAGATCCGCGGCCTGCTGGACCGGGTGCCCGTCGCGGACTGGCTGTGCCGTTGCGGTCACCACGAACGCGCCCGCGGTCGCGCGGCCGTCACCGAGCTGACCACCCGCGTACGCGTCGGTGTATGCCCCCACCGTGCCCCCGCCCCTGCCGAGACCGAAGGGAGGTCCGTCGCATGACCAGCCCCGCAGTACAGACCACAGCCACGACAGACGGCGCGGCCCTGCTCGACGAGGTGGAGCAGTTCCACCGCCGGTTCAACGTCTTCCCGCTCGACGCGGCCTACGTCGCCGTCACGCTGTGGGACGCTCACGCGCACCTGCTGGACTGCTTCGACTCCACCCCGCGCCTGGCGTTCCTCTCACCCGAACCGGGGTCGGGGAAGTCCCGAGCGCTGGAGATCGTGGAAACCCTGGTGCCTCAGCCCATGGTCGCGGTCAACGCCAGCGCGGCGGCCCTGTTCCGGGCCGTCTCCGGTGCCGAGGGACGGCCCACGATCCTCTTCGATGAGATCGATACAGTCTTCGGCCCCAAAGCAGGGGACAACGAGGAGCTGCGGGGCTTCCTCAACGCGGGTCACCGGCGTTCCGGCGTCACCTACCGGTGCGTGGGTGATGGGGGGAACCAGAGCGTTCAGGCGTTCCCCTCCTACGCCGGGGTGGCCGTCGCCGGGCTCGGCTCGCTGCCTGACACGATCCTGACCCGCTCGGTCATCATCCGCATGCGCCGCCGGGCCAGGAATGAGAAGGTCCAGCCGTTCCGGCAGCGCGTCCACACCCAGGAGGGGCACGCGCTGCGGGACCGGCTCGCGCAGTGGGCGGACAGTGTGCGGCGCCTGGTCGATGGCGTCTTTCCAGAGATGCCGGAGGAGGTCACCGACCGGCCCGCGGACGTCTGGGAACCCCTGATCGCTGTCGCCGACGCGGCCGGCGGGGGCTGGCCGGAGCGGGCCCGCGCGGCGTGCGTGGAGCTGGTCAACGCGGCCAAGGCCGATGACAAGGGCAGCGTCGGCATCCGGCTGCTCACCGATCTGCGGGACCACGTGCTCAACGGCATCGACCGCCTTCCCACCGTCGCGGTGCTGGAGCGGCTGCACAGTCTGGACGAAGCCCCCTGGGCCGACATGGGCGGCAAGCCGCTCGACTCCCGCGGGCTGGCCAAGCTGCTGCGCGAGTACATGACGGCGGACAACCGGCCCGTCACCGCCCGGAACATCAAGACCGGCGGGGGAGTCCTCAAGGGCTACTACGCGGCCGATCTCGCCGATGCCTGGGCCCGCTACTGCCCCCCACCCCCGGAAACAGCGCTACTTCCGCTACCTCCGCTACCGGGCAGGTCAGAGCCCTAAAACCGGTAGCGGATCAGCGCGAATCATCCGCTACCGAGCACCGCCCTGCCGCTACCGGCCCCGGCCCCGATCGGGCGCCGGTAGCGGCACTTATCCGCTACCGCTACCCCAATCCGCTACCTCGATCATGCCCCTGACCAGGGCGGTAGCGGAGGTAGCGGAAGTAGCGGACCTGAGAGGGAGGGGGCGGCCCCTCCTGCCCTGCTCAACTTCCAGGAAGAGGAGCCATGAACTCGGGTCAGAACAGCCATGCCCTTCCCCCGACGTACTCACCTGCAGAAGTCGCGAGCGCGCTCGACTGTTCGGAGTGGTGGGTGAAGGAGCAAGCACGACGGCGCCGTATCCCCTTCATGCGGAGCGGGAGCGGCTACCGCTTCACGCGGGACCACGTTGCGGAGATCTTCCAAATCCTTGAGGAGCGGCCGGACAAGGCGAATGCATCGCCGGGCAACGTCGCTACGACGCGACGGCGGACCCGCGTCACCTCGCAAGAGCCGGTAGTGCAGCTCCGTGCACGGCGTCCGAGGCGCGCCCGGAACGCTGCCTGACAGAAGTAATGACCGCGATGGGTGGGAGCCGAACGGCTCCCTCTCATCGCTTTGCGATGAGAGGGAGCATGGGGTTCGCGGAGGACCGCGGCGCGTACTGGCGTGGCCGCTACAAGATCTCACCGGGGAAGTACGGCACCGTTGCCGATGGGGACGGGAACACCATCCGCTTCCGCACGAAGCGTGAAGCCAAGCAAGCTGCCGACGCCGAAGAGGCGAAGGTGCGGGCAGGGGACTGGAAGGACCCGGCGGCCGGCCGGATCACGTTCGGCGAGTACGCCACACGGTGGTACGCGGCGCAGGACCTGGCCGCATCCACAATGCAGAACTACCGGCGCCACCTCGAAGAACACCTGCTTCCTGAGTTCGAGGATCGTCCGCTCGCGTCGATCCAGCGTGTGGACGTTGACGCTTGGGACAGGAAGGAACGGGCGCTGTACGCCGCGTCGAGCGTCAAGACGTGGCGTGGCACCCTCCACCTGGTCCTTGAAGACGCGGTGGATGAAGCGCTCATCACGTCCAACCCTGCGACCAAGCGCCGCGGAAGGGGTAAGCGCGCCGGTCGCTCCCGTGACCGGGGGCCGGAAAAGGTTGTCACGGACCCGCTCGGCATCCTTCTGACAGCCGAACGCGCCTCGCTCCTCTCCGGGCGTGATGACGAGTTCGTGGGTGTGGTCACCAAGGGCTATACGGGCATGCGCTGGGGCGAAGTCGTGGGGCTGGAGACCGACTTCATCCGCCCTACCGCCGTGCGCGTGGAATGGCAGCTCTACGAACTCGACTCGGGAGAGTTCGAGCGCTGCCCTCCCAAGGATGACAGCCACCGCACCATCGACGCGGCACTGTGGCTGGTCCGTCTCTGGACCAGACACATTGCACATACGCGGCCAACGCCCTGCCCCTGCCACGGGAAGACGTACATGTTCCGCGGGCAGGGGGTTTCCCGGACGGGGGAAACGGGAGCGAAGGTGGTGGACGTAGCGAGGCGTGCGGGTGTCTCTACGGGCACTGTGTCCAACGTCCTCAACCGGCCGGATGCCGTCGCCGAGGCAACCAGGGCTCGGGTACAGGAGGCGATCGATGCGCTCGGGTTCACCCGCGGCGGGGGCGCTGTGGACCAGGCCGCGCACTGGCGCCGGAACGGGTTCGCTACCTGGCTCTTCACGCCCGCGGCTTCCGGCTGGTACCCGAAGAAGGCTCCACAGGAGGCGCGCCCCGTGCCCGTACTCGCAGACCCCTGGCCCGGGGTGCCAGCGCGGGGGAGAGGAGCCCAAGCACGGGCGGATGCCTGTTGGATGCCGATCGCGCGCGGGCTCACGCCTCACGGGCTGCGCCATACCCACAAGACGCGCATGGAAGGGTTCCGTACCCCACCGAAACTCATGGACGAGCGCATGGGGCACATCGACGGCTCGGTGCAGGCGCGTTACTCGCACATCACCCGCGAGATGCGCGCGGATCTTCTGGCGCACCTGACCGCCGAGTGGGAAGCGGCCCTGGATGCCCGACTGGCGATGTGCCCCACGTCACCCGTAGCCGTGCTCAACGAACTCTTGCAAGAGCGTCTGAGGGTGCGTCGATAGGTGCCTTCTGGGAGCGGGATTCCAAGATCTTCTCCCAGATTTCTCCCAGGAGGGTCCTGCTCAACGAATCAGGGGCCCTCTCCCGTATGGGAGAGGGCCCCTGACCTGGTGTTCCTTCAGTCGGGGTGGCGGGATTTGAACCCACGACCTCTTCGTCCCGAACGAAGCGCGCTGCCAAGCTGCGCTACACCCCGAAGCAACGAGCTCTACTTTAGCGGACCTGTGGCCAGAGACGAAATCCGGTTTTCGAGGGTCTCGCAGGTCGGGGCGTTCCGGACGAGCCGGACGGGCGGGGTGGGGTCAGGGGGTCTGGGGGGTCAGGGTGAGGAGGGTGGCTTCCGGGGGGCAGGCGAAGCGGACCGGGGTATAGCGGTTGGTGCCGCAGCCCGCGGAGACGTGGAGGTAGGAGGTGTGGCCGCCGGCGTGGTGCTCGGAGAGGCCCTTGACCCGGCGGGTGTCGAGGTCGCAGTTGGTGACCAGGGCGCCGTAGAAGGGGATGCACAGCTGGCCGCCGTGGGTGTGGCCGGCGAGGATCAGGGGGTAGCGGTCTACGGTGAAGGCGTCGAGGACACGCAGGTACGGGGCGTGGACCACGGCCAGGGAGAGGTCGGCGCCCGACTCGGGGCCGCCGGCCACCTCGGCGTAGCGGTCGCGCTTGATGTGGGGGTCGTCGAGGCCGGTGAGGGCGATCTCGATGTCCTCCAGCTTCAGTCGGCCGCGGGTGTTCGACAGCCCGACCCAGCCCGCCGCGTCGAAGGCGTCCCGCAGCTCCGTCCACGGGTTGTGGATGGCCCCGACCGCCGGGGCGTTGCCGTTCAGCCCGTGCCGGCCGCTGGCCTTCTCCATCAGATAGCGGGCGGGGTTGCGCAGCTTCGGTCCGTAGTAGTCGTTCGAGCCGAAGACATACGCTCCGGGGAACTCCATCAGCGGGCCCAGCGCGTCCAGGACCTCCGGTACGCCCTCCGGGTCCGAGAGGTTGTCCCCGGTGTTCACCACGAAGTCGGGGCGCAGCCCGGCCAGGGACCGGAGCCAGCGCTGCTTCTTGCGCTGTCCGCTCACCATGTGGATGTCGGAGACCTGGAGGACGCGCAGGGGTCGCATCCCGCGCGGGAGCACCGGAACGGTGATCCGCCGGAGCCTGAAGGACCGGACTTCGAAGCCGACGGCGTAGGCGAGGCCGGCCGCGCCGACCGCCGTGATTCCCAGGGGTACTCCGTATCGCGCGCGCATGTCGTCCATGGTCGCAGAACGGGGCCGGGGGAGAAATCTTCGGGTGATTCCCGGCCAGTGCTGGCAGACTCGACGCCATGACCACCACGCTCAAGTCCAGGCTTCAGGACGATCTCACCGCGGCGATCAAGGCGCGCGACGAGCTGCGTTCCTCGACCCTCCGGCTCACCATCACCGCGATCACGAAGGAAGAGGTCGCGGGCGAGAGCGCCCGTGAGCTGTCCGACGGCGAGGTGGAGAAGATCGTCGCGCGGGAGGCCAAGAAGCGCCGTGAGGCGGCCGAGGCGTTCGAGAAGGGTGGACGCGCGGCGCAGGCCGATCGGGAGCGGGCGGAGGGCGAGGTGCTCGCCGAGTATCTGCCGAAGCCCCTTACGGACGACGAGCTGAACGCCCTGGTGGCCGATGCGGTGCGGGAGGCCGCGGCGGGCGGCGCGGAGGGGCCGCGGGCCATGGGCGCCGTGATGAAGATCGTGAACCCGAAGATCGCCGGGCGGGCGGAGGGCGGCCGGGTCGCCGCCGCGGTGAAGCGGCAGCTCGCGGGCGGGTAGCACCCGCGTAACCGGTGCCTTCGTCACGTTGTGTCGTCGGCCGCATGCTCTGCGTTCTTGTGCGGTGTACGCCGTAAGGCGCCCATGGCCGCCGTAAGGATGGCGCGCACACGTGCAGAAGGCATACGCGC
>NZ_JANIIC010000085.1 GCF_024519315.1 Streptomyces malaysiensis subsp. samsunensis | reverse complement strand
ACCCCCCGCACCATCGACCTCCCCACCTACGCCTTCCAACACCAGCACTACTGGCTCGCCCCGCCCGCGCCACGTGCCGACAGTCCTCTCAACGGCCACAACCCGGCCGAGGCCAGGCTCTGGGACGCCATCGAGGAGCTGGACGTCGACGCCCTCGCGAGCACACTCGACCTGGAGAAGGACAGCCCCGGCATTGACACCCTGCTGCCCGCGCTCCCCGTACTGTCGACCTGGCGCCGTCGGCACCGCGAACGGTCCACCATCGACTCCTGGCGTTACCGCGTCGCATGGAAGCAGGTGCGGGACCTTGCCACCGCGCCGACGCTCAGCGGGACCTGGCTGCTGCTCGTGCCCACCGGGCTGGAGGAACATCCGGCCGTCCACGCCACCGTCGAGGCGCTCGACGCCCATGGCGCGGCCCACGAGGTTCTGTCCATCGATGGCGCGGACGCCCGGCGCGACGCCATCGCCCCGCTGCTCTCCCACCTACCCGATGGCAGCACCCCCGAGGGCATTCTGAGTCTGCTCGCGCTCGACCAGACGCCCCACCCCGACCACCCGGCCGTCCCCACAGGGCTGGCCGCCACCGCCGCCCTCGTCCAGGCCCTCGGCGAGGCGCCGCTCATCGCGCCCCTGTGGTGTGTCACCCAAGGCGCGGTGGCCGCCACCGCCACCGATCCGCTGCCCCACCCGCACCAGGCCCAGATCTGGGGCATGGGCCGGGTCGCCGCGCTGGAACACCCCCGGCTCTGGGGCGGCCTCATCGACCTCCCGGCCGTCGCCGACGCCCGCACCCCGGCCCGTATCGCCGCCGTGCTGGTGCCCGGTCAGCCGGAGGACCAGGTGGCGATCCGCTCCACCGTCCTGGCCCGGCGCCTGGAGCGCGCCGCCTGCCCGGACACCGCGCCCACCGCGTGGCGCCCCGCCGGTACGACCCTGATCACCGGTGGCACGGGGGGTCTCGGCGCCCATGTCGCCCGCTGGCTGGCCCGCCAGGGCGCACCCCATCTCCACCTTGTCAGCCGCTCAGGACCCGACGCGCCCGGAGCCACCCAACTCGCCCAAGACCTGAACGACTTGGGCTCGGCCATCACCATCACCGCCTGCGATGTCTCCGACCGAGCCGCGCTCCAGCGCCTTCTCGACACCATCCCCGCCGAACACCCCCTCACCGCCGTCGTCCACGCCGCCGGTCTCCCGGAGAACACCCCGCTCGCCGAGCTGGATCTCCCGGGGATCGACGCTGTGCTGCGGCCCAAAGCACTCGCGGCCGCCCTGCTCCATGAACTCACCGAGGAGCTGGACCTCAGCGCCTTCGTGCTCTTCTCGTCCGGCGCCGCCGCGTGGGGCGGCGGCCGACAGCCGTCCTACGCCGCCGCCAACACCTATCTCGACGCCCTCGCCGAACACCGCCGGGCCCGGGGCCTGGCCGCCACCAGCCTCGCCTGGGCGCCGTGGAGCGATGCGGGCATGGCGTCCGACGAGGCCGCCGTCGACTACTACCGCCGGCGCGGAATGCGTCCCCTGGACACCGATCTCGCCATCGCCTCGCTCCAGCACGCCCTGGACCACGGCGACACCACGATCACCATCGCGGACATCGACTGGGAGAGGTTCCCGGCCGGTTTCACCGCACAGCGGCCCAGCCCGCTGCTGTCCGACCTGGCCGCCGCCGCGTCGCCCGGCCCCGATGCCGCCCCGGACGCCACCGCGGCCATGGGCGGTTCGCTTCAACGGCAGCTGGCCACCGGCACCCCCGCCCAGCGGCACCAACTTCTTCTGCATCACATCCAGACGCACGCCGCCGCGATCCTCGGCCACCCCACCATCGATGCGATCCCACCAGCCCAGCCGTTCCAGGAGCTGGGGTTCGACTCCCTCACGGCCGTCGAATTCGGGCACCGCCTCTCCGCCGCCACCGGCGTCGACCTCCCGCCCACCCTTGTCTTCGACCACCCCACCCCCAAGGAGTTGGCCGACTATCTGCGCGAGCAGCTCGTCGAGGGGGAGCCGACCTCCGAGGGACATCTGCTGTCGGAGCTCGACCGGTGGGACTCGGTCTCGGAGCCCTCGGCGGTGGACGAGGCGGCCCGTCGCCGGATCACCGGGCGACTGCGGCTGCTGCTGGCCAAGTGGAGCGACACGGAACGGGGCACGGAGCGTTCCGCGGCTCACAGCGAGCTCGAGACGTCGACGGCAGAAGACATCTTCGACCTCATCTCGGACGAGTTCGGAAAGTCCGACGAGTTCGGAAAGTCGTGAGCCCGATGACCCCCATCCCCCGCGACGCGTCAAGGAGCCTCCGCTAGATGTCGAACGAAGAGAAGCTGCTCGACCACCTCAAGTGGGTCACGGCCGAGTTGCGCCAGACCCGTCAGCGTCTGCGGGAGGCCGAGTCCGCGGAGCCGGAGCCCATCGCGATCGTGGGCATGGCCTGCCGCTATCCGGGTGGGGTGCGGTCGCCGGAGGAGCTGTGGCGGCTGGTGCGGGACGGCGAGGACGCCGTTTCGGGCTTTCCCACGGACCGGGGGTGGGGCACCGAGGAGCTGTTCGACCCGGATCCCGAAAGCTATGGGAAGTCCTATGTGGACCAGGGCGGATTCTGCTACGACGCGACCGAATTCGACGCGTCCTTCTTCGACATCAGCCCCCGCGAGGCCCAGGCAATGGACCCGCAGCAGCGGCTGCTCCTGGAGACCGCGTGGGAGGCGTTCGAGCGCGCCGGGCTCACCCAGGAGTCGCTGAGCGGCAGCAACACCGGTGTGTTCGCCGGGGTGGGTTCGCATGACTATCTGTCGGTCATCGGCAACATCACCAGCGAGGTGGAGGGCTACGTCGGCGCCGGGAACCTCGGCAGTGTGGTGTCCGGCCGGGTCGCGTACTCGCTCGGCCTCGAGGGCCCGGCGGTCACGGTGGACACCGCGTGTTCCTCATCGCTCGTCGCCATCCACTTGGCCTGTCAGGCGCTGCGCAACGGCGAATGCGATCTGGCCCTGGCCGGCGGGGTGGCCGTGATGGCGACGCCCGGCGGGTTCATCGAGTTCTCGCGCCAGCGTGGCATGGCCCCGGACGGCCGCTGCAAGCCGTTCGCGGCGGCCGCCGACGGCACCGGCTGGGGCGAGGGTTCCGGGTTGATCGTCCTTGAGCGGCTGTGCGAGGCCCAGCGCCGCGACCGCAGCGTCCTCGGAGTGATCCGGGGTTCCGCGGTCAACCAGGACGGGGCCAGCAACGGCCTCACGGCGCCCAACGGCCCGTCGCAGCAGCGGGTGATCCGGCAGGCGCTGGCCAACGCGCAGCTGTCCACCGCCGAGGTGGACGCGGTCGACGGACACGGCACCGGGACCACCCTCGGCGATCCGATCGAGGCCCAGGCGCTGCTGGCCACGTACGGGCAGGGCAGGCCGGAGGACCGGCCACTGTGGCTCGGCTCGATCAAGTCCAACCTGGGGCACACCCAGGCCGCCGCCGGTGCGGCCAGTGTGATCAAGATGGTGATGGCGATGCGGCATGAGCTGCTGCCCGCCTCGCTGCACATCGATGAGCCGACGCCCCACGCCGACTGGGCGTCGGGTGCGGTGCGGCTGCTGACCGAGCCGGTTCCCTGGCCGCGCGGGGAGCGTGCGCGCCGGGCCGGTGTGTCCGCGTTCGGCATCTCCGGTACGAACGCCCATCTCATCCTGGAGCAGGCACCCGCCCCCGCCGGGACACCATCCGTCACAACGGTGCCGACCGACGGCGACGGTGTTCCGGCGGGTGGTGTGGTGCCGTGGGTGGTGTCCGGGCGCGGCGCTGAGGCACTGCGTGGCCAGGCGCGGGCGCTGGCCGAACGAGTGGCCACCGACCCCGACGCCTCCCCGGCGGAGGTCGGCTGGTCCCTCATCAGCACCCGGTCCGTCTTCGACCACCGCGCCGTCATCGTCGGCGAACACCGCGACGAACTCCTCGCCGGACTCAACGCCCTGGCCACCGGCAACACACACCCCACCATCATCGAACCAACCACCACCACCGGCCCCGGCGCGGGCGGCATGGGACCCGTCCTGGTCTTCCCCGGCCAAGGCTCCCAATGGCTCGGCATGGGTGCCGGACTCCTGGACACCTCACCCGTCTTCGCCGCCCGCGTAGCCGAATGCGAACACGCCCTCACCCCCCACGTCGACTGGTCCCTCACCGAGGTTCTGCGCGGCGGCGTCAACGCAGCCGACCTCGCCCGCGTCGACGTCGTCCAACCCGTCCTATGGGCCGTCATGATCTCCCTGGCCACCGTATGGGACCACCACGGCCTCACCCCCGCCGCCGTCATCGGCCACTCCCAAGGCGAAATCGCCGCAGCCTGCGTCGCCGGAGCCCTCTCCCTCGACGAAGGCGCCCGCATCGTCGCACTCCGCGCCCACGCCCTCCGACGCCTCGCCGGACACGGCGCCATGGCCTCCCTCACCATAAGCCAAACCCACACCGAAGAACTCCTGACCAACCTCGGCCAGCGCGCCGAGGCCGTGGGGGTGGCGGCGGTCAACGGACCGGGATCCGTGGTGATCTCCGGACCCCCCGAACAAGTCGCCCACGCCGTCACCGCATGCGAACAAGCGGGCCACCGAGCCCGGCTCATCGACGTGGACTACGCCTCCCACAGCGCCCAAGTAGACGACATCGCCGAAGAATTGAGGGAAGTGCTGTCGGGGATCGAACCCGTCCAGGCCGAGGTGGCGTTCTACTCGACCGTCACCGGCGCCCGCATGGACACCAGCGGCCTCGACACCGCGTACTGGGTCAAAAACCTCCGCGAACGCGTACGCTTCGCCGACGCCGTACAAGCACTCCTCCACGACGGCCACCGCGTATTCATCGAGGCCAGCACCCACCCCGTCCTCACCATCGGCATGCAGGAGACCTTCGAGGAAGCCGGTGTGCCCGCGGCCGCGGTGCCGACCCTGCGCCGGGACCACGGCGACCAGGCACAGTTGATGCGGTCGGTGGCGCAGGCGTTCACCGCCGGGGTCGCCGTCGACTGGACCCGCTGGTTCCCCACCGACCCCGCACCCCGCACCATCGACCTGCCCACATACGCCTTCCAGCGTGAGCGGTACTGGCTGGACGGGCGGGGTGGCCACAGCGGCGACCCGGGCGACCTCGGGCTGGGGCCCGCGGGGCATCCGCTGCTCGGCGCGGCCGTGGAACTCGCGGAGGGCGGCGCCCATCTGCTGACCGGCCGGCTGTCGCCGCGGACCCATCCATGGCTGAACGACCACCGGGTGCTGGACACCGTCCTGCTGCCGGGCACCGCCTTCGCCGAGCTCGCCCTGCACGCGGCCGCGCGGACCGGCTGTGACCTTGTGTCGGAGCTGACCCTGCACGCGCCACTGGTGATTCCGCAGGGTGAGGCGGTCGATGTGCAGATCGCGGTGGCCGCTCCCGATCACATCGGCGAGCGTCCGATCACGGTGCATTCCCGGCCGGCGGCCGAAGAGGACGACGGGGCCTGGACCCGGCACGCCACCGGCGCCCTCGCCACCTCGCCACCAGCCAACCCCGTATCGCTGAACGGCACTTGGCCGCCGCCCGGAGCCACTCCGCTCCCCGTCGAGGACTTCTACCGGCAGCTCGCCGACCACGGCTACCACTACGGACCGTCCTTCCAGGGCCTCACCGCCGCATGGCGGCTGGGCGGCGATGTCTACGCCGAGGTGTCCCTGCCCCAAGGGGAGCGCGAGGGCACGGCCGCGTACGGTATCCACCCCGCCCTCTTCGACGCCGCGCTGCACGCCCGTGCGCTGGACGTCGCCCCCGGCTCCGAGGACGCGCGGCGGATCCTGCTCCCGTTCACCTGGAGTGGTCTGCGGCTGTGCGCCACCGGGGCGGACACGTTGCGGATCCGCATCACCCCGACGGCACCGGACCGGCTCACCCTGCTCGCGGCCGATCCAACCGGCGCGGCGGTGGCCGTGGTGGACGATCTGATCCTGCGCCCGGTGCCGGACGGGCAGCTGGGCCGGGCCCGTGCGGCGGGCAGGAACTCCCTCTTCCAGCTCGCCTGGACGCGGATGACACTCGCCGAGCCCGCCCCCACGTGCCGTTCCGCGGTGATCGGTCCGGACGGTGGTCCGCCGGCCGACGCACTGCGCGACGCCATCCGTCTCCCGGACCTCGCCGCCGTGCGGGCGACCGTGGCGGACGGCGCCCCGCCCCCCGATGTGGTGTTCGCCTCCTTCGGCTCTTCCGTCGATGGCCGGGGCGATCCGGGCGATCCGGTGGAGCGCTCCCATGACCTCGGCAAGGAGGCCCTCGGGGTGCTGCGGGAGTTCCTCGCCACGCCCGAATTCGCCGACGCCCGGCTGGCGGTGGTCACCCGTGGGGCGGTCGCCACGCAGAGCCATGGCGATGTCCACGATCTGCCCGCCTCCGCCGTGTGGGGCCTGGTGCGCAGCGCCCAGTCGGAGAACCCCGGCCGGGTCCTGCTGCTCGACCTCGACCAACGCGACACCTCGCTACGGTCCCTGCCCGATGCCGTGGCCTCGGGCGAGCCCCAGCTGGCGCTGCGCGACGGTGTGGCGTACGTACCGCGGCTGGTCCACGACGACGCGGCCAAGCGGCTCACCCCGCCGGAAGGAGCGGCCACATGGCGTCTGGGGCTGACCGGCCACGGCAGCCTGGACCAGCTGGCGCTGGTCGACTGCCCGGACAACACCCGCCCGCTGGACCGTGGCGAGGTCCGGGTGGCGCTTCGGGCGGGCGGTGTGAACTTCCATGACGTCGTCGTGGCGCTGGGCATGGTGGAGGACCCCAGGCCGCTGGGCGGCGACGGTGCGGGCGTGGTCGTCGAGGTGGGGCCCGGAACCGAGGGGTTCGCGGTGGGCGACCGGGTCATGGGCCTGTTCAACGGCACCGGGCCGCTGGTCGTCACCGATGTCCGGGTGATCACCAGGATCCCCGCGGGATGGTCCTACGCACAGGCGGCGACCACACCGTCCGCCTTCCTCACCGCCTACTACGGTCTCGCCGATCTCGCGGGGCTGCGGGCCGGGGAGAAGCTGCTGCTGCACGCGGCCACCGGAGGGGTGGGCCTGGCGGCCGTGCAGCTGGCGCGCCACTGGCAGGCCGAGGTGTACGCCACGGCGAGCCCCACGAAGTGGCATGCCCTGCGGGAGCGCGGTTTCGACGACCGCCATATCGCCTCGTCCCGCACCCTCGACTTCGAGGAGCGGTTCCGCGCCGCCGCCGGATCCGTCGATGTGGTGCTCAACTCCCTGGCCGGTGATTTCGTGGACGCGTCCTTGCGGCTGCTGACGCCCGGCGGTCGCTTCATCGACATGAGCCGGACCGACATCCGCGACGCCGAGCAGGTCGCCGTCCGCTGTCCGGGGGTCGCCTACCGAGCGTTCGACCTGGTCGGCGGGGCGGGCCCGGACCGTATCCAGCAGATGCTGGCCGAGTTGTCGGCCCTCTTCGAGAACGGGACGTTGCGGCCGCTGCCGACCACGCTGTGGGACATCCGCCGGGCTCCCGAGGCGTTCCGCCACTTCAGCCAGGCCCGCCACATCGGCAAGATCGTCCTTACGCTCCCCACCGCCCTCGACCCGGAGGGCACGGTCCTCATCACCGGTGGCACGGGCACGCTCGGCGCCGCCACCGCCCGCCATCTGGTGGCCCACCACGGCGTACGGCGGCTGCTGCTCATCAGCCGCCGGGGCCTCGACACCCCGGGGGCCACGGAGCTGGCGGCCGAACTCACCGGGCTCGGCGGGGAGGTGTCCATCGCGGCGTGTGACGCGGCCGACCGGGCCGCCCTGGCCAAGCTGCTGGAGACCGTTTCCAACCGCCATCCGCTCACCGCCGTCGTCCATGCCGCCGGGCTGCTGCGCGATGCCACCGTCGAGGCGCTCACGCCCGATCAGCTCGATGAGGTGCTGCGGGCGAAGGCCGACGCGGCGTGGAATCTGCATGAGCTCACCCGCGACGCGGAGCTGTCCGCGTTCGTGTTGTTCTCCGCGGCCGCCGGGCTGCTGGGCGCCGCGGGGCAGGGCAACTACGCGGCGGCCAACGCCTTCCTGGACGCGCTGGCCGTGCACCGCCACGCCCAGGGCCTGCCCGCCACCTCCCTGGCCTGGGGATACTGGGCCGAGGCCACCGGGATGACCGGCGGGATGACCGACGCCGACCGGGCGCGGCTGGCGCGGTCCGGAATGGTGGGGCTGGAGACCGAGCAGGGTCTCGCGCTGCTCGACATCGCCCTCGACAGTGGCCTTCCGGCCCTCGCGCCCATCCGGCTCGACCTGGCCGCCATGCGGCGTGAGGCCCACGCCGACGATCTGCCGCCCCTCTTCAGGAGCCTGGTGCGCGGCGCCACACCGCAGGCGGCCACCGGAGCCGCCGGACCGGGCGGAGCGGCACCGGCGGAGGCGTTCGCCGCCATGTCCGAGGAGGACCGGCAGCAGGCGCTCCTCAAGCTGGTGCGCGGCGCCACGGCGACGGTGCTGGGCCATGACACGGCGGACGCCATCCACCCCGCCCAGAACTTCCGGGAGCTGGGCTTCGACTCACTGACCGCCGTGGAGCTGCGGAACCGGCTGGGCGCCGCCACCGGTCTGCGGCTGCCCGCCACGCTGGTCTTCGACCACCCCACGCCCACCGCGGTGGTACGCCTGCTGCGGGAGCTCCTGGTCCCCGTCGGGGTGACGTCGACGGACTCCCTGCTCACCGGCCTCGACTCCCTCGACACCGCCCTGACCGGGGGAATCGCCGACGGGGAGCGGCGGGCCCGGATCGCGGCGCGGCTGCGGGAGCTGCTGCGCAAGGTGGACGGACCGTGGCAGGACGCCGAGGGTGACGACCCCGCCGAGGAGGATCTGGCGTCGGCCAGCGACGAGGAGTTGTTCCAGGCGCTCGACAACGAGCTGACCGTCCCTTCCGACGACAGTCTCCGATGAATCAGGACCGCTGGATCAGGACCGCCGTGACGATCGGGTTGATGCGATATGACGGATGACGAGAAGCTCCGCAGCTATCTCAAGCGGGCGACCGCCGATCTGCGTCTGGCCAGGCGGCAGTTGCGCGAGGTCGAGGACCGCGCCCGGGAGCCCATCGCCATCATCGGGATGGCCTGCCACTTCCCCGGCGATGTGGCGACCCCCGAGGACCTGTGGCGGGTGGTGGACGAGGGTGTGGATGTCATCTCCTCGTTCCCCGAGGACCGTGGCTGGGACCTGGACAACCTCTACGACCCGGACCCCGAGCACCCCGGTACCAGCAGCGCCCGCGAGGGCGGCTTCCTGCGCGATGTGGCCGATTTCGACGCCGAGTTCTTCGGGATCAGCCCACGGGAGGCCGCGGCGATGGATCCGCAGCAGCGGCTGCTGCTGGAGACGGCGTGGGAGGCGTTCGAACGCGCCGGACTGACACGGGAGGCGCTGAACGGCAGCCGCACCGGGGTGTTCGCCGGAGTGGACTCATACCACTATCTGTCGCTCATCGGCCAGACGACCGGTGACTCGGCGGGCTATGTGGCCACCGGCAACCTCGGCAGTGTGGTCTCGGGCCGGGTGTCGTACTCATTCGGTCTGGAGGGGCCCGCGGTCACGGTGGACACCGCGTGCTCATCGTCGCTGGTGGCCACGCATCTGGCGGTGCAGGCGCTACGGCAGGACGAGTGCTCGCTGGCCCTCGCGGGCGGGGTGACGGTGATGGCGACGCCCGGCGGGTTCACCGAGTTCTCGCGTCAGCGCGCACTGTCCCCGGACGGGCGGTGCAAGGCGTTCGCCGCGGCGGCGGACGGCACGGGCTTCTCCGAGGGCGTCGGACTGGTACTGCTGGAGCGGCTCTCCGACGCGCGGCGCAACGGACATCGGGTGCTGGCGGTGATCCGGGGGTCGGCCGTCAACCAGGACGGGGCCAGCAACGGGCTCACGGCGCCCAACGGCCCGTCGCAGCAGCGGGTGATCCGGCAGGCGCTGGCCAACGCGGGGCTGTCGCCGTCCGAGGTGGACGCGGTGGAAGCACACGGAACGGGCACGACCCTGGGTGACCCCATCGAGGCGCAGGCGCTGCTGGCCACCTACGGACAGGACCGGCCGGAGGGACGTCCGCTGTGGCTGGGCTCGATCAAGTCCAATATCGGGCATACGCAGGCCGCCGCCGGAGTGGCGAGCGTCATCAAGATGGTGCAGGCCCTGCGCCACGAGGTGCTGCCCGTCTCGCTCCACATCGACGCGCCGACACCGCATGTGGACTGGGGCGCGGGCGAGGTGCGGCTGCTGTCGGAACCGGTCGAGTGGGCGGCGAACGAACAGCCGCGTCGTGCGGGTGTGTCGTCGTTCGGCATCAGCGGTACGAACGCCCATCTGATCCTTGAGCAGGCCCCCGCCCAGCCGGTAGAGGCCGCCCCCGCACCGGACAGTTCACGGGGCGGTGTTCCGGCGGGTGGTGTGGTGCCGTGGGTGGTGTCCGGGCGCGGCGCTGAGGCACTGCGTGGCCAGGCGCGGGCGCTGGCCGAACGAGTGGCCACCGACCCCGACGCCTCCCCGGCGGAGGTCGGCTGGTCCCTCATCAGCACCCGGTCCGTCTTCGACCACCGCGCCGTCATCGTCGGCGAACACCGCGACGAACTCCTCGCCGGACTCAACGCCCTGGCCACCGGCAACACACACCCCACCATCATCGAACCAACCACCACCACCGGCCCCGGCGCGGGCGGCATGGGACCCGTCCTGGTCTTCCCCGGCCAAGGCTCCCAATGGCTCGGCATGGGCGCCGGACTCCTGGACACCTCACCCGTCTTCGCCGCCCGCGTAGCCGAATGCGAACACGCCCTCACCCCCCATGTCGACTGGTCCCTCACCGAGGTTCTGCGCGGCGGCGTCAACGCAGCCGACCTCGCCCGCGTCGACGTCGTCCAACCCGTCCTATGGGCCGTCATGATCTCCCTGGCCACCGTATGGGACCACCACGGCCTCACCCCGGCCGCCGTCATCGGCCACTCCCAAGGCGAAATCGCCGCAGCCTGCGTCGCCGGAGCCCTCTCCCTCGACGAAGGCGCCCGCATCGTCGCACTCCGCGCCCACGCCCTCCGACGCCTCGCCGGACACGGCGCCATGGCCTCCCTCACCATAAGCCAAACCCACACCGAAGAACTCCTGACCAACCTCGGCCAGCGCGCCGAGGCCGTGGGGGTGGCGGCGGTCAACGGACCGGGATCCGTGGTGATCTCCGGACCCCCCGAACAAGTCGCCCACGCCGTCACCGCATGCGAACAAGCGGGCCACCGGGCCCGGCTCATCGACGTGGACTACGCCTCCCACAGCGCCCAAGTAGACGACATCGCCAAAGAGTTGAGGGAAGTGCTGTCGGGGATCGAACCCGTCCAGGCGGAGGTGGCGTTCTATTCGACGGTCACCGGCGCCCGCATGGACACCAGCGGCCTCGACACCGCGTACTGGGTCAAAAACCTCCGCGAACGCGTACGCTTCGCCGACGCCGTACAAGCACTCCTGCACGACGGCCACCGCGTATTCATCGAGGCCAGCACCCACCCCGTCCTCACCATCGGCATGCAGCAGAGCATCGAGGAGGCGAGGGTCGACGCGGTCACCATTCCTACCCTGCGGCGCGACCACGGTGGCCCGGACCAGCTGGCGCGGTCCGTGGCGCGGGCGTTCACCGCCGGGTTGTCGGTCGACTGGGCCCGCTGGTTCCCCGCCGACCCCGCACCCCGCACCATCGACCTGCCCACATACGCCTTCCAGCGTGAGCGGTACTGGCTGGACGGAGAGGGCGGACCGGGTGGCGATCCGGCCGATCTGGGGCTGACGGCCGCCGGCCATCCGCTGCTCGGCGCGGCCGTGGAACTCGCCGATGGCACCACCCATGTGCTCACCGGCCGGATCTCCGCGCGGTCCCACCCGTGGCTCGCCGAGCATGTGGTGGCGGGTGCGGTGCTGGCGCCGGGTGCGGTGCTGGTGGAGTGGGCGCTGCGGGCGGCCGACGCGGTCGGCTGCGGCGGTGTGGAGGAGCTCGCGCTCCAGGTTCCGCTGGCGCTGCCCGAGTCCGGTGGGCTGCGGGTGCAGGTGGTGGTGGGTGCCGCGGCGGAGGACGGGCGGCGCGAGGTGCGGATGTACTCCAGCCCGGACCACCCCAACCCCCTTGACCCGGGCCTTGATTCCGGCCCGGACACGGGGTGGGTGTGTCATGCGGTGGGCGTGCTCGCGCCCGCGGCCGAGCCCCCCGCACCGGTGGAGGGCCTGGGCGGGGCCTGGCCACCGCCGGGCGCGGAGCCGCTGGACGTCGGCGCCTTCTATGAGCAGGTGATGGCGGCGGGGTACCGATACGGCCCGGCGTACCAGGGGCTGAAGGCCGCGTGGCGCCAGGGCGGGGATGTCCTCGCCGAGGTGGCGCTGCCCGATGCGGCGGGCGGCCGGGACGGATACGGCATCCATCCGGCGCTGCTGGACGCGGCGCTGCATCCGTCGCTGCTGATGGACCGGCCCGAGGGCCAGGAGGACGACGGCCAGATGTGGTTGCCGTTCGCGTGGAACGGCGTGTCCCTGTGGGCCACCGAGGCGGCTACAGTACGGGTCCGGCTCTCGCGGGACGAGGAGCGGCAGTCGCTGCGGCTGACGGTGGCCGACACGGTGGGCGCCCCGGTGCTGACGGTCGACTCACTGGTGACGCGTCCGGCCGCGGCGGACCAACTGCGCGCGGCCGCGGCCACCCGCGCCGTGGACGGGCTGTTCACCCTGGACTGGATGCCGTCGCCCGCTCCGGCCACCGCGCCGTCCCCGGCGTCGGTGGTCGGCGAAGGTGGTTGGGTGGTGCTGGGCGAGGACCGGCTGGGGCTGGCCGAGCCGGTCGCGGCCGGGGTGGGCGCCGATGCCACGGTGAGCCATCCGGACCTGGAGGCGCTGATCGCGGCTGTCGACGCGGGCGAGCCCGCCCCCGCCGTCGTCCTGACCCATCCGTACACCGCTGAGGGCGCGCACGGGGACGGGCTGGGGGCGGTCGAGGAGCTGTTGGGGCTGGTGCGGTCCTGGCTGCGGCGACCGGCGCTGGCCGACGCACGGCTGGTGGTCGTCACACGGGGAGCGGTGGCGGCGGGCCGTGCGGGCGACGCCATCGATGACGCCGATGACACCGCGCTGGATCCGTCCGGTGTGGATCCGTCCGGTGCCGGGGCGTGGGGGCTGATCCGCAGCGCCCAGTCGGAGAACCCGGGCCGGTTTGTGCTGCTCGACCTCGATGAAGGCCACGAGGGCCGTGCGGGCCTCGTGGAGGCCGTGGTGCGCGCGGTCGAGTCGCATGAGCCGCAGATGGCGGTGCGGGGCGGGCTGATGCTGGTGCCCCGGATGGTCCGTGCGACGGCCGCGCCCAGCCCGGCCACCGACGACCGAGGCGAGAACACCATCGGACTGGACGAGGACGCCGCCGGGCTGGACACGGATGGCACCGTGCTCATCACGGGTGGCACCGGCACGCTGGGCGCCCTGGTCGCCGAGCATCTGGTGCGCGCCTGGGGTGTCAGGCATCTGCTGCTGGTGAGCCGAAGCGGTTCGGAGGCCGCAGGGGCCGGTGAACTCACGGACATGCTTGCGGAGTTGGGCGCTGAGGTACGGATCGCCGCGGTCGATGTGACCGACCCGGACGCGGTGGCCGCTCTGGTGGCCGGGGTCGACTCCGCGCATCCGCTGACCGGTGTCGTCCACGCGGCCGGGGTGCTGGACGACGGCGTTCTCACCACCCAGACCCCGGAGCGGCTGGCGCGGGTGTGGCGTCCGAAGGCCACGGCCGCGGCCCATCTGCACGCGGCGACCGCGGAGCTGCCGCTGTCCCTGTTCGTGATGTTCTCCTCCACGGCGGGCACGCTGGGCGCCTCGGGACAGTCCAACTACGCTGCGGCGAACGCCTATTGCGACGCCCTGGCCGCCCGGCGCCGCGCACTCGGCCTGCCGGGTCTTTCGGTGGCATGGGGCCTGTGGGCGGACGCCAGCGGGATGACCGGGCATCTGGGGGAGGCGGACCGGGCCAGGATGACCCGGTCGGGCATCGGGGCGATGTCCAGCGAGCGGGCGCTGGGGCTGCTGGACGCCGCCGTGCGCCATGGCCACCACCATCTGATCGCGATCGATCTGGACGTACGGGCCCTGGCGGGCCGGCCGGCGCTCACCCTGCCCGCTCCGCTGCGGGCGCTCGCCGGTGGCGGTACGGCCCGGCGCACCGCGGCCACCGCCCGGCCGCACACCGACTGGGCCGGTCATCTGGCCGCGCTGCCGCTGGAGGAGCAGCGCCGTACGCTGCTCAATCTGGTCCTCAGCCATGCCGCGGCGGCGCTGGGCCACTCCGACCCGGGGCGGATCCAGACCGAGCGCGGTTTCCTGGAGCTCGGTTTCGACTCGCTGACCGCGATCGAACTGCGGAACAGGCTGACCGCCGTGACCGGGCTGCGGCTGGCCACCACCCTGATCTTCGACCATCCGAATCCGGCCGCGCTCGCCGCCCATCTGCATTCGGAATTAGCGCCCGAGGATGCGGATCCGCTCGCACCGATGCTGGGCGAAATCGACAGGATGGAAAGCGCGCTGCTTTCCGTGGCCCAGGACGAGACGGCCCATGAAGCGCTGCTCAAGCGCCTTCGGACCACACTGTCGAAACTGGGTGCCCTGCACGGCGGCGGGACGGAGGAAGACCCCGCGGCGGGGCGTATTCAGGACGCCACGGCCGACGAGATCTTCCAGTTCATCGACGAGGACCTTGGCCGAAGTGAAAGCAATGGAGAGCATGCTCATGGGGGCACACGGTGATTGATGAGCGAAGCCGGAAGAAGCTCATTCTCGAGCACAGCCGCCGGATGAACGCCGCGGATGTCGATGGACTTCTCGAACTCTACGCGGACGAGGTCACCTTCGAGGATCCGGTCGGATCGGGGCGCCGGACCGGGCGGGACGCCCTTCGTGCGCATTTCGAGGAGCTCGCCGCGGCGGGTATCGCCGAGATTCCCGGTGAGCCGGTCGCGGGGCAGGACGGTGTGCATGTCCTGGTGCCGGTGACGGCCACCATGGACTATCTGCCCAAGGGTCCCGGTTTCGCCGAGCGCGGCTGGCTGGCGGCCCCGGACACCCCGGAGAGCTCCCGTATCACCTGGGACTACGTCCTGATGATGCGCGCGGGAGCCGGTGGCCTCATTCAGGAACTCCAGATGTTCTGGGGGAGGTCGGACATTGGTATCGCCGGCTGATCCCCCACTTCCCCGGCACCGCACAGGAGGCATTCATGGCCGATGAGGCAACCCTCAAGAGGATGGCTCTGGAATACGCGCGGCGCATGAACACGGGCGATGTCGAGGCCGTATTGGAGCTCTTCTCGGACGACATCGTCTTCGAGGACCCGGTCGGCGCGCCCCCGCTCATCGGAAAGGACGCCCTTCGCGAACATATCGCCTGGTCCATCGAATGCCAGGTGCATGAGACCCCGGGCCGTCCGGTCACCTCGATGGACGGCCGCAGGGTGGCGGTGCCGACCACGGTCACGGTGTACGCACCGGCCAAACTCACCTTCAGCATCATCGGCGTGATCGAACTCGGTGATGACGGTCTGGTCCATCACGCCCAGGCGTTCTGGGGCATCACGGATACGAAAGTGGGCGACGGCCCCGAACTCACCGGTGTCGCGCATTTCATGGCGGTCACCCAGAACCTCGCCAAGATGGTCCAGGCCAAGGGCAGCCCCAGTCCGATGTAAAAGGCCGTAAGCGGTGAAGGGACGAGAGCAGAACCATGACCGAACCCAAACACGGAGTCGTTCTGGGCGGAGGCTGGGCGGGAATGCTGGCTGCCCATGTGCTGGCCCGCCATCTGGAGCGCGTCACCGTCGTGGAGCGCGATGTGCTGCCGGACGGCCCCCGGCACCGCAAGGGATCGCCGCAGGGGCGCCATGTGCATGTGCTGTGGTCCAGCGGTGCGCGCATCGTGGACACGCTGCTGCCGGGCATGATCGACCAGTTGCTCGACACGGGCGCCCGCCGGATCGGTTTCCACCAGGACCTGGTGACCTTGACGTCCCACGGCTGGCAGCACCGCTTTCCACCGCGGCAGTACGCGCTGATGTGCACCCGCCCGTTCCTGGACTGGAAGGTCCGTGACCGCGTTCTGGCCACCGGGCGGATCACCCTGCGCCAGCGCGCCGAGATCCTCGATCTGGCCGGCGACGCCAAACGGGTCACCGGGGTCCGGGTCCGCGACATGGACAGCGGTGCGGCGGAAACGCTGGCGGCCGATCTGGTGATCGACGCCTCGGGGCGCGGTTCCCGGCTCAGGCACTGGCTGTCGGCGCTGGATGTGCCGCCGCTGGAGGAGGACATCGTCGACGCGGGCATCGCGTACGCCACCCGCGTGTACCAGGGGCCGCCGGGCGCCGCCGCCGGATTCCCCGCCGTCAACGTGGCCGCCGACCACCGGCTGCGCGAGCCGGGCCGGTTCGGGGTGGTGTATCCGCAGGAGGACGGCACCTGGATGGTGACCCTGTCGTGCACCCGGGGCGCCGGGCTGCCCACCCACGACGACGAGTTCCTGCCCTACGCCCGGACGCTGCGCCATCCGCTGGTCGCCGATCTGATCGCGCTCGCGAAGCCGCTCACCTCGGTGGCCGTCTCGCGGGTCGGCGCCAACCGGCGGCTGTATCCGGAGCGGCTGGACATCTGGCCGGAGGGGCTGCTGGTGCTCGGGGACGCGCTGGCCGCGTTCAACCCGATCTACGGCCATGGCATGAGCTCCGCGGCTCGCGCGGCCGCCGCGCTGGACACCGAGCTCCAGCGGTCCGGAACCGCCGAGGGGACGACCCGCCGGGCCCAGCAGGCGATCAGCGCCACCGTGGACGACCCGTGGATCATGGCCGCGTCCAAGGACGTGGAGTATGTCAACTGCCGGATGAACACGACGGATCCGCGGCTGACCGGCGGGGCCGTGGCACGGCAGCGGTTCTCCGATCTGATCGCCGACCGGTCGATCCGCTCCTCGGCGGTGTGTGATGTGGTGACCGATGTCATCAGCCTGACCGCGCCGCAGTCCGATCTGGCGTCCAGCGGCTTTCTGTCGCTGATGCACAAGGACCGGGTCCTTCCGGAGCTCACCGAGCCACCGCTGACCGCCGATGAGCTCGCGCTGGTGAACCTGAGTCCGCGCAGCGCGGTGAGTGCGGGCGGCTCATGAGCAACGAGGAAAAGCTCGTCGACTATCTGAAGTGGACCACGGCCGAGCTCTCCGAGACCCGGCAGCGGCTGCGCGAGCTCCAGGCGGACCTGGCGGAGCCCATCGCCATCGTCGGCATGGCCTGCCGCTTCCCGGGCGGTGTGCGCACCCCGGCACAGCTGTGGGACCTGGTGGCCGACGAGCGGGACGCCGTCTCCAGCTTCCCCACCGACCGGGGCTGGGACCTGGAGAACCTCTACCACCCCGATCCGGACCACCATGGCACCTCGTACGTACGGGCCGGCGGCTTCATCCATGACGCGGCCGACTTCGACGCGGAGTTCTTCGGCATCGGCGCCCGGGAGGCGGCGGCCGTCGAACCGCAGCAGCGGATGCTGCTGGAGCTGGCATGGGAGGCGGCGGAGAGCGCGGGCATCGATCCGCACACCCTGCGGGGCAGCCGGACCGGTGTCTACACGGGGGTGATGTACCACGACTACGCCTCGCGTCTGGACGAGATCCCCGAGGGCCTGCTGGGCCATGTGGGCAACGGCAACGCGGGCAGTGTGTCCTCGGGCCGGGTGGCGTTCACCCTGGGTCTCCAGGGCGCGGCGGTCTCCTTGGACACCGCGTGTTCGTCGTCGCTGGTGGCGATGCATCTGGCGGCCGGGGCGCTGCGGCGGGGCGAGTGCACGCTGGCGCTGGCCGGTGGCGCCGCCATCATGTACACCGCGAGCGTGTTCCAAGTGGCCTCCAGCCAGCGTCAGTTGTCCCCCGATGTGCGGTGCCGGTCGTTCGCGGACGCCGCCGACGGCATGGTGTACGGCGAGGGCGCCGGGCTGGTGCTGCTGGAGCGGCTCTCCGACGCGCGGCGCAACGGCCACCCCGTATCGGCCGTGATCCGTGGCTCGGCGATCAACCAGGACGGTGCCAGTACGGGCATGGCCGCGCCGAACGGCCCCGCCCAGCAACAGCTGGTCCGTGACGCCCTGGCGAACGCCCGGCTGTCCACGGGGGACGTGGACGCGGTGGAGGCGCATGGCACCGGTACCGCGTTCGGCGACTCCATCGAGCTCCAGGCGCTGCTCGCCACGTACGGCCAGGACCGTCCCGAGGACCGGCCGCTGCTGCTGGGGTCGATCAAGTCGAACATCGGTCACACACAGGCCGCCGCAGGAATGGCCGGTGTGATCAAGATGGTGATGGCGATGCGCCGGGGTGTGCTGCCGCGTTCGCTCCATATCGACCGGCCGACCCGGCTGGTGCGCTGGCGCAAGGGCGCGGTGCGGCTGCTGACCGAGCGGATGGACTGGCCGCGGGTGGACCGGCCACGGCGTGCCGGTGTCTCCTCGTTCAGCGCCAGCGGCACCAACGCCCATGTGATTCTGGAGGAGTTCACCGAAGTGCCGGACGGCGCCGACGACAGCGGCGCCCGCGACCCGGGCGTGGTGCCGTGGGTGCTGTCCGCGCGGAGCGCGGCGGCGCTGCGCGGCCAGGCCCGTGCGCTGGCCGCGCATACGGCGGCGGCCGGTCCGGGGCTCTCCCCCGCCGATGTGGGTTGGTCGCTGGTGACCACACGGTCGGCTTTCGACCACCGGGCCGTCGTGGTCGGCCGGGGGCCGGACGAGCTGAGGGCGGGGCTGGCGGCACTGGCGGCCGGTGAACCGCATCCCGCGGTGGTGGGGCCCGAGGTGTCCCGTACCAGCGCGGCGGCGGCCCCCGCGGGCGGGGCGGTGTTCGTCTTCGGTGGCGAGGGCGGTCATCCGCCGGGGACGGGCGCCGAACTGTACGACCGGTTCCCGGTCTTCGCCACGGCCATGGACGAGGTCGGTGAACTGCTCGGGATGAAGGGCGAGCCCGACGCGTCCTCCCGGGCGGGGCTGTTCGCCCTCTATATCGCGCTCGCCCGGCTGCTGGCCTCGGTGGGAGTGCGTCCCGACGCGGCGGTGGGCCGTGGGGTCGGTGAGATCGCGGCGGCGCATATCGCCGGTGCTCTCGACCTCGCACACGCCTGCCGGCTGGTCGCCGCCGACACCGACCCGGACACGGTGGAGTACGAACGCCCTGCCCTGCCCTCGCTCGACGAGGCCGGTGCGGTGTGGGAGTTGGGGCCCCAGGCGATGCTGCTTTCCCCTCCTGCGGCCCTGGTGCTCTCGCCCTTCCGGGGCGAGGGGTCCGAGGTGCGCGAGTTGCTGCGTGGCCTGGCCCGTATGCACACCATGGGCGCCACCGTGGACTGGGCGGCCCTGTTCGACGGCGATCCGGCTCCCCGTACCGTCGCACTGCCCACCTACGCCTTTCAGCGACAGCGCTACTGGCTGGAGAACGAGGCTCCGGCGGATGCCGTGCCCACGGTGGAGACCTGGGCGGACGCCGAGTTCTGGGATGCCGTGGCGGGTACGGACACGGCGGCTCTGACCCGGGCGCTCGAAGTTCCCGCCGAACGGCGGGAGGCGCTCGCGGAACTCCTGCCCGCCCTGGCCACCTGGCGGCGGCAGCGGGAGTGGCGGTACCGCATCGTATGGAAGCCCCTCCCCGACCCCCCGGCGCCACGACTGACCGGCACCTGGCTGGTGGTGACGTCCGGCGAGGGCGGGGATGACACCACGGTGACCGCCGTGACGACGGCGCTGCGCGGCCATGGCGCCGAGACCGTCGTGTGCCCCCTGGACACCACAGTGCCGGACGGCGAGGCGCGGGCCCGGCGGATATCCGAGGCCGTCGCCGGGCGGCCGGTCGCGGGGGTGCTCTCGCTGCTGGCGCTGGACGGCGGCGGGACACCGGACGACGACGGACGGGGCCCGGCGCTCGCCCCGACCGTCGAGTTATTCGAGACGCTGCGGCGGGCCGGGGTCGAGGCCCCGGTGTGGCCGGCCACCCGCGGTGGCGTCACCGTCGATCTGGGCGATCCGATGTCCCGTCCGGAGCAGGCCCGGTTCTGGGGTCTGGGCGGTGCGCTGGCGATGGAGCAGCCGCACCGGTGGGGCGGGCTGGTCGACCTGCCGGAGCGGTTGGACGACCGCGCGGGGCGGCGGCTCGCGGCGGTCCTGACCGGTGCGTACGGCGAGGTGGAGGTGGCCGTGCGCGGCCACGGCTGCTCCGCCCGGCGTCTGGTACGCGATGTTCCCATGGCCCCCACCGCCCCCGCCCGGCGGCTCCGGGGAACGGTCCTCATCACGGGCGCCGCCACCGCGCTGGCCGCGCACACCGCCCGCTGGGCGGCCGGGGACGGCGCCGAACACCTTCTGCTCATCGACACCGTGCCACCGGCCGCCGACCTGGTGGCCGAGCTGAGCGCCTCGGGCGTACGGGTGTCCGTGGCCACCGTCGATGTGGCGGACGCGGAGGCGCTTGCCGCGGCCGTCGCGGGCATTCCCGCGGAGTTCCCGCTGACGGCCGTCCTGCACCTCACGGCGCCCCTTGCGGCCGAGGCGGGGCAGCTGGAGATGGCGCGCATCGAGCGCGAATGGGCGGCGACGGTGGCGGGCGCGGTGAACCTGTGTGCGCTGGGGAGCGACCACGAGCTGTCGGCCCTGGTGCTCGGGTGCTCGGTCGTGGGCGTCGTGCCCAGCCCGGGACTGGGCAACCAGGCGCCGGCCCACGCCTATCTGAGCGCGCTCGCCCAGGAGTGCCGGGCCCGGGGCGTTCCGGCGACCTCGGTGTGCTGGGGCTCGATCGACGACCCCGACACGGCCGTCGGCGCCGCCAAGCAGCTCCGGACCAACGGGATGCCCGCGCTGCCCCAGCGCCCGGCCGCCGCCCTGCTGCGGCAGGCCGTCATGGCGGACACGGCGTCCGTGGTGATCGCGGACATCGACTGGACCTGGATGGCCGCACACGCCTCCGAGCTGGGAACACATCGGCTCTTCGAGGACCTTTCCGGCCCCACGGCCACGCCGCATACGCACCGCGGTCGGTGACCGAAGCCGACCGGCCCCAACCAGGCGGGAGTACCCATGAACGCACACGCCGCAGTCAACAACCACACCCCTGGCGACGCCGCCAACCCTCAAGGAGACGGATCCGCGATGCAGACGGAGAAGAGCGAGACCGCACTCGACGGAGCGGCGCTGCACCAGGCGCTCGCCATCGCCACCGCCGAGGAGCGCGAGGACATCATGCGGGAGACCGTACGGACGCAGCTCGCCGACATCCTGGCGCCCACCGTGGTGGAGGACGACAGCAACTTCCTGGAGAACGGGCTCACTTCGCTGACGGCCCTCGAGCTCACCCGCAATCTGATGACGCTCACCGACGTGGAGATCCCGCTCGTCGCCATCCTGGAGTACCCCACCCCCGCCCAGCTCGGCCACTACCTCGCCGAGGCGTACGACGCGGTCAACTCCGGTGACGGCGCCACGGCGTAGCACGGTCCGTAAGGCACAACGCCGCGCGGGAGGGGAGCACCCCTCCCGCGCGGCGTTTTCGGTGCCAGTGATCGGTTCGTGCGTCAGAACGCGCACTCCACATGCTTGATGGCCTCGACGAAGCTGGCCACCAGCCGCCGGGGCTCCCCCACCGTGCGGATCTCGGGCAGCCGGCTGAACAGCTCGCGGAAGAGCACCGTGACCTCCATCCGGGCGAGATGGGCGCCCAGGCAGAAGTGCGGGCCGACCGATCCGAAGGTCATATGCGGATTGGGGTCCCGGGTGATGTCGAACTGATAGGGGTCGGTGAAGACGTTCTCGTCCCGGTTGGCGGACCAGTAGAAGAGCAGCAGTTTCTCGCCCTCCCGGAAGCGGTGGCCGTTCACCTCGCAGTCCCGCTTGACGGTCCGGCGCATCCAGTTGATGGGGGTCGCGACCCGGAGGATCTCCTCGACCGCGCCCGGTGCGTATGCCTCGAAGTCGGAGAGCAGCAGCTTCCGTTGCTCCGGATGCTCGGTGAGCAGCACCAGACCGCGCGAGATGGCGTTGCGGGTCGTCTCCATTCCGGCGACGACGAGCAGGATGAAGAAGGACGAGAGCTCTTCGGGGCTGAGCCGCTCGCCGTCGATCTGCGCCTGCACCAGCCGGGTGATCAGATCCCCGGTGGGGTTACGGGTGCGGTCGGCGGCGAGCCCTGCGATGTAGTCGGCGAGCTCATGTGAGGTCTTCAGCAGGGCGGCGGCGGCCTGATCGGCCCGCGGAACATATTCGGGGTCGAAGGTGCCGACGATGATATTGGACCGGTCGTAAATGAACTCATAGTCGTCGTCAGGAATTCCCATCATGCCGCTGAGCACCGCGATCGGCATGATGGCGGCGACCTCCCGGACGAAGTCACCGGGCCCTTTCGCGATGAGGTCGTCGACAATCTTCCGGGCCGCCTTGTGGGAGGCCGCCTCGAACTCGGCGGCCATTCCCCGGCCGAACGCGCGGGACACCAGCCGGCGCAGCCGGGCGTGCTGGGGATTGTCCATATTGATCATCGACCCGAAGAAGCTGTTGAACTCCTCCGGCAGATCGATGATGCTGATCGCGGTGGGCAGGGAGCCGAAGTCCTGCGGACGCCTGCTCACCTCGGCGATATCGGCGTGTCTGACCATCGCGTAATAGCCGGCCCCCTGCCCGAACCCGGGCATGACCGGCTCGTGGAAGAGCACGGGCTCAGGCCGTCGGCGCAGCGCGGCGAAAGCGGCGTCACGATCTCCGTAGGGCTGTGCCCAGAAGGACAAGTCGGTGAGGTCGATGTTCTCGACATGGGCGAACCTGGATTCCGGGGGATACACGGCGCCTCACTTCAACTCGGGGTCTACGGTCGGCAAAAGAGATGGGTCGGCATGAGAGTATGAATCGCCCGGCGGTCCAGCATCTCGCGGCCCGCTTAAGCGCCGCTAATCCGCGCATACATCACATCCCCAGCGGTCGAATCCGATGGGGCGGCCCGGCTAGAATTCCGCCATGGATCTTTCCGTGCCCGTCACCGACGATGTGAAATTGCATTTCCGGCACCGGCCGGGAACGGCGTCGCTTCCCTTTCTCCTGGTCCATGGCATGGCGTCGAGCGCCCGGCTGTGGGACGAGGTCGCCGACCATCTGGCCGCCGCGGGCCATGCGGTGTACGCGGCGGATCTGCGCGGCCACGGGGACTCCGACACCCCGGAGACCGGATACGACACCCTGACCGCGGTCGCGGATCTGGTGGCGGCGGCCGCCGCCCTCGGTCTTGACCGGGTGGTGGTGGCCGGTCACTCCTGGGGCGGCAATGTCTCGGTGCGGCTGACCGCCGAGCACCCCGAACTGGTGGCCGCGCTGGCCCTCGTGGACGGCGGCTGGCTGGAGCCGGCCAAGGCGTTCTCCTCCTGGGACGCGTTCGTCGGGGCGTTGCGGCCGGCGTCCCTGGAGGGCGCCACCGAGCAGAGCGTGAGCGACTATTTCCGGGCCATCCATCCGGACTGGTCCCCGGCGGCGATCGAGGCCGCGGTGGCCACGATGGTGGTCAACCCGGACGGTTCGCTGTCCCGGCGCATGTCCACCGAACAGCACATGTCGATCCTGCACAGCATCTGGAACGAGCCGCCGAGGCCGTGGTACGCGGCCGTCGACGTGCCCACCCTGCTGATGCCCGCCATTCCCAAGGGCGCGGACGAGAAGTGGGCGGACCGCATCCGCTCCCGCATCAGGGAGACCACGGCCGACCTGCGCCACGCGACGATGCGTGAGTATCTCGACTCCGAGCACGATCTGCACGCCCAGCACCCACGGCGGGTGGCGGACGATCTGCTCGACCTGGCCCACGGCGTCCGGCCCGCCCACAGCGCTCGCTGACCGCGCACGGCGATTCCCCCGTACGGTCTCGGTACGGGGGAATCGCCGTGCGCGGTGGTCGCGGGCGGTGGGCCCGCGACCACCGGTCAGACGCCGAGTTCGCGGTCGATGAGGGCGAACACCTCATCGGCGGTGGCCGCCGTCAGATCCTGCTCATCCGCCTCCGGCTCATCGGACTCCCGCGCGGTGGCGGCGTACTTCCACACCAGGGCCTGCAACCGGTTCACCAGACCGGCCCGCCGCGGGTCGCCGGCCGACAGCCCGGCGAGTGCGGCCTCGAGCTCGTCGAGGTGGTCGGACACCGGATGTGCTGCCGCCCCGGCCTCCCCCGGGCCCACCTCGGTCAGCAGATGGCCCGCCAGCGTCCGAGGTGTCGGATAGTCGAAGACCACCGTGGTCGGGAGGCTCAGCCCCGTGGCGGCGCGCAGCCGGTTTCTGAGTTCGACGGCCGCGATGGAGTCGAACCCCAGCTCCTTGAACGGGCGGTCCGGCTCGACCGACTCCGGCGCGGGATAGCGCAGTACGGCGGCCACATGGGCCCGTACCAGCGCCAGCAGCCGCTCGACCCGCTCGTCCTCCGGCAAGGCGCCCAGCTCCCGCCGTAGCGCCGACGCCTCGTCGCCGCCGGTGTCCTCCAGGGGGCCCCGCGCGGTCTCGCTGGCCTGGCGGGCGGCCGGGACACCGTCGAAGAGCCTGCTGGGACGGGCGAGGGTGAACAGCGGCGCGAAGCGCTCCCATCGCACATCGGCGATCGTGACGCTCGGATCGTCGTGGTCGAGCACCTGGCGCAGTGCGGTGAGCGCCAGCCGTGGGTCCAGCGGGGACAGGCCCTGCCGCCGGGACCGCTCGGTGTGCGGGGCCGACGGGGTTTCTGCGGTGTCCGGGGTGTCCGGGGTGTCACCACCGTACGGCGCGTCTGGAGTGTCACCACCGTGCGTCGCGTCCGTTGTGTCTCCGCCGTAGGGCAGGTCCCACAGGCCCCACGCGATCGAGATGGTGGGCCGGCCCTCGGCCCGGTCGCGCCGCGCCAGTGCGTCGAGGCAGGCGGTGGCGGCCGCGTAGGAGCCGTGGTCCTTGCTGCCCCAGGACGCGGCGACGGTGGAGAAGTAGACCACGGTGTCCTCGGGACCCATGTCGCACAGTTCATCCAATGGCCGCCCGGTGTCGTCCAGATGGGTGCGGATCTCCTCGGCCAGCCGCCGCGGGGTGAGTTCCATCAGCGGGGCCAGCTCACCGGAGGCCGAGGTGTGGACGATCGTCCCGATCCGTCCGCTCGCCTGCGCCACCCGCTCGAGGAGGTGTGCGGTGGCTTCCCGGTCGGCGGGCGCGTGGTCCGCCACGGTGAGTCCGGTGCCGAGCGCGTCGAGTTCGGCCTTCAGCTCCACGGCGGCGGGTGCGTCGCCGTCTCCGGGGCCCAGCATCACGATGTGTTTCGCGCCGTCGGCGGCAAGGCGGCGGGCGACATGGGCGGCGGGTCCGTCGGCGGCTCCGGTGATGAGCACGGTGCCCCGGGGTTTCCAGGTGCGCCGCGGGGCGCGGCCGCCGATCGGGTCGGGAATCAGCCGACGTCCGTACACTCCCGCCGGGCGCAGCGCGGCCTCGTCCTCGCCACAGGCCCCGGTGAGCAGGGCACACAGCCGACGGGCGTCCAGGCTGTCCGGACCTGCGGGCAGGTCCACCAACCCACCCCAACGGTCGGGGTGTTCCAGGGCGGCCACTCTGCCGAGCCCCCACAGCTGGGCCTGGTGGGGAGCGTCCAGGGGGTCGGAGTCGTCGATGGAGACCGCGCCGCGGGTGGCGCACCACAGTGGCGCGGGGACGGCCGCGTCCATCAGCGCCTGGAGCAGGATGAGCGTGCCGGTGAGGCCGGGGGCCACACCGGGGAGAGGTGGTGTGTCCTCGTCCAGGGCCAGCAGCGACAGTACGCCGGTCGGTGGCTCCTCGGCGTACCGGGAGCGCAGCAGCGCGGCGAGGCCCTCCCGGTCGGTGTCCCCGTCCAGTTCCAGCAGACGCACCTGGCCGCCGTCCGCGCCCAGCGCCCGTACGCAGGCGTCCGTCCAGCCGTCGGAGGCACTCTTCGGGTGGACCACGAGCCAGGAGCCCGCGGCGGTGGGGGCGGTGTCGGTGACGGGCCGCCACTCGACGCGGTGGCGCCAGGAGTCCACGGCGGAGCGCTCACGCCGGCCGCGGCGCCATGTGGAGAGCGCGGGCAGCACGGTGCCCAGCGAGGTCCGGTGGCCGGTGCCGTCCGGGAGGCTCAGCGTCTCGGAGAGCGCGCCCAGGTCCTCGCCCTCCACCGCGGCCCAGAACCGGGACTCCTCCTCGTCCGCCGGGGACGCGGTGTCGAAGGACACCAAGTCGGCCAGCCAGTACCGCTCGCGCTGGAAGGCGTAGGTGGGCAGTTCGACGGTGCGCGGGGCGGCCGGGCCGGTGGGGTGGAGCGTGGTCCAGTCGACCGCGACACCCGCCGTGAAGGCCAGCGCGAGGGACTGGAGCAGCCGCGCCTGGCCGCCGTGGTCGCGGCGGAGCGTGGGTACGGTGACCGCCTCGACCCCGGCTTCCTCGAAGCTCTCCTGCGTTCCCACGGTCAGCACGGGGTGGGTGCTGCTCTCGATGAACACGCGGTGGCCGTCGGCCAGCAGCGCCTGAACGGTGTCGGCGAACCGCACCGGCTCACGGAGGTTGGTCACCCAGTAACCGGTGTCCAGCCCGGTGGTGTCGATCCGGCCGGCGGTGACCGTGGAGTAGAACGCCACCGTGGACGCGACCGGCCGGACACCCGCCAGAGCCTGCGCCAGCTCGTCGGCGATCTCGTCCACCTGGGGGCTGTGCGAGGCGTAGTCCACCTCGATCGGCCGGGCCCGGTCGCCTGCCTCCCGACACGCTGCCACGGCGTTCGCCACCTGCTCGGGCGGCCCCGAAATCACCGTGGACGAAGGGCCGTTGACGGCCGCCACGCCGACGGCCGCCGTCCGGTCACCCAGCCCGGCCAGCAGCTTACGGGCCCGCTCCCGGCTCACCCCCAAGGAGGCCATCGCCCCGCCACCGGCCAGCCGCCGCAGCGCCTTGCTGCGCAGCGCCACGACCTTGGCACCGTCCTCCAGCGACAGGGCCCCGGCCACCACGGCCGCCGCGATCTCGCCCTGGCTGTGCCCGATCACCGCCGCGGGACGTACGCCGTGACCTGCCCACACCGCGGCGAGCGACACCATCACGGCCCACAGGACGGGCTGCACCACATCGACCCGGCCCAGGTCGGCCGCCCCGTCGGCACCTCCCAGCACATCGGTGAGGGACCAGTCGACGTACGGTGCCAGCGCCCGTTCGCACTCCGCCACGCGAGCCGCGAACACGGCCGAGTTGCTGAGCAGTTCGGCGCCCATGCCCGGCCACTGTGAGCCCTGGCCGGGGAACACCAGCACCGGGCCGAGCTCCCCGGCCACCGCGGCACCACCGGGGTGGACCAGGCCCGGGTGCGTTCCGCCGGTGGCCAGCGCCTCCACGGCCGCCACCAGTTCCTCACGGGTCTCGCCCACGGCCACGGCCCGGTGGTCGAACACCGACCGGGTGGTGGCCAGCGACCAGCTCACATCGGCGATCGACGGCCCTGGCTCGTCGGCCATCCACCGGACAAGCGCGGCCGCCTGCCCCCGCAGGGCCTGGGCGCCACGGGCGGACAGCACCCAGGGCACCACCGCCGTCCGCGACTCCTCGGGCGTGGCGGCGGCTGGCTGCTCCGGCTCGGACTCCTCCGATACGGCAGGGGGGCCGGGCTCGGGGGCCTGTTCCAGGATCAGATGGGCGTTGGTGCCGCTGATCCCGAAGGAGGACACCCCGGCCCTGCGGGGGCGCTCGCCCGTCGGCCACGCCACCGGCTCGGTCAGCAGCCGTACCCCGCCGCCCTCCCACTCCACATGCGGGGTCGGCTCATCGATGTGCAGGGTGACCGGCAGCGTCTCGTGCCGGAGCGCCATCACCATCTTGATCACACCGGCCACACCGGCGGCCGCCTGGGCATGGCCGATGTTGGACTTGAGCGAGCCCAGCCACAGGGGCCGTTCACCGGGCCGGTCCTGTCCGTAGGTGGCCAGCAGGGCGTGTGCCTCGATGGGGTCGCCGAGGGAAGTTCCGGTGCCATGGGCCTCCACCGCGTCGACCTGGTCGGGGGCGAGGCGTGCGCCGGCCAGCGCCTGGCGGATCACCCGTTCCTGCGATACGTCGTTGGGCGCGGTCAGTCCGTTGCTGGCGCCGTCCTGGTTGATGGCCGAGCCCCGGATCAGGGCCAGCACCCGATGTCCGTTGCGCCGCGCGTCGGAGAGCCGCTCCAGCAGCACCAGGCCGACGCCCTCGGAGAAGCCCGTGCCGTCCGCGCCCGCCGCGAAGGACTTGCAGCGGCCGTCCGGGGCCAGCCCGCGCTGCCGGGAGAACTCGGCGAAGGCGGTCGGGGTGGTGAGCGCGGTGACTCCGCCCGCGAGCGCCAGATCGCATTCGCCCTGCCGCAGCGCCTGCGCCGCCAGATGCATCGCCACCAGCGACGACGAACACGCCGTGTCCACCGTCACCGCCGGGCCCTCCAGACCGAAGGTGTACGCCACCCGTCCGGAGACCACACTGGTGAGGCTGCCGGTCGTGGCATAGCCCTCGAAGCCCTCGGGGACCCGGGGCATCCTGGACAGATAGTCCTGGCTGGACACGCCCGCGTACACCCCGGTCCGACTGCCCTTCATCGTCATCGGATCGACACCCGCGCGCTCGAACAGCTCCCAGGACACCTCCAGCAGCAGCCGCTGCTGTGGATCCATCGCCAGGGCCTCGCGCGGGCTGATCCCGAAGAACTCCGCGTCGAAACGGTCGGTGCCGTCCGTGCGGTCCGTACCGCCCAGGAATCCGCCGTGCCGGACGTAGCTGGTGCCGGAGTGGTCGGGGTCCGGATGGTAGAGGCCGTCCAGATCCCAGCCGCGATCGGTGGGGAACGCGGTGATGCCGTCGCCACCGGACGCCACCAGCTCCCACAGCTCCTCGGGGCAGCCGACACCACCCGGATAGCGGCAGGCCATGCTCACGATGGCCACTGGCTCCTGGGAGCGCTCCTCCATCTCGCGCAGCCGCTGACGGGCCTGCCCGAGATCCACCGTGACCCGCTTCAGATACTGGCGGAGTTTCTCTTCCGTACCCGACATCAGTCCTCACTCGCGATCAAGAGGGCAATTCCCTGTCGATGAACTCGAACAACTCGTCGTCCGACGCGGAGTCGAGGACGCCCCCGTCCGCGGTGGCGTGGTCCTCGCCGGTGGCCTCGGCCGGTGCGTCGTCGCCGAGCCGCCACAGCAGCGCCTCCAGGCGCTTCGCCAGCCGGCCGCGGGCCTCGTCGTGGGGAGCGAGCCGTGCCACCGCCGTTTCGAGTTTCTCCAGCTCGCCGAAGCCGGGCGCCGGGGTGTCCGGCCGCGCGGGGCACAGCTTCTCGCGCAGTTCGGCGGCGATGGCCGAGGGGGTGGGGTGCCGGAAGACGACGGTGGCCGGCAGCCGCAGCCCGGTGGCGGCGGCGAGCCGGTTGCGCAGTTCGACGCCGGTCAACGAGTCGAAACCCAGGTCCTTGAAGGGGGTGTCGGCGGACACCGCCCCGGCGTCGGTGTGGCCCAGCACCGCCGCGGCCTGCGTGCGCACCAGCGTGAGCAGGACCCGGTGCTGTTCCTCCGCGGGCACCGCCGCGAGCTGGGCCACCAGACCTGCGGCGGGCGCGCCGGTGGCGGCGGTACGACGTGTGGTCGTACCGCTGTCAAGGAGCGTGCGCAGCAGGGCGGGCAGGGTGTCCGCGGGCTGAGCGGACAGGGCCCGGAGGTCGAGCTGGACGGCAGCGGGCCGCGGGTCACCATGCCAGCAGGCCGCGTCCATCAGCCCCAGCGCCCGCTCACCGGACATGGCGGCGATACCGGACCGGGACATCCTGGCCAGGTCCGCCTCGTCCAAATGCCCGGTCATCCCGCTGGCATCGGCCCACAGCCCCCAGGCCACCGAGACCGCCGGGAGGCCCATGGCCTGGCGGTGGATGGCCAGCGCGTCACAATAGGCGTTGGCCGCGGCGTAGTTGGCCTGCCCCGGGCTGCCCATCACCCCCGCCGCCGAGGAGAACATCACAAACATGCCGAGCCGCAGATGCGCGGTGGCGGCGTGGAGATGGGCCGCGGCCACGGCCTTGGGCCCCCACACCCGCGCCAGTCGCTCCGGGGTCTGTGAGGTGACCATCGCGTCGTCCAGCACACCCGCCGCGTGGACGACACCGGTGAGGGGGTGCGCCGGATCGACGCCCGCGACGAGGTCGTTCACCGCGGCGGCGTCGGTCACGTCCACCGCGGCGATCCGCGCCTCGGCGCCCAGCTCACCCAGGCGGGCCACCAGTTCCTCGGCCCCGGGCGCGTCCATGCCGCCGCGGCTCACCAGCAGCAGATGGCGGATGTTCCAGTGGCGGACGAGGTGCTCGGCGACATGTCCGCCGAGGGTCCCGGTGCCACCGGTGATGAGCACGGTGCCCTCGGGGTCCACCGGAGCGGGGACGTCCAGCACCAGCTTCCCGGTGTGCTTGGCCTGGCTCAGATACCGCAACCCCTCACGCGCCCGGCTCAACGGCCACGCCCGCACCGAAGGCGGCTCCAGTACACCGGAGGCGAACAACTCACCCAGCTCGCACAGCATTTCACCGATACGGTCCGGACCGGCGTCGCTGATCAGGTCGTAGACCCGGTAGGTCACCCCGGGGTGCTCGGCCGCGATCAGCTCCGGGTCACGGATATCGGTCTTGCCCATCTCCAGCAGCCGACCGCCCTCGTTCAGGAGACGCAGCGAAGCGTCCACGAAGGGCCCGGCGAGGCTGTTGAGCACCACATCCACACCACGGCCACCGGTGGCCTCCCGGATCGCCTCCTCAAAGGCCAGATCACGCGAGGAAGCCCGGTGTGCCGCATCGACACCCATCGCCTCCAGCACCCCATGCTTGCCAGGGCTCGCCGTCGCATAGACCTCCGCACCCAGGTGACGCGCGATCCGCACCGCGGCCGTCCCCACACCACCGGTCGCCGCATGGATCAGCACCGACTCCCCGGGCCGGAGCCCGGCGAGGTCCGTCAGTCCGTACCAGGCGGTCAGAGAGGCCACCGGTACGGCCGCCGCCCGCCGGAAACTCCAGCCGTCCGGGATCGGTGCCAGCAGTCGCGCGTCGGTGACCGCCAGTGGCCCGAACGACTGGTCGAGGACGCCCATGACCCGGTCGCCCACGGACACATGGGTCACCTCGGGGCCGATGTCCACCACCACTCCGGCGCCCTCACCGCCGAGTCCGGTCTGTCCGGGCACCATGCCCAAACCGACCAGCACATCACGGAAGTTGACACCGGCGGCGCGTACGGCGATCCGCACCTGGCCCGCGCCCAGGGGCTCCAGCACCTCGGGGCAGGGCACCGGTACGACGTTCTCCAGGGTCGCCGTGCCCGCCGTGTCCAGCCGCCACGCGTCCGGCTGCGCCACGGGGCCCACGAGCCCCGCGCCCCCGGTACCGGCATGGACCAGGCGGGGCACCAGCGCCCGCCCGGCACGCAGGGCCAACTGGGGCTCGTCCGTCTCCATGGCGCGTGCCACGGCGATGCGCAGGGTGGCGTTTGGGTGGAGGTCGGCGTCGGCGTCGGCGTCTGCGTCGAAGTCGTCGTCGCTGTCGAAGTCGTCGTCGCTGTCGATGTCGCTGTCGAGGAGGACGAACCGGCCGGGGTTCTCCGACTGTGCGCTGCGTACGAGGCCCCACACGGCGGCCGCGGCCAGGTCCACCCGGGTGGTGCTCTCGGGGCCGTCGACCGTGACCGCGCCCCGTGTGACCAGCACCAACCGTGCCTCCGCCAACCGCGGTTCGGCGAGCCAGCCCCGCACCAGCTCCAGCGCCCGCTCGGTCGCCGACAGCGCCTCGGCCGACGCTTCCCCGGCGCCCTCACCGATGGGCCTGGTCGGCTCGGTCATATCGGCGAGAACGACGGGCGGTACGGGCTCGTCGTCATCGAGGGCCGCGACCAGCGCGGCCGGATCCGGGTGGCCGCCGACGCCCAGGACCGCCCAGCCATCGTCCCAGGGGGCCGCCTTTCCGACCCCGGCCGCCACTCCTCCGGCTTCGGCCGCCACTCCCCCGGGCTCGGCCGCCGCCTCTCCGGTCCCGGCCGCGAGCGGCAGGGGTGTCCACTCGACGGTGAACAGACTGTCGGTGGCGTGGCTGCCCGGAGCCACCGCCGCCCGCAGCTGATCGACGCTCGCCGGCCGCATCGCCACGGAGTCGACGGTCAGCACCGGAGCGCCGACGGCGTCGGCCACCGTCAGCCGCAGTGCGCGCTCGCCATCGGCGGTCTCCTGATGGGGAGAGAGCCGCACCCGGACCGTGGTCGCCCCGGCCGCCCACAACGTCACGCCGTTCCAGGCGAAGGGCAGCCAGACCCGGCCATCGGTGGGTTCGGTACCGATGGTCTCGGTGCCATCCGTATCGAGTTGGTCGATGAGGAGTGCGGGGTGCAGCGCGGCGTCCAGCAGCGCCGGGTGGATGCCGAATCCGGCCTGCTCCCCGGCGGCCTCGGGCAGAACCACCTCCGCGTACACATCCGCCCCGTCGCGCCACACGGCCCGCAGCCCCTGGAACGACGGCCCGTACGCATACCCCGAGGCGGCGCCCCGGTCGTAGAACCCCTCGACGCCGAGCGATACCGCACCGGCGGGAGGCCACGCCCCGCCCAGTCCCGACGCATCGTCGGAACGGTCCGAGGGCGGGCTCAGCACACCCTCCGCATGGCACACCCATCCGGTGGCGGGCACTCCCTCACCGGCGGGCCGGGAGTACACCCGCACATCGCGCCGCCCGTCCTCGGCGGCCTCGCCCACGACGACCTGCACCCGCAGCCCGCCCGACTCCGGCAGCGCCAAGGGCACTTGAAGCGCCAGCTCCTCCACACCGCCACAGCCGACCTCGTCGGCCGCCCGCAGCATCCACTCGGCCAGCGCCGCCCCCGGGACCAGCACCGCGTCCGCCACCACATGCTCACCGAGCCACGCATGCGTACGCGCCGAAATCCGGCCCGTCAGCACATGGCCACGGCCATCGGCGAGCTCCATGGCGGCGCCCAACAGCGGATGTCCGGCGGAGACCAGCCCGAGGTCGGCCGGATCTCCGGCGCGTCCGCCGTGGCCGTCGAGCCAGTAGCGCTCACGCTGGAACGCGTAGGTGGGTAGGGCGACCACGCGGGGTGCCGGGGAGCTCGGATACAGGGTGGTCCAGTCGACGTCGACCCCGGCGGTGAACGCCTGGGCGAGCGAGTGGAGCAACTGCGCCTGGCCACCGTGATCGCGCCGCAGGGTGGGCACGGTGACGGCCGGGATATCGGCCTCGTCGAAGGTCTCCTGCAAACCGAGGGTCAGCACGGGATGGGTGCTGGCCTCGATGAACACCCGGTGGCCGTCCACCAGCAGTGCCTCTACGGCATCGGTGAACCGCACCTGCTCACGGAGGTTGGTCACCCAGTAGCCGGTGTCCAGGTTCGTGGTGACGGCACGACCACCGGTCACGGTCGAGTAGAACGCCGTGCCCGAACCAGACGTGTCGAGTGGGCGGATCCCCTCCAGCACCTGCATCAACTCATTGCGGATCTCTTCGACTTGAGGCCCGTGCGAGGCATAGTCCACCTCGATCGGCCGCGCCCGCTCCCCCACCTCCTGGCATGCGGCCACCACAGCGGCCACCTGCTCCGGCGGACCCGAAACCACCGTCGAGGAGGGCCCGTTGACAGCCGCGACGCCTACTCCAGCGGCCTGATCTCCCAGGTCGCAGAGCAGTTGGCTCGCCCGTTCCTGGCCGACGCCGAGGGAGGCCATCGCCCCGCCACCGGCCAACCGCCGCAACGCCTTACTCCGCAGCGCTACGACCTTGGCGCCGTCCTCCAGGGACAGGGCCCCCGCGACAACGGCCGCCGCGATCTCACCCTGGCTATGGCCCACCACCGCCGCAGGACGTACGCCGTGTCCGGCCCACACCGCCGCCAGCGACACCATCACCGCCCACAGGACGGGCTGGACCACATCCACCCGCCCCAGATCGGCCGCGCCCTCCGCGCCCCGAAGCACATCCGTGAGCGACCAGTCCACATAGGGCGAAAGCGCCCGCGCGCACTCCGCCACCCGGGCCGCGAACACCGGCGACACTTCCAGCAGCTCGGCACCCATACCGGCCCACTGCGAACCCTGGCCGGGGAAGACCAGCACCGGACCCGGGTCCCCGGTCGGCGCCGCCATACCGGACCGCACCACGCCCGGATGCGACACACCCTCCGCCAACGCCTCTACGGCGGCCAACAGCTCAGCCGGATCATCGCCCAACGCCACCGCCCGATGCTCGAACACCGACCGCGTGCTGACCAACGACCACCCCACATCCACCGGCGAAAGCTCGGACGCGTCACCCACCCGTTCAGCCAATGCCGCCGCCTGGCCGCGCAGCGCCTCCGCGCTCCGCGCCGAGAGCACCCACGAAACCGTGCCCACGTCGGAGGCGACCGTCGGCGCATCTTCCGCAGGCGAAGAGGGAGCCTGTTCGAGGACCACATGGGCGTTGGTGCCGGAGGCGCCGAACGAGGACACACCGGCACGGCGCGGCCGCTCGCCCTCCGGCCACTCCACGGCCTCGGTCAGCAGCCGCACCGCACCGCTCTCCCAATCCACATGCGGGCTCGGCTCATCGATGTGGAGGGAAGCGGGCAGCAATCCATGGCGCATCGCCTGCACCATCTTGATCACACCAGCGACACCCGCCGCCGCCTGCGTATGCCCGATGTTGGACTTGATCGAGCCGAGCAACAGAGGTTGTTCGGCGGGGCGTTCCTGCCCGTACGTGGCCAGCAGCGCCTGCGCCTCGATCGGATCACCCAGCGTCGTACCCGTGCCATGCGCCTCCACCGCATCGACATCCGAGGCCGACAGACCGGCACTCGCCAA
>NZ_JANIIC010000084.1 GCF_024519315.1 Streptomyces malaysiensis subsp. samsunensis | reverse complement strand
CAAAACCTAACGGAGTCCTATTACTGGTCGTTCCAGAATGATGTTCCGCGGGCTGGCCCCTGAGCCACCTGTCGGAAAGTGCCGGCGAGAGCACTGGCCGTTCCAGTCCATGGATTGAGGTTCCCCCGAGATGCGGGGAGAGGTGACAGCCGGTCAGATGGGTCTCACGAGAGGAGACCAGACGATGCCTGCCCCGAGGAAATATCCGCTGGAGTTGCGTGACCGCGCGGTCCGGATGTATCGCGCCGCTGAGCCGAAGCCCGTCATCCGCCGTATGGCCGAGGAACTCGGGGTGCATCACGAGGCCCTGCGTACCTGGATCCGGCAGGCCGAGGCCGACGCCCGGCGAGCGGGAGGGCCTGCTGACCACCGAGGAGAAGGAAGAGCTCGTCCAGCTGCGGCGCGAGGTGCGGGAACTGCGCCGGGCCAATGAGGTCCTGCGGACGGCCTCGGCTTTTTTCGCAGCCCAGCTCGACCCGACCCGACCCGGCCCAGGTGACCGCGCTCATCGACGAGCACCCGCGCCTGGGGGTCGAGCCCGTACTCCGGGAACTGCACATTCCCCCCTCCACCTACTACCGCTGGCGGCGTGCCGGGACGGAGCCATGTGGTCGGCGCCGTCAGGACGCCGAACTGACAGACAGGATCCGCCAGGTCCACCAGGACTCCGGCGGCATCTACGGCTCACCGCGCGTGCACGCCGTCCTCAGGCGTGAGGGCGTGCATGTCGGCAGGAAGCGTGTCGAACGGCTTATGCGTCAGGCCGGCCTGGCGGGGATCAGCCCCCGCAGAGGCAAGGGCTTCACCCGCCGTGACCCGGACGCCGACCTGGCCCCGGACCTGGTGCAACGCGACTTCACGGCGCCCGCGCCGAACCGATTGTGGGTCACCGATCTGACCATGATCTCCACCAGGGAGGGACCGCTGTGGCTGTCGGCCATCCGGGACGCGTTCTCCCGCAGGGTCGTGGCCTGGGAGACCTTCGCCCACGCCGACGCCGACCTGGTCCTGTCGTCGCTGGAGTATGCCCTGGCCAGCCGCGAGGTCGCCCCCGGCGAGCTCGTCCACCATGCCGACCACGGCACGCAATACACCTCCATCAAGCTCACGACGCGGCTGGTCAGAGCAGGGATCCAGGCATCCATGGGCTCGGTCGGCGACTCGTTCGACAACGCCCTGGCGGAGAACCTGTGGATACTGGTCAAAACCGAGTGCATCCGCGGCCGCACCTTCGCGACCAGGGCCCAGGCGAACCTCGCGCTCTTCGAGTACATCGACGGCTTCTATAACCCCCGCCGCATCCAGAAACGGCTCGGCTACCTCAGCCCGATCGAGTTCGAGGAGAAGCACTACGCCGACCAGGCAGCGCCCAAACCAGTGAACCTGAAACCACGTCAACCCGCCCTGACCAGCTAATCAGCCACACCCGCGCAGCGGGGGAACCTCAGATCGTTATGAGTTGGGTGGCGAACGTGATGATCTCGGTCGACATGGGCATTGCGCGCCCGACGGGCAAGCCGGGGGCCGATACCCCTCACGCCAAGCCGGCGGGGTGACCGCTCGGCCGAGGTAGTCCTTGATCGCCATCCTGTGCTGACGGCGGCCGGGAAGCGGCTGTGGAAGGTCGCCAGCCAGGCGGCGGTGGCCAGGGTGGGAAGTCCTGCCACGGTATGCCGGCGGCCATGTTCGCGGCTCCGGCTGCCGCGCCGAGCGCGACCGGAGCCCCCTCTGGAGCGTCATGATGCCCGAGCTGAGCAGGCCGAAGGCTTGGTCATGCAGCTCCTGCGGCAGCGACTCCTGTTCGCCGGTCTTCCCAGGCCCTGCCACCTGCCTGACCACCCATCGGCATGTGCAACACCTTTGCCAGGATCTCTTAGGCCAAAAAGTCGGCCATTAGAACCTAACGAGATAGTGCTACATGCTCTACTCTCTCCTGTGACGCGTTCGCTCGCCGCGCGGAGAGGGGTAGCTGCATGTTCGACCTGCGGTCCGCTGATGACGAAGTGATGATCCGGCTCCGGCTCGCGCCCAGTGACGCCCGGTATGCGGGTGGTCTGGTTCCCGGCTCAAAGGCCATGGAGATCTTCGCCGATCTTGAAACCGAACTTGCCCTGCGTGAGGGCGGTGACGAAGGTCTGTGCGCCGCCTACGAGTCGGTGCAGTTCACCGCCCCGCTGCGGGTCGGGGACTTCGTCGAGGGAGTCGCCCGGGTGGTCGAGTCGGGGCGGCGCAGCCGCCGGATCGAGGCCCGGATCTACAAGGTCCTCGGCGTCGACGACAGGGGCGCGCGGATCCACCTGCCCGAGCCCGTGCTCGCCGCCACCGCGATCGCCACCATCGTGGTGCGCACCCTCGACACGCCTTCGACCCCGGCCCCTGACGCGGCGACTGGAGCTCATGCGGCATCCGGGACTGCCTGACGTGGCCGGCCCCGCGAACTCACTCATCACCTGGATCGGCGCGGTCGTCCGCGCCCACCCCCGGAGACCCGCGCTTGTCCACGAGCGCACCGTGTGGACGTACCAACAGCTCTGGGACCGCGCCGGAGCCGTGGCCCGCCGGCTGCTCGCTCTGGGGCTGCGCCCCGGGCAGGCCGTCGGCCTCATCGGCGCCAACGAACTCGACTACGTCGCGAACTACTTCGGGATCCTGCGTGCCGCCGGCGCGGCCGTGACCGTCAGCCATCTCCTGGACGCCGCCGCGGTCAAGGAGCAGCTCGCCTGGGTCGGCGCCCGCGCCGTGTTCGTCGGCCAGGTGGACGCAGTCGTACGGGACGAACTCGCCAAGGCCCTGCCGGTGCTGCCGATGGCGGCCGCACCGGACGCCATCGCGAAGGGCCGGCTGCCCTCCGTCGGTACCAGTTCGCCCTGCGCCATCATGCCGACCAGCGGTACAACTGGGCGACCGAAAAGCGTTGTGCACAGCCAGGGCACGATGCTGCACGGCGCGCTGCAGCTCGCATCGGTCTTTCCGTACGGGCCGGACGAGCGCGGCGTCGTCTTCCTGCCGCTGTACGCCTGCATACCCGAACAGGTGCTGCCGATGCTGTGCAGCGGCGGCTCCCTGGAGATACTGCCCGGCTTCGACGTCGAGCGTGTCGCGGACGCCTGCACCCGGGCCACCACCTTCGATGCGGTGCCGACCATCCTGAGCCGGCTCATCGAGCACGCGCCGCTGAGCAAGCTCGCCCATCTCAGCTGGGTGACCTTCGCCTCGGAGGCCATGCCCGTACCGCTGTTGCAGCGCTGGTGGGAGGAGCTGCCGGGGGTGGAGATGAACCAGTTCTACGGGATGACCGAGGTCTTGACGCTGACGGCGGCGCCGCATCACGTGTTGCGCACCGAACCCGCCACAGTGGGACGGGCGTTCCCCACCACGGCGCTGACCGTCGAGCGGGCGGACGGGTCGACGGCGAGTCTCGGTGGCGGGGAGCTGCTCGCCTCCGGGCCGGGGCGGATGCGGGGATACCACGAGGACGCGGCCGCGACGAAGGCCGCGCTGGCTCCGGACGGTTCGATGCGGACCGGGGACCTCGGACAGATCGACGAGCGTGGGCTGGTCTTTCTGACCGGGCGGAGCAAGGACGTCATCATCTCCGGCGGTATCAACATCGCCCCCGCCGAGATCGAGGCGGTCGCCGCGCGGCATCCGGCGGTCGAGCGGGTCGTGGTCGTGGGGGTCCGCAGCGAGCGGTGGGGAGAGACGCCCGTCGTGGTGGCCGTGCCGCGGCCGGGGCGGACCGTCACCGCCGACGAGCTGCTGGACCACTGCCGGTCCCGGCTGGCCGGCTACAAGAGGCCCACCGGCGCCGGGCTGATCGACAGCCTTCCCACCACCGGCATCGGCAAAGCCGCCAAGGACGCAGTGCGCAAGATGATCACCGACGGGAAGATCCGCCTTGTTCGAGTTCGATGAGATGCAGATCGATGCCGTGGTCGCGAAGGGGCGGCAGGGCCTGTGGGGTCCGCTGGCCCGCGCCGTCTCGCTCGTGGAGAACAGCCCGCCCTGGGAGGTGAGTGTGCCGCGGGCGCCGCGGCCCTGCCACATCGTCGGGGTCACGGGACCGCCGGGAGCCGGCAAGAGCACGCTCACCGGGCGGCTGATCGAGTCCTGCGCGGACGCCGGACAACGCGTCGCCGTCCTCGCCATCGACCCGTCCAGCCCGCTCACCGGGGGCGCGGTGCTCGGCGACCGGCTGCGGATGGAGACGCATCTCAGCGGTCGGCCGGAGGTGTTCGTGCGCAGCCTGGCGAGCCGGGGCTCGCACGGGGCGGTGGCCGGAGCGACCCGGAACATCGCGCGACTGCTGGAGCTCTCCGGCCTGTTCGACATCGTCCTCATCGAGACCGTGGGGGCTGGGCAGACCGAGGTGGCGATCGTCGAGGTCGCCGACACCGTGCTGCTCGTCACCGTTCCCGGGCTGGGCGACGCGGTACAGAGCATCAAGGCCGGCCTGATGGAGGTCGCCGACGCCTTCGTGGTGAACATGGCCGACCGGCCGGGAGTGCGGGAGACCACGCGGCATCTGCGGCTGGCCGCAGGCCGGGCGAACGCCGTCTACCAGACCGTGGCGACCGAGGGCCAGGGCGTCGACGAGCTCCGCGTCGGCCTGCAGAAGCGCTGGCAGGACCTGACCGAGGGGGACCGGCTCCAGGAGCTGCGGCTGCACAAATGGAGCTCGGACGCCTCGCTCGTGGCCGAGGCGTGGGTGGCGGACTGCGCCGCCACCATGGACCTGGAGCCGCAGGACAGCATGCACAACGCCGTGAACCGGATACTTAAGGAGGCGGCGGTCCGATGGACGCAATGAACGAGGACGCCAGGCAGTGGGACGAGCGCGTCGAAGCCTGGGAGCACGAACGCGTCAGTGCCGACTACGAGCGCGTCCCACGCCGTAAGAAGGAGTTCACCACACTCTCCGGCGCACCGGTGAAGGACATCTACACCCCCGCCGATCTGCGCCACTTCAGCCCTGGCGCCGACCTCGGGCTGCCGGGCGAATATCCGTACACCCGTGGCGTGCACGCCACGATGTACCGGGGCCGGCCCTGGACCATCCGCCAGGTCGCCGGCTTCGGGCAGGCCGAGGACACCAACAACCGGTACAAGTACCTGCTCAAGACCGGGCAGACGGGCCTGTCCACCGACTTCGACCTGCCCACGCTCCTGGGGTACGACTCCGACCACGAGGTCTACCGCCGCGAGGTGGGCCGGATCGGCGTCGCCATCGACACCGTCGTCGACATGCACGCGCTCTTCGACGGGATACCGCTGGACGAGATATCGACCTCGCTGACGATCAACCCGTCGGCCGCGGTCCTGCTCGCCATGTACCGCGTGGTGGCGGACGAGCGGGGCATCCCCGGGCACGCGCTCAACGGCACCACGCAGAACGACATTCTCAAGGAGTACATAGCCCAGAACGAGTTCATCTTCCCGCCGCTGCCGTCCGTGGAACTCGTCGTGGACACCATGGAGTACGGCGCCGACGTGATGCCGCGCTTCAACCCGCTCAACGTCTGCGGCTACCACATCCGCGACGCCGGCGCGACGGCGGTCGAGGAAGTGGGCCTCACGATGAGCAACGCGCTGTGCTACCTCGAGCACGCCGCCGCGCGGGGCATCGATCCCGACCGCCTCGCGCCCCGGGTGTCGTTCTTCTGGGACGTGCACAACAACTTCTTCGAGGAGGCCGCGAAGCTCAGGGCAGCCCGGCGGATGTGGGCCCGGCTGACCCGTGACCGGCTCGGCTGCAAGGACCCGAAGTCGTGGCTGATGCGGGCGCACTGCCAGACGGCGGGCGTGTCCCTGACCGCCCAGCAGCCGTACAACAACGTGGCACGGACCGCGATCCAGGCCCTGGCGGCGATCCTCGGCGGCACCCAGTCGCTGCACACCAACTCCCTCGACGAGGCGCTGTCCATCCCCTCGGAGAGCGCCATCAAGATCGCCGTGCGCACCCAGCAGATCATCCTGCACGAGACCGGCGTCGCCGACGTCGTGGACCCGCTGGGCGGCTCGTACTACGTGGAGTCGCTGACGTCGCAGATCGAGCAGGAGGCGCTGGAGCTGATCGAGCGGATCGACGGGATCGGCGGCATGATCGAGGCCGTCGAGTCCGGGTACGCCGGCCAGCTCATCGCGGACTCGGCCTGGGAGCAGCAGGTCAAGGTCGAGAGCAATGAGTCGATCGTCGTCGGCGTGAACGACTACGTCGACGAGAACGAGACGCAGGACCTCGAAATCGACCGCCCGATCCCCGGCGTCATGGAGCGGCAGATGGAGCGCCTCGCCGAGGTCAAGCGGTCGCGCGAGCAGCGGCGGGTGATCGCGACGCTGCGCGCGATCGAGAAGGCAGCGCCGGACCTGCACCACAACCTCATGCCCCTGATCGAGGACGCCGTCCGGGCCCGCGCGACCGTCGGCGAGATCTGCGACGTGCTGCGCGGTGTGTGGGGACATCATCAGCCATCGACGGTGTTCTGACCGGAAGGGAAGCACAGCATGACTGCAGGAGCAGAGCGGCCGGAGGCGCCGCTCAAGGTCGTCGTCGCCAAGCCGGGCCTCGACGGCCACGACCGCGGCGCCAAGGTCGTCGCCCGGGCCCTCAGGGACTCCGGCATGGAGGTCGTATACACCGGCATCTACCAGACGCCGGAGTCGATCCTGCGCGCGGTGGTCCAGGAGGACGCGGACGTACTCGGGCTCTCCAGCCTCTCCGGCGCGCACCTGGAGTACGCCAAGGAGCTCGGCGAGTTGCTGCGCGCCAACGACCGTGCGGACGTCCTCTTCATCGTCGGCGGCACGGTCCCGCCCGAGGACGCCGAGGCCCTCAACGACTACGGCGTCCACGCGGTCTTCGGGCCGGGCACCCCGACGGGCGAGTTGGTCGATTACATCAAGGCCAACGCGCGCCGCGTGGGATCGGCATGAGGGAGCAGCCGGTGACCACGGGCCGTCACCCCGGCTCTCACCGGCATCCGACCACCAACCCCGCAACGAGGCTCGCAGACAGGAGGGTCCATCCGTGACCGCCAAAGTGAGGTCCCGCGACCTGGGGATCACCATCGGCGAGCTGCCGACCGGGCCGCACAATGCGATCACCGACGTCGTCGGCGTCCGGGTGGGGCACTGCACGCTCGTTTCCGGCGCCGGACCCCTGGATGTCGGGCGGGGGCCGGTGCGGACGGGGGTGACGATCGTCGAACCTCGGCCAAGGGTGTGGGCATCGCCCGTCTTCGCCGGCTCGCACCGCCTGAACGGCAACGGGGAGATGACCGGCCTCGCATGGGTGCGCGAGAACGGGCAGCTCACCACGCCGATCGGGCTCACCAACACCCACTCGGTCGGCGTTGTGCGCGATGCGATCGTCGCCCGGTTGCACCGCGAGCGCGGGGACGGCGAGCTCTACTTCCACCTGCCCGTCGTCGCCGAGACCTACGACGGCATCCTCAGCGACATCAACGGCCGGCACGTGACCCAGGAGCACGTGGACGCCGCCTTCGAGGCGCTCGCGGGCGGCCCCGTGCCCGAGGGGGCGGTCGGCAGTGGCACGGGCATGATCTGCCACGAGTTCAAGGGCGGCATCGGCACGGCCTCGCGGGTGGTGGCGACCGATGGCGGCCGGTACACGGTCGGCGTCCTCGTGCAGGCCAACCACGGCCGCCGGCAGCGACTGCGCGTGGCCGGTGTGCCGGTGGGCGAGCGCATTCCCACCGATGAGGTGCCGTCCCCCTACGAGGGGATACGGCCGCCCGCCGCCGGCAGCGGATCGATCATCGTGCTCATCGCCACCGACGCGCCGCTCCTGCCGCACCAGTGCGAGCGGCTGGCCCAGCGCGGCGCCCTGGCGATCGGGCGGACGGGCGGCACGGGGGAGAACGGCAGCGGGGACCTGGTGCTGGCCTTCGCGACCGGCAACGACGGGCTGCCCCCGGTCCGCCTCGGCCCGGCCCCCGCGGACGAGTTCGCTGTCCGCATGGTCGGCGACACGCTGATCGACCTGCTCTTCGACGCCGTCATCGACAGCACGGAGGAGGCCATCCTGAACGCCCTGGTGGGGGCGGCCACGACGATCGGCCGCGACGGCCTGACCGCACACGCCCTCGACCACCACCGCCTGGGCGCGGCGCTGGCCGGGGGCTGAGCGGGTACGCGGCGGGCGCCGCCGGAGCGGTTACGAAGCCGTGTCCTGGGCCCCGCCGCGCTTGGTGGCCTGCATGTCGCTGACCACCTCCGTCACCATGCGGATCGAAGCGGCGTCCAGCACATTGCCGAACTCGATCACCCGGACCCGCCCCTCCAGGCGGGCCTTCAGGTCGGGCATCTCGTTCGGGATCACCACGAGGTCCGCGCCCTTGAGGTCCTCATCCTCGGTGCCGTACAGGACCTCGATGTTCTTGATGCCCGCCTGAGCCAGCGAGTCCCGGACGCTGATGGCCTGTTCGTCGGTGCGGTACCAGATGCCGACCGTCCGCTTCTTCGACACCGACGCGATCTGCACCAGCGTCTGCACATGCGGCGCGACGACGATGGCGACCACCTCGGTCCGCGGTCGCCGGAACAGCCCGCGAACCTCGACCATATGGAAGAACGTGGTGAGGACGAGGTCGGCCTGCTCCTCCTTCGGATCGAACGCCCCGAGCACGAGCGGTTTGACCTTCAGTCCGAGATGCGCGCCGAGTTCGTTCGCGAAGTACTTGGCCCGGTCGTCGTTGCACTCGACGAAGGAGACCTTGAGGAGGTCCTCCTCCGCGCGCATCGCCAGACCCATCGCCAGCGACTGGATCTCGGCGGCGGACAGGCCGAGTTCGATGCACTTTTTGGCCGCCTGCTGCAGGATGGCCCGAGCCTGATCGCGGGCCGGTGAATTCTCCTGAGCCGGGCCCGGACCCACCACCCGCGTGCCGCTGCGGCCGTGGCTCTCGACCAGGCCGAGTTCGCTGAGCTGCGTGTAGGCGCGGGCGACCGTGTTCCGATTGATGTCCATGTTGTCGGCCAGAAGCCGAGCGCTGGGAAGGGTTTGTCCCGGTTCGAGATCGCCGGACTCGATCATGAATGACAGCTGGGTGACGATCTGACGGAAGATGGGCACGTCGGAGTGACGGCTCACCTGAAGTTTGTCCACCAAAGCTCGGCTCTCCCTCCGAGGAACACTGCCCTGGGCCAACGAGTCGGGTCACATGTTGACACCGTACTGGTGTGGCCAGATTCGACCGATGCTATTCGACCGAGATCGCTAGGACAGAACGTCCGCATCACACGCCTAATGCGTGGTGTCCAGGTTAAGGTGCCTGGTGAACCAGCCGATGATCCGCCGGCTCACGTCGATGACGTGCTCCCGCTCCGACATGCCGTGCCCGGCGCCCTTGTAGGCGACCAGCTCGGTCTCGCACCCGGCGGCGGCCAGCCCCTGGTAGAACTCCTGAGCCTGGCCCAATGGGCAGGCCAGGTCGAGGTCGCCGTGCAGCAGCAGGGTCGGCGTGCGGCATTCGCGCACGTACATGACCGGCGATCTGTCGAGGTAGGGCCCGGCCGGGTCGTACGGATCGCCGTCCAGGAAGATTTCATCGAATCTGCCCACATTCGACGTGTTGTGGAAGCTCAGCCAGTTCATCAGCCCGGAGATGGGCACCGACGCGGCGAACACCTCGCTGCGCACGGCCGCCCAGGCGGACATGAACCCGCCGTAGGAGAGCCCGGTGATCCCCACCCGGCCCGGGTCCACGAGGCCAGTAGCCACGAGCGAGGCCACCCCCGCCTCGAGGTCCGCGAGGTCGCCGCCGCCGAGATCGCCGATGTTCGCGGCCATGAACTCCCGGCCGCGGCCGATGGAGCCGCGCGGGTTCGGCAGCAGCACGGCGCAGCCGGCCTGGGCCAGCAGCAGCGCGTCGCCGCGGTGTGCTCCCTGGGCATATATCGAGGTGACGGCGTTGGTGGGGCCGCCGTGCGCGACGACGACGAGCGGCAGCGCCGAGGCTGTCCGGTCCGTGGGAAGGAGCAGCAGCCCGTGGATCTCGGTGCCGTCGACGGCCTTCCAGCGGTGCACCGTCTCCCGTGCCGGTGCGCGGCCGGCGAGCGCGGCGTTGACCTCGGTGAGGGGACGCCAGCCCGCGGCGGACGGCTCCGTGTCCGGCCGGTCGGCCGCGGGGACCTTCAGCTCCTGCAGCTCCGGCGGCTGGTCGTGCCCCTGCCGTACGGCGACGATGGTGCCGCCGCCGCGGCTGCAGTCCGCCCTGACCTGGTAGGCCCGCCCGAGCGTGGCCCGCCCCCGCCAGCACTCGTCCACCCGCCAGGCGTCCGCGTCGCGCCGTAGAAACCCGCAGGCGGTCTCCACCGACGCGACGCCCACCCAGAACAGCCGGCCGTCCCGCGTCCACCGCAGCCGCGCGACATCCGCCTCGTGGCGCGGCCGCACGATCGACCCCGTCTCCAGGTCCAGGACGACGATGTCCCCGGCCAGCAGCGCGCGGTCGCTCTGCGGTGCCTCGATGAAGGCCAGGGTCCGCGCGTCCTCCGACACCACGGGCGACTGCAGCTGATACGTCGGCGTATGGACCGTGCGTGCGGTCCGCGACTCGATGTCCATGACGGCCAGCTCGGCGTCGTACCAGCCGCTCTCGCCCGGGTCGGCCGACACCACCGCAGCGACCGGGCCGTGGCCCGCCCACCCGAACTCCCACACGGTCAAGCCGTCGGGGCTCACCTGCACCGCCGCGCCCGAGGCCAGGTCCACCCGGTACAGCCGCCGCCACCCGGTGGCGGGGCGGCGGACGGTCCAGGGCGCCTCCTCCTCGTCCGCGGGTACGAACCGGGTGCCGCCGCGGGCGTTGCCCGTATCGGAGCCGTCGTCGGCGGTGCACACGAGCAGCGCGGACTCGTCCTCCGCCCAGGCGATGTCCTCGACGACCCCGGGCAGGGCGGCGAACTTCCGCGGCTCGGCGGATGACCCGGTGTCGTCCAGCGGAACGGCGTAGAGCCGCCACAGGCCCGGCCGCTCGCGGTCCGAGGCGAAGGCGAGCCGGCGGCCGGTGGGCGATATCCGGGGGGTGAGGTCCACTCCGGGGCCGGATGTCACCGGGCGGGCCGCCTCATCTCCCCGGGCCACCCGGATCTCCGAGCGCGGCGACTCTCCCCGTGCCGGGGCGGGGGCGTGGACCACCGCTGCGCGGATCGTCCCGTCGTCGGAGACCTGTGGGTCTGTGACGACTCGGATGGTTGCGAGGTCCTCGGGCGTCAGTGTCGGTGACGGCATGGTCGTCGACTCTCCTTCGATCAGGAACATGAGCGTTCCGCTTGTCTTATGGCTGCCAAGGAATGCCAGATTCAGATACCCGTTACTAGGCTGTTGACTGCCGGAAGTTGGCCCAATGATACTGGCCCATGCCATAGGCGTAGGCGAGATGGTACAAAGCTCCCCGCCCGCGCAGCGATCATGCTTTAGCACATGCGGTGGGCCATCCGGCGCGAGCCGCTTTCACCACTGACTCACCGGCACCGAATCGAACCGGAGTCATTATGAAGTCCGATGTGAGCGGCACCCGAGGACTGTTGCGCCTGTCGGCGCTCGCCGTGGCCGGCGTCATGGTGCTCGGGGCCGCGGCCTGCACCGACAACCGTCCCGACGCCGGCGGCCGTGACACGCACCCGGTTGTGAAGAAGCGGAGCGTCGGCCCCGGCAAGTCCGTCACGGACAAGCAGATCCCGCAGCTCAAGGTGGGTGTGATCGGCAAGGTGCCCACCCTGGACCCCAAGTCCAACATTGGCTCGGGGCTGTACACCAACACCCTCGGCCTGGAATCGCTGCTGCGGATCGGCTCCAATGGGCGCCTGGAGCCGTGGCTGGCCACCGGTTATGAGCAGAAGAGCGACAAGGTCTATGAGTACCGGTTGCGCAAGGGCGTGAAGTTCTGGGACGGTTCGGAGCTGACGTCCGACGACGTGAAGTACTCCTGGGACCACTACCGCTTCGATGGGAGCACGCGCAGCCGGTACTTCCGCAATGTCGCGGACATTTCCACCCCGGACACGTACACGGTCCGGGTCGAGCTCAAGACCCCGGACGGCTCCTGGAAGTACACCCCCGCGATGTTCTGGTCGGTCATTTTCCAGAAGAAGTTCGCGCAGGAGCACAAGAAGAGCCACGGCAAGCCCGGGACGCTGCTGGTCGCCACCGGCCCCTGGAAGTTCGACAGCCTGAACCCCACCAGCGGCATGGAGCTCTCCGCCAACCCGTACTACTGGGGCGGCAAGCCCCCCATCGGCAGGATCTCGGTGAAGTCCTACGCCGATGACAACAGCATGGCGCTCGCGCTGCGCGCCGGCGAGATCGACCTCTCGCCGAGCATCGGCTCGCCCAAGGGCTTCAACGCCACCGCGGGCAAGAATTCGGTCACCACTGTGGCGATCTGCGCGACGACGCTGCTCAGTATGCCGACGAAGAATGCGCCGTGGGACGATGTCCACGTCCGCCGGGCGGTCGCGTACGGGCTGGACCGCAAGAACATCATCGCGTCCACCCAGGGCCGCGCCGGCGCACCGCTGCAAATGCTGATCTCACCCATCCTTATGCGCCCGCTGGGCAGCAAGGAAGAGGTCGACAGTGCGCTGGCCACCATCCCGGTGCACGATCACGACCTCGGCAAGGCCAAGGCGGAGCTGGCCAAGTCCAAGGTGCCCAACGGGTTCAGCGGCACCTTCGTGACCCCCCAGTCCATGGCCCCCACCTCCGAGGTGATCGTCGATCAGCTGAAAAAGGTCGGCATCAACCTCAAGCTCAAGAGCATGACCGACACCACCTGGGCCGCCCTCATCACGGGCCCGGCGGACAAGCGGCCGATGACCATCGCCGAGACCGGAGCGTGTTCCCCGGACCCGAGCTGGGACGACATATTCCTGGGCAAGGCCAACACCGCCGTCGGCGGCCTGAACCTCGCCAACTACACGCCGCCGGAGGTCGACAAGCTCCTCGCCTCCGGGCTCACCACGAATGAGCCCAAGAAGCGCCTGCAGATCTACACCGATCTGCTGCGGCGACTGGGCAAGGACCTGCCGTACGTGCCGCTCTACGCCGAGGGCAACCACTACGCGTCCATGAAGTACGACATCGTGGGCTACGACAGCTTCTGGATGAACATGCCGTGGGCGCTGAACGTGGTGGCCAAATGAGCCTCAAGGCCACGCTCCTCTTCATCGTCAGACGGCTGGCCGCGATGGCCGTACTGATGGTCGTGCTCTCCTTCGCGGTGTTCTCGCTGGTTTACCTGGCGCCCGGCGACGCCGTCGACGCCCTGCTCGGGGGCAAGTCGAGCACACCCGAGCTGGTGGCATCCCTGAAGGAGGAATACCACCTCAACGAGCCCTTCTTCACTCAGTACTGGATCTGGGCGCGGGACGCGCTGCACTTCGACTTCGGGGCGTCGACGCAGACCACGCTGCCGGTCACGGACGAGATCGGCGCGCGCTTCGGCTCCTCGGTCTTCCTCGGCGTCTACGCCTACGTCCTGACCCTCCTGTTCGGCGTCGTGCCGGGCGTCATCGCCGCGCTGCGGAGGCGCCGGGCCGTCGACCGCGGCCTGGTCGCCGGGGCTGTCGTCACGCTGAGCACGCCACCGTTCGTCCTCGGCATCCTGCTGCTGTACCTCTTCGCGGTGGTGGTCCCCGTCTTCCCCGCGGCCGGGAAGGGGGAGGGCTTCCTCGACCAGTTGTGGCATCTGACGCTGCCGGCCGTCGCGCTCGCCCTGACGATCTCCGCCTTCCTCCTGCGCCACACCCGGGCATCGATGATCGGCGTGCTGGACCAGGACTATGTGGCGTTCGCGCGGGCGCGGGGCCTGGCATCGCGGCGGATCATGCTGCGCTATCTGCTGCGCAACGCCCTGATCCCGGTGGTCACCGTCAGCGGCGTGCTGCTGACGTACTTCGTCACCGGCGCCGTGCTCGTGGAGTCCACCTTCTCGCTCGGCGGGCTCGGCGAACTCCTGGTGCAGTCGGCCGAGTCGGGTGACCTGCCCATGATCCAGGGGTTGACGCTCATCATCGCCGTGATCATCATCTCAGCCAATCTGCTGGCCGATCTTGCCTATATGGCGATCGATCCCCGGATCCGATTCGAAAGGCGCTCCTGATGGTGGAAGGCGTCGTCTCGCTCACCAAGACCTTCGAGGCCCGGGCCAAATCGCCCGCGAAGCGGCGACGGCTGATGCCGGTCTCCATCGCGCTGTGCTTCTTCTTCCTGGCGATCATGGTGCTCATGGTGCTGTTCGGCCCCCTGCTCGCGCCGCACGACCCACAGGCTCAGAACGCCCTGGCCGGCTCGGCCGGGCCCAGCGCGGAGCACTGGCTCGGCACCGACATGCTGGGCCGGGACGTCTTCTCCCGGCTGGTTTCCGGCGCCCGGTCCGCGATCAGCGGGCCGCTGGTGATCGCCATCGGCGCCCTGGTCTGCGGCAACATCCTCGGCCTGCTCTCCGGTTACCGCGGCGGAATCCTCGACTTCGTCATCATGCGCTGGGTCGATCTGATGGTTGCCATGCCGTCACTGCTGGTCATCATCGTGGCGGCCGGCGCGCTGGGCGGCGGGTACTGGATGGCGGTCGCCCTGCTCGGCGTTTTGTCGGTGCCCTTCGATACCCGGGTGATACGTGCCGCCACCCTCGAGCAGATGCCCCGCCCGTACGTCGAGGCCGCCAAGGCCCTCGGGGTGCCGAACAGGCGCATCATGTTCCTCCACATCTGGCCCAACATCGCGGCCACCGCCTTCGCGAACACCTTTCTCGTCTTCGCGGGCTCGCTCATCGCCCTGTCCGGCTTGTCCTTCCTCGGCATGGGAGCCGAGCCCGGCACCCCGGATTGGGGCCAGATGCTGGCCGAGAACCAGTCACTGCTGTTCGCCAACCCCGTAGCCAGCATCGCCCCCGGCGTAGCGATCATCCTCGCCGCCACCGCGACGAATCTGATCGGCGACTGGACCTTCGAGAAGATTTCGAGCCGAGGAGCCACCCGATGAATGACTCCATCGAGCAACCAGGGGCACCGGGCGCGCCCGTGCTGAGCGTGCGCCGGCTGAAGATCGGGCGTGCCGGTCTGGGTGGCGCCGGGGCGATCGTCTCCGCCAACGAGTTCGACCTGGCCGCGGGGGAGAGCATCGGCATCGTCGGCGAGTCCGGCAGCGGCAAGTCGATGACGGCCAAGGCCCTGACCGGGCTGCTGCCGCCCGGTGTTGTCGCGAACGGAGTCGCCGAGTACGGCGGCCGGAACCTGCTCGGGTTCTCCGAGCGGGAATGGCGTTCCATCCGCGGCAGCGAGATCTGCACCGTCATGCAGGACCCCTTCACCATGCTCAACCCGGTGATGCGCTGCGGCCACATCCTGCAGGAGTCAATGGCACCCGGCCGCCGCCTGAGCCGCGCGGAACGCCGCGCGGAGTCCGTCCGCCGGCTCGCCGAAGTCGGCATCACCGACGAATCGGTGGTCGACCGCTATCCCTTCCAGCTCTCCGGCGGCATGCGCCAGCGCGTCGCCATCGCCGCGGCGCTGGCCCGCGACCCGAAGGTGCTCATCGCCGACGAGCCGTCCACCGCGCTGGACGTGGTCACCCAGCGCGAGGTGTTGGCGCTGATCAAGCGGATTCAGCAGGCCCGCGGCATGAGCCTGATCCTGATCACGCACGACCTCCGGGTCGCCTTCGCCACCTGCGACCGCATCCACGTGCTCTACGCGGGCGCGCTGGTCGAGGCCGCCGGCGCCGGCGCGATGCAGAGCGAGCCGCTGCACCCCTACACCCAGGGCCTGCTGCTGTCCGAGCCGCCCGCCGACCGCCGGGTGCGCGAGCTGGTGGCCATCCCCGGCTCGGTGCCCTCGGCGGGCGAGGTGCAGGACCGCTGTCCGTTCGCTACGCGCTGCCAGTGGGTGGCGGAGGTGTGCCGGGACGGCGTTCCCGAACTCCAGGCGGTCGCGGACGGCCACGAGTCCCGGTGCGTGCGGCTCCCGGAGATCCGTACCGAGATGGCCGAGATCCGGGCTCGGGCGGTCGAGCCCGCGCCCGCGCTCCCGGACGGTCGCACCGGAGCCGCGCTGGTCGAGGTGGAGCACATCGAGAAGGTTTTCAACAGCGGCAGCCGCACCGTCCGCGCGGTCGACGACGCCTCCCTGGTCGTACGCGACGGGGAAAGCGTCGGCATCGTGGGGGAGTCGGGCTCCGGGAAGACCACCCTCGCCCGGATGCTGGTGGGCCTGGAGACGCCGACCGCCGGGGACATCCGCATCGACGGCATCTCGGTACGCGACTGGCGCGCACTCGGCGACCAGGACCGGCGCAAGCTGCGCAAGACCGTGCAGATGGTGTTCCAGGACCCGTACTCGAGCCTCAACCCGATGCGGTCCATCGGCTGGACCCTCAAGGAAGCCATCACCACGCACCAGAGCGGCCCGGCGGACATCGCCGGGCGAGTGAGCGACCTCCTCGAATCCGTGGGCCTGCACCGCGAGTACGCACAGCGCCGGCCGTCCGCCCTCTCCGGCGGCGAGCGCCAGCGCATCGCCATCGCGCGGGCGCTGGCGGCCGGACCCCGCCTGCTGATCTGTGACGAGCCGGTGTCCGCCCTGGACATGTCGGTGCAGGCGCAAATCCTCAACCTGCTGGAGCACCTGCGCACCGAGCGCGGCATCAGCTACCTCTTCATCACCCACGACCTGTCGATCGTCCGGCAGGCATCCGATTTCCTCTATGTGATGAACGGCGGCCGGGTCGTCGAATCCGGCCCGACGGAAGCCGTCCTGGACCACCCCCAACACGCCTACACGGGCGAACTCCTGCGCTCCGTACCGCGCTCCGACGGCAACTGGCTCGGCGCGTCCGCATGACCGAGCCCACCCCCGCCCCGGCCGACGACCAGGAGGCACCCGCCATGACGTCCGACCTGCACGCCCGGTACGCGAAGGCCGAGGCACTGCTGAAGCACAACCTGAAAAAGCTGATCACGTCGCCGCGCGTCACGGCGAACTGGATCGGCGAAACCGACAGCTTCTGGTACCGGAACGAGACCGGCGACCGGCACGCATTCGTGCTCGTCGACGCGGCGGCCGGCACGAAGCGTCCGGCCTTCGACCACGACCGACTGGCCGAGGCGCTCGCCGGCGTCCTCGGCGAGAAGCCGGACCCGAAGGCGCTGCCGCTGGCCGACGCCGAGTTCCGCGATGGCACGGTGCACGTCGTGGTGGGACGGAAGGAGATCGCGGTCTCGCTCGACGGCTACGAGGCCACTGTGGTGGGTGAGGTCCGGATGGACGAGGCGACGTCACCCGATGGCCGGTGGGCGGTCGCGCTGCGCGAGCACAACCTCTGGATCCGGGACATCACCACGGGCGAAGAACGGCAGCTCACCACCGACGGGGCGGAGGCGTACGAGTACGGGGTGTCGACCGACGCGGCCGCGGGTCGAGTCCTGCTGGAGTATCTTGGCCTCGATACGCCACCGTCGGTGGTGTGGTCGCCGGACTCCACCCGCTTCGTCACCCACCGGCTGGACCAGCGCGAGCTGGAGCTGATGCACCTGGTCCGCTCCGTGCCGCTGGACGGCGGCCGGCCGAAGCCGATGACGTACCGGTACGCGGTGGCGGGCGACGAGCACATCGCCACCTCGGACTTCTTCGTCTTCGACGCGGCGACGGGCACGTCGGTCAAGGCGCGGTGCGCGCCGGTCGACGCGTCGCTCGTCCCCGCGATCGACTACGGCTTTGTGTGGTGGAGCGAGGACCAAGCGCGGGTGTACTGGGTCTCCGGTGACCGCGGCGATCATCACGTCGCCCTGCACGCCCTCGACCCGGACACCGGCGAAGTGACCGTGCTCGCCGAGGAGCGCAGCGACTCGCAGATCAGCCTCGGCCCGCAGCAGATGGACTGCAATGTGCGGGTCCTGTCGAACGGCGACGTGCTGTGGTGGTCGCAGCGCAGTGGCTGGGCCCACCTCTACCGTTACTCCACGGACGGCACGGTCACCACACTGACCTCTGGCGACTGGACGGTCCGGCACATCGTCACGGTCGACGAGGCGGCCCGCCGGGTGGTGTTCACCGCCGGCGGCCGCGAGCCCGGCTCCGATCCGTACCTGCAGCAGCTGTGCTCGGTCTCCCTCGACGGCGGCCAGGTCACCGCGCTCACCTCGGACGGCCTGGACCACCACGCCCAGCCGTCTCCCTCCGGCCGGTTCTTCGTCGACGTCGCCTCCCGCTGGGACACTCCGGCCGTCTCGGTGCTGCGCGACCGCTCCGGCGCGGTCGTGCTGGAGCTGGAGCGGGCCGACGCCACGGCGCTGTACGCGGCCGGCTGGGCCCCGCCCGAGCGCGCGGTGGTGAAGTCCGCCGACGGCGAGACCGACCTCTACTGCGCCATTTACCGGCCGCACGACTTCGACCCCGACCGGAAGTACCCGGTGGTCGAGGAGATCTATCCCGGGCCGCAGATCTCCTGCGCCCCGCTGCGCTTCCCGCTCTCGGGCGGCCCGCTCACCGGGGCGATGTTCGGCGCCGGCGGGGTCTTCGCGGCGCTCGGCTTCGTTGCCGTGGTGGTCGACGGGCGGGGCAGCGCCCTGCGCTCCAAGGCATTCCAGGACGACGCCCGCCGGTCCGGCGACGCCCGCTTCGTCGACGACCACGTGAGCGCCGTCCGCCAACTCGCGGAGGCCCGGCCCTGGATGGACCTGGACCGGGTCGGCATCTACGGCCATTCGGCCGGCGGCTACGCCTCCACCCGCGCCATGCTGCAGGAGCCCGACTTCTACAAGGTCGCGGTGTCCTCGGGCGGCAACCACGACAACCGCATCAACCACGCGTGGTGGGGCGAGAAGTACTTCGGCCTCAAGGGCGATTTCGACTTCGACCGGCAGACCAATGTCGCACTGGCCGGCAACCTCAAGGGCAAGCTGCTGCTGGTGCACGGCGAGATGGACGACAACGCCGTGCCGCACGGCACGATGCGGCTCGTCGACGCGCTCATCAAGGCCAACAAGGATTTCGACCTGCTCATCCTCCCGAACGCCTGCCACCACATGGTTCCGGGTGCCGCCTACTGGAACCGGCGCCGCTGGGACTACTTCGTACGGCACCTGATGGGCGAGACGCCGCCGGACTACCGCATCGCCGAGTTCCCCAACCCCGACTTCGTCCTCGCCTGACCCGCGCATCCGTGACGTCCCCGTCGAGTACCTGGCCGCCGACGACGAGGGCCACGGATGTCAGGACCCCGGGAACCTCTTCACCATGTTCCACGCCATCGAGCGCCACTTCGGCGCCCACCTCGGTGGTCGTACCGCACCGCGAGCAAAGGAGCAGCAGACGTGAGCGACGACGAGCAGCAGACCAAGGCGGACCACAAGCCCCCGCGCGCGGCCTCGACCACGGGGACGTGGAACGACCTTGCCTACACGGCGACCGCCGAATGGCTCGTTCTCCGCAAGAAGGAAAAGCCCACGGCAGAAATCTTCTCGGTCGCGTACATCGCGCAGGACGCCGGCGCCGAGCGACCCGTGACCTTCGTCTTCAACGGCGGCCCCGGAGCATCATCGGCGTATCTGCACCTCGGCGCGGTCGGCCCGCGGCGGGTCGAATTCCCCGCCGACGGGACCATACCGGCGATGCCACCGAAGCTCGTGCACAACGAGGACTCGTGGCTCGCCTTCACCGACATCGTCCTGGTCGACCCCGTCGGCACCGGCTTCAGCCGCGTCATCGAATCGGACGCGGCGAAGAACGACGGGACGGGCGACGGCGCGGACCAGGGCCCGCATCAGTACTTCGGCACCGTCCGCGACCTGGACGCGATGAGTGAGTTCATCAGCCGTTGGCTGTCGGAGAACGGCCGCTGGGGCTCGGCGCTCTTTGTCGCCGGCGAGAGCTACGGCGGTTACCGGGCCGGGCGGCTGACCCGCCATCTGCAGGAGGCGGCGGGCGTCGGCCTGAACGGCGTGATCCTGATCTCGCCCGCGCTTGAACCCGGCATGCTCAGCACCGTCTTCGGCTGGGGCGACTACGCCGTGGAGCCGTGGATCGACACCCTGCCGACCATGGCGGCCACCGCGGCCCACCACGGCCGCTCGCGCGCGTATCGGCCTGGTACCCCGCTCGCGGACGTGCTGCGCGGGGCCGAGGAGTTCGCGACCGGCGACTACGCCTCGTTCCTCACCCGCGGCGCCTCGATGCCGGCTGCGGATCGCGAGCGGGTGATCAACCGGTACTCGGACCTGACCGGCCTCGACCCGGAGTTCGTCGACCGGGCCGAAGGCCGCGTCCGGGTCAACCGGTTCAAGCGGGAGCTGCTGAAGGACCGGCGCGCGGTCGTGGGCGCCTACGACGCGACGATCACCGCGCCGGACCCGTTCCCGGACCGGGACACGTACGAGGGGGCCGACCCGACGCTGACCGCCATGAACGCCGTCTACACGGCCGCGATCAACCGCCAGCTGCGCTCGGAGATCGGCGTCGAGACCGACCGCAGATACGAGCTGATCAGCTCGGACGTCATCACCAACTGGAAGAACGACGACGCCGAGTACTACCTCCAGGGCTGCCCGGGCGCCACCGACGACTTCCGGTACGGCATGGCGATGAACCCGCACACCAGGGCGTTCATCACGCACGGCTGGTACGACATTATGACGCCCTACTACATGACCGAACGGCTGCGGAACCTGATGCGCCTCGATCCGGGCGTGGCCGACCGGCTGACCGTGCGCCACTTCGGCGGCGGCCACATGTTCTACGCCTGGCAGGAGAGTCGGCAGGCATTCTCCGCCGCGATCGCCGCGTTCATGGCCGAGGCGATGTGACAGAGCTGATCGTCCACGACGCCACCCTCCTCGACCGGTGGCCGGGAACCCGCGGGCGGACCTGTCGCTGCCGGCCGACTCCGGCGTCGGCATCGATCTCATCCTGCGGGGCGGCGAGGTCATGCACCACGCACCGAGATTGGCCTACTTGGCTCAGCCAAAACTTCATCTGAGGAGTCAACGTGATCAACAGCTATGTCGGAGGCGTCGTCTACGACGTCATGGCCCACCACGCGATGCCAGGCAATCGCGCTGAGGTGCTGCGCGATACGTACATCCCGCGCTGGCGGGCGGGGAAGCTGGACGGTGCCGTGGTGCAGGTACACAACTGGCAGGTGATCGGCAGCTACTTCGCCGAGATCGCCCGCTCCGAAGGCGAAATCACCTACTGCACGACCCGGGCGGACTTCGACAACCGCCCCGAGGGATCCTTCGGGCTCTTCTTCTCCCTGGAGGGCCACGGCGACCTCGCCGGCGACCTCGAGGCGCTCTATGCGCTCGACGCGCTCGGCGTCACCACCTTCACCTTCTCGCACAACCTGCAGAACCTGCTGTGTACCGGCAGTAACGAACGCTTCGGCGAGGGCGGCTTCAGCCACCTCGGCAAGGCGACGCTCAAAGAGCTGGAGCAGACCAGCCTGATGGTCGACCTCGTACACATGTCGCGGGCGTCGTTCTGGGACGCCCTCGACCTCTACGACGGCGACCTGTTCGTCTCCCACTCCAACGCCGACGCGCTCTGCCCGCACCCCCGCAACCTCACCGACGACCAGATCAAGGCGGTCGCCGAACGCAACGGCGTGGTCGGGCTCAACACCTTCCGCGGCTATGTCGCGCCCGACCCCACGAAGGCGACCCTGTCCGACCTGCTCGACCACGCGATGCACATGTACAACCTCATCGGCCCCGAGCACATCAGCATCGGCGCCGACTACTGCGAATCCCCGGTCGAGATGCTCGTGCCGATCCTGGACATGGTCGACCCCGAGGGTGCCCACGGCATCAAGGGGCGCGGCCGCGAACTGTACGAGTTCGGCCCCGACGGCATCGAGGACGCCGGACACCTCGGCAACCTCGCCGCCGGCCTCGCCGAGCGCGGGCTGCGGCAGGACGAGATCGACCTCATCTGCGGCGAGTCGTATCTGCGCATGCTGGAGCGCGCCCGGCCGGGTGAGCAGCATGGCTGAGGGCTGGGAGTACGACCTCGTACCGATGCCCGACGGCCGGGTGACCGAGATCCTGACCTACGGCACCGGAACCGCCGGCACGCTCCTCTGCCACGCCGGCACCCCCGGCGGCCTGGTGCCCAGAGCGCCGTTCGCCAAGGTCTGCGACGAGTTCGGCCTGCGGTACGTGATGGCCGGACGCCCCGGCTACGGGAAGAGCTCGCCGCGCCCGGGGCGGGTGATGGCGGACATCGCCGAGGACATGGCCTGCGTGCTCGACCACCTCGGCGTCGACACCTTCCTCACCATGGGAGGCTCCGGCGGCGGCCCCCACGTCCTCGCCTGCGCCGCGCTGCTCCCGGAGCGCTGCGAGGCCGCGGCCGCCCTGGTCAGCCCGGCCCCGATCGACGCCGACGGCCTCGACTACTACGCCGGCATGGGTCCGGAGAACGTCGAGGAGTGGAAGCTCGCCGAACAGGGGCGGGCGGCGGTCGAGCCGTGGCTGAAGAAGACCGTGGCCGGCTGGGGCGAGATCACCGCCGCCGACTTCGTGGCCGCCTACCACGGCGCGCTGCCGCCGGTCGACCGCGAACTGTGCACCACCGAGTACGGCGACCTCATGATGTCCTGGCTGCGCAAGGCGACCTCGACCGGGGTTGAGGGCTGGCTGGAGGACGACCTGGCCCTCGTCACGCCCTGGGGCTTCGACCTCGGATCCATCACCACCCCGGTCACCATCTGGACCGGCAAGCTCGACCAGATGGTCAGCTACGAGCACTGCGTCTGGCTCGCCCGCGCCATCCCCGGCGCCGACCTGCACGTCATCGCCGAACACGGCCATCTCAGCGTGCAGCACGTATATCTGCCGGACATCGTCGAAGACCTGCTTCGCACAAGGAGGAGGAGGTCATGACGCTCGCCCCCATCATCCCGATCGAGGACTTCTTCAAAAGCCCGGTCGCCACGGGCGGTTCGATCTCGCCGGACGGCACGAAGATCGCCTACCTCGCCCCGGAGCAGGGTCGGCTGAACGTCTGGATCCGCGGCGTCGACACCGACGACGCCGTATGTGTCACCCACGATCACCACCGCGACGTCCACGGCTACCACTGGACGGTCGACCCGCGCTGGCTGCTCTACACCCAGGACGGCGACGGCGACGAGAACTGGCATATCTTCCGCGTCGACCTGGAGAATCCGGACGCCCCGGCGGTGGACCTCACTCCGTTCCCCGGAGTCCGCACGCTGGACTTCTGGCAGCCCAGCGGTCTGCCCGGCACCATCGTCGCCGTGCTGAACCGGCGCCGGCTCGACCTGCTCGACGTGCACCGCATCGACATCGCGACCGGCGAGATCACCACCATCGCGGAGAACCCCGGCCACATCAGCGACTGGTTCGGCGGCAGGCAGGGCGAGTTGTTCGCGACCGTGATCCCCGCGACCGGCGGCCACGAGATCCACGCCTGGGACCCGGACACCGGCACCTCGCGGCTGATCACCGCATACGACGGCGCCGACCTGCCGATGGGGCTCACTCCGACCTGTGTCACCCCCGACGGCACCGGCATCTGGCTCGGCTCCAACCGCGACAGCGACCTCATCCGCCTGGTCCGGCTCGACGTCGCCACCGGCGAGGAGACGGTCGTCGACAGCCACCCCGCATACGAGATCGACACCCGCGGCGCCGTCTTCCCGGCGATCCCCGGCCCCCTCATCCGCAGCGAACGCACCGGCGAGCTCCTCGCGGTCCGCTATCTGGGAGAGCGGCAGGTCATCCACGCGCTCGACCCGCACTTCGCCGCGGTGTACGAGCAGTTGTCCCGGCTCTCCGACGGCGACCTGGCCTTCGTTTCCTCCGACGAGGCTGAGCGGCGCTGGGTGGTGAGCTTCACCCACGACACAGACCACGGCGTCACGTACTACTACGACCACGAGACCGGCGAGAGCCGCGAGCTCTTCCGCCCGTACCCGCACCTCGACCCCGCCGCGCTGGCCGACAAGCGCCCGGTCGCCTTCACAGCGCGCGACGGGCTGACGGTGCACGCGTACCTGACGCTCCCGGTGGGCGTCGAGCCCGCGCGGCTGCCGCTGGTGCTGGTGGTGCACGGTGGGCCGTGGTTCCGGGACGGCAACGGATATGAGCCACGGGTGCAACTGCTGGCCAACCGCGGTTACGCCGTGCTGCAGGTGAACATGCGCGGTTCCTCCGGATACAGCAAGGCGTTCACGCGGGCCGCCCTCCACGAGTTCGCGGGCCGGATGCACGACGACCTGATCGACGCGGTCGACTGGGCGGTGAAGGAGGGCTACGCCGATCCGGCCCGCGTCGGCATCTTCGGCGGGTCCTACGGCGGCTATTCGGCACTCGTGGCCGTCACCTTCACTCCGGACGTCTTCGCGGCTTCGGTCGACTTCTGCGGCATCTCCAATCTGGCGAACTTCATGCGCACGCTGCCGGAGTTCGCCCGCAACCAGATCGGCAACAACTGGTACATGTACGTCGGCAACCCGGACATCCCGGAGGAAGAGGCCGACATGCTGGCCCGCTCGCCGATCAGCAAGGTGGACCAGGTCCGTACCCCACTCATGGTCATCCAGGGCTCCAACGACGTACGTGTGGTGCAGGAGGAGTCGGACCTGATGGTCGAGGCGGTGCGCGCCCGCGGGGTGGAGGTCGAGTACCTGGTCAAGGCGGACGAGGGGCACCGCTTCCAGAACCCGGAGAACCTCATCGACGTATACCGGGCGATGGAGCGCTTCCTCGGCCGTCACCTGGGCGGCCGACAGTCCGAGAGGGAGGGGTAGCCGATGACCCGTCTGCACGACGAGGCCCTGGTGGCCGATCTGCACAATGACCTCATCCTCCTGGTGGACCATTTCGACCACCGCGGCCGACCGGACTACTTCGGCGACTTCTGGTTGCCGGAGTTGCGTGCCGGCGGTGTGAACGTCCAGGTGTTGCCGGTCTACATCGACGAGCAGTTCCAGTCCGAGGGGGCGCTGCGCCGGACACTGCTGCTCATCGAGCGCATCCACCGTCTGGCGGAGCAGTATCCGCAGTTGGTCGTGTGCCGCACCGGTTCCGACATCGCGCGGGCAGTAGCCGACGGACGCATCGCGCTGGTCATCGCCCTCGAAGGCGCGCACGCCCTCGGCCAGGACCCGGAGTTGATCCGTACGATGGAGCGGGTCGGCGTGCGGGTGGTGTCGCTGGCGCACATGGGCCGCACGCTGCTCGCCGACGGCAGCGGCGTCGACGACTCGTCTTGCGGCGGGCTCACCCCGCAGGGCCTGGAAGTCCTGGCGGAGATGGAGCGCCTGGGCATCGTCTACGACCTCAGCCACCTCGGTATCGTCGGGGTCGAGGATGTACTGGAGCATGCCAGTCGCCCGCTGCTGGCGACGCACTCGGCGTGCCGTGCCGTCACCGACATCCATCGCAACCTCACCGACGCCCAGCTCAAGGGCGTCGCCGACCTCGGTGGAGTCATCGGGGTGGCGGCAGCCATCCCGCCCTTCATCGACCCCGGCCGCCCCACGGCCGCCCGGGTGGTCGACCACATCGAGCACCTCGCCTCGGTCGCCTCGATCGACGCCATCGCGCTCGGCCCGGACTTCGTCGACGACTACTACCAGGAGGTCTACGGCGGCTGGGCGATTCCCGGCATGGAGGTCACATGGGAGGACAGCGAGATCCGGCGGCCCTCCGACCTGCCCAGGATCACCGAGGAGATGGCGGCCCGCGGCTTCACCGACACCGACATCACGAAGGTGCTCGGCGGCAACGCGATGCGGGTGCTCGACGAGGTGATGGGCATACCCGCAGCGACCTCAGCGCCGTAGTATGACGACGCTGATCATCGGTCGACGCGGTTGGCCGAACTCGTGATGGCCTTCGAGTACGGCGACCCGGAACTAGTGCCGCGTCCGCCAAGGTTCGCCCGTAGCGAGGCGTCCCGGTGCGGTCAGCTGCGAGGCGCCGAATCGGCATCGAGGGGCACCGCCCGGACGACGTCTGGGGGCGGGCCTCCTCGATCGATTCGGCGACGCCGCCGGGGGCACCTTGGGGAAGTAGGCGATCTCGTCGGGCTTGCTGATGCTGCGGCGGGCCAGTGCCCACCGCCTGCGGATCACAGCGGTGCCCTGGTGGTCGAACTCGGCTACCGCGCGCAGTTCGTGGGCTGCCCAGTGGCAGAGCCGTGGCCCTTTCGCGCCGTCACCGCACGAGACCGGCTCCCATACCTCGTCGGGTGCCTGGGCGAAGAGGTAGTCGATGCGAGGGCCGAAGACGTGCTGGGACTTGGGTACGGCGAGTACGTAGCTCGGACCGGGCTGTGCCGGCATGCGGCGGAAGCGTCCTTCAGCTCCGAACTGCGCCCCCTCCTCGCCGGAACCGCCATCACCCTGACTGGCCACGGCGTGCTGAACGGTCAATCGATCACCATCGTGGACGGCCGGGTCAGCAAGAGGGCGCCTCTTGAGTGGCACCGGACAACGAGCCCCATCCCCGACGGTCGGGACCAAACAGGTCTCTCGGGACCGGCCACCTGCCACACTCACGCCCCCATGGAAGACGTCGTCAACCGTCACATCGCCTGATCGGAAAGGTTGGACATGAAACGACAACGCATCATCGGCGTGGGTGTGGCCCTCGCGGCCCTCCTCGGCTTCGGAGCTTCCCCTGCCCCGGCGCTCACCGCATCAGCAGCCGCTGCCGATCGGCCACCGGCCCAGGTGCAGTGGGGCGCGTGTCCCGACGACGTCGTGGCCGAAGCCGCACCGACGAAGCTGGACTGCGCGACCGTGCCCGTACCAGTGGACTACACCAAGCCCAAGGGCGACCGAATCGACCTCATGGTCTCCCGGCTGGCCAGCACCACCCCTAAGAAGCGGCGCGGCATCCTCATGCTCAATCCAGGCGGCCCCGGCGGCTCCGGGCTCACGCTCTCCGCGGTGTTGGTTCGCCTGGGCCTGCCGGCCAGCGTCACCGACGCCTACGACATCATCGGCATGGACACCCGCGGCGTCGGACACTCGGGAACGGTCTCGTGCGGCTTCACGGACGACAGCCCGTACTACTCCAACATCCCGCCCTACGCGGTCGACGACGCGGCGGTCACCGCGCAGGCAAAGATCGTCAAGCAGGTGGCCGAGCAGTGCGCGAGCCATGACCGCGACGACCGGCTCCGCCATCTGACGACGGCGAACATGGCCCGCGACCTGGACCGCATCCGGGCCGCGCTCGGTGAGAAGAAGACCAGCTTCCTGGGCTACTCCTACGGCTCGGCGCTGGGCGCCGCCTACGCGTCGATGTTCCCCAAGCGCTCCGACCGGATCGTGCTCGACAGCAACATCGGCGACACTCACCTCGACCGCGACGGCCTGCGCCGCTTCGCTCTCGGAATGGAGGACACCTTCCCCGACTTCGCGAAGTGGGCGGCCGCGCGGCACGACACCTACGGCCTGGGCGCCACTCCCGCGCAGGTGCGCGAGACGTACTTCAGCATCGCCGAGCGACTCGACAAGGAGCCCGAAGCGGGGCTCGACGGCGGCCTCTTCCGGCTCAGCACCTTCGGCGACCTTTTCGCGGCGAGGCTGTACCCAGAGCTGGCCGAGTTTTGGCAGTCGATGCTGTCGCCGACCACGACCGCAACCAGGCAGTCGACGCTGTCGCGGACCATGACCGCAACCAGGCAGTCGATCCTGTCGCAGACCACGACCGCAACCACCAGTGCGCCGTCGCCGTACGACAACTTCCTCTCGGTATTCGTGTCCGTGACCTGCAACGATGTTAAGTGGCCCCAGGATATCGACACATACCGCCGCGCAGTCGCCGAGGACCGCATCCGCTACCCGCTGTTCGGCGCCGCTGCGGCCAACATCACCCCCTGCGCCTTCTGGCCGCACTCTCCGGCCGAACCACCGGTCGCGATCAACGACGAGGGTCCGCGGAACGTGCTGATCGTCCAGAACCTCCACGACGTGCCGACACCGCATCGCGGCGGGGAGTTGCTGCGGCAAAAGTTCGAGGACCGGAGCCGACTGCTCAGTGTCGACGGCAGCGGGCACGGCGTCTACGTGGTCGGCCGCAACTCCTGCGCGCTGTCCACCACCACGCGCTTCCTCGTCAAGGGCGTCATGCCGGCCAAGGATATGCTCTGCAGCGCGGGATGAACTCCCGTAGTCACCACGAAAGTAGGAGCAGCACCCCATGATACGGAGACGACCCTCGCTGCGAGGGAGCCGCACGACAGCCGTGGCACTGAGCGTCGCCGCGCTGCTCGGGCTGACGGGCACGACGGCCGCCGCGCCACGCTCGAGTTCCGCACCGGTGCCGAAGATCGACTGGCAGTCGTGTGGCGAGCTCAAGCTTGCCGACTTCCAATGCGCGACAGTTGAGGTGCCGACGGACTACGACAACCCGGACGGCGAGACGACCACGATCGCTCTGACGCGGCTGCCGGCAACCAATCCTGAGCGCCGCATCGGTTCGCTGTTCACCAACCCCGGCGGTCCGGGCTACTCCGGCGTGGAATTCGTCCAGGCCGCGGGCAAGACCGCGTATCAGCCCAGCGTGCGGGAGCACTTCGACATCATCGGCTTCGACCCACGCGGCGTCGGCGCTTCGGACCCCGTCACCTGCTTCGCGAACGCGGAAGAGGAGGCGGCAGCGCTGGCCCGCATGCCTCAGTTCCCCGTCACCTCGGCGGAAGAGAAGCGCTTCACCCGCGACATGCTCGCGTTCGCCCGGAGCTGCATGAAGCGATCCGGCGATCGCATCGTGCACGCCTCATCCGCCAATGTCGCTCGGGACATGGACCTGCTCCGCGCTGCGGTCGGCGACAAGAAACTCACCTTCGCCGGTTACTCCTACGGCACCTTCCTCGGCGCGACCTACGCGAAACTGTTCCCCCACAACGTCCGGGCGCTCGTACTCGACGGCACCCTGGAACCGGAGAGCTACTCGGGATACAACGGCGACCCACGCCCTGTGGTGGCGCGGATCGGCTCGGGTCCCGCAGCGAGCCGCACTTATGGGGAGTTCCTGCGGCTGTGCAAGGCGGCGGGGCCAGACCAGTGCGCGCTCGCCGGACTCGGCGATCCACGGACGGTAATGGAACACACCCTTGAGCGGCTCAAGTCTGAGCCGGTGACGATCGATCCACCAGACGGACCTCCCGTCAAGATCACGTACTCGGATGCTGTCGTACAGCTCTTCCTCGGTCTGTACTTCCCCAGCGGCTGGCCGGCCCTCGCCGAAACGTTCGCGACGCTGGCCACGCCCAGCCACACGCGTAAAGAGGCGACGGCGGTTTCCAAGTACCTGAGCACCCTACGCAGGAGCGAGGACTATCCCTCGGACGGCGCAGCTCTGGGCCCCATGTGTGTGGACACCCTGAACACATTCCGACCGAGGGACCTGCCTGCATTGGCCGCCGCTGAGGATGCCAAGGCGCCTCATTTTGGGCGCCTTCGTGCCTGGGGCGGCCTCCCGTGCGCGGTGATCGGCAATGAGGACGATGATGCCCACCTGGGCGACTGGGAGCAGACAGTCGACAAACCCGTCTTGGTGATCGGCAGCCGCTTCGACCCTGCGACCCCGTACGAGGCCACCCGCCCATTCGCCGACAAGTTCCCCAACGCGCGCGTCGCGACCTTGGAGGGATGGGCGCATGGAGGCTCGTTCTTGCAGGGCAAGTGCATGGACTCGCTGGTCACACGGTATTTGGTGGAACTCAAGGCCACCGACGGCGCGAGCTGCAAACCGGACGTACTCCCGTTCACCAAGCAAGCCGCCGAACGCTTCCCGGAGCATGCGCTCCTCGCGCCCGCCCCGTAGCGCCGTTCAGCGGACCGGTGGGTGACCATGCCATAGGCCGGGCGCGTTCGCCGCGTCGAATGCAGCGTTCGCGCCCGCGGTGCTGTTGGGAGGGCTTCTCCTACCCGCCGACGGTGCTCACCGGCGTCGACGATTCCATGCTGGTGATGACCGAGGAGACGTTCGGCCCGATCGCGCCGGTCGCCGTCGTGGCCGACTTCGCCGCCGGGCTCGAACGGGCCGCCGCCTCCCGCTACGGCCTCGCCGCGACGGTCTACACCGACGACCCGGACCACATCGCGGCCGCGTCCCGGCTCCCGGAACGGCCGCGGTCCTTCCCACTCCGCATCCGTCAGATCACCCCGCCCCATGCCACATCAGCGACCCAAACCCGAGACAGTCACATGATCGGCCGGACAAGTCCTGGACGAGTCATTCCCAATGCTGATGGTGCGTCCGGGAACGCAGGCAGGGTGTCCAAGATCGTTCTGCTGGACGAGCGCGAGGTGCTGACGGCGATGCTGGACCGCGAACCGGACGCGGTCACCGACCGGCCCGGCCTGCTGTTGATCGCGGACAAGGGCTTCGCCTCCAAGGAGTTCGAGGCCGATCTGGCCCTGCGCGGGGCAGAGCTGCTGCGGCCATCGTTCAAGCGGGAGAAACGCCGCAAGGGCGAGTCCCTGCTGGAGTCGGTGCGACAGCTGATCGAGTCGGTGAAGGACACCCTCAAGGGCCAGCTCGACCTGGAACAGCACGGCGGCCGGACCTTGAAGGCGTCGCCGGCCGCGTCGCTCAGCGCGTCCTCGCGCTGGCCGCGGCGATCTGGCACAACCACAAGACCGGGCAGCCGGTCATGCGATCCCTGATCGCCTACGACCACTGATCACATCGGAATGACTCGTCTAGAAGGGCCGGCACGTCGAGATCCGCGCCGGGGAGCAGCGGTCCGCAGCGTCGGCGTTCAGCGCGTGCCGTTCAGGTTCGTCGCCTGGAGCCAATACGTTAGCGCGGTTAGACCTATTGGAATAGGCCAAGAAGTGCCCTACTCTCTGGCCATGCTTTCGGACCATACGCTTCCGACGATCCTGGCCCACTGGGCGGAGCGCGCGGCCGAGCGGGAGTTCCTGCAGTTCGGCGACGAACCGGCGTGCACCTTCCTCGACATGGAGTTCACCACCAACCGCGTGGCCCGCAGCCTGCGCGGCTACGGAGTCCAAACCGGCGACCGGGTCGCCATGCTGCTGCCGAACCGCATCGAGGTGGTGCACACCTGGTTCGGCGCGGCCAAGCTCGGTGCCATCGAGGTCCCGGTCAACATCGAGCTGAAGGGCAAGCTGCTCGCCCACGTCCTGTCCAACTCCGGTGCGGGCGTGCTGGTGTGCGATGTGAGCCTCCTGGAGCAGCGCGTCGAGATCATCAATGTGATACCGGACCTGCACACCGTCGTCATCGTGGGCGGATCGCCCGAGCAGGCGCGTGCCGCGGGGCTCACCGTGCGGCGGGTCGTTCCCTTCGCCGAGCTGCTCACGGCGGACAGCACCCCCGTGCGGTCGGACGTGCGGCACACCGACCCCATGGCCATCCTCTACACGTCGGGAACGACCGGCCCCGCCAAGGGCGTTGTGCTGTCCCACCAGCAGTACTTCCTCTGGGTGCAGCTGTATGCGCGGAGCCTGGGACTCACTCGCGAGGACTCCTACTTCTCGCCGCTGCCGCTCTTCCACGCCGACGCCCAACTCTGGGGCGTGTACTTCCCGCTGGTCTTCGGGACGAAGGGCACCTTCCAGCAGCGGTTCAGCGTCAGCCGGTTCTGGCCGCAGGTCCGGGCGAGCGGCGCCACCGCGACCAATCTGCTGGGCGCCATGGCGCAATTGCTGTGGAAGGCCCCGGCCACGGCGGACGACACCGAGCACTCGCTGCGTATCGCCCAGGCCCTGCCCATGATCCCGTTCAAGCGGGAATTCGAGAGGCGCTTCGGGCTGCAGCTGGTCACGGCCTATGGCCAGACGGAGACGAACTGGGTCTCGTACGACACCACCCGGGAATCGCGGCCCGGATCGGCCGGCAAGGTGGCCTCCGAGCACTTCGAGGTGCGGATCGTCGACGAGCTCGACGAACCGCTCCCTCCCGGTGCGACGGGCGAGATCGTCGTCCGCCCGAAGCATGCCTGGAGCATCTCGCTCGGCTACCACGCGATGCCCGAGGAGACCCACCGGGCGTGGCGCAATCTGTGGTTCCACACGGGCGACGCGGGCTACCTGGACGAGGACGGCTGGCTGTACTTCGTGGACCGCATCAAGGACGTGATCCGCCGCCGTGGCGAGAACATCTCCGCCTTCGAGCTCGAGTCCGTGGTCAACGACCACCCGGCCGTCCGGGAGTGCGCCGCGATCGCGGTCTCCTCCGAGCTCAGCGAGGACGACGTGATGCTGATCGCCGTCGCCGAGCCGGGCGTCGCCCTGGACGCTGCCGAGTTGCTCGCCTACTGCCGGCGGCAACTGCCCAAGTACATGGTGCCGCGCTATCTGGAGATCGTCCGCGAACCGCTGCCACGCACCCCGACCGAGAAGATCTCAAAGCCGGATTTGCGCCGGCGTGGACTCACCCCGGCGACCTGGGACACCGAGCGCGGCGAGGTCGCGGAAGGCGGGGCCGTCCGGTGACGTACCCGCCCACACCGCTGCCCGCGGAGTTCCTCCGCCGCCCGCACTCGGTCGCGCATGCCGTCGCCGCCTTCCTGGCCCGGTCCGGCGTGGAGCGGATCTACGGCCTCACCGGCAGTCACATAAAGCCGCTCTGGGACGAGGCCACCCGGGCGGGGCTGCGCGTGCTCGACGTACGGCATGAGGCGGCGGCCGTGCACATGGCCCAGGCGGACGCGGAGCTCACCGGTGAGCTCGCGGTCGCCGTCGTGACCACGGGGCCGGGGCTGGCGAACGCGGTGCCCGGCATCGCCGCCGCCCACCAGGCCCGGGTGCCGGTGCTGATCCTCTCGGCGCTGCCGCCCAGCGCCCAGTTGGGCCTGGGGGCTCTGGAGGAGCTCGACCAGGCCGAGTTGGTCCGGTCGATCACGCGGCTGGCGGCCACCGTCCGGCACCCGCGCCAGTTGCTGCCGCTTCTGCACGCCGCCTTCGGAGCCGCGATCGGCGACGAGGCGCCCCCCGGCCCGGCCTTTCTGGACTTCCCCACGGATCTGCTGCGGGGGGAGTCGACGTGGAGCCGGGCCGAGCAGATCAGCGGCGCGCCGCGCGCTCCCGGGCCGATCGCGCCCCTGCCGGCAGCGATCGACGCCGCGGCGGCGGCCATACGGTCGAGCCGGCGGCCCGTCGTGATCAGCGGCCGCGGGGCCAGAGCCGCACAGCCGACGCTGGGGCGGTTCCTCGCGACCAGCGGCGCACTGTACCTCGACACCCCGGAGAGCAGGGGGCTCGTACCCGACGACCACCCCGCGTATGTGCCTGCGGTGCGGTCGGCGGTCATGGGCGGCGCGGACACGGTCATCACCGTCGGCCGGCGCCTGGACTTCGCTCTCGCCTACGGATCGAACGCGGCCTTCCCCGACGCCACCACCTTCATCCGGATCGGCCGCCACACGGCGGAACTCACTGCGAACCGCGTCGGCGACGTGCAGGTCAAGGCCGACGCCGGCAGCGCGCTGGAGCTCCTCGCAGCGAGGGACGCCGCACCCACCGCCCCGGACACCGGGTGGCTGAGCGAGATGCGGGATCGCAATGCGCAGCGCCGCAAGCGCTGGGGCGAGCGTGCCCGCGGCGAGCCCACCGGCCCGGACGGCGCCATCCACCCGAACGCGATGCTCAGCGTGATCAACGAGACGCTCGTGGACCGGGACCCGATCGTCATCGCCGACGGTGGCGACACCCTGTCGTTCGCCCGCGTCGGACTGGTCCCGCCACCACGCCTGGACACCGGCACCTTCGGCCTGCTGGGCGTCGGCGTGCCCTTCGCCGTCGCCGCATCCCTGATCCATCCCGAGCGCACCGTGGTCGCGGTGATCGGCGACGGGGCGTTCGGCTTCAACGCGATGGAGCTGGACACGGCCCGGCGCTCCGGTGCCAGACCGGTCTTCGTGATCTCCAACAACCGAGCCTGGAACATCGAGCGTATGGACCACGTCGCCAACTACGCGGGGAATCCGCGCTTCAACACCGAGCTGCCCGGCTGCCGCTACGACCAGTTGGCCCAGTCCCTCGGACTGCACGCGCAGCGGGTGACCTCCCTCGATCGCCTGGGCCCGGCGCTGCGCGATGCCATCGCGCACGCACCGTCCTTGATCGATGTCAGTACCAGCGGCGAGATCCCCTCGCCCGACTTCGCCGCGGGCCTGGCCGACCTCCCCGACCTGCACGTCGTCAGGGGCTGGGACGAAGCCGAGCGCGCCGCCTCGGCCCACCACGAACGGAAAGGTTGAGCAGTGATCAACATCTATGTCGGCCCGGCCATCGGAAACGTGGTCAGCCTGCACGCGAGCGAGGGCCGCACCGCCCAGGCGCTACGCCGACACCACGTCCCGCGGTGGCGGCAGGGCGGCCTGACCGCCGGCGTCGTGCAGATCAGCGATTGGGCCACACTCGGCATCGTCCTGTCCGAGATCCACCGCTCCGAAGGCGAGTTGGTGCTCGTCACCAGTCGCGCCGAATACGAGAACCGGCCGCCCGGCGCCTTCGGGATCTTGCTGTCGATCGAGGGGTACACGTCGTTCGCCGGCGACTTCGACGCCCTCCACATCTTCGCCGAACTGGGCTGCACCGCCTTCACGTTCTCGCACAACGTGCAGAACCCGCTCTGCACCGGCGCCAACGAGCGCTTCGGCGACGGCGGCTTCTCGCACCTCGGCAAGGCCACTCTGAAAGAGCTGGAGAGCCTGCCCTTGATGGTCGATCTCGTACACACCTCTCGCGGGTCGTTCTGGGACGCACTCGACCTCTACCAGGGCGACCTCTTCGTCTCCCACTCCAACGCCGACGCCATCCGCCCGCACCCGCGCAACCTCACCGACGACCAGATCAAAGCCGTGGCCGGGCGCAATGGCGTCATCGGCCTGAACAGCTGCCGCGAGTATGTCGGCCGTGACCCCCTCCAGGCCAAGCTGTCCGACCTCCTCGACCACGCCATGCACATGTACGACCTGGTCGGGCCCGAGCACATCGCCATCGGCGCCGACTACTGGGAGGGCCCGATGGACATGCTGGCGTCCGTGATGAAGTCCGTCGACCCCGACGGCTCACACGGCCTGCGCGACACCGGCGCGCAGATCTACGGCCGCGGCCCGGAGGGCATCGAGGAGGCAGGCCAGCTCAACAAGCTTCCCGCCGGCCTTGCCGAACGCGGCCTCACCCTGGACGAGATCGACCTGATCTGCGGGGGCAACTACTTGCGGATGCTGGAGAGGACCCGGCCGTCCGCGTAGTGATACGCCAAGTGGGCAGCCGCTCTACCAGACCGGGGTTGGCGCGGAATGAGCTGCCCTCGGTTTCTTGGAGTCCCTGATGTCTGGGTTACGATCCCGGGCGTAAGGAGACACCAGCAGTGCCAGCACCACGCAAATACCCCGACGAACTGCGCGAGCGCGCGGTCCGTGAGGTCCGGGCCACAGGCCGGCCAGTCGCGCACGTTGCGAAGGACCTGGGCATCCACAAGGAAGCCCCGCGGACCTGGGTCCGCCAGGCCGAGGCCGATTCCGGCGAACGCGACGACCGGCTGACCACAGCGGAACGCGAAGAGCTGAGCCAACTTCGCGGGGAAAACGCCGAGTTGCGGCGAGCGAACGAGATCCTCAAAGCCGCGAGCATTTTTTCGCCCAGGAGATCGACCGTCCCCGGACGAGGCCGAGCAGGTGATTGAAGCTTCCCCTTGTGACTGGACACT
>NZ_JANIIC010000083.1 GCF_024519315.1 Streptomyces malaysiensis subsp. samsunensis | reverse complement strand
CTGGCGCGCGGGCGGGGGGCGGGGGGTGCTTTCCCCCACCCCGCCCCTTCCCGAAAGTGGGGGCTCCGCCCCCCCCCCCCCGCCGGGGCTCCGCCCCGAACCCCGGAACGGCCCGCCGCGCGGGCGACCACTGAGGGTCTCCCTCGCCCACCTCCGTGCCGTGCCCGGAGACGCCCGCTGCGCGGGCGGTGCGGCGGCAGCCACTCGCCATGTCCGCGCTGTCCGCCGCAGCCCCTCGGAAGCGGTTCACCACGCGGGTGACCACCGGGCCTACGGGAGGCAGCTCACTGCGGGGGCCGCAGCGGCCCTCGGGAGCGGCCGGCGCAGATAACCAGCAGCGGCTCGCCACCCGGATAACCAGCGGAGCCCGCAGCAGCGGCTCGCTCGCTCGGCGATCGCCGAGCGGCCCGCCACTCAGGCGACCACCGGGATCCTCTGCCAGCAGTTCCCGCCCTCGGGGCCGGTCAGCGACACATCCCCGGGAGCATCGAATCAGCCCGCGGGCCCCGCCCGCACCTAGCGCTTCAGCCGGGCACCGGGCAAGCACAACGAGTACGCCAGCCGAAAGCGCCCGGTCAGCACGGCTTCGGTCAGCAGTTCCCAGGGCCCCGGTCAGCGACACATCCCCAGGAGCATCGGTTCAACCCGCGGGCCCCGCCCGCACATAGTGCTCCAGCCGGATGCCGGGCAGGCACAACGAGTACGCCAGTCGGAAGCGCCCGGTCAGCACGGCCTCCTTCACCGGGCGCACCCTCGGCTCATCGGCCGCGATCAGCCATGCCGACCGCGCCCCGCCCAGCCGCCGCAGCAGTTCGGCGGGGCCGACGTCGACCCCGTAGAGCGTGCCGGAGGCGGGGCCGGGGGTGCCCAGCGCGATATCGCGCGGCCCGGCGAGGGGGCGCGGATAGGCGATCGCGATCCGCCGTTCCTTGGGCGGGTCGTACAGCACCGGTTCGCCCGGCCGGGTGAGTCGGCCCACCGCGGCGGCCAACGCCGCCAGATCGTCCTGACGGCTCAACGGCTGCCGCTCCAACTGGTGCAGCGGAAACTGCCAGACGAAGGCGCAGCCGACCGCGAGGACCCCGGCCGCCACGGCGACCACGGCCCGGCGCCTGCCCACCACGGCACGGCGCCGATCGGCCACCACACCGGCGAGCCTGTCCACACCGGCGAACCGGTCCACCCTCGCTGCCGCCCGACGCCGCGTCGCCGCCCGGGCCAACGGCGCCGCCGCTGCCCCAGGCAGCGCGCCCACCCCCACGGCGGGCAGTCGAGCGGCCACGGCTCTGGCCAGCCCGTCAATGCCCAACGCGACCCGACGCCGCGACGCCGCCCGGGGCCGTCCCACCTTCGCCGGGAGCAGCCGAGCGGCCACCGTCTGGACCCGTCGACCCGCCACCCCCACCGCCAGCGCGCGGATTTGCCGACCCACCACCGTCCGGACCTGGCGCCCCGCAACCGCCACCGCCATCCGGCCCACCACCGCCCCGACCAGCCGACGCGCCGCCGCCCGAACCCGTCGACGTACCACCGCGCGGACCTGGCGCCCCGCAACCCCCACCGCCAACCGGCTCCCCACCGCCGCGACCAGCCGGTCCACCCCCGCTGCGGCCAGCAGGGGGATGCCCGGGAGGGTGAAGAGGAGATAGCGCTCGTGGAAGCAGGGGCGGTGGAGGGCGAGCGCGAAGAGGAGGACGGGTGGAACGCAGATCAGGGGCAGGGCCACCGCGGTCAGCGACCGCCACCGGGGGCGGGCCAGGGCGAGCGTGATCAGCAGGAGGTTGACGGCGAGGACGAGCGCGCTGGGGCCCGCGAACTCCTCGACCACCGCCCACAGCCGACCCGGCGTCGGGCGCCGCATCCAGGCGAGCTGCGCGCTCTGCCGCCGGGCCACCACCACCAGCGGCACCACCGCCGCCACCGCCCCGGCCGCCGCGATCCCCCAGCCCTGCCACACCGGGCGCCGGGCGCGTGAGATCAGCAGCGTCAGGGCGTGCGCGGCGAGCATGAGTGCCGCGAAGACGTGCAGCAGCGCGGTCACGGCCACCACGCCCCCGTACGCCGCCCACCGCCACCCCGTCACGCGGCCCCTCGAACCTGACGCCGAGGCGGCCCGCGCCAGGCGGGGCACACCGCCGCGGACCGATACGGCCGAACGGACCCGTGTGCCCGGCCCCGGGCCCGCGTCCCGCCCGGCCAGGCCCGCGACCGACGCCGGACCCGGCGCAGGCCGGTCCGCCCAGTCGGCCTCCACAGCAAACCCGCTCGTCAAAGAGGCCGAACCCGGCACGGACCCGTCAGCCCGGCCCGCCCGCGGGCCAACCCCGGCCGCGGGCACCAGCAGATACGTCGCCCAGGCCGCGCCCGCCGCGACCAGCGCGTAGGAGCGGCCCTCCTGGGCGTAGTGGGTGACCACGGGTGTGGCCGCGTAGAGCAGTCCGGCCCACAGGCCCACCCGGGGCCGGGCCAGGCGGCAGCCCAGGGCGGCGACCAGGGCGGTGGTGGCCACGGCGGCCAGTACGGACGGCAGACGGAGGGTCACCTCGGAGGAGTGCAGCGCCAGCAGCGGGTGCATCAGGACGTAGTAGAGCCCGTGGACGGCGTCCACCGTGCCGAGCGCGTCGCGGATCTGAGGGAGGGTCCGCCGGGCCATCTGGTACGTCGCCGACTCGTCGCGCCACATCGTGCCCCGGTCCAGCCCCCACAGACCCAGCCAGAGCGTGACGGCCATCGGTACCACGACCGCCGTCCGCACGGAGATCGCCCGCTTCCGCACGGAGATCGCATCCCTCCGCGCGGAGATCGCACCCTTCCGGACGGAGGTCGCCCGCCTCCGCACGGAGACCGCACCCGTCCGCACGGAGATCGCCCGCTTCCGCGCGCCCACGCCCACGCGCCCTCTCACGCGCCCGCTCACCCCATCCACCCCAAACGACAACAAAAGGCATAAGTACGACTATTCGCCTACAGTGTGCAGTCAGAACGACTCATCCGCCGCGAAGGGCACGCGTCATGAACCGCCTCGGTATCGAAAGCCCCCGCGGTCTCGTGGCCTTCGCCGCGCTGACCGGGTGTCTGGTGACCATGGCGGTGGCGGCGCTCACCGGGGCCGGAGGGGTCTTCGCCGCGGCCGGGCTGGCCGGCTGCGGCTGTGAGCTGTTGCTGCACCGCACCGCACCGGGGCTGATGGCCCGTCTGGGGCGCCTCCATATGGGTGCCACATCACGCTTCGAGTTCCGCTGCGTATTGCTGCTCCTGCTGCTCGGCCGGCTCCATGTCACCGGCCCCATCGGACTGGCCGCGGCCATGACGCTGGTGCTGTGCCTGCTGGCCGGGCAGGCCCTGCACGCCGCGCTCACCACGCTCATCCGGCGGCGCCGCGCCCTCGCGGTCGCGGCCCGCAACATCGATCTGCGCCGGCTGGACATCAGCGACCGGCCGCCCCGCAGACTCACCGAATGGCCCGGTCAGCGGATCCTGGTCTACGAGCTGTCCGCCCTGCTCGGGCTCACCGCGTCGCTGACGACCGGCGACGCCCGCTGGGTGGTGGCGGCGCTCACCCTGGCCGCCGGATCCTGCCTGATCACGGTGGTGGCGCTGGTTCCATACCTGGTCCGGGCCACCCGCCGACTGCCCGGCCCCGCCGAGGTGCTGGCCGAGGTCGACGCCTGGCTGATCCGGCACCGGCCCCGCACGGTGCTGTACTTCTCCGGTCCGCGCGACCGCGCCCACCAGGTGGCCAGGTGGCTCGGGCCGGTGGCCGCGCTGCCCACCCCGTCCCTGGTCATCGTGCGCGAACGGGAGCTGCTGGAGGCCCTGGAGCCGACCCCGCTGCCGGTGTTGTGCGTGCCGAGCGCCGCCCATCTGTCGCAGCTGGACCTGGGCGGGGTGCGGGTCGCGCTCTACCCCGCCAACACCGGGCGGAACATCCACCTCCTGCGCATCCCCACCATGCAGCATGTCTTCCTGGCCCCCGGCGACGGCGACGAGTCCGCCGCCGTCGATCCGTACAGCAAGGTCTACGACCAGGTGTGGGTCGCTGGCGAGGCGGGCCGTCGGCGCCATGTCCAGGCCGCGGTCGGCGTCGAGGACGCCGACATCGTCAAGATCGGCCGCCCCCAGCTCGACGGCCTGCGCACCGCCGGAACCGGTCACACCCCGGCGCCCCTGCCCACCGTGCTGTACGCGCCCACCGGTGACGCCGCGTCGGGTGAGCCGATCGTACGGGCGCTGCTGGAGAGCGAACGCCCTCTCCGGCTGCTCTACCGGCCGCATCCTCCCACCGGCCACCGCTCCCCCGAGGCCCGCGCCGCCCACCGCCGTATCGTCGCCCTGATCCACGGCGCCAACGAGCGGCGGGCCGCGGACGCCCTCGCCGGGGAGCCCGACGACACCGAGGCACCGCGTACCGAGGCCGCCCGCCGCCGCGCCGAACTGACCAAGCGCATCGCCGCGCTGGACGCGCGGCTGCGCCGGGCGGACGCCGACGAGGCCATGCTCACCAGGGATCGCGCCGCCCCCGATCCGGCCCTGCTCACCGAGGCCGAGGGGCTGCGCCGGGAGTGGCACCAGGCCCACTGGGCGGCCTCACCGCCCTGGCTGCACCAGGTGGTCGAGGGGGACGCGCCCTGCCTCCACTCCTGCTTCGACCAGGCCGATCTGCTGATCGGGGACCTCTCCGAGGTGGTCGGCGACTTCCTCGCCACCCTCAAGCCGTACGCCCTCATCACCCCGGCGGGGCTCGGCGAAGAGGAATTCCGGCGGCAGAACGTCATGGCAAGGGCGGCCTATCTGCTCGGTCCCGGGGCATCAGGAGTGCACAGCCTCCTGCGCCCGCTCTTCGACCCGTGCCTCGACGAGCTGCGCACCGCCCGCCACGAGGTGAAGGAGTTTCTCCTCGGCCCCGCCACACCACCGTCCATCCAGCGCTTCACCGACGCCGTCGACGCGCTCGCCGAGAAGGGCGAGGCGGTCGTCCGGCTGCGTGACCTCCACACGGCCCCGCCGCCCGGCGACGGACGCTGGTCCGTCACCCGCTGACGAGACACCTCGGATGCGCCCGTAGCACGACACCCCATACGCACCCGCCGGCACCACACCCCCCAATACGCAGCGGCCGGCACGACACCCCCGGACGCACCCGGTCGCACGACACCCCACATCTACGTCACCCGGTAGCAGCACATCCCACACCAAGACCTCACCCCAGGCCCTCACCATGAGCTTCCACCCCAGGCCCCGTCCACAGGAGCCCCCTTCCAACGCCTCCTGAGCCCCCCGCACACCCCCCGGAGCCAGCATGCCGCGCAATCACCGCCCCGGCCCGCCTCCCCGTGTCAGTGTGATCGTCCCCGCCCGTGACGCCATGCCCGGGATCACCCGGGCCGTCACCTCCGCCATGGAGCAGACCCTCGGGCTCAGCCGCCTCGACATCATCGCCGTCGACGACGGATCGGCCGACGGCACCGCGGAGGAGCTGGACCGGCTCGCCGCCGGCTGCCCCTCGCTCCATGTCGTGCGCAACGCCCACCCCTGCCGCGGCGGCGCCGGCGGACCCCGCAACACCGGACTGGCCCGCGCCACCGGCGACTTCGTCTTCTTCCTGGACGCCGACGCCCGCCTGGCGCCCGACGCGCTGCGCCGCATGGTCGCGATGGCCGACCAGAACGGCACCGATGTGGTCCTGGGCAAGATGGTCTCCCCGGACGGACGCGGCGTCCCCAAGGCGGTCTTCCGCCACAACCAGCTGCGCACCGACGCCCACACCTCCCACGCCTACGCCACCCTGGAGCCCTGCAAGCTCTTCCGCCGCTCCCTGATCGAACGGCTCCGGCTGCGCTTCCCCGCCCACCTCCACCACGGCGAGGGCAAGCCCTTCACCGCGGCCGCCTATCTCAACGCCTCCGGGATCTCCGTCGTCGCCGACTACGACTGCTACCACCTGGGCCCTGGCCGCGCCTCCCCGGGGCTGGCCGACCGCGTCGAGGCCATGCGGCCGCTGTTCGAGACCGCCGCCCGGCACACCCGGCCCGGCATCCGCCGCGACACGGTCATGCGCCACCACATCCGGCGGGAGCTGTGCCCGGCGCTGCGCGCGCTGGCGCGCGAGGACGAGACCGAGGCCCGCGACCGGTTCCTGCCCGAGCTGCGCCGATGGGCGCTGGCCCACTGCTCCGACGCGCTCTTCCCCACCCTCAGCGCCCCCGAGCGGCTGATGGTCCATCTGCTGCGCACCGGCCGCTTCGACGATCTGCTGTCCGTCGTGCGCAACGCCAGACGGGACACCCGGTGCGGCCATCTCGTCGAGAAGGGCAGCGTCTACTGGCTCCACCCGTTCTTCCGCGACCCCGACGCCGAGGTCCCCGACGACTGCTTCGACGTCACCGACCGGCTGCCGGTCCGCCACCACCTCGCGGGCGCCGGCTGGCACGGCCGCAGCACCCTGCGGGTGCGCGGCCGGGCGGCCATCGACGGGCTGGCTGCCGACCCCGAGGAGGACCGCGCCGAACTGGTGCTGCGCCGCCGCGAGGCCCGGGACGAGGTGCGGATCCCGGTGGAGGCCACGGCGGAGGACGACCCCGCCCAGTTCGCGGCGGACGTGGACATCGCCGCGGGCGACGGCGGCACCCCGCTGCGCCCCGGTGTCTGGGACGTCTTCCTCGACGTCCGCGCCCAGGGCATCAGCCGCACCGTGCGGTTCGGCAACCGCCACGACGACGGCCTCGACATCGGCACCGCGCGCCGGGTGGTGGCCGCGGGGCCGGGGCTTCGGGCCCGGGTCACGCCGTACTTCACCAGCCCGTACCGCAATCTCTCCCTGGACATCGGCCCGGCCCCGCGGGGCGCCCCCTGCGAGGTCACCGAGGCGGTGTGGCACCCGTCGGACAAGGGCACCCTGGTGGTCGCCGGACGGCTGCTGCCGCCCGGCACCCCGGCGCGCGGGCGGCTGCTGCGGCTGCGCGCCGAGCACACCGACGGACGGGTCCTGGACCATCCGGTGCGGTTCGCCGCGGGGCATCCGGCGGGCGCCTTCACCGCCCGGCTGCCGGTGCGGGACCTGGGCCGCGGCCGGTGGACGGTGACGCTCGCCGTCGTCGGCCCCGGCGACCAGGCCCCGGGGCGCACCGCGCCCGCCGCGCCCGTACCGCCGCCCGCCCGGCTGCCCGGCGCCCGCTGGGTGCGCCGCGGCCGTCCGTACTACGCCAAGCCGCTCATGGGGCGCGGCGAGGTCACGTTGGAGCTGCGGGTGGCCCCGGTCCGGCTGCTCGCCGCGGTGCGCAACCGGCTGCGGCTCAACAGCTGACCGGCACGGCGGCGGTCCTGGGGCGAAGGCCGCTGTCACGACCACAGCCGTCGCCGCACACCCGTGACGACCCTGATCGGGGCCACCTCCAGGCAGAGGGCCCGCGCCGGGCCCAGGGCCACCGGTTTGGCGTAGTACGGGCGGCAGCCGAAGCGGAGCCAGCGGGTCGCGGCCAGCCGGTCGAAGTACGGCACGATCGCGGTGCGCCGCGGCGCGTCCTCGTCCGGGCCGTCCATGATCAGCTTCAGCGTCCAGCAGCCCGCCCCCAGCCTGCCCACCGGCAGCCGGGCGGTGAACACGGTCGAGGAGCCGCCCTGCTCACAGCGCACCGGCAGCTCGTGCACCGCGCCCGTCCCCGTCTCGGCGCGCAGCCGCAGCGTCCCGCCGTCCCGCATGGCCTCCTCGGTCAGCCGCCCGCCGACCAGCAGGGTGTTGCGGGTGCGCCAGATGGTCCGGAGCACCTGGCAGGGCGGGTCGAGGGGATGGGCCACCTCGCCGACGTCGAGCGAGAGATTGCCATACGGGGTGAAGTACGGCACCACCACCACGCGCCCCTGGGGCGTGGTGACGCCGCGCCGGGACGGATGGGTGACCTCACCGCCCTCGCGCCGGTTGCCGAACCGCACCGTACGGCACACGCCCTGGGCGCGGACGTCCAGGTGGATGTTCCACAGCCCCCGCTCCAGCGGGGCGCCTCCATCGGCGGTGGCCGGGTCGATCTCGGCGGTGAAGCCCGCCATCTCGTACCGCCGCCCCTCCCCGGGCAGCGGATGGGCGGAGAGGCACGCCGTGGTGGGCACCCGCACCTCGGGGCGGTCGGACCGGTACTTGCGCAGCACGATCTCGGTGCCCGGGTCGAGGGAGTCCACGTCCTCGATATAGGCGTGGCCGGCCAGCCGCAGCACCCCGCCCTGCCAGTTCGCCGCCTCCAGATGGTGCTGGACCGGCAGCTGGTCGGTCACGTCGAAGCAGATGTCGGGGACGGCGGCGGTGTGGTCCCGCAGATACGGATGGAGCCAGTAGACCCGGCCCTTGTCGACGAGATGGCCGCGCCGCCCGTCCTGTTCGGCGTTCCGGGCCACGGTCAGCACATCGTCGAAGCGGTCGGCGCGCAGCAGATGGACCAGCAGCCGGTCGGGGGCGGCGAGCCGCTGGAAGAGGGCGTCGGTCACCCAAGTCGTCGCCCAGTGGCGGAACTCCGGGAAGAACCGCTCCCGCGCGTCCTCCTCGCTCTCGCGGGGCAGCAGGGCGCGCAGCGGACCGCACAGCTCCCACTCCACATGGCGGCGCATGATCTGGTCCCGGCGCGGGCCCGGTTCCAGATAGCGGGCCACGGTCTCGAAGCACAGCCGGGTGCCGTCCATGCGGTGGGCGAGACCGGAGGCGGTGAGGGTGAGGTTGTTGCGGTTCTCGCGGTAGCGGACGTAGTAGCAGTCGTAGTCGGCGACCACGGAGATCCCGGAGGCGTTGAGGTAGGCGGCCGCGGTGAACGGCTTGTCCTCGCAGTTGCGGTAGGGCGGGAAGCGCAGTCGCAGCCGCTCGATGAGGGAGCGCCGGAACAGCTTCCACGGGCCCAGGGTCAGATAGGCGTGGGAGGAGAAGACGTCCGTACGGGGCTGGTTGTGCTGGAAGACGGCCCGGGGCACGGCCCGCCCGCCCACGGAGGCGATTTTGCCGAGCACGATGTCGGTGCCGTTGGCGTCGGCCATGGCGACCATGCGGCGCAGCGCGTCCGGCCCCAGATAGTCGTCGGAGTCGAGGAAGAAGACGAAGTCGCCCCGGGCGTGGTCCAGTCCGGCGTTGCGGGGGACGCCCGCGCAGCCGGAGTTCTCCTGGTGGATCACATGGAGCGCGGGGCAGGTGCGGGCCAGCCGCTCCAGCTCCTCGCCGGTGCCGTCGGTCGAACCGTCGTCCACCGCGATGATCTCGACCCGGTCCTGGCCCAGGGTCTGGTCCATCGCGGAGGTGACGGCCCGGGTCAGCTCCGGCAGGGCGTTGTAGGCGGGGATGATCACACTGACACGAGGTCGGGACAGAGCGGACATGACGGCCTCCTGACTCCGGGCTCTCGACGGGGCGGGGTCACTCGGCGGGCTCGGCGGACCCGGGACGGAGAGCCTGTGGCGGCTCGGGGGTCACTCGGCGGGGCGGGGACGGGGACCACGCGGCGGATCGGGGGCGTCCGGCAGCCAGGGGATCACTCGGTGAGGACGCCGCCGCGCGGCTCCGCCGGGGCACTGTCGGCCAAGGGCCGCACCTGCGGCACGGGCGGAACGGGAAGGGCCGTCTCGTCCTGGCCCAGCATCAGGGTCCGTACCACCCGCTCGGCCGCGTGGCCGTCGTCGAACGGGCAGAAGCGGGCCCGGAAGGCGGTGCGCAGCGCGGTCGCGTCCGCGTCGCACCAGCGGCCCTCGCGGAAGATCTCCACCAGCTCCCGCTCGGTGCGGGCGACGGCCCCCGGGGTCTCGCCGGGGGACCCCGAGAGCAGGTCGAAGTAGACGCCGCGGGAGGACCGGTAGATGTCCCAGTCGTCGGCGTAGATCACGACCGGGCGGTCGAGCAGGGCATAGTCGAACATCATCGACGAGTAGTCGGTGATCAGCGCGTCGGCCGCCAGGCACAGCTCCTCCACCGACCGGTGGCGCGAGACGTCGATCACCAGCCCGGCCTCCTGGAGCCGGGTCAGATCGTCCTGCGGCCGGTAGGAGTAGTGGGCCCGTACCAACAGCGTGATCCGCGGGCCGAGTTCACGGCTGAGCCGCTCCAGGTCCAGCCGGGGGGTGAACCCCTTCTGGTAGTCACGGAGGGTGGGCGCGTAGAGGAGGGCGGTGTTCCCGGCCGGGATTCCCAACTCCCCGCGAATGCGCCGGATATCGTCCCCGGAAGCCGTGAAGAAGACGTCATTGCGCGGATATCCGTACTCCAGCAGCCGGTACTCGGCGGGATAGACCCGCTCCCAGATCTGGCTGGAGTGCGGATTGGAGGAGAGGGCGAAGTCCCAGCGGTCGATGCGCCTGAGCAGATTGCCGAAGCTCATCCCTCCCGCGGCGGCGGGATAGCGCTGCTGGTCGAGCCCCATGCATTTGAGCGGGGTGCCGTGGAAGGTCTGCACATGCACCGTGCCCGGCCGTTTCACCACCTCATTGGGGAAGTTGACGTTGTTGATGAGGTATTTCGCACGGGCCACGGTGCGGTAGAAGTCGCGGGTGCCGGTGACGACGTAGTCGACGCCTTCCGGAAGGGATTCGATCTCCGACTTCTTGACCGCCCACACCCCGTGTATCTCCGGTGCCAGCTCCCGCGCCTTGTAGTAGATCGCCCCCGGATTGCACAGCACCCCACGGCCCCAGTACGCCGAGTAGACGGCCAGTTCGGGGTCGACCGGCCGCTGCCGGTGCAGCCGGTACAGGCCCGCCTTGGCGCGGGCGGCCAGCGGCGGCCGGACGGTCCGGCGCAGCTTACGGGCCCCGGCGGCCGCCCGTATCGCCAGTTCACGCTCCCGGTAGCGGAGGAAGGAGCCGGACGCCAGCGCCTCGAAGCGCCACCGGCCCTCGACCGGCGGGGTGAACCCGGCCGGGAGATGGGCGCGGTACCACTCGGCGGCCCGGGCGAAGAAGCGCGGCCGGTCCGCCGTCGCCACCCGGGAGGTCCGGTCCAGGCAGAACAGGAAATGCGATACGGCCCGTTCGAAGAGCAGCGGGCGCAGCGGAGCCAGATGCGGGCGGTCGTCCAGGAAGTCGAAGAGCCGGGCGTACTGCCGGAAGATGATGAAGTGCTTCTCGCCGGGGCTCGCCGTACTGGCCCCGACCCGCCGCTGCCGGTATTCCAGACCCACCAGGTCCACACACGCTATTCGGCGGGCCGTGAGCATCGTCTTGTACGAGAGCAGGGCGTCCTCGTAGATGCCCTCGCTGAACGCGAAGCCATGGCGGGTGTAGAAACCCCGGTGGTAGACGCGATTGGACGACATCGCGAAGATCCGCAGGAATTCCGGGCGTTCGACGGCGGAGAAGACATCGGTCCCCGCGGAGGCCAGCAACTCCCCGAAGAGACTGGGGGCCCGGCGCTCCGACCAGTAGGTGCGGACGTGGTTGAAGTAGAGGATCTCCGGGTCATGGGTGAGGGCGAGCCGGTCGGCGAGACCCTGGAGGGTGCCCGGGGCGAGGGTGTCATCGCCGTCCAGGAAGAGCAGATAGTCCCCGCCCGCCCGCTCCACACCGGCGTTACGTGCCCGGCCGGGACCGGAGTTGACCCGCTGGTGCACGGGCACGACCCGGCTGTCGCGCGCCGCGTACGCGTCGATGATCGCGCCGCAGTGGTCCGGTGAGCGGTCGTCGACGGCGACCACCTCGAGGTCCGGATACGACTGCGTCAGCACGGAGTCCAGACAGGCGCTCAGATAGCCCTGGACGCGATAGGCGGCGATGACGATGGTGAAGCGGGGCATAAGGCTCCTCGGGACGCGATGGCGGTTCGAGGCGCGAAGCACTCACTGACCACCCACGCTAGGTGGGTTCGTCCCGGTATGCCCGCTCGGTCGATCGAGGGGCGCCCAAGCGGGTGACAAACGCCCCCGGCGGACATGAAGTCCACCGGGGGCGCGGAGGCCGTGCGGTACGCGTCAGCTGTGCGTGCGCAGCAGCGTCCGCATCGTCCGCATCGCGACCGACAGATTGGCCAGGTCGAAGGTCTCCGACGACTGGATCTCATCGAGCGTGGTGCGGGCTCGCTGGAGGATCGCGGCGTTCTTCTCCTCCCACGCCTTGAAGCGCTGCTCGGGCGTGGAGCCGCCGTTGCCCACCGACAGCACATCGGCGGTCAGGGCGGCCTGGGCCGCGTACAGGTCCTCGCGGATGGAGACCCGGGCCATGGACTGCCACCGGTCGGCGCGCGGCAGTTCGATGATCCGGTCCATCAGCTGGCTGATCCGCAGCCGGTCGGCCAGGTCGTAGTGGACCTCGGCGACCGACAGCGGCTCCTTGCCGGTGCGGTCCGCGATGGCGACGATGTCCAGCGCCGGGAAGGTCGAGGAGAAGCCCGCCACCCGGGTGGCCAGGTCCTCCGGGACGTTCGCCCCGGTCAGCTCGTCGTAGATCCGCTGGTACCACTCGATGTCGGAGCCGCGCAGCAGCTTGGGCAGCTGGGCCCGGACCGTGCCGACCCGCTCCGCGAAGAAGTCGATGGTCTCGTCGAGCGCCAGCGGCTGCGGCCGGTTGTTGAGCAGCCAGCGGGTGCCGCGCTCGACCAGCCGCCGCGAGTGCAGCCGCATCCTGGTCTGGATATCGGCGGCGACGACCGTGTCCAGCGCCTCGACCTCATCCCACACCTGGTTCAGCTCGAAGATCGCGCGGGCCGCGGTCTGGGCGCGCACGACCTCCTCGGTGGAGGCCCCGGTCTCCTCCCGCATCCGGTGCAGGAAGGTCGTACCGGCGGTGTTGACGGTGTCGTTGACCAGCACGGTGGTGACGATCTCGCGCCGCAGGGCGTGGCCGTCGATGTGCTCGGGGAACCGCTGGCGCAGCGCCTGCGGGAAGTACGCGTGCAGCAGCCGCTGGAGGTACGGATCGTCGGGCAGCCCGGTGGCGATCAGCTCATCGGCCACCGTGATCTTGACGTAGGCGAGCAGTACGGCCAGTTCGGGCTGGGACAGCCCGCGCCCGGACGAGAGCCGCTCGCGGATCTGCCGGTCGGTGGGCAGGAACTCCAGCGCCCGGTCCAGCCGGCCCTCCCGGCCCAGGCGGCGCATCAGCCGCTGGTGGGCGTGGAGCAGGCTGGGGGCCTGGGCGACGGAGTTGGCCAGGGCCACGTTCTGCGCGTAGTTGTTGCGCAGCACCAGCGCGCCGACCTCGTCGGTCATCTCGGCGAGCAGCTTGTTGCGCTGCTTGACCGTGAGGTCTCCCTCGGTGACCAGGGCGTTGAGCAGGATCTTGATGTTCACCTCATGGTCGGAGGTGTCCACACCGGCGCTGTTGTCGATCGCGTCGGTGTTGATCCGGCCGCCGTTGAGGGCGAACTCGATCCGGCCCAGCTGGGTGAGGCCCAGGTTGCCACCCTCGCCGACGACCTTGACCCGCAGATCCTGGCCGTCCACCCGGATCGCGTCATTGGCCTTGTCGCCGACATCGCCGTGCGACTCGGTGGACGCCTTGACGTAGGTGCCGATGCCGCCGTTCCACAGCAGGTCCACCGGGGCCTTGAGGATCGTCTTCATCAGATCGGCCGGGGTCATCTTGGTGACCCGCTTCTCGATGCCCAGCGCGGCCCGCACCTGCGGGGTGATCGGGATGGACTTGGCCCTACGGGGGTGGATGCCGCCGCCCGCCGACAGCAGCTCGGTGTCGTAGTCCTCCCACGAGGAGCGCGGCAGCTCGAACAGGCGGCGGCGCTCGGCGTAGGAGGTGGCCGCGTCCGGGTTGGGGTCCAGGAAGATATGCCGGTGGTCGAAGGCGGCGATCAGCCGGATGTGCTCGCTCAGCAGCATCCCGTTGCCGAACACATCGCCGGACATGTCGCCGACGCCCACGACCGTGAAGTCCTGGGTCTGGGTGTCATGGCCCAGCTCGCGGAAGTGGCGCTTGACGGACTCCCAGGCGCCGCGGGCGGTGATGCCCATGCCCTTGTGGTCGTATCCGGCGGAGCCGCCGGAGGCGAAGGCGTCCCCCAGCCAGAAGCCGTACGACTGGGCCACGTCGTTGGCGATGTCGGAGAAGGTCGCGGTGCCCTTGTCGGCGGCGACGACAAGATAGGTGTCCTCCCCGTCGTGGCGGACCACGTCCTTGGGCGGCTCGACCTGCCCGGCCACCATGTTGTCGGTGATGTCGAGCAGACCGGAGATGAAAGTCTTGTAGCAGGCGATGCCCTCGGCCATCCAGGCGTCACGGTCGACGGACGGATCCGGCAGCCGCTTGCCGACGAAGCCGCCCTTGGCGCCCACCGGCACGATGACCGTGTTCTTCACCATCTGCGCCTTGACCAGGCCGAGGATCTCGGTGCGGAAGTCCTCACGCCGGTCGGACCAGCGCAGGCCCCCGCGCGCGACCTTGCCGAACCGCAGATGCACACCCTCCACCCGCGGCGAGTAGACCCAGATCTCGTACGCCGGGCGGGGTGCGGGCAGATCCGGCACGGCCTGCGGATCGAGCTTGATCGACAGGTAGTCGTGCGGCTTGCCGTCCCCGTTCTTCTGACCCCTGTTGTCGCTTCCATCGCTGACGCTCTGGAAGTGATTCGTCCGAAGCGTGGCCTTGATCAGGGTGAGGAAGGAGCGCAGGATGCGGTCCTCGTCCAGCGAGGCCACCTGGTCCAGCGCCGCGTCCAGCTCCTCCAGCAGGGCGTCGGTCAGCTCCAGGCCCGCCCGCTGCCGCTCCGGCGACATCCGCGCCTCGAAGAGGGAGACCAGCAGCCGGGTGGTGTGCACATTGTTACGGAGGGTGTCCTCCATGTACGACTGGCTGAAGGTGGACCCGGCCTGCCGCAGATACTTGGCGTAGGCCCGCAGCACCATCGCCTGCCGCCAGTCCAGCCCCGCGCCCAGCACCAGCTGGTTGAAGTTGTCGCTCTCGGCCAGACCGGTCCACACCGCGGCGAACGCGTTCTGGAAGCGCTCACGGGCGTCGTCGGCGAGGGACTCGCCCTCGCGCAGGGGCAGCCGCAGCCCGAAGTCGTAGACCCAGGCGGTGGTCCGGTCCGAGCAGCGCAGCTCGTACGGACGCTCGTCCACCACCTCGACGCCCAGGGTGTTGAGCACCGGGAGCACCGCGGACAGCGAGATCTGGGCCCCGGCCCGGTAGATCTTGAAGCGGCGCTCGGCGTGGGCCGCGCCCACCGGCTCGTACAGGCTGAGCGCGAAGTCCTTCTCGCCGCCCTTCAGCCGCTCCAGGTGCTGGAGGTCGGCGACGGCGCCGCGCGGGGTGTGGTCCGCCTTGTACCCCTCGGGGAAGGCGTGCTGATAGCGGCGGAGCAGCTCGGCGGCGCGCTCCTCGCCGACCTCGGAGACCAGCGCCTCGGCGAAGCCGTCGGCCCAGGAGCGGGCGGCCTCGATCAGCCGGGTCTCGATCCGCTCCACATCGGCGTCGGTGAGATCGGGCAGCTCGGTGCCCGGCTGGACGCGGACCACGAAGTGCAGCCGGGAGAGCACCGACTCGGTGTGCAGGGCGGTGAAGTCGACCGGCGGGCGGCCGCTCAGCTCCTCCAGCAGGATGTCGGTCAGCCGCAGCCGCACATCGGTGGTGAAACGATCGCGCGGAAGGTAGACCAGCGCGGAGTAGTAGCGCCCGTACTCGTCCTGGCGCAGGAACAGCCGCAGCCGGCGGCGCTCCTGGAGGTAGAGCACGCTGGTCACGATCGAGCGGAGCTGATCGACCGGGGTCTGGAACAGCTCATCGCGCGGATAGGTCTCCAGGATCTGGAGCAGATCCCGGCCGTCGTGGCTGTTGGCCGCGAAGCCCGCGCCCGCGAGCACCTCGTCGACCTTGCGGCGGATGACCGGAACCCGGCGCACCGACTCGGTGTACGCGGCGGAGGAGAACAGCCCCAGGAAGCGGCGCTCACCGATCACATTGCCCTCGGCGTCGAACTTCTTCACGCCGATGTAGTCGAGGTACGAGGGGCGGTGGACGGTGGCGCGGCTGTTGGCCTTGGTGAGCACCAGCAGCTTGCGCTCGCGCGCCTTGGCGCGGGCATCGGCCGGAAGCCGGTTGAAGGACGGCGACACCGGGGTCCCGGAGCCCCCCTGGGGGCTCTGCTCGGGGTTTTTGTGCTGCGGGTCGGAGCGGAGGATGCCGAGGCCGGTGCCGGGCACCGCGGTCAGCACGTCCTCCTCGCCACCGGCCTCGGTGGGGACCTGCGTCAGCTCGTACTCGCGGAAGCCGATGAAGGTGAAGTGGTCGTCCGCGAGCCAGCGCAGCAGCTCACGTGCCTCCTCCACCTCCTCCTGGCGGACCTCGGCGGCCTTGGGCTCCTCCGGCAGGCCCTCGGCGATGCGCAGCGCGGACTCGCGCATCTTCTCCCAGTCCTCGACGGCCTCGCGGACATCGGACAGGACGCGCAGGAGATCGGCGGTGATCTGCTTCAGATCGCCGCGGTCGGTCTCGCGATCGGTTTCGACATGGATCCAGGACTCCACGACCGCGTCATGCGGAAGCTCTTTCCGGGTCGCGCCGTCCGCGGGGAGATCCAGCAGCTCGATCAGCTTGCCGGTGATGTCACGGCGCACGATCACCTGCGGGTGGATCACGACATGGATGCCGCGCCCCTGGCGGGTGAGCTCATTGGTGACCGAATCGACCAAGAACGGCATATCGTCCGTGACCACTTCGACCACGGAGTGGCTGCACGTCCAGCCGTGCTCCTCGACGGTCGGCGTGTGCACACGGACGTTCGCCGTGCCCTGAGGACGCACCTCGGCGAGCCGGTAGTGGGAGAGCGCCGCCCCGAAGACATCGACCGGGTCGCGATCGGCGAGGTCCTCCGGAGGCGTGTGCAGGTAGTAGTGCTGGAGGTATGCGGTCAGGGCTTCCGGTCCTGGGCCCTGCACCGGTTGCCCCCCGGCAGGGCTGTTCTCAGCTACCCGCGCGGCCCGTTCGAGCAACTCGGCCTTGGCTTCGTCCAGCTTGGTCTGCATGTCCTCTGGCTCCTGTCGCGCGCCGTTGCGTGACATCGATTGCGGTGGCATGACGCCGCGACGCGAAAAATCCGGTCGTGAACGACGGTATGCCGGATCGGGAAATGGCCGGGGCGTACTCGGCCGTAAGTGACCAAGACCCCACACGCCACAGGTCAGCGGCGGCTCGAGCCCGGGGCCCGTGGGGCGCCGGGCGCGGAGCGAGGGCCTCATTGCCCTCACGGACTATCGCGCTGATCACGCAGTAAGGCTATCGCTCCTCCCCAGGGGGTCGTCATGAGCCGTTCGTGTACAAAACCGGGCCCTGAAGTTTGACGAAATGGACAGCGACCGCGAGGCGCGCGCGCCGCGATGATGCGCCGCTCACGCCCTCTTGGCAAAGCGCGGGCGCGGATGCACCGTGATCTGGACGGTGGTAAGCACGGTGGTAACCGTGGACCTGGAGGTGGGCGGCATGGCTGCGAAGATCCTGCTGGTGACCGGCGACGCGGCCGAATCGCTGGAGGTGCTCTACCCCTACCAGCGGCTGCGCGAGGAGGGGTACGAGGTCCATATCGCGGCCCCGAGCCGCAAGACGCTGCGCCTCGTGGTCCATGACTTCGAGGAGGGCTTCGACACCTACACCGAGAAGCCGGGCTATACGCTCCCCGCCGACCTCGCCTTCTCCGAGGTCGACCCCGGGCGGTACGCCGCCCTGGTGATCCCCGGCGGCCGGGCCCCGGAGTACCTGCGCAACGACCCCGAGCTCCGCAAGATCTGCAAGGCGTTCTTCGACGCGGACAAGCCGGTGGCGCAGATCTGCCACGGCCCGCTGCTGACGGCGGCCGTGGGCGGTCTGAGCGGGCGGCGGGTCACCGCGTATCCGGCGCTGGAGCCGGATATGCAGGCGGCGGGGGCGGAGTACCAGGACGCGGAGGTCGTGGTCGACGGCACGCTGATCTCGTCGCGGGCGTGGCCGGACCATCCGGCCTGGATGCGGGAGTTCCTGGCGGTGCTGCGGGTCAAGGCGCCGGTGGTGTGAGATGGCGGAGGTGGGGCGAGGTGGGTGCCTTCGGCGTGACGGGAGCGGGGACGCTGCCGCGGAGGCGTACGGACGCGCGAGAGGGCGCACGAAGCACCGCAAGGGCCTGAGGCAGACTGCCGAGGAGCCCGGGACGGGCTCCGGCCCTTTACTCGTCGGTCACTCGTCGACCATGCGCTCGGCCTTCTGTACGGCCTCCTCGAGCGTGTCCACGACCGGCACCCCGGCCGCCTCCAGGCTGGTCCGGCTGTGCGAACCGCCCGTGTAGAGCACGGCCCGCGCCCCCACGTGCCGCGCCGCCACCGCGTCGTCCAGGGCGTCCCCGATCACCACCATCCGCCGCGGCGACACCCCTTCGAGCGCGGCGATATGGCGCATCATCTGCTCGGCCTTACCGGCGTTGCTCTGGCCGACGCGGCCGTCCACCCGGACGAAATGGCTCTCGATGCCATGCGTCCGCACCAGGGGAAGCAGATACTCATGCGGGGCCAGTGAGCACAGCGACTGGGTGAGGCCCGCCTCCTGCCACTCGGTGAGCAGCCGCCGGGCGCCGATCGCCAGCCCGGCGCTCTCGGCCAGCGCCCAGTAGTGCCGGTGGAACGCCTCGTCCATGACCTCCCACTCCGCGTCGGTGGGCAGCCGGCCCATGAGCCGCTCGTAGAAGCGGGGCACCGGGACGCAGTACAGGTCGCGATAGCGCTCGAGGGTGATCGGCGGCAGCCCGATCTCCTGGAACGAGGCGTTCGTCGCCGAGATCACGGCGTCGATGTCGTGGAGCAGTGTGCCGTTCCAGTCCCAGACGAGATGCGTCACCTGATTCTTCCCCATCCCACGACCGTACCCGGAGGCTCGGACACCGGGCATCGACGGGCCTCACTCGATGAGGTTGGGGATCTCCTGGGTGGCGTACCAGAGCAGCTCATGGTCCTCGGCGCCGTCCACGGTGAACTGCGCGTCGTCGTCCCCGAGGTCCGCCGCGCCCAGCGCGTCGGCGGCCGCGGAGATGTCCCGCTCGGCGTCATCGGCGTCCAGGTGCACGGCGGCGGCCTTCGCCAGCGGTATGGCGGCCTCGATCCGCACCTCGCCGAGCGCGGACTGGTCCAGCCCCCGGTCCGGGTCGGCGACCGCCTGCCCGTCGGGCACGTCCACGGCCACCACGGCCCGCCTGCGGGGCGCCCGCGGGTCGACGGCCAGCAGCCGCAGCGACGCCTGCGCGGCCCGGCTCAGCGCCGCGTACTCCAGCTCCTCGATGTCGTCGGACAGATACCACTCGCGGAGCGCGGGGGTGACCGCGTAGGCGGTCAACGGCGCCGGCCCCAGTTGGCCCTCCTTGTACGCCTCGGCGAGACCGGAGAGGGTCAGGGGGACGTAGACGCGCATGTCTGCCGCTTTCATCAGAGACCGATAGGCCCCCAGCATACGATCGCCCGTCCCCTCCCCGAACCTTCTGGAAAGGACCGGTGGTCCCCTTTCGGAGGACAGGTCGGAACGGGCCCGCGCGAAGACGGGAATGAGCCGCGCTCGAGCCGATGACCAGGGCCGATGAGTGGCCGCATGCCCCGGATAGGTGAACCGCGATGTGGGCGCGAAGGGGGCCGGGCGCCGATTGCGGAGGCCGGAAAACCGCCGGTAGAAGACTTTCCGACGAAAGCTACCGCCCGGTATTCGGCCGGGCCGCGGAGAACGGGGCGAGCAGCATGGGTGAGGGCGTCCGGGCGACGGATCGGTCCACGAACCGGGCCACGACGGCCGGGGAGGCCGTACGACCGACCGCGGCCGGGGAGGCCGTACGACCGACCGCGGCCGGGGAGGCCGTACGACCGACCGCGGCCGGGGAGGCCGTACGACGGCGCGGCGGCAGCGGGCCGGGGCGAAGCGGCCCACCCGGCCGCAAAGACCCCCGCCGCCCCCGCACCACCCCCACAACGGCAGCACCGCCCCGGACCGCACGGCCGACGGCGGCGCCCCACACGACGGAAGCGCGCCGCGTGCCCACCGCGTCCCGCGCGGCGACCGCGTCCCGTGCGGCGGCCGTATCGCGCTCCGCGGCCGCCACCGCGGCGTGGCGGCAGCGGGATCGGCTGCCGCGCTACTGGTTCGCCAACCGGCTGGTGCTCACCCTCAGCGGTCAGCGCCCCGTTCACACCCTCCTCGGGCACGCCCTCCCGGCCGCCTACGACCAGCTGATCGAACTCGCCCCGCGCGCCCCGCTGCGCCCCGCCGGAACGCGTGCAACAGCGCCCGTCGTACGGCGCTGTGGCGAGTACCAGCCCCGGCACGGGGTCATCGAGGCATTCGCCCGGATCGCCTCCGGAGACCGGCTCAGCGCGCTCGCCTTCCGGCTGGAGCTCGGCGCCGACGCCCGCTGGCGCTGCGCCGCAATTGACCTCGGCCCACTCGCCTAAGCCCCGTCCGGCGGATCTCGCCGCTCGCGGCGGGCCGCTCCCCTCCCCTGCCCCTTCCCGCAACATCGATATGCGGCTCGGCCCCACGGCAGGACTCCGCCCCACGGCAGGACTCCGCCCCACGGCAAGGCTCCGCCGCACGGCAGGGCTCCGCCCCTCCTGCACTCCGGGGTCCAGGGGCGGAGCCCCTACCACGCGGCGGAGCCGCATATCGATGCCACGGGAAGGGGCGGAGCCAATCCAGCCCCTCCGGCGTTTGAGGAGCGGGGTCCAGGGGCGTAGCCCATGGTTACGGGAAGGGGCGGGGAGGGGAAAGCACCGACATGCGGCCCCGCCGCGCGGTCCGCCGGATCCCATAGGGCCCGGGACGCCAGGGCCGACACCGTAAGCCGGCCCGATCCGCGAAACCCGCCCACAGGGCGGGGACGCGACGGGCCGGGGTGCCACGCTCTTGCGCGGCGCCCCGGCCCGTTCACCCCAGCCCGGTCGCTACTTCTTGCGGCGGCGCCCCTTCTGCGCCTTGCGCCGCTCCGCCCGCGTCAGCCCGTCGGCCTCCGACCGGGGCGGAGGAGGCGTCTCGCCATTGGGGAAGTCGCCCTCGACGACACCGCCCTCACCGTCCACCGTGGGGGCGGAGAAGTGCAGCCGGTCCGGCCGCTGCGGCGCCTCGAGGCCCTTGGCACGGATCTCGGGGCGCCCCGATGAGCCCGCCGGGCCCGCGGCGGGAGCGCCCGCCGGCACCGCGTCCTGCACGTCCTTGACGAGGTCGACCTGCTCCTCCGCCGCCTCGACCGGGACCTCCTCGACCTGCTGCTCGACCTGGACCTCCAGGTTGAACAGATAGCCGACGGACTCCTCCTTGATGCCCTCCATCATGGCCTGGAACATGTCGAAGCCCTCGCGCTGGTACTCGACCAGCGGGTCCTTCTGGGCCATCGCGCGCAGCCCGATGCCCTCCTGGAGGTAGTCCATCTCGTAGAGGTGCTCGCGCCACTTGCGGTCGAGGACCGAGAGCACGACCCGCCGCTCCAGCTCACGCATGATCTCGGAGCCGAGCTGCTCCTCGCGCGCCTCGTACTGCTGGTGGATGTCGTCGTTGACGGACTCCTCGATGAACTCGGCGGTGATCCCGGCGCGGTCGCCGACCGTCTCCTCCAGCTCCTCGATCGTCACGCTGACCGGGTAGAGCTGCTTGAAGGCGTTCCACAGCCGGTCCAGGTCCCACTCCTCGGCGAAGCCCTCGACCGTCTCCGCCCGCACATAGGCTTCGATCGTGTCGTCCATGAAGTGGCCGATCTGGTCCTGGAGGTCCTCGCCCTCCAGAACGCGGCGGCGCTCGCCGTAGATGACCTCACGCTGGCGGTTCAGGACCTCGTCGTACTTCAGGACGTTCTTACGGGTCTCGAAGTTCTGCTGCTCGACCTGCGACTGGGCGGAGGCGATGGCCCGGGTGACCATCTTGTTCTCGATCGGGACATCGTCCGGGACGTTCGCCATCGCCATGACGCGCTCGACCATCTGCGCCTTGAACAGCCGCATCAGATCGTCGCCGAGCGAGAGGTAGAAGCGGGACTCGCCGGGGTCGCCCTGACGGCCGGAGCGGCCGCGCAGCTGGTTGTCGATCCGGCGCGACTCATGGCGCTCGGTGCCCAGCACATACAGCCCGCCGAGCTCCTTGACCTCTTCGAACTCGGCCTTGACCGCGGCCTCGGCCTTCTCCAGGGCGGCGGGCAGCGCGGCGGCCCACTCCTCGGCGTGCTCCACCGGGTCCAGACCGCGCTGGCGCAGCTCGGCCTCGGCGAGGTCGTCGGGGTTGCCGCCGAGCTTGATGTCGGTGCCGCGGCCCGCCATGTTGGTCGCGACGGTCACGGCGCCCTTACGGCCGGCCTGGGCGACGATCGTCGCCTCCCGGTCGTGCTGCTTGGCGTTGAGCACCTCGTGCGGCACGCCGCGCTTGGCGAGCTGCTGGGAGAGGTACTCGGACTTCTCCACGGAGGTGGTGCCGACCAGGACCGGCTGGCCCTTCGCGTGCTTCTCGACGATGTCCTCGACCACCGCGTCGAACTTCGCGACCTCGGTGCGGTAGATCAGGTCGGACTGATCGAGGCGGGCGAGGGGGCGGTGGGTCGGGATCGGGACCACACCGAGCTTGTAGATCTGGTGGAACTCGGCGGCCTCGGTCATCGCCGTACCGGTCATGCCGGAGAGCTTGTCGTAGAGGCGGAAGAAGTTCTGGAGGGTGATCGTGGCGAGCGTCTGGTTCTCGTCCTTGATCTCCACCGCTTCCTTCGCCTCGATGGCCTGGTGCATGCCCTCGTTGTAGCGGCGGCCCGCGAGGATACGGCCGGTGTGCTCGTCGACAATCATGACTTCGCCGTCCATGACGACGTAGTCCTTGTCCTTCTTGAAGAGCTCCTTGGCCTTGATCGCGTTGTTGAGGTAGCCGACCAGCGGGGTGTTGACCGACTCGTAGAGGTTGTCGATCCCCAGCCAGTCCTCGACCTTGGTGACACCGGACTCATGGATGCCGACGGTGCGCTTCTTCTCGTCGACCTCGTAGTCCCCGGTCTCCTCCTGGCCCTTCTGCGGCTCGGCGGCCTGGCCCCTGGAGAGCCGGGTGACCAGCTTGGCGAAGTCGCCGTACCACTTGGTGGCCTGGTCGGCCGGGCCGGAGATGATCAGCGGCGTACGGGCCTCGTCCACCAGGATCGAGTCGACCTCGTCGACGATCGCGAAGTTGTGGCCGCGCTGCACCAGCTCGTCCTTCGACCACGCCATGTTGTCGCGCAGGTAGTCGAAGCCGAATTCGTTGTTGGTGCCGTAGGTGATGTCGCACGCGTACTGCTCGCGGCGCTGCGCCGGGGTCATGTTGGCGAGGATGCAGCCGACCTCCAGGCCGAGGAACCGGTGCACCCGGCCCATCCACTCGGAGTCGCGCTCGGCCAGGTAGTCGTTGACCGTGATGAGGTGGACGCCCTTGCCCGACAGCGCGTTCAGATACGCCGGGAGGGTGCCGACCAGGGTCTTGCCCTCGCCTGTCTTCATCTCGGCGACATACCCGAGGTGCAGCGCCGCGCCGCCCATCAGCTGGACGTCGTAGTGACGCTGTCCGAGCACCCGCTTGGCCGCCTCGCGCACCGTGGCGAACGCTTCGGGCATCAGATCGTCGAGGCTCTCACCGTCGGCGTACCGCTGCTTGTACTCGTCGGTGAGGGCGCGGAGCTCGGCGTCGGAGAGCGACAGGAAGTCCTCTTCGATGGAATTGACCTGGTCCGCGATGCGGTGCAGCTTGCGCAGGATCTTTCCTTCGCCTGCACGCATGAGCTTGTTGAGGACGGACACGTAGGCTGGCTCCTTGCCGGTCGGGCCTGGCACGGTCGGGGTGCGCTGGCGCGGCATTGTCAAGGGGCGCAGGCCCCGCCGCAACGGCCATCGTAAGACAGACCCCGGCACGCCGGGAGGTCCGTCACCACGAGGACCGGATGTCACCTCACCGTGTCAACGCCCGGGAGGCCCCCCAGGTGCCCTCCAATTCACCGAAACCGCTCGCGGTGAGTGACGACGGCGGCGCAGACTCGGGACGCATGGAGCCTGTCACCCTCACCACCGAGCGCCTGGTCCTGCGCCCCTTCCGTCCCTCCGACACGGACGCGGTCCTCGCGGCTTGTCAGGACCCCGACATCCAGCGCTGGACCAGCGTGCCCTCCCCGTACGAACGTGCCCACGCGGAGGACTTCACCCGCCGGATCTGCCCGGAGAACTGGCGTGACAACCTGACCTACGACTTCGCCGCGGTCACCAAGGGTCACGGCGCACTCATCGGCGCCATGGGCCTGGTGCGGCTGGCCCATCTGCGCACCCCCGAGCACCAGGCCGAGCTGGGCTACTGGACGGTGCGCGAGCACCGCCGGCGCGGCTACACGGACGAGGCGGCGCGGGCCGTGATCGAGTGGGCGTTCACCCGGCTCGGGGTGGAGCGCCTGGAGTGGTGCAGCGAGGCCGGGAACGAGGGCTCGCGGGCGGTCGCCCTGGGGGTGGGCTTCCGGATGGAGGGGACGGACCGCGCCCGGATCGTCCACCAGGGCACCCGGCGGGACGCCTGGCGCGGCGCGCTGCTGCCCTCCGACTGGGGTCTGCCGTCGACCACGCCGTATCTGCCCGCCAAGGCGTCCGAGGCGGCCAACGCGCCCGGGGCGCCCGGCAGGCCATCCGCGGCGCCGTCGGCGGTCTGAGCCGGGCGCCGTCGGCGATCTGACGGGGGCTGGGGCGGCGCCAGGGCGCATCGGACGGGCGTCGGGCGGGCGTCAGGTATCGGGCGGGCGTCGGTGGATCCGGGCGTCGGTGGATCCGGGCATCGGCGGCGTTGTCAGTGGGTGCCACTACGGTGACGCGCATGACGAACGCCGCCATCGGATCCACCGTGGACCGCACGCCCGAGACCGCACTCTCCGCCGACGAGGCGCGCCGGATCGCGCTGCGCGCCCAGGGGCTGCTGGGCGCCCCCGACCGGCGTGGCGGGGTGCGGGGCGTGTTGCGCCATCTGGGCGCGGTGCAGCTGGACACGATCTCGGTGCTGGCCCGCTCACACGAGCTGATTCCATACGCGCGGCTGGGCGCGGTCGGCCGTAAGGAGGTCGAGTCGGCTTACTGGACCGGCACCCACGCCTTCGAGTACTGGTCGCATGCCGCCTGTGTGCTGCCGATCGAGGAGTGGCCGCACTTCGCCTTCCGCCGCCGCGCCTACCGCGACCGTCCGCACTGGAACCACGAGCTGCCGGACGGGGTGTACGAGACGGTGGTGAAGCAGCTGCGCGCGGAGGGCCCGCTGACCGCCACCGAGCTCGGCGGGGCCAAGAACGGCGGGCCGTGGTGGGACTGGTCGGCGGCGAAGATCGCGGTCGAGCGGGCGCTGATGTTCGGCGAGGTGGTGTGCGTCGAGCGGCGCGGCTGGAAGCGGGTGTACGACCTGGCGGAGCGCGCCGTGCCGGACGCCCTGCTCCATGACGACCTGGACGACCTGGAGTGTCTGCGCCGGCTGGTCCGGCTGGCCGGGCAGTCCCTGGGCGTGGGCACCCGGGCGGACATCGCCGACTACCACCGGCTCAAGGGCGAGCAGGTGGAAGCGGTGATCGCGGATTCGGGGCTGGTGCCGGTCGCGGTCGAGGGCTGGGACAAGCCCGCCTGGGCCGACCCCGAGGCGCTGGCCACCCCGCCGCGCGGCCGGCACCGCACCACTCTGCTGTCGCCCTTCGACTCGTTGATATGGGATCGGGCGCGCACCGAGCGGATCTTCGGCTTCACCCATCGGCTGGAGGCGTATGTGCCCAGGCCCAAGCGGATCTACGGCTACTTCGCCATGCCGCTGCTGTCGGGCGGGCGGCTGCTGGGCCGGGTCGATCCGGCCCGGGAGGGGAAGACCCTGGTCGCCCGGCAGGTGTCACTGGAGTCGCCGAAGGCCGTGGCCCCCATGGCGCAGGCGCTGTGGGAGGCGGCCGCATGGGTGGGCTGTGACTCCGTACGGATCGAGCGCGTCGACCGCCCGGAGCTCGCCGCACCGCTCACGGCGGCGGTCGCGGCGACGATCGACTGAACCGCCCCGAACAGCCCCGGCGGAGGCCCGGCATCGACGCCGTCGGCCCGCTTCTGTGGGGGTGTCGAGGAGGATCTCCTGACGGTCTCCGCTCCGGCCAGCAGCAACGATGAGCAGGCCGGGGCCCGGTGGCCCCGGGCCGCCTCGCAGGCGAGCGAGTTCGCGCGGATGATCCCGGTGGAGTGTGACGTCGCGCCGACTCAGCGCGCACCCGGGCGCCCGCACGATGTACGCCGGCAGCCCGGCCGTCCGCCCGGGGCTCCGGGCTGCCCAGGGCTCCGGATTGCCCGGGGCTCCGGGCGGAACCCTCATCTGATCTCGAGGATCTTCTCCCGCATCGCATAGACCACGGCCTCCATCCTGGAGTGCAGCTGCAATTTCTCCAGAATGTTGCGGACGTGATTCTTCACGGTGTTCTCGCTGATGAACAGCTCCTTGGCGATATCCCGGTTGTTCATACCGGTCGCCACCAGCTTGAGCACCTCCAGCTCCCGGTCGGTGAGCCGGGGCGCGGGCACCAGCCGCCGCTCATCGGTGCGCTGGATCATCGACTTGAACTCGGTCAGCAGCTTGGCCGCCATCGACGGGCTGATCTGCGACTGGCCGTCCGCCACCGCACGGATGGCGGTCGAGACCTCGTCGGTCGAGATCTCCTTCAGCAGATAGCCCGTGGCCCCCGCCTTGATCGCGTCGTAGAGATCGGCTTCCTCATCGCTGATCGTCAGCATGATGATCTTGGCGCTGGGTGCCACCTCCTTGATGGCGGTGCATGCCTCGATCCCCCCGCGCTTGGGCATCCGCACATCCATCAGGACGATGTCCGGCAGCAGATCCGCCGCCTTGTCCACCGCCTCGGCCCCGTCCCCCGCCTCGCCGACGACCTGGATGTCCTCCTCCTGGGCCAGGACGATCTCCAATCCACGCCGGAAGAGCGCGTGGTCGTCCACTACGAGGACCCGAATCGGCTCCTTGCGCGGCTCGCCGCGCGGCTCGTCCCCGTCCGGACCGACGCCATGGTCTTCACCGGCGTCGGACACGGGCCCGAAGCTGTCCGCCATCGTTCCTCCCCCTGAAGGCCATGGCCCTTGCGGTCCGCACCTTTGGTGCACTCGGTCTGGCGTCAACCGGTGCTTTCGGTACACCGGTTGGCCGCTCGGCCATGATTTCATGCCCGGACGGCGGAATGGTCCCGCCGTGGTCGCACGGAGGTGCCCCGGGGGGCGCACAGGCGCTCCGGGGCACCACTCACTTGTCAGGATGGATTCGGCTGAATTTCTCGGTCAGCCACCGAGTGCGCCGCCGGCGCCACCGGGTGCCTCTCCGACGAACGCTTCCGGCTGAAGATGAATCACCCCGTAGTCATAACCATGCCGCCGGTAGACGACGCTGGGCTGGTTGGTGTCGGAGTCGACGAAAAGATAGAAGTCGTGCCCGACCAGCTCCATCTCGTAGAGAGCCTGGTCGAGCGTCATCGGGACCGCGGCGTGGGTCTTCTCCCGGACCACCAGGGGGCCCTCACCCTGCACCTCCAGGGGGCCCATCCGGGTGGTGGGGACGGTTTCCGCGGTGCGCTGGGGGGCGATCTCGCCATGCCCGTTGATACGCGCCGCGTTGGGCACGGTGACAGCCACGTCGCTGGCCGGAATGCGACCGTTGCCACGGCGCGTATGGCGCTTGTCGTGCTGCTTGCGCATCCGTGCCTCCAGCTTGCTGGCCGCCAGGTCCAGCGCTGCGTACGGATCGGCCGCGGCGGCTTCCGCCCGGATCACCGGGCCCCGCGAGCGGAGCGTGATCTCCACTCGGTCGGCGCGGTCGGACTGCCGCGGGTTGTGCTCCTTGGACACCTCGACGTCGAGGCTGATCACCTTGCCGTCGAGCTTCTGGATCTTATCCAGCTTCAGCTTCTCGGCCACGTGCTTCCGGAACCGCTCGGGCACCTCAGTTTTACGGCCCTTGACGACGATGTCCACGCAGAACTCCGTTCCCGGGTAGCTCCAAAGTCAATATCGGAGCGTCATCCCTTGTGCACTTGGCTCCGGTGTCTTCCGGAGCCGCCGGCTTGGCGCTTTCAGCTCCTCCTTCCCACGGAGAGGATCTCAACCCCGTTTGTTCCAAGCCTCACCAGAATGCAGGCAAAACACGCCAAGCGGATGAGCGAGTCATAGCACCCGCCATCCCTCACAACCGAACATAGCTCGACCGGTCGGAAGTCGGCACCCCCTACCGGCACGTACCTCCGATCAGGTGCTTTGCCGCGCTTACCGCCTGCAACGACGCGGCTTCGTATTCAGTTCCGGGGTCGGTGTGCGTCAGGGCATCAGCGGTGCGGCCACCACGGCCGCACCGATGACCAGCCCACCGGCCGCGGTCACCGCCCGCGCCGCCTCCGCGAGCGACGCCCCCGTCGTCATCAGATCGTCCACCAGGACGACCGGGCCCGCCGCCAGCAGCCGCGCACTACCGGGGACCGCCCCCAGCGCGCCCGTCACATTGGCCCGCCGCTGCCGCGCGTCCAGCCCCGACTGGTCGGTCACCCGGCGCCGCTGGCGCAGCACCGCCGGAACCCTCACCGGGCGCCCGCCACCGCGCAGCACACCCGCCGCGGCCAGCGCGATCCGCCGGGCCGGGTCATGGCCCCGGGCACCCACCGCGCGCCGGGCCGATGGCACCGGCACCAGCAGCAGGCACCCGCGGGGTCTCGCCCCCGGTCCGGCCCCCGGAGTCGCCCCGCATATGGCGCCCGATCTCGCTGCCACCCGCCCCCGGGACTCCGCACCGGGCCCGGAACAGGCCGCCCGCACCGCTCTCGCCAGCGCCTCGCCCAGCGGCCGCGCCAGCCTCAGCGCTCCCCGCTCCTTGTGCGCGAGCAGCACCGCCCGCGCCTCGTCCACGTAATCCACCGCCGCATGGACCACCGGCAGCCCCGGCGGCACCGGGCTCGGCTCCACCCGGCGCGCCCCGGAACCGTGCAGCGCCCCACGGCAATGGCCACACAACGTGCCGCCCGGCCGACCGCATCCGGCGCAGTCGCCCGGCAGCACCAGATCGGCGATCTCCTGCCACCAGCCCCGCATGACCACCACTGTCCCGGCGGCCGGGCCACCGCGCCACCCCCTGTGGACAACCGCGCACATGTGGACAACCAGCCACCCCCGATCGGTGTTCTGGCCTAGGACACGCCGTGGCCGCCCCACCCGACGGGGCAGCCCGACCGGGACAGAGCCGACCGGGGCAGCCCGCCCGACCGGGACAGAGCCGACCGGGGCAGCCCGCCCGACCGGGACAGAGCCGACCGACCGGGCTCGTGACCGTGCCCTAACCGGGGTAGACCGGCCCCGAACCGTCCTGGTCCACGGTCTTCCAGTCGGTGTTCGGCAGCAGCCGCACGATGCCGTTCTCCCTGGTCTCGGCGATCAGCGGCCGCGTCTGGTCCTCCGAGGCACCGATCGACTGCACCCCGTTCGGCCCCGGCACCTCCGGGACGTTCGACGGGGAGCCGTCCGTCTCCACGTATTGCAGCTGCTGCACCCCGTCCGACTCCCGGCCCGCGACCACCAGCCGGCTGTCGCCCGCCCAGGAGAAGGTGTCCACGTCCTCCAGCTTCGGCGCGACCGCCCGCAGCGCCCCGACCGACAGCTTCGGGGCGGCCTCGGTACCCCGGCGCTCGATCCGGCCGAGCCGCAGCGTGGTGTGGCCGGACCGCTTGACCAGCATCGCGATCCTGGAACCGTCCGCGGACACCCGCAGCGCCGTGATCCGGCCGCCGTCCAGCCGCGGCAGCGCCACCTCGTCCGCCGGTCCGGTGCCGCCCCGCAGCCGCAGCAGCCTCGGCCGCCGCGGATCCCGGTCGGCCACCCACAGACCGCCAAGACCGTCCCAGCTCGGCGCCGTCAGACCGTGCTCCACGCTGCCGCCCCGGCTGCGCAGCCGCACCTTGCCGCGCTCCGCGGCGGCCGCCAACTCGCTCACGTACAGCGACTGGCCATCGGCCGTGACACCCGCCACGTCCCGCTCATCGCGGGAGACGGCCACCGAGCCCAGACCCGCGCCCTCGGCCCCGAACGGCCCCGGAACCGGCCGTGGCCGGTCCTCGTCATCGGACAATCGGACCATCCGATGCTCGGAGTCGACGAAATACTGGTGCCGCGGATGGCCCTCGACCCCGTCCGGGGCATAGGCACGCGCCCCGTCACTGGAGAGGGCACATAGCTCCGAACCGTTCTGCCGCTCCAGCCGCACCCCGCTGACCTGGGACGATCCCTCTCCCAGATCCTGGACCGTGAACAGCGTCTGCGCCGCCATCCGGGCACAGCGCGGCGCGCTGATCCGCGCCGCCCGGTCGTTCAGCCGGATCTTCAGCGCGTTCGAATCGTCCAGCGAGAGCCGCTCACCCCGGCTGCCGAGCGCCGCACCACGGGGGAAGGAGCTGCTGACCACCGGCTCCAGCCACCCCGTCGGACCGTCCAGCAGCGCCTTGACGGTCGCGGTCACCGGGTCGATACGGCGCCGCACATAGACCGGATCGGCCACCAGCACGTTGTCCCCGGCCCTCGACTCCTCGGCGTCCGGACCCAGATCGGCGAAGTAGTACTTATTGACCGAGCGGTAGATGCGCTGGAAGTCGGACTCGCCGAGGATCAGCCCCCGCGGCGGCCCGTCGATCCGCCACTCCGAACCGCTCAGCGTGAGATGGATGCGCTCCTCGTACGGCTGCTCATCGGGCTTGTAGGCGTGTGTGTCGTCCACGACGGCGATCCGCTTGCCCGACAGCACGACCGTCTTACCGCTGCCGTCCCGGTCGCCGGGATCCGTTTCCACCCGAACGTCCGGCGCCTGCTCCAGCACGGTGGTGGCCGCGAACGGCTGCCACCGCTTGATCGCGCTCTTGGTCAGGTACTCCTTCGCGGTGCCGAAGTTCTCCTCGTCGCTCGTCGTGGCCTCCAGGAAGCCGGAGACCAGCTCCGCGGGCTGCTCACCCTTGCCCGGACTCACCCCGTACACCCGCACCTGGGAATCGACGTCGGAGCGCGGCGAGGAGTCCACCCGCCGCACATCGCCGCTGTCGGGCATCGAGGCACAGCCGGACAGCAGCAGGGCGCCACAGGCCAGCAGCACCGGCGCGCTCAGGCCCCGGCCGCCCGGGCGGCGCGCACGGCGGCTAAAACGGCGACGGTCGGCACGGTCAGCGCCCACGAGGGCGGCCCTCCCCTTCGTTCGATGTCGTCGGCCGGGCGGCCGTCTCCCGGCCGCCACGCGGCCCGTCGGACGGCGTCTCCGGGGCGCCGCGCACCACCCGCGCCCCATTGCCCGGCAGGGCCGTGGGGTCGGCCGAGGGCGCCGCGGCGTCGGCGGGCAGCGGGGACCGCGGCTGCGCGGGCACCGCCGCCAGCCGCTCCGCCGGGGGCTGCGCGGCCCCGGTGTCATCCGGCCGGCGGTTGCGCCGGGAGTCCGCGGGCTCCAGGGGGATCGGCGAACCGCGCAGCACATCACCCGCGGTGCGCGGCAGCGTCAGCCGGAACTGCGAACCGCCGCCCGGCTCGCCCCACGCCTGGAGCCAGCCGCCGTGCAGCCGCGCGTCCTCCACCGCGATCGACAGGCCCAGACCGGTGCCGCCGGTGGTGCGCGCACGGGCCGGATCGGCCCGCCAGAAGCGGTTGAACACCCGTGTCGCCTCGCCGGGCTTGAGCCCCACGCCGTAGTCCCGCACCGCGACGGCCACCGCACCGCCCGCCGTCGCCAGCCGCACCACCACATCGCGGCCCTCACCGTGCTCCACGGCGTTGACCACCAGATTGCGCAGCACCCGCTCGACCCGGCGGGGGTCGGCCTCCGCGATCACCGGCGCCTCGGCGCCCCGCACCAGGATCCGGGTGCCCTTGGCCTCGGCGAGCGGCTCGGCCCCGTCCACCACCCGGTGCACCACATCGCGCAGATCGATCGGCTCGGCCTCCAGCGCCGCCGCACCCGCGTCGAACCGGCTGATCTCCAGCAGATCGCTGAGCAGCGACTCGAAACGGTCGACCTGGCCCCACAGCAGCTCGGCGGAGCGCGCGGTGATCGGATCGAAGTCCTCACGCGCCTCATGGATGACGTCCGCCGCCATCCTTACGGTCGTCAGCGGGGTGCGCAGCTCATGGGAGACATCGGAGACGAAGCGGCGCTGCATCCGGGAGAGCTCCTCCAGCTGCTGGATCTTGAGCTGGAGGTTCTGCGCCATCTTGTTGAACGACTCCCCCAGGCGGGCGATGTCGTCCTCGCCGGTGACCTTCATCCGCTCCTGGAGCAGACCGGCCGCCAGCCGCTCGGAGATCCCGGCCGCCATCCTTACGGGCGTCACGACCTGCCGCACCACCACCCAGGCGATGGCCCCGAGCAGTACGACCACGAACACCCCCGCCGTGGCCAGGGTGCCCTTGACCAGGCTCAGCGACTTCTCCTCCTGGCTGAACGGGAAGAGGTAGTACAGCTGGTAGGCGTCGCCGTTGTTGTCGTCCAGGCGCTTGCCGATGATCAACGCGGGCTCGGCGTCCCCGGAACCCGCGTGCACGATCTTTCCGTAGCGCTCATACGGCGCGGTCCGGCCCTCGTCCACCCGACGGCGCAGATCGGCGGGCACGCTGTCCGGCTGGACATCGCCCGAGGCCCTCGGCCCCCGGCTGGCCACATACGGCGTCTCACCGGAGTCCGAGCTGAGCGCCACCACCGAATACGCGCCCTTGCCACCGCTGGCGAGCTGCTCCACCAGCGCGTTCAGCCACGCCCCTGAGTCCTGGGCACCCGCCCCGGCCCCGTCCTGGCCACGGTTGTCGCTCTTGCGGTCGGCCATCTGCTCGGCCACCTCGAACCCGCCGACGGCCTGCCCCTGCGCCGCATGGCGCTTGGCGTCCAGCAGCCCGTTGCGCACCTGCCCGATGACCACCAGGCCCAACAGCAGCACGACGCCGAGCGACATCAGCAGCGTGGTGGCGACCACCCGCAACTGGATGTTCCGCCGCCACAGCCGGGCAGCGGGCAGCAGCGGACGGCGCACCCACCGGCCGAACAGCCGGATCAACGGATGGGCCGGCCCTCCGGACGCCCCGTCGGGCAGCAGATGTCCACCGCTCCACAGCCTCCGCAGCAGCGGTATCTCGCCCGCCGGGTCGGGCCGCCCCATCCGGGCACCCTCCGGAGCCCCGCCTCCCGGTCCCCCGGGCTGCGGCGCCGTACCACCGCTCATCTCAGCTGGGCCCGGCCTTGTAGCCGACACCGCGCACGGTCACCACGATCTCCGGCCGCTCGGGGTCCTTCTCGACCTTCGACCGCAGCCGCTGCACATGCACATTGACCAGCCGGGTGTCGGCAGCATGCCGATAGCCCCACACCTGCTCGAGCAGCACCTCGCGGGTGAACACCTGCCACGGCTTACGGGCCAGCGCCACCAGAAGGTCGAACTCCAGCGGAGTCAGCGCTATCGACTGGCCGTCCCGCTTCACCGAGTGCCCCGCCACGTCGATCATCAGATCGCCGATGGCCAGCTGCTCCGGCGCCGGCTCCTCGGAGCGCCTCAGCCGCGCCCGGATCCGGGCCACCAGCTCCTTCGGCTTGAACGGCTTGACGATGTAGTCATCCGCCCCGGACTCGAGCCCGACCACCACATCGACCGTGTCACTCTTGGCCGTGAGCATGACGATCGGCACCCCGGACTCGGCCCGGATCAGCCGGCATACCTCGATGCCGTCCCGGCCGGGCAGCATCAGATCGAGCAGCACAAGATCGGGCTTGGTCTCGCGGAAAGCGGCAAGAGCCTTGTCGCCGTCCGACACGAACGACGGTTCAAAGCCTTCGCCGCGCAGCACGATGCCGAGCATCTCTGCCAGTGCGGTGTCGTCGTCGACGACAAGGACGCGTCCCTTCATATCGACATCATCCCATTACCCGATCGTGACCTGGCACACAGCTCGGCGACACCGTCCGCGGTGACCGGAGAGAGCACGCCGTGCTCGGTGACAATCGCCGTCACCAACTCCGGTGGTGTGACGTCGAAAGCCGGATTGCGGGCCTGTGTGCCCAGCGGGGCGACCGGCACTCCGGCGCCCGCCTCATGCCCGGCGATGGGCGCATAGGGGATTGTGATGTCCGTCACTTCATATCCAGGGCGTTGTTCGACTTCGATCCCGGCTCCATCGGGGGTGGCCGGGTCCACCGTGGTGGTCGGGGCGACCACCACGAACGGCACATGGTGGTAGCGGGCCAGCACGGCGAGCGGATAGCTGCCCACCTTGTTGGCCACCGAGCCGTCCGCCGCGATCCGGTCCGCCCCGATCAGCACCGCGTCCACCTCACCGGCCGCGAACAGCGAACCCGCTGCGTTGTCGGCGAGCAGCGTGTACGCCATACCGGCACGCGCCGCCTCGTACGCGGTCAACCGCGCCCCCTGGAGCAGGGGCCGGGTCTCGTCCACCCAGAGCCGCCGCAGCTGCCCCGCCCGGTGCACCGCCTTGACCACGGCGAGGGCGGTCCCCTCGCCCCCGGAGACCAGAGCGCCGGTGTTGCAGTGCGTGAGGATCCGGTGACCACCCGCGGGCAGCAGCTCATCGAGGAGAGCCCGACCATGGGCCGCCATACGGTCGCTGGCCTCGGCGTCCTCCCGGTGCAGGGCACGGGCCTCGGCAAGGGCGGCCGCGGCGGCCCGAGCCTCGTCCGCGTCGTCCCGGATCGCGGCGTGGTACGCGGCGGCGGCCCGACGGACGCCATAGGCGAGGTTGACGGCGGTGGGGCGGGCATGGGCGAGCGATTCGGCGGCCTCGTCCACATCGAAGCCCCGGGCCGCGGCCAGCGCGATCCCGTACGCCCCGGCGAGGCCGAGCAGCGGGGCGCCGCGCACGGCGAGGGAGCGAATCGCCTCCACCAGCGCCGGCACATCGGTGCACACCAGATCGACCTCTTCGGCGGGCAGCCGGGTCTGGTCGAGAAGTACCAGTACGGGCCCCTCCGGGGGCTCCTCCCAGCGCAGCGCCAAGGCAGTGGGAGGTATGGAGCCTTCCGGGGACACCGGATACTGATCAGCCATCCGCCCAGTTTGCCCTGTGCGCCACCGACTATTGAAGTGTCGGGCCGCCCCCAGTGACCGGCACGAGGCGCAACGCACCGTGGCACGATGGCTGACATCCGCCCGCCGCGGACGCCGCGGCCGGTCAACGAACAACCTACGGAGCGACGATGAACGACTCTCCGGGCTGGGCCCCGCCCGGATCGTCCCCTTCCGACGAACCGGACCACGGCGCTCAGCAGCAGGGCAAGCCCGCCGACCAGCCCGCCCCCGAGCAGCCCGTATGGGGCGCTCAGTGGGCCCGGCGCCAGCCGCCGCCCGGCAGCTGGGCCGCGTCGGGAGGACGCCCCACACCACCGGGGCCGCACGCTCCCCCGCCAGGCGGATGGGGCACCGGCCGGCGTCAGTCGGCCGCTCCCCGCCCCGGTGTCATTCCGCTGCGACCGCTGAGCATCGGCGAGATCCTTGATGGTGCGGTGGCGATCATGCGCGCCCACTGGCGCACGGTCCTCGGGATCTCGCTGATCGTCTCGATCGTCACCCAGGGACTGATCACGGCCGCCACCGGGCTGTGGTTCAACGACGCCCGTGGGAACGAAAGCGATGTCCTCAACGATCCGGACGCCACCATCGGTCAGGCGATGCGCGCCGTCGGCGACTCGCTCGGGGACAGCGGAGTCACCCTGCTGCTCGGCGTCCTCGGAACGATCGTCACCACCGCCCTGCTGACCGTGGTCGCCGCACAAGCGGTGCTGGGCCGATCCGTGTCGACCAAGGAGGCATGGGCGGGTGCCAGGCCGCGCCTTCTTCAGCTGTGCGGGCTGCTCCTTCTGGTCCCCACCATCGCCGTGGCCATCATCGGCGCCGGTATGACGCCGGGTCTGCTGCTGGCCGCCGCGGGCGTGCCCAGCGAGGGCGCCGCACTCGCCTCTCTGGGCGGGCTCGCCGGGGCCGGCGTCGCCGCCTGGCTCTGGGTCCGCTTCAGCCTCGCTGCTCCCGCGTTGATGCTGGAGAAGCAGGGGATCGTCAAGGCCCTGCGACGCTCCTTCAAGCTGGTGCGCGGTGCGTGGGGGCGCGTCTTCGGCATCCAACTGCTCGCCGTCGTCCTGGTCTTCATCGTCGGCGCCATCATCGAGATCCCCACCAGCCTGGTCGCCATGGTGATCGGTGGGGACAACGCCATGGACTGGCTGTCCGGTGAATCCGTCTCCGTCGGCTGGACCTTTCTGATCGTGGTCGGTGTCGGTGGAGTGATCAGCTCGACCATCACCTTCCCGATCAGCGCGGGTGTGACGGCCCTTCTCTACATGGACCAGCGCATCCGGCGCGAGGCGCTCGACCTCGAGCTCGCCCGCGCCGCGGGAATGCCTGAAGGCTCTCCGGGAGCCAACGGCGAGGGTCAGCCGACCGTCGGCTCCACATCGGGGAACTGACGGCGCCACATATAAGGACGGACGGGGCGTCATCCCACGTCCCCTCACCGCACAGGTCGTCACTCTCACAGGCCATCACCTCCCCCTCCGCCAGCTCGGGCGTCGCGCCCCCGGTGCCTGTTGACCACTCGTCGACAGGACCCAGCCGACCGGCCTCACTGACCACTCTGCGTGACAACCGACCTGCCACGCCAGGATGCTGATGCGTTTTCACTCGATCCGGTGGAACATCCGATCGAGTGGGAACGCAAAAATGCCTCGGCCCCGAGCACTAAGTACTCGGGG
>NZ_JANIIC010000082.1 GCF_024519315.1 Streptomyces malaysiensis subsp. samsunensis | reverse complement strand
AAGATCGCCCGCATGCGGCGTACGATCGTCATCGGCGACATCCATGGCTGCTTCGACGAGCTGCTCGAACTGCTTGATGAAGTCGACATCCAACCGGACGACCTGCTGGTCAGCGTCGGTGATTTGGTCGACCGAGGTCCAGTGCCCGGTGCTGTGGTCAGGCTTTTCCGTGAACGTCTGAACTCGGTCGTGGTCATGGGCAACCATGAGCGAAAGCACGTGCGCGAGATCTTCTCCTACGCGCAGGAGATCACGCGCTTGCAGCTCGGCGACCGCTACGCCGAAACGGTCGAATGGATGCGGGCTCTGCCGTACTACTTCGAGAACGAGCACGTCCGTGTTGTCCACGCCGCGATGCTGTCCGGAGTCCCGCTGTCGCACCAGCGGGAGGAGATCCTCTGTGGCTCGACGAGGGGTGAACGAGAGCTCACGGCACTGTTCCCGACGGCTATTGGCATGAGCACTACATCGATGCAAAGCCGGTGGTGTTCGGCCATCACGTAACCGGCCGGGAACCGATGATCCGCGACGGCAGGATTTTCGGTCTCGACACCGGTGCCTGCCACGGCTGGAACCTGACCGCACTATGTGTCCCAGGGTTCACGGTCCACTCGGTGAAGGCGCACGGGGACCACTGGTCGACCATCAAGCGCCAGTGGCAGTTGCCCGTCCTGAAGACCAAGCCTTGGCATGACTCCACTTGGCCGGAGCTGGCTCATGCGATAGAGCGGTTCTCTTCAACATCTGACCCAGCGGCACACCGGTGGCTGGAGGCGCTCCAAGAGTGGGCCGCGGGTCTGGAGTCGACATTCCCCACTCTGGTCGCCACAGCGCATCGAGTCGCCAGCGAACTCACTCCGAACGAACTGTGCCAGCATCCTGCTGCGAAGGTTCTCTTCCAAGCCCGTAACGGCCGCCTCGACCAAACCAGCCTGGCCAGGCAGTGCCCAACACCGCGCCGAACGATCGACCTGGCGGCCGAATTGGGGCTGGTTCTGAACGAGCTGCCCGACTGAACCGCCAGGGGGGATGGCCTCGGGGAACGCGGGCTGCTGCTGGGGATTTCGGACCAGACAGTGGCGCGCCGGTACACGCGGCTGCGGAACGAGGCGGGAGTTCGGGTGGTCGGTGCGGTGCGGTGCGGTGCGGTGCGGTGCGGTGCGGTCGGAGGCGGTGGGGCGGCAGTTGTGGCTGGTGCGGGTGCGGTGCCTACCGGAGGTGGTGGCGGGGCTCGTGCGAGCGCTGGCGAAGCAGGCGGAGACGTCGTGGGTGCAGATCGCCTCGGGCGGCGCGGAGGTCCTGTGCATGGTTCAGGCGGTGACGGCGCTCGCCACCCCGACCGGGCTCGCGTTCACGCGAGCGCTCTACGCCGCGGGCGGCAGCTCCGAGCTCGCGCACACCGTCACCGCAGTTATGGATCTGCGTATCGAGATGATGCGAGCCCGCCTCGCGACGGCGCACGAGTCAGAGGCTTACGCTTCGATCGATCCGTATCTCTTCACAGAGCTCGTCGGCGCGCCGGTGCAGATGTACGAGATGCACGGCCATATGCTCCCCGCCGGACAGGACGTCGCCGAAGCCTTCTACCGGATCATCGATGCCGCCTACGAACGCCGATCTGTGGCCGTGATCAGCAACATCCACCTCTCAGGCTTCGACTCGATCATGCCTAAGACGCTCGCCACCGCCACCTGCACCACGCACACCTCGTCCCGGCCGAGGGCGACTCACACCGCCTCGCCGAAGCCCTTGCCGGAAAGGTAGTGATCCCACTGAACTGACCCCACCCGGGAATCACATGTCCACCAGCCCGGACATCCACCGACCACCACCTACATGGCGATCTCAAAGACCGTTGACACCCAAGGGCCAAGCCGTACGTCACCCGGCGGGTTCGATACGGAGGACGGCGGTGGTGTCGTGGATCTTGAGGACCTCCAGGCTCATGGCGTCGTTGATGGTCGCGGCCGGTCCCTCACCGCAGCTCAGACCGACGCCGCCTCCGCCCTCCGATGACACGCCGCCGCCACCGGAACAACCTGAAACGCTGTAGCCCGACCCCGTCAGCTGCGCGACCATGTCGACTTCGCCGCCAGTAATCGCCGTCACCTTGATCCGCCCGAGGCCGTACGTCGCCGGCACTGTCACGACATCCCCCACGGCGACCTCGATCTCGCACGTCCCGTCGGCGCACGGCCCGGTCGGCGAGGGCGACGGCGTGGCCGTCTCCGGGGGAGTCGGCGCGGGGTCGGACACCGGTGAACCGGAGCTGGACCCGCTGGGCCGGCCCTTGGCGGAGGGCCCGTCCGAAGAATCCGAGGAACACGAAGTGAGAGCCACGAACACGGCAGCGACAACAACGGTGAGGACGGCGCTGGATGACGTTCGACGCATCATGGCCCCATGGAACCCCTCCCCGACCGGGACCCCTCCCGCCCGGGCCGGCGTGGCCGGGTGAGGGCCCTCCCAAAGCTGTCGCTGCCGCAGAACTCGGCCAGATCCTGCTGGGCCGATGCCCCGCTGCCGCGGTCAGGTCTCGGCAGGTGCTCGATGGACTGCTCAACGAGTACCACACCACGCCTCTCCGATTGCCTCACCATCGACAGAGAACGCCCAACTCAACAACCTGATCGGCATAGTGACACCCCTTCAGGGCCCGACCGACGTTGTAGCGCTAGGCGTACCTGGTCAGGACCGCAGGCAGGCGTCGTTCACCAATAGCGAGGAGCCGGTCGGTGCATTCAGCGCGGGCTGCGCGTATCCGCTGTTCGGTGCTCTCTCCAGGCTCACACGCCCCGGCCTTCACCTATGCAGCCCACAGGGGGAACTTCAGGGAGCGGTTGCTCGGCCCATATGGTCTTTCCGGATTGGCCGTAGCGGCAGCCCCAGCGCGTGGCGAACTGGGCGACGAGGAACAGTCCACGGCCGCCTTCGTCGGTGGTGCGGGCGCGGCGCAACCGCGGCTGGGTGTTGCTGGGATCGGTAACTTCGCAGATGAGTGTCGCGTCGCGAATGAGCCGGAGCCCGATGGGGCCGCCGGCGTAGCGGATGGCGTTGGTGACCAATTCGCTGACGACGAGTTCGACAGTGAAGGACGCTTCTTCGAGGCCCCAGGCGCTGAGCTGGTGCGAGGTTGCGTTCCGAGCGCGGGCGACGACGGCGGGATCGGCGGGGAACTCCCAACTGGCCGTGGCGTCCCTTGGCAGAGCTCGGGTGCTGGCGAGAAGCAGGGCAATGTCGTCGCGAGGCCGTGGGGCGACGTCGGCCAGAACGGTACGACCGATAGCGTCCAGGGGGCGGCCGGGGTGGATGAGCGCGGCGAGGCGATCGGTCAGCTGCTGGATTCCGGCGTCGACGTCGTGCTCGTGGCAGCCGAGCAGGCCGTCGGTGTATAGGGCGAGGATGCTGCCGGGGTCCAGGCCGATGGTGGTGGTCTCGAAAGGCATACCGCCGACGCCGAGGGGTGGGCCGGGGGAGAGCGCGACGGGGCTACCGGTGCCGTCGGGCTGGAGAAGAATGGGGGGCGGATGGCCGGCGCTGGCGAGCGTACATTGGCAGGCGATGGGGTCGTAGACGGCGTACAGACAAGTGGCGCCAACGGTGTCCTGGTGAGCAGTGTCGGCCTCGGCGGCCAGCCGGGCGACAAGATCGTCGAGATGGGTGAGCAGTTCCTCGGGTCCCAGCTCCAGATCGGCCAGGGTCTGGACGGCGGTGCGAAGGCGGCCCATGGTTGCGGTGGCCGGCAGGCCGTGGCCGATGACGTCGCCGACAACGAAGGCGATCCGCAGCGAAGGCAGGAGGATGACGTCGAACCAGTCTCCGCTGATGTCGGCACCGCCACTGGCGGGCAGGTAGAAGCCTGATGTCACGGATGCCGGAGTGTCGGTGGTGGCACGAGGGAGCAGGCGCTGTTGCAGGGCGACGGCCGCGCAGTGCTCGCGGGTGTAGCGCCGGGCGTTGTCCACGCTCAGCGAAGCAGCGGAGGCTATATCCGCCAGCAGACCGGCGTCCAGGTCGGTGAAGGGCTCGGCCCACTCCGTGCGCCAGACCACAACTGTGCCGAGCAGGAAGCCGCGGGCGAACAAGGGAGCAGCCACCATCGAATGCGCGCGCTCAGGCACAAGCAACGAGAATGCATCCGGGAAGGCGCGCGAGAGCCCATCGTTTATGCCGGTCCGGTCGCGCAAAATGATGGTCTCACCGCGTTGGAGGGCTCGCAGGCCGGGCCAGTCCCCGAACGGAGGGACCGGCGCCCCCGGCTGGAGTAGAGCGGCGGGCCAGGGCCCGGTGGCCGAGGCCACGGCGGCCCGACGCAAATGCAACTCTCCTCCGCCGAGGAACTTGGGGGGCTCGTCGCCACCGAGCACGGACTCGGCCAGGTTGACCCACGCGAGGTCGCCCAGGGCAGGGACGAGGACGTCGGCCAGGTCCTGGGCAGTGCGCTTCACATCGAGGGAGCGGCCGATGGTGGCCGAGGCTTGGTGGCGCAACTCCAGGTCGTGGCGGGAGCGCTGCCACTTGGCGGTGTCGGTCCGGCAGGGAGTGGGGACGGCCAGCATGAGGAAATCAGAGCAGTTCTCCAGCGGAGAAATCCGGAAGGAGACTTCGACGATGGCGCCGGAGCGATGCCGCAGCAGGGCCCGTCCCGCCGTCGGCATTCCGTTCACCATGGGCTCGGCCCGGCACTCGGAGGAGTCGGCGAGCAGATGCCCGACCGGGTTGCCGCAGACCTCCTCGGCTGTTCGGTCAAGCAGCTCGGCGGCTGCGCGGGACCAGCGCAGCACGATGCCTTGCGCGTCGAGCATGGCCGTCACAATGTCGTCGAACGAGGAGAACCCAACGTCGGCGTAAGCGGTAGAGGACTTCATATTGCGCTTCTCCTCCGCAACCTGGTCGGTTCCATTCCCATTATAGATGTATATTCCTGCCATTTATCGAATAGCGAATACATCAGGAGTTACCGGGGTTTAATTCGGGTTGTCGTAGCTGTTGAGAGAGCTTGATCCTCGCGGGCCGCCATTGCCACGAGGTACCGGTCAGCGTCCGATCGGGACCAGCGAGGGCCCGGTCGTACATGGCCGACAACCAGCGCCGGACGCTGCCGAGGATCAAGACCGTGATCGGCCACCGCTTCCACACAGACTATGCCCGCAATGGACCGGCACGCCGCATAGCAGCGGTTACCAGCGGCTTCGCTGCGGCCCTCTCTGTGCCTTGGTCGGCCGGCCCACGCGGGACGGGACCCTCTGCCCGGTCCAAAGGACTTGCGGACGTGTGACTGCCAGCCTCCACCGGATGCCGCGGCCGACGGAGGTCGGGATCGTCAGGTTGCCGGTGGCTGCGACCCGGCATGGCGGTGCGCCCAAGCCGCCGGATGCCGAACGGCGGTTGCTCCTCCACGGCAGTGCCAGGTCATAGCCGACCGGCTGGCCGGGCTGGTGAACGACGATGTGGGGTCATCGGTCGGCCCGCCATGCGAGCGGATGGGCGGGCGTGCTCAGGTGGTGAAGACGTGCTGACCCGGGGCGAGCAGGAGATGCGGGTCGTAGCGGCGCTTGGCGGCGGCGAACTCTTCCCACGCCGCGCCGTAGTGGCCGCGCCAGTCGTCGGCGGTCATCGGGATGGACCCCACGGGGTACTGGGTGGCGCCGGCTGCGCGGACCCGCTTGTACGCGGCGTGGTTGGCGGCCACCCGAGCGGTTATCGTCGTTTGGTCCTTTGGGTCGAGCGCCCATAGGACGGCCATCAGATACGGCACCGGGTCGTCTGGGACCCGCAGCAGCGGGGTGCGCAGGTGGCGGCGTGCCAGTGGGTAGAGCAGCACCAGGCCGCCGATCTCCTGTCCGGCTAGCTCATCGAGCAGGGTGCGGGACAACTCGGCGGCGCGGTCGCCAGGCAGTATCAGGTTGAGCCAGGGGTGGGCCCAGTCCCAGACGCCGATGTGCTTGAGCTTTTTCACGCCCTCGGCGAGACGGTTGAGGAATGTGAAGTACGGCAGCGACTCGGCGGTGACCCGGTGGGACCGGTCGTACCTCAGGCCGCGCAGCCACTCGGCGTCGTCAGGCTCGGACCCGGCGGGCGGTCCGTAGACGGCGAACTCCAGCACGCAATTGGTGTATGCGCCCTCGTCGTTCGCCTCGACCCACCCCTCGACATACGCGTACCGCTCGTCTTCGGCAAGCTGCCGCTGGTCGGCGAGGAATGTCTCGAGATCCAGGTACGACAGCTGGTAGTGCCATACGGTCTGGGGGGCGGTGACCAGCCGCAGCGTCGCCGAGACGATGACCGCGCACTGGCCGAGGCCGGCGAGCACCGCGTGGAACAGGTCCGGCCGCTGGGTGGGCGAGCAGCTGACCAGGTCCCCGGCTCCGGTGACGACATCCAGCGCGATGACGTTGTCCACCTGGGCACCGAACCGGCATGCCTGGCCACCGAGTCCGCCGACCGACAGGGTGCCGCCCACCGACAGCTCCAGATAGTCGGTGAAGATCGGGGGCGTCAGCCCCTGCTGTAGCGTCTCGCGTACCACCGCACTCCACACCGCCCCGGCCCCCACCGTGACCTGCCCGGCCTCCACGGGCCCGATCCCGTTCAGCGGCTCGGTTTCGATCACCAGCCCGCCGTCCACCTGCGCCTGTCCGTACGTCCCGTGCCCCTGGCCGCGGGCGGCCACCTCGATGCGGTAGGCGTTGCAGAACCGGATCATCGCCGCGATCTCCTCGACGGAACCGGTCCGTAGCACGCCTCCCGGGATGTGGTGCACGATGTGTCCGAAGTCATCCCCGTCGTCGCTGAGCAACGTCTCGTCCGCCCGTAACGAGCCCTCCAGGCGCGGCACATGCACCAGGACGGCCCGCCGGCGCTCACCTCCGCCTCAGTCACCCACACCCGTGCCTGCGGATCGAAGGCCACCACCTCGACCCCGGCCGCCCCTGTTCGTAAATCCGTCGGTCGCTCCACCTGTTCCGTCATGCCTCCCCCTTCCGCCCGCCGCCCGTTCCAGGCGGCACATCACGGACCCCACGTCATAAACCAGACGATCGTACCGTCGTCATCGTGCCTGTACCGGGGCGCTTCGCGATCGGACCGAAAATCGATGTGAGGCAGGCCGTACGACCATGGTCCGGCGCAACGACGAGCCCCCTTGTCCGGGGGCAACGGACACTTCCCGCCGGGGGGCGGACTGTCCAGGAGCGGGCGAATACGGCCTTTATTGAAGTCAGCAATCAAGTAGCGAACGGGAGCGAATCTCTCGGAGGCTACGGAAGCCATGGCGGGGTTGTTGCCCCGCGTAACCGGTGGTGTCGGGTGTATGCAGGAGATATGCGTCTTCGGTACGACCCGGCTCGTTCCATCAGGCCACAGTGGTCGAGTCCGTTGCTGCTGGCTGTTCCCGTGGGCCTCATTGTGGCGATCACACTGGTCGACATCAACACTCCCGCGACCATCCCCTTCGGCCCCTTCCTGGTCGCGGCACCCGCGATTGCCGCCTCGTTCGCGGGCCCAGCGGAGACCGCCATGATCGGCGCGCTCGCCGTCGCGGCCCAGGTGTTGCTCAGCCATGTGCAGGGCGGTGTGATGACCTCGCCCCATCAGGCACAGCTCGGCGCACTGGTGGTGATTTCGGTGCTGGTGACGGTCCTGCGCTATGCGACCGACCGGCATCTGCGTCGGCTGAGCCTGGTGCGTTCGGTAGCGGTGGCAGCCCAGGAGGTGCTGCTGCGCCCGCTTCCCGGCCGGGTCGGACCACTGTGCATCGCCTCCGTCTACCACGCGGCTCAGGAAGAGGCGCAGATTGGCGGTGATCTATACGCGGCCGTACGTGTTGAGGGCGCGACGCGGCTGGTCATCGGGGACGTCCGCGGCAAGGGACTGTCCGCTGTGGGGGACGCCTCAGTGCTGATCGGCGCCTTCCGCGGGTCCGCATACTGCAATCTCTCGCTGCCCGGTGTGGCCGCCCACCTGGGCAACGCGGTCTACTGGAATTGGATCCACTCCGGCGAGGACTCCCAGGAGACCTGGGAGTCCTTCGTCACCGCCCTGGTGCTGGACGTCTACGACGAAAGCTGTGTCGCCGGAATGGTGAATTGTGGCCACCCGCCACCCCTTCTCGTTCACGGCACCGAGATCACCACGCTCGAAGCCACCGACCCCGCACCGCCGCTCGGACTCGACATGGTGTCGGAATGTGACTTCACGGCCGGGATGTTCTATTTCGAAGACGGCGATCTTCTGCTGCTCTACACCGACGGCGTCACCGAGGCCCGCGACTCCACCGGTACTTTCTACCCGCTCCCCGCGCGCCTTGCTGCCTGGAAAGGCAGCACTGTCCAGTCCCTGGTGTGCTACCTCCAAGCCGACCTGCTCCAGCACGTCGGCGGACGCATCAACGACGACGTGGCCATTGTCGCCATCACCCGCGCGGCCACAGTTCCGGGCGCACAGCAGCGTCGAACCGCATGCTGACCATGGTGACCTGCGCATTACCGGGAGCGTCCGTCACTCGATCGCGCCCCTACTACGGATGAGGCCGCTACCTGGAGTGGCCGGCTTCGTCGTGGCCCCCGCAACCGGGGTCACCCGGCATGGGCGGCAGCGACGGGTGCCGCCCGGGCCGTCTGTTCCCGCTGCGGCGGTGCCACCGGCGGTGTCGTGTTCCTTCCACCCCATGGCGGCTCCGCTGACCGGTGGGGGACGCAGAGCCCGACGGGGCCGACGGCGATTGCTTACCAGAACTTTACTCTGTGGCAATCTCCACGTCGTGGACAACCTGTCGCGGCACCACGGCTGACGATCGCCGACCGTGCGAGAACCGGCGCCGGCGTCCGCCTGGGTCTCTGCCTGGGCGGGTGAGTCTTCGGCGCGGGTGGTGCTGCGACCACGTGGGTCTGCGAATCCCTGAGTGAACTCTTGACGTGCCGAGGGGGGCGACGCACGGTCACGCCTAATCGTTTAGGGCAGGCTGGTGGCAGCGCACGGCGATCACCCTAATCGTTTAGTAGAGCGGTGCCAGAAGTGACAAAGAAGCCCACATTGCGCGATGTCAGTCGTGCCACCGGTTTGTCCGTCTACACGGTCTCGCGTGCGCTGAGCAACCGCGACGGAGTGTCGACAGCCAGCAGGGAACGGGTGCTGAAGGCCGCCCGCGACCTGGGGTACGTGCCGAACCGGGCCGCTCAGGAACTGCGGCGGAACACGCGCAGCTCGGTCGCCGTCATCACCGCCAGTACCTCCAACTACTACTACCTGGACTTGATGACCGGGATCCAGCGCACCCTGCGTCACTCGGACCGTGCCGCGATCGTGGCCGATGTCGCCGCGGAGGGCGTCTACACCCGCGCGGTGGAGGATTCTTTGGTGCACGACCTGATCCAGTCACGGACCGCCGGGGTGATCGCGACGCTCACCCTGAGCCGGCGGAGCATTCAGTTGCTGGAGAAGTGGGACATTCCCGTGGTCTTCGTGGACTCAGCGCCACCCGAGGGCGCGGACCGGGTGCCGAGCATCACCACGGACAACATCGGCGCCAGTATGAAGGTCGGTGCCCATCTGGCCGGCCACGGCTACACCGACTGGCTGTTCCTGGCCTATCCGGCGCGCTGGTCGACCCGCGCACAGTGTGAGCGCGGGCTGTGTGAGGCGGCATCCGCGTACGGCGCCACGCTGGAGGTGCTGGAGAGTGAGAACGACACGGCGTCGGCCTACGGCACGCTGAGCCGCTACCTGGACACCCCCGGCCGTGCCCTGCCGCGCGTCATCATCGCGGGCAACAACCCGATGGTGCACGGTGCCCTGCGCGTCCTCCAGGACCGGGCGGTCAAGGTACCCGACGAGGTCGCGATCGTGGCCTTCGACGATTCCCCTGGGCCCCGCTGCTGGACTCTCCACTGACCGTGCTGAACGAGGACAGCGAGACCATCGGCGTGCTGGCCGCACAGATCCTCACCGGGATCATCGACGAGCAGGTGGAGGCCGAACGCCTGGGCAAGGCGACCACACCCGTCTATCGACCTGAGCACCGCCAGGAGATGACGGCCGACCTCATCATCAGGAAGTCCTGCGGCTGCTGACCCGCGCAGCGCACCGCAGCCGGACCACGCGCCCCGAACAGCCCCGCCGGTGAACCCGGCACGCTCACCAATCGTCCGGTTCCACATCGACGCGACCGTCATCCGCACAGCCACACGTCTGCCCCCTTGGGCCGCAGACGAGCACCCGAAGGAACGCACAGCATGAAGTCGATCACCAGCAAGCACGTCATCGTCGCTACGGCCGCCCTGGTGGCGCTGAGCCTGGCCGGCTGCACCTCCGGCGACAATCGGGCCCAGGGCAAGCCCGAGAAGATCAAGAAGATCGGTCTGATGGTCCAGGACATGTCCAACCCGTTCTTCTCGGCCATGGACAAGGGTGCCAAGCAGGCCGCCGCCAAGGTCGGTGCCACCGAGAACACCCAGGACGCCCAACTCGACCTGGCCAACCAGAACAACCAGATCGACACCTTCATTCAGCAGGGTGTGAACCTGATCATCGTCAGCGCCGTCGACGGGAACGGCATACAGCCGGCGATCGAACGCGCCAAGCGGGCGGGCATCGTCGTCATCGCCGTCGACACTCCCGCCAAGGGAGCCGACGCTGTGATCATGACGGACGCCGTGCAGGCCCCGGTGAGAGATCCTGCGACTATCTGTTCAAGGAGATCGGCGGCAAGGGCAACGTCCTGATAGTCGACGGCACACCGATCCAGACGATCCGCGACCGCATCACCGGCTGTAAGAAGGCCATGAAACGGTACCCCGGGATCAAGGTCGTGGGGCACCAGTCCTCCAAGAACGACCGTGCGTCGGGCCTGGCCGTCACCACCGACATGCTCACCGCCACCCCCAACGTTCAGGGCATCTTCGGAATGAACGACCCCTCCGCCCTCGGTGCGGTCCTCGCGGTCACCCAGGCCCACAAGACCGGTCGGGTGAAGGTCACCCGGGTTGACGGGAGTCCGGAGGGGGTGGCCGAACTCAAGCGTGCCAGGTCGCCGTACATCGGCACCGCCACGCAGAACCCGGCCGAGATGGTTCGGCGTGCCGTGCAGGTCGCCCAGGACATCATCCGCGACAAGCCGCCGAAGGAAACCACGATCCTCATCCCCAGTGAGCTGGTCACCCGGGACAACGTCGCCCACTACAAGGGCTGGTGAGAGACCGACGGCCACATGGTGCGGGCACTCGAGAACAGTCGCCCGTCACCGCCTGACCACCGGAAGGCGTATCCGCATCGGTGCGGACATCGACCCGCGCCGCGAACTGGGCGAGCTCAGCGTGGGCAGGCAGCAGATGGTGGAGATCGCCCGGGCGGTCAGTGAGAGCGCCCGGATCCTCGTGCTCGACGAGCCGACCGCGGCCCTCTCACGCGCCGAGGCGCTCCATCTGTACGGCCTCATCGGCGAGATGCGCGCCGCGGGCACCGGACTCATCTACATCAGCCACCGCATGGAAGAGGTCTGGCAGCTCGCCGATCGGGTCACCGTCTTTCGCGACGGCACCTTCATCGGCACGCGGGAGAAGGACCGGATCAGCCCGCCGGACGTGGTGCGGATGATGGTGGGCCGCCCGCTGGACGACCTCTACCACCGCGATTCACGCAGCGCGGGCGACGTTGTCCTGGACGTCCAGGGGCTGCGCGGCGCTGACGGCACGGGTCCGGTCAGCCTCCAGGTCCGGGCCGGTGAAGTCGTGTGCCTGGCGGGGCTGATCGGTGCCGGCCGGACCGAAGTGGCCCGGCTGATCTTCGGCGCGGACAAGCCCTCCGGAGGCACCGTCACCGTCCATGGCAGGCCGGCCACCGCCACCAGCCCCGCCCGGGCGATGGCGGCAGGAATCGCCATGGTCCCCGAAGACCGCAAGAAACAGGCGCTCTTCCTCGACCACTCGGTGGAGGACAACATCGCGGTGAGTTCGCTGGCGGGCCACGTCCATGCCGGTGTCCTCAAGCGCGAACGGATCCGCGGCGCCGTCGAGGGCCAGATGCACCGGCTGCGACTGCGCCATAGCGCGCTGCGCCTCCCGGCCAAGGCCCTGTCCGGCGGCAACCAGCAAAAGGCCGTCCTCGCGCGCTGGCTGATGCGCACATGCGACGTCCTCATCCTCGACGAGCCTACCCGCGGCGTCGACGTCGGAGCCAAGAGCGAGATCTACGAAGTCATCAACGAGCTGGCCGCTGTCGGCAAGGCAATTCTGGTCATCTCCTCCGACCTGCCCGAGGCGATCGGCATCAGCGACCGCATCCTCGTGATGCGCGCCGGGCAGATCGTGCACGAACTCCCCTCACGCCATGCCACTGAGGAAGACGTGATGTTCCACGCCACCGGGACGGTGGAGTACGCCCATGGAGAAGACAATGAGTGACCACTCTCCCAGCCCTCGGCTCCAGGTGAAACCGGAGCCCACCGTCGAATCGCGGCGCGGGCCGGTGACCTCGTCGGGCTTCGACTTCGCCTACTGGTGGGACCGGGTGGGCATCCTCGTCGTCCTTGTCGTGCTCACCGCCCTGATGGCGGCCATCGCCCCCAACTTCGCCACTGTCGACATCTGCTCAACATCGCCCGGTCGATCTCCATCAATGCCATCCTCGCGGCGGGTATGACCTTCGTGATCCTCACCGCCGGGATCGATCTCTCCGTCGGCTCGATCGTGGCCGTCTCCGGCATCGTCGCGGTACTCACCGCCACCTCCGGCCTGCCCTCGCCGGTCGCTGTCGTCGCCGGTGTGCTCGTCGGCGCCGCCGCCGGGGTCGTCAACGGCCTGCTGATCGCATACCTCTCCCTCGCCGCGTTCATCGTGACGCTCGGCACGATGACCTTCCTGCGCGGCCTGGGCTATACGATGACCGACGGTCAGCCGGTCGTCTCCAACGTCCTGAACTTCCGTGACCTCGGCAACGGCTACATCGCCGGGATCCCCGTGCCCGTGGTGATCATGGTCGTCGTCTACCTCGTCGCCTGGTTCACCCTCGAACGCACCCGCTACGGCAAGCATGTCTACGCCGTCGGGGGCAACGCGGAAGCCGCCCGCCTCGCCGGCATCAACGTGCGGCGGGTCACCACGTCCGTGTATGCCATCGCCGGTGCCTGCGCCGGCCTGGCGGGCGTCATCTTCGCCGCGCGCGTGGTCTCCGCCCAGCCCACCGCCGGCACCAGCTACGAACTCGACGCCATCGCCGCGGTCGTTCTCGGCGGGACCAGTCTCATGGGCGGGCGCGGACGCCTCGTCGGCACCCTGGTCGGCTCGGTCATCCTCGGTGTGCTGAGCACGGGACTCATTCTGATGAACGTCCAGTTCTTCACCCAGCTGCTGATCAAGGGCGTCGTCATCATCCTCGCGGTGGCCATCGACAGCCTCAAGCGGCACCCGCTGCGACTGCGCCGCCCATCGGCGGCCGGCGCCGCGACCGCCACCACGCAGCGGAGCTGAGTACTCTCCCCGGCCCAAGCCACCGCCCCACGCAGCGAGAGGAGCGACCGTTGGCTCTGCCCGTCGTCGTCATCACCGACCCTCTTCCGGGCCGCCGCGTCAGCGAACCCCTGACGTTCACCGTCGACGCCGCGCTCGAAGGAGACCTGTGGACCGCCCGCACCGACACCGGCGTGGAGGTGCTCTGCCAACGGCTGACCGCCCCGGCCGCCCCGGGGCGCACCACCTTTGTCGCAGTCGTCTCCTTCGAGCAGCGGGTCGAGCTCACCCTGGCCGGACCGGCTCAGAGTGTCGGCGGCGGCATCCGCATACGCGAACCCAAGGAACCAGACGCGTTCGTCCGCCTGGACACCGGCTACTTCGACCTGGAGACGTGCACCGGGACCGCCCAGGGCACCGGCGCCTCCAAATGGGGACTGCGTCACTTCGGCGCCGTGGCCGAGGGTGTGGACCTCCTGCCCTCGGGCAACAACGCCATCGGCGGCTTCTACGGGCCGTTCTTCACCCCGGAGAACGGACTCATCAACCCGCCCGAGCACACCACCGTCGATATCGAGGTGATCGAGCGGGGACCGGTCCTGCACCACTACCGGATGCATGGCACCGTCCCCGACGGCCTGCTCGAAGAGCTCCGGGGGAAGACCTTCTCCATCGACTGGCGATTCACCCACGGCACGCCGTACTTCACCCGCAGCTACCGGGTCGACGACTTCCAGGCGGTGATCAACGGACGCTCCGTAAGCAACAAGATCACAGTGGGTGACGAGTTCGAAAGCGGCGCCGGCGACATCGTCTTCACCCGCTTCGAGGCATACGACGGGACGCGCTACCGCGCCGGTGACCCCTACGCCGAGGAGTTGAAGACCATGGTCGGCAAACTGCTGGCCTCCGGAATATCGGCCACCGAGAAGTTCGAGACGTTCAAGTCGCTGCTCACCGGTGATTTCGACTCCGCGCACTGGGATCTGTACTGGCGGCTGTTCAGCACCTGGGAAGGTGCCCTGCCCGATGCCGACATCGGAAAGTGCCTCGGCCAGGTCAGGGCAGCGTCCCATGTCCGGGCCGACCTGACCGACCGGCCCTGGACGTTCGCCCGCGACGGCGTCGACGTGTCCGCGCCGGCGGACGAGACGATCTTCGCCGGACCGGCGACCAAGACCGTCGAGTACCACCCCCGGTACCGCCGGGCGATGGTCTGGTGGACCTCTCAGGCCTCAGGGGCATTCCAGGTCGTCCAGCGACGCCAGTCAGGCTGGGTGAACTGGGGCACCAACGGCGAGAACGAATGCCCGGAACTGCCTGTCGGGGTCGAGATCAAGACCGCCTACGGATCGTTCGTCGAAACCTGGACCACAGTGGCCGCTCAATTGGAAAACCCGCCGCACGTCGCCGTCGGTTGACGAGAAAGACAGGAAGAGAAGGGCCGCAGACGCAGTGCACGGCCACGCGACGGTGTCGGCGAAGTCCTCGGTGTACCATCCGCCGCTCCGCTCAGGTGTGTTGGCCGTTCCGCCGCCCTGCTGCCGTGTTCGTTGCTCCGCGATCAGCGAAGGCGGACCTCGAAGAGCAGGGCGGTGTCGTGAAGAACGCCCGCGTGGTTGACGACAGGGACCTTGTCAATGTCGAGGAGATCGTCGGCAAGGCGTTGCAAGGCCCTCTGCAACCGCCGTACGGTCCTTGACCGCGACCGCGGCCCGCACCGGTTCCCCGGTGGGTCCTGCGGCGGTGACGTCGACGCGGAGGAAGCCGGCGGACAGGGCCGCTTGGAGGGTGCACTCGCCGCCGTCAGCGATGGGGATGGTGCGGATCGGCAGGGACGGGATCACTGCGCGCAGGCCCGCCGAGACGTGGTCGGCGACCTCGACGGCGGTCAGGAGCCCTTGAACTTGTCCGACGCGATGACGACATGGCCGCTGGCGGGTGGCGGTTGGATCATCTGCACGATCTCACTTCCGGGAGACCCGGCTCCGGTTGGAGTCGGCCGACAGCTGCCGCGGGGTCACGGCGGCGGCGATGGCCCGGGCCGCGGCGGTCATCATCTCGCCGGTGATGTCCGAGACGCCCGCGTCGAGCAGTCCGCGGAAGAAGCCGGGGAAGGCCAGCACATTGTTGATCTGGTTGGAGTAGTCGGACCGCCCGGTGGCGACCACCGCGGTGTGCCGGCCGGCGGCGGTCGGATCGACCTCCGGGTCCGGGTTGGCCAGGGCGAACACGATCGCGCCCGCGTCCATCGCCGCGATGTCCTCCACCGTGAGGAGGTTCGGCGAGGAGACTCCGATGAACACGTCGGCGCCGCCCAGTGCCTCCCTGAGCGTGCCACGACGGCCGGAGCGGTTGGTGTTGTCGGCGATCCACCGCCGGAAGTCGTCCATCCCCTCCTGCTCGGGGTCGAGGACGCCGCGCCGGTCGCAGCCGATGATCTCCCCGACGCCCTGCTTGTGCAGCAGCCGGATGATCGCATGGCCGGCCGCGCCGACACCGGAGACCACGATCGTGATGTCCTCGATGCGCTTGCCCACGACGCGAAGGGCGTTGGTGAGGGCGGCCAGGACCACGATGGCGGTGCCGTGCTGGTCGTCGTGGAAGACCGGGATGTCCAGTGCCTCGCGCAGCCGGGCCTCGATCTCGAAGCAGCGTGGCGCGGAGATGTCCTCCAGGTTGATCCCGCCGTACACCGGCGCCAGGGCCTTGACGACGGAGACGATCTCGTCGGTGTCCTGGGTGTCGAGGCAGACCGGCCAAGCGTCGATGTCCGCGAACTGCTTGAACAGCGCGGCCTTGCCCTCCATGACGGGGAGCGCGGCCTCAGGGCCGATATTGCCCAGTCCGAGCACGGCCGAGCCGTCGGTGACCACGGCGACGGTGTTCCGCTTGATCGTCAGGCGGCGGGCGTCGGCCGGGTTCTCGGCGATCGCCGTGCAGACCCGCGCCACGCCGGGGGTGTACGCGCGGGATAGGTCGTCGCGGTGCTTGAGCTGGACCTTCGGCGTCACCTCCAGCTTCCCGCCGAGGTGGACCAGGAACGTCCGATCGCTGACCTCGAGGACGGTGACCCCGGGGACGGCGGCCACGGCCTTGCCGATCTGCTCCGCGTGGTCCGCGTCGCGGGCATCGCAGGTGGCATCGACGACCATGCGGTCGGCCCGACGCTCGGCGACGTCGAGCGCGGTGAGTGCCCCGCCCGCCTCCCCGATGGCTTCGGCGATCGTCGAAGCCATCGCGGACTCCGCGGGAGCCTCGACACGCATGGTGATCGAGTAGCCAGGAGTCGGGGGCGTCGTCTTACGACCAACCTTGATTTCCATATTGCGGAGCCTAACTTCCGTATTGCAGAAGTCAAGGGCTCCAAGGGCCTCCGGAAGTGAGCCGTCCGGCCGCGAGTCACCCGGGAACGTGCGCACTTCCGCCATGCGAAAGGCCGAGGCCCCCGCCGCCTGGCGGCTCGGCGGATATCGGACGGCCTCAGGGGTCGATCCCGGATGCCGGGTGCTGGCCCCATTGCCCCGACGAACTTCGCCCGCACGACCTGGTCGAAGTCCCCGCGGCGGCCCAAACTGAGGAAGTATGCTTTCGCCATGCGAAAAATGCAGGGCCCCGAGGAGTCATCTCCGGCGCGATCTGGCGGCGTCCAGTCGATCGTCCGCACCTTCGAACTGCTCGAGGCGCTGGCCGACCAGGGCGGCTCGGCCAGCCTGTCCCGGCTGGCCGAGACGTCCGGCCTGCCGCTGCCCACCATCCACCGGCTGGTCCGGACCCTGGTCGACCTCGGCTACGTACGCCAGGAGGCGTCCCGGGAGTACGTGCTCGCCCCCCGACTGATCCGGCTCGGCGAGAGTGCCGGCCGGATGCTGTCCACCTGGGCCATGCCCCACCTGGCGAGACTCGTCGACTTCCTCGGCGAGACCGCCAACCTCGCCATGCTCGACGGCGATCAGATCGTCTACGTCGCGCAGACGCCGGGCTTGCACTCGATGCGCATGTTCACCGAGGTTGGTCGCCGGGTCTCGCCGCACTGCACGGCCGTCGGCAAGGCGCTGCTCGCCGACCTCTCCGAGGCCGATGTCCGGGCGCTGCTGCGGCGTACCGGTATGGCGGAGCACACCGAGCACACCATCACCGACCCGCAGACCTTCCAGGACCAGCTGACCTGGGTCCGCGAGCACGGCTACGCCACCGACGACGGCGAGCAGGAGATCGGCGTCCGCTGTGTGGCCGTGAAGATCCCCAACGTGTCGTCGAGGATCGCCTTCTCCATCTCCGGCCCCGCGCCGCGGATGACCCAAGACTTGATCGACCGGGCTGTGCCACTGCTGGTCAACGCCGCCGAGGACCTGTCCGCCGAGCTGAGTTCGACGGCTCTGAGCTGAGAGTGCTGCCCGCCCGCGCCCAACCCGCCGGCGGGCAGCATCTGGTCGGACCGGATTGGGGCAGATCTTTCTCGCGAGAGTGCCGAGGCCCTCCGCCCTCAACGGCAAGGGCATTCCTCGGCCTGCGGGGCCCGAGGCCGAGATCGCGACGGCGGTCGGCGGGGCGGGCACGGAGGCGGCCAGGCAGCGGATCGCCGATCTTCTGCTCGTTGTCGTCGACCGCGTACCCGAGGCGGCGTATGCCCTCCAGGGCAGTCAGGAAGCCGCGCTCGTCTTCTCCGCGGTGGCGGGCATTGCCCGTACGGGTGAGCAACCTGCGCCACGTACACGACCTCATCGCCATCCAGCAGTGCCAAGTTCGCCGTCTCGCCGGACTCCTCGACCAGTCGGGGCCGAGCGCATACCGGCGGTTGGGCTGCTGACGGGCATATCCGCAGGCCACGAGCGTGCGCATCAGGCGGCGGCAGACCGCTGACAGCGGAGGGCTCGCTCAGATCCACCCGGCCGGGTCGGTGACCCACCCAGGCTTGACATGGAGCGTTCCGACCGATTGACAACGGTTTGCCCTTGTCCCGGTTTAATTTCGCCTGGACTCTTGACGGTGCTCTCGGTGAAAACTACGTTCTGCATGCCAAAAGTATTCTTCCGGTATGCAGAAACTACCCACTGCGCCTTTCCCCCCTGCCCCGGGAGCCCCGTATGCCTCCTGTTGTGGATGACCGATCGTCCGTGGAAACCAATGGCACCGCCAGTTCCGGTCTCTACACGTACGATCTCGCTCCGACCAAGAAGGAAGGGCGCCGCTGGGGCGCCTACAACGTCTTCACGCTCTGGGCCAATGATGTGCACAGCCTCGGAAACTACGCGTTCGCGATCGGTCTCTTCGCGCTCGGCCTGAACGTGTGGGGCATTCTGGCGGCCTTCGTGCTCGCGTCCCTGCTGCTCTTCCTGCTGCTCACCCTGTCGGGGTTCATGGGGCACAAAACGGGTGTCCCCTTTCCCGTCATGAGCCGCATCGCGTTCGGCATCAAAGGCGCGAAGATACCGGCCGGTATTCGCGGCGCCGTCGCCATCGCCTGGTTCGGCATCCAGACCTACCTCGCCTCCTCCGTCCTGGATGCCCTGTTGCTGGCGATGTTCCCGGGTCTGCGGGCCCTTCAGGCGCACTCCGTGCTCGGTCAGCCGCCGCTCGGCTGGATCACCTTCATGATCCTTTGGCTCCTTCAGGTCCTCATCGTGAGTTACGGCATGCAGATGATCCGGCGTTACATGGCCTTCGCCGCGCCCACGACCCTCATCGCCATGTCCGCGCTGGCCGCCTGGATGTTCTTCCGGGCGGGAGGATCGATCTCCCTGTCCAACGGCCACCCGCTCACCGGCGGCGCGATGTGGCTGCACGTCCTCCAGGGCGCCGCGCTGTGGGTCGTGATCTACGGGACCTTCGTACTGAATTTCTGCGACTTCACCCGGTCGGCCAGGAGCCGCGGTTCCATCGTCCGCGGCAACGTCGTCGGCATCCCGGTGAACATGCTCTTCTTCGCCGTCATCGTGGTCGTCCTCAGCGGCGCGCAGTTCAAGCTCGACGGCCAGATCATCACCAGCCCCACCGACATCGTCAGGACCATCCCGAACATGATCCTGCTGGCCGCGGCGTCGCTCGCCCTCATCGCGCTGACGATCGCGGTGAACCTGCTGGCGAACTTCGTGGCGCCGATCTACGCGCTGGTCAACCTCTTCCCGCGGCGGCTGAACTTCCGCCGGGCCGGCCTGGTGAGCGCGGTCATCGGACTGGTGATCCTGCCGTGGAACCTCTACAACAGCCCGATCGCGGTGGAGTACTTCCTCGGTGGGCTCGGTGCCCTGCTCGGGCCGCTCTTCGGTGTGATCATGGCGGACTACTGGCTGCTGCGCAGGGCCCGGGTGAACGTGCCCGACCTCTACACCGAGGACGCGCGGGGCGAATACCACTACCGCCGTGGCTACAACCCGCGGGCCGTCTGGGCCTTTGTGCCCTCCGCGGCGATCGCCGTCGTCATCGCCCTAGTGCCGGCCTTCCACACTGTGGCCGGTTTCTCCTGGTTCATCGGCGCCATCCTCGGCGCCGGGCTGTACGCCGTCATCGCGGACCGCAACGTCCTGATCCGGGACGTGGACGGCGAGGCCATCGCGGTCGCCGCCGAGTGAACCGGTCAGCAGAGCCCACCGGAATCCGTCCAGAAAGCCGATCCATGCGCATCCTCGTCGTGAACGTGAACACCACGCAGTCCATCACCGACTCGATCGGTGAGCAGGCGGCCGGTGCGGCGTCGCCCGGTACCGAGATCGTCCCGCTGACCCCCTCCTTCGGAGCGGAATCCGTGGAGGGCAACTACGAGAGTTACCTCGCCGCCGTCGCCGTGATGGAGGCAGTCCGCGCCCACACCGAGCCGTTCGACGCCGTGATCCAGGCCGGATACGGCGAGCACGGACGGGAAGGCTTGCAGGAGCTGCTCGACGTGCCCGTCGTCGACATCACCGAGGCCGCCGCGAGCACCGCCCAATTCCTCGGCCGCTCCTACTCCGTCGTCACCAGCCTCGACCGCACGGTTCCGCTCATCGAGGAGCGTCTCCACGTCGCCGGCCTGAGCGCCCGGTGCGCCTCCGTGCGCGCCAGCGGCCTCGCCGTACTCGATCTGGAACGGGACGAGAGGGCCGCCGTCGACGCGATCGTCGAACAGGCCGCCCGCGCGGTGGAGGACGATCGGGCGGAGGTGATCTGCCTGGGCTGCGGAGGCATGTCCGGCCTCACGGAGCGGGTTGCCGAACGTACCGGGGTCCCCGTCGTCGACGGAGTGAGTGCCGCCGTGACGATCGCCGAGTCCCTCGTCCGGCTCGGGCTGTCCACCTCGAAGGTGCGCACATACGCACCGCCGCGGCCCAAGCGCATGGTCAACTGGCCTCCGCAGACGCGTTGACGCAGGTGGGGCGCGAGGCCGGGTCCGGCCCGCTGTGATGAGGCCCGGTGGGCCGGGAAGGTACTGACGCGCGGCACCCGGCCATGAAGATGTCTTTCCGCTCTTCGAAATTCCAGGGGTGGGTGAAGAGCGGCCGTGAACAGAGAACCAGCACAGGAGGAGGGTCCATTGCCCGACGTACAGCTCGTACTGCGCTCAACGCGCGTCATCACCCCTGACGGCACGCGCCCCGCGTCCGTCACCGTGGCCGACGGCCGGATCGTGGACGTGCTCCCGCACGACGCCGAGGTGCCGGCCGGAGCCCGGCTGGAGGATGTCGGCGACGACGTCCTGCTGCCCGGACTGGTCGACACTCATGTGCACGTCAACGACCCGGGACGCACCGAGTGGGAGGGCTTCTGGACCGCGACGCGCGCAGCGGCGGCCGGCGGCATCACCACCCTCGTCGACATGCCCCTCAACTCCCTCCCGCCGACAACGACCGTCGACCACCTCCGTACGAAGCGGGAGGTCGCCGCAGCCAGGGCACATGTAGACGTGGGCTTCTGGGGCGGCGCGCTCCCTGACAACGTCAAGGACCTGCGGCCGCTGCACGACGCGGGCGTCTTCGGCTTCAAGGCGTTCCTGTCGCCGTCGGGCGTGGACGAGTTCCCGGCACTCGACAGGGAGCAACTGGACCGGTCGATGATGGAGATCGCCCGCTTTGGCGGACTGCTGATCGTCCATGCAGAGGACCCGCACCATCTGGCCTCCGCTCCGCAGCAGGGCGGCCCGAAGTACGCCGACTTCCTCGCCTCGCGCCCGCGTGGCGCCGAAGTCACGGCCATCACGACCCTGATCGAACGGGCGAGGCGGCATGGCGTCCGTGTGCACGTGCTCCACCTGTCGTCGAGCGACGCGCTGCCGCTGATCGCCGGGGCCAGACGGGAGGGCGTGGCCATCACGGTGGAGACCTGCCCGCACTACCTGACGCTGACGGCCGAGGAAGTCCCGGACGGCGCCAGCGAGTTCAAGTGCTGCCCGCCCATCCGCGAGGCCGCCAACCAGGATGTGCTCTGGCAGGCGCTGGCCGACGGCACGATCGACTGTGTGGTCACCGACCACTCCCCGTCCACGGCCGACCTCAAGACCGACGACTTCGCCACCGCCTGGGGCGGTATCTCCGGCCTCCAGCTCAGCCTGTCGGCGGTATGGACCGAGGCGCGGAAGCGGGGCCACGATCTCCAGGACGTGGTCCGCTGGATGTCGACAGCTACGGCACGGCTGGTGGGCCTGGACGCACGCAAGGGTGCCATAGCGGCGGGCCGGGACGCCGACTTCGCCGTGCTCGCCCCCGACGAGACGTTCACCGTCACCCCCGCGGCCCTCCAGCACCGCAACCGGGTCACGGCGTACGCCGGCAGGACCCTGTACGGCGTGGTCAGATCCACCTGGCTGCGTGGCGAACCCGTCGTCGCGGACGGCGAGTTCACCGAACCGAAGGGCCAACTCCTCACCCGGCCCTCCTGATGCCCATTCCGCACCTCCGGCGGTCCACACCGAAAGGCAGACCTGATCACAGTGACGGCGATACCGACTTTCACCGGCGACGCGAACCCCTACGGAGGCGGTGATCCCTACGCGGACTACCGCACCGCCGACTTCCCCTTCACTCACCACGCCAACCTCGCCGACCGTCGACTGGGTGCCGGAGTCATCGCCGCCAACGACGAGTTCTTCGCCCAGCGCGAGAACCTCCTCGTGCCCGGGCGTCCCGAGTTCGACCCCGAGCACTTCGGGCACAAGGGCAAGATCATGGATGGCTGGGAGACGCGTAGGCGCCGCGGTGCCTCGGCGGACCACCCGTGGCCGACGGCCGAGGACCACGACTGGGCGCTGGTCCGGCTCGGCGCCCCGGGCGTCGTGCGGGGCGTCGTGGTCGACACGGCCCACTTCCGCGGCAACTACCCCCAGGCCGTGTCGGTCGAGGGCGTGTCCTTCCCCGGCACCCCGTCCCCGGAGGAACTCCTCGCGGACAACGTGAAGTGGACCACGCTCGTCCCCCGCACTCCGGTCGGCGGCCACGCGGCCAACGGCTTCGCCGTGTCCGTCGAGCAGCGCTTCACGCACCTGCGTGTGAACCAGCACCCCGACGGCGGCATCGCGCGCCTCAGGGTCTACGGCGAGGTCGTCCCGGACCCCGCGTGGCTCGCCGCGCTCGGCACTTTCGACGTCGTGGCCCTGGAGAACGGCGGCCAGGCGGAGGACGCGTCGAACCTCTTCTACTCGCCCGCCACGAACTCCATTCAGCCGGGCCGGGCGCGGGTGATGCACGAGTGCTGGGAGACCCGCCGCCGCCGGGACCGGGGGCACGACTGGATCCGCTATCGGCTGGCCGCCCAGTCCGAGATCCGTGCGATCGAGATCGACACGGCGTATCTGAAGGGGAACGCCGCGGGGTGGGCTTCGGTGTCGGTACGCAACGGCGAGAACGGGGAATGGGCCGAAGTCCTGCCGCGCACCCGTCTCCAGCCCGATACGAACCACCGCTTCGTCCTCGGCACGGCGGCCATCGCCACACACGCCCGCATCGACATCTACCCCGACGGGGGCATCGCGCGGCTGCGGCTGCACGGTTCCCTGACGGAGGAGGGCGGGGCGCGACTGGCGGAGCGGTACCAGACGCTCGGCAGATGAGCCCCGGCGGTCAGGCCGGGTGTCCGTGGTCCACCGCCGGTTCGTGCCAGGAGGACCGGCTCGACAGACACCTCCGACCGGCCTTCCACGCCCGGCAATGCTGTTCGGGGTTGTCGGTGAAGGAGGCATGGCGGGGGCGCCAGCCGAGGAGGCGATGGGCCTTGGCGCTGGACACGAGCTCGTCCTGGTCGGCGGCCACCTGCATCATGCCGCCCGCCTCCGCGGGCTCCAAGGTGATCTCACCGGTGCATCCGGCGGCACGGACCGCGACACGCTGCACATCCAAGGCCCTCGGACGCTGGTCGTCGGCGATGACGAACACTTCGCCGTCGACCGCCGCCGGGTTGTCGAGGATGCGGACGTAGGCATCGGCGAGGTCGTCGACATGGACCCAGCTGTAGTGCTTGGAGGTGTCGCCGTAAAAGACGGGTTCTCCGGCCTCGGCCGCGGCGAACCACTGCCCGCTCAGGGAGGTGGTGGCCGGACCGCCGGATACGAAGCCGGGGCGTACGACGGTGTGGGCAAGTGTGCCGGCGGCGAGTTCCTCTTCCAGCAGGAGACGGAAGCCGAGAGGGCTTTCGGGGTTGCCGGGGCTGTTCTCGTCCATGAGGGCCAGGCGCGTGCGGCCGTAGGCGGATATACCGGTCGTGTAGGCCGGGTGGTGACGGCGTCTCAGTCGCTTCTGCGAGGAGACGAGTTCGGCGAACAGCCGGCGGTCGCGACCGATGGAGTCGTCCATGTCCATGAGGAGATGAACGATGGCGTCCGTGCCGTCCAGATAGCCGCGCCAGCTGTCGGGGCGGCGAAGTCGCCCTTTACCGGGGTGTCCCGCCCGCGGCCGCGTCCTCCCCGGGGCGCTCCCCGAGCCGCCCGTCGATGTCCACCGGTACGTCGATGGGAGAGAACACGCGCTGGTGGCCGCCTGAGCCGGATTGGCGACGAGCGTCGCCGCCAACGAGGCCAGGGTGGCCACCGAGGCGCCGAGCATCACAGACAGACGTTTGCGGTTGAAACTTCCTCCGCGCATGAGGACCTCTTGATTCTTGAGTAAGCGGTTCCGGTCGGCCCCGTCAGAGGCTGCCCGGACTGTCGATGTGGTGCGTGCGGTTCGTAGCGTTCCGTGGCCACAGGGTCGGCCCCTCGCGGCTTCTCGGTCCGGCAAGACCTTCTGACGCGCCGGTGGCGGCAGCTCGTGCGTGACGATGGGAAGACTGGTGCGGCCATGGCATATGCACATGCGGCGTACTCCTTGCGGCTCGACCGTTCCGGTGGGCGTGGCCCGGAGGCGTCCTGCTGTGCGAGTGGAGCGTGGAGCAACGGCGATGTGTTCGCGATATCGAACAAGGGTCGAAGTATCGGGCAACCTGGATGGTAGGGGACCGGTGAACGGCGTCAATACCTCTCGCAGGATTCGCGGGCGACGCCGGAATGTCCCGCGGGGCTTTGTCGGGGAAACGCCGCATGTCACGTCCATCGGATGACCGGGCTGGGCGGAGGATCGCCTCCGTGCTCGAGGGCCGGGCCGAGGAAGCCGGGTGGTCGCCGGACAAGGTTCAGCGAATGTCTGCCTTGTCCGAAAGCGACTCCCCGCCTGTGGGGCAGCCTTGCGCGCCGTACGAAACGCCCACGAGCCTTGGGTGAGTGGGCGGATCGGCGGGGGCGCTGATGGGAGGGGCGTGCGGTGAGTGTGGCCTGTACCGAAATCCGCACCGGGGATGGCGCTCGTGGCCGGCACGGTGCTCGTCGGCCGATCCGGGTCGTCCGGTGGCCGGTTCCGGGCCGCGCGGCCGGGTGGTGGTGTCGAGCGTGAGTCCGGCTCGGTGGTGGGGTTCTGCCGTGTTCGGTGCCGGCGGACCGACCGAACGGCACCACCGGTCGAGCGTGGGGCTGACGAACTGGGCGGTCGATCGCGGTCGAGCTGGGTGGCTGTCCGCCGCGCGGCTGTGCCACCGTCTGCGGCCACCGCGGGCCGGTCCCGCCTGCTACGGCCGTTGAAGGCACCGGCGGCACCGGACAGTTGCCCCGCGAGTTCGGGGGCGGAGAGTTCGCCTTCCGCCGGTGCCCGTGGCCCGGTCACGGGACGGGGTGAACCAGGCCACGGGAGTCCTGGATCAGTAGCCGTAGACCATCTTGTAGGCGGCCTCGGGGAGGAATTGTCCGGCCGAGGAGCCGGCTCCGACGCCGCAGTTGCCATCGGACTCGCCCGGGGTCTTGATCCACAAAAGCATCTCGGCGCCTCCGCCCAGATGGGTGGGGGTGCCGATGCGGCGGCCCGAGGGGTTGCACCACTGGCCGTTGGAGCCGTTGCCGTTGCGGCTGGTGTCCACGACGAACGGCTTGGTGTAGCCGTAGCGGGCGTTGAGTTCGCTGGTGACGGCGTTGCCGTAGGCGGTGTTCTCGTTCGTGGTGAAGTAGTTGGAGACGTTGAGGGAGAAGCCGTGGGCCTGTCGGAGGCCGGCTTCGTGGAGGCGCCGGGCCATGGTCGCCGGGTCCGCCCAGCCCGGGTTGCCGGCGTCGAGGTAGACCCAGGTGTTGGGGGCCTGGCGGCTGAACTGGGCGAGGGCATCGGTGAGCATGCCCTCGCGTTCGTCGATCTGGGCCTGGGTCATGCAACCGTAGTCCCCGAGGGAGTCCGGTTCGAGGATGACGCCAGCCGGACGGTTGGTGATCCCGCCCGCGAACTGGGCGATCCAGGTCGCGTAGGCGGACGGCGAAGCGGCCCCGCCCGCGGAGTGCCCGCCGCAGTAGTCGCGGTTGTATATGTTGTAGGCCACGAGGATGGGCAGTTTGTCCCCCTGGTCCGCGGCGCCCGCGTACGCGCCGGTGGCGGTGCCGATGGTGCCGCTCCAGGAGCCGAACCAGTGGGCCATGGGGGTATTGGCGATGGAGGCGTTGATCGCGGACGCCCGGCCGTCGCCGGGATTGGCGGCGACCCACCTCTTCGCGCTGGAGTCGGGGTCCACATAGAACCCGTTGGTCATGGTGGTCGGGTCGGCCGCGTGGGCGGACGGCGCGATGGCGAGCGCCAGCGGCAGCGCGAAGAGCGCGGCCAGCAGGGCACGGAGTCTGTGGCGCATGACGGTACCTCGGTTTCCTGACAGGGGTGTGCCGCATGCTCTCGGTCACGAGCGAGCGACACGCTGAGGAAGTGCGGTGGTACGAGGCCCTCTTGTGCCGGCGACTCTCCGGCAGGGATGACGGGGCCGAAGGTCGGCAACGAGTATTGGGAGCGCTCCCACTGGAGGCGCTCCCAACGACGCTGAGAGCACGTGAGGTGTGGCCCGTATCGTGTTGCGGGCTGGTCAAGCTGTCAAGGGTCGCCGTACAACTCGCCCTTCACGGAGCGGGAACAAGGCTCTACAGTCTCATAATTGGAAGCGCTCCCAACCTTCGAGGCGACCGAACTCGCCGGCGTCTCCCGTTCCGTGACCTCCCGCGTGATCAACAATGCACCGCACGTCAGCCGCGCCAAACGCGAGGCGGTCGGGCGGGCCGTCGGGCAACTCGGTTACGTACCCAATCCGACCGCCCGCGCTCAGGCCACCCGCCAGACGGGAGCCGCTGGCCTGGTCGTCTCGGGAGAGGATCCGTCGATCTTCGCGGATCCGTCCTTCGCCCAGGTGATCGTGGGAGCGTCGGCCGCTCTGGAGGAGGCCGACCTGCACCTGATGCTGTGCCTTGCCGCTTCCGACCGGAGCCGTACGCGGGTGGGGGAGCTCCTGCCGCGATCTGCGGGCGTCTGGACACCGAGGTCGGACGCGCCCGGTAACGCGGCTACCGGGACGCCATGCCGGCGGCCGGCCTTGATCCGATTCCGCCGCAGGAGGGGGACTCCATCGAGCCCAGCGGAGCCGCCGCCATGGCCCCGCTGCTGGCGAACACCCCGACGTGGACGGGGTGTTCGCCGCCAACGACAACATGGGCGCGGGAGCGCTGCGAGCGTTGCGCGAGGCAGGCCGACTGGTTCCCGCCGGCGTCGTCGGCTGGCTGCGAACAGCCAGGGTCGCGGGGTTCACGGCGGATAGACCGCCCTCGGGGGAGATCATGGATTGAGATACGGTCTTTCGCCATGCGCGCGTAGGACGCAAGCGACGACGCCGAGGAGTTGATCCGCCAGTGGCGTTCCTTGCCGATGTCGAACCACACGAACGCCTTGTTCAGCCGAAATATTGTCTTCAGTGTCGGGACGACGCCGACGATCCAACGCGCTCCTGCCCGGTCCTGAACTGGAACACGCAGTGGCGAATGCGGTGAGCGTCACCAGCAGCACCGTTGCTACGCCTGCGATTACCTCCGCGCCGACGTCTCTTCGCGGGGCGGCGCCGTGGAGGCGCGCACCACGAGTTCGGTGGCGAGTTCGATGTGGTGGGACTCGACTTTTTCGCCGTTGGCCAGTCGGAGGGCGGTGCGCAGGGCGGCACCGCCCATCTCCCGTAGCGGCTGGCGCACGGTGGTCAGTGGTGGTGAGGCCATCTGGGCGAGGCTTGTGTCGTCGAAGCCGACCACGCTCAGGTCTTCGGGGATGCGCAGGCCTCGGGCGCGGGCGGTCTCGATGACACCGAGGGCGATCTCGTCGTTGCCGGCGAAGATCGCCGTCGGTGGCTCAGGTAGGTCCAGGAGCGCCGCGGCGCCGAGCAACCCGGTCTCGTACGTGAATTCTCCGGGCTGGACGTAGGCGTCGGGTACCTGCGCTCCTTCCGCCTCCATGGCGGCGCGGTAGCCGTGCATGCGTGCCTGGTTGCATACGGCCATGGTCGGCCCGCCGAGATAGGCGACGCGGCGGTGGCCCAGGAAGAGCAGGTGCTGGGTCGCGGCCAGGCCGCCGGCGAAGTTGGTCGCCCCGACGCTGTTGACCCGGCTGTCCGGCAGGTGCAGTGGGTCCAGCACAACCAGCGGCAGCCCGGCCCGGGCCAGTTCGTTCAGGTGCGCTGTGGTGTACACGCTGGTGACCGCGATGACGGCGTGGCGCCCGGCTGAGACCAGGTCCCGCGCCCAGTGTGGGGCGCGGGACGCCTTGCTGATCACCACCGAGGCCCCCGATTCGGCTGCGGAGTCGACGATGCCTTCCAGGGCCTCGGCCACGTACGACTTGAGGCCGCCCTGGAACTGCACCTCGATGGTGGGGCTTTCGATGGCCTCGGTGTGGCGGAACACGGGCGCGAGGTAGCGGTGCTGATGCAGCAGTTCCTGCACCCGGGCGCGGGTCCGCGGCGCCACGTCGCCGCGGCCGTTGACCACTTTGGACACGGTCGCGACGGAGACCCCAGCCGCTTGGGCGATGTCCGCCAAAGTGGTGCGCCTGGCGTTCGGTCGCATCGGTTCCTCCCAGCTGTACGTCCACCGGTGCGGTGAGCCGCCGGTCGGGTCGGCAACGCGGGTGGAACCGGTCATCGGTACGGCAACCTGGCACGGAGCTCGTCCGGGGAGGCGCCGACGGGCCCCTCGGCCTCGATACGTCCGACGATCTGCGTGCGCTCGTACCCGACTCCAGCCGTACCCGGGCGAAGCGGTGCATCGATCCGGTCCGGCGTCGGCGGCACCGGGCCCCGCCGCCGCGGCATGACCTGCGCCGACAGTGTGTCAGCCGCGGCCATCACATCGTCCCCCACCCTCAATCAGCCTGTTTCGAAAAACTTTCGGTCCCTGCCGAGGTTTCTCAAGGTCCGTTCTCGCCCGATACTACGCGGCTGTCTCCTGTCCGGCAGCGTGCCTGCACATGTCTTGACAGGGCATCAGCCCGAAACCTAATTTGCACGAACGGAACTCGAAGAAGGATTTTCCGAAAAGTTTTCACTATGGCTCACGAGAAGCCGATGGCTCTCGAGTGCGGAGAAAAACATGGCGATCCCTCTCTCTCGGCGTACCCTCCTCGGCCTGGCCGCCGGCGTGCCGGTTTCCGCTGCGCTGGCGGCCTGCGGCTCGTCCGGTCCCGGCAAGAGCGGTGGTGGGGCCACGTACTGGTACCTGAGCGGCCAGCCGCAGGAAGGCGTCAGAGCCGGCGCGGTGGACGCGTTCAACAAGGCCCACCCCAAGGAGCAGATCAAAGACACCACCTTCCAGAACGACGCGTACAAGACGAAGATCAAGACCGCCATCGGTGCCGGGCAGGCGCCCACCCTCATCTGGGGCTGGGGAGGCGGGACGCTGCGCACCTACGTGAAGGCGGGCCAGGTCGAGGACCTCACCTCGTGGTTCGACGAGCACTCCGAGGTCAAGAAGCGGTTGTTCCCGTCCTCGTTCGCCGCGGCAACCGTCGACGGCGCGATCTACGCGATGCCGTGCGAGAGCGTGCAGCCGATCATCCTCTATTACAACAGGAAGGTCTTCGACCAGGTCGGCGTGGAACCACCGCAGTCCTGGGACGACATCATGGCGCTGGTGCCCAAGTTCAACGCGAAGGGCATAGCACCGTTCTCCCTCGGCGGCCAGTCCCGGTGGACGAACATGATGTGGCTGGAGTTCCTGTTCGACCGCATCGGCGGTCCGGAGGTGTTCCAGGCCATCATCGAGGGCGAGAAGAACGCCTGGTCCCATCCGGACGCCATCACCGCGCTGACCAAGGTGCAGGATCTGGTCAAAGCCCACGGGTTCATCAAGGGCTTCTCCTCGATCACCGCGGACTCCAACGCCGACCAGGCGCTGCTGTACACCGGCAAGGCCGCGATGATGCTGCACGGCTCCTGGTCGTACGGCATCCAGCAGGCCGAGGGCGGGGACTTCGTCTCCAGCGGCGCGCTGGGCTACATGACCTTCCCGCCCGTTGAGGGCGGCAAGGGCGATCCGAGCGACACCGTCGGCAACCCCGCCCAGTACCTGTCCATCTCCTCGAAGGCCAGCGCCGAGCAGAAGAAGATCGCCAAGGACTTCTTCGCCACAGGCGTCCTCCAGGACGACGAGGTGAAGCAGTGGATCGACAACGGGTCGGTTCCGATCCGGCTGGGCACGGAGAAGCTGCTGGCTGCCTCCAAGAGCGCCGATTTCCTGCAATTCACCTACGACATCGCCAGCAAGGCCAAGGTGTTCGGCCAGTCCTGGGACCAAGCGCTCAGTCCGACGGCCGCCGAGACCCTGCTGGACAACATCGTCAAGTTGTTCCAGCTGTCCATCTCGCCGCAGCGGTTCGCCCGCAACCTCAACGCGGTCACCGGCAAATGAGCTCGCACACCGGCCATCCGCCGCGTCGCGCACCGCGCAGCATCCTGCCATGGCTGGCCACGCCGGCGCTGGTGGTCTTCGTCGGCTTCGCCGTGCTTCCGCTCGTCGGTGTCTTCGCGCTGAGCTTCACCACATGGGACGGGATCGGCGCCATCCACCCGTCGGGGCTGACCAGCTGGCGTGCGGTGCTCACCGACCCCGGGCTGCCGCACGCCCTCTGGGTGACATTCCTGGTGATGGCCGTGTCCTGGGCCGTTCAGACCCCGCTGAGCATTCTGCTCGGCACGTTCATGGCCGGCCGCCAGCGCTACCGTGCGGTGCTGGGCGTGGTGTACTTCATCCCGCTGATGCTCAGCTCCGCGGCGATCGCGATCGCGTACAAGGCTCTGCTGGACCCCAACTTCGGGCTCGGTGCCGGGCTGAAGATCCAGGCGCTCAGCCAGGACTGGCTGGGGCGGCCCGGGCTCGCGTTCGGGGTCGTCATCTTCATCGTCTCCTGGCAGTTCATCCCGTTCCACTCACTGATCTACCAGGGCGGTGTCCAGCAGATTCCGAAGTCCCTTTACGAAGCGGCGCAGTTGGACGGGGCAGGACGGATCCGGCAGTTCTTCAGCATCACGCTGCCTCAGCTGAAATACACCATCATCACCTCGTCCACGCTGATGGTGGTCGGGTCGCTGACCTTCTTCGACCTCATCTTCGTCCTGACCGAGGGCGGCCCCGGAGACGCCACCCGGGTCCTCGCACTGGACATGTACAAGCGGGGATTCCAAGCCAGCCTGATGGGACCGGCCAGCGCCATCGCGGTCATCCTCGTCCTGGTGGGTCTGACCCTCGCCCTGCTGCTGCGCCGGCTCGGGGGCCGGGACGCCGGTGCGAGCCAACTCGAGGGGGCCTGACATGTCCACCACGCTGACCGAGTCGCGACGACCGCGGAAGGCCATCCACCGGGAGCGGCGACGCCCCTCCCGTCAGGCGGCGCGCCGACGCAACTGGGTCGGCGGCCTGGCCGGATGGCTCTGGCTCGTCATCGTCGCCGTACCCCTGTACTGGACCCTCATCACCAGCCTCAAGGCCCAGAGCCGCTACTACGCGAGCAACCCGCTGGTGCCTTCGGGCGACCCCACGCTGGAGAACTACCGGTTGGTCATCGAGTCCGACTTCCTGCGCTATTTCGTGAACAGCGTCGTGGTCACCGCAGGGGCCGTGGTGCCGGCGGTCGTGTTCTCCTTCATGGCCGCCTACGCGATCGTACGTGGTTGGCGCATGCGAGTCCTGCGCGCGATGAACGGGCTGTTCCTCACGGGTCTGGCCATCCCGCTTCAGGCGACGGTGATCCCGGTCTACCTGATCATCATCAGACTGCATCTGTACGACAATCTGCTGGCGCTGATCCTTCCGTCGATCGCCTTCGCCATCCCGCTGTCCGTGCTGGTGCTCGCCAACTTCATCCGCGACGTGCCCAACGAACTGTTCGACTCGATGCGGGTCGACGGCGCCACCGAATGGACGACACTATGGCGGCTGGCGGCACCGCTCACCCGACCGGCCATCCTCACCGTGACCATCTTCAACGCACTGACCATCTGGAACGGATTCCTGCTGCCGCTGGTCCTCACTCAGAGCCCTGACCGCCGGACCCTGCCGCTCGCGCTGTGGACGTTCCAGGGCCAGTACGGGGTCAATGTCCCCGCCGTTCTCGCCGCCGTCGTCCTCACCACACTGCCCGTCCTGATCCTGTACGCGTTCGGCCGCCGCCAGCTGCTGAGCGGTCTGACCGCCGGATTCAGCCGTTGATCGGTGTCGGCGCCGACGCTGCTCGTACGTCCCGACTTCGGCCGGCACCTCATCCACCAGCTCGGGCAGGACGACCTGCGTCAACCCTGGAAGCAGCGGCAGCCTCGCCCTCCCGATGGGCGTGCGAAGCGGATTCGGGCCGATGCCGGCGCCTGGACGCGATCTGCCCCGCCTCGAGCACTGCTCGTCTACCTGTTCGCCCGTCGCGCCCTGGTCAAGGGTCTGATGGGCGTGGGAGGAAAGTGAACGCGAACGTGGCCGTAGAGAACACCCCCGAAAAGTCCCTCTGGAACGACCCCACCGTTTCCGTCACCGCGAGGGTCGACGCCCTGATCGACGCGATGACCCTTCAGGAGAAGACCGCCCAGCTGTACGGAGTGTGGGTGGGCGCCTCCGAGCAGGGCGGTGAAGTGGCCCCCCATCAGCACGACATGGAGGAGGCCGTCGATCTCGATGCTCTGCTGCCCACCGGACTGGGCCAGCTGACCCGGCCCTTCGGCACGGTCCCCGTCGACCCCGCCCTGGGTGCGCTCTCCCTGGCCCGCACCCAGACCCGTATCGCCGCCACGAACCGGTTCGGCATCCCCGCTCTCGCGCATGACGAGTGTCTGGCCGGCTTCGCCGCCTGGGGGGCGACGGCCTACCCCGTTCCGCTGTCCTGGGGCGCCACCTTCGACCCGGACACGGTGCGGCGCATGGGCGCCGCCATCGGCCGCGACATGCGTGCCGTCGGCGTCCACCAGGGACTCGCGCCCGTCCTGGACGTTGTGCGCGACGCCCGCTGGGGCCGGGTCGAGGAGACCATCGGCGAGGACCCGTACCTCGTCGGCACCATCGGGACGGCATACGTGCAGGGCCTCGAGTCCGCCGGGATCGTCGCCACCCTCAAGCACTTCGTCGGCTACTCGGCCTCCCGCGCCGGTCGTAACCTCGCCCCCTCCTCCGTGGGCCCGCGTGAACGCGCCGACGTTCTGCTGCCTCCCTTCGAGATGGCGATCCGTGAAGGCGGTGCCCGGTCGGTGATGAACGCCTACACCGACACCGACGGGATGCCCTCCGCGGCCGACGAGGATCTGCTCACCGGGCTACTGCGTGACACGTGGGGCTTCGACGGTACTGTCGTCGCCGACTACTTCGCCATCGCCTTCCTGAAGACCCTGCACGGCATCGCAGCCGACTGGGTCGGCGCCGCCGGCACGGCGCTGCGCGCGGGCATCGACGTCGAACTGCCCAACGTCAAGACGTACGGCGCGCCCCTCACCGAGGCCGTCGCCGACGGCCGCATACCGGAGGCGTTGGTCGATCGCGCCCTGCGCCGGGTACTCACGCAGAAGGCGATGCTCGGCCTGCTCGACCCGGACTGGAACCCCCTACCGGCCGCGCTCGACAAGGCCGACCTGGCCGACCCGGCCGCCCTGCGCGGCCGGATCGACTTGGACGGTCCGGAGAACCGCGCGCTGGCCCGCACGGTTGCCGAGGAAGCGGTCGTGCTGCTGAGCAATGACGGCGTCCTGCCGCTCGCGAGGCCGCGCCGCATCGCCCTGCTCGGTCCCAACGCCGACGAGCCCACCGCCGTACTGGGCTGCTACTCCTTCCCTCAGCACATCGGCGTCCGCCACCCCGGGACCCCACTCGGCATCGAGCTGCCCACCCTGCGCGACACTCTCGCCGCCGAGTTCCCCGACGCCGAGATCACGGTCGCCCGCGGCACCGGCATCGACGACGGAGATCTCTCCGGCATCCGTGAGGCCGCCCAGGTGGCACGCGAAGCCGACGTCGCCCTGGTGGTGCTCGGCGACCGCGCCGGGCTCTTCGGGCGGGGCACCAGCGGCGAGGGATGCGACGCCGAGGCGCTGGTGCTGCCCGGTGCGCAGCAGCACCTGCTCGACACTCTGCTCGACCTGGAGACACCCGTGGTCACCGTGCTGCTCGCGGGACGGCCGTACGCCCTCGGCCGCGCCGTGGAGGAGTCCGCCGCGATCGTGCAGTCCTTCTTCCCGGGGGAGGAGGGCACGCACGCGATCGCCGGGGTGCTCAGCGGCCGCGTCAATCCCTCCGGACGTCTCCCGGTCAGCGTGCCGCACAGGCCGGGCTCCCAGCCGGCCACGTACCTCGGGGCGCGGCTCGCCCACGCCAGCGAGGTGTCCAACATCGACCCGACTCCCGCGTTCGCCTTCGGCCACGGCCTTTCCTATACGCGGTTCGACTGGGCGGACCTGACCGTGGACGTCCAGGAGGCGCCGACGGACGGCGAGTTCACCCTCGCCTTCACCGTCCGCAACTCGGGCGGGCGGTCCGGAACCGAGGTCGTCCAGCTGTATCTGCATGACCCGGTTGCCTCCGTCGTCCAGCCGGTGCAGCGCCTCGTCGGCTACACCCGCGTCGAACTGGCGCCGGGCGAGGCCCGCCGGGTCCGTGTCACAGTCCCGGCGGACGTCGCTTCCTTCACCGGACGTGACGGCCGGCGCGTCGTCGAACCGGGCAAGCTGGAGGTGCGGTTGGCCGCCTCCAGCGCGGATCGGCGCCTGACGGTCAGGGTCACGTTGACCGGAGCCGAGCGCCAGGTGGATCACACGCGCCGCTTGCACGCCACGTTCGGGCAGGAGCCGGTGGCCCGGGCATGAGCCGGGTGTGCGCAGCGCGCGTCGCGGCAGCGGCGGCGCTGCGCACACGGGACCGCGCGGTCAGGCATGTGGTCACCCGTGGGTGGCGGCCACCAGGTCCAGCACGTCGCGGCTGATCTCGCGCATGGAGCTGCTGCCGTGCAGTACGCAGCCGTCCGTTCCGGCGACCCGCAGGTCGATGTCGAGCCCGTCTACGGTGTCGAGGTCGAAGCCGTTGTCGAGCAGGCGGATGAACGGGCCGATCGCGCATGAGGCGTTGTTGTCCTTCGCACGGGACAGCAGCAGGGCGCTGCGTCCCTCGACGTCACGGAGGTTGACGTCGTTGCCGGGCGTCGCGCCGCGTATGGCCGTCCGCGACCCGCGCTTGAATGGTAGGAGAGGCACAGATATGCCTGCGGGCTCGAGGGCAGCTGGAGCCCAACCGTGCATCCCCTTGGGGGTGTTAGCTCCCGGAAATGAGGGTTCGGCCCGGTGGGGCGCGCCACGGTGACGACGCCATGATGATTCGTCGCCGGGGCCGCTGTGGCGGCCGCCACGCTGGCAACCGTCGGTCTTGTGGGCTCCGCTCCCTCGAACATCCTCGCGTGACCGCGATGCGAACCAGGCCGGTGCCCACCGCGTAATCGGCTTGGAAGTAGCGCAGAAGCAGGTCGTGCGTCTCGTCGTCGAGCGGCACTGTGCCGGCGGCACTGGCCGGTACCTGCTCAAAGTCACCTGTCATGGCGTGCGCGGCGACATACAGGCGGCATACCATCTCGACGGCTGTGCTGACGGTGATAACAGTGGGCTCCGACGACTGCGGACGATGCGATAGCCTGCGTCGCTGCGTGGTCACGGTTGCCAAGCCTCTCCCGAAGAGTCCAGATGCGCCGCGTGGACGAGTCCGGAGATGCGGCATGGCGGCCCGCTTGTGGCATTCGGCGAGACGCGGGTCCACCATAGTCGGGCCGCGCTACTTCCGTCTCCTCCGGGCGGTGTCCGGCGGTTGGTCTGGCTGACAGCGGCTGGTGCCGGTGGATCCCAGCTGTCTTCGCCAGTTCTCGGTGCGTTCGGCGCGGGCCAGCACATCCTCCGGCAGGCCGAGGTTGATCGACAGCCGCCTCATCGCTGATTCGGTGTCCCTCGCGACGGGGTCAGCATTCGATGACGTTGACGGCAAAGCCGTCGTGCGACGGCTGGCACGGCGCGTAAGGCGCCGCTGGATCTGGTGATGCGAGCCCGAATGATCGAGCTGAGCTGGGCGGGCGTGCGGGTGTAGGCCATCGCTGCTGAACTGGCCTGCCGCCGGAAGATGGTGCGGCGGTGGGTGCACCGCTTCAACCATTCCGGCCTGCAAGGGCTGGAGGCTCCGATGGAAGCGCATCGGAGTACGCATCGCCCGCAAAGGCATCGAGTCCAGTGAACGATGAGGGCGACACCCGGTGGGTCATCGAGCGCACCATGTCGTGGCTGTCCGGATACCGCCGACTCAGCCCCCGCTACGAACGCAATCCCCGCAACTATTTGGCCTTTCTCGCACTCGCCGCCACCCTGTGCTGCTACAAGAGACTCGTCCGCCTCACCACATAGGACACGGTGTTAGCGGAAGGTGCCCCACCAGCCTTTGTGGAGGTTCGGCCACGTGTGTGGTCAGCCGACGGGCCTCGGAAAGCTCCTCGACCGAAGCCGGCTCATCATGGAACACCCGCTCGGCGATCAGCACCCGGCCGCCGTCGGGGAGGGCGGCAGCGCAGGTATGCAGAATGCGCACGGCGCC
>NZ_JANIIC010000081.1 GCF_024519315.1 Streptomyces malaysiensis subsp. samsunensis | reverse complement strand
CCGGACCACCGCACACACCATGACGGCGGGCCCCGGCCGGAAGATTCCGGCCGGGGCCCGCCGTCTTCGTCCGTCCCGGCTCAGCGGCCGTGCACCACGTCCTGGGGGAAGGTCAGCTGGCCGTTCATCCACCGCAGGGCCGTGGGCAGTTCACGGCGCCAGGTGCGGAAGTTGTGGCTGCCCCGGTCCAGGATGATCGACTGTGCGCTCATCGGTGGCCGGACCGCGGCAAGGAACTCGCGCGTGGCGCCGTAGTCGGACTCGCCGCGGCGGCTGGAGGCGACCAGCACCGACACCTGCGGCTGGGGCAGATGGCGCAGCCGCCACAGCAGATCGTGCTCCCGCTTCCCGCGCTCGCCCTCCGGGCCCCGGCCGAAGAGGTCGCCGGTGGTGGGGTCGTTGACCACGCGGTAGTCGGGCGACAGGGCCACCGCCGCGCTGTAGACACGGGGGTGACGGAGGGTCAGCTGAAGGGCGCAGGTGCCGCCCGAGGAGTAGCCCAGGACGCCCCAGGCGCTGGGGTCATGGCCGATCCGGTAGTGCTCCCGCAGCGCCTCGGGCAGGTCCTCGGCGAAGTAGGTCTCGGCCTGGGGGCCGCCGGGGACGTCCACACATTCGGTGTCGCGGGGCGGGGCGATGGTGGGCCGCACCATCACGATGACCGCCGGCTGCGACACCCCGGTGCGGATCAGCCCGCCCGCGGTCTGGGGCAGCCGCAGATGCTGGGCCAGCAGGAAGGACCCCCCGGGGTAGCCGCTGATCGCCACGATCACCGGGAAGCGCTGCCGGGCGTACTGGCGCTGGAAGTACTGCGGCGGCAGATAGACGTACGCAGGGTTGGCCACCTGGCTGCGGCGGCCCAGGATCCGCACCGACTCCACCTCGCCGGCCCGGTCCGGGGGCCCGCTCGGCAGCCCGTGCACCGCGTTCAGCCCCTGCGGCGGTGCGGGCCGCACCAGGCCGCCCGATTCCCCGACCGGCCCCGCGGCGCCGCCCTGCACATGGGACAGGGCCGCCGGGGCCGCCTCGTCCGCGCCCAGCAGTTCGTCCCAGGACCCATAGAACTGGAAGGTGGTGTTCACCGCGAGGGCCAGCGCGGCCACGATCGCGCACTGGGTCACCGCGAGGGAGGCCAGCCGGCCCAGCCAGGCCCGCACGCCCCGGCCCGCGAACCGCGGCCACAGCCAGAGCGTCAGCCCCGCGCATCCCGCGGCGAGGGCGATCGTCACATACTCGAGTGATCGACTGGTCAGTCCCATGGTTCTTCCACTCCGCCGCACCGCAACACACGGTGCCATCGCCCTGTTTGATGGCATTCGCGATACCCGCGTTGCCTGGCCAGGCCGTGCCTCCGGTCACGAAATGGCATGCTTGACTCACGGGCAGCCACGGCAGGGAGGACCGCGATGGCGATCGAGACAGCCACGGCGCAGACGCCACCGCGCCCCATGCGCGCCGACGCGCGCCGCAACTACGAGCGGCTGCTTGCCGAGGCGCGCACGGCCTTCACCCAGCACGGTACCGACGCTTCGCTGGAGGACATCGCGCGCCGCGCGGGAGTCGGCATCGGCACGCTCTACCGCCACTTCCCCAACCGCACCGCGCTGATGGGCGCGGTCTTCCAGGGCGAGATATGCGCCCTGCTGGAGCGGTCGCGGGAGCTGGCCAAGGCGCCACGGCCGTGTGAGGCACTGATCGACTGGCTGCGCGCCATCGTGGACCACGCCAGCACCTACCGCGGGCTCTCCCAGGCCCTGATGGCGTGCTCGGCGGACGAGACCTCGGAGCTGTCCCGCGGCTGTGGTGTGCCGCTGCGCGAGGCGGGCAGCGAACTGCTCGCCCGCGCACAGCAGAGCGGTGCCGTACGGTCCGATGTGGTCATCGCCGATCTGATGCAGCTCACCAACGCGATCGCGCTGGCCGTGGAGCAGTCGCCGGACGACCCGGAACTGGCCGACCGACTGCTGGCGCTGGCCTTCACCGGCCTCAAGGCCCGCTGACACCCGTCGGCGACCACGCGCCACAGGGGTCCGGCGGAGCCGCATATCGATACTTTCCCTTCTCCGCCCCTTCCTGCGGCACCGCTATGCGGCTCCGCCACATGGCGAGGGCTTCGCCCCTGGACCCAGGGGTCTTGGGCGGAGCCCGCCTTCCAGCCCCTCCGGCGGTTGAGGAGCGGGGTCTGAGGCGGAGCCCCAGTTGAGGGAAGGGGCGGGGAGGGGGAGCATCGATATGCGGCTCCGCCGCGTGGCCCGCCGCAGGCGTCACGATCCGGCAGCCAGTCGCTAGCGACGGCGCGGCGCCAGATCCGCCACCCGCCCCGGCTGCTCCGCCAGCGGCACCGCGGTGCGCAGCTGGGCGGAGCCGGGACCGCCCGGTGGATGGGGATGGTTGCGGCGTGGCCCCGGCAACGGCAGGCCCTCCTCGCCACCACGGCCCTGGGTCGGGCCCATGCGCCCCGACTGGCGCCCCGCGGAACCGCCGCCCTCACCGCCCCCGGCCGGGCCGGACCCCGCGCCCGGCCCGGCCACGGCGATCTGAACCCCCTGGTCCGCGAGGGCCTGGAGCTCGGTCAGGGCACGGTCGTCATGGCCGGGCGGCTCATCGGTCACCAGCCGTGTGATCACATCGGTGGGCACCGTCTGGAACATGGTGTCGGAGCCCAGCTTCGTATGGTCGGCGAGCACGACCACCTCCGCCGCAGCCTGGACCAGCGCCCGGTCGACGCTGGCCGAGAGCATGTTGGAGGTGGACAGGCCGCGCTCGGCGGTCAGCCCGCTGCCGGACAGGAAGGCGCGCGAGACCCGCAGCCCCTGGAGGGACTGCTCGGCGCCGCTGCCGACCAGGGCGTAGTTGGAGCCGCGCAGGGTGCCGCCGGTCATCACGACCTCGACCCGGTTGGCGTGCGCCAACGCCTGTGCGACCAGCAGGGAATTGGTGACCACGGTCAGCCCCGGAACCCGCGCGAGCCGGCGGGCCAGCTCCTGTGTGGTGGTTCCGGCGCCTACGACGACGGCCTCGCCCTCCTCGACGAAACCGGCCGCGAGATCGGCGATGGCCGTCTTCTCCGCGGTCGCTAGATGGGATTTCTGCGGGAAGCCGGACTCCCTGGTGAATCCGCCCGGCAGCACCGCACCGCCGTGCCGGCGGTCGAGCAGTCCTTCTGCCTCCAGCGCCCGCACATCACGCCGTACGGTCACTTCGGAGGTCTGGACGACGCGGGCGAGCTCCCGGAGCGACACCGCTCCGTTCGCACGCACCATTTCAAGGATCAATTGGCGACGTTCAGCAGCGAACACGAAACTGACAGTAACCCCCACGACCGTCTGTTTTCAGCAGCTTGCACCAATTAGCAGAAGTTGTACATCTGTGAGGGTACGAAGTGCTATAAGGACCGGGTCTATGACTCTTCCTGAGTCTTCCGGGTGTGCAACTGCCGCGCCACCTCGGCGATCGAACCGGACAGCGACGGGTAGACCGTGAAGGCGTTGGCGATCTGCTCCACCGTCAGATTGTTGTCGACCGCGAGCGAAATCGGGTGGATCAGCTCGCTCGCCCGCGGCGCGACCACCACCCCGCCGACCACGATGCCGGTGCCCGGACGGCAGAAGATCTTGACGAAGCCGTCCCGGATGCCCTGCATCTTCGCCCGCGGATTGCGCAGCAGCGGCAGCTTCACCACCCGGGCGTCGATCTTCCCGCCGTCCACGTCCGCCTGTGAGTAGCCGACCGTGGCGATCTCGGGGTCGGTGAAGACATTCGCGGAGACCGTCTTCAGGTTCAGCGGGGCCACCGCGTCCCCGAGGAAGTGGTACATCGCGATCCGGCCCTGCATCGCCGCCACCGACGCCAGCGCGAGCACCCCGGTGCAGTCACCGGCCGCGTAGATGCCCGGCGTGCTGGTCCGGGACACCTTGTCGGTCAGGACGTGCCCCGACTCCGCCAGCTTGACCCCGGCCTCCTCCAGACCGATGTCCGCCGAGTTCGGGATCGAGCCGACCGCCATCAGACAGTGGGTGCCGGAGATGACCCGCCCGTCCGAGAGCGTGACATCCACCCGGTCCCCCACCCGCTTGGCGGCCTGCGCCCGCGACCGGGACATCACGTTCATCCCCCGGCGCCGGAAGACGTCCTCCAGCACCGCCGCCGCGTCCGGGTCCTCGCCCGGCAGCACCCGGTCCCGGCTGGAGACCAGCGTGACCTTCGACCCCAGCGCCTGGTACGCGCCCGCGAACTCCGCGCCCGTGACACCGGAGCCGACCACGATCAGCTCCTCGGGGAGCTCGTCCAGGTCGTACACCTGCGTCCAGTTCAGGATCCGCTCGCCGTCCGGCTTCGCGTCCGGGATCTCCCTCGGATGGGCACCGGTCGCGATCAGCACCGCGTCCGCCACCAGCGTCTGCTCGGTGCCGTCCGCCGCCCGCACGATCACCCGCCGCGAACCGTCCAGCGACTGCTGCGGCGCCACCCGCCCGCGCCCGCGCATGACCCGGCCGCCGGCCCGGGTGACCGAGGCCGTGATGTCGTGTGACTGGGCGAGCGCGAGCCGCTTCACCCGGCGGTTGACCTTGCCGAGATCCACGCCGACCACCCGGGCCGCCTGCTCCAGCGGCGGGGTGTCGTCGGCGACGATGATCCCCAGCTCCTCATAGGAGGAGTCGAAGGTCGTCATCACCTCGGCGGTGGCGATCAACGTCTTCGACGGCACACAGTCGGTGAGCACCGACGCCCCGCCCAGACCGTCGCAGTCGACGACGGTCACCTCCGCGCCGAGCTGCGCGGCGACCAGCGCCGCCTCATAGCCGCCGGGTCCGCCACCGATGATCACGATCCGAGTCACATGCTCCATTGTCCCGCACTCGTTCGACAGCCTTCAGCCCGGGGGGTTTCGCGGGGGCGACTGACGTACGAACCTCCCGCCCCGGGGGCCGCTTCATCCCTCTCCCGTACCCTCAGACGCATGTCGCTCTACGCCGCGTACGCCGGCAACCTCGACGCGCGGCTGATGTCCCGCCGCGCACCGCACTCCCCACTGCGCGGAACGGGCTGGCTGAACGGCTGGCGCCTCACCTTCGGAGGCGAACAGATGGGCTGGGAAGGGGCCATCGCCACCATTGTGGAGGCGCCGCGCTCCCAGGTCTTCGTCGCCCTCTACGACATCGCGCCCATGGACGAGGACTCCATGGACCGCTGGGAGGGCGTCGGCCTCGACATCTACCGGCGGATGCGGATCCGGGTCCACACCCTGGACGGCGACGAGGCCGCCTGGCTCTACGTACTCAACGGCTACGAGGGCGGACTGCCCTCGGCGCGCTACCTGGGCGAGATCGCCGACGCGGCGGAATCGGCGGGGGCGCCGCACGACTATGTGATGGAGCTACGGAAGCGCCCCTGCTGAGTCCGGTGTGTCCGGTTGATCGGGTGGGTCCGGTGGGTTTGGGGTTCCGCTTGGGGTCCGGCTCGCTGGGTCCGGCCGGCCGGGGTCCGGCCGGCCGGGGTCCGGCCGGCCGGGGTTCGGCTGTCCCGGGGCGGGGGCCGTGGGCCTGGGGCCTGGGGGTCAGCGGTAATGCAACGATCCGAATACCTAGGCGAATGCCGTCTACGCGCGTAGGCAGTAACCGGCTACCCTCGTGCGCGTGAACGCATCAGTTTCTTGGGACAATCAGGGCGACCCGCACGCCGCCGCCGACTCCGCCGCCAACCGCCTGCGCGAGCTGACCGGTGCGGAGACCCACGACGTCGCGCTGGTCCTGGGCTCCGGCTGGGTCCCCGCCACCGACGCCCTCGGGGCGCCCGAGCACGAGTTCCCCGTCACCGAGCTGCCCGGCTTCCCGCCGCCCGCCGTCGCGGGCCATGCGGGCCGGATCCGGTCGTACCGGATCAACGACAAACGGGCGCTGGTCTTCCTCGGCCGTACGCATTACTACGAGGGCCGCGGTGTCGCCGCCGTCGCACACGGGGTACGCACCGCCGTCGCCGCCGGCTGCAAGACCATCATCCTCACCAACGGCTGCGGCGGCCTCCGCGAGGGCATGCGCCCCGGCCAGCCGGTACTGATCAGCGACCACATCAACCTCACGGCCACCTCCCCGATCGTGGGCGCCAACTTCGTCGACCTCACCGACCTGTACTCCCCGCGGCTGCGCGCCCTGTGCCAGCAGATCGACTCGACCCTGGAGGAGGGCGTCTACGCCCAGTTCCCCGGGCCGCACTACGAGACGCCCGCGGAGATCAACATGGTCCGCACCATGGGGGCCGATCTGGTGGGCATGTCCACGACCCTCGAGGCCATCGCGGCGCGCGAGGCGGGCGCGGAGGTGCTGGGCATCTCCCTGGTCACCAACCTCGCGGCCGGGATGACGGGCGAACCCCTCAACCACGAGGAGGTCCTCCAGGCCGGCCGCGACTCCGCCGCCCGGATGGGGAGCCTGCTGGCCCAGGTCCTCGACAGACTCTGACCCGCCGCCGTTCGGGCAACCCGCTCCCCGTGGTGCTGGTGGTGCCGGTGGTGGCGTCACGGCGAGCTGCGCGGGTACTCACCCCTCAGCCAACTGAACAGCGCATCGCACCCATGAGCGGGCGGGGCCGGGGTGCGCGGCCGGTTGGGTGGTGGGTGCCGGGGGCGGGGCCTCCGGTGCGGCGCCCTGGACCGCATATTTACGTCGCCGACGAACGAAGATCGTTGTGTTGGTCGGAGATTGGCGCCACAAATATGCGACAGCGTCCAGGACACCACACCTCCGACCCCACCCCCTCCCGTCTCGTCGGCGGCCACCAGCCCGGCGGCACGCGTCACCCATCCGGCCCCGGCCCCCCAGGGGCCAGTGGCTGGCAGAGATGGGCACGCCCCGCCCGTCCGACTCCAAACGGCCCGACGGGCCCTTCCCACCACCCGGACCCAGCCCGGTTCCGGATCGCGACCGGGCCGCGTCGTGGGCGGCAGTTCCTTCCGCCGGATGAAGACTGACCCAATGGCCTCGCGATTTGGCGCCCGATCGCTGGGTGGGGCTGCTCGGAGGGCCGGATGTCGGCCCTGGACCATCGGGAGCCGGATAGTGGCTTGCGGGCGCCCCGGGCGGAACGCGGAGCGGGCGGGCGTTCTGTGTCACCGGGGGGCGGTCGCCGACGAGACGGGAGGGGGCGGGGTCGGAGGGGTGGGGTCCTGGACGCTCGGGGTTCCCCATGCCGAAGGCCAGGGGCGTATTTGTGGCGCCAACTCCCGGCCAACGCAACGATCATCGTTCATCGGCGCCGTAAATATACGGTCCAGGGCCCCGCCCCGGAGGCCCCGCACCCGCACCCACCACACAACCGATCGCGCACCACAGCAACCACCACCCCACCCCCACCCGCACCCGCACCCGCACCCGCACCCGCCCGAAACAACCGTCGCCCCCCAGGAGGCCCACATGGCCACGGAGCACGACCTCATCGCCCAGGCGCGCGCTTGGCTTGCCGAGGATCCCGATCCCGAGACCCGGGACGAGCTCAGCGCGCTGCTCCAGGCCAACACGGACGACGCGCTGGACGAGATCGCCGATCGGTTCTCCGGGACGCTCCAGTTCGGCACCGCCGGGCTCCGGGGCGAGCTCGGGGCCGGGCCCATGCGGATGAACCGGGTAGTCGTCATCCGCGCCGCCGCGGGACTCGCCGCGTACCTGCGCAAGCATCAGCGCGAGGATCAGGGTCAGGGGCAAGGTCAAGCTCTCGTCGTGATCGGCTACGACGCGCGCTACAAGAGCGCCGACTTCGCCCGCGACACCGCCGCCGTGATGGTCGGCGCCGGGTTCCGCGCCGCCGTGCTCCCGCGCCCGCTGCCCACGCCCGTGCTCGCCTTCGCCATCCGTCACCTCGGCGCCGTCGCCGGCGTCGAGGTCACCGCGAGCCACAACCCGCCCCGCGACAACGGCTACAAGGTCTACCTCGGCGACGGCTCCCAGATCGTGCCGCCCGCCGACGCCGAGATCGCCGCCGAGATCGCGGCCATCCGCAGCCTGGACGACGTCCCCCGCCCGGACGGCGGCTGGGAGACGCTGGACGACGACGTCCTGGAGGCGTACCTCGCGCGCACGGACGCCGTTCTCACCCCGGGTTCGCCCCGTAACGCCCGCGTCGTCTACACCCCGCTGCACGGCGTGGGCCGCGAAACCCTCGCCGCCGCCTTCGCCCGCGCCGGTTTCCCCGCGCCCGCGGTCGTCCCCGAGCAGGCCGAGCCGGACCCGGCGTTCCCGACGGTCGCGTTCCCGAACCCGGAGGAGCCGGGGGCGATGGACCTGGCGTTCGCCACGGCCCGCAAGGTCGCTCCGGACATCATCATCGCCAACGACCCGGACGCGGACCGCTGCGCCGTCGCCGTGCCCACGATCACGAACCCCACGGCCCCCACGGACGCGGCCAGTTGGCGCGTGCTCCGCGGTGACGAGGTGGGCGCGCTCCTCGCCACCCACCTCGTCCACAAGCGCGCCCGCGGCGCCTTCGCGACCACGATCGTCTCCTCGTCGCTCCTCTCCCGGATCGCGGCCGACGCGGGGCTGCCGTACGCCGAGACGCTGACCGGCTTCAAGTGGCTGGCCCGCGTGGACGGGCTGCGTTACGCGTATGAGGAGGCGCTCGGCTACTGCGTGGACCCGGAGGGCGTACGCGACAAGGACGGCATCACGGCCGCGCTGCTCGTCGCCGAGCTGACGTCCGAGCTCAAGGAGCAGGGCCGCACCCTGGGCGACCTGCTGGACGACATCGCGGTGGCCCACGGCCTGCACGCCACCGACCAGCTGTCCGTACGCGTCAAGGACCTCTCCCTCATCGGCACCGCGATGAAGCGGCTGCGCGAACAGCCGCCCACCGAGCTCGCGGGGCTCGCCGTGACCTCGGCGGAGGAGCTGTCGCGGGGTACGGAGACGCTGCCCCCGACGGACGGCCTGCGCTACCGGCTGGCCGGGAAGGGGGCCGTGCGGGCCGCCCGTGTGGTCGTCCGGCCCAGCGGCACCGAGCCGAAGCTGAAGGGCTATCTGGAGGTGGTCGTCGACGTCCCCGCCGCCGACGCCCTCACCCCGGCTCGTGCCACGGCGGACACCGTGCTGGCCGCGCTCAAGGGGGACCTCTCGGTGGCGGCGGGAATCCAGTCCGCGGAAACGGCGGCCGCGGGCGCGTAGCCCGCCGCGTCGGATCCGGCTGAGGGCGCGTGGGCGCGCGCCGGGTGCGTGGGTGGTGCGCCCGCTGTTCGTGGTGGGTGCCGGGGGCGGGGCCTCCGGTGCGGCGCCCTGGACCGCATATTTACGTCGCCGACGAACGATGAACGTTGCGTTGGCCGGCGATAAGCGCCACAAATATGCGACAGCGTCCAGGACACCACCCCTCCGACCCCGCCCCCTCCCGTCTCGTCAGCGGCCACCAGCCCGGTGACACAGCCCCGGCCAGCTCCCCGGCCCGCCCGGTGGCAGACGACGAGGCCCCGTAGCGACCCTGGGCGGGGCGCCGCGCCCCGGGTTCACGTGCGGAAGGTGCCGCCCGGTCCGGTCACGGCGACAGGGCGGCGAGCTTCTCGAAGCCGCAGGAGTCATGGCCGACGACGACAGCCGTAGGCATCGCGGCGTCGTTCTCCGCGTGACAGGCGGCCGCGGCGTCCTGGCCGCCCCGGCCAGCCCGCGCGGCCGGGGCCCAGGGGTCAGCCGATGGCCAGCATGATGGCCAGGAGTACCGCACCGGCCAGCGTCGGGGCGATGATCTCGAACGCCCAGCGCACCTCCGGCGCCCCCTGGGCGCCCTCGCGGTGGGCGTTGGTCTCGGCCATCTCGCGGAGATCGCCCATCGCCACGTCGGAGGGGGCCCGCCGGTCCTCGTCGGGCTTGTTCGCCGACACATGGGCGGACGTGCGGCCGAAGGGGTCCTCCGATGCCGCCCTGGCCTGGTGCCGGGCGGCCCGCTTGCGCTGTCGCAGCGAGACCGGGATCGCCCACAGCTGGTACTTCGCCCCGCCCGCCAGCACCTCGCTGGTGTATCCGGCGCGCACCCCCTCGACCGAGGCCCAGGGCAGCGTGATCGTACGGAACGGGTTGCGGACGAGCAGCCGGTCCTGCCCCGCGTGCACCGACGGGCGGACCGTGAAGGCGATCACCACCGGCACCGCGCACAGCAGCCCGGCCAGCGCCAGCCACGGCGTCCGGCCCTCGCCCCGGATCATCGCGTCGATGCCCAGCCAGCCGCTGAGCGCGAGCAGCAGCACCCCGCCCGCGATGCCGCTCGGGGAGCGGTAGATCCGGTCCGAGAAGGTCTCGGGGGCGGAGGGGGACGCGGAGGAGGATGCGGAGGATGAGGCAGTGGAGGCTGAGTCGTCGTCCGGGCTCGTCATGCGCCCGATTGTGCACCACACTCCTGGTGTGGGGGATGTCCAGGGGACGCCCGCGGGCCCGGCCTGGACTTCTCGCCCTCGGCCCCCGACGGATTCCGGGGCCGGGGGTGACATCCGACTACGCGCGTAGATATGCTCATCTGGTGACCATGCCCACCACAGTTCCCGCATACGGCGAAGAGGCCGCGGAGCGACTCGCGTCGATGGCGGACGTGACCGCCGGCGACAGCGCGCTGCGCCGCTTTCTGCACGGCCTGCCGGGCGTCGACGCGGTCGGCCTCCAGGCCCGTGCCGCGACCCTCGGCACCCGCTCGATCAAGACCACGGCGAAGGCGTACGCCATCGACCTGGCGATCTCGATGATCGACCTGACGACCCTGGAGGGTGCCGACACCCCGGGCAAGGTCCGATCCCTGTGCGCCAAGGGGATCAACCCCGATCCCACCGACCGCACGGCCCCCCGCGTCGCGGCGATCTGCGTCTACGGCGACATGGTGGCCACCGCCAAGGAGGCCCTGAAGGACAGCGGCATTCATGTGGCGGCCGTCGCGACCGCCTTCCCCTCCGGGCGCGCCGCGCTGTCGGTCAAGCTGGCCGACACCCGGGAGGCGGTGGCCGCCGGGGCGGACGAGATCGACATGGTGATCGACCGCGGCGCCTTCCTCTCCGGCCGCTATCTCGAGGTCTTCGAGGAGATCCGCCAGGTGAAGGCCGCCTGCGTCCGCGAGGACGGCAGCGGCACCGCCGCCCACCTCAAGGTCATCTTCGAGACCGGTGAGCTCCAGACGTACGACAACGTCCGCCGCGCCTCCTGGCTGGCGATGCTGGCGGGCGCGGACTTCATCAAGACCTCCACCGGCAAGGTGGCCGTCAACGCGACCCCGCCCGTCACCCTCGTCCTGCTGGAGGCGGTCCGCGACTTCCGCGCCGCGGTGGGCGTGCGGGTGGGCGTGAAGCCCGCGGGCGGCATCCGCACCTCCAAGGACGCGATCAAGTACCTGGTGATGGTCAACGAGACGCTGGGCGAGGAGTGGCTCTCCCCGGAGTGGTTCCGTTTCGGCGCCTCCAGTCTGCTCAACGATCTGCTGATGCAGCGCCAGAAGCTGAGCACCGGCCGGTACTCCGGTCCCGACTACGTGACGGTGGACTGATACGCCATGCCAGTTTTCGAGTACGCACCCGCGCCGGAGTCCCGCGCGGTCGTCGATATCGCCCCGTCCTACGGCCTGTTCATCGACGGGGAGTTCACCGAGGCGGGCGACGGCAAGGTATTCAAGACCCTCTCCCCCTCCTCCGAGGAGGTCCTCTCGGAGGTCGCCCAGGCCGGCGCCGAGGACGTGGACCGCGCGGTCAGGGCCGCCCGTAAGGCGTTCGGGACCTGGTCCGCGCTGCCCGGCGCCGAGCGCGCCAAGTACCTCTTCCGCATCGCGCGCATCATCCAGGAGCGCTCCCGCGAACTGGCCGTCCTGGAGTCGCTGGACAACGGCAAGCCGATCCGCGAGTCGCGCGACGCCGATCTGCCCCTGGTCGCGGCCCACTTCTTCTACTACGCGGGCTGGGCCGACAAGCTGGCGTACGCGGGCTACGGACCGGATCCCAGGCCCCTGGGCGTGGCCGGCCAGATCATCCCCTGGAACTTCCCGCTCCTGATGCTGGCCTGGAAGATCGCCCCGGCGCTCGCCACCGGCAATACGGTCGTCCTCAAGCCCGCCGAGACCACCCCCTTGAGCGCCCTCTTCTTCGCGGACATCTGCCGCCAGGCGGGCCTGCCCAACGGCGTCGTCAACATCGTCACCGGTGACGGCTCGACCGGCGCGGAGCTGGTCGCCCACCCCGGGATCGACAAGGTGGCCTTCACCGGCTCCACCGAGGTCGGCAAGGCCATCGCCCGTACGGTGGCCGGTACGAAGAAGAAGGTCACCCTCGAACTCGGGGGCAAGGCCGCGAACATCGTCTTCGACGACGCCCCCATCGACCAGGCGGTCGAGGGCATCGTCGGCGGCATCTTCTTCAACCAGGGCCATGTCTGCTGCGCGGGCTCCCGCCTGCTGGTCCAGGAGTCCGTTCAGGACGAGCTGCTCGACGCGCTCAAGCGCCGGATGAGCACCCTGCGCGTGGGCGACCCGCTGGACAAGAACACCGACATCGGCGCGATCAACTCCGCCGAGCAGCTGGCCCGGATCCGCGCGCTGGCCGACGCGGGCGAGGCCGAGGGGGCCGAGCGCTGGGCCCCGGAGTGCGAACTGCCCAGCTCCGGCTACTGGTTCGCGCCCACCCTGTTCACCGGTGTCACCCAGGCCCACCGGATCGCCCGCGAGGAGATCTTCGGCCCGGTACTCTCGGTGCTCACCTTCCGCACCCCCGAGGAGGCCGTGGCCAAGGCCAACAACACGCCGTACGGGCTGTCGGCGGGCATCTGGACGGAGAAGGGCTCGCGCATCCTGTGGATGGCGAACAAGCTCCGGGCGGGTGTGGTGTGGTCCAACACCTTCAACAAGTTCGACCCGGCCTCCCCCTTCGGCGGCTACAAGGAGTCGGGATACGGCCGCGAGGGCGGTCGCCATGGCCTGGAGGCATACCTCGCCGGAGCAGCCGAGCCGACGAGCGAGCACAGGGGGCACCTCCCGCCGGAGGCAGGGGGCAAGGGAGAAGGGGAGCGCGACCGATGAAACAGCCTGAACGACTCTCGGTCCTGAAGACCTACAAGCTGTTCGTGGGCGGCAAGTTCCCACGCTCGGAGAGCGGGCGGGTGTACGAGGTGACCGACGCCAAGGGCCGCTGGCTGGCCAACGCCCCGCTGGCCTCCCGCAAGGACGCCCGGGACGCGGTCGTCGCCGCGCGCAAGGCGTTCGGCGGCTGGTCGGGGGCCACCGCCTACAACCGGGGCCAGATCCTCTACCGCGTCGCCGAGATGCTGGAGGGCCGCCGTAAGCAGTTCGTCCACGAGGTCGCCGACGGCGAGGGGCTGAGCAAGGCCAAGGCCACCGCGCAGGTCGACGCCGCGATCGACCGCTGGGTCTGGTACGCGGGCTGGTCCGACAAGACGGCCCAGATCGCCGGGTCCGCCAACCCCGTCGCGGGGCCGTACTTCAACCTCTCCTCCCCCGAGCCGACCGGTGTGGTCGTGCTGCTCGCGCCCCAGGAGTCGTCCCTTCTCGGCCTGGTCTCGGTGATCGCCCCCGCGATCGTCACGGGCAACACGGCCGTGGTCGTGGCCGCCGAGCGCGCCCCGCTGCCGGCCCTCTCGCTGGCCGAGGTGCTGGCCACCTCCGACCTCCCCGGCGGCGTGGTCAACATCCTCTCCGGCCGCACCGCCGAGATCGCCGCCCCGCTCGCCGCCCACCAGGACGTCAACGCGATCGACCTCGCCGGCGCGGAACCGGAGCTCGCGGTCGAGCTGGAGAAGGCGGCCGCGGAGAACCTCAAGCGCGTCCTCCGTCCACAGGCTGTGGATTGGGCGGCCGACCCCGGCACCGGCCGGCTCCTGGCCTTCCTGGAGACCAAGACCGTCTGGCATCCGATGGGCGTCTAGACCCGCCTCCGCGCTTCCGCGCGCCCCTCCACGCCCCCGCCCCCGCGGCGTCCCGCATCCCGGACATCGCGGGGGCCTTTTTCGTCGCACATATTGTCAACAATTTCATCGACAGTTAGGTTGCGAGGAACCGCACGCCGAGAAGGAACAGCGAATGATCATCGATTGCCATGGCCACTACACCACCGCGCCACCGGCGCTGGAGGCATGGCGTACCCAGCAGATCAACGGACTCACCGACCCCACCCGCACCCCCTCCCGCGCCGATCTCCGCATCGGCGACGATGAGCTGCGCCGGAGCATCGAGCCGAACCAGCTCCGGCTGATGGACGAGCGCGGCATCGACATGACGGTCTTCTCCCCCCGGGCGTCCTTCATGGCCCACCACATCGGCGATCTCCACACCTCCACCGAGTGGGCGGCCCTCTGCAACGAGCTCTGCTTCCGCGTCAGCGAGCTGTACCCGGAGCGGTTCGCCCCCGCCGCGATGCTCCCGCAGTCACCGGGCGTCGATCCGGCCACCTGTGTGCCCGAGCTCATCCGCTGTGCGGAGGAGTACGGGGCCGTGGCGGTCAACCTCAACCCTGATCCCTCGGGCGGCCACTGGACGGCCCCGCCGCTCACCGACCGCTCGTGGTACCCGATCTACGAAAAGCTGGTCGAGTACGACCTCCCGGCAATGGTGCATGTGAGCACCAGCGTCAACCCCGCCTTCCACACCACCGGGGCGCACTACCTCAACGCCGATACGACGGTGTTCATGCAGCTGGTGCAGGGCGATCTGTTCGCCGACTTCCCCACCCTGCGCCTGGTCATCCCGCATGGCGGCGGTGCCGTTCCGTATCACTGGGGCCGGTTCCGCGGACTGGCGATGGCCCTCGGCAAGCCGCCCCTGGAGGAGCATGTCCTGGACAATGTCTTCTTCGACACCTGCGTCTACCACCAGCCCGGTATGGACCTGCTCCTCGATGTCGTCCCGGCCCGGAACATCCTCTTCGCCTCGGAGATGATCGGCGCCGTCCGCGATGTCGACCCCCGGACCGGCCGCCACTTCGACGACACCCGGCGCTACGCCGAGGCCGCCGGGCTCTCCGAAGACGATCTGACCGGCATCTACGAACGCAACACCCGCGCCGTCTACCCCCGCCTGGACGCCCTGCTGACCGGGCAGGGGCGCTGATGAGACCGGCTGGTCCACTGATGACGACGGCAGGCCGAGTGATGGCCAGTCCCCCGATGACCACAGGCCCGGTGATGGCCGGTCCCCCGACGACGACCGCGGGGCCGCTCGCCCGCCCAGAGGAGCCCTCATGAGCACGCTCTCCCCCAAGACCCCGGGCTGGCTGGACTGGCACCCCGACCCGTCCGAGCCCGCCTTCGCCCTGCCGGCGGGCACCGTCGACACCCACTGCCACGTCTTCGGACCGCAAGCGGAGTTCCCCTTCGCGCCCGAGCGCAAGTACACGCCCTGCGACGGCGGCAAGGACGAGCTCTTCGCCCTCCGCGACCACCTCGGGGTCGCCCGCAATGTGATCGTCCAGGCGACCTGCCACGGCGCGGACAACAGCGCCATGGTCGACGCCGTCCAGGCGTCCGGCGGCCGGGCGCGCGGTATCGCGACCGTACGCCCGGACGTCACCGACGCGGAGCTGCGCCGGCTGGACGCGGCGGGGGTGCGCGGGGTGCGCTTCACCTTTCTCCGGCGGCTGGCCGACGCCGCGCCCCAGCACGATCTGGCCGCCATCGCGAAGCGGATCGCCCCGCTCGGCTGGCATGTCGTCCTCTACTTCGAAAGCGCCGACCTGCCCGAGCTGGAACGTTTCTTCAGCTCCCTGCCCACCCCTCTCGTCGTGGACCACATGGGCCGGCCGGATGTGGCCCAACCGGCCGACGGACCGCATTTCACCCGTTTCCTGCGGTTCGCCGAGCGCCATGAGGTGTGGGTCAAGGTCACCTGCCCCGAGCGCCTCAGCGTCACCGGACCCCCGGCCCTGAACGCCGAGCGGCATCCGTACACCGATGTGGTGCCCTTCGCCCGCCGCGCTATCGAGGAGTTCCCCGACCGGGTGCTGTGGGGCACGGACTGGCCGCATCCCAACCTCACCGGCCATATGCCCGACGACGGGCTGCTGGTCGACTACGTGCCCCAGGTGGCGGTCACCGCCGAGCAGCGGCGGAAGCTGCTGGTCGACAACCCCATGAGGCTCTACTGGCCCGACGAAGGCGCCTGATCCCGGTCCGCCCCGACACCCCCCGCACCGTCCCCTCCCCGCCTCTTCGACAAGGGCCGCCCATGCAGCACTCCAACGCGGTGAACCGGCTGAACAGACTCCCCATCTCCCGGTTTCACAAGATCACCTTGCTGGCCGTCTCCTTCGCCTACTTCTTCGAGTTCGCGGACATCAACACCTTCGCCACCACCGCTCCCCAGCTCATCGACCTGTGGGGAATCACGGTCGACCAGATCGCCTACGTCACCTCGCTGTCGTTCGTCGGCATGTCACCCGGGTCGCCGCGGAGCAGGGCCCGCTGCCCGAGCCCGCGCCGCCGGTCGACGAGGCCCGGCCCGCCAAGGCGTCGCCCCGCCTGCTGCTGCGGAAGAAGTACCTCGGGCCGACCCTGCTGCTCACCGTCCTGTGGGTGACCCAGACCATCGGCTTCTTCGGCTACTCGAGCTGGGCGCCGACGCTGCTGGCCAAGGAGGGCTTCAGCGTCGAGAAGTCGGTCTTCTATGTGGCGCTCACCACGGTGGGCGCTCCGCTCGGCTCGTTCCTGGCCGCCCTGGTCACCGACCGGTTCGAGCGCAAATGGTGTCTGGTGGTCTTCGGCGCGGTGATCGCGCTGTGCGGTCTGCTGTACGGGCTGACCTTCAACCCGGTCCTGATCGTGGTCTTCGGCTTCCTGGTGAACCTCTTCGAACGCGGCTACACGGCCCTGGGGTACGCCTACTCCCCCGAGCTGTTCGACACCCGCGGCCGCTCGCTGGGGACCGGCGTCTCCTACGGGCTCGGCCGTCTCTCGAACGCCGCGGGACCGCTGATCATCGCCGCCCTCTACCACGGCACCGGCTATCAGAGCGTCTTCTTCTTCATCGCCGGCACCTGGCTCGTGGGCGCCCTCATCCTGGCGCTCTTCGGCCCCCGGACCCGCCCGGCCCGGACGGCGCCGGCGGAACGGCCGCACGCGACCGTCTGACGGCGGGGGCCCGTCCGGCGGCGGTGGCGCGTCCGGCGGCGGTGGCGCGTCCGGCGGCGGGGCGCACGGGCGGTCACCCGGGCCGTTACATCGGCGGTTACGCGGGGGGCACGTGGGCGAAAGGATGCGTCACACTGGTGTTCCGTGACCAGCCAACCGCCTTCCGCCCGTGTCGTCCTGCTCTCCGGCCCCTCGGGTTCGGGCAAGTCCTCCCTCGCGGCCCGCGCCGGGCTGCCCGTGCTCAACCTCGACGACTTCTACAAGGAGGGCGGCGACCCGACGCTCCCACAGCTCGCCGACGGCGGGGGCGCCGACTGGGACTCGCCGCTCTCCTGGGACGCGGACGCGGCGGTCGCGGCGATCGAGGCACTGTGCCGTACCTCACGGACGACCGTGCCGCTCTACGACATCGCCACCAGCGCCCGCGTCGGCGAGGAGGCGCTGGACATCGGCCCGGCGCCGCTGTTCATCGCCGAGGGGATCTTCGCCGCCGACATCATCGGGCGGTGTGCCGATCTCGGGGTGCTCGCGGACGCGCTCTGTCTGCGCGGCCGCCCGTCCACCACCTTCCGGCGCAGGCTGCTGCGCGATCTGCGGGAGGGCCGCAAGCCCGCGCTCTATCTGCTGCGGCGCGGCTGGCGGCTGATGCGCACGGAGCGCGGGATCGTGGCCCGGCAGACGGCGCTGGGCGCGTACGCGTGCGGCAAGGGCGTGGCACTGGGCCGGATAGCGGCCGCGGCGGCGGGCGGGCCGGTCCCCGCCCCCGGCCAGAAGGCGTCCGTATAGCGAGAGCCCACGGTTCAGGGCCCGCATATGGCAAACAGGTGCGAGGCCGGACATCCCCCCTCGGCTGTCCGGCCTCGCACCTGTTTCCCCCGTGCCCCCCGTGCTTCCCCCGATTTCCCCCCGCCTTCGGTCGTCCCGCCGCCGTCAGGCGACCAGCTCGCCGAAGGACTCTTCCTCGTCACGGCCGAAGCTGAGGATCTCGTCCTCGCGCAGCCGGCGCAGCGAGCGCCAGATGCTGCTCTTGACCGTTCCGACGCTGATGTTCAGAATGTCCGCGATTTCCGGATCCGTCCGGCCCTCGTAGTAGCGCAGCACCAGCATCGTGCGCTGGAGCTCGGGCAGCCGGGCCAGGGCCTGCCACAACACGGCGCGCAGCTCGGTGCCGCGCATCGCGTCGTGGTCGCCCACCGTCTCCGGCAGCTCCTCCGTCGGGTACTCATTCAGCTTGCGCCGACGCCAGGCGCTGATGTGCAGATTGGTCATGGTGCGGCGCAGATAGCCGCCGACCGCCGCCTTGTCGCTGATCCGGTCCCAGGCCCGGTAGGTCGAGAACAGCGCGCTCTGGAGCAGGTCCTCGGCCTCGAAGCGGTCACCGGTCAGGTGGTAGGCGGTTGCGTACAGGGAGGCGCGGCGCTCCTGGACGTAGGCGGTGAACTCCGCCTCCGACGTGGTACGCCGCTCCCCCTCTGCCTCCCCGTACGAGCCTCCCCCGTGGCCCCCCGGTCCCCCGTCGTCCCCCCCGAGGCCGGTGCCGGCCTCCTTGTCCCCCGTGATCGCGTCAATGGCCACCATGTAAGGAGGCCGCTGACGCCCGGCGCCGCGAGCGCACCCCCGCCCGCTCACGGCACCGGACTTCTCATTGCCCCGCCCGGCGTCGTGGAGGCGCGTGCGAACTGCGCTGGTGTTGGTGAAGTGCAGTGTGCTCATCTCGCGCCCCCCGTCGATGGAGCCTGGTCGGTCTGGCTTCTGGTGCCCCGGCCGGTGGTGTTCCGCCCGGTGCACAGAAGACTTTGCCGGGCCAGTTTCATGGGGGTGTCTGCCGACTGTCACAGGCTCGTCACAGGCGATCGAGCCGATAAACCCCTGACGGTCGAACTACAGGCCCCTTGTAGGCCAGAATGACCAACGTGCCTTTCCTGTTGCTGATCGAGGACGACGACGCCATCCGCACGGCCCTCGAACTCTCTCTGTCCCGCCAGGGCCACCGTGTGGCGACCGCGGCGACGGGCGAGGACGGCCTGAAACTGCTGCGTGAGCAGCGGCCGGATCTGATCGTGCTCGATGTGATGCTGCCCGGGATCGACGGCTTCGAGGTGTGCCGCCGGATCCGCCGTACCGACCAGTTGCCGATCATTCTGCTCACCGCGCGCAGCGATGACATCGACGTGGTGGTCGGCCTGGAGTCCGGCGCCGACGACTATGTGGTCAAACCCGTCCAGGGCCGGGTGCTGGACGCCCGGATCCGTGCGGTGCTGCGGCGTGGCGAGCGGGAGGCCAATGACTCCGCGGCCTTCGGCAACCTGCTGATCGACCGCGCGGCCATGACGGTCACCAAGAACGGTGAGGACCTCCAGCTCACCCCCACCGAGCTGCGGCTGCTGCTGGAGCTCAGCCGCCGGCCGGGGCAGGCGCTGTCCCGGCAGCAGCTGCTGCGGCTGGTGTGGGAGCACGACTACCTCGGGGACTCGCGGCTGGTGGACGCATGCGTACAGCGGCTGCGCGCGAAGGTGGAGGACGTACCTTCGTCGCCGACGCTGATCCGTACGGTGCGTGGGGTGGGCTACCGGCTGGACGCGCCCCAGTGAGCGACAGGCGCATCGGCGCAGTGGCAGGTACGCACGGGGGCGGGGAAGTACGGAATTGAGCGCAGTGAGCGACGAGCCCGCTCGGGTCCGGGGCTGGGCCGCGGGGCTTTTGCGGTGGTTCAGCCTCAGGCTGCGGCTGATGCTGGTCTTCGGTCTGGTGGCCCTGACCGCCGCCGTGTCCGCGTCGGCCATCGCGTACTGGCTGAACCGTGACGCGGTGCTGACCCGTACCCAGGACGCGGCGCTGGACGAGTTCCGCAAATCGCTGAAGGACGACACCGACCCGCTGCCCTCCCTCCCCACCTGTTCCGAATTGCGGGACGTCGCGGTACGTATGGCGGACAACACCCAGAAGTACGAGGTGCTGCTGATCACCCGGACCCGGGACGGCGAAAGCTGCCCGGCCGCCTCGGACAAGAAGCTGTTCACGCTCGACGCGGTGCCCGCCTCGCTGCGGCGCGCGGTGGATCAGAAGCGCCCGGTGAGCAAGGGGAACAGCGCCCCGTACCACCTCTACTGGCAGCGGATCACGCTGCACGGCACTCCGTATCTGGTCGGCGGGGCCAAGGTGAACGGCGGCGGGCCGACCGGCTACATGCTCAAGTCCCTGGACACCGAGCGCCAGGATCTGAACTCCCTGGCCTGGTCGCTGGGGATCGCCACCGGGCTCGCGCTGATCGGCGCCGCGCTGCTGGCGCAGGCCGCCGCGGCCACGGTGCTGCGGCCCGTGCAGCGGCTCGGGGAGGCGGCGCACCGGCTGGGCGAGGGGCATCTGGACACCCGGCTCCAGGTCTCGGGCTCCGATGAGCTGGCCAATCTCTCGCACACCTTCAACCGGGCCGCGGAGCGGTTGCAGAAGCGGGTGGCGGAGCTGTCCGCGCGGGAGGCGTCCAGCCGGCGCTTCGTCGCGGACATGTCGCATGAGCTGCGGACCCCGCTCACCGCGATCACGGCCGTCACGGAGGTGCTGGAGGAGGAGGCCGACTCGCTCGACCCCATGATCGCTCCGGCGGTGCAGCTGGTGGTGAGCGAGACCCGGCGGCTGAACGACCTGGTGGAGAACCTGATGGAGGTGACCCGCTTCGACGCGGGCACGGCCCGGCTGGTGCTGGACGACGTCGATGTCGCCGACCAGGTGACGGCCTGCATCGACGCCCGTGCCTGGCTGGACGCGGTGGAGCTGGACGCGGCACGCGGCATCGTGGCCCGGCTGGATCCCCGGCGGCTGGATGTGATCCTGGCGAATCTGATCGGGAACGCGCTCAAGCACGGCGGCTCGCCGGTGCGGGTCTCGGTGCGCACCGAGGGCGATGAGCTGCTGATCAGGGTCCGGGACCACGGTCCGGGCATCCCCGAGGATGTGCTGCCGCATGTCTTCGACCGCTTCTACAAGGCGAGCGCGTCCCGCCCGCGCTCGGAGGGCAGCGGGCTCGGGCTGTCGATCGCGATGGAGAACGCGCATATCCACGGCGGCGACATCAGCGCCGCGAACTCCCCGGAGGGCGGGGCCGTCTTCACGCTGCGGCTGCCGATGGACGCCTCCCGGATCGCCTCCGACGAGGCGGCGGACGACCCCGACCGCGATCGCGACGGCGCCTTCGAGGGCGGCGGTGACGACGACGGGGGCGGGGGCGGGGACAACGGCCCGGCGAAGGGTCCGGGCCGGAACGAGGGGGGCAGGCCATGAGCGCACGCTGGAAGCGGTCGGCCGCTCTCCTGCTGACCGGTGCGGTCGCCCTGCTGGCGGCCGGCTGCGGGATACGGGGCACCTCGGTGCCGGTGGACGCCGGGGCCGCGCCCTCGCGGGCGTCCTGCCGGGCGCCCGCCTCGGAGCGGACCGCCGAGGGGATCGGCCGGACCTCCGTACGGATCTATCTGCTGTGCTCCTCGCGGATCCTCTCGGTGAGCCGGGCCACCCGGCTGGGCGACGAGAAGACCGCCCCGGAGCCGGTGCGGGTCGCCCAGGCGCTGCTGGAGCAGCTGCGGCTGCCGCCGACGGCGGCCGAGGCGGCGGCCGGGTTCTCCACGGCGGTGGAGGACTGGGTGGAGATCACCGGTCCGGCCAAGGACGACCCGGACAACGCGCTGCGGCTGAACCGGCCGCCCGAGGAGATCCAGTCCCTGGCGCTCGCGCAGATCATCTGCACCTTCGCGGACACCGCGGTGGCCGGCGACGACGGCAAGGTGGTGCTCGGCGGCCCGGACAGCCAGCGGGATCCGCTCAAGGCGTACCAGTGCACCGAGGAGATGCGCCGCAATCCCGTGATCGCGGTCAACTCCGGGGTGCTGGTGTCCTGATTCATCACCTGCCGACACCGCCCCGTCCCAGGTCGGCGACTTGTCAGTAACAAGGTGCTGACCAGCGGGGGACGGGCGGAACCGCGACCCCCGCGTGCGGCGTCCTGAATTTCGTGCAGGGTCCTTTCGGCCGCAGGGCCGCCTTTCGCTACCGCGCCGCGGGTTTTCTCCTCCTCGTCGCACACCTTTCGTTCGTCTGCTGGCTGACCCTGCGCCCGGTGAACGTCCCCTGGGTGTCCCCCGCGACCCTCGAACCGCTGGCCACCATCCGTGCCGATCTGGCGCTCAGCCCCTGGTCCGCCGCCCGTTCCATCGGCGGCGGGCTGCTGCTGCTCGCGCCGCTGGGGGTGCTGCTGCCGCTGGCCGCGGGCCGGGTGGAGGTGTATCCGCTGGCCTCGCTGGTCCGTACGGCCTTCACCGGGGCGATGGTGGCGCTGGGGGTGGCGCTGCTGCGCAGCGAGGTGACCGGGCAGATCATGAACATGGACTCGGTGCTGCTGAACACCGCCGGGGTCGTCCTGGCGCATCTGCTGGTGGTCCCCGCCGTCCGGGCCTGCCTCCGCCGCCGGGCCTACCGGCGCCGGACGGCCCCCCTCCCCCGGGACGACGGCGCCCAGGCCCCGACCCCGACGATTCCCAGGGTCGGGATCGCACCGTGGAGCGACGTCTCCTCCGGCACCCGCACATAGCGTTGAGGACATCGGGAACCAGCTCTTCCCGAGCCCGTCCGACGAGGAGGAGTCCCCATCATGTCCGCACCGCTGGTCCGCCCCCGCCACGACAAGAAGATCGCCGGTGTCTGCGCGGGTCTCGCCCGGCGCTTCGGGACCACCCCGACGACGATGCGGGTGCTCTTCGTGGTCTCGTGTCTGCTGCCGGGGCCGCAGTTCCTGCTCTATCTCGCGCTGTGGTTCCTGCTTCCGGCGGAGGGCAGCTATCGCGAGGCGTGGTGACCCGGGGTCTCCGCGCCTCGATCCCGATACGTGGAACGGCCGGGCCGCACACCCTCAGCGGGATGTGCGGCCCGGCCGTGTGCCCAGGTGGGGGTTCAGCCCAGCTTGATGATGTTGCTGGTGGGCAGACCACTCAGCGGGAGCTGGCCCAGCAGGCCCTGGCCGGGCTTGGCCTGGGGAACGGCGGGCTTGGCCGCGGACTGCCCCGGGGCGCCAGCACTGCCCGCGCCGGGGACCGGTGCCGCGGACGCGGCGCCGCCTGCGGCGACAACGGCGGCGGCACCAAGGGCAATGGCACCGAGAGTCTTGAGGGTTCCCTGCTTCATCAGAAATCTGTCCTTGAGACGGGGGCTTGACCGATACGGAAACGTAGCCATGGATTTCGGCTGCCCGCAAACACCGGAAACGGCCCCCGATTCCCCGCCCGTGCCGTGTGACCAGTTCGCTCGTTCAGTCGCCCGCAGCAGCGGAACCCCTGGTCACGGCGGATACGGAGGCTACATTGCGGAACAGCCATTCGGACTTCAACTCGGCGTATCCGGGCTTGATCACGTCATTGATCATCGCCAGACGTTCGTCAAAAGGAATGAAGGCCGATTTCATTGCATTGACCGTGAACCATTGCATGTCGTCAAGCGTGTAATGGAACGTTGATACAAGATGCTGGAATTCCCCGCTCATGCTCGTCCCGCTCATGAGACGATTATCCGTATTCACGGTGGCACGGAAATGCAAGCGGCGGAGCAATCCGATGGGGTGCTCGGCGTAGGAACTGGCCGCGCCGGTCTGGAGGTTGGAGGTCGGGCACAGCTCCAGCGGGATGCGCTTGTCGCGGACGTACGAGGCGAGGCGGCCGAGGTTGAGCGAGCCGTCGTCCGCGACCTCGATGTCGTCGATGATGCGGACGCCGTGCCCCAGCCGGTCGGCGCCGCACCACTGGAGCGCCTGCCAGATGGACGGCAGTCCGAACGCCTCGCCCGCGTGGATCGTGAAGTGGTTGTTCTCCCGCTTCAGATACTCGAAGGCGTCCAGGTGCCGGGTGGGCGGGAAACCGGCCTCGGCGCCCGCGATATCGAAGCCGACCACGCCCAAGTCGCGGTAGCGGTTGGCGAGTTCGGCGATCTCCAGGGCGCGGGCCGCGTGGCGCATCGCGGTCAGCAGCGCGCCGACGCGGATGCGGTGGCCGTTCTCCCAGGCCCGTCGCTCACCCTCGCGGAAGCCCTCGTTGACCGCCTCGACGACCTGTTCGAGGGTCAGCCCGCCCTCGAGGTGCTGTTCGGGGGCGTAGCGGATCTCGGCGTAGACCACGCCGTCCTCGGCGAGGTCCTCGGCGCATTCGGCGGCGACCCTGACGAGCGCGTCGCGGGTCTGCATCACACCGACGGTGTGCGAGAAGGTCTCCAGATAGCGCTCCAGCGATCCGGAGTCCGCCGCCTCGCGGAACCAGACGCCCAGCTTGTCGGGCTCGGTCTCCGGCAGCGCGTCGTACCCCGTCTCCCTGGCGAGGTCGACGATCGTGCCGGGGCGCAGCCCGCCGTCGAGGTGGTCGTGCAGCAGCACCTTGGGGGCTCGGCGGATCTGTTCGGGGGTGGGCTCATGGCTGTGCTCGCTCGTCATGCGGGCACCATAGCCCCTACGCGCGTAGAACGTGAGGGATAGATACGCAACAGTGACCCGCACGGGTAGTGGAGTACACCAGTCCTTCTGCGATCGTGTCGCCATGGCTCAGCAAGCGTTGCCCGAGCGGGGCGCACGGCTGGGGCGGCCGATGGGCGCGGCCGCCGCACGAAGGACCGCACACGGTGTGGTGCTGCTGCTCCCCGAGGGGGAGCCCAACGGGACGAGACGGCCGTCCAGACTCTCGGTGGCCGCCACATTGCCGTTGGCCCGGCGGCTGGTCCGGGCGGGCCGGGAGGAGGGGCTGGCCGCCCATGTCGTCCACTACCGGCGCCGGGGCTGGAACGGGGTCGCCGCCGATGCCGCGTCGGACGCCGCATGGGCCGTGGAGGAGGTGGTACGGCGCTACGGCGACGTACCGATCTGCCTGATCGGCCACGGCATGGGCGGGCGGGCCGCCCTGCGCGCCGCCGGCCACGCGGCCGTCACCTCGGTCGTGGCGCTGGCCCCCTGGCTTCCGGCCCCGGACGAGCTGCTCGAACCCGAACCGGTGAAACAGCTGGTGGGACGGCAGGTGCTGATCGCCCACGGCACCAACGACGAGCGGACCGACCCCGAGCTGTCCTACCGGCTGGCGGAGCGGGCGAAGAAGGCCAACCGGGATGTGTGCCGCTTCGAGGTGCACACCGATGGGCACGGGCTGCACCAGCACCGCTCCGAAGTGCAGGCGCTGGCCGTGGACTTCCTCCTCGGCACCCTCTTCCACTCCGGCTTCTCCCGCCCGGTCGCCGACGCGCTGGCGGCTCCGCCGCCGCTGGGGCTGCGGATGCCGCTGGCGTCGGGGTTCGGGGCGAATCTCGGGCACTGAGCGCTTGGTTGTGCGCGGGCGCCCCGGCCCCCGTCCGTGCGGCTCCTGCGCCGCACGGACGGGGGCCGGGCGCGTCGGGGGCCCTGTTTCGTCGCCGGGTGCGACTTTCGTCTCGCGCCTTCGGCGCGCCTCTGAGCAACGGGGCAGGGAGCCAGGCGCGACGGGAGCCCTGTTCGCCGCCGAGTGCGACTTTCGTCTCGCGCCTTCGGCGCCTCTGAGCAGCGGGGCGGGGGCGGGGGGCGCGCGCTCGTCGCCGGGCGCCGGGCCGGTGGGGGTCAGCGCCGGGGCGGCTACGGTCCTCGATAGCCAGGTTTCCGCCGGACTGCGGGCGGCTGAGCGCTCCGGTCGCGCCCGCGCGGCGGAGCCGCACATCGGCACAGCCCCGCGCCCTTTCGGGGCGCCACCGAATCGTAGCCGACTCCGCCGGTCCGCTGAGGAGCTGATCCTGGACGGCCCTCCGGGTACCCCTTCCAAAAACGCTTGATCTGGCGCAACTAATTTATCAAGCGATTTCCGGGGGTACCCCCCGGCTGCCCGGCGTCGGCCTCGGCCCCCGGGCCACCGATGCCGCCACCGGCGCTCGCCCCCGCCGGCCCGGCGCCCGGCGACGCGGGCCCGGCCCGGCACCCCCTGCCCCGCTGCTCAAATGCGCCGAAGGCGCGAGACGAAAGCCGCACCCGACCGAGCACGCCCGCACACGCCCCACGAACCGGGCCCTCACGCACCGGGCCCCCAAACCGGGCCCCACGGGCCCCCACGCACCGGGTCCGGACGAGCCGGGTCCGGACGAGCCGGGTCCGGACAGGCGAAGGGGCCGTCCGCCGGACAGTGGCGGGCGGCCCCTTCGGGCTTCAGGGGTTCAGGCCGGGGCTAGGACGGCACGCCGCACAGCTCGCGCCGTGCGACCTCCGCCCGCCGTTCGGCCCTCGCCTGCCGTGTCGCGTACAGCGTGATCCCCGCCGCGCCGACGACGGCCACCAGGCCCATGGCGACCGTGCCGCCCCACCCGGCCGCGTGGAAGGCGAGCGCGCCCAGCGCACCGCCCACGCTGCTGCCGATGTAGTACGACGCCTGGTAGAGCGCCGCAGCCTGGGCGCGCCCGGTCTTGGCCGTACGGCTCACCGCCGAGGACGCCGCCGCGTGGCCCGCGAAGAAGCCCGCGGTGATCAGCACCAGACCGGCCAGCACCGCCGGGATGGAGTTCAGCAGGGACAGCAGCAGCCCGGCCGCGGTCGTGGACACCGCCGCGTAGAGCGCGCCGCGTCGGCCGAGCCGGCCGACCAGCTTGCCGGTCGCCGCCGAGGAGAACGTGCCGACCAGGTAGATCAGGAAGATCGAGCCGATCAGACTCTGCGAGAGGCCGAAGGGCTGGGCCACCAGTCGGTAGCCGATGACCGTGTAGACCCCGCCGAAGACCGTCATGAACAGCGCGCCGATCGCGTACAGCCGGCACAGCAGCGGATCGGAGAGGTGCCCGGCAAGGGTGCGGGCCAGCGCCCGCGGGCTCACCTCGGCCGGGGTGAAGTGCCGGGGCCTGGGCAGCAGCATCCGGAAGGCCACCGCGCACACCACCGCCATCACGCCCACCGCGGCCAGCGCGACCCGCCAGCCCCAGGCGTCCGCCACCCAGCCGGTGAGGATCCGGCCGCTCATACCGCCGACGCTGTTACCGGCCACGAACAGCCCGATCGTGCCGACCAGCGCCTTCGGATGGACCTCCTCCGACAGATACGCCATCGCGGAGGCCGGGATCCCGGCCAGCGCCGCGCCCTGGACCGCGCGCAGCGCGATCAGCCAGCCCAGGTCCGGTGCGAACGGCACCAGCAGGGCGAGGGCGACCGCGACCGTGAGCGAGACGGTCATCATGGCGCGCCGGCCGAACCGCTCGGACAGCGCGCTCAGCGGGATGACCGCGAGCGCCAGGCCGAAGGTGGACGCGGAGACGCTCCAACTGGCCTGGTCCGCCTGGACCCGCAGATCGTCGGAGATCGCGGGCAGCAGCGCCTGGGTCGAGTAGAGCAGGGCGAAAGTGGCGAGGCCCGCGGTGAAGAGGGCGAGCCGCATCCGGGAGTACCCGGGGCGGCCGGGCCGCATCCGCTCCGGCATGGGGGCGTTCGCGGCGTCGGACGCGGAAGGGTCGGAGTTCGTCGACATCACATTCGTCGACATCACAGCGGAGGCGTCCACCGGGTGGTTTCCGGCGGACGCCCTGGTATCAGCAGGAGGCATGGTTCGACCGTACGCAACCTTGGTTGATGCGTCCAATGCACGGAATGGCGATAATCGATCCAATGCCGCATGAGTAGAGGTCAGGGGCGTCCGTGTCACTCATCAGTTACGAAAACGACATTCCGGTGACAGCGGATGCCGAGGCCGGGTCCTGGGCGATGGCCCTCACTCCGCGCCTCGCCCAGTTCGCCGCCGTCGCCCGCCATGAGCATATGACGCGCGCCGCACAGGAGTTGGGGGTGCCCCAGTCGACGCTCAGCCGGGCGATGGTCCGGCTGGAGGAGGACCTGGGGGTGGCGCTCTTCGCCCGCCGGGGCCGTACGGTGGCGCTCACCCCGGCGGGGCGGACGTTCCTGCGCTCGGTGGAGCGGGCCCTCGCCGAGGTCGACCGCGCCGCCGAGTCCGTACGGGCCGACGCCGACCCGGCGGCGGGCCGGGTCTCGTTCGGCTTTCTGCACACGCTGGGCACCGAGACCGTGCCCGGTCTGATCCGGGGCTTCCGGGCCGACCATCCGCGGGTGCGGTTCCAGCTGGTCCAGAACTACGGCGAGGCGATGATCGAGCGGATGCGCGCGGGCGGCCTCGATCTGTGTCTGACCTCCCCGGTGCCGGACGCCCCCGATCTGGTCGCCCGCCGGCTGGACGAGCAGCGGCTGCGGCTGGTGGTCCCCGACGACCACCGGCTGGCCGGACGCCGCCGGGTCCGACTCGCCGAGGCCGCCTCGGAGCTGTTCGTCACCCTGGAACCGGGCTACGGGCTGCGGCGCATCACCGACGCGCTGTGCGCGGAAGCGGGGTTCACACCGCGGATCGCCTTCGAGGGCGAGGAGGCGGAGACGCTCCGCGGCCTGGTCGCCGCCGGCCTCGGCGTGGCCCTCCTCCCGCCCCCGGCGGTCCCCCGCCCCGGGGTGGCGGAGCTGACCGTCACCGCCCCGCGCGCCGTCCGCGAGATCGGCGTCGCCTGGCTGGACGGCCACCCCGACACGCCCCCGGTGGCGGCCTTCAAGAAGTTCCTGCTGAGCCGCCGGGGCCAGCTGCTGCCGTAACCGGCGCGCGGCCGGTGCGCCCGGCATCTGCGCGGCCGGTGGCCGGGGTGCTGGTGCGCCCGGGTCAGGCGATGCGGTCCAGGACGATCGGGGCCGCGGTGAACTCCGAGTTCTCGGGGGCGTAGTCGATCGCGTTCTCCAGGGCCTCCAGGGCGTAGGCGAACGCCGACGGGGTGTCGGTGTGGAGGGTGAGGAGGGGCCGGCCGGGGGTGACCCGGTCGCCCGGTTTGGCGTGGAGCTCCACGCCCGCGCCCGCCTGGACCGGGTCCTCCTTGCGGGCGCGGCCCGCGCCCAGGCGCCAGGCGGCGAGGCCGACCGCGTAGGCGTCCAGCCGGGTGAGGACGCCGTCGGCGGTGGCCGTGACGACGTGGTGTTCACGGGCGGTGGGGAGCGGGGCGTCCGGGTCGCCGCCCTGGGCGCTGATCATGCGGCGCCAGTGGTCCATCGCCGTGCCGTCGGCCAGGGCCTTGGCGGGGTCGGCGTCCGGCAGGCCCGCCGCGTCCAGCATCTCGCGGGCCAGGGCCAGGGTGAGCTCGACCACATCGGCCGGGCCGCCGCCCGCCAGGACCTCCAGCGACTCGCGGACCTCGAGCGCGTTGCCCGCCGTCAGGCCGAGCGGGGTGGACATGTCGGTGAGCAGGGCGGTCGTACTGACGCCGTGGTCATTGCCGAGGCCGACCATCGTCGCGGCCAGTTCACGCGCGGAGTCGATGTCCTTCATGAAGGCGCCGGAGCCCACCTTGACGTCCAGGACCAGGGAGCCGGTGCCCTCGGCGATCTTCTTCGACATGATCGAGGAGGCGATGAGCGGGATCGACTCGACCGTACCGGTGACATCGCGCAGCGCGTACAGCTTCTTGTCGGCCGGGGCCAGCCCCTCGCCCGCCGCGCAGATGACCGAGCCCACGTCGCGCAGGACGGCCAGCATGTCGGCGTTGGACAGCTGCGCCCGCCAGCCGGGGATGGACTCCAGCTTGTCGAGGGTGCCGCCGGTGTGGCCAAGGCCCCGGCCGGAGAGCTGCGGTACGGCGGCTCCGCAGGCGGCCACGAGGGGGGCCAGCGGCAGGGTGATCTTGTCGCCGACGCCGCCGGTGGAGTGCTTGTCGGCGGTCGGGCGCGGCAGGGAGGAGAAGTCCATCCGCTCACCGGAGGCGATCATCGCGGCGGTCCAGCGGGCGATCTCGGCCCGGTCCATGCCGTTGAGGAAGATCGCCATCGCGAGTGCGGACATCTGCTCGTCCGCCACCTCGCCGCGCGTATAGGCGTCGATGACCCAGTCGATCTGGGCGTCGGTCAGACGGGTGCCGTCGCGCTTGGCGCGGATGACGGAGATGGCGTCCATGGGGGTGGTACGGGGCCTTTCGTGTTCGGGAGCGTCGTGCCCGGAGTGCGCGACCGCGGCGCGGCGCAGGTCGGCGGGGCCGAAGGCGTCCGGGAGGAGTTCGGCGAGCGGGCGGATGCCCGTGGCGGTGTCCATCTGGAGCTCCGGGCCGCCGTGCTCCCACAGCAGCTGACGGCAGCGGCCACAGGGCATCAGCACGGCGCCCTCGCGGTCGCAGCAGGTGAAGGCGGTGAGGCGGCCGCCGCCCGAGGCGACGAGGGAGGAGACCAGACCGCATTCGGCGCACAGCGCGACGCCGTACGCGGCGTTCTCCACATTGCAGCCGCTGACCGTCCGGCCGTCGTCGACGAGCGCGGCGGCGCCCACCGGGAAGCCGGAGTAGGGGGCGTAGGCCCGGGACATGGCGTCCCGGGCCCGCACACGCAGCGACTCCCAGTCGGGGGCCGCGGCGGCGGAAGTGGTCATGTGCCCTGTCCTTTCCGGTAGGGCCTGTTGTTCGCCTTGGGCATCCGCAGCCGCTGTGAGGCGAGGCCCATGACCAGCAGGGTCACGATGTACGGCGTGGCGCTGACCAGGTCGTTGGGGACCGTGTCGGTCAGGGCGTACCACAGCAGCAGCGCGACGGCCGCGGCGCCGGACACCGCGCCCGCGACATAACTCTTGCGGACAATCCGCCAGGCCGCCAGCGCGGCGAGGCCGAGTGCGACCAGGAGCAGCAGGGCGTGCACGGTCGCCCCGCCGTTGCGCAGCTGGAGGGCGTCGGAGTAGCCGAAGAGCCCGGCGCCCATCGCGAGCCCGCCCGGCCGCCAGTTGCCGAAGAGCATGGCGGCGAGGCCGATGTAGCCGCGGCCGCCGGTCTGGCCCTCGTTGTAGATATGCGAGCGGACGAGGGCGAGGAAGACCCCGCCGAGCCCGGCGAGGGCGCCGGAGATCACCACGGCCGCGTACTTGTAGAGGTAGACGTTGACGCCGAGGGACTCGGCCGCGGTCGGGTTCTCGCCGCAGGACCGCAGCCGCAGTCCGAACGAGGTCCGCCACAGGGCGAAGAAGCTGCCGACGACCAGCAGGACGGAGACGATGGTCAGCGCCGAGATGTCGGTGACCAGGCCGCCGAGGACGCCCGCGATGTCCGAGACCAGGAACCAGTGGTGGTTCTCCAGATCGGCCAGCCAGTCGGACAGCCCGGGGACGGTGAACGTCTGGATGGGGTCCACCTGCGGGGAGTTCTTCGGGGAGCCGCCGATGTCGGCCAGCGGCTCGAACCAGCGCTTGGCCAGATAGGTGGTGGCGCCGAGGGCGAGGATGTTCATCGCCACACCGGAGATGATGTGGTCCACCCCGAAGGTGACGGTGGCCACCGCGTGCACCAGACCGCCGACGGCGCCGCCGAGGACGCCCGCGAGCACACCCACCCAGGGGTTGGTCTGGTAGCCCGCCCAGGCGCCGAAGAAGGTGCCGAGGATCATCATGCCCTCGAGGCCGATGTTGACCACACCGGCCCGCTCGGACCACAGCCCGCCCAGGCCCGCGAGGCCGATGGGCACGGCCATGGAGAGCGCGGCGCCGATCTGCCCGGCGGAGGTGACACGGTCGAAGTCCGCCTGCTGGGCGGCGTCGACGAGCGTCCGCAGCACCGACAGCGCGATCAGCGCCCCGGCGACGATCAGCAGCACCTTGCCCAGGGACATCCGGGAGGCGGGCCCGTTCCCCTTGCCCGGCGCGCTTGTGCTCTTGGTGGTGGTCACCGTGGCACTCATGCCGGCACCTCCGTCTCCGTCTTGTCCGTGCCCTGGGGCTTGTCGGCCCTGGCCTGGGCGGCGAGTTCCGCGCCGACCCTCTGCTGCTGGCGCTTGAGGCCGTAGCGGCGCACCAGTTCGTACGCGATGACGACACACAGGACGATCACGCCCTGCATCACACCGACGATCTCCTTGTCGTAGCCCTCGAACTCCAGGCGGTTGGCGCCGCGCTCGAGGAAGCCCCACAACACGGCGGCCAGGGCGATGCCGACCGGGTTGTTGCGGCCGAGCAGCGCGATGGCGATACCGGTGAAGCCGATGCCGGTGGGGAAGTCGGAGGTGAACTGGTGGGTGTCGTTGAGCAGGGTCGGCATGCCGATCAGACCGGCCATCGCGCCCGAGAGCACCATGCTGGTGAGCACCATGCGCTTGACGTTGACGCCGCTGGCCTGGGCGGCGGACTCGGAGCGGCCCACCGCGCGCAGATCGAAGCCGAACCGGGTGCGGCCGAGCAGGAACCAGAAGCCGACGCCCGCGAGCGCCGCGACGACGATGAAGCCCCAGATGGGGTCGAGGTCGCCGCCCGCCGGGATGGTGAAGAAGTGGCTGGAGGACGGCAGCGGGTCGGTGGCCACGATGTTGGTCTGCTTGTCCAGGTCGGCCAGCCGCCCGTCCACCAGCAGATAGCTGATGACGATGCCGGAGAGGGAGTTCAGCATGATGGTGCTGATCACCTCGCTGACGCCCCGGTAGACCTTCAGCAGCCCGGCGATGGACGCCCACATCGCGCCCACCAACATGCCGACCAGCAGGATCAGCGGGATCTGCACCAGCCCCGGCAGCCCCAGCGCCCCGCCGACGACGGCGGCGAAGAAGGCGGCCAGCCGGTACTGGCCGTCGACGCCGATGTTGAAGAGGTTCATCCGGAAGCCGATGGCCACCGCGAGCCCCGCCAGGTAGTACGTCGTGGCCTTGTTGAGGATGTAGACCTGGCTGTCGGCCTTCATGCCGTAGTCGAACATGATGCCGAAGGCGTTGAACGGCTCCTTGCCGGTCGCCAGCAGCACCAGCGCGGTCAGCACGAACGCGGCGGCGAGCGCCAGCACCGGGGCCGCGACCGCGAGCAGCACCCGCTCCTTGTCCAGCTTCTTCATCGGTCCTCTCCCCCGGTCGCGGCCTCGGCCGCGGGCCCGGTCCCGGACGCGGTCCCGGACGCGGTCCCGGACGCGGTCCCGGTCGCGGCCTCGGTGCCGTCGTCCGCCGAGTCCTCCAGATGGCCGGAGGCGGCGCCGGTCATGGCCGAGCCCAGCTGCTCCGGGGTGATGGTGGCGGGGTCGGCGTCGGCGACCAGCCGGCCGCGGTACATCACCCGCAGGGTGTCGGACAGGCCGATCAGCTCGTCCAGGTCGGCCGAGATCAGCAGCACCGCGAGACCCTCACGGCGCGCGGCCCGGATCTGGTCCCAGATCTGCGCCTGGGCGCCCACGTCCACCCCGCGGGTGGGGTGCGCCGCGATCAGCAGCTTGGGGTGGTGGCTCATCTCCCGGCCGACGATCAGCTTCTGCTGGTTGCCGCCGGACAGCGAGGCCGCAGTGACCTCGATCCCGGGCGTACGGACGTCGTACTCGGCGACGATCCGCTCGGTGTCCCGCCGGGCGGCGGCCGGGTTGAGCAGCCCGCCCTTGCTGTTGGGCACCTCGGTGACATGGCCGAGGATGCGGTTCTCCCACAGCGGCGCCTCCAGCAGCAGTCCGTGCCGGTGGCGGTCCTCGGGGATGTAGCCGATGCCGTCCTCGCGCCGCTTGCGGGTGGGCGCGTGGGAGATGTCGGCGCCGTCCAGGGTGATGGTGCCGGCGTCGGGGTCGCGCATGCCCATGATGGCCTCGACCAGTTCGGCCTGGCCGTTGCCCTCCACTCCGGCGATGCCGAGGACTTCGCCCTTGTGGATGGTGAAGTCGATGTCGTCGAGGACGGCCCGCTGCACCCCGTCCACATCGGTGGCGGTCAGCCGCAGCGCGCCCACGACCAGCATGTCGGTGTCGGTGACGGTGGATTCGCGGGTCTCGGGCGAGGGCAGCTCGCTGCCGACCATCAGCTCGGCCAGCTGCCGGGGGCTGGTCTCGGACGGTACGACGGAGGCCACCGTGGTGCCGCGGCGGATGACGGTGATGTCGTCGGCCACGGACAGCACCTCGCCCAGCTTGTGCGAGATGAACAGCACCGTCAGGCCCTCGGACTTGAGCTCGCGGAGGTTGTCGAAGAGCGCGTCGACCTCCTGCGGGACGAGGACCGCGGTCGGCTCGTCGAGGATGAGCGTCCGGGCGCCCCGGTAGAGGACCTTGAGGATCTCCACCCGCTGACGGTCCGCCACGCCCAGGTCCTCCACGAGGACATCGGGGCGTACGCCCAGCCCGTAGGCGTCGGAGATCTCCTTGATCCGGGCGCGTGCCCGGCCGCCGATGCCGTGTAGCTTCTCCGCGCCGAGGACCACGTTCTCCAGCACGGTGAGGTTGTCGGCGAGCATGAAGTGCTGGTGCACCATGCCCACCCCGCGGGATATGGCGTCCGCCGGGGAGTGCAGCTCCACCGTCTTGCCGTCGATCGCGATGGTGCCCTCGTCCGGGCGCTGCATCCCGTAGAGGATCTTCATCAGGGTCGACTTGCCCGCGCCGTTCTCGCCCACGAGGGCGTGCACGGTGCCGCGGCGCACGGTGATGTCGATGTCGTGGTTGGCGACGACTCCGGGGAACCGCTTGGTGATTCCGTGGAGTTCTACGGCGACGTCGGTGACGGCACCGGCGGGAGCGCCCTTGGGTGGGCTGGCGGCTTTGATGGCGCACTCCTGAGGGGCGACGGGGGGGTGGGGCTGGCCGGGGGCCGGACCGGCCGGGGTACGCCACGGACCCGGCCGGGCACCCGGGGGTGCCGTGCGGGTCCGTGGCGCGGGGGTCAGTCCTTGTAGGTGTCCTGGACCTTGATCTGACCGTCGATGATCTTCTTCTTGGCCGCCTCGATCTTCGGCTTGATGTCGTTGATGAAGCCGCCGGAGTACGAGAGGGAGACGCCGCCGCGCTTGAGGTCGTAGGTCTGGACGCCGCTCTCGGGCTTCTTGTCCTTCACGACGCTCTGGATGAAGTCGTAGACCGAGCCGTCCACGGTCTTGATCATGGAGGTCAGGATGGTGTTCTTGTACTGGGCCAGGCCCTTGTCGTAGTACTGGTCGCCATCGACGCCGATCGACCAGGTGCCCTTCTTCCCGGCGGTCGCCTCGATGGCGCCCGCGCCGGAGCCGCCGGCCGCGGAGAAGATCACGTCGACCTTGTTGGAGAGCATGCCCTCGGCGATGTCCTTGCCGCGGTCCGGCATGCCGAAGCCCTTGGGCGAGCCGACCTGCACCCACTGGACGTCCAGGGACGCCTTGGGGTTGGTCTCCTTCAGGCCCTGCTGGAAGCCGCCCGCGAACTTCTTGATCAGCGCGCTGTCGGTGCCGCCGATGAAGCCGACCTTGTCGCTCTTGGTCTTCAGGCCCGCGGCCACACCGGCGAGGTAGGAGCCCTCGTGCTCGGCGGAGACCAGGCTGGCCACGTTCTTGGCGTCGACGACCGAGTCCACGATGGCGAAGTCGGTGTCCTTGTACTTCTTGGCGGCCTTGGTGAGCGAGGGGGTCCACGCGTAGCCGACGCCTATGACGGGGTTGTAGCCCGCCTCGGCGAGGCTCGCCAGCTTGTCGTAGCGGTCGGCATCGGTGTCGCCGTCCTTCGCCGTCAGTTCCTTGCCCTTGACGTCGAAGTCCTTCAGGGCCTTGTCATAGCCCTTGGCGGCGGAGTCGTTGAAGGAGTGGTCGCCGCGGCCGCCCACGTCGTAGGCCAGACCGATACCGGCGTCCTTGCTTCCCTCTTCGGAACTGCTGCCACACGCGGTGACGGAGAGTGCGAGAGCCGCGGTGGCGATGCCCGCGACAGCTATCGTGGATACCCGGCGCACGAGGGTCCCCTCTGATGTTCTCGAAGCGCCCCTTGCGGCGCTGGTTCCGCCGCATCGTAACGCGCGTAGATGCCAGATAAAGGCCCCCTCGGAAGCCGTTATCGGATCGTCGCGAACCTCTCGTGTCGGCGAGCGGTACCGGCGGTGACGAAGGGATGATCGCGCCGCGCACCCCGGGAGGCGCGCGGCGGTACGACGGCCGGAGTCACGTATTCCACGACCACTGGAGTAAGGCGTTCCGCGACCGCCGGAACTACGCGTTCCGCGACGCTCGGAGCCACGCGTTCCGCGACCCTCGGAGCTACGTGTTCCGCGACCATCCGAGTCATGCGTTCCGCATCCGCCGGAGCTATGCGTTCCGGTCGAGCAGGACGGCGGCCGTGAACAGCTCCACGCCCACCGCGATCGAGCCCTCGTCCACGTCGAAGTCGCCCGCGTGGAGGTCGCGCCGGGTGGTGTCGCCGACCTTGCGGACGCCCAGCCGGGCCATCGCGCCGGGCACCCGCTCCAGGTACCAGGAGAAGTCCTCGCCGCCCAGGGACTGTTCGGTGTCCTCGACCGCGGATGCGCCGCGGCGGGCGATCATGGCGTCCCGCAGCAGCTCGGCGGAGCTCGCCTCGTTGACCACCGGCGGGACCCCGCGGATGTAGTTGATCTCCGACTTGGCGCGGTGCAGGGTGGCGATCTCGTCCACCGCGGCATGCACCAGGTCCGGGGCCTCCCGCCAGGCGGGCAGGTCCAGGCAGCGGACCGTGGCGGACAGCTCGGCGTGCTGCGGGATCACATTGCAGGCGTGGCCCGACTCCACCCGGCCCCAGGTGACGGCCAGCCCCGAGCGGGCGTCCACCCGGCGGGCCAGCAGCGCGGGCACCTCGGTGATCACCTTGGCGGCGGCGGTCACCAGGTCGGTGGTCATATGGGGGCGCGCGGTGTGGCCGCCCGGCCCGTCCAGCGAGACCTCCAGCCGGTCGCAGGCCGAGGTGATCGGCCCGATGCGCAGCCCGATCCGGCCGACCTCGACCTTCGGATCGCAGTGCACCGCCAGGATCCGGCCGACGCCGTCCAGCACA
>NZ_JANIIC010000080.1 GCF_024519315.1 Streptomyces malaysiensis subsp. samsunensis | reverse complement strand
CTGGTTGCCCCCGGCACAGGCGCCAAAGCCAAACTCACCCCAGCCGAGCGAGTCCTGGTCACCGTGCTCCACCTGCGCAAGATCGCCCCCATGGACCTCCTCGCCCAGCTCTTCGGCGTCACCGCCCCAACCATCAGCCGCGCGGGCCAGGAAGTCCGCCCCCTCCTGGAAGCACACGACCATCCCATCAGCGCCTCCACCGCTCGCTTTCACACACCATCCGACATCGCCGCGTTCCTGAACCACAGCAAGATCAAGAAAGCATGTTAATGATCTGCACGCCCTAACTGATCGTTTCAGAATGAGTTGAGTTGCTGCTCTTGCGCTTGGTGATCTTGGTCGGCAGGGTGTTGCGGGTGCGTGCTGATCTTGTTCCAGACGACCTGTGGGAGCGTGTGGCTCCGCTGCTGCCTCCTGTTCCCGAGCGGCGCCACCGCTACCCCGGGCGACTGCGCGTTTCGGACCGAGTGGCCCTCGCAGGCATTCTTTACGTGCTGCGGACCGGTGTCGCATGGCGTGACGTTCCCGCTGAGACCGTGGGCTGCTCCGGGGTGACGGCCTGGCGCCGGCTGCGGGACTGGACCGAAGCCGGCGTCTGGCCCCGCCTGCACGCCGCCCTGCTGACCGAGCTGCGCCGCGCTGACCTTCTGGACCTGGACGACTGCGCCGTGGACGGTTCACACATCCGGGCCCTCAAAGGGGGGACCACGTCGGCTCCTCGCCAGTCGACCGTGCCCGTCCAGGATCCAAGCACCACCTGATCGTCGACCGCCACGGAACGCCGCTCGTTGTCACGCTCACCGGCGGCAACCGCCACGACGTCACCCAGCTCCTGCCGCTACTCGACGCGGTTCCACCGATCCGGGGGCGGCGGGGACGCCCCCGCCGCAAGCCCCGGCGCCTGTACGCCGACCGCGGCTACGACTACGACAAATACCGCCGCCTGATGTGGAAGCGCGGCATAAAGCCGCTGATCGCCCGACGCGGCGTCCCGCACGGTTCCGGGCTGGGCAAGGTGCGTTGGGTGGTCGAGCGCGCCTTGTGCGCCACGTGGCGCTCTGTTTGTATCCCCGGTTCAGCCGGGAGGAACTTGGAAGGAGGTTCCTGGGCCTGATGACTTACCTGGATCCGAAAGGTGAAGGGGACAACAGCATGTCAGAAAAACAGCGGTCGGGTTCAGTTGTCTGGGACGGTGCGCTGGGAGGCCCGCGCGATATGGCGAAAGCTGGATTGCTTGAAGCCCAATCTCCAGGAGATGCAAGTTCCCATCCGCCGGAAAGACAACTGAAACCGGCGTCGTGCTCTGCACCGGTCTCGAAGGTGGAACGATCCATGGGGGTTGAACTCCTGGCGCGCAAACCCGGGCGAAGAATCGCGCCGACTGCCGCCGGTCGCTCCCTTGAACGCGCCATCCGTGAGCTATTCGTCGCCACCGCGACATACCAGGACGCGGCTGAGCAGGTCGCCGCTTCGGAGGTCGCCGAGGCCCGCATAGGCACATTCCCGACTGCCATGACATTTCTACTGCCTGGCGTCCTGAGAGATCTGGCCGACACAGAACCGGGCATCAACGTCCACATCGTTGAGATGGAGACCCCCCGTGGTCTGCCCATGCTCAAGAACGGGGACATCGACCTGCTCCTCGCCTACCGGTATCTCCCGGAGGACCCGCCTGGTAGAGACGATGGGTGGACTGTCAGGCTCCTCGGCCGGGAGCCTCTTTACGTGGTCAGCAACGGCGCCCCGGCCAGCCGCACGCTCGAAGAGTGTCTGCATCACAACTGGGTCGGCGGATTCCCCGCGAACGCGGACACGCGCATGGTGTATCGCATGACACACCCGCTGGGGATGGCACCGCACATGCCCTTCGAGACCGAAGACAGCCATGCCGCAGTCGCCTTGATCGAAGCGGGCCTGGCCATCGGTCTACTGCCGGCGATGACCGTCCAGGCGTCTATCGATGAAGGCCGCATCTTCCGTGTCCAGCTCCCCCCTTCGGTAGGCCAACCGTCACGGGAAATCCTCGCCATCACCCGGGCCAACTACCGGCCGGCGATCGTAGACCGCCTGGTGTCTCGACTGCAGGGGGCCCTGCGGGCGGTCAGCAACCACTCTGACAGCCAGGCATGATTGCCAGTTCAGGCCGGTACGGGACGAGAGGGCCGTCGAGGTACAGCTGCAGGATGCGTGGGCTGAACTGGTCGGTGCCCGTCGTGCGGATGCCCAGCAGCTGGCGGCTGAGCTGGATGAGTGAACCGCCGACTTGCATAGGGGTAGCGGGACGCGGTCGGGTTGGCCGCTCGTCGCGTGCCGTAGGACACCCGTCCGGGTGACGATCTTCTCCCGGGTCTTGTAGTGGCGTCCGCCGGCCGCGGCGGTGAGCTAGCTTGTTCAGGTCCTCTGCGGCCTTGGCCAGGCGTTTGTCCCGGGCGACTTGCTGGCCGGCGGCGTTCGCGGTGGAGTGGACCAGGATCCGTCGCATGGTGAGCGGAGGATCGCTCTTACGGGGCCCGGTTAGGGTGTGGGTGTCCTCCAGCACGGTAGGTCTCGCGCGGCGCGGCGGGTTTGCCCGCCACCCGGTCCGGCGTCCAGTCCACGACGGTGGCCTGCGCGAGATCGAGAGCGGCATAGACCTCGTCCTCCTGCGCGGCCAGGGCCGGGGCGATGAAGTGAACCCCGGCCGCCAGCAGGGCACAGACGTTGGCGTAGGACACCAGTTTGGAGTCGGCGACCATCAGGAAGCCGCGCTCACCGGCCAGGGCCCGCAGGTCCTTCATCGCGCCGACAACATGGCCGACCTCGGCCGCACCACCGCCGAAGACCCGGGCATGGAGCGGGATGCCGCCGTCGGCCGACACCGCGAGCCCGGCCTGGACCTGCTTCAGATCGAACGCCGATCCTTGGGACGCCCGTAGCCGATGACGGGGAAGTCCTCGTCCTGCCCCTCAACCGGGAAGGCCCCGTGCACGGACATGCTGGTCATGTCCCAGTGCATCCGGGCCACATCGATCCCGAAGTCACCGATCGCCCGCGCCCTGACCGTGCCCGCGAGGTTCTCCAGGTGCGGAGCGATCGCATCCAGCGCCCGGGCCAGACGATCACCGTTGAGCAGACCGGGTCCGATCCCGAAAACCTCCTCCACCGCCCAGCACCTGGCCCAGTCCTCCACCCGCACCAGCGGCGCGGGCGAGGTCAGCCGGTTGGCCACCAACGCCTCGATCACCTGCCCGTGCATCACCAGCGCACTCGCGCCACCCGGACACACCCCGTCGACGATTCCGGCGACATCCAGCCGGCGCAGAAACTCGGCAGCGACAGGCAGAGCGCCCAGACGCTTCTCCACCACGGACGTCACCGCCACTTCAAGGCGGTGTTCGACGAGGCTGAGCGCACGTCCCCAGGCCACCGCTTGATCGCGCCCGAGTAGGTCCTTCAGAGGGTGGGGTCGTCGAACTGGTCGAGGAGGACGTCGGTCGGCGTACCACCCGTAGCGGCAGCCTCGCCGTCGTGGAGCGGCTGTTCGGTCCAGATGACCTTGCCACCCGGTGTGTACCGAGTCCCCCACCGCCGTGCGAACTGCGCCACCAGGAACAGCCCGCGCCCGCCCTCGTCCGTGGGCGCCGCCCGTCGCAGATGCGGGGAGGTGCTGCTGCCGTCCGACACCTCGCAGATCAGGCTGCGGTCGTGCAGCAGCCGCACCTTGATCGGCGGCGCCCCGTACCGGATCGCATTGGTGATCAACTCACTGAGGATCAGCTCCGTGGCGAACCCGATCTCCTCCAGCCCCCAATCCCTCAGTCGCGCCCCGCACTGCGCGCGTACCGGCGCCACCCCGGCCGGATCCGACGGCACCTCCCAGTCCGCCACCTTCGACGGCGCGAGCAGCCGGGCCCGGAACACCAACAGTGCGATGTCGTCGGACGGATGCGCGGGCAGCGTCGCGTCGATCACGGCCTGACACGTCTCCTCCGGAGTGCGCCCCGCCGCCCCCTCCAACGCCGCTTGCAGCACATCCAGCCCGATGTCGATGTCCTGGTCCCGGTCCTCCACCAGCCCGTCGGTGAACAGCACCAGTTGCGAGCCCTCGGGCAGGCGCAGCTCGAGGGTTTCGAAGGGGTGGCCGCCCAGGCCGAGTGGAGGGGAGGCAGGCACGTCCGGATACGTGACCGTCCCGTCCGGGCACGCCACTGCCGGGCCCGGGTGCCCGGCCCGCGCCATCGTGCACAGCCCCGTGACCGAGTCGTAGATCGCGTACAGGCACGTCGCTCCTGTCACCCCCACGCTCTCCCGGTCCTCCATGCCTTCCGCGGTGCTCTCCTCGCTGTCGATACGGCTGACCAGCTCGTCCAAGTGTCCGAGCAGTTCGTCGGGCGGCAGGTCCAGGGCGGAGAAGTTGTGCACGGCGGTGCGCAGCCGTCCCATGGTGGCCGCCGCGTGCAGCCCGTGGCCGACCACATCGCCGACCACCAGCGCCACCCGGGCGCCGGGAAGCGGGATGACGTCGAACCAGTCCCCGCCCACTCCAGCCTCCGCGGGCAGATACCGCCAGGCCACCTCCAGCGCGTCCTGCTCCGGTAGTGCCCGCGGCAGCAGGCTCCGCTGCAGCGTCACCGCCATGGTGTGCTCGCGCGTGAACCGCCGGGCGTTGTCGATGGCCACCGCCGCCCGCGCGGCCAGCTCTTCCGCGAAGGACAGGTCCTCTTCCTCGAAGGCGGGCGAATCCCCGGCCCGCCAGAAATTGACCATGCCCAGGACCACGCCCCGCGCCTGCAACGGCACGGTCACCAGCGAATGCAGCCCGTACTCCAGCATCCTCCGCGCCCGGTCCGGATCCTGCTCCCGCCAGCCCGTCGCCTGCCGCAGGTCCCGCTCCAGCACGGCCCGTCCGTGCTCCAGCGCCCGCATCGGCGGCGACGTCGGCACGAACGTGATCGTCTCGCCCAGCCGGTACAGCGGCAGCGTCTCCTGGTCGCCGCTGATCGCCGTGCGTCGCATCTGCCCCCAGGTCTCCCGCGCCGGTTCCTGCCCCCGCACCACCGCATCCAGCAGATCCACGACGGCGATGTCGGCGAACCGCGGCACCGCCACCTCCGCCAGCTCCTGCGCCGTGCGCACCACATCCAGCGTCGTCCCGATCCGGACTCCCGCGTCGTACAGCAGCTTCAGCCGTTCCCGCGCCACCTCCGCCCGTCCGGAGACCGCCGCCAGCTCGGTGGTGTCCCGCAGGGTCACCACACTGCCCGCCTGCCCGCCGTACGGGGCGGTGGATCGGATGTTCACGGCCAGCAGCCGGTCTCCTGCCAGGTGCACCGAGTCCGTGACCGCCTCACCCGACGCCAGCAGCTCGGCCATGCCCGCTTCCATGCCCAGTTCCCCGACCCGCCGCCGCTCGGTGTCCGTCGGTAGGTCCAGCAGCCGGCGCGCCTCGTCGTTGGCCAGCAGCACTCGTCCGCCCCCGCCGGTGATCAGCACCCCTTCCCGCACCGCGTGCAGCACCGCGTCGTGGTGCTCGTACATCCGGGTCATCTCCGCCGGGCCCAAGCCGTGCGTCTGCCGGCGCAATCGTCTCGACACCAGGGCCGTCCCGGTGGTGGACAGTGCGAGCGCGGCCGCGCCGGTGCCGAAGATGATCGGCAGCTGCTGTTCGAGGAGACCGGTCACGTTCTGGACCACGAGCCCGGCGGACACCAGGCCGACGACCGAGCCGTGGGCGTCAGTGACCGGGACCACCGCTTGAACAGCCGCTTCTTTGCCCGCGGGCACGGGCGGCCCGCCTGCCCGCTCAATGGTGATGCGGCCTTCCAACGACGGCTTGATGGTGCCGACGAATTTTTTCCCGATCTGCTTCGGGTCGGGGTGCGTATAGCGGATCCCGTCCCTGTTCATGACGACGACGAAGTCGACACCGGCCCGCTTCCGGGCCGCTTCGGCGCGCGGCTGCAGCGCTGCCGTCGGATCCCGGCTGTCCAGCGCCTGGACCGTGCCCGGGGCGTTCGCAAACGCCTCGGCTGCGGTCACCGACCGTTGCCGGGCCTCCCGCGTACTGTCACGCTCCGCCTGGAGCACCAGGGCCGTCACCGCGGCCGCGACCAGCAGCACCACGATCACGACCTGCAGAACGAACACCTGTCCGGCGGCGCTGCGCAGGTTCAGCAGGGAGCGCAGTCCCGACCCGGAGCCTGCGGTCGTTCTCGGGTGCCTCATGCCGCCTCCCCGGAAGCGCTGTCGCACAGGATGGCTCCTCTGACGCTCGTCGCGCTCGTCCTCACGTCGAATCCCCGACCCGCGTTCCGAGCCCGCAGACTTGTGCTGATCGCGGGGGAGGCCGGAGAACCGACGGCGTGGCGAATACCAGTCGGCCAAATGATCCCTTCATTGCGCAATTCATAACCATCTTTACACCTCAAGGTGAAACGCGGTGAATCGGCCGATACAACTCTGCCATCACGCGCGGTGTCGGTAGCTCCCGATCCCGGTCGACGTCGGCCTTGAGGCCCAGGTGATCGCACAGCATCACTCGGCTTGTCGACTCGAGGCTCCAGAGGAGAGCCGCGGCTATGAACCGGATCGGGACTCCGCATGTCGGACCTGAGCGTCCGCGCTTCCCAAGCACATCGACGCCGGCCGCGGGGCAGGTTGCCCATGCCGATAACCTCGTCCGCGCAGGTCACGCGGCACGTTCATACTCGTGGAGAATGCCGCCGAGGCGATCGCGGCGGCGTGTGTCGAGGCGGGCGATCTCGCCCGGATCGAATGATCGGCGTGGGCAATGGATGCAGCGGGCGGGCGTTCGCGATGCCCTGATGATGCCTATGGGAGTTGTAGAACCGCTCGAACTCCCGCAGGGCATGGAGCAGATGCCGCTGATTCCAGATCAACGTGCGGTCCAGCAGCTCGCGCCGGCAGGTCTGCACCCACCTCTCCATAAGCGAGTTCATTCTCGGCATCTGGACGCCAATGAGCACAATCTCAATCCCCGCATCCTTGAGGAACGCATCGAACAGGGCGGGGAACTTCCCGTCCCGGTCCCGGATCAGGAACCGCGCCCGGCAGCCCGCGTCCTCGAGGTCCATGACGAGAATCTTCGCGGCTTGCGCCCCAGCAGGAAGAAAGCTCTCCGCCGTCAGCTCCGCCCACGTTGCTGCGTGCATAGGTGCGGCGAGCGGGTGGCTGGAAGCGCAGACGAGGGCGAGCGGCGCGTGGGCGATCAGCATGGCGGTCACATCGGGGAAGTCGGCCTGTTCCTCAGCGCCACGTCAAGGCGTCCGGACCGCAACCCGTCGACGCACTCCGCGGTACCGGCCGCGTACAGATGGAGGTCCACATCGGGATGGCTTGTGCGCAGGGCGGCGATCACGCCGTGCAGCCTGGTCGAGGACTGGCCGAGGATCTGGCCTTTCTGGCACCGCATCGTCGCCGCCGGCGAGACGTACGCCTGGGACCGAGACACCTCCGAGGAGGCGGCCCGGTCCCTGTGGATGAATGCCGCCAAGCGCGTGTATGTCGCCGAGGACGCCGACGGAGCGGTGGTCGGCTCGGCCTACCTCACCCCGAACTATGGCGGTCCCGCCACCCGCATCGCCAACGCGGGCTTCATGGTCGACCCCGACCATGCGGGTCGCGGCATCGGCCGCGCCCTCGCCGAACATGTCCTGACCGAGGCCAAGGTCCAGGGCTACCGGGGCATGGTGTTCAACGCCGTCGTCGAGACCAACCCGGCCGTACCGCTGTGGACCTCCCTCGGCTTTACGATCCTGGCCACGGTGCCGCAGGCCTACGAACACCCCCGGCACGGGCTCGTCGGGCTGTACATCATGTACAAGGCGCTGTAACTCCTTCGGTCTCGACGACGGCGACACTCGTCCGCAGACAGGCGTCCCTGCGGAACCAGTTGTTCCTCACGTGTGCCGCAGCGAGCCCGCACGCACACCCCTTTCATGCGTGCGCGATGCGTGAGCGGACGGTCCGGTACGAGGTGTCATGAGCGGGATCGGCTGCGAAGCCGCGTGGCGCTGATCAGGTAAGACAGCACCACGCGGCAGCGTCAGGCACCGTCCGGCAAGGATTCGATCCCACTTGTAAAGCGAAGGTCGTCGGTTCGAGCCCGACAGTCGGCTCTGCGAGAACCGCAGGTTCACCCCAGGTGGCCTGCGGTTTCTTCATTTCCGGCCCCGGCGGACCCGGGGGCGGCCTGCGAGCCGCCTGGGGAGGTGTCGGGGAAATCGCCCCTTGGCTATCCTCGTGTCCAAGATGTACCGGTAAGGCTTCGGGCCGGCGCTCGCCCCCATCACGGATCGGAGCGCGGAGATGGCGGAACCGCATCGGCAGGCAGGTGCGACCCCTCACCACGCCCCGGACGCGGAGGAGTTCGCCCGGACGCCGCGCTCGCGCTCAACCAGATGGGCAGCTCCGACTGGGACCTCGACCGCGGGACCTTCCACCTCGACGAGGCCGGGCTGGCGGTGTTCGATCTCCGGGCGGACGAGTACGACGGCTACCCCATGTCCCTGTCGGTGCGCGTGCCGCCCGAGGAGGGCGCCCGGCTCGACGCCGCCGTCAGCGAGGCGCTGCGGGATGGGCTGCCGTCGTACGGGGCCTATTTCCGGCTGCGCTGCCGCGACGGGCAGCGCCGCTGGACGCACACCCAGGGCCGCATCCTGCGGGACGGGGACGGCGACCCGTACCGGATCATCGGCATCGTCCGGGACGCCACCGCCGAGCTGACGCACTCCGAGCTGCTGCGCACCCTGGAGGAGGAGCGGCGGCGCCAGACCCTCATGGTGCAGGGTGGCGGGCCTCCTGGACGAAGAGGGTGCCGAGGCCGCCCGCTGCGGCGGTGACCAGGACTACGTCCTCGGCGGTGGGGGCGGCGACTTCCACGATGCCCAGGGCAGTGCGGCCCGTACCGATCATGGCGACGGCCTGGTCCGCGGGCAGGCCGTCGGGGAGTGGGTGCAGCGAGGAGGCGTCCGCGACGGTCAGTTCCGCGTAGCCGGGGTGGGCCGGGGTCGCGCCGAGGTGGGCGACGACGCGCCGGCCGAGCCAGGTGTCGTCGACGCCGTCCCCGAGGGCCTCGACGGTACCGGCGACCTCGCGACCGGGGGTCGCGGGCGGCTCGGGGGGTGGCATGGGGCCGCGCTGGATGCCCTGCCGGAGGAGGGTGTCGACCATGTGGACACCGGCCGCAGCGACCGCGATCCGGACCTGGCCGGGCCCGGGGTGCGGGTCCTCGGCCTTCTCGTACAGCAGGTTCTCGGCCGGGCCGAAGGCGTACTGACGGATCGCGTGCATGGTGGGCTCCATGGGGTGCGTGGGTGCGTGGGTGCGCGCTGTGCCACAACTCAACGACCTCAAGCTGACTTGAGGTCAAGGCGTTGTCAGACCCGGGGTGCAGCATGGGAGGCGAGGCGAGGCGAGGCGGATACGGATACGAATACGGGTTTCCGAGGGCCTCGCCGGCGAAGGAGAAACGGCATGGCGCGCGGCACGGGCAAGGCACCGGTGATGCGGGCGGCGAGGCGGCCCGAGGTCGTCCTGCCGGAGCTGCGGCCGTACGGCGGGGAGGGGCTCACCAGAGTGCTTCCCGCGCCACCGTCCGCGCCGTGAGGGCCACCGCATCGTCGGTCACCAAGATCTCCTTGACCACCACGGGCACGTTCCGCGCCGCATGGTGCCCGAGGGTGTCGAGCACCGTCTCACTGCCGTCCGCCGCGGCTGACGCCGGGCGGTAGGCCGTCAGAGCGGTGGGCATGTTCCCCAACTGCGAGGCCCGGCAAGCCATTTGGCTAGCCAGGCATCGTCCATTGCACAGGCACGCCGAGCAGGGCCGGGAGCTCGCGCCCTCCCGGCCCTGTTCGTACGTGGTGTCAGCTCGCGGCTGCGAGCCCCAGCGCCACGTCGACGATCATGTCCTCCTGGCCGCCGACGAGGCCGCGCTTGCCGACCTCGACGAGGATGGTGCGGACGTCGATGCCGTAGCGCTCGGCCGCCGTCTCGGCATGGCGGAGGAAGGAGCCGTAGACCCCGGCGTAGCCGAGCGTGAGGGTCTCGCGGTCGACGCGGACCGGGCGGTCCTGCAGCGGGCGGACCAGGTCCTCGGCCGCGTCCTGCAGGGCGAAGAGGTCGCAGCCGTGCTCCCAGCCGTTGAGGTCGGCGACCGCGACGAACGGCTCGATGGGACAGTTGCCGGCGCCCGCGCCCTGGCCGGCGAGGGAGGCGTCGACGCGGGTCACGCCCTCCTCGACGGCGACCATGGAGTTGGCGACGGCGAGCGAGAGGTTCTCGTGGGCGTGGATGCCGATCTCGGTGGCCGGGTCGAGGACGTCCCGGTAAGCGCGCATCCGTTCGCGTACGCCGTCCATCATCAGGCGGCCGCCGGAGTCGGTGACGTAGACGCAGTGGGCGCCGTAGGACTCCATCAGCTTGGCCTGGGCGGCGAGCGTCCTGGCGTCGGCCATGTGGCTCATCATCAGGAAGCCGGAGACGTCCATGCCCAACTCGCGGGCGGTGGCGATGTGTTGGGCCGAGACGTCGGCCTCGGTGCAGTGTGTGGCGACCCGCACCGAGCGCACGCCGAGCGCGTAGGCCCGCTTGAGCTCCTCGATGGTGCCGATGCCGGGCAGGAGGAGGGTGGTGGGGCGGGCGGGGCGTTCCCCCTTGATCGTGGACACCCTGATCATTGGATCGTGATGATCCATAGGACAGGAGTTCCCGTTGGGGACGTCGAAGTACTCGTCTGAGTTCCGGGCCGATGCCGTCGCGCTGTATCACTCGAGCCCGGGTGGGACGTACGCGTCGGTGGCCAAGGACCTGGGCGTCAACCACGAGACGCTCCGCGCGTGGGTGCGGGATGCCGAGCAGGCCGCCCGGCCCGGGGCGGTGGAGGCCACCGCGATGGAGAAGGAGAACCGGCAGCTGCGGGCGCGGGTGAAGGAACTCGAGCTCGAGCGGGAGATCCTGCGGAGGGCCGCGAAGTATTTTGCGGCCGGGACCAGCTGGTGAGCAGCCGCTTCCAGTTCGTCGGGGATCACCGTGGGGCCTTCGGCGTCAAGCGGCTGTGCCGGATACTCGCGGTCTCGCGGTCCGGCTTCTACCGGTGGCTGGCCGGCGCATCCGCGCGGGCCGGCCGGGCGAGGGCGGATGCCGAGCTCGCTGAGCACATCAACCGGATCCATCAGGAATCGGACGGCACCTACGGAGTTCCGCGCGTCACCGCCGAGCTGAAGGACTCCGGCCGGCGGGTCAATCACCAGCGGGTCGAGCGCGTCATGCGCAAGTTCCGCATCGTCGGGCTGCACCTGCGCAAGAAGGTCCGCACCACCATTCCCGAGCCGTCGGCGACACCGGTGCCGGACCTGCTCCAGCGAGACTTTGCTGCCCAGGAACCGAACACCAAATACGTGGGAGACATCACCTATCTCCCGATCGGCAACGGTCAATTCCTTTATCTGGCAAGCGGTGTTGGACCTGTGTTCGAAACGCCTGACGGGCTGGTCGATCGCCGACCACATGCGGACCTCGCTGGTCACCGACGCGCTCAGGGCCGCAGCGAGAGCCCGCGGCGGGGACGGTCTGCGCGGGGCGATATTTCACAGCGACAACGGGGCGCAATATGTGTCGAAGGAGTTTGCCCAGGTCTGCTCGGAGCTGGGCGTGACCAGATCACGCGGCGCGGTCGGCACAAGTGCGGACAACGCCGCCGCGGAGAGTCTGAACGCGACCATGAAGCGCGAGACGCTGCAGGGCCGCAAGCGGTGGAACGGGGCCAGTGAGGCCCGCCTCGCGGTCTTCCGCTGGGCGACCCGCTACAACACCCGCCGACGGCACTCCCGCCTCGGCCAGATCAGCCCGATCACCTACGAACAGCGATCAACTACGCTGGCCACCGCCGCATGACAACCGGTGTCCACGATCACGGGGAAGGCCCCACCTACGACTCTGGGAAACACAAAGTGCTGGCCGAAATGAGACTCGACCAGCACTCTCATGAAGCCCGTGGGCCATCAGTACGTGTCCGAGGGGGGATTCGACCACTGCCGATACGGCTGTGGTGGCGCAAGGAAAGCTCCACCTGTGAGACCGAACGTGAATCACGTGTGCAACGTCACGCGATTCCCCACCGGCAGCGTCAGCCTCCCCAGCTAAACGTTCGAGCCCGGCCCGCCAGCAGTCAATCGGGCTCCCTACGCCTTGTGGTGCGGCAGATCGTGGGCAACCGCGCCGGACTCTTGCGGCCGCCAGTCGAGGACAGGGTCTTCGGCCAGTAGCGGTCGGAGCGCGCCGAGAACCGCGCCGATGCAGACGTCGCGCAGCTGGGTGCGGGTACAGGCCTCGTGGGTGAGCCAGTCGACACAGAGGACCTGGACGAAGACCAGCCAGCTCTTCAGGACTCCAGACACGGCCTCGCGGGCGCTCTCGTCCGCGAGTGGGAGTACGGCCAGGAGCCGCGTACGGAGCGCGTCCAGCTCATTCGTCATGACCGTCTGGATCACCGGGTCGCCCGCGAGGACCCGGTTTGCGGCGAGGACAGCGTTTCGGTTCGCCACGAAGTAGTCGAGATGGATGTCCATACCCTGGATGAGCTGCTCCACCAGAGAGTCGGCAGGGTCGAACCGCGTCTCGGCGAGCAGCTGGTCCGCCACCTGTTGGTAGACGGCTGCGAAAAGGGCGTGCTTGCTGTCGAAGTGACGGTAGAGCAGGGCTCGGGAGACACCGGCCTACCGGCTCGGGGTGTCAGCACGAGACGATGTGCCCACCCGACCCAGCGCAGGGGGTCTGAAGTACACCGCTGCCCTGCGGCACATCCCCGGCGTCAGCCAGTGGACAGCGGTAGCCGCCGCAGTCGACTGCACGCGCGACCGCTTCTCCTGTCCGCTGGCCAGGGCTCTCGATAGCTGGGCCGGTCAGATACCTATCGGCAGGCGCGAGCAAGCGCTGTTGCATGACGAGGTGCTGGCGTGGGGGCTGCGGTTCGCTGAGGAGTATGAGGAGGCCGGCGGGGTGCTGGCCGCGGCCGCGAGCGAGCGGCTGTATTGGCAGGTCCGGGACGCGCTGACGTGCTCAGAAGAAGTGCAGCAGGTGGCGCAGCCATGGCGGGAGGCAGGGAGGACAGAGCTGACGACGCGGGCCGTGGAGGAGCGGCTGAATGCCTATGTCACCGCCCTGATGAACCCACTGGGCTGAGCCAAAGCAGCCCGGGGCGCGGGCACGGTGGCGAGCGCCGGGCCCGGCTACCACGTCCGGGAGCGGAGCCGATCGCACACCCGCACCGGGGCACCCGCGAGTACGGGCTGGCTCCCGGCTGACAGCTCTGCGACGCCTCCGAATCGAACGGCAATATCACTCGCCGTAACACCTCCCCAAGATCTGTGCCAGAGCCCGAAACTCACTTACAAAGCCACACGGCACTGTTTATGCCGACTACGCCGCCTGGCGCGACGAGGGAATCTTCGCCCAGCTCAACTACGACCTGACCGGACTGGCGCGGGTGAAGGAGGGGCGCAAGCCCGAGCCGACCGCTTCCGTGATCGACACCCAGAGCGTGAAAACTTCGACCAACGTGCCCGTGACCAGCCAGGGAACGGACGCCGCGAAGAAGATCGTCGGCCGGAAGCGCGGCATCCTCACCGACACCATCGGTCTCATCCTCGCCGTGACCGTCACCGCCGCCGGCCTGTCGGAGAACGCCCTGGGAATCCGCCTCCTCGACCAGGCGAAGGAGACGTACCCGACCATCTCCAAGAGCTGGGGCGACACCGGCGCGACGACGAGCTCTCGGCCGGCGACCGATCCGAGGTCGGTTTCGACGCGGACCCTTGCCAGCAATGCGGCAGCGGACTCGATCCTGCCCTTCGCCTCGGCGCGCCGCAGCGACGTCTCCAGTCTGCCGAGCGCCGTCTTCGCCGCGGCGTCGTGCGACTCCACTATGACCACATCGTGTCCGGCTCGGGCACTGACCTCTGCGATGCCTGCTCCCATGAAGCCACCGCCGATCACGGCCACGTTCGTCATGAGTCCTCCATGGTGTGCGTCCAATCCACCATTGCCTTGTGCCTATCCACGGACTCTGCCCATCGCCCTCACAGCCGTTTCGCGAGTTGACCTGGCCGCTCGAAGGCTGTGATGCGTGCACGAGGTGGCGCCTCGTTGCCGTGCGTTCTTATGAAGTCGGTCAGTTGCCGAGATCGTCGCTCGGCCAGTAGTCCATGGCGGCCAGGCCTTCGGCCATGAGGCCATAGCCCACGTTGTCTTGGAACATTCGGCGGATCTGCTGGCTGAACAGGTTCCGTGTCGAGCGCAGTGTGAGGTTGGGCTTTGCGGCGAGTTGGCGGGCAAGTTCCATGGCACGTGGCATGAGGTCCGCCGAGGTGTGGACCTCGTTGATAAGGCCGAGGCTCAGAGCCTCGTCAGCGGGAATGTGTTGTCCGGTGAGCAGCATGTAGCGGCCCCGGTTGAAGCCCATCAGCAGGGGGTAGATCACCTGGATGCCGTCGCCCGGGACTAGGCCGTTCGAGAAGTGCGGATGATCGGCGAACACCGCCGTCTGGGCAGCAAGGGTGATGTCACACAGCAGCGCGATCTCCGAGTGGATGGTTGCCGGGCCGTTGATGGCGGCGATCATGGGGACCTCGATGTCGAGGTGGCTCATGATGAGGCGGCGACCGGTGAAGTGGATCCGGTGCCACATCTCGGGCGTGACGGACATGCCGCCGAAGCCTTCCTTGTCGATGAACGTTTCGCCTGAGCCTGTGAGGACGACGACGCGGTTCTCGGGATCCCGGGCGATGTCTTCCCACAGTGATGCCAGCTCCTCCTCGGGATCGTGTCCCCACACCAGGTCGTGTCCGTCGGTGTGCATCGTCGCGACGAGAATCCCGAGGTCGTCGCGTTCCAGCTTCACGTGGTTATACTTCGCTGCGTATTCCTCAAGTCGCGTCACCAGCATGGTGATACTCCTCCTTCTCGGGCGGCGAGATTCTCGGGGGCTAGCCTCGCGCGGATGATGAGCGATGGTCGGGATGGATCGAGTCGCCGTCGACCTCGTGTGCCTGGTAGCGCGTGACGTAGGCAGCGGACTCTTCGAGGCCCATCATGATCGTCCCGTGGCGTTCAGTGACGAGGCCGCTCAGCTCGGGGTGGGTGAAGACGAAGAACCTGTCGTGTTCGATGGCGTGGACGGCGTGCTCACCGACCAGTCGTGGGTCCATCCCGCCGGAGATCAACGCGGCAACGCCCGAACGTGACGTCCCGGACGTCGGCCCGCCGAACCGTCCAGGCCGGCTCCTGCCGGACTCGGCGATATCGGTGGCTACGGCTCCGGGCGCGAGCCTGCAACCGATACGCCCACGCCCATCACGTTGACCGCGAAGCTTCACTCCACCATCGCGGGCGGCGATGCCCACAATGGCTCGGCGTTGTAAGTGACCCCGCGTTGTTGGCAAGGATGTCAACAGGCCCGAGTCGCTGCTCGACGTCCTCTCGCAGCGCCTCGAACTCGTCGAGTTCGGAGACATCGGCCCGGAAGCCGGACACCGTTCCTCGCTCGCCGAGCTGGTCGACGGCAGCCTCGACGGCTTCGGCGTCGATGTCAACCACCGCCACCGCTGCGCCACGGTCGAGCAACGCCCGCGCGATGCCAAGTCCGATGCCAGAAGCCGCGCCCGTGACCAGAGCACGGGCTCCCGCAAGGTCTGTCATGACGGCACTCCCACTAGACTCCTGTTGCGTCTGTACTCCTGCTACCGGCTCTCGGCAGACTGGAGCTTGTTCGCGGCCAGTCGGTCCATCGTTGCCTGGGTAGCGATTCTGGCCTCGGGCAGTCCGGACATGCGGACGGTGTAGGTCTGCTCGAGGGCGTAGCCGTCGAACAGGCCGAGCGGCTCGCATCCGTTCATGGCGCTCTTGGCAAGCCTGACTGCGTTCTTGCCCTTGTCGGCGATGTGGCTCGCCAGATCGATCGCCCGGGTCCGCAAATGATCGTGCGGGACCACCTCGAACGGCGCTCCCCAACGGACCATGTCCTCGGCGCTGACGGGATCTGCGGTGAACAGCATTCGCCTCATGGCCTGCTCCGGCAGCATGCGAGCGGCAAACTTGGCTCCACCGAGCACTCCCACATTGAGCTCGGGGAGGCAGTAGGTCGAGCGATCGCTCGCCACGACCAGGTCGGCGCACGACACGATCGCGAAGCCCGATCCCAGGGCGGGGCCGTTGACCGCCGCGATGACTGGGATGCTCGCGTCGTAGATGGCCTTGAGTGACCGCCAAACCCGGGCCATGCGCTTGTCGCCGTTGTCGGGAGAGAGCTCGAGGAACTCGTGCAGGTCGTTGCCGCCCGAGAAGGCGCGGTCACCGGCCCCGGTCACCACGACGGCGTTGAGCCCGTCGTCGTGACCGACATCCTCGAAGAATGCCCGAATCTCGTCGAACATGTCCTCGCTGATCGCGTTGACCGCTCCCCTGTTCAGCGTCACCACCGCTACACCCGAGGAGACCTCGTCGACCGTCAGGTACTCGTACTGTGAACTCATCTCGTTCTTTCCTCGACTCTCTGGCTCTGCCTCGCGGTGGCGTTGTCCGGCGTCCACTCCCACTCCCGGAGCACGCTCTTTTGAATCTTTCCGCTGGGGGTTCGCGGAAGTTCACGCACCACGACCAACCGCTCAGGGACCTTCTGCAGCGCCAGGCCCCGACGGAGCAGGTGTTCACGCAGGTCGAGAAGCGTCGGCCCCTCCCCCGCCGGGATGACGTAGGCGCACACGCGTTCGCCGGTCTGGGCATCGGGCGATGCGACGACGGCCACGTCGATGACCGCCGGGTGGGCGAGGAGCACCTCCTCGATGTCGCGGGCACTGAACTTCTCACCGGACCGGTTGATGATGTCCTTCAATCGCCCCGATACCCGCAGCGACCCGTCTGGGTCCAGCACTCCGAGGTCACCGCTTCGTCCGAAGCCGTCAGAGGTGAACGCACCAGCATTCTGATCGGCGTCGAGATAGCCCAAGAACATGTCGGGTCCCTGCCATACGATCTCTCCCTCGGTGCCTGCGGGGAGCCGAATCTGGTCGTCGTCGATCACCTTGACCATCGTCGCCCCGAACGGATATCCGTCGCTGACTTCCCGTTGACGGTCTGGACCATTCGGCCAGTTGGCGACCACCGACGGGCATTCCGATGCTCCGTAGAGTCGGTAGGTCGGGCCGATCCTTGCTTGAGCCGACGCGATCAGCTCCGCACTCATGTCCGCACCCCCGCAGGCAACGATTCGGATGTGGCTCAGCCGCCTGCTCGGCGCCGACGGGGACTCGCTCAAGCCCCTGATGAACGGCGCCGAGACCATCGTGAACGTCGCCTTGTGATCCCGGATCTGCTGCCACGCCTGCTCCGCGTCCCAGCGATCTTGAAACACGACGCGAAGTCCCAACAACACGGGGGCAAGACAGCCCCACAGGAAGCCGGTGATGTGAGTGACGGGCGAGGGCATGAAGACAACGTCGTCTTCGGTCAGCTCGTAGACCGAGGCTTGTGAGAAGACCTCGTACCTCAAAGTGTTGTGGCTGTGGAGAACGCCCTTCGGCGATGCTGTGGTTCCCGACGTGTAGAGGAGAAGCGCAATGTCGTCGGCCCCGACGGGCCCGACCGTCGACGGCGTCGCCGACCGCGCGTCGAGTCCTGCCTCGGGCTCCGTGTCGAGACCGGCGCCGAGCTCGACGTGGCGCACCACGGTATTGGGCGACACCGAGAGTTGCGCGTACACCTGCCGGTAGTCACAGCCGCGGTGAATGAGTGGCGTCACCACGAAAGAGGGAGCAGATGCGTCCAGAATCTGAGAGAGCTCGTGTCCCCGGTAAATGGGCACTATCGGATTGACCACGGCTCCGAGCGAGAGCGCTGCCCACACGTACGCGAGCGCCTCTCGGCCGTTCGGCAACTGCACCGAGACGACATCGCCGGCGGTCGTACCCGCGTCGGCGATCTCCCGAGCCAGCCCGGCCGCGGCACCACGTAGCTCGGCGAACGTCAACTGGCCGTGCGCGTCAGCGACGGCCACCCGGCTAGGCCACTTCTCCGCTGCCTCGTCCAGTGCGCCAGCGAGGACACGACCTTCCCAAGCCCCGCTCCGGCGATAGGCCTCGCTGACATGCGGTTCTGGATACCGCGTTCCCCTCACCAGCTCCTCCTTATTCTGACCTACCCGGCGGTCAGAATAACGCATCGGCCCTGGGCGGCGCCAGTGCCGGTCCTGGCCGGCGCCGCGGGTTGCCACCGGCGCCTCGGCGGTTCTTCGGGTTCGTCCCACCCAGGATTACGCCTCTCAATTCAGACTACCTGTTAGTCAGGCTATGGTTCTGTGAGTTGACCTCAGTGGCCAGTGGAGAGTGAGGAACAGGACATGGACTTTTCGTTCAGCGAACGAGCGACACAGGTGCGAGCGCGCCTGCTCGACTTCATGGCCGAGTGTGTCTACCCGAGCGAGGCTGTCTACGCGGCTCAGATGGCTGAAGCCGGTGATCCGCATGCCGTGGCCCCGGTTCTCGAGGAGCTCAAGGTCGAGGCCCGCTCTCGTGGACTGTGGAATCTTTTCCTCCCCGACGCCGAGCTCGGCGCCGGACTGACGGTGGGCGAGTATGCGCCACTGGCCGAGATCATGGGGCGGAGCGTGCTCGCTTCTGAGGCTTGTAACTGCTCTCCGCCCGACTCGGGCAACATGGAGTTGCTCGCGATGTATGGCAGCGCAGAGCAGAAGAGCCAGTGGTTGGCTCCGCTGCTGGACGGAACGATTCGGTCGGCCTTCGCCATGACCGAGCCGGATCGGGCCAGCTCCGACGCCACGAACATCGCCATGAGGTTCGTCCGCGATGGTGACGACTACGTGCTCAACGGCCGGAAGTGGTGGACTTCCGGCGCTCTGGATCCGCGGTGCGCCTTCCTGATCGTCATGGGGCGCACCAGCGACGACGGCCCTCGGCATCGCCAGCAAAGCCAGATCATCGTGCCCATGGACGCCGAAGGCCTCACGGTGCTGCGCAACCTCCCGGTCTTCGGCTACCGGCACCGCGAGGGCCACGGGGAGATCGAGTTCGACAACGTCCGCGTTCCGGCATCGAACCTGATCGGCAAGGAGGGCGACGGATTCGCCATTGCCCAGGGACGCCTAGGGCCGGGTCGTATCCATCACTGCATGCGAACGGTCGGCGCTGCCGAGCGAGCGCTTGAGATGATGATTGATCGATCTGTCTCCCGCTCCACGTTCGGCGAGCGCATCGCCGAACGCGCGAACGTGCGAGACTGGATCGCGCAGGCACGGATCGACATCGACATGGTCCGGCTGCTGACCCTCGAGGCGGCGTGGCTGATGGACACCGTCGGGTACAAGCAGGCCGCATCCAAGATTTCGGCGATCAAAATCGCCGCACCCGAGGTGGGCCTTCGAGTCGTCGATCAGGCCATTCAGATCCACGGCGGCGCCGGTGTCTCCGACGACACGATCCTGGCCGAGCTCTGGGCCCATCTGCGAACCATGCGGATCGTCGACGGGCCTGACGAGGTGCATCGGATGGCCATCGCTCGCCACGAGATCCGGTCCCGCGCGGGGCAGGGCGCATGACCGGGACCTTCGAAGTCGAGGCGGCCGAGCAGTGGATCCGCGACCAGGGCTTTGATGTGGGTCGCCAAGTCGAGGTACGCCGGCTGGGCGAGGGCAACTCGAACATGACTTACCTACTGTCCACCGAAGGCGCCGGTCTCGACCTAGTACTCCGCCATCCACCAAGCTCGTCGGAGGGCTCGGTCGCGTACGTGAGGCGTGAGTTTGAGATTCTCTCCAGTCTCGCCGGCACCGACGTTCCGGCGCCAGCACCGCTGGCGATCTGCAGCGATGCATCCGTGGCGGGTGCGCCGTTCCTCGTGATGGAGCACCTCGCTGGGACCGTGGTGAACTCCCTCAACGACGTGCGTCGTCTGTCCGTGGACGCCCGAACCCGAGTTGGCCCCGCCCTCGCGGCGTGCCTGGCCCAGATTCACGCCGTCGATCCGGCGACCTGCGGTCTCGACAACATCGGACCACACAAGAGCTATGCGGAGCGTCAGATCAACCGGTGGGCGCGGCGATGGACCGCCGTCGGCAACGCCGCCGACGACGAGGTCGCAGAGATCACCGCGTTCCTGACGCTGAACGTTCCTCCGCAGGAGGAACATCGGCTCGTTCACGGCGACTACAGCCTGGGCAACGTGCTACTCGATGGTACAGGGGCCGTCACCGGAGTGCTGGACTGGGAACTGTGCACCCTCGGCGAACCACTCGCCGATCTCGGCACTCTGCTCGCCTACTGGCCGGACCAGCCGGATGTACACCCGGCCACCGACGAAAACCTCACCCTCGAGCCAGGGTTCACTCGCCAAGCGGACCTTGTCAGCACGTATGGCGCACTGTCGGGCCGGGACCTGACACACCTGGGGTACTACCGGGTGCTCGCCTACTGGCGGCTCGCCATCATCATCCAAGGCGTGCACCAACGCTGGCTGGTCGCTCCCGAGTCCGCCAGTGCTGGCGCCGCCGGGCTCGGCACGAAGGCCGAGCGGCTGATCCACCTGGGGCACACCCTGATGCGACGATCAAACATGAGGTGACCCGACCCGGACAGGGCTCACCCGATGACGTGCTTCCTGCCGCGTCCGTTGCAGTTCCCGGATGCTGCGGCTGGATGGGGTACGCGTGGCGTTGCGAGCCCGGACGGAGTAAGGCCCTGTCCGGGCTGGTGCGGGCGCACCGGCGTGCACTCGGACGCGCTCGCCGAGGATGCAGAACGAGCTCGAAAGGGCCCGGGCGATATGTCTAGGGCGCCAACCGCTTCTCGCCCTGCGTAGCCAGGCTCTGGAGTCCGCCCACAATGAAGTCTGCGCACAGGTCTGCGAGCCGCTCGTCGCCGGCGGCGCCACGAGGCTGATACCAGGTATGCATCCAATTGAGGACGCCAAAGGCCAACAGCGACAACTGCTTGGCGTCTAGGGCAGGATCGATCTCACCGCGGAGCTGCTCGCTCTGAATCAGTGACAGGACGAAGCGCTCGTACGCCTGCCGCATCACCATAATCGGCGCCATCCGCTCGGGGCTCAGCGATCCGACCTCCTGGAAAAATACAGCGATCTTCTCCTGATGGGTGATCGCGTGGCGAACATGGAGCCGTGCCCACAGCCGCAACTTCGCTGCGTCATCGAGATCGTCCCGAGCTTCGATCTCGGTGATGATGTTCTGAACATCTTCATGGATCTCGGCGAAGATCTCGTACAGCAGATCCTCTTTGGAGTGGATGTGGTAGTATAGGCTCGGCTTGAGAATTCCGACCTCGTCTGCAAGGTCTTGCATCGAGGTGTTGGCGTACCCCTTGGCTCTGAACAACTTGGCCGCAGCATCGCTGATCTGCCGTTGACGCTTTGCCGACCGAGCTCCGGTCGATCTCCGTGCCGACATGTCGCTCCCGGGCGTGAATCCGCGTTGGTTTACTGGATAGTCTCACCCTAGCAACTACCGACCAGTCGGCCATATTCGGCAACGGAGCCGTGAAATGGAGTCAGCGATGGCGCCTGTCCCGCGCGCCGCTGTGGTCACCGGGGCAGGTTCGGGCCTCGGACGCGCCACAGCGCACTTGCTCGCCGCCACCGGCTTCCATGTCGTGGCCGCCGACCTCAGCCCGCAGCCCGATGCCGGAGTAACGCCCGTCACTTGTGATGTTCTCGATGAGGTGGACGTGCGCGCTGCCCTCGACACAGCTGCGGATCTCGCGCCACTCCGGCTGGTGGTGCACTGTGCCGGGATCCTGGGAGACCCTGCCCGAATCGTTGACCACTCCGGCTCCGCAGTTCCGCTGGCTGAGTTCAAGTCGATCATCGATGTCAACCTCGTCGGCACCTTCAACGTGTTGAGACTTGCCGCAGAACGGATGCAACACAACCAAGTCGTCGACGAGGAGCGTGGCGTCGTCGTCACCACCGCGTCCGCTGAGGCGTTCGAGGCGCCTGTGGGGCACGTCGCGTACGCGACATCCAAGGGCGGAGTGGCGAGTCTGACCCTGCCCGCCGCCCGCGATCTGGCGTCTCGACGCATCAGGGTCGTCAGCATCGCGCCCGGGATCTTCGACACTCCGATCCTTGCTCACGTTCACCCGGAGTCCTCACAACAGGTCCTGGATCAGATTCCTCATCCACACCGGCTCGGGCGTCCACGCGAGTTCGCCGAGCTGGTTCTGCATGTGGCCTCCAACCCCATGCTGAATGGGGTGGTCATCCGGCTCGACGGCGCCCTCCGAATGGCTCCGTGAGGCCTGGCTCGTTCAGTAGAGTCGGCCCGGCGCTACGGGCGCGGGCAGACACAGGCCACGTGAGCTCCGGCCCAGTCCAGCATCACCGGGAAGCCGATCGCGCAGCGGGGCAGGCTCGCCCAGCCGTCGAGACCTGGTCGCCTCACACTTGCCACGCCACTGATACTGGTCGCGGTGGTGCCTGGCGTGACGACGACGTACCCGTCCTCGTCGAGCTCCACCTGCCCGGCGACGAGGGCGGAACGCGGGTCGTGGCCGATCGCGATGAAGAGGCCAGCTGCCTCGATCTCGCGCTTCTCAGCGGTACGGGTGTCGACAAGGGTGAGGGACGTGAGGGAGTCCTCGCCGTTGATGGAGACCACCGCCGAGTTCCACGCGATCTCGAGCTTGGGGTCGGCGAACGCGCGATCCTGCATGATCTTGGACGCCCTCAGCTCGTCGCGCCGGACCAAGAGTGTTACTGAGGACCCGAACCGGGTCAGGAACGTAGCCTCTTCGACCGCGGAGTCACCGCCCCCGACAACGACGATTGGTTTGTCGCGAAAGAAGAGGCCGTCGCATGTCGCACACCACGACACCCCTCGGCCCGAGAGTGAGTCTTCGCGGGGCAGGCCGAGCCTGCGGTAGCCAGATCCCATCGCCAGGATCACTGACCTCGCGTAGTGCTCCTCGGTGACGGTACGTACAACCTTCACCTCGCCGGTCAGGTCGACTTCGGTCACGTCGTCAGGAATCAGCTGGGCACCGAAGCGCTCAGCCTGGCCCCTCATGCTGTCCATGAGTTCTGGACCCATGATTCCGTCGCGGAATCCGGGAAAGTTCTCCACGTCGGTTGTGTTCATCAGTGCGCCACAGCGGTGACTGAGCTCTCGTACACGACGGGGGCAAGTCCGGCCCGCGCTGTCTACACGGCGGCGGTGTAGCCGGAGGGACCAGACCCGATCACGATCACGTTCCGTGGCTCGGTGGAGGAGGAGGTGGTAGGCATGCCGTGCTTTCTGCGGTCGATGTTCGGGCGTGACCGGGAGACCACACCTGAGGCTTGGGGCTCAGGTCAGTGGCTAGCTCTGCTCCACCGCACCGGTGTCGAACCGGGCGCGCAGCATCCGCTTTGCGAACTTTCCGGTCCCGGTCTTGGGCAGCGCCTCGATGAAGTGCACCTCGTCCGGCAGCCACCACTTCGGCACCAGCGGCCGCAGGTGCTCCAGCACGTCGTCTGCAGTGATCTGAGCATCTTCGCGTGCGACGACGAAGGCGACGGGACGTTCAGACCAGCGCGGGTCGGGTTTGGCGACCACGGCCGCCTCGACGACGGCGACATGCGCCATGATGTGGTTCTCCAGCGCGACGGAGGAGATCCACTCTCCCCCGGACTTCACGAGATCCTTCGTGCGGTCGACCAGGCTCAGGTAGCCGCTGGGGTCAACGGTGGCGATGTCTCCAGTCCGCAGCCAGCCGTCTACTGTGAAGGCGCTCTGGCCGGAGCCGTTGAGGTATCCAGCAGCGATCCACGGGCCGGACGCCTGCAGCTCGCCCGCAGCGGAACCGTCCCAAGGCTGCTCCGCTCCTGTTTCGGGGTCGACGAGGCGCAAGTCGAACAATGGCACGGGCCGTCCCTGCGTCGCGCGCACTCGGGCGCGCTGTTCATCAGCCAACGACTCGTGCTCACGGCGCAGCGTCGCGATCGTGCAGATCGGGCTCGTCTCGGTCATCCCCCAGGCTTGGGTGATCGGCAGACCGATCGCCGCACGCCAGCCCTCAGATAGGCTCTGCGGAACAGCGGCACCGCCACAGAGCACCATGCGCAGGCTGCTCAGATCGTGCTTGTGGAGCAGTGGCAGCGCGCCCATCCAGATGGTCGGGACGCCAGCGGTCATGCTCACCCTGTGGTTCTCAATCTGCGCCAGCAGCTCGTCGGGGGCCGTCTGAGTGCCGGGCAAGACGATGTCCGCGCCGGCGAGGACGGAGGTGTAGGGAAGACCCCACGCGTTGACATGAAACATGGGCACCACGGGTTGAACGCAGTCGCGCTCTCCGATGGCCAGCACGTCGCTAGCCAGGCTGGCAAGCGAGTGCAGCGCCGTTGAGCGGTGGGAGTACAGCACCCCCTTTGGATCGCCTGTGGTTCCCGACGTGTAGCACAGAGTGGCGGCCGAGTTCTCATCGTCCACCACGAATCGGCCGGTGTGCGCCGGCCCGGTGGCAAGAAGAGTCTCGTAGTCCATCAACCGAGGGTCGTCGGGCACCTCCTCGTCCGAGCCGTCATCGATCACCACGATGTGGCGGACCGACGGGATTCGGTCTGCCACCTGCCACAGGGCGGGCACCAGTGAGCGCTCGACGAACACGACGTCGTCGTGCGCGTCGGCGACTACGAACGCAAGCTGGTCGGGGAACAGGCGGATGTTGATCGTATGGAGCACCCGCCCCGAGCACGGCACCGCGAAGTACAGTTCCAGGTGCGTCTGCGTGTTCCAGCACAAGGTGCCGACTCGGGCATCCGCCGGCACCTGCAGCCGGTCGAGCGCGGCGGCGAGCTTCCGGACGCGCTCGAAGCACTCGCCGTAGGTGGCGCGCTGCTCTCCCGAGGCGGTTGCTGTCACGATCATCTTGTCGGCGAACAGGGTCTCTGCCCGGTGGAAGATGTGGGGTAGACCAAGCGGGCGGTCCTGCATCAGCCCGATCATCGAAGACTCCTTCGGAAAGGTGGGGCCGGCACGTTGGGCGTCGCCGGCGTGGTGCTGGGTTGCATCGACGCGCCGCTCAGCTCCGAACCTCGAGCTCGGTCGAGTCGCCGATGAGCTGCGTCTTGTCGGCCAGCGACTGGTCGATAGGCGAGTTCTTCATCAGCAGTGCCACAGCGGCGATCACCAGCCCAGAAGCTGCAAAGACCAGCCAGACATAGTCGTAGTTCTCCGGCCGCGGTACGGCCGTATTCGGAATGAACGATGCGGTGAGCACGGCCGTGACAATCGTGGGGCCAAGCGATGCGATCGCGGTGTTCGCCACGCGCGCGCCACCGGTGAGCATGCCGCCCTCGCCGGGGCGGGCTGCGCGGAGGAAGCTTGCCATGCTCGCGGTATAGGTCAGCGAGTAGGAGAGCCCCAGGATGACTAGTGCGACGATGTACTGCCACGTCTCGGTGTGGTTGCTAGCGAACCAGAAGAACATGACCGCAGCCAGCACACCGCCCGCAACCGCGGAGGCACGCGGCCCGATTGCGCCAATGACCGGGCCCATGAGCGAACCGCCGAAGGCGATGATCAAACCCACGGGGAGCAGGTAGACGCCGGTGGCAAGAACCGTGCCGCCAAAACCGTATCCAACTGCTGCCGGCGTTTGGACGTAGAAACTGATTGCCAGAGTGCTGGCGATCGCGACGCTGGCGATCGCCGCGGCAGCCAGGTATGCCGGCCACACCTCACGTCGGCGCATGATCCGAAGATCCAAGAGAGGATCTTGGCACTTCAACTCCCACATGGCCCAGACGACCATGAGCACGACGGCCACGGCGAGCAGCGCGATGGTCTTCGATGAGGTCCATCCCCATTTGTTTCCCTGCCCGATTCCGATCGAGAGGGCCGACAGCGCACCGGCCACCAAAATCGTTCCGAGGTAGTCGATGCTGGAGCGGGTGCGCGTCGTGCTGTCCGGGACGAACGCCCACGCCAAGGCGAGTACAAGGACCGACAGTGCCGTCATGATCCACAACACGTGGCGGACGGTCCCGCCCTGGTCGAGCACGAAGCCGCCGAGCAAGAACGAGATTGCGATCCCAGCGCCCATCGCCGCAGTCATCAATCCACTGATTCGGTCAACGCCACCGGTGGTCCCTGCCCGCAGGCGCAGCACGGCGTAGAAGAGCGGGTAGGCGGCGCTGATGCCCAGGATCGCCCGACCGCCGATGTAGATCGACGGACCAGTGGCAACGGCGCACACGATGTTCCCGACCACGATGAACAAGAGGCTGATCAACAGCATTCTCCGCACGCCGAAGATGTCACCGAGGCGGGCGAGCAGCGGGACCGTGGCGGCGCCGGCGATGGTGGATGCCGATAGCGACCACGCCCCTTGCGCGGGCGTCATGTGGAACGTCTCGTTGATCGCCCCGAGCAGCGGAACGACTGCCAGCGTCTCGGTGTCAGCAGAAATGACCAGCAACGAGCCGATGAATCCGATAGTGACCGCCGGGGGGATCGGCAGGGCGTTCAAGCGTCGATCGACACTGGTCCCTCGCCTTGTCAACGCCGCAGCCTCCAACGGGACTGAGACCTCGGTCATGTGCTGTACCTCCATGGTGCTGCGACGCCTTCAAGAGTCGCCGCGGACGGGTGATTGGCTGGCCCCCTCGAATCCCGAAGTACGACCGACTGGTAGGTTGTAAAACGTGATGGTAGTCACCATCGCGACGGGAATGCAACGGCCTGGCACCACGCCCTTTACGGCGATGCCCGGGTCGCGGGCAAGCGGAGCACCGACGTTCTTGAGACCCGCACCGTCAACGAATCCGAACAGCAACGGAGACCAAAGCGGCCATGCGCGAATTTCTGAAGCAGCTCACCACAGCCGTGGCATGGGCGACCACTGAGCCGCACGCCATGCAGGCCTATCGCCAAGATCAGTGCCTGATCGCCGAGGCCGGGCAGCCGCTCGCCGTGGTCAGACCAGCGACAGTCGGTGAAGTCGTAGCAGTGGTCGACCTGTGCCGCACGCACGCGGTACCCCTGGTACCCCGCGGCGCCGGTACCGGCCTTGCGGGAGGCGCCAACGCACTTGACGGGTGCGTCCTGCTCCTCCTCGACGCCATGGACCAGATCCTCGAGATCGACCAGGTTGCTCAAAGCGCTCGCGTTCAGCCCGGTGTGGTCAACGCAGACCTCGATAAGGCTGCCGGCGAAGTCGGACTCTGGTATGCGCCTGACCCCGGGAGCCGCGCGCTCTCCTCCATCGGAGGCAACGTCGCCACCAATGCCGGCGGCATGTGCTGCGCAAAGTACGGAGTCACTCGCGATCACATCCTGGCTCTCACGGCGGTCCTCGGTACAGGAGAGGTGCTCCGAACAGGTACAGCCACCAGGAAGGACGTCGCGGGACTAGACCTCAAGCACCTCTTGATCGGATCTGAAGGGACACTCGGCGTGATCGTCGAGGCAACGGTAAGGCTGCGGCCGAGGCCGCAAAGGCTCTCGACCGTCGCCGCCACCTTCCCGACCGTCCAATCAGCGATTGACGTGGTCCAAGCCTTCGGCAGGGAGTTCAATGCAGCAGCAACGGAGCTGATGGACCGCACTACCGTGTGCGCTGTTAACGCGATGACACAGATGGGTCTCGACGAGGCAGCCGGGGCGGTGTTGATAGCCCAGTTCGATGGCGCAGACGCCTCACAGCAGGCCGAGCGATGCGCAGCGATGGCCGAAGGTGCCGGAGCGGAGGCGTTCGCCACCGACGACCAAGACGACGGTTCGGCGCTGATGGAGGCTCGGCGCGCCGCATTGCCCTCGCTCGAGCGAATGGGATCCACGCTCCTCGACGACGTTTGCGTGACCCCGCACCGCCTTCCCGCGCTCATCGACGCCATCGAGCGGATCGCCCTTTCACACGGCGTCACCATCGGCACCTTTGGCCACGCAGCAGACGGAAACCTCCACCCGACCATCGTTTTCGACCCAGCCGACGACCGTCAGCGCGTCGCGGCTGCCGCGGCCTTCGATGCCATCATCGCCGCGGCTCTCGACCTGGGCGGCACCGCGACCGGCGAGCACGGCGTTGGAAGCCTCAAGACGCCGTACATCCGCCGTCAGGTCGGCGACGTGGGCACCTCGCTGATGCACCGGATCAAGGCCGCCTTCGACCCCAGCGGCATCCTCAATCCCGGCCGCGGATACTGATGGGCAGCACTCATCGACGCGCGGCGGCAGCATCCGCCCGGTCAAGCTCCGACCATTGCGCCTCCGACCATTGCGCTCCAAGCATTGTGTCGACGGTCACCCGTGCCGTAGTTTGAATGGAGTCTGTACGACCAGTCGGTCGGAACTGCGGGCGAGACAGCACAATGAGCGGGCTCGGAACGGGCAACTCTGGAAGGGCGACTTCAAAGTGAAGTTCATCATTGCCGGTGCTTCCATCAGCGGCATGGCGGCGAGTTGCGTGCTCGGTGCGGCCGGCCATCGGGTCCGTGCGTACGAGCTGCTGGAAGGACGACTGGAGGATCGCGGTGCCGGACTTGTAGTTGATGAGAGCCTGATCGCCAGTGTGACCGGTCGGCCGGCCAGCGCCCTCGGCGCAATGAACGTCCGGGCCAGAAGGGTGATGGTGGAAACCATCCCCGGAACGACGTCGATCCAGGAACACCCGGCCGGTTTCGGGTCGACCACCTGGAGCTGCTTGCACCAGCACCTCGTGCGGAGCCAGGACGCGACCGTCACCTCGGGCGTAGCAGTTGTCGGCGTCGAGGATCTTGGGGATCGAGTGCAGGTGCGGCTCTCGGACGGATCAACAGACACCGCCGACGGGGTGATCCTCGCCGACGGATACGGGTCGAGACTCCGATCGTTGGTCGACCCACAGGCCGAAACCCCGCAGTTCGAAGGCATCGTCCTGCTTCGCGCGGTCATGCCCGAGGATGCCTGCCCACCTGAACTCCGGAACGCCGTCTTCGACGACAGGATGCACCTGCACAACCGTCCCGGCGCATACGGACTGATGTACACGACCCCTGGCACCGGCGGCACGGTCGCGCCAGGACTCCGCAGCGCTAACGCAGGTATCTACCTTCCACTGACGCGCGACGTTGTCGAGACCTTGTTCATGTCGGCGTCCGGAACGCCCCGAAACACGGTCGCGGCGGGGAGCTGGCTACCTGGAACCGCCGAGTCATTGGTCGCCGACCTGGACGAACGCTGGGACGTGACGATTCGCCATGTCATGCGCTGGGGTCTCCAGAACGAGTCGTTGATGGGATCTGCGATCTTTACCTTTCGGCCATCGCGAATCGCACACGGACGCATTGCCCTCATCGGGGACTCTGGGCACGCGACAAGCCCAATCACCGGAGCCGGCTCGTCCGCGGCACTCAAGGATGCGCTCGCTCTCGGCAACGCACTCAGGGACTCTTCGGGTCGTGATGTCGACTCCATCTTCGCCGCATACAACGATGACCGTCTCGACGCAGTGCAGAGCCTTGTAGACATCGGACGCGCATGGAGCCGCGACTTCCTGATTCCGAGCGTGACCCCGGAGAATCCTCCGATCGTGCTCGCAAGCGCGGTTCGCCAGCCCTGACCCTGCCGTCGCCGAGCAACGGTGGCGATCCGGCCCGCAGGCTTGGTGAACCATTCAATCGCGGACACCGCGCCCAGCACTGGCGCGGAGGCCGTCCAGAGCGACCCGCAAACGTGCTCGTGCTGGGCCTCGTCCGCATAGGTGGCGGCCGCGACGCCAGTGACGAGACGGCGGACGTCGTCGAAGGAAACGTCAGCCCGAACCGAGCCACTCGCCTGCGCGCCTACCAGCAGCGGCTGGCCGGCCTCGTGGATCAGGCGGATACAGGCAGAGAACAAGGGAAAGTCGGTGTTGAGGCCTTCGATGACCGTTCGCTCGGTGGTGAACGATGTGGAAGATCTGCTCGGCCAACGAGTGGTGGTGCGTGTTCGGGAAAGAGCGCCGCAGGAATAGGCGATTGCTCCTCTTGCTCGGTCCATCCAGGGAAACGCGGCGACGTCGACCGGGACGTTCGTATTTGGCGTCTTCAGGCGACGTCTCGCCCGGGCCGACCATGGGCTCGCTCGGCGTGGACCTCACGGCTGTCGATCGGGCCCACGAGAGTCGAGAGATGGTCCGACCTTGACCCTGCCATGCGCTCTTCCCGGGCGTTCACCGACGTGCTTCGGGCAAGAGTCGGGTGAGGCCAGCGGTGAGCACCATGGTTGCCGCAAGCACGTAGGACGGCCAGCGAACCCACCGGAGCCGCCCCACGCGAGGTAGATCGAGCCGACCACCGCCGAGTCGCGGCGCCGGCCGCGGACACGTCGCGGATGAGCGCCGCGGCAGGCGACATCCTTGCCCAATTGGATCCCTTCCCCGCTGCGGTCCTCTCGCGGCGCCACGACATCCTTGGCTACAACCGGGCCTTCAATGCGATGGCCGGCGACCTCGATGCGATCGACCCGGCCAAGCGCAACCAGATCTGGCTCTTCTTCGTCAACCCGTACTGGCGCCGCCGCCTTTTCCGTGACCGGCGCGAGACCGTGCACCATCTGGTCGGATCTCTTCGCGCCTCCATGGCCGCCCACCTCGACGACCCGGCCTGGACCACATTCGTAGATCAGTTGCTAGCCGTGTCCGATGAGTTCGCTGAGCTCTGGCGGCGGCACGACGTCGTCGACCAGGTCCCGCCCGCCAGGGACTTCTTGAGCCCCGCCGGCGACCTCCGCCTGACCTCGACCAAGTTCGCGCTCGAGGAAAGCGAGGCCACCTGGATGGTGGTCTTCTCGCCCCGCGACGGGGATACCCGCAGGCGACTCGAAGAGCTGGTCACTCGGGGCGCCAAGCAGCTCAAGGCGGTCTGAGCCACACGTAAGGCTGACGGACCGAGCTCAGACTTCAGAGGCGGGCCGCGAGTTCGGTGCCCTGCCGGATCGCGCGCTTGGCGTCCAGCTCAGCGGCCAGATCGGCCCCACCGATCAGGTGCGCCGTCCGGCCCGCGGCGGCCAGCTCGGTGTACAGGTCGCGGACAGACTGCTGGCCGGCGCAGATGACGACGTGGTCCACGTCGATGATCTGCGGCTCGCCGTCAACAGTGACGTGCAGTCCGGCGTCATCGATGCGCTGGTAGCCCACTCCGGTCAGCTGCTTGACGCCGACCTGCTGCAATATCGCGCGGTGAGCCCAACCCGACGTCTTGCCGAGCCCGGCGCCGATCGGCGTGGCCTTGCGTTGGAGCAGCCAGACCTCGCGTGGCGACGTCCTCGGCTTGGGCTCGGTGAGGCCGCCGCGGTCGGTGACGGGGTCACCGACGCCCCAGTTGGCCTTCCACTGCTCGACCGTGCGTGCCTCGTCGGTGAGGAAGTGACACACATCGACGCCGATGCCGCCGGCACCCACGACCGCGACCCGGTGCCCGATCTCGACGGTGCCGGTGATGGCGTCGACGTAAGACACTGCCTTCGGATGGTCGATGCCGTCGATCTCTGGAACGCGAGGGTTCACGCCCGTCGCGATCACCAACTCGTCATACGCCGTCAGTCCCTCGGCGGTCGCCGGAGTGCCCAGTCGCACGTCCACGCCCAGGACCTCCAGGCGGCGCCGGAAGTAGCGGAGAGTGTCGGTGAAGTCCTCCTTGCCGGGGATCTGCATCGCGAGCCGGAACTGACCCCCGAGCTCCGCGGCCTTCTCGAACAGCGTTACCTGGTGGCCGCGCTCCGCCGCCGCGACCGCCGTGGCGAGTCCCGCCGGCCCGGCGCCCACGACCGCGACCGACCGCGCACGCCTGGTCGGGGTGAGCACCAGCTCCGTCTCACGGCAGGCCCGCGGATTCACCAGGCAGGTCGTCGGCTGTCCGCCGAAGGCGTGGTCAAGGCAGGCCTGGTTGCAGGCGATGCACGTGTTGATCTCGTCTGCGCGACCTGCCGCGGCCTTATTGACGAGCTCCGGGTCGGCGAGCATAGGGCGCGACATCGAGACTAGGTGCGCCTGCCCAGAGGCCAGGATGGCCTCTGCCTGTTCGGGGGTGTTGATGCGGTTCGAGGCGATCACCGGGACCTTCACGACGCCGGTCAGGCGCGCGGTGTCGCCCACCCACGCGGATCGCGGCACCTGGGTGATGATCGTTGGGACCCGGGCCTCGTGCCAGCCGATCCCGGTGTTGAAGATATCGACGCCGGCATCCTCGAGCAGGATGGCCAGCTCGGCGATCTCCGCCCAGTTCTGTCCCCCCTCGACCAGGTCCAACAGCGAGATGCGGTACTGGACCAGGAAGTCGTCGTCGACCATCTCGCGTGTGCGCCGGACCACCTCGACGGCGAAGCGCATCCGGCGAGCGGCGGAACCGCCCCAGGCGTCGTCACGATGGTTGGTACGGGCCGCGAGGAACTGGTTGATCAGGTATCCCTCGGATCCCATGATCTCGACGCCGTCGTACCCGGCCCGCTGGGCGTGGGCCGCGGTCTCGGCGAATGCCGTGGCGGTTCGGTCCACCTCGGAAGTCGTGAGCGGGGAGGGCGTGTGTCTGGTGATTGGCGAGCGGATCGCCGACGGTGCGACGTTGCCGTCGGTCGCGCCGTAACGACCAGCGTGCAGCACCTGGAGCAGGATCTTGCTGTTGTGGGCATGGACGGTGTCGGCGACGAGCCGGTGCGCGTTGGCCTGCTCGGCGGTCGTCATTCGAGAGGCGCCCGGCCACAGCAGTCCGGCCTCGTCGGGTGAGTAGCCGCCGGTGACGAGCAGACCTACGCCCCCCTTGGCCCGCTCGGCGTAGAAGGCCGCGAGTGCTGGCAGCTGATCCAGATCGTCCTCGAGGCCAGTGTGCATGGAGCCCATGACGAATCGGTTGCGGAGTCGGACGGAGCCGACAGTCAGAGGCGAGAGCAGGGTCGGATAGCTCATTGAAGGAGGCCCTGCTAGATCCTCAGCCGACCGTCGTCGACGGAGACGGCGAGGCCTGCCGGCTGGAGCTCGACGGTGGAGGGAGGGACGTCGAGCAGATCAAGGAGCTCAGGGAGGTACTTGGTCAGCACTCCGGTGTCATGCGCTTCGGCGGCGGCGCGTGAGGCGTACCTCTCAATCACCGTGATCTGCAGCGGTTCCGAGCTCGGCTCGGCGAGAATCGCGTAGCGCAGGGTCTCGGGTTCGGTGTCCATCACCTCGCCAGCCAGGTCTGAGAGGAGGGAGAGCAGGTCGGGGCCGTGTCCGGGCTTTGCCTGGAGGCGGGCGAGGACGATGACTTCAGACAACGTGGAACTCCTTGTGGTTGTGCGTACTCACTGGTCGAGGACGGGCAGCCGCAACACGGAGGGTGTTTTCGCGGCGTGGTGCAGCGTGTGGCGTGCGGTAACCGCTTCGTCGAGGGTGCCGAACTCGGGGACGGTGCGGGTGTGGAGGTTGCGGCTGTAGCGCGGAAAGTTGAATCCGGCGACCTGCACCCTGATGCGGTGACCGCGGCGGAACTGGTGCGCGACGTCGTGCAGGGTGACGGTCACGCAGCTGGGCTCGTCGGGGCTGAGCCATGCGTCGTCGCTGTCGTTGCGGTATCGAGCTCGCTGGGCGCCCTCGGACACGTTCATGGCGAAGCCATCAGGCTCGACATCGACCAGGGTCACGCACACGTCGGCATCTGGCGCCGAGCTGGTCAGGAAGGCGACCAGCTCTGGCTGCCCCGCGATCGTCACGTCCGCCGTCAGTGGAGCGCTGGTATAGACGAGGACGTCGTCGCGACAGTCGACCACCCGCTGGTCCTGGATGCCCTCGGGGAGCGGCGCCCCGCCGCCGGCCTCGAACATGGCAGGTCCGCCGTGGGTGGGGAACGGGGCGCGCGGGTCGGCGGTGAACGTATCGGAGGCGGCGCCCGTCCCGTTGCTACTTCGGTGGGTCAGTTCCCCGTCGCCGGTTGCCGAGCGTGCGTCGCCGCCGGAGGTCAGGTGCCACTCGTCTGTCGCCGGCGCGGGCGGCCAAGAGGGAGCGTGTGCCCAGGTATTCGATCCGCCGACGAAGTAGGTGACCTGGTTGGTTCCACTGAGATAGGGAGCCGCGATGGGGAAGGCAGAGCCGTCACCGCCTCGCAGGTGACGGTCGAAATACGCGCCAAGTACCTGGCCCCAGATCGGGACGCCAGCCGCCGCGTTGGGCAGCACGCGGGAGCCGACCTGGCCGAACGCGACGTAGGTGCTCATGTGGGTCCAGGGCCCGGCGATCATCTGGGCGTTCTCGTTGTCGGAGAGTCGCTCGGCCAGCTGGAACTGGGTGGGAGCGCAGAAGTCTCGGTACCCGGTCACCTGGAGGAACGGGATGGTCACCCGCTCGGGCTCGGTCAGCAGGCTTGGCTTGTCCCAGAACGGGTCGTGTGGCGAGCGGAGCCAGTCGGTCCAGAACGGCGCGAGTCGGCTGTCGTCGAGCGGAGCGATGTCGGTGAGCGGAAGCTCGGCCACCGTGTTGTGTCGATCGGCCAGAGCCTGGGTGAGCACTTTGAGTGCGTGCTTCCGATCCTCGGAGCTCAATGAGCTGTGGTCGAGGCCGGCCAGCGCCAAGCCTAGGCCGTAGGTCGTCAGGAATCCGAGCTCGAAGACTCCTCCCGGCCGGGAGGTGTGGCGCATGTCGACCGTGCCGATCATGGCTACGGCTGCCTTGAGGTGCGGGTTCTGCGAGGCAACCGCCTGCAGCACGGTCATACCAAGGTAGGACGAACCGTATATCCCGACATTGCCGTCGCTCCACGGCTGCTCCGCAACCCAATCGATCACATCGTAGGAGTCGTTGTACTCCTGAGTGATGAAGTCGAAATCACCACCAGACGCGAATCGGCCGCGAACATCCTGCACAAGAACTGCGAAGCCCTGACGTGCCAGCCACAGCGGGTCAGCGACGATGCCCGAGACGCGGAAGGGATCCGTACGGTTGTACGGGGTGCGATGCAACAGCACCGGCCAACGGCCATGCTCGACGGGCCGGTACAAGTCGCCGGTGAGAGTGACGCCGTCGCGCGTCGTCATCTGCACCCCGGAGTCGATCAGAGGTTCATACATCGTTCACTCCTCTAGCTGTATCCGCCAACCGCCGATTACGGCACGAGTCCGGTTCCTACACCCGAGCGACTTCCGACCTACCGGTAGGTCTGGTTGCTGGAGACTAGTCACTGTCCCCCGTCGATGCAATGGGGGGCGATGCGGCGACCCGAGGTTCGAGTCCCCCAGCCCGACCCCAGCCCCGCAGGTTGCTAGCCGATGCCACTCTGGGCTCTGGGCTCTGGCGCAAGCGACCGGAGAGCGACTTGCCACGCCGCCTCGATCATCTGGAAGACCTCGGCGACGGCAGCTTCGGGCTCGGGCGCCTCGCGGCTGACAGAGAAGGCGTCGATGACGAACCTCGCGATGATCCGGCAGGACGTGGTGTCCAGCGGCAGGTTGAGGTCGGCTGCGATCGCGACCGCCAGCGACTCGGCATGACGTAGGCGCATCGACTTCTCATAATCCCGCAGCGCAGGCGACTCGTCGATCATCCGCCAGAACGGAGCGGTGCCGTCGGCCGTGCAGTGTCGTATCAACGCCTGGATCTCGCGCTCCAGGCGCGGCAGGAGCTCCTCACCCGGCTCTCGGTCAGTAACGGCTCGCCTGAGACGCTGCTCGAAGTCGTCATCCAACTCGAATACGAGGGCCTCCTTTGACGAGAAGTGGGAGAAGACGGTCGTCACGGCCACGTCGGCTTCGGCGGCGACCTCGCGGATTCCCACCGCGTCGTATCCCCGTTCGAGGAAGAGTCGCAACGCGGTCCGGGCGATCTTCTCGCGTGTCGCGGCCTTCTTGCGCTCGCGCCGCCCCAAGAGCACTTCGGTCATGCCCCAAGCCTATCAGTTAGCAAACCACAACCGTTGTGAAATCCGAACAGATAGTGTTACGTTCGACGCATGAGGAAAGTGATCTTCGCCGAGTACGGCGACCCCGATGTCTTGCAGCTGGTGGATGCCGCGGAACCCCACGCTGGGCCTGGAACGGTACGCATCGCAGTGCGGGCCACCGGCGTGAACGCTCACGACTGGAGGAGTCGCGAGGGTCAATTCCGCAAGTCCCACCCAGTCGAACTGCCGACCGGTGTGGGTCTGGACGCCTCCGGAGTGGTCGACGAGGTCGGCGAAGGAGTCAGCGGCGTGGCAGTCGGTGATCCGGTGTTCGGGGAAGGGCATGAGACCTACGCAGAGTTCGCCGTCCTAACCGCATGGGTCCCGAAGCCCAAGAATCTCACGTTCGAGGAGACCGCCGGATACGCCTCCGTGGTCGAATCCTCCCTGCGGGTGATGGAGCAGGTCGGCATCCGGCCCGGAGAGACGCTGCTGGTCAGCGGCGCGTCCGGCGGAGTCGGTTCGGTGGTGCTGCAGGTCGCGCGGGAGCGTGGAATCAACGTGATCGGCATCTCCGGTGCGAACAATCAGGACTATCTGCGCAGCATGGGAGCGCTCGCCACGACGTACGGCGACGGCTGGGTCGAACGAGTGCGAAAATTCGGCCGAGTTGACGCTGCCCTCGATGTCGCAGGTTCTGGAGTCGTTCCCGAACTGGTCGAGCTGACCGGAAACCCGGACCGGGTCATCTCGATGGCCGACCTGAGCGCCCCTGAGCACCGCGTTCGCTTCTCAGGAACGGCCGGAAGCGTGCAAGACGCCCTGCACGAGGTCATCGACCTCATCGCGACCGGAAAGCTACGCACGCCGGTCGAGAAGACCTACACGCTCACTGAAGCCGCCCAGGCACAGATCGACAGCAAGGCTGGCCACACACGCGGCCGCAGAGTCATCGTCATCTGAAACGGCAGGCACACGCGAGAAAGTGCCGACAACACAATCAGACCACGTTTTCTCAGCCGCTTGAGCGGCACGGCACGCCGACAACGGCTCGCCGACATGAACTGAACCGGGCCGTATGGAGGCCCGGCGGGAATGGAGTGACATGTCCACCAAGCGCATCGCCAACCTGCACCCCATCGGAGCAGAAGGACACCGCTACTACGAGGTCCCCGGCGCTCCATCATCGGAGGCGGATTCGCCTCGGAGGTCGTCGCGCCTCTGATGCCCACCATCTTCCTCAGTGACGCCGACCGGAGATTGATGGACTTTGCCTACCTTGAGGCCGGCATGCGGGCACAGGAGGCCGGTTACGATGCGATGACATCAACTCCGTCGCGGACGGACCTGTGAAGTTCC
>NZ_JANIIC010000008.1 GCF_024519315.1 Streptomyces malaysiensis subsp. samsunensis | reverse complement strand
CCAGTCGCTCCGGCAGGGGTGCGCCGTGGACGACCGTCAGGCCCGAGACCGCGCGGGTCAGGGCGACGTACAGGCGGCGCAGCCCGGTGCGTTCGTCGGGTTCGCCGTCGACCACGGCGGCCGGTTCGTCCAGTACCACGTAGTCGTACTCCAGACCCTTGGCCAGGGTCGCCGGGACGAGGGTGAGGCGGGCCTCGGCGCTGGTCTCCTCGCCGGGGGAGAGGTGGGTCAGGCCCGCCGCGTCGAGGGCCTCGGCCAGGGCCGGGACGCGGGCGTCGGCCGCGATCAGCCCGATCGAGCCCTCATGCCCCAGGGCCTCACGGCAGGCGGCGAGCACGGCCGCGTCCAGCTCGTCCGGGTCCACGGCCCGTACGGAGAAGTCGCCCGCCGCCTCGCGGATCGAGGTGGCCTCCGAGAGGCCGGGGGCGATGGCGGGCAGCAGCCGCGAGGCGTACGCGATCACCTCGCGTGGCACCCGGAAGCCCTGGGTCAGCTCCTCGACCGCCGCCCCGTCCTTGCCCAGATGGGTCAGGGCCTCCTCCCAGCTGGCCGTCGCCCAGGGGGTGGTGCCCTGGGCGATGTCGCCGAGCACGGTGGCCGAGCCGGTGCTGCAACGGCGGCCGACCGCGCGGTACTGCATGGGGGACAGGTCCTGAGCCTCGTCCAGGACCACATGGCCGAGGGACGGGGTGCGCTCGATGAGGTCGGCGGCCTCGTCGATCAGCACCAGGTCCGCCGGGGACCACTTCGCGGACTTCACCCCGCGCCCGGGCTTCGCCCACAGGATGGTCTTCTGCTCGTCGGCGTCGAGGATGCCGTCGGCGTGGGCGGCCAGGAAGTCGGCGTCGGAGAGCAGCCGCAGCACCAGCTTGGCCGGGTCGACCGGCGGCCAGATCGTTTTGACGGCGGCCTTCACGGCGGGGTTACGGGCCACCGCGTCCTGGACGCGGTCGTCGGGGGCCTCGCCCGCCTGCTCCATCCGGATGAGCACGGCGTGCGCGATGCGCTGCGGAAGCGCCTCGCGGGCCGCGCCGTAGCGGATGTCGCGGGTGAGCAACTCCTCGACGATCTCCTCCAGTTCGTATGCGGGCACCCGCCAGCGGCGTGAGCCGCGCACCACCACACAGGGTTCGGCGGGGGCGGTGACATGCGAGCGCAGGGCGCGGCGCAACACCTCGGCCAGCCGTGCGTCGCCCTTGATACGGGCCGCGTCGGCGGAGTCGGTGCCCCGCGACTCGGCGCCCAGGGACGGGCGGGTCACCAGGTCCTCGACGGTCGCCTGGGCCACTTGCAGTTCGCCGAGGGCCGGCAGGACCTGCTCGATGTAGTGGAGGAAGGACCGGTTCGGGCCGATGACCAGGGTGCCGGAGCGGGCCAGCCGCTCGCGGTGCGCGTACAGCAGATACGCCACCCGGTGCAGCCCCACGGCCGTCTTACCGGTGCCCGGCGCCCCCTGGACGCAGATGGTGCCGCCGATCCCCTGGCGGACGATCTCGTCCTGCTCCGGCTGGATCGTCGCGACGATGTCCCGCATCGGGCCGACGCGCGGGCGCTCGATCTCGGACTGGAGCAGCTTGCTGGTCTGCTCCGCCTCCTCGGGGTCGGAGAGCCTTTCGTCCTCGTACGCCGTCAGCTCGCCGCCCGTGTAGCCGAAGCGGCGGCGCAGCCCGATGTCCATCGGCGCCTTCTTGGACGCCTGGTAGAAGGGCTGGGAGACGGGGGCGCGCCAGTCGATGACCATGGGGTCGCCGTCCCCGTCGTGCACATGGCGGCGGCCGATGTAGAAGCGCTCCCCCGCCGCGCCCTCCGCCGACTCCGCGCCCGGTGTGTGCAGATAGTCCAGACGGCCGAAGAAGAGCGGCGTGTCGGCGAGGTCCGCGAGGGCCTTGATGCGCTCGCTGACCTGGTGGTGCAGCGCTTCGGCGTTGACCCAGTTCGCGGAGACGTCCCGGAGGTCGAGGGCCTCGACGTCGGCGCGCATGGCGCGCAGCGCGGCGCGGGACGCGGTCAGATGGGCGCGCTCCCGCGCGAGGGGGTCCGCGAGGGGGTCCGCGTGAGGATTCGTGAGGGGGTCCGCGAGCGGGCCTGTCAGGGGGTCTGACAGGGGGCCTGGGTGGTCAGGGGCGTGCGAGGGCACGGCGTAGCCTCCGGCGAGCGAGTACACAAAAGCGAGTGCACGAAGTGGGTGCGCGGTACGGATGACGCGCGGTACGAGATGCCGCCCGGTTTCCGTCCGGGCAGCGGCTCTCCCCGTTCGGGACGCGGGAGGCGGCAAGACCGGCGATTGTAGCCAGGGCATGTCGGGGAGGCGAATGAATTATGACCGGCCCGGGGGAGTGGGGCGGGCGGGCTCATGGGTCGGCTCGTGGGCAGGCCCCCGGTCCCAGGTCACGCCTTGGCCCACCGGTCACGCCTTGGCCACCGGCCGCGCCTTGGCCCACGGCCGCGCCTTGGCCAGGTGAGTCGGCAGGGCAGCCGGCGATCACCCGTCCCGCACGGCAGAAGTCATGGGGGACGGGTGAGTGGGACGGGCGAGTGATGACGGGTGACGGTGCCGGAGCCTGCGCCGGACCTCAGACGTCAGACGTCCTCGTCCGCCAGCAGCGCGCTCGCGTCCACGATCCGGTACGCGTACCCCTGCTCGGCCAGGAACCGCTGGCGGTGCGCCGCGAAGTCCTGGTCGATGGTGTCGCGCGCGACCACCGAGTAGAAGACCGCCGGGTGGCCGTCCGCCTTCGGGCGCAGTACGCGGCCGAGCCGCTGGGCCTCCTCCTGGCGGGAGCCGAAGGTGCCGGAGACCTGGATGGCGACCGTGGCCTCGGGGAGGTCGATGGAGAAGTTGGCGACCTTGGAGACGACGAGCACCGACAGCTCGCCCTCCCGGAAGGCGTCGAAGAGCTTCTCCCGCTGGGCGTTGGTGGTCTCGCCCTTGATGACGGGCGCGTCCAGGTGCTCGCCCAACTCGTCCAGCTGGTCGATGTACTGGCCGATGACCAGCGTCTGCTGCCCCCTGTGCCGGGCGACCAGCGCCTCGGTGACGATCCGCTTGGAGTCGGTGGTGGCGCAGTAGCGGTACTTCTCGTCGGTCTCGGCGGTCGCGTACGTCAGCCGCTCGGACTCGGTCAGATTGACCCGGACCTCGACACAGTCGGCGGGCGCGATATAGCCCTGCGCCTCGATCTCCTTCCAGGGCGCGTCGAAGCGCTTGGGTCCGATGAGCGAGAAGACATCGGACTCGCGGCCGTCCTCCCGGACGAGCGTCGCCGTGAGCCCGAGCCGCCGCCGGGCCTGGAGATCGGCGGTGAACTTGAAGACGGGCGCGGGCAGCAGATGCACCTCGTCGTAGACGATCAGGCCCCAGTCGCGGGAGTCGAACAGCTCCAGATGCGGATAGATGCCCTTCCGCTTGGTGGTGAGCACCTGGTACGTGGCGATGGTGATCGGGCGGATCTCCTTCCGCGTACCGCTGTACTCACCGATCTCCTCCTCGCTGAGCGAGGTGCGGCGCACCAGCTCGTGCTTCCACTGCCGGGCGGAGACGGTGTTGGTGACCAGGATCAGTGTGGTCGACTTGGCGGTGGCCATCGCACCCGCCCCCACCAGCGTCTTTCCCGCACCGCAGGGCAGTACGACAACACCAGAGCCGCCGTGCCAGAAGCCCTCCACGGCCTGCTTCTGATACGGCCGCAGCGCCCAGCCGTCCTCGCGCAGCTCGACGGGGTGCGCCTCGCCGTCCACATAGCCGGCCAGGTCCTCGGCGGGCCAGCCCAGCTTCAGCAGCGTCTGCTTGATCTGGCCGCGCTCGGAGGGGTGGACGACGACGGTCTCCGGGTCGATCCGGGCGCCGACCAGCGGCTGGACCTTCTTGGACCGCAGGATCTCCTCGAGGACCGGGCGGTCGCTGGTCTCCAGGACCAGACCGTGGGTGGGGTGCTTGAGCAGCCGCAGCCGCCCGTAGCGGGCCATGGTCTCCGCGACGTCCACGAGGAGGGCGTGCGGGACGGGGTAGCGGGAGTACGCGACGAGGGCGTCCACCACCTGCTCGGCGTCGTGCCCGGCGGCGCGGGCGTTCCACAGCCCCAGCGGGGTCACCCGGTAGGTGTGGATGTGCTCGGGCGCCCGCTCCAGCTCGGCGAAGGGCGCGATGGCGCGGCGGCAGGCGTCCGCCTGCTCGTGGTCCACCTCGAGCAGGAGCGTCTTGTCGCTTTGGACGATGAGGGGTCCATTCACGCGCCTGGGTCCTTTCGTGCTGCCGGCCAAAGAACCAGTGTCCCTCATCGAGAAGGCGTGGCGGAGAGCCACAGGGATACTCCGGGCGGCTACGGGCAAGCGGCGAAGACGGATTGGATCGACGGGGGCACGACAACTGAGCCCGAGCTACCTGGGCGGGAGGGAGTCCCTGTGATCAGCATCGCTGGATGGGAGATCCGGCGGACGGCGGACAAGAGGACGACGGTGAAGCGGGCGGCAGAGGGGAAGTCGGCGGAGGGGAAGTCGGCTGAGAGGAAGTCGGCGGAGAAGCGGACGGCGGCGAAGCGGACCGGGGAGGGCTCCCGGTCGACCGGGAGCCAGACGAAGGGGAGCGGCAAGGAGAAGGGGGCGCGGACGGGCGGGGGCCGACGAAGGGGGCCTCAGGGACCGCGAAGCAGCAGACCGCGAAGCGGCAGACCGCGAAGCCTGGGTCAACGAAGGCCCGGACGACGAAGGCCCAGTCCACGAAGGCTCAGTCCGCGAAGGCCCGGACCACGAAAGCCGCCCCGTCCGCCAAGGACCAGTCCGCGAAAGCCGCCCAGTCCGCGAAAGCCCCCCAGCCCACGAAAGCCCAGTCCACCAAAGCCCGAACCGCCGAGTCCCAGGCACCGGAGCCTCCGGGCGTCCCGGAGAAGGCGCTGCTCCAGCGCAAGTCGTTCGGCGCGCGCGTCGCGCGGGGGCTGGTGCTGCTCGTGGCGTTCGTCTGCATGGTCGGCTTCGCGGCGGCGCTCGCCAAGGCCACGCTGGTGCCCTCGCCCGATTCGGTCGACCTCGTGCACACCAATCTGCATCCGGGGCGGTCCCTGCGCACCTACATCGACCAGCCCGCCTTCCGGGACACGGTGCAGCAGATCGGCGGCAATGTGCTGCTCGGCGCGCCCTTCGGAGTGCTGCTGCCGATGCTGGTGCCCAGGGCGCGGGGCGCGGTGCGGGTGGCGGTGGTGACGGCTTTGGTGATGGTGGCCGTCGAGACCGTTCAGGGGCTGATCGTCGAGGGCCGGGCCTTCGACATCGACGACGTGATCCTCAACACGACGGGTGCGCTGCTCGGCTATGTCGTGGTCGGGCGTCGGCTCGGCCATGCCCTGTATCCCCGTCGCCGCCACTGGTGGCACCGGTGGACCCGGCGCGGGACCCAGCCACCGCCCGCCGCGTGACCTGTCGGCCCGTGGCTGCGGCTGGCGGGCTGTGGCCGTGGCCTATGTCGCGTCCTCGGCCAGTTCGGCGGCGCCCGTGATGCGGTGCAGTGGGTACGTACGGACTTCGTCCGAGGTGTGGTCGTACGCGGTGACGAAGCCGCCCTCGACCCGGACCGGGGCGATCACGCGCTGGGTGGCCGCGCCGTTCGCGTTGACGTAGCCGATCCAGACGTTGGAGCCGGTCAGGGCCGCCGCCTGCATGGTGGCGAGGGTGTCGGCGGAGGTGGTGCGGGGCAGCCGGTCGCCACCGGCCCCGGAACCGCCCCCGGACCTGGCGCCCCTGGCGCCGGACCGCGAACCGGCCCCGGAATCCGCCCCGGAACCGGCCCCGGACCCATGCGGCCCGGCCTCCGGCCCCGGCCCGGCTCCGGACGCGGCCACCGTTTTGTGGGGCGCGGTCGCGGCCAGGTCCCCGGCACGGATGGCGCGTACCGCCGCGCCCAGCAGGGTGGCGTCGGGCAGCGGCGGGCCCTCGGGGACCGGGACGGGCGGCGTACGGGGCGGGGTGCGCTGGGCCTCGGGGCGGCTGACCAGCACATCGCCCTCGGCGGACTCGGCGGCCGGGGCGTACCCCATCGCCCGCAAACCCTCCAGCAGCGTGTCCGGCGGCGCCTGCGCGGCCAGCACGGTGGGGGCGAGGCGGCGCAGCCGCAGCCCCGCCGAGCGGCGGTCGGCGAGGATCTCGGCGAGCAGCGTGTCGTCGTCGCAGCGCAGATACGCGGAGGCGGCGCCGATGCGCAACCGGCCGTGCTTACGGGCCACGTCGTCGACGAGGTAGCTGAGCGGCTGCGGTACCGGGGTGCGGGAGTGCGCGGCGAGGAAGGTGTGCACATCGTCGGCGGTCCGCCCGGCGTCCAACGCACGGCGTACGGACTCGGGCGTGAAGCGGTAGACGGTCGCGCCGCCCTTGGACTCGACATCGGCGAGGACGCCCAGCGTCTCGGCGAGCGGCCGTTCCAGGGGGCCGGGCGCGACGGCGGTGAGGTCGGCCTGGAGCAGGACGTGGTCGAGGGGCTCGGGGAGCAGCGGCGCGAGCAGCCGCGCGGCGTGCGCGGACGCGGTGTCGCTCCCGGCGGTGGGCGGTTCGTCCGGGTGGCGTTCCAGGAGGGCGCGGCCATGGGAGGAGAGCGCGGCCCGGCCGGTGATCCCGAGCATCTCGGCCTCCGCGATGGTCCAGCGGGCCAGCCGCGAGCGCAGGTCTTCGCTGGTGGGTGAGGTGGCGCCGGGGGCGGACCCGGTGGTTCCGGTAGGCGAGGTGGTGCCGGGGGTGGTTCCGGTGGTTCCTGTGATTCCGGTGGTTCCGGCGGACGATGCGGCCCCGGGGGCGGCCGCGGCGGCGGCTCCGCGGTGGCCGGTCGGCCGCTCCCACCGCAGCCGGGCCAGCAGCACCTCGGGGGCGGCAGCGGCACCGGGCGGCAGGGTGGCCAGGAGTCCGAGGATCCGGCGGCGGACCTCGGGGGCCGGGGAGCGGTCCAGGTCGGGGCCGAGCGCCGCGAGGGTACGGCCCCTGCCGTCCCGGCCGCCGACCAGCCCCGCCGTACGGGTCGCGGGCAGCCAGGCGGCGGCGAGCCGCGCCCAGCGCTCCTCGGCGGGCAGCCGCAGCCAGTCGTCGTAGGCGGGGGTGGGGGCGTAGCGCTCGTCGGTCTCGCCGTCGGAGGCCAGCAGCCCGGCCGCGTACGCCAGCTCGATCCAGAAGGCGGCCACCGGTTCGGACACGTCGAGTGCCACGGCGGTCCGCTTGAGGTCGCGGACGCTCAGCCCGCCCGCGCGCAACACGGGCGGCCCGGCGCTCTCCCACTGCCCGAGCAACTCCTCGACGGTGGCCAGGGCGGTGAAGGTCTGGCCCGCGGCGGTGTTGTCCACAGCCTGTGGATTGTGTTCGGTGGTGGGCGAGAGGGGCGGGGCCAGCGGCTCGGGGGCGCGGTGCGCGCGGCCGTGGCGCAGATGCAGGGCGACCTCGCGGGGCAGTACGACATTGCGCGGCCCGGACGGCAGCAGCAGCCCACGGTCCAGCAGCCAGCCGACGGGCGGAGTGGGCGAGGCGACGGACGCCTCCCCGTACGGCGGCCCCCAGGTCAGCTTGGCCAGCACGGCCAGCGCGCCCGCCGGCGCTCCGTCGAGCAGCGCCGCCATCCGGGCGCGGTCCTGGAACAGCTCGGCCAGGGCCGCCACCGCCGTGACCGGATCGTGCGTGGGCGCCAGCCCGTCCTCCGCCAGCAACTCCTGCAACCGGCCCGGCGACATCCCGGAAGCGGCCTCCTGCACGGTCGGGCCGAGACCGGTCGGGGAGGGGGAGGTGGGGGAGGGGGCGAGCAGTTCGCGGGCGGTACGGACCAGCCGGAGCCGGTCGTCACCACCCCAGACCAGGGCCTGCTCGCGCAACGTGGCCACAGCACGCGGCAGCTCTGCCGCGATCGCGGCGCGCTCCTCGGGGCTGAGGGGGGTGGCGATGTGCGATGCGGCGCCGACGCCTGCGGCGGTTTCGGCGGCCGGGGGGGGGGGGGGGCCGATGCCGGATGCGGGCCCGGCGGCCGGGATGGGGTCGATACCGGATGCGGGCCCGGCGGCCGCGGTGGTTCTGGCGCCTGGCGCGGGCCCGGTGCTTGGCGTGGTTCCGGTGGCCGAGTGGGTTCCGGTGTCTGGCGCGGGCCCGACGGCCGAGGGGGTCCCGGTCTCTGGCGTAGTCCCGGTGGCCGAGTGGGTTCCGGTGCCTGACGTGGTTCCGGTGTCGGACGTGGGCCCGACGGCCGAGGGGGTCTCTGCGGCCGAGGGGGTCCCGGTCTCTGGCGTAGTCCCGGTGGCCGAGTGGGTTCCGGTGCCTGACGTGGTTCCGGTGTCGGACGTGGGCCCGACGGCCGAGGGGGTCCCTGTGACCGAGGCGTCGCTCGGGCCTTGGGCGTTCCCGGTGCTCGGGGTGCCTCCCGGGCCCTGGGCCTCGCCGGGACGCCGGGCGTCCTTGAGGCCCGGGGCTTCGGCTGTGCCCCGGCCGTACTTGGGGTCCTGGGTGTCCCCTGGACCCTGGGCGTCCTGCGGCCCCCGGGCGTCCTCCCGGCCCCGGGCATCCTGCGGACCGTGAGCGTCTGCCGACCCCCGGGCGTCCCCGGGATCCTGGGCGTCGTCTGGCCCCCGGGCGCCCCCCGGCCCCCGGGTGTCCCTCGAACCCGGCACTTCCCACGCGCCCCGCGCGTTTTCCGTGCTGGCGTCGCCCGTCAGCAGATCGCGCAGGGTTTCGTACGGGCATGGGTCGGGTGCGATCGCGAGGGCCTCGGCGGTCTGTTGGGCGAATCGGTCGAGCCGCTCCACGGCTCGTACCACCGAGGCGCGGGTGCCGGCCCGGGTGGCGAGCTGGGTGAGGTCGTTCGGCACCGGGGAGAGCAGATCGGGGCGGGCGCTCAGCAGGGCGGCGAGGGCGTCGTCGGGCCGGGTGCGCAGCTCCTCGGCGAGGGTGCGCGGCACCCCGCGGCCGCGGTCGCCGTGGCCGCCGTTCCGTGGGCCGACGGTGCCTGGGCCGCGGCCCTGTGGGCCGCCGTCCCCGTGGCCGGTGTCTGCGGGCAAGTCATGCCTCCCGGTTGCGCGAGCTGGTCTCTTCGGGCATTTCAGCGCTCCCGATTCCATGAGCTGCTCATTCGATCCACAGTACCCGCGGGGTGCGGGACGCAGGGGATGCGGCGGGATTCCGCTTCCGCGCGGTAACGTCGGAGCGGACTGATACGCCGACGGTGCGCATTCTCAGGGGTCTTGGTGGGGATCGAGAGCGAGAAGCTCGTCTATGACTATCTGAGCCGTGTCGGTGACCTGGCTCAGCAGCAAGGTCTGTCGTCCGGTGAACGTATGCGGCTGGTCTCCGGACTCCGTGCCGATATCGACCATCGCCGGGCCACCGGAGGGGCGGACAGCCCGGCCGGAGTGAAGCGGATCCTGTCCAAGCTGGGCTCACCGGCCGACGTGGTGGCCGCCGCGGGCGGGCGCCCCGACCCGGGCTCGGGAACGGGCGGTGAGCCGGGCGGCGCCGAGAGCGGTGGCACAGGCGGGGCGGCCGGTGGCGTGGCGCCGCGGGGAGCGGCCGGGGCGGCGCGGGCGGCCCGCGACAAGCTGGCCGGGCTCGCCAAGAGCAGCGGTCTCACCGGTAAGGTGCCCTCCCCGCGCGAGGAGGACGCCCCGGGAGTGCCCGGCGCCGGCCGGAACGGCGGGCGGAACGGGAGCGGCCCGTCCGGGGGCGCCCCGGGCGACGGCGCCACCTCCCTGATCAAGCCGAGGCCCGCCACTCCCGCCACGCCCCCGCCCGACGCCGCCTCGCCACCGCATCTCGCGGGCGAGGACGAACTGGGCCCGCGCGAGTCCAACATGGACTGGTGGCATGTGGAGCCGGGTCCGTTCGCCCAGCCCGAACGGTCCGACGCGCAGTACGGCGCGGTGGAGGGGTTCACCGGCGGGATCGAGATCCCCGAACTGCTCGGCAAGGGCAAGTCGCCCGAGCAGCAGCGCCAGGAGCGGCGGGAGGCCGAGGAGAAGGCGGCGGCGGAGAAGGCCGCCACCGAGGCCAAGGCCGCCGAGGAGGCGAAGGCGAAGGACCAGGCGAAGGCCGAGGCCGGAGCCAAGAAGCGCGGTGCGCTGCGCCGTGTGCTGCTCGGGCCCGGTAAGGCGGGCGGTGAGCCCGCGGCCGGGGGCGGCGTCGTCAAATGGCTCGCCGGGCTCGGCCCGGTGCTGCTGGTGGCGGTCGGACTCCTCGTGGCGGGCGCCGGCCTGGGCAACTTCATCCTGATCGCCTTCGGCTGGGTGATCGCGTACTACGGCACCTACCGCCGCTCCCCGGCCGAGGCGAAGTGGGCCGCGCTGGGTGTGCCGGGCCTGGTCGCGGCCGGGGCCGTGGTCTGGCTGTGGGGACGGTCCGACGGCAAGTGGGGCGAGCCGATCCCCAAGGACGGCTGGCAGGACGTCCTGACGGACACCTGGCCCTACGTCGTCCGCGGCGCGGCCATCGCCTCCGTGCTGTTCCTGCTGTGGCGCGCCCGTCGCAAGGGCTGACGACAGGAGCCCCGTCGCCCATGAGCCGCGTGCCTCGCATGGCTGAGCCCCGTGCCTCGCATGGCTGAGCCGCGTGCCTCGCGTGGCTGAGCCCCGTGCCTCGCGTCGCTCAGCCTTGTGCCCCGCGTGGTTCAGCCCCGTGCCCCGGCGCGGCTGAGCAACGCGCCGCTTCGGCCCGCGCCCCGCTTCGGCCCGTGCCCCGCTTCGGCCACGCCCCGCTTCGGTCCCGCCCCGCAGGCCCCGCCCCGCTCAGCCCTTCTCGGCTCCCCAAGGCGTGCCCGGGACGACGAGGGGGTGCCTGTGACCGGGTCCGGGACGACCGCCGACTCCAGGCCGAAGACCTCGTGCACCAACTCCGCCGTGACGATGTCCTCCGGGCGGCCGCGGGCGACGATTCGGCCCGTCTTCATCGCGATCAGGTGGTCGGCGTAGCGGGCGGCCTGGTTGAGGTCGTGCAGGACGGCGACGACCGTACGGCCGCGTTCATGGTTGAGCTGGCGCACCAGGTCCAGCACGTCCACCTGGTGGGAGATGTCCAGATACGTCGTCGGCTCGTCCAGCAGCAGCAGATCGGTCTCCTGCGCGAGCGCCATCGCGATCCAGACGCGCTGCCGCTGCCCGCCGGACAGCTCGTCCACCGGGCGGTCGGCGAGCGCGGTGACGTCCGTGCGCTCCATGGCGTCCGTGACGGCCCGTTCGTCCTCCGCCGACCACTGCTGCCACCAGTGCTGGTGCGGCTGGCGGCCGCGGGAGACGAGGTCGGCGACGGTGATCGCCTCGGGCGCGACCGGGGTCTGCGGCAGCAGCCCCACCGACCGGGCGATCTTCTTCGTGGGGATACGCGCGAGATCCGTGCCGTCGAGCAGCACGGCGCCGCCGCGCGGCCGCAGCAGCCGCCCGAGGGCGCGCAGCAGGGTGGATTTGCCGCAGGCGTTGGGGCCGACGATGACCGTGACCTCGCCATCGGGTATCTCCAGGTCCAGCCCGTCCACGACGGTCCGGTCCTCGTAGGCGAGGGTCAGCTGATGTGCGGTGAGCCGGTTCGCGGTGGCGGGGCCCGCGGGACCCGCCTCCGGGCTCGTTCCCATCGTGGACGCCGAAGCGGTCATGCGGCGGTGCCTCCCTTACGGCCGCGTCCCCCGGAAGACAGCAGCAGGTGGATCAGATACGGGGCGCCGACCGCGGCCGTCAGCACGCCCACCGGCAGTTCGGTCGGCGCGAACAGCTTGCGGGCCAGCAGATCGGCGGTGACGACGATGAACGCTCCGGTCAGGGCCGAGCACAGCAGCGGGATCTGGGCGGTCCGGGTCATCCGGCGGGCGATCTGCGGGGCGAGCAGCGCCACGAAGTCCACCGGGCCGGCCGCGCCCGTCGCCATCGACGCGAGCACGATGCCGAGGGACGCCAGGCCCAGCCGCACCCGCCCGAGCCGTACGCCGAGCGCGGTCGCCGTGTCGTCGTCCAGCGACACCGTGCGCTGCGCCCGCGCCGCCCACAGCACACCGGGCAGCAGCACCAGCAGCGCCCAGCCGAGCGGAGCGGCCTCGCCCCAGCCGCGGCCGTTGAGCGAACCGGTCATCCACACCTTCGCCTGCTGGGCCACCAGATAGTCGCCCTTGGTCAGGAAGAGATGGGTGATCGAGCGCAGCGCGACGGCGAAGCCGATGCCGATGAGCACGAAGCGGGCGGCGTGCAGCCCGCCGCGCCAGGCGAAGACGTACACCAGCGCGGCGGCGGTGAGACCGCCCGCGACGGAGAGATAGGGCAGGACCGTGAAGGAGCCGATCCCGTAGGTCATCGCGCCCACGGTCACCGCGCTCGCGCCCTGGCTGACACCGATGATGTCGGGGCTCGCGAGGGGGTTGCGGGCCACCGTCTGGATCAGCGCGCCCGCGATCCCGAAGGCGGCGCCGACCAACAGGCCGAGCGTCATCCGGGGGAGCCGCAGCGTGCCGACGACGAGGTCGTTCGGGGTGGCCGGGCCGAGGCCCCACTGGGTGTGCAGAACGGCCTTCACGGCGCCGGCGGGGGCGACGAAGCCCTCGCCGACGCACAGATATGCCACACAGGCGGCGGCGGTGGCCAGGGCCAGCCCGATCGCGACGAGGGCCGAGCGGCGATGCAGCAGGAACGATCCGCCACGTACGCCATACCCACCGCGCGCACCACCACCGCGCCCAGCGCTTACGTCGCGCCCAGCGCTTACGTCGCGCCCAGCGCTTACGTCGCGCCCAGCGCTTACGTCGCGCCCAGCGCTTACGTCGCGCCCAGCGCTTACGTCGCGCCCAGCGCTTACGTCGCGCCCAGCGTTACGTCGCGCCCAGCGCTTACGTCGCGCCCAGCGCTTACGTCGCGCCCAGCGTTACGTCGCGCCCAGCGTTACGTCGCGCCCAGCGTTACGTCGCGCCCAGCGCTTACGTCGCGCTCGCCGCCCTTGACGCGGATCAGGCCGTACCCGGCGGGGCGGACGCCCGTACGGCCACACGGCCGGGCACCCGGCCGGGCACCCGTACGGACGGTACGGCTTTCGGCACCGTCGTCGGTGCGGCTCTCGGTGGTGGTCATGCGGCCACCGCCTTCCGGCGGACCAGCGTGACCAGGAAGGGCACCCCGATCAGCGCGGTCATCACACCCGCCGGGACCTCGCTCGGCGGGAAGAGGATCCGGCCCACCACATCCGAGACCAGCAGCATCACCGGGCCGATCAGCGCGGCCATCGGCAGGACCCAGCGGTGGTCGGTGCCGACGATCGCGCGGGCGATATGGGGGACCGCGAGGCCGATGAAGGCGAGCGGACCGGCGGCGGCGACCCCGACGCCGGTGAGGATCGTGGCGCCGAGGGCCGCGACGATCCGTACGGCGGCCACGTTCTGGCCGAGCCCCTTCGCGACGTCCTCGCCGAGCGCCAGTGCGTCAAGACCGCGTGCCACTGCGATCACCAGCACCGTGCCGACCAGCAGGAACGGCCAGATCTGGCCGACGAGCGCGGTGTCCCGGCCGGCGAGCGAGCCGATCTGCCAGAAGCGGAACTCATCCAGGGCCGCCGCCTTCGTCGTCAGCACGCCCGTTGTCACGGACACCAGCAGCGCGTTGATCGCGGCGCCGGAGAGCGCGAGTTTGACCGGGGTCGCGCCGCCCCGCCCGCTGGTGGCGATGGCGTAGACGGCGACCGACGCCAGCCCGGCGCCCGCGAAGGCGTACCAGACATAGCCGGTGAGCGTGTGCACCCCCGCGAAGGCGATCGCGAGCACCACGCCCACCGAGGCCCCCTGGCTGATGCCGAGGATGCCGGGGTCGGCGATCGGGTTGCGGGTGACGCCCTGCATCACGGTGCCCGCCATGGCGAGCGCCGCGCCGACCATCAGCCCGATGAGGGTGCGCGGCAGCCGCAGGGACCGCACGATGTCGGCGGCGTCGCTCGAACCGCCGTGCAGCAGCGCGTCCAGGACCGCGCTCGGCGCGATCTGGCGGCTGCCCACGGCGAGGCTCAGCAGGATGGCGAGCAGCAGGGCGGCGACGGCCACGGCCGTCCAGCCGAGACGACGGCGGACCAGGGAGGCTCTGGGAGGGCGGCTGCTGGCCCGGTCGGCGGTCATCGCTTCCGTTCGTTCGTCTCGCTCGTCGGCTACGAAGTTAGGCGAGGCTAAGTGATCGGCTCCGTAAATCCTTCGGGGGTTGATCATGTTGCTGGTGCGGCGGAGGATTCTTCTGGGTGGTCGGTGGTGTGCCGGTCGAGTCTGGCCAGTAGATCGTCCAGGTCGGAGGTGGTGGACGGCTGTGCTGTGGCGTTGTAGCGGTCTTCGAATGCTCGGAGCCGGTCTGCGACCTGGGTGAGGTCGGTGAAGTCGTTGAGCGAGACGACCTTGCGCTGCACGACGGAGAAGTAGATCTCCACTTGGTTTAGCCAGGAGGCGTGTACCGGGGTGTGGACCATCACCGCGTTCGGAAACGCGGCCGTCAGACGGGCGGCGGCTTTCTGGCCGCGGTGGGAGGAGCCGTTATCGACGATCCAGAACACGCGCTTGGCACTGGCGTAGGGTTCGGCGGTCATGACCTGGGTGACCAGGTTCATGAACGGGTTGATGCCTGTGGTGGGTTCGGTGCGGCCGAATACCTTCGCGTGGTGGACGTCGTAGGCGGCCAGGTAGGCCAGGGCGCCGCCGCGGCCGTAGGTGTGGTTGACGCGCATTGCCCTGGCCTGACCGGGGGCGAGGGTGGGGTGGCAGCGGCAGCGGGCCTGGATGGAGGTCTTCTCATCCGCGCTGATGACGTACTCGTCGTCGCCGAGCCCGATGCCCTGCCAGGTGCGGGCGTACAGGTCCAGTACCCGCTCGGCCTTGAGCTGGAAATCAGGGTCGGCGATGAAGATCCAGGAGCGGTACTGCCAGGGCTTGAGCGCGTTATCGGCCAGCCAGCGGCGCACGGTGGAAGCGGAGACCGAGCCGGCAATCGCCCGGGCGACGACCTCGCGGGCCAGTTCCGGGCATGACCAGCGGGCCAGTGGCACGCCGCTCTCGGCGGGCAACTGGCAGGCCAGGGCCTTGGCCTGGGCTACCTGCAACGCGGTGAACACCGGTGGCCGCCCCGACCGCTCGCGGTCGCTCAGACCGGCCAGGCCCTGCTCGGCGAACCGGCCGCGCCAGCACCGGACCGTGTCCACATGCAGGCCACTGTCACGGGCAATGCGCGCGTTGGAACGTCCCCGGGCGGCGTGCAGCACCACTTGCGCGCGCATCCGCAGCCGGTACTCGCTCTTGTGGCCGTAGGCCATCAGCTTCAGCCGCTTGCGCTCGGCGGCACGTAGAACAATCGGGCGGGCAACAGCGACAGGCAAGGCAGGCAGACCGATCGGCAGAAGTGGATCATTGGCAGGCCGAAGCCTGCCGCATCCGGTGACCAGCCACTCGGGCAGGATGGGTGCCATGCCCACGCCCTCGGAACACACCCGCCTCTCCCTGGAGGCACGCCTCAGCGAGCGCGCCCGCACCGCCTGGCCGCAACTTTAACCAGAGTGGCTACGCGGTCGGGGTCGCCGGCCTCGGCTATGGCTTCAGCCACCCGTGCCAGGACCCCCACCTGCCCAACGGGGGCGATGATGGAGCAGGCGATGGCCCAGCGCGCTTGACCAAGGCAGTCGCGCGATCGAGGTCGCCTGCCTCGGCTACGGCTTCAGCGCGTTTGCTCGTGCTGGATTTCCGTTGCTACGAAAGATGATCCTGCACGCCAGGTAGGACGTGCCCGCCAGCTCAAGCCTAGTTGATCACGCAACTTGGCCCAGATCCCCCAGTCACACCACTCGTTTTGACACACCCGCCACCGGGTGCCAACGCTTGACCACAGCGGACAGCCCCAGTCCCATGCGCGGATCGCAGAAGAGGACGGTCTAGCTCAGGCTGGCTGCGGCGCGGGCGGTCCGGTCGAGTTCGCGGTGGGCGAAGCCGGCGAACCTGCGATAGGTCGGGCTTGCGGCCCAGCGCGCGTATGCCGCGCCGAACGCCGCGGTGCCGGCCAGTCCGGCCAGCTCGGCCGTCCCGGCGGCGACGCCCCGAGCCTGCAGCGCTTTGGCCATCGTCTGGGCAAGCGCGGCGCGCTTGAGCACGGCCCGCTCGTGCAAGGTCGCCGAGGAAGCGATCAGGCGTTGACGGGTCGCGGCATGGCGGTGCCGGTCGGCGTCGAAAACGGGGTCGGCGGCGAGGACCGCGGCACGCACGAGCTCGAGTGGCGAGGCACCTGCCGCGCCGTCCGCGATGGCCTGCCGGAAGGTGTTGGCGAGCAGGTCTTGGCCCCAGAACAGCACCTCGGGCTTGTCGGGGAAGTGGCGAAAGAAGGTCGCCTTGCTCAGTCCGGCGCGGCCGGCAATCTCGGCGGCCGACACCGCCTCGAATCCGCGCTCGGCGAACAGCTCAAGGGCGGCGTCCTCCAGCCGTGCCTGTGTGTCCGGTTGCCAGCGGGCCATGACCCCACTATAGCGGTGCATTGCGACTCGGTCTCGTCACCGTATACGGTGTTGAGACCGAGACTCATCACTGGGTCTTGTTTGGACGCATTCGAGGAGAGCACAGCATGACGGTTCGCCGGGTCGTCACCGGGCACGACAGCGAGGGCAGGTCGCGCGTGGTCGACGACCAGAACGTGGAGCCGATCACCTCTGCGCTGACGCCCGGCTTCGCCGCTTACCGACTGTGGGGACGAGACGAGCCGCCCACGTTCCCGGACGACGGGTCGCCCAGCGGCGTCGAGACGTACTTCCCGCCGCGGGAGGGATCGCGCTTCGTGATCATTACGCATCCCCCGGAGGGAGTGACCCCACCGCCGGACGTGGACGCAGCCGCGGCTTCTGCCGAACTGGAGCGGCAGATGCCCGGCGTGATGGCCTCAATGGAGCCCGACGGCTCAGGGATGCACACCACCGACACGATGGACTACCTGATGGTCGTGCAAGGCGAGGCCACGCTCGAACTCGACGACGGCGAGCGAGTCGTGTTGCGGGCAGGCGACGTGGTCGTCCAGAACGGCACCCGGCACGCGTGGCGCAATTACGGGACCGAGCCCTGCACGCTCGTCGCTGTCTCGGTCGGCGCGGACCGCACGACAACCCGTTAGTCCCGCGCACCCCAGGGACATGGTCGGTCGGCCTCGAGACTCGATGCTCTCTACTGCCACCGCCTGAGTTGGCGGTGGCAGAGGAGAGCGCAGGACCGTTGGAGCAGCCCGAGGCGCAGGCCGGCATCAGAGGCGGACAAGGCCGGGAGGACCGCCACCTCGAACCTCTGCGAGATTCCGGCCAGCCTCAAACCACAGAAGCGAACGGAGAACACCAATGGCGGCCATAAATCATGATTTGGGCGGGCGTCTCCCGCTCGTCGACGCCACAGCACTGAGCCCAGCGCAACAGCGTTTCTACGACGCCGCGATGGCTGAGCAGTACCCGTGGTCTCTGGACGCGGGCTTTCAGTTCGTCACCGACGACCAACGTCTGATCGGGCCGTGCAACGCGTTCCTACGCCGTCCTGAGATCGCCGAAAAGTTTCAGGAGTTGGCCAAGGCCGAATCTCAGCACACGTCTCTGTCGCCGCAGCTGCGTGAGGTCGTGATTCTCGCGGTCGGGTCAGCCTGGGGCTCGGACTACGAGGTCTACGCCCACCGGATCCTGGCGCAGGCCGCAGGGATTTCCGCCGGCGATGCGGACACATTGGCCGCGGGTCGCTCCCCCGAGCAGCTCGGTCGCGAGGCAGAGCTTGTCTTTGCTCTCGTGCGTCAGCTGACCATTGAGCATCACATCGAGCAGACGCTCTACGACGAGGCCCTGTCCACCTTCGGCGAGCACGGCCTCTTTGACATCGCGGCGCTGATGGGCGTCTACCTCACTGTCAGTAGCGTTCTCAATCTCTTCGCCGTCCCCGCGCCTGAGTAGCCGGTCCTCTTCGACCTCACAGGATGCCGACAAAGTCGGTCGGCCGGTGCTGCGGTTGCGCGGATCAGCAGCCAGTGCCGTCCGGCCAACCCAGCGGGAGCGGGCTGCTCGGGTGGCGTGTCGTCCTTGGCCAAGGGTGTTTTCTGGTCGCTGGTGTCGATCAGGGCCAGTCGTACCAGCGGTGCACGTGAGCTTCCTGCCTGCCGACAGCCGCTGTCAGCCCGCGGCGGGCATGCTGACGGCGGCTTTCAGGCGGACGGCCTTCTCCTCGCGAGCACGGAAGCACAACACGAACATCGGGCTGAGGAATGGAGCACCCCCGGAATTTAAGCAGTTGCACGTCCGCCACCGCGGAGCCTTCGCCTACGTGGAGGGGGAACTGGCCGACGACGAACGGGTCAAGCTGATGCGGCTGCGCTACACCGGCGCCGTCGGCAGGTGGGGCCTCGCCCTCTACTACGCCAGCAGCGACCGCTACGAGGACTCCCTACTGCCCACCGGCAGCCCCACGGGCACCCCCGCAGATGCGCTCGACTGCGCCTGCCGACTCCACCTTGCCGCAGCTGACATCTGACCGGACACCGACCACAGCACCGCCTCCGAAGGCAACCCCCGAAGGATTTCCGGAGCGGACCACTAAGTGTATGGGGTGGACCAAGGCACAATGGCGGGCATGTCTTCGCAATCCGCTCCGTCCCCCGCCGCCACCACCGAACCGGGTCTCGCCGCGGACGCCGGGTCACACACGGTGACCGTCGGCTTCGACCTCGACATGACCCTCATCGACTCCCGACCGGGCATCAAGGCGACGTACGAGGCGCTCTCGGCCCGGACCGGCGCCTATATCGACGTCGACCTCGCGATCACCCGGCTCGGGCCGCCGCTGGAGCAGGAGTTGGTGCACTGGTTCCCCGATGAGCGCATCGAGGAGATGGGCGAGCTGTACCGCGAGCTCTACCCGGAGTACGCGATCCGGCCCACCCCGGCCATGACCGGGGCCCGTGAGGCGATCGAGGCCGTGCGGCGGGCCGGGGGCCGGGCTATCGTCGTCACCGCGAAGCACGAGCCCAACGCCAAGCTGCACCTGAGCCACCTGGGCATCGAGGCGGACGCGGTCATCGGCTGGCTGTGGGCCGAGGCCAAGGCGGAGGCGCTGCGGGAGTACGGGGCGACGGTGTACGTCGGTGACCACACGGGTGACGTACGGGGCGCCCGTACGGCCGGTGCGCTCTCCGTGGCGGTCGCCACCGGGCCCTGCGCGGCGGATGAGCTCCTTACGGCCGGCGCCGATGTCGTCCTGGACGATCTGACGGCGTTTCCGGCCTGGCTGACGGGCCACATGGACGGCCGTATGGACATGAGCGGCCGTATGGATATGGACGGTCGTACGGACATGGGCGGTCGTACGGCGACAGCGGGCTGATGGTTCCTGGCTGCCTAGGGCGTTTCAGCCCCTCGGGGTGTTTCAGCCCCTCAGGATGTTTCAGACCCCGGGCTGATTCACCCGGACGGCGGTACGGACGGCGGTGACACCTGGGCGGGCGCCGAGGCTTCCCGCCGCTGTGCCGCGATGGAGCGCAGCAGCCCGACGGTGGCGAGCGCGAAGCCGACGCCCATCAGCATGCATACGAAGTACGCCACCGACGGCAACGGATCCGCGCCCAGAAAGAGCGGTGCGACGGTGACGAGCGTGGCCACCGCTCCAATGGCGAAGACAATGACGCCGAACCGGATGAGCCGGTCGCCGGGAAGGGGCGCCTCCCGGGGGTGGCTGGGGGCGCCACCGTTGTGCGGGGTTTCATTACTCACCGGACCAGGGTAGATCCGTGCCAGAGCGCGCATAGGAACCACCCGGGTACGTCTTGTCACCAGGCTCGGGACCATTAGCCTTGGTGGTGGCGGGTCTTACGACCCGCTGTAGTGCTATCGAGAGCTGTTTTTCCGTGTTTTCCGACGAGCGACGAGGACGAGACAGACGTGCCTACCGGCAAGGTCAAGTGGTTCAACAGTGAGAAGGGCTTCGGCTTTCTCTCCCGCGATGACGGCGGCGACGTCTTCGTTCACTCGTCGGTGCTCCCAGAAGGCGTCGACTCACTAAAGCCGGGACAGCGCGTGGAATTCGGCGTGGTGGCCGGAAATCGCGGAGATCAGGCACTGTCCGTCACCATTCTCGAGCCGACCCCTTCCGTGGCGGCCGCTCAGCGGCGCAAGCCGGACGAGCTGGCGTCCATCGTCCAGGACCTGACCACCCTTCTGGAGAACGTGACGCAGCAGTTGGAGCGCGGCCGCTATCCCGACAAGGCCCATGGCCACAAGATCGCTGGCATGCTGCGCGCGGTGGCCGACCAGCTCGACGTATGACCTGATCCGGCGCGTGGGCGTATGACGCGCTGACGGTATGAAGCGCTGACGTATGACGCGTAGACGCCTGACGCACTGACGTATGAGGCGTAGACGTATGACCTGAACGGCCCGGCGGCACGTATTCCGCCCGGCATGTATGACGTTCCCGGATGGATACCCGCCAGGCCGAGCCTGACAGGTATCCATCAGCGGGAACCTGACGGGTATCCAGCAACGGGTATCCACCAACGGGAATTCGCCGGAACGCCGGAATGTCAGACGGCCTCCAGCGCCCCGGGGCCGAGGGGCGGCACCAGTCCCTCGGCCGCCGCGCGGGTCAGCAGCCCGCGCACCGCGGCGTAGCCGCTCTCGCCGAGGTCGGCGGTGAACTCGTTCACATACAGCCCGATGTGCTGGTCGGCGACGGCCGGGTCCATCTCCTGGGCGTGCTCCAGGACATACGTCCGCGACGCCTCCGGGTCGTCCCAGGCCATTCGCACCGATGTCCGGGCGGCATCGGCGAGTTCCCGCAGCCGCTCGGCGCCCAGTGAGCGCTTGGCGATGATCGCGCCGAGCGGGATCGGCAGACCGGTGGTCCGCTCCCAGTGCTCGCCCATGTCAGCCAGGCAGTGCAGCCCGTAATTCTGATAGGTGAACCGGGCTTCGTGGATGACGAGCCCGGCGTCGACCTCGCCGTCCCGCACCGCGGGCATGATCTCGTGGAACGGCAGCACCTTGATCTCGCCGATTCCGCCCGGCACCTCGGCGGCGGCCCACAGCCGGAAGAGCAGATACGCCGTCGAACGCTCGCTCGGCACCGCGACCGTCTTCCCCGCCAGGTCCTTGCCGGTGGGTTCCGGCCCCTCGCCGGGCCGCCGAGTGAGCACCAGCGGACCGCAGCCGCGTCCGAGCGCCCCGCCGCAGGGCAGCAGCGCATAGTCGTCCAGCACCCATGGCAGTACGGCGTAGGACACCTTCAGCACATCGAACTCACCGCGCTCCGCCATCCCGTTGGTGATGTCGATGTCGGCGAAGGTGACATCGAGCGCGGGCGCGCCGGGGACGCTGCCGTGGGCCCAGGCGTGGAAGACGAAGGTGTCGTTGGGGCACGGCGAGTAGGCGATCTTCAGAGGCTCGGTCAGGGGCTCAGTCACTGCCGGGTTCCTTCCGGGTCAAAGGTCCAGGTGCCGAGGAGGGGGGCGATGGTCGCGAAGGCGCTCGTGAGCGCCTCCATCGCCTCCCCGATCCGCCAGGCAGCGCGGTCGCGCGGCCCGACGGCGTTGGAGACCGTCCGTACTTCCAGAGCGGGCACGGCCTGGGCCGCGGCGGCCTCCGCCACGCCGAAGCCCTCCATGGCCTCGGCGACGGCGTGCGGATGGCGGCGCAGCAGCTCGGCGGCCCGTTCGGCGCTCCCGGTCACGGTCGACACGGTGAGCACGGTGCCGCGCACGGCGTCCGTCGCCTCGGCGACGGCGGCGACGAGCGGGGCGGGTGGGAGATGTTCGACGGTTCCGAAGCCCAGGTCGGTGACGGCGGCGAAGCCGTCGGGAGTCTCGGCGCCCAGGTCGGCGGCGACGATCGCGTCGGCGACGACGACGGAGCCGAGGTGCGTGGCGGCGGAGCCGGGGCGCGTGGTGGCGGGCGGCGCTGTGGTACGCGGCGTGGTGGCGGGCGCTGCCGTGGTGGGCGGCGCGGTGGTGAAGCCGCCGCCGATACCGGCCGATACGGCGAGGTCGTAGGGGGTGCGGGCGACCGCGGCCGCGGTCAGGGCGGCGGCGGTGCCGGCCGCCGCGGCCGCCGGGCCGACCCCGGCGGCCAGGACGTCCACGGTGAGCGGCCGCCCGGTGGGCGGCACCGGGCTCAGCCGGTGGATCACGCCGCCGGGGACGGGGAGTTCGGCCACCTCGGGGGCCGTGGCGGCGATGCCCCGTACGACGGCGTCCCGCTCGGCGGGTACGGCCGTGACGATCAGTACGCGCATCAGCGGCTCCCCCTTGTGACGGCTCGGCCGGTGCCCCGGCGTGTCCGGTCCTCCTGGCCTTCCCGGTGTGTCCGGTTCTCGCGGTGTCCTGGGTCCTCCTGGCGGGTACGGGCCCCGTACGACGGTGCCTCGTACGACGGGGTCTCGTCAGACGTCGCCTCGTCGGACGTCCCGCCCGGAGTTCCGTCCGGGGCTCCGCCCGGAGGGCCGTTCGTCAGGAATCCCGTTCCAGTGTGAACCGCCAGATGCCCTTGACGCCCTGGCTGCTCTTGCCGAGTTCGGCGATCGTGATCGTGACCTTCTTCTCGAGCGTGGTCTGGCCCGTCTGCGGGTTCTGCCGGGCGAAGAGCGTGTCGCTGTCGAAGCTGCGGTACGTCTCCTTGCTCGCCTCGGCCATGACCGGGTTGTTGGCGATCAGGCCCCAGCTGGACTTGGCGATCTCGGGGTCCACCCCGATCCGCACCTTGTCCCCGGGGGTCACCTTGATCGTCTTCTCGGGCTTGGCCGACAGGCAGTCCTTGAACTTCTGTGAGCTCAGGTCCTTGCCGTCCCCGTAGCAGCCGTTGCTCGCCTCGGCCGTCACGGTGTCCGAACCGACCGTCACCGTTGCCAGCGGGGTCGGCTTGTCGCAGGCGGAGAGGGCGACGAGCCCGAGGGACACGGCACAGGCGGCGGTGACGGCGCGGCGGCCCTTGCCCCTGGAAAACAGCGCAGCGGTCATGCGGGCAGGCTATCTGGCCGCCCCGATCGCCTCGCGCGCGGGTCGGGCCACGGTTCGGGGTAAGGGGCGGGTCACAGGCTCGCGTGCGGGGCGGGTCACAGGCTCGGGTGCGGGGTGGTCCGCTCGTGTTCCCGCGCCGGTCAGGCCACCCGTGGATACGGCGCCCCCTGCCGGGAGGCGCTCAGCAGCCCACGGACGCTCAGCGCCGCGCCCAGCGCGATCACCGCCGCGGCGACCGCCATCCCCAGCACCCCGTGGAGCGGCAGCGCGATGCCGATGGCGCCGCCGACGACCCATGCCATCTGGAGCGTTGTCTCGGAGCGGGAGAACGCGGAGGTGCGGACCTCCTCCGGGACGTCACGCTGGATCAGCGCGTCGAGCGACAGCTTGCCCAGCGCCTGGGAGATACCGGCGGTGGCCGCCACGGCGGCCACCGCCACCGCGCTGTAGAAGGCCGCCGATACGACGATCACGGCCAGGGCCGAGCTCAGCACCACCGCGATGATCAGCTCCGGGCCGCGCGCCCGCAGCCAGGCGCCGATCGCGGTGCCCAGCGCGTTGCCGCCGCCCGCACAGACCGCGGCCAGGCCGAGCGAGATCTCCGGGCCGAGCCCGCCCAGCGGCTGGTCGCGGAGGAGGAAGGCGAGGAAGAGGGTGAGGAATCCGGACAAGGTCTTCAGCGCGGCACACGCCTGAAGGGCGTGCAGGACGGAGGGGCCGACCGTACGGAGGCCGGGCCGTCCCGACCGGTTCCGCCAGAAGGCGGCCCTGCCCAGGGCGGTCCTGGCCCCGCCGACCCTGGCCTTGGGCTTGCGCACCGTCACCGGCAGATGCAGATGGTGCTGTCCCGAGGTCAGCTGCGCCTTGGCCTCACCCTTCGCGGAGTCCACCTTGTGCGGCAGGGTGAACGACAGGAATCCGCCCAGCAGGAAGATCACGGACGCCCCGTACAGCGGCCAGCCCGGACCGATCTGATGCAGCCCGGCCCCCAGCGGGGCCGCCACGCCGGTGGCCAGCAGCCCGGCCAGGGTCACCCGTGAGTTGGCCTTGACCAGGGAGAAGCGGGGTGGGAGCAGTCGTGGCACAACGGCGGAACGGACGACTCCGTACGCCTTGGACGCCACCAGCACGCCCAGCGCCGCCGGATACAGCTCCAGACCACCGCCCACCACCGCGCCCGCCATCGTGAGCGCGAGCACCGTACGGGTCAGCATCGCGCCCGCCATCGCCGCGCGGCGGCCGTGCGGCAGACGGTCCAGGAGCGGGCCGATGACGGGGGCGAGCAGCGCGAACGGCGCCATGGTGATGACCAGGTAGAGCGCGACCCGGCCGCGGGCCTCGTCGGTCGGGACCGAGAAGAAGATCGTGGAGGCGAGCGCGACGGTGATCAGCATGTCGCCCGCGGAGTTCACCGCGTGCAGTTCGATCAGCTTGCCGAGCCCCGACTCCCCGGCTCCATGGGCGTGGGTGGCCCGGCGGATGCCCCGCCCGGCCGCGGTGAAGGGGAGGCGGAGCGCGAATGGAAGACGGAGCGCGTGGACGACCCAGCGGCCCGACCGTTGGGTCGGGCCGCCGCCGTACCATCGCTTTTCTGCCACCTGACCATGGTGCAGCCAACACGGCCCGAGCGTCAGACCTTCGACGGCTTTCCGGATGGCGGCGTCGCAGAAGAGGACCGGCAACGCCCTGCTGTCCAGCGGAAATGCGGTTTTCCCGGGGTGGGCGGACGGGGGCCGCGCGGCGCCGGGGCGGGAGGCGGGCATGAGACGGGGGTAGGGGCGGCGCGGCCGGACAAGGTAGCGTGCGTAACCGCGCCACCGAGGGCCGTTCCTGGCCGTGTGCCGAGTAGCCATCCCGCAGAATGGGACGTACAAGGTGCGCCCCAAGGCCCGGATGGGGGCGGACGTCGACGCGGCCCCATGGTCCGCTCCGTCCGCGGTCCCGCGTTCCGGCCGTACGGCTGGCGCACCAGGTCAGACGGCTGCGACGGCGTGGAAGAGAGAATCGATCCTGTGAGTGCGATGCGAAGCCGTACCCCCGACCGCCTGTGCGCCGAGGCGGTCGAACTCGCCCGCGAGGCGGCCATGGAAGCCGCCCATCCGGGGAAGATCGCCGAGTATCTGGGCGCCGTCGCCGAGGGTGACCGCGTCGTCACGCATCTCTTCGAGAGCGCCGAACCGGGCTATCGCGGCTGGCGCTGGGCGGTCACGGTGACCCGCGCCTCCCGCGCGAAGGCCGTCACCCTGGACGAGACGGTGCTGCTCCCCGGCCCCGACGCGCTGCTCGCGCCGGAGTGGGTGCCCTGGAGCGAGCGGCTGCGCCCCGGCGACATGGGGCCGGGCGATCTGCTCCCCACCGAGGCCGAGGACCTGCGCCTGGAGCCGGGCTACTCGGGCGAGGACATCCCACCGCCCAACTCGGTCGTCTCGGAGGAGATGCAGCAACTCGCGGCGGTGGAGGATGCCGACGTCACGGCCGGCGCCCCCGCCGCGCAGACCGCCGCTCCCACCACCGGCTCGATCGCGGCCGTCGCGGAGGAGCTGGGCATGCGCCGCGCCCGGGTGCTGTCCCGCTACGGTCTCCACGTCGCGGCCGACCGCTGGGACGAGGCGTACGGCCCCAAGACCCCCATGGCCCAGGCGGCCCCCGGCACCTGCGCGTCCTGCGGCTTCCTGGTGTCCCTCGGCGGCTCGCTCGGGCAGGCGTTCGGGGTGTGCGCGAACGAGTTCAGCCCGGCGGACGGCCGCGTCGTCTCCCTCTCGTACGGCTGCGGCGCCCACTCGGAGGCGGCCGTGATGCCCAAGCCTCCCCGCCCGGCCCCGCCCGTCGTCGACGAAACCGTCGTCGAGCCGCTCCCCCTCCACCCGGACCGCACGGGCGGCTCCGTCGAGCCGGACACCCCACCGGAGGAACTGGGCCACAGCTGAGGCCGCCGCCCCGGCACCCCTCGCCGGACGCGCCGCCGTCACGAGGGCGGCCGGGAGCCCGCGCGGTCCCCGATCCACCGGGCGGGCCCCCGCGCCCGCGGCCCGCGCCCCTCGGCGGACGGCCTCGCACGACGCGTCCGGGCCGCGCCTGGCGCGGTACGCCTCTGACGCGTAAATAGAAGCGTTCCAAGGTCATCAAGCCCCGCACGCCTTCGATTTTCCCGTCCCACGGCGGGCGGCGAAGCCGCCCTGGGCCGCTGACCTGCGGCTGTGTGAACCGGCGCCGCTGCTGACTTGTCGGGTGATGGCTGTTGCCCGCCGTGGGGCGGGCTGGGGTCCTGCGGGGGCCCGGTGGGTGGTCTTGTGTGTGGTGTGGCCTGGCCGCGCCTGGCGCGGTGCGCCCTCGGCCTGGGGCTGTGGGGCCCAGGCCGCTGCTGACTCGCAGGGGGTGGCCGTTGGCCGCTGCCGTCGCTCCGGGCGGGGTCCTGCGCCCGGCGGGCGGTGCGGCGTGTCCGCGTTCCCCCGGTGCGTGCCTACGGTCCGCTCGCCGCTTCCCTCGTCGGGCCTCAACGGCGAGCCCGGCCGTATCCGTTCCGCCCCTGCGGCCTGCGGGTGCCCTCCCGGTGGCCTCCCGGTGGGGAGGGGCGGGCCGGTCCGTGCGCTTTCGGCTGGCGCCTGGAAGGGCCGGGGCGGCAGCGCCCCGGGGCGGCGGCGTGACGGCTCCCATGGCGGTGGTGTGAGGCTTGGTGTTGGCCCGAGATGGCGGGGGACCCCGCGGCGCGGGCCAGGCCGGTTCTCGCGGGGGAGGTGGGGAATCCGGTTGTGTGGGGCCCGAGGCGTCGTTCGGGCTCGGATAGCGGTACGTTCGCGGCTAGCAAGGGCGACACGCGAGAGAACGGCGAGCGCGGTGGGGTGATCCGCACCGCGGGGGACTCGACGGTGTGGCGCCGCGGCGCGGGACGGACCCCGACCAGGAACTCCGGAGGCAAGACGTGAGCAGCACGGCGATGGTGCGAGGCGCGACCGAGGACGTGGACCCGTTCGGGACCGCGCGGCTGCGGCGCGGCGTGCTGGACGCCTGGGCCGCGTCGCCCGCCCGGTTCCGGGAGGACGCCAACGCCGAGGAGGACCTGGCGCTGGGCGGCCACCGCGACCGGCTGGTCGTGGAGCTGGCCCAGAACGCGGCGGACGCCGCCGCCCGCGCGGGGGCGCCCGGACGGCTGCGGCTGACCCTGCGCCCGGCCACCGACGGCGAGCCCGCCGTGCTGGCCGCCGCCAACACGGGGGCGCCGCTGGACGCGGCCGGGGTCGAGTCGCTGTCCACCCTGCGCGCGTCGGCCAAGCGGGACGAGCCGGAGAGCGCGGTCGGGCGGTTCGGCGTCGGCTTCGCGGCGGTGCTCGCGGTGAGCGACGAGCCCGCGGTCGTGGGCCGCACCGGCGGGGTGCGCTGGTCGCTGGCCGAGGCGCGGGAGCTGACCCAGCGCGCCACCGCCGCCGCCCCCGGCCTCGCCGAGGAGCTGCGCCGCCGCGACGGCCACGTACCGCTGCTGCGGCTGCCGCTGCCCGCCGAGGGGATCGCCCCGGACGGCTATGACACCGTCGTGGTGCTGCCGCTGCGCGACGGCGCCGCGCTGGACGTGGCGGAGCGGCTGCTGGCCGGGGTCGACGATGCGCTGCTGCTCACCCTCCCCGGCCTGGCCGAGGTCGTGGTGGAGACGGTCGACGGCACCCGGACGCTGCGCCGCCGCCAGGAGGGCGCGTACACCGTCGTCGAGGACAGCGGCCCGCGCGGTACGACGCGCTGGCGCACCGAGAGCGCCGGTGGGCGGCTGGACGCTGAGCTGCTCGCCGACCGCCCGGTGGAGGAGCGGCTGCGCCCGGTGTGGTCGGTGACCTGGGCGGTCCCGGTGGACGCGGAGGGCGCGCCGACGCGCCCCGCGACCTCCCCGGTCGTCCACTGCCCGACGCCGACCGATGAGCCGCTGGGCATGCCCGCCCTGCTGATCGCGTCCTTCCCGCTGGAGCCCACCCGCCGCCACACCGCCCCCGGGCCGCTCACGGACTTCCTGCTGGACCGCGCGGCCGAGGCGTACACGACGTTGCTGCGCGACTGGCATCCGGTCTCGGTCGGCACGATCGACCTGGTCCCGGGCCAGCTGGGCCGGGGCGAGCTGGACGGGGAGCTGCGTCGGCGGGTGCTGGACCGGCTGCCGAGGGTGCCGTTCCTGCCGAGCGCCGCCGCACCGGCGGTGGGCGCGGGCGCCGAGGCCGTGGAGGGCTGGCTGGGCTCGCCGGACGCGCTCGGCCCGGACGCCGCCCAGGGCGGCCCCGCGGCGGGGGAGCCGGCCACCGCCCCGTCGGCGTCGCCCGCTCTCGCCGACTGGGACGACGATGTGCTGGCGCGCGGCGGCGCCGAGGGCGAGCCGTACGCGCTGCGGCCCCGGGACGCCGAGGTCGTCGAGGGCGCGGGCGCGGAGACGGTGGAGGTACTGGCCGAGCTGTTCCCGACGCTGCTGCCCGCGGGTCTCGAGCGCCGCTCGGAGCTGCGGGTGCTGGGCGTGGCCCGGGTGCCGCTGGGCGAGCTGATCGACCGGCTCGCGGGCGTGGAGCGCACCCCGGTCTGGTGGCGGCGGCTGTACGACTCGCTGGGCGGAATCGACCCGGACCGGCTGAGCGGGCTGCCGGTGCCGCTGGCGGACGGCCGGACGACGATCGGGCCCCGGCAGGTGCTGCTGCCGCTGCCGGGCGAGGCCGACGGCGATCTGGGCGACCTGGAAGCCGTGGAGATCGCGCGGAGAGTCGGGACCGCTGGGACTGTCGGGACCACCGAGACCGGCGGGGCCGGCGGGGCGGCGGAGACCCCCGAGCGCGGCGGTACGGTCGGCGAGACGCATCGCACCCTCGCCCGCCTCGGCCTGAAAGTTGCACATCCGGACGCCGCCCATCCGCTGCTGGAGAAGCTCGGCGCGACACCCGCCACCCCCCGCGCCGTGCTGACGACCCCGCAGGTGCGGGCCGCCGTCGCGCATTCGCTGGAGGCGGAGGACGAGTACGACCCGTTCGCCGAGGAGGGCGAGGCCCTGGGCGCGGCGCTGGACGCGGACACGCTGGCCGACACCGTCCTCGGCCTGGTCCAGCAGGCCCGGTTGGCGCCCGGCGACGAGCCGTGGCTGGCCGCGCTCGCGCTGCCGGACGAGGACGGAGAGCTCGCCCCGGCCGGTGAACTGGTCCTCCCCGGCAGCGCCTTCGAGCGGGTGATGCGGGAGGGCGAACTCGCCGCGTGCGACGCCGAGCTGGCCGAGCGCTGGGGTGAGCAGCCGCTGGCCGCGGTCGGTGTGCTGGCGGGCTTCACGCTGGTCAGGGCCACCGATGTGGTGCTGGACCCGGATGAACTGGAGCCGCGTGACGGCGACTTCGCCGAACCGGACGACGTCGGTGTGCTGGACGCCGTCGACGTGTGGTGCGAGGACGTGCTGGACCGGCTGCCACAGACGCCGGTACCGCCGGTGGCCACTGAGATCGTGGCCGTACGGGACCTGGACCTGGTGGACGACGACGCCTGGCCGCGGGCGCTGGCCATGCTCGCCCAGCCGCCGCTGCGCGACGCGCTGACCGCGCCGGTGCGGGTGCTGCTGCCGGACGGCACGACGGAGATCGTGCGCTCGTACACCGCGTGGTGGCTGCGCGGCCATCCGGTGCTGGACGGCCGCCGCCCCGCCGGGCTGCGCGCGGCCGGGGGCGATCCGCTGCTGGCCGGGCTGTACGAGTCGGTGGACGCGGCCGGGTTCGAGGACGAGCAGGTGCTGCGGGCGCTGGGGGTACGGACCTCCGTCGTCGCGCTGCTGGACGAGCCGGGAGGCGCCGCCGAGCTGCTGGCCCGCCTCGCCGACCCGGACCGCGAGGTGACCCCCGCCCAGCTGCACGCCGTCTATGGGCAGCTGGCCGATCTGGAACCCGAGCAGGTGACCCTGCCGGACGAGCTGCGCGCCGTCGTGGACGGTGAGCCGGCGGTGGTAGAGGCGGGCGAGGCGCTGGTCGCGGACGCCCCGGACCTGATGCCGCTGGCCGAGGCGGACGGCCGGGCGCTGCTGCCGGTACGGCCGGCGCGGGCGGCGGAGCTGGCCGAGCTGTTCCAGGTGCGGCGGCTGAGCGAGGCGTACCCGGCGCGGGTGACCTCACAGGGCGATCCGCATGAGGTGCCCGAGGCGGTCCGCGAACTCCTCCCGGGCGCCCCGCTGTCGTACATCGAGCACGAGGAGCTGCTGATCGAGGGCGCCGAGGGCGAGGCCGAGCTGGACTGGCGGTATGTGGACGGCACTCTGCACGCCTCGACGGTCGAGGGTGTCGCGGCCGGTCTGGCCTGGGCGGCGGGCCATTGGGCGCGCCGGTTCGAGGTGGCGGCCCTGCTGGAGGATCTGACCCGTACGGAGGAGCTGGCGCGGGCGCGCTGGTTCGACTGACGGACGTCAGGGCTTGCGCGCCACGCCCGCGAAGATCCACAGCTCCCTGGCCTCCGCCTCGGCCCTGGCCTCCTCGCTCCCGGGCTTCCAGCGGTGCGGCATCACCACGCCCGGATCGATGAGCTCCAGTCCGTCGAAGAACGGAAGGATCTGCTCCTGGGTGCGTCCCTGCACATGGATGCCGCTGCTGCGGTAGAGGGTGGTCACCGCGTCCGAGACGCCGGGGCGGGGGTCGAGCGCACCGTGCGAGAGCACGAGATAGCTGCCCGAGGCCAGCGGCTCGACCAGTTGCCGCACGATCTCGTACGGCTTCTGCTCATCCGAGATGAAGTGCATGATCGCGTTGAGCGACAGGGCGATCGGCTGGGACAGATCGAGGGTGTCGGCCAGATCCTCGGAGGCCAGGATCGCCCGCGGGTCGCTGACGTCCGCGTGGATGTAGGCGGTGCGGCCCTCGGGTGTGGAGAGCAACAGGGCCTGGGCGTAGGCCAGCACTATGGGGTCGTTGTCCGCGTAGACGACGCGCGAGGACGGGGCTACCTCCTGGGCGACCTGGTGGAGGTTGGGCTCGGTGGGGATCCCGGTGCCGATATCCAGGAACTGCCGGATGCCCGCCTCGCCCGCGAGCCAGCGGGTCGCGCGGTGCATGAATGACCGGTTGGCGCGGGTCCACGGCTTGACCTCGGGCCAGACGGCCTCGACCTGTTCGGCGGCGTGGGTGTCGACCGCGTAGTGGGTCTTACCGCCCAGGAAGTAGTCGTACATGCGGGCCGAGTGCGGCTTGCTGGTGTCGATCTCATCGGCACGAAAGCGGTTACCGGTCATATCCCTCACATTACTGATGAGTTGACGACCACAAGCCGGTAGTTCCCGAACAAAGTGCCCGTCGTGAGGCTTCCGCAACATTGTGAACGAACCGTGAAGATCGTGCAGTTGGCCCATCCGGCTCCGCCCGCGCGTCCCCGCGGCGGAGCCCTCATCTTTCCGTGTACGCCACAGACGGGTGAGCGGGCGCGCCACCAGGAGGGGAGCGCGCCCGCGCGCCGGGCCGGGGCGCCGGGCCGCCGCCGGGAACGGCGAGGTCCGGCGCCGCGCCATGCCGTGCCCTCGCGGGGCGCCGTCTGCCGTCCCGCGCGTGTCCCGCACGCCCGGGGCGGGCGCCGTTCCGGGTGCCGAGGGGGCGGGTGCGTCGGCCGTTCCGCATGCCAGGGGGGCGGGTCGGCTGTTCCGCGCGTTGGGGGGCGGGTGCGTCGGCTGTTCTGCGCGCCGGGGGCGGGTGCGTCAGCCGTTCCGCGCTTCGCTGTTCCGTGCCTCGTCGCTCCGCGAGCCGCGGATCGCCGCGTCCCGGGCCCGTACGTACCAGACGCCGAGCAGCCCGAGGCTGCCGCCGGCCAGACAGGTCCACAGCCACCACAGATGTCCGTGGTCGTCGAACCAGCCGTAGAAGGGCAGCTGGACGAGGAAGAGGACGAACCACACGATCGTGCCGCCGGTGATCGTGGCCACGACATTGCCCTCGAGGGGCTCCGGCGCCTCGTGCTTGGGGGTCCACTTCGTCATGGCCACAGCTTAAGGGGGCCGGTCGCGGGCTCGGCCGGGGTGGTGCGTGGGCCGGTCGGGGCGGTACCGGGGCGGTTTGGAGATCGGACGTTGATAGTTTCATACTGAATACTTCTGGGTCTGAGTGGAATGTCTTGTTCGATCATCCAAGATCCTCCAAGAGGACCCCACTGTTGATGTTCACGCACCACTGAGGTCCTTCATGTCCCCCTCGGCCACCGCGCCGGTCGGCGCCGGCGAGCAGCAGGCTCCGACTCCCCCCGCCAACGGCATCGACAAGTTCTTCAAGATCAGCGAACGCGGCTCCTCGCTCTCCCGGGAAATCCGTGGCGGACTGGCCACGTTCTTTGCGATGGCCTACATCGTCGTACTGAACCCGATCATCCTCGGGGCCGGAACGGACAAGTTCGGGCATCAGCTCAACAACGGTCAGCTGGTCACCGCCACCGCCCTGATCGCGGGCCTGACCACGCTGCTCATGGGGATCATCGGCAACGTCCCCATCGCGCTCGCCGCGGGCCTCGGCATCAACGCCGTCGTCTCCCTCCAGCTCGCGCCCAAGATGAGCTGGCCGGACGCGATGGGCATGGTGGTGCTCGCGGGTCTGGTGCTGATGATCCTCGTCGCCTCGGGGCTGCGGCAGCGGGTGATGGACGCGATCCCGTCCGGGCTGCGGCGGGCGATCGCGATCGGCATCGGGCTCTTCATCGCCCTGATCGGCCTGGTCGACTCCGGCTTCGTCAGCCGTAACCCCGACTCCGCGCACACCACCGTCCCCCTGGGCCTCGGGGTGGCCGGGCGGCTCCAGGGCTGGCCGGTGCTGGTGTTCGTGGTCGGCCTCGCGCTCACGTTCATCCTGATCGTCCGCAAGACGCGCGGCGCGATCCTGATCGGCATCGTGACCATGACCGTGGTCGCCATCGTGATCAACTCCCTGGCCCAGATCCCGGACGCCCAGTGGGGGCTGACCGTCCCCACGGTCCCGGAGAAGGTGGTCGACACCCCGGACTTCGGCCTCATCGGCCATGTCAGCCTCTTCGGCGGCTTCCATGAGGTCGGCCTGCTCACCGGCTGTCTCTTCGTCTTCACCGTGCTGCTCTCCGGCTTCTTCGACGCGATGGGCACGATCATCGGCGTCGGCGAGGAGGCCGGGCTGACCGATGAGCGCGGTCAGCTGCCGGGCATGGGCCGGATCCTGATGATGGACGGCGTCGCGGTGGCGGGCGGTGGCTTCGGCTCGGCCTCGGCCAACACCTGCTTCGTCGAGTCCACGGCGGGCGTCGGGGAAGGGGCGCGCACCGGGCTCGCGAACGTGGTGACCGGCGGTCTCTTCCTGCTCGCGCTGGTCTTCACCCCGCTGGCCAAGGTGGTGCCCTCGCAGGCCGCCACCCCCGCGCTGGTGGTCGTCGGCTTCCTGATCATGGCGGCGAACGTCAAGGAGATCGACTGGAGCGACTCCACGATCGCGATCCCGGCCTTCCTGACCATGATCTCGATGCCGTTCACCTACAGCATCACCAACGGGATCGGGCTGGGCGTGCTCTCGTTCCTGCTGCTGCGCATCGCCACCCGGCGGACCCGGGAGATCCCGTGGCTGCTGGGCGCGGTGGGGCTGTGCTTCCTGGTGTACTTCCTGCTCAACCCGATCGAGCAGGCGCTCGGCGTCTCCTGAGCCGAGGTCTTCCGAGTCGGGACCTCCCGATCCGAGGTCTCCCGGGCCGAGACATCCCGCTTTGAGCGCCCCGGACCAGATGTGTCCCGGGGCGCTCATGTGTTGCGCCACGCGTTACTACCCGGAGTCAACTCACTCGTTCGGGTGAAATAGAAATAGGGAAGTAACCAGGGTTTTCATTAGGCGAGGTAATGAGTTATGCTAAAGACCATGCCGGATCTGTCCCGCCCCCAGCGCCAGGCGGAGGCGCCCCCCGATGACGCGGCCGCGGTCAGCGCGCTGCGGTCCGGAGTGATGCGTCTGTCGCGGCGGCTCAAGCACCAGCGGGTGGACGAATCGCTCAGCCCGACCGAGATGGCGGTCCTGGGCACGTTGGCCCAGTGCGCTTCCGCCACCCCCGGCGAGCTGGCCCGTAAGGAGCATGTCCAGCCGCCGTCGATGACCCGCATCGTGGCGCTGCTGGAGGCCAAGGGACTGGTCAGGCTCGAGCCGCATCCGGAGGACCGGCGGCAGAAGGTCGTCTCGCCGACCGAGCGGGCAGAAGCCATGCTCGAAGAGAGCCGACGCAAGCGCAACGCCTGGCTGGCCGAGCTGGTCGGGGAGCTGACCGAGGACGAGTGGGACGTGCTGCGCGCCGCCGCGCCCGTGCTGGAGAAGCTCGCGCATATGTAAGAACGAACCGAGGCAGCCAGGAGGCGAACACATTTGAGTACGGGACCCGGAGCAGACTCCGCACCCGCACCCGCACCGAACAACCCCGCAGACTCGGCACCCGGCCCCGCGAGCGCCGCCACCACGGCATCCACCCGGGGCGGAACCTTCCGTTCGCTGAAGATCCGCAACTATCGCTTGTTCGCGACCGGTGCCGTGATCTCCAACACCGGCACCTGGATGTCGCGGATCGCCCAGGACTGGCTGGTCCTCAGCCTCACCGGCTCCTCCACCGCGGTCGGCATCACCACCGCGCTCCAGTTCCTGCCCATGCTGCTCTTCGGCCTGTACGGCGGGGTCATCGCGGACCGGTACCCCAGACGGCTGCTGCTGCTGTTCACCCAGGCCGCGCTGGGGCTGTGCGGGCTCGCCCTCGCCGCCCTCACCCTCAGCGGCCATGTGCAGGTCTGGCACGTCTATCTGATCGCGTTCCTGCTCGGCATGGTCACCGTCGTCGACAACCCGACCCGCCAGGTCTTCGTCAACGAGATGGTCGGCCCCAAGGACCTGCGGAACGCGGTCAGCCTCAACTCCGCGAACTTCCAGTCCGCCCGGCTGATCGGCCCGGCCGTAGCCGGTGTGCTGATCACCGCCGTGGGCAGCGGCTGGGCCTTCCTGATCAACGGGCTCTCGTTCGGCGCCCCGCTCATCGGGCTGCTGCTGATGCGCACCGGTGAGCTGCACAAGGTCGAGCGGACGCCGCGCGGCAAGGGGCAGCTGCGGGAGGGGCTGCGCTATGTCGCCGGGAACCCCGAGCTGATCTGGCCGATCGTGCTCGTCGGCTTCATAGGCACCTTCGGCTTCAACTTCCCGATCTGGCTCAGCGCCTTCGCCGACGATGTCTTCCAGGCCGGACCCGGTACGTACGGCCTGCTCAACACGCTGATCGCGATCGGCTCGGTGACCGGTGCGCTGCTCGCCGCCCGGCGTGTGGTGGCCCGGCGGCGGCTGCTGGTCGGGGCCGCGCTGTTGTTCGGCCTGCTGGAGGCGGTCGCGGCGGCCACCCCGTACTTCTGGCTCTTCGCGGCGCTCATGGTGCCGATCGGGATCTTCAGCCTGACGTTCAACGTGACCGCGAACTCCAGCGTCCAGCTCGCGACCGATCCCGCGATGCGGGGCCGGGTGATGAGCCTGTTCATGATGGTCTTCGTCGGCGGTACGCCGATCGGTGGCCCGCTGATGGGCTGGCTGACCGACACCTGTGGCCCGCGTATCGGCTTCGCCGCGGGCGGTCTGATCTCGGCGGCGGCCGCGGCCGCGGTGGGGCTGATCCTGGTCCGGGCCGGCGGACTGCGGGTGAAGCTGGACCTGCGCCGTGGGCATCCGCATATGGTCTTCGTGCCCCGCGTCCCGGACGCGGAGGACAAGGAACTGGCCGCCACGGCCTGAACGCCCCTTCGGCCCCCCGCTGGGGCTGCGCCCCTTCGGCCCGGCTGGGGCTGCGCCCCGGACCCCGCTGGGGCTACGTCCCCCTCGGCCCCGCCGGGGCTCCGCCCCTCGGCCCGGCCCCCCGCCGGGGCTCCGCCCCGGACCCCGCTCCTCAAACGCCGGAGGGGCTGGGTTGCACGCCGGAAGGGCTGGGTTGAGCGACGGAGGGGTTGAGGTGAACGCCGGTGGGGCTGGGTTCCCCAACCCCGGAGGTCGAACCCTCGAGCGGCTGAGTTCCCGAACCTCCGTGCGCGAGACTGGGCGGATGAGACTCTTCGCCGCCGTGTTGCCGCCGGACGTGGCCGTCGCCGAGCTGGCCGCGCGGGTCGAGGCGCTCCGGGCGCTGCCGGGGGCGGACGGGCTGCGCTGGACCGAGCGGGAGGGCTGGCACTTCACGCTCGCCTTCTACGGGGAGGTGGCCGAGGAGGTGCTGCCCGAACTGCACACCCGGCTGGCCCGCGCCGCCCATCGGCACCACCCCCATGAGTTGCGGCTCGCGGGCGGCGGCCGGTTCGACGACCGGGTGGTGTGGGTGGGCGTCGACGGCGACAGCGAGGCCATGCGGCGGCTGGCCGACTCCGCCGAGGCGGGGGGACGGCGGGCCGGGGTCCCGATGGACCGGCACCGTCCGTACCATCCGCATCTGACCATCGCCCGTGCCCGTACCCGTTCGGCGCATCACCGCCCCACCACCGGCCTCGCGCCGTACGTCGACGGGCTCGCCGACTTCGCGAGCCAGGAGTGGACCGTGGGCGAGCTCAGCCTGGTGCGCAGCCATCCGCCGGACCCGGGCGTCCCCGGGCGGCAGCCGCGTTACGAGGCGATCGCGGCCTGGCCGCTGGGCCACTGAGCCGTCCGGCTAATCTCGACTCGTGGACCCCAAGACCAGAAACATGATCATGAGCGGCGCGCTGGTGCTGATTCTCGTCGTCGTCGCCGCGGCGGCCGCCATAGGAGGCTGAAACGGGAGGGGGCGTGGGCCGCGCACGGCCCACGCCTCCCTCTTCGCTGGTCGCCGCCAGCGGCTACCGCCTCGGACGGCTGTCAGGCTGCCACCGGCCACCGCCTCGATGGCTGTCGCCCCATGGCTACCAGGCGAACGCCTCCGGGGACGGCCCCGGACCCGGGAAGATCTCGTCCAGCTCCGCCAGCAGCTCCTCGCTCAGCGTCAGCTCCGCGGCGCGCACCGCCGACGCCAGCTGCTCGGCCGTGCGCGGGCCCACGATCGGACCGGTCACCCCGGGCCGGGTGAGCAGCCAGGCCAGGGCCGCCTCGCCGGGATCGACGTCGTGCTTGGCCAGCGCGTCCTCGTACCGCTGGACCTGATCGCGCACCGCCGGGTTCTTCAGCGCGTCGGCGCTGCGCCCCGATGTGCTGCGCGATCCGCCGCCCTCGCGCTCCTTGCGGAGCGCGCCGCCGAGCAGTCCGCCGTGCAGCGGCGACCAGGGGATGATGCCCACGCCGTAGCCCTGTGCGGCCGGGATGACTTCCATCTCGGCGCGGCGCTCGGCCAGGTTGTACAGGCACTGCTCGCTGACCAGCCCGTACGAGCCGCGGCGGGCCGCGACCTCATTGGCCTGGGCGATATGCCAGCCGGCGTGGTTGGAGGAGCCCGCGTAGATGATCTTGCCCTGCTGGACGAGGACGTCGATGGCCTGCCAGATCTCGTCCCACGGGGTGGAGCGGTCCACGTGGTGGAACTGGTAGAGGTCGATGTGGTCCGTGCCGAGCCGCTTGAGGCTGGCGTCCACCGCCCGGCGGATGTTGACGGCCGAGAGCTTGTCGGTGTTGGGCCACGGCTCGCCCTCGGCGGCCATGTTCGCGTACACCTTGGTCGCGAGGACGGTCTTCTCGCGCCGCCCGCCGCCCTTGGCGAACCAGCTGCCGATGATTTCCTCGGTGCGGCCCTTGTTCTCGCCCCAGCCGTACACATTGGCGGTGTCGAAGAAGTTGATGCCCGCGTCGAGCGCGGCATCCATGATCGAGTGGCTGTCGGCCTCCTCCGTCTGCGGACCGAAGTTCATGGTGCCGAGGACGATTCGGCTGACCTTGAGACCTGTGCGTCCGAGCTGCGTGTACTCCATGGGATCAGCCAAGCCGTTGGAGTGCGCTCTAATCAAGGGGGCTGGGCCGGGGCGTCGGCGGCGGCCGGTCCTGGAATTCACCGTGGAAAACCCGAAGGCCCGCTTTTTGGCCCCCCGTGCGGTCAAAAAGCGGGCGTCTTTGGGGTTTTTCTGGGCTCCGGTCGAATGTGCCGACCGAAAGCGATCAACGAATATGGCAGCCGAATACGACCACCCTTTCCGGATCAGCGGGCGGCGCGGGCCTTCATAAAGCCGAGAACACCGAGGGCCAGGGCCACCACCGCGCCGATCAGGACCATGTAGAGCCCCGGTCCCGCGGTCATTTCGTACAGCTTGGCGGCCTGCTCCGCCGCCTTCTCCGCGACCTCCTGCGACACTCCCTCGTCGTCCTTCAGCTTCTGGACGACCAGCCGCTCGGGGTCCGCCATGTTGATGACCGCGACGATGGCCATGACCAGCCCCAGAACGCCGCCGACCAGGTAGAGCGCCGCCTTCTTGGTGACCATGGCGGCGATGAACAAGATCGCCGCGACCAGGGCGATGATCAGCGTGATGATGCCGTCGCCGTCGGTGCCCTTGATGCCGCCGGTGGCGCCCTCGGCGTCGGAGATCACCCAGTTCACCATGGAGCCGACCAGCGCTATGACCGAGCCGACGATCGCGAAGATCGCGATCTTCTTGGACGGCGCGGCCGGTGCGGTTTGCGCATAAGAGGACTGGCTGTATTCGCTCATGGGCTCAGACCGTAAGCGGGGCCTTTCTGCATTGCAATGCCGCCGCCCGCTATGCCGCCAATGACCGATAAATTTCTCGCCGAAATAATCCCCGGATGAGGTCAAATAATCTCGGGGTTATTTCGGGGTCTCCGTCCGCACAAATAATTGACAGACGTTATCTGCCCGTGATCGCGGAAGTCATGCCCGGGTGGGGTTCATGGGTGGAGGCGGAGGTTCATGGGCGGGTGGAAGTCTCGCCCGGACGGAGGCGTACCCGGTCGGAGGCGTACCCGGACGGAGGCGTACCCGACGGAGGGTTTCGCCCGGACGGAGGCCGTGCCCGGACAGCGGGTCGTGCCCGTACGGTGGCCGTTCCCGAATGGTGGCCGTGCCCGGACGGCGGCTGTGCCCGTACGGCGGGTCGTCCGCGCCGGAGGACGTGCGGAGGCGGCGACCAGGCCGGGCAGAGGCCGTGCGAGGCCGGTGGGAGCCCCTCGGCGTGGTTCCGGCGCGGTACGCCTCCGGCGGGATGGCAGGCTTGGGCCCATGCGTCCGCTTCCGTTCGTACTCGGTGCCGCCGCGCTGCTGGCCATGACCGCAGCCGCCCCGGCCGCCGCCGGTGACTCGTCGTCGCCGTCCCCCTTCACGATCGAGGATCCACGGATCACCGAGTCCAGCGGCCTCGCCGCGAGCCGAGTCCACCCCGGCGTCTACTGGACGCACAACGACAGCTCGGACGGGCCGTACGTCTACGCCGTCGACGGCAGGACCGGGAAGACGGTCGCACGGGTCACCCTGCGCGGCATAGGGGATCCCCGCGATGTGGAAGCGATCTCGATAGGGCGGGACGGGAATATCTACGTCGGCGACATCGGCGACAACCTGGGCGGTCAGTGGTCCCATGTGTGGATCTACCGCTTCCCCGAGCCGAAGCGGCTGGCGGACACCACCGTCACCGCGACCCAGTTCACCGTGCAGTACCAGGGCGGGCCGCGCAACGCCGAGGCGCTGATGGTCCACCCCGGGACGGGCCGCGTCTATATCGCCAGCAAGAGCGACGAGGACGGCGGGCTGTACGCCGGACCGGAAAAGCTGAGCCCCTCGGGGGTGAATGTCTTTCGGCGGGTCTCCGACCTCGACCTGGAGGTCACGGACGGGGCGTTCTCGCCGGACGGCACCCGGCTGGTGCTCCGCGGCTATTTCTCGGCCGCCGAGTACCGCTGGCGGGACGGAAAGCCGACGCGGCTCGACCAGGACCCGGGGCTGCCGCTCCAGCGGCAGGGCGAGTCGGTCACGTTCACCCCCGACGGCGGCACCCTCATGTACGGCACCGAGGGCGCGGGCTCCAAGGTGACGCCGGTGGACCTCGGCGGGGAGCTCCTGCCGGACGCCACGGCGAAGGAGCAGAAGAAGAACGGGGAGTACTCCGATCGGGTCGACGGCAAGTTCACCCACGACGAGAAGAACGGCAATCTGGTCAAGGTCGGGCTCACCTTCGCCGGTGCGCTGATCGTCTTCCTCGGCCTGCGCAGGCTCTTCCGCCGGAGCTGATCCCGATCTCCGGCGTATGTGAAGGGGCCCGCGGCCGGTGGTCGGCCGCGGGCCCCTTCACACGGGCTCGGGAACGCCTCAGAGGTGCTCGATGACGTAGTCCACGCACGCCGTCAGCGCCTGGACGTCCGCCGGGTCGACGGCCGGGAACATCGCCACCCGCAGCTGGTTGCGGCCCAGCTTGCGGTACGGCTCGGTGTCCACGATGCCATTGGCCCGCAGCGCCTTGGCGACCGCGGCGGCGTCGATCTCGTCGTTGAAGTCGATCGTGCCGACGACCTGCGACCGCTTGGCCGGGTCGGTCACGAACGGGGTGGCGAACTTGGACTCCTCGGCCCAGCCGTACAGCGTGCGCGACGAGGTCGCGGTGCGCCGGACCGCCCAGTCCAGACCGCCCTGTCCATTGATCCACTTGAGCTGGTCGTCGAGCAGGAAGAGCGTCGCAAGCGCCGGGGTGTTGTACGTCTGGTTCTTGAGCGAGTTGTCGATCGCGGTCGGCAGCGAGAAGAACTCGGGGACGTGCCGGCCGGAGGCGTGGATCCGGGCGGCACGCTCCAGCGCGGCGGGCGAGAACACGCCGAGCCACAGACCGCCGTCCGCCGCGAAGGACTTCTGCGGGGCGAAGTAGTAGACGTCCGTCTCGGCGATGTCGATCGGCAGACCGCCCGCCCCGGAGGTCGCGTCCACCAGCACCAGCGCGCCCTCGTCGGCGCCGGCCACCCGCTGGATGGGCATGGCCACACCGGTGGAGGTCTCGTTGTGGGTGAAGGCGTAGACGTCGGTGCCGCTCTCGGCTCGCGGCTCCGGGTGGGTGCCGGGGTCGGAGGAGATCACCGTGGGCTCCTCCAGCCACGGCGCCAGCTTCGCCGCCTTGGCGAACTTCGAGGAGAACTCGCCGAAGGACAGATGCTGGGACTTGGAGTCGATCAGCCCGTGGGTCGCGATGTCCCAGAAGGCGGTGGAACCGCCGTTGCCCAGGATGACCTCGTACCCCTCGGGGAGTTGGAACAGCTCGCGCACGCCCTCCCGCACCTCGCCGACCAGGTTCTTCACCGGGGCCTGGCGGTGGGAGGTGCCGAGCAGGGAGCTTCCGGTCGCGGCCAGGGCGCTGAGCGCCTCGGTGCGCACCTTGGAGGGGCCCGAGCCGAAGCGTCCGTCGGCGGGCTTGATGTCATCGGGAATCCGGATCTCAGCCACGAGCCGAAGCCTAATCCGTCGGCCCCAGCCGTCCGACCCTCCGTCCAGCGGCTGAGACGGTGTGTCCACATTCGATTGGCGCTCGAGCCGGTGCCGGTATGGAGCGCGAGCTGTGTCGGTACAGGACGCGATCTTGTGCCGGTATGGGGGGCGATCGCGGAGCATGGCGGCCCCGAGTCGACCATGAATCGGAATTGGACATTCTCAACTGCCCGCTCGCCGTGGACCATGGAGGCATGGCTGATCACCAGGCAGACGAGCTGGAGCAGGCGCTGCGACGGGCCGTCGGCGGGGACGTGTCCTTCGATACGGCGAGCCGGGCGCTGATGACCATGGACGCGTCGAACTACCGGCGGGTGCCCGCCGGGGTGGTCGCGCCCCGCGACGCCGACGATGTGGCGGCGGTGCTGGCCGTGTGCCGGCAGCGCGGGGTGCCGGTGGTCGCCCGCGGCGCCGGGACCTCCATCGCCGGTCAGGCCACCGGGCTCGGCGTCGTCCTCGACTTCACCCGCCATATGCGGAGCGTCCGCTCGCTCGACCCCGAGGGGCGGACCGCCGTCGTCCAGCCGGGCGTGATCCTCGATGACCTCCGTAAGGCGGCCGGCGCCCATGGGCTGACCTTCGGCCCCGACCCGTCCACCCACAGCCGCTGCACCCTCGGCGGCATGATCGGCAACAACTCCTGCGGCTCCCACTCCGTGGCCTGGGGCACCACCGCCGACAACGTCCACGAGCTGGACGTCCTCACCTACGGCGGGGAGCGGGTGCGCGCCGCCCAGGGCCTTCATGACCTGCCCGCCCGGCTCCGTGACGGCATACGGTCCCTGGCCGGCCAGCATCTGGCCCTGCTGCGCACCGGCTTCCCCGAGCTGCCCCGCCGGATCTCCGGCTACGCCCTGGACGAGCTGCTGCCCGAGAAGAATGCCGACCTGGCCCGCGCCCTCACCGGCAGCGAGGGCACCCTCGGCGTGGTGACCGAGGCGACCGTAAGGCTGGTGGAGGCGCCCGGCGCCCGCGCCCTCGCCGTGCTCGGCTACCCCGACGAGAGCGCGGCCGCCGAGGCCGCGCACACCCTGCTGCCGTACGGTCCGCTGACCGTCGAGGGCATGGCCGCCGATCTGGTCGCCGGGACGACCGGGCTGCCCAAGGGCGGCGCCTGGCTGTTCGTGGAGGTCGGCGGCGCCACCCGCGAGGAGGCGCTCTCCCGCGCCCAGGAGGTGGCCCGCGCCGCTGCCGAGGCCACCATGGGCCACACCGTCGTCGCCGACCCGGCCGGGCAGCGCGCCCTGTGGCGGGTGCGCGAGGACGCCTCCGGGACCGCCACCCGACTGCGTATTCCGGGCAGGGAGGACAGCGGCGAGGCATGGCCCGGCTGGGAGGACTGCGCGGTGCCGCCGCCCCGGCTCGGCGCGTATCTGCGCGACTTCCGCGCCCTGATGGCCCAGCACGGGCTGCGCGGCACGCCGTACGGGCACTTCGGGGACGGCTGCATCCACGTCCGCATCGACTTCGACCTGCTGACCGAGCCCGGGATCCGGATCTTCCGCGCCTTCTCCTCCGACCTCGCCGACCTCGTCGTCGCCCACGGCGGCTCGCTCTCCGGCGAACACGGCGACGGGCTGGGCCGCGCCGAGCTGCTGCCGCGGATGTACGGGCAGGAGATGGTCGGCCTCTTCTCCCGCTTCAAGGACCTGTGGGACCCGGAGGGCGGCCTCAACCCCGGCGTCCTGGCCCGCCCGCAGCGCCTGGACCAGAACCTGCGCTTCGATCCGCTGCCCAGGCGCCCGGTCGACGTGGAATTCGGCTATCCGCACGACAAGGGCGACTTCTCGGCGGCCGTCCGGCGCTGTGTGGGCGTCGCCAAGTGCCGTAACGAGTCGGTGTCAGGCGACGGCGTGATGTGCCCGTCGTACCGTGCCACCGGCGAGGAGAAGCACTCCACGCGCGGCCGCGCCCGGCTGCTGCACGAGATGCTCGCGGGCGAGGTCGTCCAGGACGGCTGGCGCTCGGAAGAGGTACGGGACGCGCTCGACCTGTGCCTGTCCTGCAAGGGCTGCCGCAGCGACTGCCCGGTGGAGGTCGACATGGCCACCTACAAGGCGGAGTTCCTGCACCACCACTACGAGGGCCGGGTGCGCCCCGCCGCGCACTACTCGATGGGCTGGCTGCCGGTCTGGCTGCGCGCCGCCGCCGCCCTGCGGTCGGCCCCCGTGCTCAACGCACTGGCCGGGGTGAGCCCGCTCGCCACCCTGGCCAAGCGCATGGGCGGCATCGCCCCCGAACGAGACATCCCGGAACTGGCCCGCGAGCCCTTCACCCGGTGGTGGCGAGAGCGAACCCGCGCGGCGGCGGCGCGGAGCGCCGAGCCCGGGGCGAGGCCCGGGGCGAGGCCCGGGGCCGGAACCGGGGCTGGATCCGGGGCTGGATCGGGGTGGCGGCGGCCCGGCGGACTCCTGGGCGGGGCCGGGGGCGCTACGGCGGAACGGGCGGCCCCGGCGGGACGGGCGGCCGCGGACCAGACAGCGGGGGCGGCGGCCCTGGGCCGGGGCGCGGGCCGTGTCACGGAGGGACCGGCAGGACCCGCGTACCCGGACCAGGGGGCGGGCCGTGTCACGGAGGGACCGGCAGGGCCCGCGGCCCCGGACCAGGCGGCCGGGCACGGGCGGACCGTCGTCCTGTGGCCGGACACCTTCACCAATCACCTCTCCCCGTCCGCCGGCCGGTCGGCGGTCGCCGTACTGGAGGCGGCCGGGCTACGGGTGGTCGTCCCGCCCAAACCGGTCTGCTGCGGCCTGACCTGGGTCTCCACCGGACAACTCGACCGCGCCCGCGCGGTCATGCGGCGCACCCTGGACGTCATGGCCCCGGCTCTGGACGCCGGGCTACCCGTCGTCGGCCTCGAACCCAGTTGCACCGCCGCCCTCCGCACCGACCTCCCCGAACTCCTCGGCGGCGACCCGCGCGCCGCGCGGCTGGCCGAGTCCGTGTCGACGTTCGCCCAGGCGCTGGAGCGGTACGCCCCCGATTGGCAGCCGCCGAGGGTGGACCGTCCCGTGGTCGGCCAGACCCACTGCCACCAGCACGCCGTCCTCGGCGACGCCGCCGAGCGCCGCCTACGCGAACGTGCGGGCCTTACGGGCGCGTTGAGCGGCGGCTGCTGCGGTCTGGCAGGCAACTTCGGCTTCGAAGACGGGCACTACGAGGTCTCGGTGGCCTGCGCCGAGGAGCAACTGCTGCCATCCGTAAGGACAGCGGAACCCGGCACGGAGGTCCTGGCGGACGGCTACTCCTGCCGCACCCAGCTGAACCAACTGGCGGGCCTGAAGGGACGCCACCTGGCAGAGATCCTGGCGGAACGGCTGCCGTAAGGCGGACCGTTCGCGGTTGCCGAGCGGGGCGGCTGGTGACGAAGCCGGCCGCCTCACACGCGCTGGTCGGCCAAGCCGCGTCCCATCGAGCCGAATAGCTCAGCCCGCATCGCCCGAGCGCGCCCCATTCGCCCCTCCCAACCGGCTGAATCATGCAAGCGTGCTTGATTGTTTCTTGCCGCGCTGCCACCCTCGCTCGACGAGACGTCGACAAGAGGCGTCGACGAGACATGGAGAAGCCGACACACGGCTGGCCCGACGACGGGAGCGACGCGTGTCCGAGACGGAGGCTCTGCTCGGCGATCTGCGGGCGGAGGGGGACGAGTTGGACGGCCTGGTGGCCGGGCTCGGGGGCGCGGCGTGGCGTACCGCGACGCCCGCGCCCGGGTGGACCATCGCCCACCAGATCGCCCATCTCGCGTGGACCGACGAGCGGGCCGTACAAGCCGCCGAGGACCCCCAGGGGTTCGCCGACGAGGTGCGCCGGGCGTGGGCCGCTCCGGACGCGTTCGTGGACGAGGGCGCGGAGCGTGGGGCGGCCGAGCCGCCCGAGGTGCTGCTGCGCCGGTGGCGCGAGGGGCGGGAACGGCTGCGCCGGACGCTGGCCGCACAGCCGTCGCGCGCCCGGCTGCCGTGGTACGGGCCGCCGATGAGCGTGATGTCCATGGCGACCGCCCGGCTGATGGAGACCTGGGCGCACGGCCAGGACGTCGCCGACGCGCTGGGCGTGCCCCGGGCCCCCACCGCCCGGCTGCGCCATGTGGCCCGGATCGGGGTCCGGGCGCGGGGCTACGCGTACGCCGCGCGGGGGATGGAGCCGCCCGCCGACGAGTTCCGGGTCGAGCTCACCGCCCCGGACGGGGAGTTGTGGACGTACGGGCCGGAGGACGCGGCCCAGCGGGTGACCGGGCCCGCGCTGGACTTCTGCCTGCTGGTGACCCAGCGGGCGCACCGTGACGACCTGGCCCTACGGGCCGAAGGGCCGGACACGGACCGCTGGCTGGACATCGCCCAGGCGTTCGCGGGCCCACCCGGCAAGGGCCGCGCCCCGGGACAGCGGACGGGCCATACGGCGGGCGGTAGCCCGTCAGGTGACAGTGCCACCGGTGGCAGTCCGACCGGTGGCAGTCCGCTCGGTGACCGCCCGGCGGGCGACTCCGCGGGAGGCGACCGGTGACGGCGGCGTCCTCACCGCTCCGGATCGGCAACGCCTCCGGCTTCTACGGCGATCGCTTCGACGCGGTGCGCGAGATGCTCACCGGTGGTCCCCTCGACGTGTTGACCGGTGACTATCTCGCCGAGCTGACCATGCTCATCCTGGGCCGGGACCGTGCCAAGGACCCGGGGCGCGGCTATGCGACGACCTTTCTGCGTCAGCTCGAGGACACCCTGGGGCTCGCCATGGAGCGCGGTGTGCGGCTCGTGACCAACGCGGGCGGGCTCAACCCGGCCGGGCTGGCCGACGCGATCCGCGGTCTTGCCGATCGGCTCGGCATCGAGTGCCGGGTGGCCCATGTCGAGGGTGATGACCTCCTGGGCGCCCGCGACTGGGGGCCGGGCGTGGTCACCGCCAACGCGTATCTCGGCGGCGCCGGGATCACGGCCTGTCTGCGGGGCGGCGCGGATGTGGTGGTCACCGGGCGGGTGACGGACGCCGCGCTGGTGACGGGTCCGGCCGCGGCGCACTTCGGATGGGCGGCCGACGACTGGGACGCGCTCGCCGGGGCCGTGGTCGCCGGGCACATCCTGGAGTGCGGCACCCAGGCGACCGGCGGCAACTACTCCTTCTTCGCCGAGCACGACGTCCGCCGCCCCGGCTTCCCCCTCGCCGAGATCCAGGCCGACGGCTCCAGTGTGATCACCAAGCATCCACACACCGGCGGCGCCGTCACGGTCGGGACCGTCACCGCCCAACTCCTCTACGAGACGGCGGGTGCCCGCTATCCGGGCCCGGACGTCACCGCCCGGCTGGACTCGGTGCGGCTCACACCGGACGGCCCGGACCGGGTGCGCGTCCACGGCGTGCGGGGCGAGGCGCCGCCCCGCACGCTCAAGACCGGGCTGACGCGGCTGGGCGGCCACCGCAACGAGGTGGTGTTCGTGCTCACCGGCCTGGACATCGAGGCCAAGGCGGCGCTCGTACGGGAGCAGATGGAGGGGGCGATGAACAAGCGCCGCCCCGCCGAGGTCCGCTGGACCCTCTCCCGTACCGACCACCCGGACGCGGCCGTGCAGGAGGAGGCGAGCGCGCTGCTGCGGCTGGTGGTCCGCGACCGGGATCCGGCCGCGGTGGGGCGGGTGATCAGCGGCGCGGCCGTCGAACTGGCCCTCGCCAGCTACCCCGGCTTCCATGTGACCGCCCCGCCCGGAAAGGGCTCCCCTTACGGCGTTTTCGAGGCCGTGGCCACCCCGGCCGACACCGTGCCGCACACCGCCGTACTGCCCGACGGCACCCGACGGACCATCCCACCGGCCCCCGCCTCGCCCGCCGCCGGGGGCCCGGTGCCTGAGCCCCCGCCACCGTTGGCCCCGCCGTTGCCGCCGCCGCTTCCGCCGGGGCCGACCCGCCGCGCCCCGCTCGGCGCGGTCGCCGGGGCCCGCAGCGGCGACAAGGGCGGCAGCGCCAACATCGGCGTCTGGGCGCGCGGTGAGGACGCCTGGCGCTGGCTGGCCCACACCCTGACCGTCGACCGGCTGCGGGAGCTGCTCCCGGAGACGGCCCCGCTGAACATCACCCGCCATCCGCTGCCCCGGCTGCGGGCCCTGAACTTCGTCGTGGACGGCCTGCTCGGCGAGGGCGTCGCCGCGCAGGCCCGTTTCGACCCCCAGGCCAAGGCCGTCGGCGAATGGCTGCGCTCACGCCATCTGGACATACCGGAGGTACTGCTTTGACCCCCCGTTCCGGCCTCCCGGCCGCAGCCGTCGGCGATGGGCCGCCCTCTCGCCGCCTGGACATACCGGAGGTATCGCGGTGACCGTGCTCGCGTCCGCGCTCGACCCCGCCGGCGCCGACCACACGGCCCATCGGGAAGCGATGCTCGCCAAGCTCGCCGAGTTGGAGGGGGAGCACGCCAAGGCGCTCGCCGGGGGCGGTGAGAAATACGTCCAGCGCCATCGCAAGCGCGGCAAGCTGCTGGTCCGCGAGCGGATCGAGATGCTGCTGGACCCCGACACCCCCTTCCTGGAGCTGTCGCCGCTGGCCGCCTGGGGCAGCGACTATCCGGTGGGGGCCTCGGTCGTCACCGGGATCGGGGTGATCTCCGGTGTGGAGTGCCTGATCAGCGCCAACGACCCGACCGTACGCGGCGGGGCCAGCAACCCCTGGACGCTCAAGAAGTCGCTGCGCGCCCATGAGATCGCCCGCGCCAATCGGCTTCCGCTGGTCAGCCTGGTCGAGTCCGGCGGCGCCGATCTCCCGTCCCAGAAGGAGATCTTCATCCCCGGCGGGGCGATGTTCCGCGATCTGACCAGGCTGTCCGCCGCCGGAATCCCCACGATCGCCGTGGTCTTCGGCAACTCCACCGCCGGAGGCGCGTACATCCCCGGGATGTCCGACCACGTGATCATGGTCAAGGAGCGCTCCAAGGTCTTCCTGGGCGGTCCGCCGCTGGTGAAGATGGCCACCGGCGAGGAGAGCGACGACGAATCGCTGGGCGGCGCCGAGATGCACGCCCGCACCTCCGGCCTCGCCGACTACTTCGCCGCCGACGAGGCCGACGCGCTGCGCCAGGCCCGCCAGGTCGTCGCCCGCCTCAACTGGCGCAAGGCGCACCCCGATCCGGGGCCCGCCGAGCCGCCGAAGTACGACGCCGAGGAGCTGCTCGGCATCGTCCCCGGCGATCTCAAGATCCCCTTCGATCCACGCGAGGTGATCGCCCGGATCGTGGACGGTTCGGACTTCGGCGAGTTCAAGCCGCTGTACGGGCGCAGCCTGGCCACCGGCTGGGCCGCGCTGCACGGCTATCCGATCGGCATACTCGCCAACGCCCAGGGGGTGCTGTTCAGCGAGGAGTCCCAGAAGGCCGCGCAGTTCATCCAGCTGGCCAACCAGCGCGACATCCCGCTGCTCTTCCTGCACAACACCACCGGCTACATGGTCGGCCGCGACTACGAGCAGGGCGGGATCATCAAGCACGGCGCCATGATGATCAACGCGGTCTCCAACTCCCGCGTCCCGCATCTGTCCGTGCTCATCGGCGCCTCGTACGGCGCCGGTCACTACGGGATGTGCGGCCGGGCGTACGACCCCCGCTTCCTCTTCGCCTGGCCCAGCGCCAAATCGGCCGTGATGGGCCCGCAGCAGCTCGCCGGGGTGATGTCGATCGTCGCCCGGCAGTCGGCGGCCGCCAAGGGGCAGCCGTACGACGAGGAGGCCGATGCGGCGCTGCGCGCCATGGTGGAGCAGCAGATCGAGTCCGAGTCGCTGCCGCTCTTCCTCTCCGGGCGGCTCTACGACGACGGCGTCATCGACCCCCGCGACACCCGCACCGTGCTCGGCCTGTGTCTGTCCGCCCTGCACACCGCGCCGGTCGAGGGCGCGCGCGGTGGCTTCGGTGTCTTTCGGATGTGAGTGAGGAACCCGTGAGCTGTGTCTGTGTGTCCGCCTGTTCGCTCGTCTCGCGCGCCGTGTTGGTGCGGGTCGTGTGCGGTGGTTTCGCTTCGGTGTCTTTCGGATGTGAGTGAGGAACCCGTGAGCTGTGTCTGTGTGTCCGCCTGTTCGCTCGTCTCGCGCGCCGTGTTGGTGCGGGTCGTGTGCGGTGGTTTCGCTTCGGCGTCTTTCGGATGTGAGTGAGGAACCCGTGAGCTGTGTCCGTGTGTCCGCCTGTTCGCTCGCCTCGCACACCGCGTTGGTGCGGGTCGTGTGCGGTGGTTTCGCTTCGGCGTCTTCCGGATGTGAGTGAGGAACCCCGTGATCCGTTCCCTCCTGGTCGCCAACCGCGCCGAGATAGCGCGGCGTGTCTTCCGCACCTGCCGTGACCTCGGCATCGCCACCGTCGCGGTGCACTCCGACGCGGACGCCGGCGCGCCCCACGCGGGCGAGGCCGACGCCGCCGTAAGGCTGCCGGGCGACGCCCCGGCCGACACCTATCTGCGCGGTGATCTCCTCGTCGAGGCCGCCCTGGCCGCCGGGGCCGACGCCGTCCATCCCGGCTATGGCTTCCTCTCCGAGCACGCCGACTTCGCGCGCGCCGTAAGGGGTGCGGGGCTGGTGTGGGTGGGGCCGCCGCCCGAGGCGATGGAGGCCATGGCCTCCAAGACCCGCGCCAAGGAGATCATGCGCAAGGCGGGCGTACCGCTGCTCGATCCGATCGACCCGGCCGAGGTCACCGCCGGTGATCTGCCCGTGCTGGTCAAGGCGGCGGCGGGCGGCGGCGGTCGTGGTATGCGGGTGGTCCGCGAACTCGACGCGCTTCCTGCCGAACTCGACTCCGCCCGCGCCGAGGCGGCCTCCGCCTTCGGCGACGGTGAGATCTTCGTGGAGCCCTATATGGAGGGCGCCCGCCATGTCGAGGTCCAGGTGCTCGCCGACACCCACGGCACCGTATGGACGCTCGGCACCCGCGACTGCTCACTCCAGCGCCGCCACCAGAAGGTCATCGAGGAGGCCCCGGCCCCCGGGCTGGACGGGGAACTGCGGCGGACCCTGGCCGAGTCGGCGGCGAACGCGGCGCACGCCATCGGCTACGAGGGCGCGGGCACGGTGGAGTTCCTGGTCTCGCCCGCGGGGCGGGCGTACTTCCTGGAGATGAACACCCGCCTCCAGGTCGAGCATCCGGTCACCGAGGAGATCCACGGCCTGGACCTGGTGGCGCTCCAGCTGCGGATTGCCGAGGGGGAGCCCCTCGACCCGGAGCCCCCGGCGGCCCGTGGGCACGCCGTGGAGGCGCGGCTGTACGCCGAGGACCCGGCGCGCGACTGGCGGCCGCAGACGGGCGTCCTGCACCGTCTGGAGGTCGCCGGGCTGCGGGTCGACGCGGGGCCGGCCGACGGGGACGCGATCGGCGTCCACTACGACCCGATGCTGGCCAAGGTCATCGCGGTCGCCCCCACCCGGGCCGAGGCCGTGCGGCGGCTCGCCCATGGGCTGGAGCGGGCCCGGATCCACGGCCCGGTGACCAATCGGGAGCTGCTCGTACGGGCCCTGCGCCACCCGGAGTTCGAGGCCGCCCGTATGGACACCGGCTTCCTCGAACGCCATCTGCCCGAACTCACCGCCGCCGCCTCCGATGACGACGAGGCGGCCCGGCTCGCCGCCCTCGCCGCCGCCCTGGCCGACGCGGCGCGGCGGCCCGCGACCACGACGGTGGCCGGGCGGCTGGGCGGCTGGCGCAATGTGCCCTCCCAGCCGCAGCTGAGGAGCTACCGCGCCGAACCGGACGGCACGGAGCACGAGGTGCGCTACCGCCTCACCCGCGACGGGCTGCTCGCGGAGGACTTCCCCGAGGTCCGGCTGCTGAGCGCCGAGCCGGGGCGGGGCACTGCGGCGCGGCGGGGCACTGCGGCGCGGCGGGGCACTGAGCCGACGCTGGGTGCCGAGCCCAAGCCGGGTGCCGGGCCGCGGCCGGTCACCGGCCCGGGACCGGGCGCCGACCCCGGGCAGGCCGCCACCCCGGCGCGGGTCGTCCTCGATGTGGCCGGGGTCCGGCGGACGTTCGAGGTGACGGCCTATGGGGACCGCCGCTATGTCGACACGCCCCAGGGCTGCCATGTGTTCACCGCGCTGCCCCGCTTCCCCGACCCCACCGCCCGCACCGAACCGGGCTCTCTCCTGGCGCCCATGCCGGGCACCGTGGTCCGGGTCGCCGGGGTGAAGGCCGGGGACCGGGTCGAGGCCGGGCAGCCTCTGCTGTGGCTGGAGGCCATGAAGATGGAGCACCGCGTCACGGCGCCCGCCGCCGGGGTGCTCACCGCCCTGCACGCCACCCCCGGCCACCAGGTCGAGGTCGGAGCCCTGCTCGCCGTCGTGACGGCGGAGGAGTGACGAAGTCCCGCACATCGCACGGACCGTCCGGGCCGCGCGGCACAGCGCGGCCCGCGCAACGCATCGCAAGTGGGAGGAGCCGTCCATGACCAGCCCGCACACGCCGGTGGACACCCCGGAGCGCGTGGCGCTACGCGCCGCGGTGTCGTCCTTCGCCAAGGGGCACGCCCCGGGCGGCCCGCAGGAGGGCGAGGGCATCCCCGAACTGTGGGCCGAGGCAGGCAAACTGGGCTATCTCGGCGTCAACCTCCCCGAGGAGTACGGCGGCGGGGGCGGCGGCATCACCGAGCTGTCCATCGTCCTGGAGGAGCTGGGCGCAGCGGGCTGCCCGCTGCTCATGCTGGTCGTCTCGCCCGCCATCTGCGGCACCGTCATCGCCCGGTTCGGCACCGCCGGGCAGAAGGAGCGCTGGCTGCCCGGTCTGGCCGACGGCAGCATCACTATGGCCTTCGGCATCACCGAGCCCGACGCCGGGTCCAATTCGCACCGCATCACCACCACCGCCCGCCGGGAGGAGGACGGCGGCTGGATACTCAACGGCCGTAAGGTCTTCATCACCGGTGTGGACACCGCGGACGCGATCCTGGTCGTCGGCCGCACCGAGGACGCCAGGACCGGGAAGCTCAAGCCCTGCCTGTTCATCGTCCCGCGCGAGACCCACGGCTTCTCTTACCACCACATCCCCATGGAACTGTCCGCGGCGGAGAAGCAGTTCGAGCTGGTGATCGACGATGTGCGGCTGCCCGCCGACGCGCTGGTGGGCGACGAGGACGCCGGGCTGCTCCAGCTGTTCGCGGGGCTCAACCCGGAGCGCATCATGACGGCGGCGTTCGCGCTGGGGATGGGCCGCTACGCGCTCGACAAGGCCGTGGACTACGCCCGTACCCGCCAGGTGTGGAAGGAGCCCATAGGCGCCCACCAGGCGGTGGCCCACCCCCTTGCCCAGGCCCATATCGAGCTGGAGCTGGCCCGGCTGATGATGGCGAAGGCGGCGTACCTGTACGACGCGGGCGATGACGCGAGCGCGGGCGAGGCCGCCAACATGGCCAAGTACGCGGCCGGTGAGGCGGCGGTGAAGGCGGTGGACCAGGCCGTGCACACCCTCGGCGGCAACGGCCTGACCGCCGAGTACGGGCTGGCGCGGCTGATCACGGCCGCCCGGGTGGCCCGGATCGCCCCCGTCAGCCGGGAGATGATCCTCAACTACGTCTCCCACCAGACCCTGGGCCTGCCGAAGTCGTACTGAGCGGGCGCCCGGCCCACCGCGGTCGTACGGACCTCGTGGAGGGGGCAGAACGGACAGGTAGGTCCATCGAGCTGAGGGGAACGGCCATGGTGCTGCGCAGCGAGTATCCCGATGTCCCGCCCGTCGATCTGCCCATCCACGACGCCGTACTGGCCCGCGCGGCCGAGGAGTTCGGCGATCTGGCCGCGCTGGTGGACGGCGTGACCGGGGCGGCCCTGAGCTATGCCGAGCTGGACCGCGCCTCGCGCCGGATCGGGGCCGCGCTGGCCGAGGCGGGGGTGCGCAAGGGCGATGTGGTGGCCCTGCACAGCCCCAACTCGATCATGTACCCGCCGGCGTTCTACGGCGCCACCCGCACCGGGGCCGCGGTCACCACGGTGCATCCGCTGGCGACGCCGGAGGAGTTCGCCAAGCAGCTGCGGGACGCGGCCGCGTCGTGGGTCATCACCGTCTCGGCGCTGCTGGGCGTGGCCCGGCAGGCGGCCGAACGGGCGGGCGGGATACGGGAGATCTTCGTCTGCGACGAGGCGAGCGGCCATCGCTCGCTGCGCTCCATGCTGGGGAGCACCGCGCCCGAGCCGGTGGTGGAGATCGACCCGGCCGAGGACATCGCGGTGCTGCCGTACTCCTCCGGCACCACCGGCACCCCCAAGGGCGTGATGCTCACCCACCGCAGCGTGGCCACCAACCTCGCGCAGGTGGAGACGCTGGTGCCCAGCCGGCCGGGGGAGCGGGTGCTGGCCGTCCTGCCGTTCTTCCACAGCTACGGCCTTACGGCGCTCATGAACGCACCCCTCCGCAACGGCGGCACGGTGATCGTGCTGCCCCGCTTCGAACTCGACACCTTCCTCGCCGCGATCGAGAAGCACCGCGCCCAGGCGCTCTATGTGGCCCCGCCGATCGTGCTCGCGCTGGCCAAGCACCCGGCGGTGGACGGCCATGACCTGTCGTCGGTGCGGTACGTGCTGAGCGCCGCGGCCCCGCTGGACGCCCGGCTCGCGGAGGCGTGCGCCCGGCGGCTCGGCGTACCGCCGCTGCTCCAGGCGTTCGGGATGACGGAGCTGTCACCGGGCTGCCATCTGGTGCCGCGCGACGCGAAGAACGCACCGCCGGGGACCGTCGGAAAGCTCCTCCCGAGCACCGAGATGCGCATCGTGGACCCGGAGACCGGCGAGGACCTGGCCGTGGGCGAGGACGGCGAGATCGTCATCCGCGGACCGCAGGTGATGAAGGGCTACCTGGGCCGCCCCGAGGACACCGACGCGCTGATCGACGCCGAGGGCTGGCTGCACACCGGCGATGTCGGGCATGTGGACGCGGACGGCTGGCTGTATGTGGTGGACCGGGTGAAGGAGCTCATCAAGTACAAGGGCTATCAGGTCGCCCCGGCCGATCTGGAGGCCGTACTGCTCGCCCATGAGGCCGTCGCCGACGCCGCCGTGATCGGGGTGACGGACGGGGCGGGCAATGAGATCCCCAAGGCGTATGTGGTGCCCAGGCCCGGGGCCCGGGTCTCGGCGGACGACCTCATCGCGTACGTTGCCGGGCAGGTGGCCCCGTACAAGAAGGTGCGGCGTGTGGAGTTCACGGACGCCGTGCCGCGCTCGGCCACCGGCAAGATCCTCAGGCGTGAACTGCGCGCCAGGGAAAGGAGCTCGACCGCCCCATGACCGACGGCCCCATGACCGACGGCCCCATGACCGACGGCCCCACGACAGACGGTCCCACGACAGACTGCCCGCTGACCGATGGCCGTAAGACCGATGTCCCGGCGACCGGAGATTCCGCGACCGGGGGGCCCACCGCCGGGGGGTCGCTGAGCGGAGGCTCCGCCGGGAGGCTGCCGACCGGGGATCCCGCGACCGAGGGGCACCCCACGTTCCGCGCACCTCTGCCGCTCGTACGGGCCACCTTCGCGCGCGGTATCGCCACCCTCACCCTGGACTCGCCGCACAACCGCAACGCCCTCTCGGCGCGCCTGGTCGCCGAGTTGCGCGAGGCGCTGGCGGCGGCCGGGCGGGACGACCGCGTCCGGGCGGTGCTGCTCACGCACACCGGCACCACCTTCTGCGCGGGCGCGGACCTGAGCGAACCGCCCTCGGCTTCGGGGACGTCCGGCCTGGTGGCGCTGTTGCGGTCGATCGTGGAGCTGCCCAAGCCGGTGGTCGCCCGGGTCACCGGGCATGTGCGGGCCGGTGGGCTCGGGCTGCTCGGAGCCTGTGACATCTCGGCGGCCGGGCGCGGCGCCAGCTTCGCCTTCACCGAGGCGCGGCTCGGCCTCGCCCCGGCCGTCATCTCGATACCGCTGCTGCCCCGGCTGGACCGGCGCGCGGCGGCCCGCTACTACCTGACGGGTGAGCGGTTCGACGCCGCCGAGGCGGCCCGGATAGGGCTGGTGACGATCGCGGACCCGGAGGGCGACGCGGACGAGGCGCTGGCGCCCGTCCTCGACGGGCTGCGCCGGGGCTCCCCGCAGGGCCTGGCCGAGTCCAAGCGGCTGGTGACCGCCGATGTGCTGGGCGCCTTCGACCGGGACGGCGAACCGCTGGCCGCGCTGTCGGCCCGCCTCTTCGCCTCCGAGGAGGCCCGCGAGGGCATGACGGCGTTCCTGGAACGGCGGGAGCCGGTGTGGATACGGGAGGCGGCGGACGCCGGGGCGGGACCGTCCGCGGGGACGGCACCGGAGACGACGGCCGCCGGGGACACGGGCGCCGCGGGGGCGTCCCGATGACCCCCCGTACCGCGCTGCGCGACCCCAAGCAGGACCGCAGCCGCGCGACCCGCAGGCGGCTGCTGGAGGCCGCCGTGGCCTGCCTCGCCGAGCGCGGCTGGAGCGGTTCCACGGTCGCGGTGGTCGCCGAGCGGGCCGGGGTGTCGCGGGGCGCGGCCCAGCACCACTTCCCGACTCGCGAGGACCTCTTCACGGCCGCCGTCGAGCACGTCGCGGAGGAGCGCTCGGCGGAGCTGCGCGCCCTCTCCGCCCCGCGCGGGGAGGGCCGCGTCCGCGTGGTGGTCGAGGCGCTGATCGCCCTCTACACCGGCCCGCTCTTCCGGGCCGCCCTCCAGCTGTGGGTGGCGGCCTCGTACGAGGAGCAGCTGGGCGCCCGGGTGGCCGCCCTGGAGGCGAAGATCGGCCGGGAGACGCACCGGATGGCGGTGGAGCTGCTGGGCGCCGACGAGTCGGTGCCCGGCGTCCGGGAGGCCGTCCAGGGCCTGCTCGACATGGGCCGCGGCCTGGGCCTGGCCAATCTGCTGACGGACGACGGCCATCGCCGGGAGCGGGTGGTGGCCCAGTGGGCGGGGATCCTGGAGGGGATCCTGGCCGCCCAGGACCCCGGCCACCCCTCCCGGGCCGTCTCCTGAGCTACCGCGAGGCGGTGCTCCCGTAGCCGTCGATGTCGTGCGGGCTGCGCGCGCCGGGGCCGATGTACCGGGCCGAAGGCCGCACCAGCCGGCCGGTCCGCTTCTGCTCCAGGATGTGCGCGCTCCAGCCCGCCGTACGGGCGCAGGTGAACATCGAGGTGAACATGGGCGCCGGGACCTCGGCGAAGTCCAGCACGATGGCCGCCCAGAACTCCACGTTCGTCGCCAGCACCCGGTCCGGCCTGCGGCTGTGCAGTTCGTCCAGGGCGGCGCGCTCCAGCGCCTCGGCGACCTCGAAGCGCGGTGCGCCCAGCTCCTTGGCGGTGCGCCGCAGCACCCGCGCCCGCGGGTCCTCCGCGCGGTAGACGCGGTGGCCGAAGCCCATCAGCCGCTCGCCCCGGTCGAGCGCCTGCTTGACGTAGCGGGTGGCGTCCCCGGTGCGCTCGATCTCCTCGATCATGCCGAGCACCCGGGAGGGCGCGCCGCCGTGCAGCGGCCCCGACATGGCGCCCACCGCGCCGGAGAGCGCGGCGGCGACATCGGCGCCGGTGGAGGCGATGACGCGGGCGGTGAAGGTGGAGGCGTTCATCCCGTGCTCGGCCGCGGAGGTCCAGTAGGCGTCGACGGCGGCGACATGCTTGGGGTCCGGTTCACCGCGCCAGCGCCGCATGAAGCGCTCCACGATGGTCCCGGCCTTGTCGATCTCCCGCTGCGGCACCATCGGCTTCCCCTGGCCGCGGGCCGACTGGGCGACATAGGACAGGGCCATCACGGCCGCGCGCGCCAGGTCCTCACGGGCCTGCTCCGCGTCGATGTCCAGCAGCGGTTTGAGACCCCAGACGGGTGCGAGCATGGCCAGCGCGGACTGCACATCGACCCGGACGTCCCCGGAGTGGACCGGGATGGGGAAGGGCTCGGCGGCCGGAAGCCCAGGGTTGAAGGCGCCGTCGACCAGCAGACCCCAGACGTTCCCGAAGGAGACATGACCCACCAGGTCCTCGATGTCCACACCTCGGTAGCGGAGCGCGCCGCCTTCCTTGTCGGGTTCGGCGATCTCCGTCTCGAACGCGACGACTCCTTCGAGTCCGGGTACGAAGTCGGACATCAGGCGGCTCCTCATTGCGGGACGGCGGTCGGCGGCGGACGGTGCCGGAACGGTTCCGCGGCCGCCTGACACGGCTCGCGGTCCGTACCGGTCACTCCGTGATGTGCCCCGTGCGGGTGGTGGTCACCCAACCGCGGCGGGGAGTGACCTCCGGGACACGGGGGGGTGGTGCCTGCCAGGCGCCCACGGGCGCGTGGTCCGCCTCAGTCTGGTCGGTGCGCTGCCCACGGGGAAGCGTGAGAAGTGGCACATCCCGCACGCGTCGGGGAAGGGTTACCGGGTGCCGGGGCGGGGGATGGAGATCACTCTTCCGGGGCCGCCCGTGCGACGGACCGATGATGTTGCAAGATATGCCCGTGCCTCACGTTGACTCGGAGCCCTCGGCTTCCTTCGCGCGTACGTACGACCCGGCCGCCATGCGCGAGCACTACCGCGCGGCCGGCTTCGACGAGGCGGATCTCGCGGGTGATCCGTTCCGGCAGTTCACCCGGTGGTTCGAGGACGCGGTCGGCAGCGGTCTCTTCGAACCGAACGCCATGGTCGTCTCGACTGCCGACGCGGCGGGCCGCCCCAGCTCCCGCACCGTCCTGATGAAGAGCTTCGACGAGCGCGGCTTCGTCTTCTACACCAACTACGGCTCCCGTAAGGGCCGTGAGCTGGGCGAGAACCCGCATATCGCGCTGCTCTTCCCCTGGCATCCCATCGCCCGGCAGGTGATCGTGACGGGCATCGCCCGGCGCACCGGACGGGACGAGACTGCGGCGTACTTCCGCACCCGGCCGCACGGCTCACAGCTGGGCGCGTGGGCGAGCTCGCAGTCCTCGGTGGTGGGCTCGCGGGAGGAGCTGGACCGCTCGTACGGGGAGCTGGCGGACCGCTATCCGCCGGGGGAGCAGGTGCCGGTGCCGCCGGAGTGGGGCGGGTTCCGGGTGGTGCCGGAGGCGGTGGAGTTCTGGCAGGGCCGGGAGAACCGGCTGCACGACCGGCTGCGGTACGTCCGGCTGCCCGATCAGGAGGGCGCGGGCTGGCGGGTGGAGCGGCTGTACCCGTAAGGGCGGCACCGGGGCGTGCGGGCGCCGGGAACACTGGCGCCCGTAAGGCCCTGAAGAGACCGCAAGAGCCCTGAGAACCTCAAGAGCCCTGAGAGCCCCCGGAAAAGCAGACGACCCGCGGGTCTCTCCCCTGACGCCCTGAGGCGGAAGGGGGCCGGTCGGACGTACCGGCGACCCGCGGGTCGGGTGACTGCTTGGGATTGGCCGGCCACGCACATGTCTCGTGCGCCTGTCCGGCGAATGCGCTGAGCGCGACGACGGACGACTAGCCCGCAGTCACCTCACGCGTCCGGATTTCATACATCTGCCGAACCACCTCCCTTCTCGTGTACCGCACAGCCTAAGAACCCCCTCGTGCCACACACAAGCGAATTTCCGTGAGGCAACGATTTCGACGAATGCGGTGTGGCGCGTGTCACGTTCGAGTTCAATGTCCGACGTGCCCCACCACAGACAGCCACGTCCAGCAAGGGGTGTCAGGTGAGCGCTTCACAACGGTCCGAATCCGCACAGCCGGCGCCTTCCGCCCAGTCCTCGCGGGGAGTCCCGGGCCAGCCGGGCGCGGCCCCATCGGCCTCCGGCCGCCCCGACCGCCCGGACGGACCCGAGCGGCCCGACTCCGAACTGCTCGCCGCGCTGCTCGACGGGATGGACGCCGCCCTGTGCGCGTTCGACGCCGACGGCACGGTCACCCACTGGAACCACGAGGCCGAGCGCATCCTCGGCTGGACGGCGGCGGAGGCGGTCGGCCGCAAGGGGCTGGGCGGCTGGGCGGCCCGGCCGGGGGACGCGCGGGACGTCGAGGAGCGCCTTACGGAGGCCATGGGCGCCACAGGACGCCGGGTGCACGAGTTCGCGCTGCTGACCAAGGACGGCGGCCGGGTCCTGGTCCGTACGCAGTCCTCACGGGTGCCGGGCGTGGACGGCCGCCCGGCCGGGGTGTACTGCGCCTTCAGCGAGGTGCACGCGCAGGTCGACCTGGAACGGTCGATCGCGCTGAGCGAGGCGCTGCTGGCGGACGCGTCGTGGAACGTGGTCCTGGTCGACGCGGATCTGCGGGTGGCCGTCGCCAATACCAGCGCGGCGGGCGCGCTGCGCACGACCCGCAGGGCCGCGCCCGGCCGGCCGCTGGGCGACTTCCTGGACCAGGGCGTCGAGGAGGCGGAGGCCGCGTTGCAGCACGTCCTGGCCGAGGGCGTGCCCCCGGCGCCCACCGAGCTGTGGGTGACGGTGCGGGACGCCGACCGGGCGGACGCGGCCGACGGCTTCGAGGGTGTGGAGGGCGTGCGCTACGAACTGCTCGACGACGACGAGGCGGTCCGCGGCGAGGGCGCCGACCGCGGCGAGACCGGCGCGGCGGCGCGGCGCCGCTGCTGGCGCAGCGGCTTCCTCCGGCTGGCCTCACCGCTCACCGAGGAGCCAGCGCCGCTCGGGGTGGCCTGGATCTTCCAGGACGCGACGGAGGTGAAGGGCCAGGAGCAGGAGAGCGCCCGGATGCGCTTCCGGGGCAATCAGCTGCACCGGGCGGCGCGGGCGGCGGCCGAATGCGAGGACCCCATGGAGGCGGCCTCGGTCCACCTGGACTTCGCGCTGGCGGGCTTCGCCGACCACGCCCTGATCGACCTGGTCCTGGACCCGCCGCCGGGCGCCCCGGCGGACCGGATCCGCCTCGTCCGGGCGGCGGCCACGCCCACCGGCACCCCCGGCCCCTGTCCGCCCGTCGTCCCGGGCGGCATCCCGCTCGCCTACCCGGAGGGCCATCCGGCGCTCCAGGCGGTCGAGCGCTGCGGTTCGGTACGGGCGAGCACCAGACGCTCGGACGAGCAGGCGGCGGTCCAGTGGGCGGCCGCCCGCAAATGGCCGGAGGGCGCGGTGCACGGCCTGTGCGCGGTGCTGCGCAGCCGCGGCCGCACCCTCGGCGTGGTCACCTTCCTGCGCACCTCGAGCCGCCGGGCCTTCGACCGGACGGACGCGGTGTACGCGGAGGACGTCGCGGCCCGGGTCGCGGCCTCGGTGGACCTGGCCGTACGCCGGTGCTGAGGCGGCACGGAACCGCGGCGGGGAACGGCCGGACCGGGAAGGACCGCACCGGGAAGGGTCCGGGGACTGGCCGTACCGGGACTGGCCGTACCGGGAACGGCCGTACCGGGAAGGGCCCCGGGACTGGTCATGCCGGGGACGGCCACACCGGGGGCGGCCGCGCGCTCGCGGCGTCCGCGACAGGGCCGCCGCCCGGTGCGGATCACGGGCGGCGGCCCCTCACCGGAAGCCGCCCGTCACCTGCGGTAGAAGATCCGGTCCCCGTACTCGGTCATCACCTTGCGGTTCCACTCGTGCCCGCCGTCCACGTTCCCCGACCTCAGCATGGGTGGCTCGATTCCGCGTTCGGCGAGCTCCGTGACCCCGGCGGCCACCATGGACTGCATGATCGCGCTCGTCACGACGGTGGAGGCGGGCGCGAAGGGCGCGCCGATGCCGTCCGCCGTGAGCTCCGCGTCGCCGATCGGGATCTTGTTGTCGACGACCAGATCGCAGTGGTCCTTGAGGAAGCCACCGGAGGAGTTGCGCGAGGTGGTGCCGGTCGCGTAGCCCACCGAGGTCACCGCGATCACCGTGATGCCGCGCTCCCGGGCGCTCATCGCCATCTCCACGGGCAGGGCGTTGCGCCCGGACAGCGAGATCACGATCAGCAGGTCCCCGGACCGCAGCGGGCTGCTGTCGAGGACGGTCGTGGCGAGCCCGTCGACGCGTTCGAGCGCGCTGCCGAGGGTGGCGGGGACGATGTCCACGCCCACCACCCCCGGCACCGGCAGCAGATTCATCAGCGCGAGTCCGCCCGCGCGGTAGACCACGTCCTGGGCGGGCAGGGAGGAGTGCCCGGCGCCGAAGGTGAAGAGGCGGCCGCCCGCGGCGACCGTATCGGCGATAAGGGTGCCCGCCGCGGCGATATGCTCGGCCTCCTCGTCCCGCACCTGCCGCAGCAGGCCGATGGCCGCGTCGAAGAATTGCCCGGCCGGCTTGGACTCGCTCATCAAGGCGTCGCCTTCCCTATGGGGGGTTTCGATCATGACGCTGTCAATAGCAGCCCGATCCCTTGCGGCGGAAGGGGCCGACTCGGCCCCGTTGTCGGTGGGATGCGTCAGAATTGCTTTCAGGGCCACCGCACGACACTTCGAGGGGCACGCATGTCCGGACTGATCGACACCACGGAGATGTATCTCCGCACCATCCTCGAGCTCGAGGAGGAGGGCGTGGTCCCCATGCGCGCCCGTATCGCGGAGCGGCTCGAGCAGAGCGGTCCGACGGTCAGCCAGACGGTGGCGCGGATGGAGCGCGATGGTCTGGTCACGGTCGCGGGCGACCGCCATCTGGAGCTGACCGAGGAGGGCCGCCGGCTGGCCACGCGCGTGATGCGCAAGCACCGGCTCGCGGAGTGCCTGCTCGTGGACGTGATCGGGCTGGAGTGGGAGCAGGTCCACGCCGAGGCGTGCCGCTGGGAGCATGTGATGAGCGAGGCGGTGGAGCGGCGCGTCCTGGAGCTGCTGCGCCATCCGACCGAGTCGCCGTACGGAAACCCGATCCCGGGCCTGGAGGAGCTGGGCGAGAAGGCCGAGGCCGATCCGTTCCTGGACGAGTCCATGGTGAGCCTGCGTGAGCTGGAGCCCGGTTCGGAGGGCAAGACGGTGGTGGTGCGCCGCATCGGCGAGCCCATCCAGGCCGACGCCCAGGTGATGTACACATTGCGGCGGGCCGGGGTGCAGCCCGGCTCCGTGGTGAGCGTCACGGAGTCGGCGGGCGGGGTGCTGGTCGGCAGCAGCGGTGAGGCGGCGGAGCTGGAGGCGGAGATCGCCTCGCATGTCTTCGTGGCCAAGCGCTGACGCGGTCCCGGCGTGGGCGTCTCTCTTCCGGATCCCCCGCCTGATCTCACCTGACCCCGCCTGATCCCGACCCGTGATCTCCAAGCCTTGATCCCCGCGCTCCTGTTCTCCGAGCCCTGATCATCATCCTCCGATTCCCGACCTCGCCCCGATTCCCGACCCCCTGACCCCGCTCCCCCTGCGTCGCCTCCCCGGCGCGCGGACGCCTCGAATCCGTCCGCCGCCGACCCGGCTTCCCAACGCCTCGCGAACGCGCTACCGCACAACCTCGCGCGCTCCGACACGCTGACCTATACACCCGGTTCAGACGATTCGGCCGTCACGACCTGCGAGGACGGATTTTCCCGAAACCGGAGTCGGGAGAAACCGAGCGGGCGGAGCCGCCGCGTGCGACGCTGTCGCTGACGCTCAGGCCGTCAGGGGAGGGGGCTCAGGTGGGCCCGAGGGGCTGTGCTGCCCAGGGGGTGTTCTTCAGCGGGGGCCCCGGTGCCGTCAGGTGCCGGGGCCCCGCTTCCCCATGTCCCCCCGCTGGGCCCCGGTTCGCACGGACCGCGCGAACGCGGCCGGTGCGACCCGGGCCCCAGGTGACCCGGAGCCCCGAGCTCTCAGGGTCGTCCCCCGCGGACTCCCTTCCCCAAGCAGTCCGCCTCCCGCTAGCTGTCTCCCCAGGGCACAGACGATCAATCCCTGCGCACGGTCACTCGAACGAGGGGTGTTGGACGCCAATAGCGCGTGTTCGAATATGAGTTCGATACTGTGAGGGTGTTCGGGAGAGGGCTGGAGGTGCCAGACCACATGGTGCGACGCATCGAAGTGAGTGGGGCCGGCGGCGTGCGGCTCGCCGCCTGGGAGTTCACCGATCCGCCCAAGGCAGGCGCCGGCCGCGAGGCAGCGCGGGGGCCCGGAGTGCTGTTGCTCCATGGGCTGCTGGGCCGCGCCGCCCAATGGGCGGAGACGGCCCGCTGGCTCTCCACCCGCCATCGGGCGGTCGCCCTCGATCAGCGCGGCCATGGCCGTAGCGAGAAGCCGGCCGAGGGGCCGTTCGACCGCTCCACCTATGTGGACGACGCCGAGGCGGCCGTGGAGCAGCTCGGCCTCGCCCCCGTGACGCTGATCGGCCATGCCATGGGCGCCCTCACCGCCTGGCAGCTCGCCGCCCGCCGCCCCGATCTGGTCCGGGCGCTGGTCATCTGCGATATGCGGGCCTCGGCCCTCGGCGCCGCCTCACAGCGCGAATGGGCCGCATGGTTCCGCTCCTGGCCGGTGCCGTTCGCGACCCTCGCCGATGTGCGCAAGTGGTTCGGTGAGGACGATCCGACGCTGGAGCGGCCGAATCCGCCCCGGGGCGACTTCTTCGCCGAGGTCATGGCCGAGCGTTCGGACGGCTGGCGTCCGGCCTTCTCCTGCCGTCAGATGCTGAAGGTCCGTGAGACCTGGGTCCATGACGCCCATTGGGAGGAGCTCGCGCTGGTCGAGTGCCCCACCCTGGTCGTGCGCGGGCTGGACGGTGAGCTGGGCCGCGCGGAGGCGCAGGAGATGGTCCGCGTCCTGCCCCGCGGCCAGTATGCGGAGGTGGTGGACGCGGGCCATCTCGTCCACTACGACCAGCCCGACGGCTGGCGCCGCGCCGTGGAGCCCTTCCTGGCCTCCGTGCTGCCCGTCTAGCGGATGGCGGATGGCGGCTGACGGGCTGATGGTCCGGTACCCGGGTCAGTCCGGCGTCCGGTTCAGAACGTCCGGACGGGTTCAACACATGGGCCACCGCCGGCACCTTGCCCTCGGCGTCCGCCGGATCCGACACCAGCGCCTCGGCCTCCGCCGCCGTACCGATGTCGACCTTCCGCGCCACGATGCGGGAACTGGCTCACTGTCTCCATCGCGTTCCGGTTCGCTCCCTTGAACGCGATCGACGGGTGGTCGATCCTACGAGTCCTCTACTCCCTTCCAGCAATGGGAATTGACCAGCAGTGAACAGGTGAAGGGGCGCACATGATCGGTGGCGACATCACGGATCCGGAACCCGGCAGGGACTGGGCGGCATTTCAGTACGAGATCTATCTGAACGGGATGACCGGAGCCGTTCCCCGGCTGCCCGCCGATCTGACCCGGCTCGAGGAGGTGGCCGAGGCCCGGCTGGGGCCCGGCCCGGTGGGCTATGTCGCGGGCAGCGCGGGCAACGGCAGTACCGAGCGGGCCAACCGGGCCGCGCTGGACCGGCATCGGATCGTGCCGCGGATGCTCCGTGACGTACGGCGGCGGAATCTGTCGGTCGAGCTGTTCGGCACCAGGCTGCCCGCACCGCTCGCGCTCGCCCCGATCGGCGTGCTGTCGATCATGCACCCGGACGCCGAGTGCGCGGCGGCGCGGGCCGCCGCGGCGCAGGGCGTGCCGTTCATCCTGTCCTCCGCGTCCAGTACGCCGATGGAGCGGGTGGCGGAGGCGATGGGGGACGGTGAGCGGTGGTTCCAGCTCTACTGGGGCAAGGAGCGCGAAGTCACCAGGAGCTTTCTGGGCCGGGCGAAGACCTGTGGCTTCACGGCCCTGGTGGTGACCCTCGACACTCCGCTGCTTGCCTGGCGGCCGCGCGATCTCGACCAGGCGTATCTGCCGTTCCTGCGCGGAGTGGGAACCGCCAACTACTTCACCGATCCGGCGTTCCAGGCCGGGCTCGCCAAGCCGGTCCACGAGGACCTGGACGCCGCGGTGCTGCACTTCGTGCAGATGTTCGGCGACCCCGGGAAGACTTGGGAGGACCTGGCGTTCCTGCGGGAGCACTGGGACGGCCCGATCGTGCTGAAGGGCGTGCTGCACCCCGATGACGCCCGGCGCGCGGAACAGGCGGGGATGGACGGCGTGGTCGTGTCCAACCACGGCGGCCGCCAGGTGGGCGGTTCGATCGGGGCGGCCGACGCGCTGCCGGGGGTGGTGGAGGCGGTCGGCGACCGGCTTGCGGTGCTCTTCGACAGCGGGGTGCGCACCGGAGACGATGTGTTCAAGGCGCTCGCCCTCGGCGCGCGTGCGGTGCTGCTGGGGCGGCCGTACGCCTATGGGCTGGGGCTGGACGGGCAGCCGGGGGTGGAGCATGTGATCCGTGCCCTGCTGGCCGAGTTCGAGCTGACCCTGGCGCTCTCGGGCCATACCGATGCCGCGGGGCTCACCCCGGAGGCGCTCGGCTGACAAATTCCCTTCGGCTTTCAACGTGTCAGCCACACCGGCCCATCGGCGACTCGCCGATGGGCCGTCGGGGTTTTACCGCGTCCTGAGCTTCCGGATTGACGGGTGCTACGCTCTTCGGCGCGCGATGAATTAATCGATCATGCAGTGAATTAACCGATCACGGGGGGTGGTTGCGTGAAGATCAAGCGTAAAGCCTCGATGGTCGTGCTCTCGGCGGCACTGATGCTGGGCGGTTCCGTGGCCCTGGCGCCAACGGCGTCGGCGGTGGGGGCATCGGCGTGTCAGTTCAATTCCCCGGATGTCAATTTCAAGGTCTCGACGAGTGGAGCGAGATTCCGTACCGGACCGGGAAAGCGCTACCGCGCCATAGGAACGCTTTACCGGGGAGATTCCTTCCGGTACTTCTGTCGCACCCGGGGATTCGAGAAGAGCTGGTCCTACGGAAAGATCCTCAAACGGACCACCACCGGAATTCGGCCCGGGACCAGGGGCTGGGTCTACAGCAAGTACCTCGACTAGCCGGAACGTTACGGCAGTTGGGCGAGGGCCGTCCTCCGTGCGACGTGAACGGTGCGTGTGACGTGAACGGTCCGTGCGACGTGAACGGTCCCGGCGACGCGGATAGTCCGGGCGCCGCGGATGGTCCGTGCGACGCCAAGCGGCGGGGCCAAGCGGCGGGGCCGGGCCAAGCGGCGGCCCCGGGGTGAGCCCCCGGCCCCGCCGCCCGCGCCCGGGGCTCACCCCTTGCTGACCGCCGCCAGGATCTCCGGCAGCCGCGCCGCCACCCGCGGCGCCGCCACCCGCAGGCCGATCTCCGCGAGGGCCGCGCCGTACACCGTGCCCACCGGAAGCAGCACCCACAACAGACCGTGCTGCCCGGAGAGATGCAGCCAGAACGTCAGGCCCAGCACCGGCGCGCACAGCACGGCGCCCGCGATCAAGCCGCCGAGGATGCTGAGCCAGGCGATCCCCGCCTGCGCCGGGACGACGTTCTTGTAGCCGCTGTCCTGCGGAATGGAGTACGGGGCCAGCGCCGAGGTCATGGCGCCGGTCGCCACCATCGAGCCGAGCAGCGCAAGGGCGAGCCCGAGCGCCTCGGGGGCGGCCGACCAGTTCTTCAGGAAGGCGGCGGAGGCGAACACCGCCACCACCACGTACACCACCGCGACCAGCAGGAGCGCCAGCGCACGGCCCCGCAGCTCCAGATAGGCGTCACGGCGAGAGGAGATCGTCTGCGCGACCATCCAGAAAGCGGAGCTGTCCTGGCCGAACTGGTTGTACATCAACATGCCGAGCAGCCCCGATGCCCAGCAGGCCGTGTAGATCGAGCCATTGCCCTGGACGGCCGTGATCACGGGCAGCAGCAGTCCGACGGCCAGCGAGGTGACCCATGCCGACTTGGTCTTCGGGTCCCGCACGGCGTAGCGCAGCGTCCGCAGCAGCACCGTGCCGGCGCGGCCGGCGGGCAGCAGCCGGGCGAATGGGCCCGAGGCGTCCGGGGTGCCGGCCGCGCCGGAGCGCCGCCGCTCGCGCGGGGCCGCCGCCTGGAGAGTGGAGGCGTCCGGGGTGGTCATCAGATGGGTGAGGGTGCCTTTCCACCACCACATCAGCAGCCCCAACGCGCCCACGGTCAGCGCGAACTGGGCCGCAGCGACCCCATACGCACCGTCGCTGACGCCCTGGACGGCGTCCACGGCCGCCGCGGGCGGCACCCAGCGCAGCACCGCCGCGGCCGGCTCCAGCACGGCCAGGCCGTTCTCGCCGCCGAGCTGCTGGGCGCCGAGGTTCACGAACTGCGCGCCGACGGCCACGAACAGACCGCTGAGCACCGCCAGATCACGGCCCTTACGGCTGGTGAGGAGGCGGGTGTTGGCCGTCGCGACGGCGCGTGCCAGCGCCACGCACACCAGCACCGTCAGCACCACGGCCACGACCCCCGCCACCGCGGCCGCCGCCCCGTGCGCGACGGCGATGGCCGAACCGGCCACCAGGGTCAGGGTGAACAGCGGGCCGATGCCGATCAGCGAGGACACCAGCAGCGCGGTGATCAGCGAGCGCGGCCGCAGCGGCAGCATCACCAGCCGGGTCGGGTCGAGGGTTTCATCGCCGCCGGGGAAGAACAGCGGCATCACCGCCCAGCCGAGGGTGAGCACCGCCGTCAACAGCGTGACCAGCGCGTCGGCGTGGTCGGTGCCGCGCAGCAGCACCAGGCCGAGCAGCTGCAACACGGCGACCAGCAGCGCCAGCACCAGCGAGGTGATGTACGCGGCCCGCCGGCCGCTGGACTGGCGCAGCCCGTTGCGCAGCAGCGCCAGCTTCAGGGAGACGAAGACGGGGGTGGGGGACGCGGTGGGGGCGGCGGGCGGCTCGGGCACCGTGGCGCCGAGCGGGTCCTTGGCGCCGAGCGGGTCGGTGAGCGTCATCGGGCGCCGCCGCCCAGCCAGTCGAGGCTCTGGCCCGCCTCGCGCCGGTTGGCGCCGACGAGCTCCAGGAAGGCGTTCTGGAGGGACGGCGCGTCGCCCCGCACCTCGGCCAGCGGGCCATGGGCCCGGATCCGCCCGGCGGCGATCACGGCCACCCAGTCGCACAGCGACTCCACCAGCTCCATGACATGGCTGGAGAAGACGACGGTCGCGCCGGAGCGGGTGTAGCGCTCCAGGACGCCGCGGATGGTCTGGGCGGAGACCGGGTCGACACCCTCGAAGGGCTCGTCGAGGAAGAGGACTTCGGGGTTGTGGAGCAGCGCGGCGGCCAGTCCGATCTTCTTCCGCATACCGGTGGAGTAGTCGATCACCAGCTTGCTCTGGGAGCCCGCGAGATCGAGGACGTCCAGCAGCTGGGTGGCGCGCCGGTCGATCTCCTCGCCGGGCAGCCCGCGCAGCCGTCCGATGTAGGTGAGCAGCTCCCGGCCGGAGAGCCGCTCGAACATCCGCAGCCCCTCCGGCAGCACCCCGATCCGCGCCTTGACCCCGACCGGGTCCCGCCAGACGTCATGGCCGCCGATCTCCACGGTTCCCGAGTCGGGGCGCAGCAGGCCGGTGATCATCGACAGCGTGGTGGTCTTACCGGCGCCGTTGGGCCCGACGAGCCCGATGAACTGCCCGGCGGGCAGCTCCAGGTCGATCCCCGCGACGGCGATCTGCTCTCCGTAACGCTTCCACAGGCCGCTCACCCGCACGGCGGCGGCCCTGGACGGCCGCGTGGTGGCCGCTGATTGCTCCTGAGGCACCGGTTCACCCCGTTTTCCCGTGGGACGCATCCCACTGACGTATCACTCGGGGGCCGGTCTCCGCCCCCGCCCGGCGCTCCACGATAGGGGCTGGCCCAGGGAGCGCTCCGGAGACGTCAGCGGCGCTCGCGGCCGCAGGCGTAGGCCAGGGCGCTCACCAGCTCTTCGGCGTCGGGCAGCCAGCGGTTGGCGGCGGTGGGCCGCCGGGCCCACTGGATCGGGCCGCGCACGCCCACCCGGGTCGGCGGCGCGACCACGTAGTCGCCCTCGCCGCGGGCGGTCAGGTCGATCGCGTTCGGCGGCCAGCCCAGATTCCGCACCAGGTCGGGGACCTTGGCGGCGGCGCCGGGGAGGACGAAGAAGAGCATCCTGCGGCCGGGGGTGCAGGTGACCGGGCCCAGCTCGACCCGGCGGCGCTCCATGCGCGCGAGCGCCAGACAGCCCGCCGACTCCGGGACGTCGAGTGCGTCGAAGGTGCGGCCGGTGGGCAGCAGGATGGAGGCGCGTGGCGCCCTGCCCCACATGCGGCGGACCACGACCGCGCTGCCGGTGGCCTGGTTCACCCAGTCCCGGCCGGTCGGATGGGCGCCGGGGGCCGGGCAGCCGGCGCTTCCGCAGGAGCAGCGCTCCACCCCGTCCACGGTCTCCAGCCAGGCGCCGGAGAGCACGTCCCAATGCCGGTCCTCGGCATATCGCACCGCCGCGTCGCCCAGCCGCTCCCCGCGCTGCTGGGGGATCTGCGAGGTTCCCGCGGTGAACCGCGAGGGTTCTGTCACGTCCATGGTCTCTTCCACGCACAGGACAACTTCCGCCGTCAACGAGGGTTACGGCCGGGCCCCCGCACGGCCGGGCCCCGCACGGCCGGGCCCCCGCACGGGCGGGGCCCGTCGGGGGCCGGGGTGCGCGGTGACGGCACGGCGGGGCGCATGGATGCACGGGCGGGGGCGCGTATGGGGTTGCGGCTCCGTAAGCGGGTAGCCACCATGCGTGACGGGCGTGCGAGTGTCCGGCGGCCATGCCGCAGCGCCAGGGGGAGGGCGTCCCGGACTCGTATCGGCGCCGTACGCGAACGATGCGGTCGATGTGGTCAATGCGGGCAAGTTCCGCATTCACCGTATACCTGCGATATCTGCGGGGCATCACTCAGCAACAGGAACGGATACGCCGAGAACGCAAGCAGTCACAGGGGGTAAAGCCATGGCCGCTAGGCCGCTTGTGGCGCGGCAGCCGAACGAACGGTTGCAGGCGCTCATCCAGGAAGCCGGGTGCTCCAACGCCGGGTTGGCGCGCAGGGTCAACATGTGCGGCGCCGAGCACGGTCTCGATCTGCGTTACGACAAGACCTCGGTGGCCCGCTGGCTGCGCGGCCAGCAGCCCCGGGGCAGGGCGCCGGGCATCATCGCCGAGGCGCTCGGCCGGAAGCTGGGCCGTACGGTCACGATCGACGAGATCGGCATGGCCAACGGCAAAAACCTTGCTTCAGGGGTCGGTTTACAGTTCTCGCCGACCGTCCTCGGCGCTATAGAGCAGGTCTGCGAGTTGTGGCGCAGCGATGTGGGGCGCCGTGACTTCCTCAGCGGTTCGACGGTCGCCGCCTCCGCGCTGGTCGAGCCCAGCCGCGACTGGCTGATCACCGGTGCGGACACCCAGGTCGCGCGCACCGCGGGCGCCCGGGTGGGGCGCTCCGACGTGGCCGCGGTGCGGGCCACCACGGACGCGCTCGTCGACCTGGACCACCGCTACGGCAGCGGCCATGTGCGCCCCGTCGTCGTCCACTATCTGAACAGCGTGGTCTCCGGGCTGCTGGCCGGCTCGTACACCGAGGCGGTGGGCCGTGAACTCTTCGCGGCGGTCGCGCGGTTGACGGAGCTGGCGGGCTATATGGCGGTCGACACCGGTCAGTCCGGTCTCGCCCAGCGCTATTACATCCAGGCGCTGCGGCTCGCCCAGGCCGCCGGGGACCGGGGCTACGGCGGCTATGTGCTCGCCGCCAGCATGAGCCATCTCGCCGCCCAGCTGGGCAATCCCCGCGAGATCGCCCAGCTGGCGAAGGCCGCTCAGGAGGGCGCGCGTGGCCAGGTGCCGCCGCGCGCGGAGTCGATGTTCCTGGCGGCCGAGGCGCGCGGCCACGCCCTGATGGGGGACGCGCGGGCCTGTCAGACGGTGGCCGGGCGGGCGCTGGACGCGCTGGAGCGGGCCGTGGGCAGCGGTTCGGGCTCCGTCACGGGCGACGACCCCATCTGGATCCGCCATTTCGACCATGCCTATCTGGCCGATGAGCTGGCCCACTGCCATCGCGACCTGGGCCAGGCCGAGCAGGCCCGGCGGCGCGCCGAGGAGGCCCTGGAGGGGCTTCCGGAGGGGCGGGTGCGGCGGCGGGCGATCGGGCTGCTGCTGCTGGCCACCGCGCATGTGCAGCAGCGCGAGGTGGAGCACGCCTGCCATATCGGCACCCAGGCGGTGGACCTGCTGGGCACGCTGCGGTCCAACCGGGGCGCGGAGTACCTGGACGACTTCCAGCAGCGGCTGGAGCCGTATCGGGACGAGCCGGTGGTGCGGGAGTTCGGAGCGCGGATGCAGATGCAGGTCGCCTGAGATCGGCGCCGGGACTTTCCCCGGAATTTCCGCCGCATTTCCTTTGAACGCACCGGTGTTGTGGGGTGCGGGGCGCTACGGGTGCGTTGTGCTGTGATCACTGGTGCGTGTGTTGTGTGGCGTGTGCGGTGTGGAGTGCGTTGCGTTGTGATTACTGGGGGTACGGGTAGGGTTCATATCGCCCCTGATCGCGGTGATGTGCCCCATGTTCGCGGTGACCAGTCTCTCCCTGCCCCGACGGCCTCATGGGCACCGTGCCGTCTGGGGAACCGGTAGCGTGAGCCGACGATTCCGTAGTCCCCGTATAACCAAGGAGTCCCGGTGACGCAGAGCGGTCAGGGGAATGAGCCGCGGCTTCCCGCGGTCCCACCCGCGCAGCCTGTGCGCGAGGGGGTCGTGCTGCCTGCCCAGGGGGACTACAAGCCCTCGGACACGCATCAGGCGGCCCCGGCCGGGGGGCAGGCGTGGGGGCAGCCCTGGGGGCCGCAGAGCGCTCCGGAACCGCCACCGCAGGGGGAGTTCGGCGCACCGCTGCCGCCCGAGGGTCAGCCGTACGGACAACAGCCCGAGGGCCAGCCGTACGGTCAGCAACAGCCCGATGGACAGCCTTACGGGCAGCACCAGGCCGAGATCCAGCCGTACGGGCAACAGCCGCCCGAAGGGCAGTACGGGCAGCGACGGGCCGAGATCCAGCCGTACGGACAGCTGCCCGAGGCGCAGCCTGACGGGCAACAGCAGCCCGAGGGGCAGCCTTACGGACAACAGGGCTGGCCGGCCGCTCCGGAGAGACCGGCCCAGCCGCCGTACCAAGCCGCCGACGAGACCCAGGTCATGCCGCCCCAGCCCGCCGGGGACGCCGACGCGACGCAGGTCATACCCCCGGTCCCGGGTGAGGCCCCGCCGCCCCTGGACACCCCCACCACCACGCTCGCCGCGGTCAAGAGCGCGCCACTGCCGCCGGAGAACCGGCCCGAGTCGCCCGCCGAGTCCACCACCCAGCTGCGCGCCGTACGCCCCGGCCGCCGGGGCGCCCACCGCCAGCAGCCCCCCGCGGCCGCCGCGGACGAGACCGCGGTGCTCCCGCCCACGCCAGCCGCCATGTCCGCGCCCGGCTCCGCGCCGCAGGTCCCGGAGCGGCCCGGCGGCGCCCCGTACGCGATCCGGCCCGGCCGTCCCGGGGACCGGCCGCCGCCCTCGGAGTTCGACGGTCTGTTCCGTGACAGTGGCGGCGCCGACGAGACCCAGCAGCTCCCGCAGTTCGGCCCCGACGTTCCGCAGCCGCCGTCCCCGCCGTCCGGTGGCCATGGCGGCGGCGGTGGCGGGCGCCGCCGGATGTCGCGGGGCATGCTCATCGGCGTCGTGGTGGCGGGCTGCGCGCTCGCCGGTCTCGCCGCGGGAGCCGTGCTCAGCATGGGCGGCGACGACGACAACAAGAAGAACGACACGACGCTGAGCGACTCCTCGCCGAGCGCCGAGCAGTCGTCCGAGCCGGCCGACCCCGCCGAGCCCCAGGCGAAGGCGCTGGACGCGCTGCTCGCCGACAGCAACAACAGCCGGGCGTCGGTGATCAAGGCCGTGGACAACATCAAGTCCTGCAAGGACCTGACCACGGCGGCATCGGATCTGCGCACGGCCGCGGGCCAGCGCAATGACCTGGTGACCCGGCTGGGCAAGCTGTCGGTGGACAAGCTGCCCGACAACGCGCGGCTGACCGCCTCCCTCACCAAGGCGTGGAAGTCCTCGGCCAGGGCCGACAACGAGTACGCGGCCTGGGCCGACCAGACCGGCGGCAAGAGGGGCTGCCACAAGGGCAAGGCCCGCCGTACGCCCCGGGTCGGGGCGGCCGAGCGGGCGAGCGGCGAGGCGACCCAGGCCAAGAAGACGGCCTCGGGGCTGTGGAACCCGATCGCCTCCAGGTACGGCCTCACCACGCACGAGGCCACGGAGCTGTGACCGGCGGCCGGGGGCGGCCGCGCCGTCCCCGGCCCGGGTTCGGCGGGCGGCAGCGGCTCGGCGCGCCCGGGTCGGCCCGCCGGGCGGTCGCGGCTCAGTCCGCCGGGTGGTAGCGCTCCAGGATCTTGGAGACGTTGACGAACCCCTTGCGCACCGCCACCAGTCGCCCGTCCCGCACCATTTGGTAGGTCACGTCCGCGTTGACGATCCGCGAGTAGTTGGGCACGTGCAGCGTGTCCTCGTAGCCCCAGCGCAGCGTCGGCGTCAGCCCGCCGGTGTCGACCGCGTGGCCGTTGTCCAGCGCGTTGCGCACGGTGCGGGCGCTGATGTCGTCGGCGTGCAGGGACATCAGGACCGAGCGGAGCACGGTGTAGGCGATCCAGGTGGTCTGCGTACCGGGGTCGTCCGGGTCGATGCGGTTGTCGTCGAAGGCGTACTTGTTGATGACCTTCTTCATGGGGTTCCAGTGCGGATCGTCCCCGGCCGGGTACCAGCCGGTGGCGTAGGTGCCCTCCAGGGGGCTGGAGCTGCCGCCGGTGGAGTCTATGAGGGACTGCCGGACGCCGCCGAGTATGGAGGCTATCCGCACCTTCGGATGGTTCTCCTGTACCCGGCGGAAGGAGTCGAAGAAGGTGCCGGTGCGGTTGCCGAGCGCCGCGGTGACGCACGAGCTCTCCAGGGTCGCGCCCTGGTCGGCGGTGCCGAGGGAGGTGTCGGCGCCGACGCTCTCCAGGGCGCTGGTGGCCTGCTTGCTGTAGTCGCCCGCGTCCTCGGGGGCGCGGACGTCATGGGCGGTGGCGCGCTTGCCCGCCTTGAGGCCGGTGTTGAGGAGCTGGGGGAGCTCGTCGCCCGCGATGGTGTCGGGGCGCACGAGCGCGGTGCGCTCGCAGCGGGCGGCCAGCTGGCGGCCGTTGCCCACCAGCAGGGCGGCCTGGCCGCCGTTGACCGGATAGGAGTACGGGCTGTCGAACTCCTCCTGCGTCACCCCGTAGCCGCCGACGTAGGGGATGCCGGCGACCTCCAGCGGGGAGATGAAGGACCGGCCGTACTGGCTGTACGAGCCGACGACCGCGACGGCCTTGTCATCCTTGGCCTGCTGTGCGCAGCCGGCGGCCTGGACGGCGTCGTTGCGCTCGTTGCAGGTGACGACCTGGAGCTTGCGGCCGTGGATTCCGCCCGAGCCGTTGACCCAGCGGGCAAATGCCTTCGCCATGGCGGGCATTCCTGGCATATTGGTGGCTTTGGTGCCTTCGGGAGCCCAGGTCATGACGGTGATGGGCTCGTTGTCGCCCTCGTTCGACAGCACCGCTCCACAGCCGGTCAGCAGCGACACACCGACCGCCGTGGTGCACAGTGCCGCAACGGCGGCTCGGATGGGGCGGGAGGAGGGGCGTCGCCGTCCGGTCATGGCAAGCGAGCCTGGCGCTTCGGGAGGAACACAGCCGTTATGACAAGACAAGGGATGGTGACGTAGGGGTGAACAGCGGGGGTTGAGCCGACTCTATGTGTGAAGAACGTACGATCAGTGATTGTGCAAGGTTCGGAGAAGTCTTCCCGTCGTGCCCGTCGCTCGACCACCATGGGAGCCATGCCTGTCAATGACATGCCGTGGTGGCGCTGGCGCACCAATGTGCGCTCGGCGCTGCATATGCTTTCGGATCCCGTCTTCCAGCAGGAGTGCTGGCTGGCCGGCCAGCCCGGGTACGGGGATGTGACGGACGCCGTCTACCGGCTGGTGGAGGACACCTGGCTGGACAACTGGTCGGCCGAGAAGTACGTCGGGACGATCTTCCGTGACTCGCAGGAGGCGGCGCTGGTCGATGTCGCCGTGCTGCGGGTGCTGAGGATCATGCACCAGGCGGGCGCGGACGCCCCGGTCTCGGCCTACCTCGAGCACCATGGCTGGCCGGAGGCCGTACGGGCCGCCCGCGAGGCCCATGTGCGGCTGGCCACCAACGACGGCGAGGACCCGGATGTGCCCCCACGCACCCTCGAAGTACTGGCGATCATGACGCAGGCGGTCTGAGCCGTATCACGGGTGTGGGACGCTAAGGGTCATGAGTGAGTCGCGTGCCGTCCCCGACCAGTACATCCTGACGCTGTCATGCCCGGACAAGCAGGGCATCGTGCACGCCGTGTCGAGCTATCTCTTCATGACCGGCTGCAATATCGAGGACAGCCAGCAGTTCGGGGACCGTGACACCGGGCTCTTCTTCATGCGGGTGGCCTTCCGCTCCGTCTCACCGGTGCGGGTGGAGGACCTGCGGGCCAGCTTCGCGGCGGTCGGCGAGTCCTTCCAGATGGACTGGGAGATCCACCGCGCCGATCGGAAGATGCGCATTCTGCTCATGGTCAGCAAGTTCGGGCACTGTCTGAACGACCTTCTCTTCCGGTCGCGGATCGGCGCGCTGCCGGTCGAGATCGCCGCGGTGGTCTCCAACCACACGGACTTCGAGGAGCTGGTCGGCTCCTACGGGGTTCCGTTCCACCACATCCCCGTGACGAAGGACACCAAGCAGCAGGCCGAGGCCCGGCTGCTGGACCTGGTGCGCACGGAGCATGTCGAGCTGGTGGTGCTGGCCCGCTATATGCAGGTGCTCTCCGACGACCTGTGCAAGGAGCTGTCGGGCCGGATCATCAACATCCACCACAGCTTCCTGCCGAGCTTCAAGGGCGCCAAGCCGTACCACCAGGCGCATGCGCGCGGGGTCAAGCTGATCGGGGCGACCGCCCACTACGTGACCGCCGATCTGGACGAGGGCCCGATCATCGAGCAGGAGGTCGAGCGCGTCGGCCATGGGCTCACCCCGGATCAGCTGGTGGCGGTCGGCCGCGATGTGGAGTGCCAGGCGCTGGCCCGTGCCGTGAAGTGGCACAGCGAGCGCCGGGTGCTGCTCAACGGCCATCGGACGGTCGTCTTCGACTGACGGCCGTCGACCGGCTGTTTTCGGCGGGCTGCTCTGTCCGCCGACTGCTCGCGGCTGTTCTCGACTGCCGACTGTTCTCAACTGGCTGTTTTCGACTGGCTGTTTTCGACCGGTTCAGAGCCGGGACAGGGACGCGGCGGCGAAGAGGACGTCCCGGATCGCCTCGGTGTCCCCGGACAGGCCCGCCGCCGCCTCCTGCGGCGGCACATGCCCGGACGCCAGCAGGTAGAACGCCTCCTGGTCCAGCGCGATCGTCGCCACCGCCTCCTCCGGTGCGGCCATCGCCGCCGGGGAGTCCAGCGGGATGTACCAGTCGCCGCCGCCCGTGCCCTCGACCTGGAGATGGAGCGTACGGCCCGGGGTGCCCGCCTCGACCAGCCGGCGGGGCGGGGACGCGAGCCCGGCCCGGCGCCGCTCGGCCAGCGTCCCCGGAAGCAGTCGGGCACACAGGTCGATCATGGCCTTGAGGTGGGTGGAGGCCGGTGGTTCATAGGGGTAGTCGATGGCCTCGGCGATGTCCCCGGCGTGCACCCAGCACTCGAGGGCACGGTCGAGGAAGGCGTCACGGATCGGCAGCGCGAAGTCCCCGTACGGCACATCGAGCTCGGCGACGCCGCGCCCGGCGAAGGACACCGTACGGACCAGGGCATGGCCCTGCTCACGCCACAACTCCCGGACCGCCCCGGGCGGTCCCGACCCGTACGCGGCGCCGGGCTCGTGGTGCCAGTACGCCTCCGTGCGGGCCTGGGGCGAGCCGGGGGCGTCGGCGCCCAGCGGGTCGGGGAGGCCGAGCGAGGTGGCGACGATGCCGTCCACGACCATCAGATGGCCGATCACCCCGGCGACGGTGGTGTCCCGGCTGGTGAGCCGCCGCCCGTCGAACCACTTGAGCCGCACCGGCGCACGCCACTCGGCCTCGCCCATGTCGCGCAGCAGCGCGTCCAGCCGGGCGGCCTCGGCGTCGTAGGCACCGGCCCAGCCGGGCATGGGTATCCGGGCCGGACGGCGGCCCAGACAGCCCGCGAGCACGCGGGAGCGCAGCATCGGGTCGAGGTCGAGGCTGTGCTCGGTGTGCAGCAGCCCGACGGCGTCGCGCAGCCGCAGCGCCTCCTCGGCGCACGAGGGGCAGTGGTTCAGATGCGCCTCGACGGCGGCGGTCTCCTCCTGCGAGCACGCGGTCAGCGCCCAGGCGCCGAGCAGCGATCGGAGCAGATCGTGCGGGAGCGGAAGGGGCGCCGAGGGCGTGGGCGCCGCCAGGGGTGCGGCCGGTGGCGCGTACGGGGACGGTGGCGTGTACGGGGGCGGGGACGGGGGCACGGAGGCGGGCCGTTCCGGCTCCGGCTCCGGATTCGCTTCCGGTTCAGGGCCCAGGGCGGCCGGTTCCGGTTCAGCTCCCGGGGCGGCGGGGTCAGGGCGCGGCTCCGGTGCCGATTCCGGTTCGGAGTCCGCGGCGGGTTCCGAACCGCGTTCCGGGCCGCGTTCCGGGCCGCGCTCCGAACCGCGTTCCGGGCCGAGCTTTGAGTCGCGTTCCGAACCGCGCTCCGGTGTCCGTTTCGCCGTTGGTGTCTCGTCCGCCGTGGGCGGGCGCGGGGCGGGGATGCCGCCGTCCAGGGCGCCCGGCCAGTGGCCGCTGTCCTCGGCGGCCGGCCGCTGCGGCGGTATGCGTGGTGGCCCGGCGGGGTGGGAGGGCAGATCCGGTTCGCCTCCCCGTCCGGGCCCGTCTCTGCCGTCCCCCGGGCCGGAGCTCTCGCCGTAGGCGTCGTCGTACGGGTCCGGCCCGCCGCGCCCGCTCACAGCGCCCGTCCGTAGCCGGGGGGCGAGACCGCGCGGGGCGGCTGCACATGGGCCGTCGACAGCAGCTGGAGGCCCAGCCGCAGGCGGCGTCTGGCCTCGTCCTCGGTCACCCCGAGGGCGGCCGCGGCCTGGCGGTAGTCGCGGCGGTCGAAGTAGGCGAGCTCCAGGGCGGCGCGCAGCGGGGCGGGCATCGAGGTGACGATGTAGTCGGCGCGGGCGGCCACGGACGCCTCGCGGATCCGCTCCTCCAGGGCCTCGGTCGAGAGCGTGTCCCCGTCGGCCGGGGCGGTCTGCGAGGTGCGCAGCCGGTGCACGGCCTGGCGCTGGGTGAGCATGGCGATCCAGGCGCGCAGCGAGCCCTGCTGGGGGTCGTACGCGTCCGGGTTCTCCCAGACGTAGCCGAAGACTTCCCGGGTGATGCGGTCGGCCGCCGTCTCGTCCTCCAGGACCCGATGCGCCAAATTATGGACAAGTGAGGCGAATCGGTCGTAGAGCTCGGCGAGTGCGGCCGCTTCACCGCGCGCCAGACGCTGTTGCATCCTTCGGTCCCAGCGGGGTGGTGCGTCATTCGCCATGCGACCCCCTTCCCGAGTCGTCCGGCCGGCCCTCCAGGCACTATGCCCGCGTTCATATCGAATGTAATGCCGGTTGCTCACACAACACGCGTCCATCAGGCAAAGTGCGTGGGAATCAGGCCGCGCATGGTATTGGCGCGGTCACTTTGCGCAGGATCGGGGAGACGAAACGCTTCGCCGCGGCATAGGGTCGTCCCTCACGGCGTATGCCTGGGGGAGTTTCATGCGCCGACGGGCGGGCAGCCGCCCGGGAACAGCAAATTCCGGTTGCGGCGAGCGAAGGGCTTCGGGCGCGTGACGTTGAAGGTGATGGAGGACCGGCGGGGGGAGTGGGTCGTTCTCCAGGTCTCGGGGGAGATGGACCTGGTGACCTCGCCCGCAGTCCGGCAGCACGTCCACGACGCGGTCGCCGAGGGCCGCCACTGGCTGGTTCTGGACCTCTCGGAGGTCCGGTTCTGCGACTCCAGCGGGGTCGGCGTACTGATCGCGGCGCGTCGGCTGATGAGATCGTGCTCGGGCCGGCTGCGGCTGATCCTGCCGCCGCAGGGCGCCGCCCACGGTTCGCATGTGCACCGGGTGCTGGCGGCCCTGGGGGTGCGGCGGCTGTTCGATGTCTATCCCGATCTGGGGGCGGCCACCGAGCCGGACGGGGAGGACGAGGACGCGGTCGACCCGCTGTCCGCCTGAGCGCTCCGCCGGACCCGCCCTGACCTGCCGTCGATCGTCCGCGGCGCCGTCGCCGTCGTAGCCGGTCGCGCCCGTGCGGCGGAGCGGCATGTCGACACAGCCCCGCGCCCCTTCGGGGCGCCGCAGAACCGCAGCCGACTTCCGCGCCGATCCGCTCAGGGGTGTCCGTCGGCCCCCTGGAGCCGTCCGTCCGCCTTCCAGAGGCTTCCGTTCGCCCATGGGTGTCCCTCCGCTCAGGGGCGTCATCGGCCTGTTCATGCCGCCGGTCCCGTGGCGCGTGGGGACTCGGGGAAGTCGGCCCGTACGACGAAGCCGCCCTCCTCCGTGGGCCCCGCCTCCAGCGTGCCGCCCAGCAGTTGAGCGCGCTCCCGCAGCCCGACCAGACCGTGACCGCCGCCCGGCAGCCCGGGGGCCACGGCGGAGGCGTCGGGCGGCCCGTTGCGCACCTCGACCCGCAGGCCCCGTACCTCCTCCGCCTGTTGAGCCGCCCCATGAGCCGCTCCCGGCACGGCGGCCGCCTTCGGCCGCGTCGCCTGGCGCCCTGCCGACTCCGGCCGTGCCGACTCCGACCCCGCCGATTCCGGGCCCGGCGCCTCCGCCTCGTTCACCCGTACCGTCACCCGCGCTCCCGGCGCGTGCTTGCGGACGTTGGTCAGCGCCTCCTGGACGATGCGGAAGGCGGCCCGTTCGACCGCCTCCGAGTGGCCCGGCCGCTCGGTCGCGCCGTCCGTCTCGAAGGTGACGTTCAGGGCGCTGAGTTCGATCATCCGGGCCAGATCGGCCAGCCGGGGCTGCGGGGTCAGCTCCTCGTGGTCGCCGCCCGCCGCGCGCAGGATGCCGACCATATGGCGGAGTTCGTCCAGGGTCCGCACCGACAGCTCGCGGATCGTCCGCGCGCCCTCCCGCGCCTTCGCGTCCTCCGCGCTGATCTGCACCGCGCCGGCCTGGAGGCTGATGAGGCTGACTTGATGGGCGACCACGTCATGCATCTCGCGGGCGAGCCGGGCGCGTTCGGTGGACAGCACCTGTTCGGCGATCAGCTCGTCCGCATGGCGGCGGCTGCGGGTCAGATCCTCTATGCGGGCGGCGAGTTCGCCCCGGGTGCGCACCAGGAGGCCGAGCGCGATGGGCCCCACGGAGGTCACGCACGCGTCGATGAGGGTGAGGGTGTTCTCCCGGTACGCGGTCGGCTCGAAGTCGGAGACCGGCCAGGGGATGAAGTGCGCGGCGGCCAGCAGCAGCGCGGAGATGCCCAGCAGCCGGTGGGCGGGGCGGAGTACGGCCACCGTGTAGAGGGCGATCATCGGCGCGAACCATACGTAGCCGATGAGGATCCCCGGCAGCGTGACCAGGAAGACCAGCGCGGGCAGCTTCCGGCGCACCAACAGCGCGGCGGCCGCCACCAGCGAGACGTTGAGCTCCAGCCCGAAGGTGACGCCGTTGACGAGCAGCGCGTCGGCCACCGCGAGCAGGACGGGGACGATCAGCGACCCCCAGCGCATGACCCGGCGCGGCGGCCGCCACCGGGCGGGCGGGGTGGGCGGCGGTGACGAGGGGGACGCGGGTGGCGAGGCGGGCGCGGGCGGCGGGGCCGGGGGCGCGCCCGGCTTGTCCGGGGAGGAACCGCGGGACAGCGGGGAGACGCTCATCGAGGGCCGCCTATCGGCGGCCGGCTGCTGACGAGCCCGGCCCGGTCGGCGACGATCGCCGCCTGGACACGGTTGAGCCCGCCCAATTTGCCGAGGACCGCCCGCACATGGTCCTTGACGGTGCTGGGCGCCAGCCCCATCCGCTCGGCGATCTGCGGATTGGCCAGCCCTTCCCCCAGCAGCGCCAGCACCTCCCGTTCGCGCGGGGTGAGTGCCTCGACGGCCTCGGCGGCCGTCGCCTCCGCCTCGGCGGCGAGGTATCCGCCTATCACGGCGCGGGTCACGGCCGGGTCGAGCACACTGCCGCCCTGGGCGAGGGTGCGCACGGCCCGTACGAGCTGTTCCGGATCGGTGTCCTTGAGGAGGAAGCCCGCGGCCCCGGCGCGCAGCGCGGCCGCCAGGTACTCCTGGACGTCGAAGGTCGTCAGCATCGCCACGGCGGGGGAGCGGGGCGCGGCCCGCAACTGTCTGAGGACGCTGAGCCCGTCGGCGTCCGGCATCCGGATGTCGAGCAGGACCACATCGGCTCTGCTGCCCAGCACCGTGTCCACTGCGGCGGCCCCGGAACATTCGGCGACCACTTCGATATCCGGGGCCGTGCCCAGGATCAGTCGCAGACCGGATCGTACGAGCGCCTCGTCGTCCACTACAGCCACACGGATCACCGGCCGCTCCCTCGCCTCAGCTGTCATGCCCATTGCTCGGACAGCCTGCCCCATCGGCGGGCGAATATGGAGTGGTTGGCTCCGTCAGTGGGCGGGAACACCCCCGCCGGTCGGAGGGGGTGACGGCAGACCAATGGGGGATTTCCCTGGTGGTTCCCACCAGGCAGAGTGGAGCTCAAGCCGCATCACCCCGTGGGGTTCGTCCCGGAACCCCAGCACCGTGAACGCGCCGGAGTGCCTCCCGATGCGCGTCCGGAACGGCAGCGGGGCGTTGCCGCGGTCAGGCCGCCGCGACCCCCACACGCGGCGGCCTGTTCGTCTCTCCGACCGCCCGCCGTGCGGTGCGCCCCGACCAGGCGCTCCGACCGGCGACCCAGGCGCCGGCCGGCCCCCGAGAAGGTACGGGGAAGGGCCGGGCGGGCGGTCGGTGGGGGCGGGAGGGGCCGATGGACGCCTCACATGGGGGGCTCGGCGGGAGCCGGGCCCAGGGTGGTGGTGCCGGGCGCGGCGCGGTGGCCGAGCCCGGTGCGGTAGGCGTCCATCGCGGCCTCCAGGCGGCCCTCCCGGCGCAGCAGGTCTCCCAGCAGTCGGCACAGATCGGCCAGGTCGCCCGCCGCGCCGGTGCGTTCCAGCAGCGACAGCGCCGCGCAGTAGTGCTCCTCGGCGGCCTCGACGTCGCCCCGCTCGTCCGCGATCAGGCCCAGCAGTCGGTGTGCGCCGCCCGCGTGGACCGCGCCGCGCTCGGCGGTCAGCCCGGCCTCGTCGGCCGTCGCGCCCGGCCCTCCGGGGGCGGTCATGGGTTCCGGGGCGGCCCCTGGGGCGGTCGCGGGTTCCGGGGCGGCCCCTGGGGCGGTCGCGGGTTCCGGGGCGGCCTCTGGGGTGGTCGCGGGTTCCGGGGCGGCCCCAGGGGCGGTCATGGGTTCCGGGGCGGCCCCTGGGGCGGTCGCGGGTTCCGGGGCGGCCCCAGGGGCGGTCATGGGTCCCGGGGCGGCCTCTGGGGTGGTCGCGGGTTCCGGGGTCTCCACCGGGCCCGGGGCGTTCACCGGCCCCGGTGCGGGGGAGCGCGCCAGCAGCGGCAGCAACAGGGCTTCCGCCTCCGCCGTACGGCCGCGTCGGCGCAGCACATCCGCCAGCTCGACCTCGACCTGCACGGTGAACAGCGCGGCCCGCTTGGAGGCCAGCATGTCCCGTGCGGTGCGCAGTTCGCGCTCGGCGCGCTCCAGATTGCCGTCCTGGGCGTGCACATAGCCGCGCATCCAGTGGCAGTGCGCCAGGTCGGTGTGGATGCGCAGCTGTTCGTACAGCTCCTGCGCCTTGGCCAGGGAGGCGTCGGCCTCGGCCGTCCGCCCCTCGGCGATCAGGGTGCGGGCCACTCCGCGGTGCATCCGGGCGATGAGCCCCGGGTCGTCCACGCTCGGGGCCAGCGCGAGCGCCAACTCGGCGGCGCGTACGGCACGGGCGTGCGCCCCCATGTCCATATAGGGCGCGATGGCCGCCGTATAGAGCAGCAGCAGCGCGTACGGGTCGTGCAGCCCCGAGGCGTTGAGCTCGTCGATGGCGCTCTCCAGCAGATAGCAGGAGTAGCGCAGTTCGCCCGCGAGGAGATGGGCCACGGCCCGGCCGCGGATCGCGGGGATCCGGCGGGGCAGCGGTTCCCCGGCGAGCAGCCGCTCCACGTCCTCGAAGTGGTCGCGGGCGAGGGTGAGTTCGCCGGTCTCCAGCGCGCAGTCGCCGAGCCCCAGCAGGGCCGCCGAGCGCTCCTCGGCGAACCCGAGCCGCTCCGCCTCGTCGCGCACCTCCTCGAAGAGCCCGGTGGCGTCCTCGGCGGCGCCGGTCGCCAGTGCCCGCCGGGCATCGGTGAGGGCGGCCCGCAGCCGGGTGGCGTCGCGCGGTGAGCGGCCCGTGGTCAGCTCCTCGTAGCTGACGCCGAGCCGGTCCGCGAGATGGCGCAGCGCGGCTTCGGAGGGGCGCACCTTCCCGGCCTCGAGGGTGGAGACATAGGCGGCGGTGTACGCGGGCTCGGCCAGCTGCCGCTGGGTGAACCCGCGCTCCGTGCGCAGTCTGAGCACCCGGCGCCCCAGCTCGGCGGTCGACTCCGCCCCGGCCGCCCCCGTCACCGTTCCCGCCGTCCGCCCGTCACCGGCGCTTCTGTCGGCCACCGTGCCCTCTTCTCCCCGGCGGTAACTTAATCGCCGGGCTAAGTCCATTTAACGTGAGGATTGAAGGATGCAGCAGGCAAGCACAGCGGTACCGGCCGGGCCGGGCGCCGTGACGACCGTCCGTCAGCCGGAACTGCTCCTCGCCGACTATCACTTCGACGTACCGCTCGACCATAAGGCTCCCGAGGGCGAGCTGATCCGGCTTTACGCACGAGAGGTCGTCGCCGCGGGGAAAACCGCGGCCCAGCGCGAGCGGCTCCCCTGGCTGCTCTACCTCCAGGGCGGACCCGGCAGCGGTGCGGACCGTCCGGTGGGCCGCTCCGGCTGGCTGGACCGCGCGCTCGACGATTACCGCGTGCTCCTCCTCGACCAGCGCGGCACCGGCCGCTCCACCCCGGCCAACCGCCAGACCCTGCCGCTGCGCGGCGGCCCCGAGGAGCAGGCCGAGTACCTCTCCCACTTCCGCGCCGACGCGATCGTGCGCGACTGCGAGCTGATCCGGCGCCGGCTCATCGGGGACCGCCCATGGACCGTGCTCGGCCAGAGCTTCGGCGGCTTCTGCGCCGTGACCTACCTGTCCCACGCGCCGGAGGGGCTGGACTCGGTGCTGCTCGCGGGCGGACTGCCCGCGATCGACAGCGGGATCGACACGGACGCCGTCTACCGGACCGCCTATCCGCGGATGGAGCGCAAGACCCTCGCCCACTACGCCCGCTACCCGGACGACGAGGCCACCGTCCGTGCCCTCGTACGGCATCTGACCGACCACGAGGAGGTCCTGACCGACGGGACCCTGCTCACCGTCCCCGCCCTCCAGCAACTCGGCTTCCTGCTCGGCACCGGCTATGGATCGCACCAGCTGCACTACCTCCTGGAGGACGCCTTCGTGCCCACCGCCGACGGGCCGCGGCTGAGCGATACGTTCCGCGAGCGGATGGCGGCGGTGCTCTCCCGCGCCGCCAACCCGCTCTTCACCCTGCTGCTGGAGTCCATCTACGCCCAGGACGGCCGGGCCACCGACTGGGCCGCGGAGCGGGTCCGCGCGGAATTCCCCGCTTTCGACGCCGGTAAGGCGCTCGTGGAGGACCGTCCGGTGCTCCTCACGGGCGAGACGGCGCACCCCTGGATGCTGGACACCCACGCCGCGCTGCGCCCGCTGCGCCGCACCGCCGAACTGCTCGCCGAACGCACCGGCTGGGGCCCGCTGTACGACACCGGGCGGCTGGCCCGTAACACCGTGCCGGTGGCCGCCGTGATCTACCACGACGACCTGTACGTGGACACGGAGCACTCCCTGGCCACCGCCCGGTCGATCCGGGGCCTGCGCACCTGGGTGACCGACGAGTTCGAGCACGACGGGATACGGGCCGGGGGCCGCCGGGTGCTGGACCGGCTGCTGTGGCTGGTGCGCGACGGGAGGGGGTGAGGGGGTGGGCGCCGGGCATGGTTGTCCGGTGTCCGATTTCCTAGCCACTTCCCTAATTCCCATTGCCCCCGACCCCCGGACCCCTTAGGTTGAGCGGCGAATTAATCCTGCTTAACTGGCCGCTTATCGCGAAGACTTCGGGAGTCACCGTGCGCAGACGCATACGGAGCCGCATACGCAGCCGCATCCCCCTGCGCACCGCGGCCGTCGCCGGAGGCATCGCCCTGGCGGCGGCCGCGGCCATGTCCGCACCGGCCACGGCGTCGCCGGGCTCGACCGGCTCCTCCGCCACGGCCGACCCGGCCCCGTCGCAGCGCACCGTGGACGTGGAGTACTTCACCGGTCCGGGCGGCCACCCCCACCACACCGAGGTCCCGGCGGCCGCCCCCGAACGGCTGACCCGCGCCGCCCGCTCCCTGTCCGCCGAGGAGGCCGCCGCGGACGGCCAGGTCACCTCGCTCATCGGCAACGGCACCACGGCCGACAAGCTGGACGTCGTCTTCATCGGCGACGGCTACACCGCGGGACAGCAGGCGGACTTCCAGGCCGACGCCCGCTCCAAGTGGGACCAGATGTCCGCCGTGGAGCCGTACGCCTCGTACAAGGACCTCTTCAACGTCTGGACCGTGGACGCCGTCTCCAACCAGTCCGGCGTCTCCGGCGACCCCTCCAGGGACGTCGTCAAGGACACCGCCCTCGGCTCGTACTTCTGGTGCGACAACACCGAGCGGCTGCTGTGCGTCGACACCGCCAAGGTCGAGTCCTACGCGGCCAAGGCGCCCGAGGCCGATCTGGTGGTCGTCCTGTCCAACTCCACCAAGTACGGCGGCGCGGGCTACACCCTCACCTCGCAGGTCGGCTACGACGGCATCGCCACCGCCTCCTCCGACCACCCCGACTCCGACCAGATCGCGGTGCACGAGACCGGCCACTCGCTCGGCAAGCTGGCGGACGAGTACTTCTACCCGGAATACGGCACCTACACCGGCGCCGAACCCGGCGAGTCCAACGCCACCAAGCTGACCGCGGCGCAGCTGACCGCCCAGCAGAAGAAGTGGTACCGCTGGATCGGCCAGACCTCGCCCGACGGCGGCACGGTCGGCGCCTATGAGGGCGGCCGCTACTACCCCAAGGGCATCAACCGCCCCACCGAAAACTCGATCATGCGCACCCTGGGCCGGGAGTACAGCCTTCCCGGCCGTGAGGCGATGATCGCGGGCTTCTACAGCCACGCCAGCGTGCTCAGCAGCCGTACGGCCACCGCCACGGCCGTCAAGCGGTCGGCGGGCATCGAGGTGAGCGTCCCCAAGAGCGCGTCGCTGAAGTGGTACGTCGACGGGGCGGAGGTCACCGCCGCGAACGGTAAGGCGAGCGTCACCCCGGCGGACCTGGGCGTCCCGAGCGACGGGGCGAGCCACACCGTCACCGCGAAGGCGACGGACGGCACGGCCGCGGTGAAGGACCCGGAGCTGCGGAAGCGGCTGAGCGACTCCCGGACGTGGAAGGTCACCGGCTGACCCTCCCGTCCCCCTGACTGGCCGCCCCGTGGACCCCCGCCGCGGGGCGGCCAACCCTCCTTTTTTTGGAGGCTCGGTTCGCCTCCGGGGCGCTTGTGCCGCTGTCGACGGTCGACCGTGCTCGGCCCCTCGTTCCTCGGGGCCTCCGCGCGCTCTCCCTTTCGACAGCGATGCGCCCCTTCGGCTCACTCGCCGGAAGAGCCAAGCACCCGGAGGCTCTACGGCACCCTGAGACTCGTCCCTAGTGCCCCGGCCGGTAAGACCAAGAGCTCGGATGCTCTACTGCGCCCATAGGCCCGCCCGGTTGGTGCGGGGAGGTGCCCCTCGGCCGGTCAGCCCCAGGGGCCGGAAGCGTGAAGTTGCCGATGGGGCGGCCGCGGTCCGCCCCTTAACATCGGCCCGCCCTAGATTTCCGTATGCCGCGCCCGGGTTCAATCGCCCGTGGGGGTGGGGCGGCGGTCCGGTGTTCTAGGGCCTCGGCGGGGTGAGGCAAGATGAGCCCATGGGTACCGGGGGAGAGGGTCGCCTGATCGCCAACCGCTACCGGTTGGCCACACGGCTCGGACGCGGCGGAATGGGCACGGTCTGGCGGGCCGTCGACGAGCTTCTGGGGCGTGAAGTCGCGGTCAAGGAGCTCCATGTGGACGAGGGGCTCGCGGCCTTCGACGCGCAGTTGCGCGGTGAGCGCACCCTGCGCGAGGCGCGGACCGTCGCGCAGATCAAGCATCCGAACGTGATCGTGCTCCACGATGTGATCGAGGAGGACGGCAGCGCCTGGATCGTCATGGAGCTGGTCGACGGGTTCTCGCTCGCCGACCGGTTGGGCGCCGAGGGCCCCGTCGGGGCGCGTGAGGCGGGGCGGGTCGCGGCCGCGCTGCTGGGCGCGTTGCGCGCGGCGCATGCGCGCGGGGTGCTGCACCGGGACATCAAGCCCGCCAATGTGCTGGTGGAGTCGGGCACCGGCCGGGTCGTGCTGACGGACTTCGGGATCGCGCAGGTCACCGGGTCCACCACGATCACCGAGACCGGCTCGTTCGTGGGCTCGCCCGAATACACCGCGCCGGAGCGGATGTCGGGGCGTCGTACCGGGCCGGAGTCGGACCTGTGGTCGCTCGGGGTGCTGCTCTGCACGCTGGTGAGCGGTGAATCCCCGTTCCACCGCGAGTCCCTGGCCGCGGTGTTGCACGCCGTGGTGTTCGACGAGATCCCCGTGCCCGAGGCCGCCGGGCCGCTGAAGCCGGTCATCGAGGGGCTGTTGCGGCGGGCTCCGGAGGAGCGGCTGAGCGCCGACGAGGTCGAGCGGATGCTGGTGATGGCCCAGGAGGTGGGCGACACCCCGGAGATCCCGCTGGAGTACACCCCGACCCAGCCCAGCGTGCCGTTCGGGCCGGACGGCCGTGGTTCGTCGGCGTCCGTGCCCGTGCCGCCCCCGGGGCCTTCCCCCGCGTCCGTGCCTCCGGCATCTCCGGCCGCCCCGGCCGCCCCGGCCGGACGGGCCCGTTCCGGTCGTGGTGCGCGCCGTCGTGCCGTCCTTATGGCGGCCGCCGCGGTGGTCGCGCTCGCCGGTGTGGCCGCGGGCGTCGTGGCGATGCTGGACAACGGGGGCGGTGAAGGCGACAAGGCGTTGGGCGGGCGTACGAGCCAGAGCGCCGACAAGGAGAGTACGCACGGCCCGAGCAACCCCAAGAAGTCGCCGCAGCGCCCCGTGAAGGACTCCGAGCCCACGGCGAGTCCGCCGGCCGGGATCCCCGAGGGCTATGAGCTGGTGAACGATCCGCTCGGCTTCTCGCTCGCCGTGCCCGAGGGGTTCGCCCGCGAGTACAAGGCGCCCCGGGTCTACTACAACTCGCCCGGTATGGAGTTCCGGATCGGGATCCATGTCCAGGAGCAGAGCCCCGAGGGCCCGCTCGGGCTGAGCCGTAAGGCGGACGCCAAGGGCCCGCAGGACTATCCGGGTTACCGCAGCGGCCAGGTCATCGAGACGGAGCACGACGGCCGCCCCGCCGCGCTCTGGGCGTTCATCTGGAACGGTTCGGCGGACGACGGCGGCTCACGGCAGACATACGACCTGAGCTGGAACGAAGACGGGAAAATGTTCGACCTGTGGCTATCCGCCCCGGTGGGGGAGAAGTCCGTAGGAAAGCGGCATTTCGACACCGCCGCCGTCACCTTCTCGCCTCCCGGCGCGGCGAACTGAACGGCGGCGCAACGGCTTTGTCACGAGCGTCCACAGCGGCTTCCCAGCGGTGGCGGACGGTGCCACACCCTGGGTAATGATGGGCGCATGACGAACGACGGGGGACGGGCGAACGAGCCCACCAGCTACAGCCTGCGGCCGCCGCACGCTCCGGCCGCCCCGGTGCCGGCGCCCCAGCCGCCACCCGAGGCATCCGATGCGCCGCCTCAGGGGTCCCGGCCGCCGGGCCGGGCGGCCGAGGCGGCGGGGCCGGGGCGGAGCGCGTACGAGCCGACGCAGTTCGCCGATCCGCGCGGCGGGCCCCAGCCGCCGACCGGAGAGCCGCCGACCGGAGAGCCGCCCACTGGAGAGCCGCCGACCGGGGACCGGTCCGCCGAAGAGCCGCCCGCCGGGCAGCAACCGGCCGCCGGGGCGCAGGATCCGAACAGCGGGCGGCTCATCGGCGGCCGCTATCAGCTCGTCTCCCGCCTGGGCCACGGCGGTATGGGCACCGTATGGCGGGCGCACGACCAGATCGTGGACCGCGATGTCGCGGTCAAGGAGCCGCGCGTCCCCGACCATCTCCCCGAGCGTGAGCGGCAGACCGTCTACCAGCGGATGCAGCGCGAGGCGCGCGCCGCGGCCCGGATCGACCACCCGTCCGTCGTCACCGTCCATGACGTGGTGGTCGAGGGCGGCCGCCCCTGGATCGTGATGGAGCTGGTGCGCGGCCAGTCGCTGGGCGACCGGCTGATGGAGGGCACGCTGGATCCGCGCGAGGCGGCCCGTATCGGCCTCTCCGTGCTCGGCGCGCTGGCGGCGGCCCATGAGGCGGGTGTGCTGCACCGCGATGTGAAGCCGGACAATGTGCTGCTGGGCCGGAGCGGCCGGGTGGTGCTCACCGACTTCGGTATCGCGCAGATCGAGGGCGAGCAGCGGCTCACCGAGACGGGCGGCTTCGTGGGCTCGCCCGAGTTCATCGCGCCCGAGCGGGTGCTGGGCCAGCGGCCGGGGCCGGAGTCCGACCTGTGGTCGCTGGGCGTCGTGCTGTACGCGGCGGTCGAGGGCATGTCCCCGTTCCGCCGCTCCCACGCCCCCGCGACCCTCCAGGCCGTGCTCGGCTCCGAACCGCAGGTCCCCGCGCGCGCCACCGGGCCGCTGGCCACGCTGATCATGCAACTGCTGCGCAAGGACCCGGCGATGCGCCCGGCGGCGCCCGAGGTGCGGCAGGCCCTGGAGGCGGCGGCGAAGGAGCCGCAGCCGGTGCCCACCATGCTCGCGACGGCCGGATACGCGCCGGGCGGCGCTCAGCGGTCCGCGGGCAGCCGCTTCGTACCGCCCATCCTGCACAGGAACCGTAAGGCGCAGCTCGGATTGGGCGGTCTGGTCCTGGTGGTGGCCGCCGCCCTGGTGCTGACGATCATGAAGCCGTTCTCCGGTGAGGGGCTGCCGCCGGGCTGGACGGTCCGGGAGGAGCGCGATGTCGTGGGCGCGTCCCTGGCCGTGCCCGGCGAGTACCGGCGGGTCCAGGACGACAGCGACTCGGACAACCCGGTGGTCACCTACTACGACCCCAGCGGGGTCTTCACCGTCTCCCTGAAGCGCTCCACCCCCGACGGCGAGAACGACCCCGCGAGCCTCGACGCGGCGGCGGACCAGATCGTCGCCTTCTACAAGGACGGCGGCGGGGCGACGGTCGAGGAGGCCAAGAGCGAGCAGACCGGGGCCGGGCAGCAGGGGAAGGCGGCGCGGGACGTCACCACCTCCTATCTGCCGTACGGCACCAGCAGCAACAAGAACCCCATCCGGTATGTGAAGCGCGATCACCTCTACATCAACAAGGCCAAGGTCGCCTGGGATCTGACGGTCACCATGCCCGCCCATGGCGACGCCCAGGAGCACGGCGAGGAGCTGTACGAGCGCATCGTGCGCAATCTGAGGATCGACCAGCTCTGAGGGGATCGGGCGGGTCCGCCGAGGGTGGCGGACCCGCCCACGGCGGACCCGCGGGGGCCGCGTGACGAAAGTTGTTACCGCCGGGTACCCAAAGCCGCCGGGCGCGCCTACCCTCGCCCCCATGACGGACTCGCACATAACGCAGGACGGCACCGGTAACCCGGTCGCCCCCGAAGGCACCCGCACCGCGGCCGATGTCGTCACCCCGGAGCTGATCGCCCGGCTCACCCGGGGCGTCGTCGGCAGTGGCACCACCGTCAGCCACACCCCGTTCACCGGGGAAGTGCTCGCCTCCGCCCTGCCCGAGTCCACCCCCGAGGACGTCGCCACCGCCTTCGGATGCGCCCGCGCCGCCCAGCGGGCCTGGGCCGCGACCCCCGTACGCCGGCGCGCCGCCGTCCTCCTCCGCTTCCACGATCTGCTGCTGAGCCGCCAGCCGGAGATCCTGGACCTGATCCAGCTGGAGACCGGCAAGACCCGGCTGCACGCCCAGGAGGAGGTCCAGGGCGTCGCCGTCGTGGCCCGCCATTACGGCCGTAAGGCGCCCGCGTATCTGCGCCCCAAGGGGCATCTGGGCGCGGTGCCCACCCTCACCAAGGTCACCGAACTGCGCCAGCCGCGCGGCGTCGTCGGCCTCATAGCGCCCTGGAACTACCCCCTCCAGCTCTCCGTGGGCGATGCGATACCCGCCTTCGTGGCGGGCAACGCCGTCGTGATGAAGCCCGACACCGAGACCGCGCTGTCCGCCCTGTGGGCGCGTGAGCTGATGGTGGAGGCCGGGCTGCCGGCCGGGGTGTGGCAGATCGTGATCGGGGACGGCCCGGTGGTCGGCCCCGCCGTGGTCGAGGGCGCCGACTACGTCTCGTTCACCGGCTCCACCCGCACCGGCCGCGAAGTGGCTCGGGCCGCCGCCGCCCGCCTGGTGGGCTGCTCCCTCGAACTCGGCGGTAAGAACGCCATGCTGGTGCTGCACGACGCGGACCTCGACCGCGCGGTCGACGGCGCGGTGCGCGGCAGCTTCGCCTCCGCCGGGCAGCTGTGCATCTCCATGGAGCGGCTGTACGTCCACGAGTCGATCGCGGACACCTTCCTGGAGCGCTTCGCGGCCCGTACGAAGGCCATGCGGCTCGGCACCGCCCTCGCCTACGGCGCGGAGATGGGCTCGCTCGTCTCCGAGCGCCAGCTGGAGACCGTCACCCGCCATGTGGACGAGGCCGTCGCCAAGGGCGCCACGGCGCTCGCCGGCGGCCGCCCCCGCCCCGACATCGGCCCGTACTTCTACGAGCCGACGATCCTGGACGGCGTGGAGTCCCCGATGGCCGTCTGCACCGAGGAGACCTTCGGCCCGGTCGTCTCCGTCTACCGCTTCGGCGACGAGGACGAGGCGATCGTGCGCGCCAACGCCACCGCCTACGGCCTGAACGCCAGCGTCTGGACCAAGGACGCCCGGCGCGGACGCGCGATCGCCGCCCGGCTGCGCGCGGGCACGGTCAACCTCAACGAGAGCTACGCCGCCGCCTTCGGCAGCGTCGCCTCTCCGATGGGCGGCATGGGCGACTCCGGGCTCGGCCGCCGCCATGGCTCCGAGGGCATCCTCAGGTTCACCGAACCGCAGACGGTCGCCCAGCAGCGGCTGATGCCGCTCGCCCCGGCCTTCGGGATGACGGACGAGAAATACGCGGACTTCATGACCCGCAGCCTGCGCGCGCTCAAGGCACTGCGCCTGCGCTGACCAGTACATTTCAAGGGAGGTACCAGTGTCAGGGGAGAAGTCTGCCCACAGCCGGGAGCAAGGGCCCGGACCCGATGAGGACTTCGGCACGGTCGAGGCCCTCGGCGCCGTGGACCACAGCGACGACGCCGACTTCGACTACGACGTGATCGTGATCGGTTCGGGATTCGGCGGGTCGGTCTCGGCCCTGCGCCTGACCGAGAAGGGCTATCGGGTCGGCGTCCTCGAGGCGGGCCGCCGCTTCACCCCCGAAACCCTGCCCAAGAGCTCCTGGGACCTCCGCAACTACCTCTGGGCCCCGGCCCTCGGCTGCTTCGGCATCCAGCGCATCCATGTCCTGGGCAAGGTCATGGTCCTGGCGGGCGCCGGGGTCGGGGGCGGCTCGCTCAACTACGCCAACACGCTCTACGTACCGCCCGAGCCGTTCTTCCGGGACCGCCAGTGGGGGCACATCACCGACTGGCAGGAGGAGTTGCGCCCGCACTACGACCAGGCGCGGCGGATGCTCGGAGTGCGCCTCAACCACACCCTCACCCCGTCCGATGCGCACCTCAAGGCGGCCGCCGAGAAGATGGGCGTGGGCGACACCTTCCATATGGCACCCGTGGGGGTCTTCTTCGGGGACGGCCATGACGCCGACGGCGCCACGAGGGCCGAGCCGGGCCAGGCCGTCCCCGACCCGTACTTCGGCGGCGCCGGCCCGACCCGTAAGGCGTGCACGGAGTGCGGTGAGTGCATGACCGGCTGCCGCCACGGCGCCAAGAACACCCTGAACGAGAACTATCTCCACCTCGCCGAGCGGGCCGGTGCCGCCGTCCACCCGATGACCACCGTCGTCGCCCTGTGCGACGACCCGCACGGCGGCTATACGGTCACCACCGTCCCCACCGACAACCGCCGTAAGGGCAAGCCGAAGGCGCTGCGTTCCCGGTACGTCGTCCTCGCCGCCGGTACGTACGGCACTCAGACGCTGCTGCACACGATGCGGGACAAGGGGCTGCTGCCGCGCGTCTCGGAGCGGCTCGGCATCCTCACCCGCACCAACTCGGAGGCCCTGGTGGGCGCGCAGACCACCGACCGCCGCTACCGCCGGGCCCGGGACGGGGATTCGCGGGCGGACTTCACCCGGGGCGTCGCGATCACCTCGTCCATCCACCCCGACGAGAACACCCATATCGAGCCGGTCCGCTACGGCAAGGGCTCCAACGCGATGGGGATGCTCTCGATCCTTCAGATCCCGCACGGCGGCCGTCTGCCGCGCTGGCTGCGCTTTCTGGGCGCCAACCTCCGGCATCCCACCCTGGCCGTGCGCTCGCTGTCCAACCGCCGCTGGTCCGAGCGGACCATCATCGGCCTGGTCATGCAGACCCACGACAACTCGCTGACCACCTACCGCAAACCGAAGGGGCCGGGGAAGGGGCTGCTCACCGCCCGCCAGGGCCACGGCGAGCCCAACCCCGACCACATCCCCGAGGGCGCCGAGGCCGCCCGCCACATCGCCGACTCGATCAACGGCTTCGCGGGCAGCAACGTCGGCGAGCTCATGGGCACCCCGCTGACCGCCCACTTCCTCGGCGGCTGTCCGATCGGGGCGTCCCCGCAGGAGGGCGTCATCGACCCGTACCACCGGCTCTACGGCCATCCGGGCATCCATGTGGTCGACGGCGCCGCGGTCTCGGCCAACCTGGGCGTCAACCCGTCCCTGACCATCACGGCCCAGGCCGAGCGGGCGATGTCCCTGTGGCCCAACAAGGGCGAGCCCGACCCGCGTCCGTCCCCGGAGGAGCCGTACGAACGCCTCCGGCCCGTCCCACCGCGCGGCCCCGCCGTACCGGCGGACGCCTACGGGGCCCTGAGGCTCCCGCTGCTGCCGGTGCCGAAGGTCCCGCCGGGCACCTGAGCGCCGGGCACCTGAGCGCCGGGCACCTGAGCGCCGGGCCTGAGCGCCGGGCCGGGCTCAGCGCCGGGCGGCCGGACGGGCCGGGATCGGCCCGTCCGGCGCCCCTCGGGACCGTCAGACGGCGGTGGCGCGACGGCGGCGGACCACGAAGACCGCGCCTCCGCCCGCGGCCATCGCCACACCGCCGATCACGGCGATCATCGGCAGCGCGGAGGAGGAACCCGTTTCGGCCAGGCTGCCCTGCGGGTTGATCTCCGTGTCGCCTTCCGGCTTGTGCGGCAGCGGCTTCTTGCCACCCTGCGGCTTCGGGTCGGCCGGCGGCACCTTGCCCGGCTCCGAACCCGCCTTCAGCACGTCGAACTCGTAGTACTCACCGGTCGAGTAGACGCAGTTGCCCTCGTCGTCCGCGTACACGCCGACGCTGATGGCGTAACCGAAGCCCTCGGGCGCGCTCTTGGCGACGCTCAGCCGGAGGTCGACCGTAAGGGTCTCGTGCGGGCGCACATCGGTGTAGCCGATGTAGCCCGAGCCCGGGTCGTTCTCATCGGTGGAGATGGCCTTCCAGGCGCCGGACTCGGGGTCCTTGAACTGGAGGGTCAGGTACTTGCCCGTCCCGTCGGGGGCGGACTCGTGCACCGTGCCCGCGAAGACCCCGAAGTCGACCCGCTGGTAGGCGCGGTCCGAGTCGTTCTTCACCTGGACCTTGAAGCCGTGGAAGCCGCTGCCCGCCACGACCTTCGACGGCAGGCCGACCAGGGTGGTGCTGAGCTCCGGGTCCTCGTTGTAGTCCCCGTCGTCCGCGCACTCGCCGTCGCCCGGCTCCTCGGTCGGCCCGGGGGTCGGGGTGGCGGTCTCGGTGGGGGTGCCGGACGGGGTGCCGGACGGGTCGCCGGGGGTCGGAGCCTGGGTGGCGCTCGTGGACGGCGCCGGGGTGGTCTGCGTGGGCTCGTCGGTCGGAGCGGTCTCCGTCGGGGTGGGCGACGCCGACGGGTCCTCCGGAGACGGTGTGACGGTCTCGGAGGCGGACGGCGACGGGCTCTCGCTCGGCGGCTCCTCGGCGAACGCGGCGGGGGCCGCGAGGAGCGCGGCAGGGGCTATGGCGGCGGTCGCTGCGGCAGCCACCAGGGCGCGGCGTAGCTTCATGAAGACCTCTCTGGGTCCGTACGTATCCCTCGTGGGCGATACGCAGGTGGAAGGCCGTCGCGGTGGGGGCGCGGGATGGCCGTGCGTTTGCACGTACATGACCAGGCCGATGGCCGAAAGGTTGCCTTCACAGTTGCCCACAGAATGGTCACAGAATCCGCGACGGACGCCCGACCTCGCACGTCATCACCCGTACGGCGCGTGACCGGCCCGAGCGCGGGCTCGTTGTGCCCGGTGCCGCGCCAGCCAGGAGCGGCCCGGAAAATCCACGCGTGGCTCAGATCCGCCGAAGCGATGAGACGCGGCCCCTGTGGTGATTCAGGCGGCGCGTCGTGGGACCTCGCTTCGGCGAGGTGACCGGTCGGCAGGGGACAGCAGCCCGGTCACCACCTCAAGGACGGTCGGTCCCGGGGACGCCTGGGGCCGACCGTATCCGGTCGAAACGGTTGCGCCCGGCGCTCCGCATCCACCACGATGCTGAGAGGGAAAACGCCCCCGGTCACATCCCGACATTGGTCCGACCACGCGGGCGTACGCCGTTCAGACACCCCTGACATACGGGCCCCAGAAGCCAGCGGCGCAACCCCCCGGCGCCGCCCCTCAGCACCGGCGCTGCCCTGACGCCGGTGCTGACCGCCTAGGGCCCCGGGGGCGCCCGCCCCGTTCGGGCGCCCCCGGGGCCCTTCGCCTCTCCGCGGGCCCTTCGCGTGTCCTTGGGCCCTTCCGCCTGTCCGCGGGCCGTTGCCCGGTCGGAAGGCGGAGGCGTCAGACCCGGCCCCGGCACAGCTCCAGCAGCGTCATGGCGAGCGTCGTACCGGGCTTGCCCAGCCGCTGCCGGTAGCGGTCGAGGATCTCCATCTCGCGGGAGAGCTGCACCCGCCGCCCGCCCGCCGCGATCCGCGCCTCCTGGACGGTGGCGGACACCGCCATCCGCTCCCGGACGAGATCGAGGATCTGCCCGTCCAGGGCGTCGATCCGCTCCCGTGCGGCGCCGATCACATCCGCGGTCTCCGCGCCCGTACTACTGCTGCTCATATCCGTGTCTCCTGGTCCATGTCGCGGAGCCCTGGGGTCCGGCCGAGGCCCGGAGGAGAAGACAGAGCGCCCCGGGCCTTTGCCGGCCCGGGGCGCCTGGGAAGTCGCTGTCAGTTCTTACGCAGCACGACCATGGCAGCCGGACGGGCCGGTGCCATAGGTAAAGACGAAGGTCATGCGCGTGGACATGGCGCCGATTATGAGCCCGTTAGAATCGAAAGTCCAAACCTGCGGTTCCGGCCCCCCAGGCCGCGGTCCCGCCGCAGACCCGTTCCACCGCACGCCACCACCGCCGGAAGGCCGCCGAAGTGCCATCAGCGACCCCTGCTGCCGCCCCCGACACCGTCCTGGTCGTCGACTTCGGCGCGCAGTACGCCCAGCTCATCGCCCGCAGGGTCCGTGAGGCCCGGGTCTACAGCGAGATCGTTCCGTCCACCATGCCGGTGGCCGAGATGATCGCCAAGAATCCGAAGGCGATCATCCTCTCCGGCGGCCCCTCGTCGGTCTACGCCGAGGGCGCGCCCACGCTCGACCCCGCGATCTTCGAGGCGGGCGTCCCGGTCTTCGGCATGTGCTACGGCTTCCAGCTGATGGCCACGGCGCTCGGCGGCAGTGTGGACAACACCGGGGCGCGCGAGTACGGCCGTACGGCGCTCGCCGTCAGCAAGCCGGGCTCGACGCTGTTCGCGGGCACCCCCGAGGAGCAGCAGGTGTGGATGTCGCACGGCGACGCCTGCTCCAAGGCCCCCGAGGGCTTCACCGTCACCGCGTCCACCGATGTGGTGCCGGTCGCGGCCTTCGAATGCGATGAGCGCAGGCTGTACGGCGTACAGCACCACCCCGAGGTGATGCACTCCACCTACGGCCAGCAGGTGCTGGAGCACTTCCTCTACCGGGGTGCGGGTCTGGAGCCCACCTGGACCACCACCAATGTGGTCGAGGAGTCCGTGGCCGCGATCCGGGAGCGGGTCGGCACCAAGCGCGCGATCTGCGGGCTGTCCGGCGGTGTGGACTCCGCCGTGGCCGCCGCCCTCGTCCAGAAGGCCATCGGCGACCAGCTGACCTGCGTGTACGTGGACCACGGCCTGATGCGCAAGGGTGAGTCCGAGCAGGTCGAGAAGGACTTCGTGGCGGCCACCGGCGTGCATCTGAAGGTCGTCGAGGCCGAGGAGCGGTTCCTGTCCGCGCTCGCCGGGGTGTCCGACCCCGAGGAGAAGCGGAAGATCATCGGCCGGGAGTTCATCCGGGTCTTCGAGCAGGCCCAGGCCGAGCTGGTGGCCGAGGCGGGCGCGGCCGGTGAGGCCGTGGAGTTCCTGGTCCAGGGCACCCTCTACCCCGATGTCGTGGAGTCCGGGGGCGGCACCGGCACCGCCAACATCAAGTCCCACCACAATGTGGGCGGGCTGCCCGACGACATCGAGTTCAAGCTGGTCGAGCCGCTGCGCAGGCTGTTCAAGGACGAGGTGCGGATGGTCGGCCAGGAGCTCGGCCTGCCGGACGAGATCGTCCACCGCCAGCCCTTCCCGGGACCCGGCCTGGGCATCCGGATCGTCGGCGAGGTCACCAAGGAGCGCCTGGACCTGCTGCGCGAGGCCGACGCCATCGCCCGCGAGGAGCTGACCGCCGCCGGCCTGGACCGCGACATCTGGCAGTGCCCGGTGGTCCTGCTCGCCGACGTCCGCTCGGTCGGCGTCCAGGGCGACGGCCGTACCTACGGCCACCCGATCGTGCTGCGCCCGGTCTCCTCGGAGGACGCGATGACGGCGGACTGGTCGCGGCTGCCGTACGACGTGCTGTCGCGGATCTCGACCCGCATCACGAACGAGGTCGACCAGATCAACCGCGTGGTGCTGGACATCACCAGTAAGCCGCCCGGCACCATCGAGTGGGAGTGACCGCCGCGCCCCCTCCGGGTCGGATGGTCATCTGGTCGTCAAACGCCGACGCCGTCGCTCATTCGTTTGAGCGGCGGCGTCGGCGTTTGCGCTGGGTACTCTGTGCGCAGAGGCGAGACTCCGTCCTATGGGAGCAATCATGAGCGCCGCACACGAGTACGGGCTGGACGAGCAGTACGGGCAGTGCGAGTGGCCCCGCCCGCCGCAGGGCGGCTGGACGGCGGACGACCTCGACCGGCTTCCGAATCTTCCTCCGCACACGGAGCTGATCGACGGGAGTCTCGTCCTCGTGAGTCCGCAGGCCGCGTTCCACGCACGTGTCATGAAACTGCTCCAGATCGCCTTGGCGAACCAGGCGCCGGTGGAGTCAGAGGTCCTGCCGGAGATGAGCATCCGGCTCGATGAGAAGAATCAGCTCGAGCCGGACGTCTTGGTGACGCGGGCGTACGAGTTTCTTGACGCGTACCAGACCTGGTACGGCCCTCAGCAGATCCTTCTGGCCGTGGAGGTCGTGTCGCCGGACTCCAAGGAGCGCGACCGCGAGGTCAAGCCACGCAAGTACGCGGGTGTCGGCATTCCGCATTTCTGGCGGGTGGAGGAGGACGGCGGCCTTCCCATCGTGTACGTCTACGAACTCGACCCCGCCGCGAAGGCGTACCAACCCACGGGCATCTACCACGACAAGCTCCGCCTGACCGTTCCGTTCCCCATCGAGATCGACCTCACCGCGATCAATCGCCGTAGGCCCTGACTCTGGCCTCCTGCGATACCCGGAGGTAGCTTCCGCTCCAGCACCCCAGAGGAGCGGAGCTGCCGATGACGAACGAGCCGCAGACCCCCACCCCGATACCGACCGATCAGCTGCGGTTCACCATGCCCCCGCAGCACACCTCGCTCCCTGACGAGCGCCGCCATCGCAAGGAGCGGCTGGCCGCCGCGCTGCGCCTGTTCGGGCGGTTCGGCTACGAGGAGGGGGTCGCGGGGCACATCACCGTACGGGACCCGGAGTTCACCGACTGCTACTGGGTGAACCCGTTCGGCATGCCCTTCGGCCACATCACCGTGAGTGATCTGCTGCTCGTCAATGAGGCGGGCCAGGTGGTCGAGGGAGGCTCCCACGTCAACCAGGCGGCCTTCGTTGTTCACTCTTCCGTGCATCGGGCGCGGCCGGACGTCGTGGCCGTCGCACACAGCCGCTCGGTGCACGGCCGCGCGCTGGCCGCGCTCGGCGAGCCGCTGGAGCCGATCACCCAGGAGGTGTGCGCGTTCTTCGAGGACCACGCGGTCCACGGGGGCACCACGGGGGTCGTCGTGGACGAGGACGAGGGGCGCGCGATCGCGGCCGCGCTCGGCGGGTACAAGGCCCTCATCCTGCGCAATCGCGGTCTGCTGACGGTCGGGGACTCGGTCGACGCGGCCGCGTGGTGGTTCATCACGATGGAGCGGGCCGCCCAGGTGCAGCTGACCGCGAAGGCGTCGGGCAAGCCGGTTCCCATCGACTACGCCGACGCGATGCGGACGCGCGAACAGCTGGGAAACGATCTTGTGGCCTGGATCAACTATCAACCTCTGTATTTGCAGATCACCCGCGATGAGCCGGACCTGCTGAGCTGACACCTTCCGCGGTGCGGCACAATCCCCTCTCAACACATGTCAGTTGGGCGGTGCCGTGCGAACCCGCGGCCCCGTACGGAACGAGTGAGCGACGGAGCGACCCGCGTGGCGTTGGAACAGGCGGAGAACGCCACGACGGCAGAAGGACAGCATCCCCATGGGCACCCTCATGGCCACAAGGGCTGTGAATGCCCTCAGGGGGCCCGTGAGGGCCATCGGAGGGCCGTGGCCGCGTTCGTGGCCCTGCGGGAGCGTTTCGCGGCCGGAGAGGGCCTTCCAGCGGCTCTCGTCCACTCGGCCGGGGCGTCCCGGCAGTGGGTCTCGGACGAGTTGGCCCACGCGGCCCGTTCGGTGGGCGACAGCGGCCGCGCCGAGACCTCGGCCTGGCGCCACCGGGTGTGGCGGCGCACGGCGTTCGTGGTGTGGGGCGCGGTCGGGGCGCTGCTGATCGTCCAGCTGGCCACGGCGATCGGCGCGGGCTGGTCGGTCGCGCGGACGGCCGGGCTCATCGCGGCCGTGGTCACCGCGGCGCTGCTGACCCTCGCCGCCCGGCTGCACCGCGGGGGCGGCGGCCCGCTGGCCCCGCTCGTCGGCGAGGACAACCGCCTCTCCACCTCCCGTACCGTCGCCGCCGCCTGGCTGCTGATCGCGGTCTTCGCGGTGCTGGTGCTCGGCGGCGAACTGGCCGTGGACCCCGGCGACCGGCGGCGGCTGACCGACGGTCTGGCCCTCGGCCACGCCGCCGGGCTCCTTACCGTCGCCGCGTCGACGTGTGCGGTCGCTGTGCTGGCCCGGCTCGTCGTGGCGGCCCGGGTGCGGGCGCAGCGGCTCCAGAAGGTGCGGGCGGTGCGCCCGCGCGCCGCCGATCTGCTGACCGACGACGCGGGCCGCGGCAGCTTCGCCGATGTGCAGTACGTCGTCGTCCACACCGCGGCCCTCGCCTTCACCGCCGTCCGCCTGGCCCGCGAGCCGTGGCGGCTGCCCGATGTGCCGTGGGGCCTGACGCTACTGGCGGCCGTGTCCGCGGTGATGTACCTGACCGGGAAGTACGCGGAGGGCGGCCGGCCGACCGTGCTGTCCGTCGTGCGGGTCCGCCCCGAGGAGGGCGCCATCGACCGCGACGCCGCGATCCGCACCGGCGACGACATCGAGATCCGCGGCAGCGGCTTCGTCCCGCCGGGGGCCCAGGACCCGGAGCGGCTGGCCAAGCTGGTCGTCCGCATCGGCGCGGTGCATGTCCATGTCCCGCTGGTTCCGGAGGCCGGGGGCTTCAGCAGCCCGACGGACACCGCGCTCACGGTGCCGGTCCCGGTGGACGTGGAGCCGGGCCGGGTGGATGTGCAGGTCGTGACGGCCTCGGGGGCGGAGACCAACCGCTATCCCATCGATGTTATGGACTGAGTCGTTCCGGACCGCCGCTCCGTATGGTTTCGTCGAGCGCGCAACTAAACGGCGTGCGACGGGAGAGGCGGGCGGCATGAGACACGCGGATCGTATGGCCGGTTCGGGGACGGCGGGCAGCGGCGGCAGTGTGCACGGCATGAGTGCGGTGAGCGGTATAGGCGGGCAGCAGCCCGTCGGGGTCAGGGCCACGGCCGCCCGTTACGCGCTGCTGCCACTGAGGATCTTCCTCGGCGTCACCTTCGTCTACGCCGGAATCGACAAACTCACCGACTCCGCCTTCCTGGCCGACTCGGGCACCGGCTCCATCGGCGAGCTGATGCGTCAGGTACGGGACAGCTCGGCCATACCGTGGCTGGTGGACCAGGGCCTCAAGGACCCCACCGCCTTCGGCTACGCCATGGCCTACGGCGAACTGGCCGTCGGCCTCGGCATCCTGGTGGGTCTCCTCTCCCGCCTGGCCGCCCTCGGCGGCGCGCTGATCTCGCTGAGCCTGTGGCTCACCGTCAGCTGGCAGTCGGACCCGTACTACTACGGCAACGACCTGGCCTATCTGATGGCGTGGCTGCCGCTGGTGCTGGCCGGGGCGCCGTATTTCTCCCTGGATGTCCTCATTTCCAAGCGCAGGCGCCGGCAGGGCTCGCAGCTCTTCACCTAGCCCGCGACCCTTCACATGGCCCGCGGCTCCCACGGGAGGCGCGTCCCCACGCGGGGCGCGCCTCTGCGAACAGGCCCGTGGCCGGGGCCCGGCCCCCGTCCCGTCAGTCGATGATGCGGAAGCCGTTCCGGACCTCGTCGAAGATCGGCCGGTAGGTGCCCCAGTCCGCGTCCGGGGCGCTCAGGTAGATCGCGTACTCCTTTTCGCCCTCCTTGCCGAAGCCGAGATCGATCGCGCGGAACATCCGGGCCTCGCCGCGGAATTTGCACTCCCAGATCGCGGCCGGCATGCCCTGGTACTTCGTCTCTTGCAGCCGCAACCGCTGGTAGATCGGGTATGCCTTCTTGAACGCGACCTCGACGTCCTCGAAGTGCTGGACCTGGTCGGCGGAGGCGAAGTCGAGGACGTTGATCCGCAGACCGATCATCCGCGTGGGATCGAGGTAGCGGACCTCCTGGGTGCGGTCGACGGTGTTGCCGTCGGGGTCGTTCTTCTCCTGGCGGGTCCAGCCGTCGGGGATGGGGAGGGAGAAGCCGAACTTCTTCTCGGTGACCATGTGGTAGCCGGACGGCGGGGTGTACGGCTTGGCCGGGGAGGCCGACGGGTTGTTTGTGGGCGACGACTGCCCCCCGCCGTTGTCGTGGTCGATGCCGAACATATAGACGCCGCCCGCCACGGTCACGACCGCGAGGGAGGCCGCCACGGCGGTCCACACCGCCTTACGGTTCGACTTCGGCGCCGGAGGAGGGGACGGGGGAACGGGCACCGGGCCCGGTGTGAACAGCGGGGTCGCCGTGCTCGAGGTCGGGGTCGGGCCCGGGGCCGGAACGGCCGGCCCGGCCGGTGTCGAGGCGGTGACCGAAGGGAATGGCGTGGGCGGCGTGGGCTGCGCCGGCGTGGGCGTCGGCGGCGTGGGCTGCGCCGGCATCGGAGTGGGCGGCGTCGACTGATACGGGGCGGGGCCCCCGTGCGCGGGGGGCGAGTTGTGGCCGGTGGTGCCCGTGGTCCGGTCCGGGGCCGGGTTGGCGGGTCCCCGCAGCGTCGTCAGGTTCATGGTCGAGTCCAGCGGCGGCGTCGGCAACGATGTCGTCTCGACCTCCGCCGCGGGCAGCCGTAGCGCCCGTTCGGTCTCCTCCGCGGTGGGCCGCAGCTCCGGTTCCTTCGCCAGCAGCCGCTCGATCAACGGAGTCAGCGTGCCCGCCTGTTTGGGCGGGTCCAGCGGATCGACGGCGATCGCGTAACCCGTCTCGATCGCCGTGGCCTTGCGGAACGGCGGCCGCCCCTCGACCGCCTGATAGAGCGTCGCCCCCAGCGCCCAGAGGTCCGACGCGGGGCCGGGCTTGCGGCCCCTGACCCGCTCGGGCGCGATGTAGTCGATGGAGCCGACGACCTCGCCGGTCTTGGTCAGCGTCGAGGTGCCGGTGGCCACCGCGATGCCGAAGTCCGTGAGCACGACCCGGCCTTCGGGGCCGAGCAGCACGTTGCCGGGCTTGACGTCCCGGTGCAGCACTCCGGCCGCATGCGCGGCGCGCAGGGCGGCGATCATGCCGCGGCCGATGCGGGCGGCTTCGTCGGGGGAGACGCTCCCGCCGTTCTTCAGCAGGTCGGCGAGGGTTGTGGAGGGCACGTACTCCATGACGATGCACGGCAGTCCCTGATGGTCCACCACGTCATGGACCACGACCACATTGGGGTGGGTGATACGGGCCGCGCTGCGCGCCTCGCGGCGGGTGCGTTCATGCAGCGTCGTCAACTCGTCCTCGGCGAGGTGCGGAGAGACGTAGAGCTGCTTGACCGCGACCTGGCGGCCCAGCAGTTCGTCCTCCGCGCGCCACACGGTGCCCATGCCACCACGGCCGATCTTCTCGGCCAGGCGGTAACGTCCGGCTATCAGGTGGCCTTCGTCCGACACCGCTTTCCCCTCCCGCACACGTTCGTCCGACACGATAGCCGCCGTGACCCCTGGGAGATCTCAGGGAAGACCTAGGGGCATGCCGGATGTCGCGGGTGCGGCCGTGTTGTCACCATGGACGTATGACCGATGCACCCACCGTGGCGGACGAGGCCGAGGCCGCGTCCGGTTCCCGGCTGTCACAGACGCCACTTAGGCGTAGCCGTGACCACAAGGTGATCTCGGGGGTGTGCGGAGGGCTCGGCCGCTACTGCGATCTGGACCCGGTGATCTTCAGGGTGGCGCTGTCGGTGCTGGCCGTCGCGGGCGGCCTCGGCCTGATCGTGTACGGCTTCTGCTGGGTGCTGATCCCGTTCCACGGCGAGGACGAGAACGAGGGGCGCAGGTTGCTCTCGGGGCGGGTCGAGGGCCCGGGGCTGACGGCGGTGCTGGTGGCGCTGGTGGGCTGCGGGCTGTTCCTGTCGATGCTCAACAACGCCAGTGTCATGTACTTCTCGTTCATGCTCGCCCTCGCGGCCGCCGGTGCGGGCTACTGGTCGCACCACCGCCGCCAGGCGCAGAGCGTGGGCGCGGTGGACGCGGCCACGGCCCAGGCGGTCGCCGACGCGCCGCCCGAGACCAAGGCCCCGCCCACGCGCGGCGGCCCCTCCTGGTGGCGTGACCCGATCATCAAGGACGGTACGACCGGGCCGCTGGGCTCGGCCGCGGGGGCCGGGTCGCGGACCGGCTATCTGTGGGGGCCGGACGACGGCCCGTACGACAAGGCCGAGGCGAAGGCGGAGCGGGCCCGCCGGGTGCCGGACCGGGCGTCGATCGGCGGCTGGGCCTTCCTGGTGGCGGTCGCCGCCGCCGTGGTGGGGGCGCGGGCGGGATGGTCCTCCCAGCCGCTGGGCACCAGCCTGGAGATCGGGTTCGCCTGTGCGCTGGGGGTCTTCGGGCTCGCGCTCGTCATCGGGTCCCGCTGGGGGCGCGCCGGAGGCGGCACGGTGTTCCTCGCGCTCCTTACGAGCGTGCTGCTGGCGGGCGCGGCGGCCCTCCCCGACTCCGTCACCCCCGACTGGGCCCGCCGCACCTGGGCCCCGACCTCCGTGGCCGCCTTGCGCGGCGGCTATGAGCTGGGCGGCGGGGTCGCCGAGCTGAAGCTGGACCGCCTGCCCCTGGCGGCGGGCAGCACCGTCTCCAGCCGGGTGGAGATGGGCGCGGGCAAGCTGGCCGTGACGGTCCCGCGCGACGCCCGGGTGAAGCTGGACATCGAGGTCGGGATCGGCGACATCTGGCTGCCGGGCGAGAAGAAGGACAAGCACAACGTCGACATCGGCCCGGGGCGGGAGCGCAAGCTCACCCTGGAGCCGGCGGGCGGCGGCAAGGCCGAGGGCACGGTCTCGCTGAAGCTGGAGATGGGGCTGGGCGCGGTGGAGGTGAAGCGATCATGAGGCGTCATTCGTTCGGTCATAGATTCGACCACTCGTTCGGTCACTCGTTCCCCGACCGGTCCCGCCACGCGTTCGAGCCGGGCAAGCTGGTGGCCGGTCTGGTGATCATGGGCGTGGCCGCGGCGTACGGGATGGACGCGGCCGGGGAGTGGAACGTCCGCCCGGAGATCGCCCTCCCGGCGCTCCTGGGCGGCCTGTGCGCGGCGGCCCTGACCTCGGCCCTGACGTACGCCCTGCGCCGCCGGTCGCGGCGGGCGGCCCCGGAGGACTGAGAGCGGGCCGGGGCCGGGGCGCGTGTGCGGGGGCGGTCCCCAGCGTGCCGGTGCGGTCCTCAAGGGGCTCAGGGGCAGCTCGGGGATGGCTCCGGGGCGGCTCCGGGCCGCCGCCCCCGGGCCCGGGTCGGGGGACGATCAGGGGCGACCCTGATACCCGTTGTCGGCCGGACGTGTGACGATCGAGCCATGACCGCCGCTGTGCCCCCTACGGCCCCCGAGCCACCCCCGCGCAAGCTCTACCGCAGTGCCGAAGGCCGCCTCCTCGGCGGTGTGGCGCGAGGGCTCGCGGGGCATCTCGGGCTTCCGGTCTCCTGGGTGCGGATCGTCTTCATCGCGCTGTTCATGGCGGAGGGGTTCGGCGCGCTGGTCTACGCGCTCTTCTGGTTCATCGTCCCGCTCGGCGTCGGCGGCGTGGAGACGACCACCATCCGCCCGCTCACCACCGTGGGCCCCGACGGCCGCCGCCGGATCCTGGCCCGCAGGCCGGAGCGGGGCCAGATCATCGCCCTCGTCGCCCTCTGCGTCGGCATGGGCATCTTCATCCAGGGCTTCCACCTCGGCCGCGCCAACACCTACATCTGGCCGCTCCTCCTCATCGGCGCGGGCGTCGCCCTCTTCTGGCGCCAGGCGGACAACGCCCGCCGCGCCCAGTGGGTCGAGCTCAGCCGCAGCAAGCGGGTGCTGCCCCTGGCCCGTGCCGCCGCGGGGGTCGTGCTGGTGGCCGCCGGGGTGTCCGGGATCGTCGTCCTCCAGGGCTCGGCCAGGCACCTGGGGGCCGTGCTCCAGGCGGCCCTGGCCGTCCTGGTCGGCATCGCGCTGCTGGCGGGCCCGTATGTGGTGCGGATGACGCAGGACCTCTCCGAGGAACGGCTGATGCGCATCCGCGCGCAGGAGCGGGCGGAGGTGGCGGCCCATGTCCATGACTCCGTGCTGCACACCCTCACCCTGATCCAGCGCAGCGCGGAGGACCCCCGCGAGGTGGCCAGGCTCGCCCGCGCGCAGGAGCGGGAGCTGCGCGCCTGGCTCTACCGGCCGGAGGGCACGGGCAAGGACGAGGCCGAGGAGCCGGACACCCTCGCGGAGGCGGTGAAGAAGACGGCGGCGGAGGTCGAGGACCACCACGGCGTCCCGATCGAGGTGGTGGTGGTCGGCGACTGCCCCCTGGACGAGAGACTGGGCGCCCAGATACAGGCGGCGCGCGAGGCGATGGTCAACGCGGCCAAGTACGGTGGCGACGGCGGGGCCGTCCAGGTCTTCGCCGAGGTCGAGGGGGCCACGGTGTTCATCTCCGTGCGCGACCGCGGCCCCGGCTTCGACGTGGACGCGGTGCCGGAGGACCGGATGGGCGTCCGCGAGTCGATCATCGGCCGGATGCAGCGGAACGGCGGCACGGCCCGGCTGAGATCCGCGCCGGACGGGGGCACGGAAGTGGAGCTGGAGATGGAGAGGGCGGCGACATGACTGATCCGACGGGCGGTACGAACGCGGGGAGTGGCCCCGGGGCGCAGGGCCTGCCGGGCGCCGTCCCCGCGCCCGGTCCGGGCGGGACCGACGATGCCGGGGTGGCGCGCCGGGTGCGGGTCGTGCTCGTGGACGACCACCGCATGTTCCGCACCGGGGTGCAGGCCGAGATCGGGGAGACGGCCCGGACCGGTGTCGAGGTGGTCGGCGAGGCGGCCGACGTCGACCAGGCCGTGACCGTGATCACCGCGACCCGCCCCGAGGTGGTGCTGCTCGACGTCCACCTCCCCGGCGGGGGCGGCGTCGAGGTGCTGCGCCGCAGCGCCTCGCTCATGGCCGACCAGGATCGCCCGGTGCGCTTCCTCGCGCTCTCCGTCTCGGACGCCGCGGAGGACGTCATCGGGGTCATCCGCGGCGGCGCCCGTGGCTATGTGACCAAGACCATCACCGGCACCGACCTTGTCGACGCGATCTTCCGGGTCTCCGAGGGCGACGCGGTCTTCTCCCCGCGCCTCGCCGGTTTCGTCCTCGACGCCTTCGCCTCCACCGACGCCCCGCCCGTGGACGAGGACCTGGACCGGCTCACCCAGCGCGAGCGCGAGGTGCTGCGCCTGATCGCGCGCGGCTACGCCTACAAGGAGATCGCCAAGCAGCTGTTCATCTCGGTGAAGACGGTCGAGAGCCATGTCTCGGCGGTGCTGCGCAAGCTCCAGCTCTCCAACCGCCATGAGCTGACCCGCTGGGCGACGGCCCGCCGCCTGGTCTGAGTCCGGGCCCCGGCTCCGGTCTTGGCCCCGGCCTCGGCCACAGAGGCATGGGGGACGGCGGCTCAGCCCGGCACCTCCATCCGCTGGGTGCCGACGACCGAGAGCAGCCGCAGCGCCTCCTCGGACGGCGAGCCGGGGTCGGCGGTGTAGATGACCAGCCGCTGGTCCCGGTCGGAGATGTCCAGCGCGTCGCAGTTGACGGTGATGGGCCCCACGAGCGGATGGTGGAACGTCTTGCACAGGGCGGGCCGGCCGGACACGTCATGGGAGTCCCACAGCCGGGCGAACTCCTCGCTGCCCGAACGGAGCTCGGCCACCAGCCCGGTCACCTCGGGATCGTCGGGGTAGCGGGCGGCCGCGGCGCGCAGGGTCTCGGCCGAGGTCCGGGCGGACTCGTCCCCGTCCGTCACCCCGTACAGCCGCCGCCCCTCCCGCCGTGGCCCGAGGAAGGCACGGCGGACGAGGTTGCGGTCGCGGCGCGAGAGCGCGGAGAAGTCCTCCATGAGGGCGGCCGCCAGGTCGTTCCAGGCGATGACCTCGTACGTCGCGGACACCACGATCGCCGCCGCCTGCGGCAGCCGCCGCAGCAGGTCCAGGATGCTCTGCCGCACCTCGCGCGAGGGCCCGGCCGCCGGGCCGGGAGGGGCGCCCGCGAGATGGTGGAGATGGACCCGCTCGGCGTCCGCCAGCCGCAGGGCGCGGACCAGCCCGGTCAGCACCTCACGGGACGGGCGCGGGGCGCGGGCCTGCTCCAGCCGGGTGTAGTACTCGGTCGAGATGAACGCCAGCTGCGCCACCTCCTCGCGCCGCAGCCCCGGGGTGCGGCGCCGCGTCCCGGCGGGCAACCCCACATCGGCGGGCGTGATCCGCTCGCGTCGGCTGCGCAGGAAGGCCGCCAGCTCTTGTCTGTCCACGCCTTCAGTGTGCGCGGACGGCGTGGGCTCAACCAGGTACCGCCGGTGCCTGGCTGGGCTCCGGCATCCGCAGCAGCCTCATGCACATGAACAACACACCGAACCCCACGCTCGACACCCCGACCCCCGCCCCGGCCGCCGGCCTGCTGGCGGGCAAGGTCGCCTTCATCACCGGCGCCGGGCGCGGCATCGGTGCCGCCGCGGCGCGCCTCTTCGCCCGGGAGGGCGCCCGGGTGCTGCTGGCGGCCCGTACGGAGGCCCAGCTCAAGACGGTCACCGAGGAGATCCGGGCGGCCGGGGGCACCGCGGACCACGTGGTGTGCGACCTCGCCGACGCGGTGAGCGTCCGCGCCGCCGTCGACCGGGCCGTGGAGCTGTACGGCCGGCTCGACGTGGCCTTCAACAACGGTGCGACGATCCAGCAGCCGGGCCCGATGGACCAGCTGCCGGAGGCCGACTTCGACCACGTCTACGCCGTCAACCTCCGGGGCCCCTGGCTGGCCATGAACGCCGAGGTCGCGGCCATCCGCGCCACCGCCGGAACGGGCGCCATCGTCAACAACTCCAGCGTCGGCAGCCTCGCCGGCAACCCCGAACTCCCCGCGTACGGCGCCATGAAGCGTGCCGTCAACAGCCTCACCGAATCCGCCGCCGTCACCTACGGCCCGGAGAACATCCGCGTCAACGCCATCGCGCCCGGTGCCACCCTCACCGAGATGATCCGCGCCTGGGAGGCGGAATCCCCCGGCGTCGTCGAACGCATCAGCACCCACGCCCCCCTGCGCCGCGCCGCCGACCCGGACGAGATAGCCCAGGCCGCGGCCTGGCTCCTCAGCGACCGTGCCTCGTATGTGACCGGTGTGGTCCTCCCGGTGGACGGCGGCACCCGGGCCTGAGCCGACCCGTGGCGGCGGCTGAACCACCCGATCCGGTGGCTTGATGTGATCGGCCCATCACGAGTGGTCGTGGGCTCCGGCGTCCGTCACGTGCCGAACGCGGCCGTCCCCGCGGTCCGCGTATGGCCTCATCCGAGGCCGGACTCCGGCTCGACCCCGGTCAGGCCGCGGCTTGCCGACCACAGGCGGGCCGCGGCCTCCGTGTCCGCCAGGGGGCCTCGGACGGGCTGGCGGCGGGGGGTGCCGCGGAGGCCGAAGAGCCGGGGGGTCCAGAGCTGGCCGCCGGTGATGGCGGGGTCGAGAACGGCCCGTACGGCGGTCCAGGCGGCCGCGTCCTTGCCCTGGACGAGGACTCCGGCGGGCAGGCCGCGCAGCCGTTCGCCCGTTCCGCGGACGTGGATGGGCGGGCGGGACGGGGTGAGGGAGTCGAGCGCGCCGCCGGGGTGGGTGACCACGCTCCGGACCGTGCTGCCGGCCGCCCTCAGGCGGCGGTCGAGTTCGAAACCGAAGAGCATCTGGGCCAGTTTGGAGCGCCCGTAGGTGCGGTCCGGCCGGTAGTCCCGGGTGCTCTCGAGGTCGTCCAGGTCCAGCCGCTCCGATGTGGCGGCGAAGCTGCCCGTGGTGACGACCCGGCCCTCGGGGGCGGCCGCGAGGAGCGGCGCCAGCCAGTGGGTCAGCGCGAAGTGGCCGAGGTGGTTGATCCCGAACATCGCCTCATGGCCGTCCCCGGTCTCCCGGCGGGTGGGCTGGTCGTACTTGACCCCGGCGTTGTGGACGACCGCGTCCAGACGCTCCAGGCGCAGTGAATCGGCCGAGGCTTCGAGCGAGGAGAGGTCGGCGAGGTCCAGCCGGATATGACGCACCCGGGCATCGGGGACCCGGGAGCGGATCGAGGCCACGGCGGCGTCCGCCCTGCCCGCGTCCCGGCTGCCGAGGACGACGGTGGCTCCCGTACCGGCGAGCTGTTCCGCGACGAAGTACCCGATGCCCGCGTTGCCTCCGGTCACCAGAAAGGTCTTTCCGTCGGCACGCGGCAGCCGATGGACGTCCCATGGGCCGGTCGACGCTTCGGGCGGGGCGGTGGAAGGCATACGGGGCTCCTCGGGCTCGGGGGCTCGGGTCGGTGACCGGTGACCGGTGACCGCCGGATGTGGTCGGCGCGGCCACGTATCAGCCTTACGGTCGTCACCGACGCTCCGCCGACAGATCGCCGTCACCCCACCGCCCCCGCCGACAGGCCCCCGTCACCCACCCGCCCCGCCGACAGATCGCCGCTCAGGCGAAGCCGGAGCCCACCGGCCCCGCCACGTCCAGCGTGTCCTTGACCATGGCGAGCGCCGCCCCCAGGGGGCTGGAGCGGCCGCCGCTCACCGTGATGTCGCCCACCTCGGGGCAGCCGTAGACGGCGGCCTTCTCGGGGCCCCTGAGGGCGTGCAGCGGGTCGCCCGGCCCCGTCTCCGCCAACCCGACGCGGACGACGAGCGGTTCATCGGCGGAGGCGGTCGCGACCGACCGCAGACGGCGGCCCCGCGCGGCGGCCGCGCGGGCCGCCTCCGCCGTCCCGGCGTCGATCCCCGGGCCCGTCTCCGTCCTTACGGCCGTCGCGTCCCACCCCCACAGCAGCGCCGCCAGCAGCCGCACCTTCACGGCCGCGTCGGCGCCGGAGAGGTCGGCCGTCGGGTCGGCCTCGGCGATACCGCGCCGCTGGGCCTCCGCGACCGCGTCCGGGAGCGGCTCGCCGTCCGCCAGCCGGTCGAGGACGAAGGTGGCGGTGCCGTTCGGGCAGGCGCGCAGCGTACGGCAGCCGAGGCCCCGTACGCCGATCCGCGCGAGGTCGGCGGTGGGGAGGGCGGCTCCGGTGGCGCTCGAGATCCGGATGCGGCTGCCGCCCTCGGCCGCCGCCAGGGCCAGCTCGCCCCAGTGGCTGAGCAGATGGCTCTTGGTGGCGGTCACCACATGGACCCCTCGGCGCAGGGCCGACAGCGCGTCCGCGGCGGCCTGTTCGCGCACCGCCGGGGACGACGGCACGGCCTGGGCCAGCACCGCCGCCCCCGTACGCTCCAGCGTCTCGGCGAGGGGCGGCAGCGGGCCCCAGCCGCCGCGCGGCTCCGGCGGCAGCCCCTCGGCGGCGCTGGTGCGCACGGCGGCGAGCCGCAGGGGCAGCGCGCCGCCGGTCAGCCGCTCGGCGTAGGCCCGGCCCACCGGGCCGTACCCCGACAACACGACGGACGCTTCGGACCGCACGTCAGCTTCGCTTGGCATGCGGCCAGTCTTACCCGTGGACCGGGGGCGGCGGCTACGCGGGGCGGGCCGCTCCCGCGAAGGGCATGTCGGCGACCGAGGCCATCCGGACGGGGGCCCCGGGGCGCGGGGCGTGGATCATGCGCCCGCCGCCGATGTAGAGGCCGACATGGCTGACGCCGGAGTAGAAGAAGACCAGGTCGCCGGGGGCCAGTTGATCGCGGGTGACGCGCCGTCCGGCGTTGATCTGGGTGTAGGTGGTGCGGGGCAGGGAGACCCCGGCGGCGCGCCAGGCGGCCTGTGTGAGCCCCGAACAGTCATAGCCGTGCGGTCCGGTGGCGCCCCACACATACGGCTTGCCGAGGGCCGCGTAGACGTAGGAGACGGCGCGGGCGGCGCGGCCCGCGCCGGGGGCCAGGGCGTCGGCGGCGCCGGTCTCGTCACCGCCTCTGGCGGCCGTCAGGCGCTGCCGCTGTTCGAGCGTCAGCCGGTCCAGGAGGCGATCGGCGGCGGCCAGCTTCCGCTGGACGGTCCGCTTGTGGCGGGCGGCGGCCGTCCGGGAGGCGCGCAGAGCGGCGAGGCGGTCGGCCGCCTCGCCGCGGACCTGGCGTAATTTCCGCTCCTGACGGCCGATGGCGGCGATCAGGGCGGCTTGGCGGCTTCCCGCGCGCTCGGCGAGCGAGGCGCGCTGAAGGTACTGGTCGGGGGAGGAGGACAGGGCGAGCTGGAGGGCCGGGGCGATCGTCCCCGAGCGGTACTGGGCGGTGGCGAAGGCCCCGAGCGCGTTGCGCGCGGTGTTGAGCCGGGTGGTGCGGCGGGCGGCCTGGTCGCGCAGCGCCTCCAGTGCCTCACCGGCCTTGTCGGCCTTCTCCTTCGCGCCGTTGTACCGCTCGGTGGCCTCTTCGGCCTCCCGCTGGTACCCGTCGATCTTCGCCCTCACCTGGGCGGGGGTGAGGCGGTTCTCGGCGTGCCCGGTGCCGCCGAGGAGGGTGGTGGACGCGGCGCCGGTGAGGGCGAGGAGCGCGGCCGCACGGGCGGTGCTGCTGGTGAGCGAGCGCTGCTTGGGCTTCCTGTGCGACGCCACTGCGGCGGTTCACCTGGTCTTTCTTGGGCATTCCAGGACGTTTGGCGAATCCTGGACCCTCATGGGGAGCGGACGGGCGGGTGGCAGTCCACCGTGAGGCGGGGACCCTCTGTTGACGGGAAGCGGACTGCCACCTGGAGGAGGAAGCTAGGCCGGGAAACGGGGTCCATGCGGGGGATTGAATGAGATTCAACGGGAGTGGACTGATTTCGTCGTTCCCGTGACGGCTGCTGATCGCCCGGCGAGTGGGGTGGTCGGGAGTGTGGAGCGGCCGTGACCGAAGCGGTGATAGGGGCCCACCCGAGTGCCGGGTGATGATATGAGCGGGGCTAGTCTCCGGAGCCATGGACGTACTCATTCACGTGTTCGTCGGCCTGCACATCGTCGGCATCGGCGCGCTGCTCGGCGGCTTCTTCTCGCAGTTGAAGGCGATGGGCGCGGGCGAGGCCCGGATGATCCCGGCGATGCTGCACGGCGCGCTGACCATGCTGGTGACCGGAGTCGCGCTGGTCGGGCTCAATCAGGCCGACGACAACAGCGTCAACACCGTCAAGATCGGTGTGAAGCTGGCGCTGTTGGTCGTGATCCTCGGCCTGGTGTACGTGAAGCGCGATGAGGAGAAGGTGGAGTCGGCCGCCTTCGGCGCGGTGGGTGCGTTGACAACGGCAAACATCTTCATTGCCGTGCTGTGGACCTGACGAACTGATGTTCTGAGGGTAATCCCACGACAATTGCGACACGATCCCGATGCAACCATTTGCACTCGCGAGCTGTCTTAGTAAAGAGCTGGGCAGTCGAGAGGAGTGGCCATGGGGGTAGTGGGGGCAGTCAGAAGTCGTCGTGGGCGGCGCGCGGGTGTGGCTCTGGGGCTGGTGGGGATGGCGGTGCCGCTCGCGGTCGCCGTCGGCGGTCCGGCGCAGGCCCAGACGCGGCCACTGGGCCGGTCGGCGGGGTCGGTGACACCGGTGACCATGGCCGCGTCGTCGTGCACGACCACCGCGGGGCCGTACCAGAAGCAGGCCGAGCGGTTCCTCGGCCGCCCCGTGGACGGGCGGCAGTCGCGGGCGGACTGTCTCGCGATCCAGAAGTTCCAGATCGACCACGGCATCAGCCCGACGATCGGCTACGCGGGCCCGATCACCTCGGGCGTCATGAACCTCATCAACGCCCAGAAGGCCGCGGGGCACAACCCGAACGCGGCGAAGAAGTGCCCCACCAACGAGGGCCGCATCGCCTGCGTCGACCTCACCCGGCAGCTGAGCTGGGTCCAGGACGGCTCCCGGCTCGTCTACGGACCGGTGCCGGTGCGGTCCGGGCGGGACGGCTTCGAGACCCGCACCGGGCTGAAGAAGGTCTACTGGCGGCACATCGACCACTGGTCGACGCTCTACAACGTCGCCATGCCGTACAGCCAGTTCTTCGACGGTGGCCAGGCGTTCCACTCGATCGCGGGCAGCGTATGGTCCCCGCCGGGCTCCCACGGCTGCGTCAACATGCGCAAGGGCGACGCCAAGAAGTACTGGAGCCTGCTGCGGAACGGTGACGACGTGTACGTCTACGGGCGCAAGCCCGGCACCTGAGGCGCGAGCGCCGCGTCCGAAGCGCGAGCCCGCGTCCGAGACGCGAGCGCCGCGTCCGAGGCGATGACGGTGCCGCTGCCCGGGGTCCGGCCCCGGGCAGCGGCATACCAGCGCCAGGGGTCTACGAGGGCCGCACGCTCCCGTAGATCGGCATCTCCGTGATCGGCGCCTTCTTCACCACATCGCCCGGCTTCGGCGCGTGGATCATCATCCCGTCGCCGATGTAGAGGCCCACATGGCTGATGTCGTCGTAGAAGAAGACGAGATCGCCCGGCTGGAGTTGGGACGTCGAGACCCGCGTACCGACCTTCACCTGGTCCCAGGTGGTGCGCGGCAGCGAGATCCCGGCGGACTTCCAGGCCGCCTGTGTCAGCCCCGAGCAGTCGAAGGAGCTGGGGCCGGTGGCGCCCCAGACATACGGCTTGCCGATCTGCGCCTTCGCGAAGGCGATGGCCTGGGCCGCCTTGGAGGTGTCGGCCGGGGCCGAGGGCGCCGTCGAACCGGAGCCGCTGCCCGTGTTCTGCTGTTCCTGTTGCTGCTGCTCCTGCTGCTTCTTGCGCGCGGCGGCCTCCTGCCGCTGCTTCTCGGCGAGCGCGGCGGCCTTACGGCGGGCCTCCTCCGCCTTCTTCTTCTCGATCGCCGCCAGCCGCGCCTTCTCCTTGGCGGTCAGATTCGCCAGCAGCCGCCGGGCCTCGGTCAGCTTGTCCTGGACGGTCTTCTTCTGGATCTTCAGCTGCTTCTGCGCCGAGGTCAGCGAGGCGAGGCTCTCGCTGGCCTTGCCGCGCTCCTTGGCGGCCTCCGCCCGCTGCTTCTGGAAGTCGTCGACGGCCTGCTTCTGCCGGCCGGTCATCCGGTCCATCAGATGCGACTGGTCGAAGACGTCCTGCGGATCGTTGGAGAACAGCAGGGTCGCGGCGGAGCGGGCCATCCCGCCGTCGCGGTACTGGGCGGCGGCGTACTGGCCGAGCATGCGCCGCGCCTCGTTGAGCTTCTCGGTGCGCTGGGCGACGGAGTCCAGCAACTTGTCGACCTTGCCCCGCTGCTGGTCGGTGCGCTCCTTGGCGGCGTTGTAGTGCTGGGTGGCGGTCTCCGCCTGGTGGTAGAGGGTGTCGACCTTCTCCTTGACCTTCTCGAGCGACTGCGTAGCCGGCTTGGGGTCGGCGGGCGTGGCGTTGGCCGTCTGGGAGAGGAGGGTGACGGACGCGAGGGCGGCCGTGGTGAACCCGACGGCCGTACGGCGGCCGTGGCCGGTGAGCGGGGCGGGTATTCGGCTCCGCGGCTTGCGGTGCGACGCCAAGGGAGGCGACTCCTTCCGTGGACCGCCTACCGGGTTAGCTGTCGGGTTCGGGCGGTTCGGAAGGCTGCCCTACGGCCGTCTCCGGGCGGCACTGTCCGTGCCGCACCGTTTCCGGCCGATTCACCCCGGTCTTGCGTTGTTGGGTCCCCGGCTCCGGGCGCCTCACGGCGATACCGGACTCGGCGGAGGCCACCCGTGCCGGCGCGGTTCGCCGACGGATCTTTCGGGCCGCCTGAGGCAGGACGGTAGCCAACGCGTGGGGCTTCTGTGAAGGCTGGTGGGCGTTTTGCCCGAAACCGTTTCGTGATGTTCGTAGGTCGGCTGTCAGTGGGGCGGCCTAGACTCGGTGAGCGATGAGCAGCCTCTTTGACGACAGCTTCCTGGCGGACCTCGGGCCTCCCTCGGACGAGGAGCAGCCCCCGCCGCCCGAGGATTCGGCGCACCCTGGCCACGGCGGTGCCGAGGATGTGCCGCATCACCTCTTCAGCGGCGGATTCGACGCGCCCGTGCCCCGGGAGTCCCATTACCGGGACGGCGCGGCGCGGTCCGTGGTGGACCCGTCCGCCCTGCTCCAGGGGTTGAACGAGCAGCAGAGGGCCGCCGTGGAGCACACCGGCTCGCCGCTGCTGATCGTCGCGGGCGCCGGCTCGGGCAAGACCCGGGTGCTCACCCACCGCATCGCGTATCTGCTCGGCGCCCGCGGCACACACCCCGGCCAGATCCTCGCCATCACCTTCACCAACAAGGCGGCGGGCGAGATGAAGGAGCGGGTCGAGGAGCTCGTCGGCCCGCGGGCCAATGCCATGTGGGTGTCCACCTTCCACAGCGCGTGCGTCCGCATCCTGCGCCGGGAGTCGAAGAAGCTGGGCTTCACCTCGTCGTTCTCGATCTACGACGCCGCCGACTCCAAGCGGCTGATGTCGCTGGTCTGCCGGGATCTGGACCTCGACCCCAAGCGGTTCCCGCCGAAGTCCTTCAGCGCCAAGATCTCCAACCTCAAGAACGAGCTGATCGACGAGGAGACCTTCGCCGGACAGGCATCGGACGGCTTTGAGAAGACCTTGGCCGAGGCGTATGCGATGTACCAGGCGCGGCTGCGCGAGGCCAATGCGCTGGACTTCGACGACATCATCATGACCACGGTCAATCTGCTCCAGGCGTTCCCGGATGTCGCCGAGCACTACCGCCGCCGCTTCCGGCACGTCCTGGTGGACGAGTACCAGGACACCAACCACGCGCAGTACACACTCGTGCGCGAGCTGGTGGGCACCGGCACCGACGAGACCCCGGCCGCCGAGCTGTGCGTGGTGGGCGACGCCGACCAGTCGATCTACGCCTTCCGGGGCGCCACGATCCGTAACATCCTCCAGTTCGAGGAGGACTACCCCAGCGCGCGGACGATCCTCCTCGAGCAGAACTACCGCTCCACCCAGACCATCCTGAGCGCGGCCAACGCGGTCATCGAGCGCAATGAGAACCGCCGCCCGAAGAACCTGTGGACGGACGCCGGCGCCGGGACCGAGATCACCGGCTATGTGGCCGACACCGAGCACGACGAGGCCCAGTTCGTCGCCGACGAGATCGACCGGCTGACCGACGCGGACGACGCCAGGGCCGGGGATGTGGCGGTCTTCTACCGGACCAACGCCCAGTCCCGTGTCTTCGAAGAGGTCTTCATCCGGGTCGGGCTGCCGTACAAGGTCGTCGGCGGGGTGCGCTTCTACGAGCGCAAGGAGGTCCGCGACGTCCTCGCGTATCTGCGGGTGCTGGCCAACCCCGAGGACGCCGTCCCGCTGCGCCGGATCCTGAACGTGCCCAAGCGCGGTATCGGGGAGCGCGCGGAGGCCATGATCGACGCGCTGGCCCTGCGCGAGAAGATCACCTTCCCGCAGGCGCTGCGCCGGGTCGACGAGGCGTACGGCATGGCGGCCCGCTCGGCCAACGCCGTCAAGCGGTTCAACACGCTCATGGAGGAGCTGCACACCATCGTGGAGTCCGGGGCGGGCCCGGCGACCGTCCTGGAGGCCGTGCTGGAGCGCACCGGCTATCTGGCCGAGCTCCAGACGTCCACCGATCCGCAGGACGAGACCCGGATCGAGAACCTCCAGGAGCTCGCGGCCGTGGCCCTGGAGTTCGAGCAGGACCGGGGCGAGAACCCCGGCACCCTCGCGGACTTCCTGGAGCAGGTCGCGCTCGTCGCCGACTCCGACCAGATCCCGGACGAGGACACCGAGGGCTCCGGCGTGATCACGCTGATGACGCTGCACACGGCGAAGGGCCTGGAGTTCCCGGTCGTCTTCCTCACCGGCATGGAGGACGGCGTCTTCCCGCATATGCGGGCGCTCGGCCAGACCAAGGAGCTGGAGGAGGAGCGGCGGCTGGCCTATGTGGGGATCACCCGGGCCCGCGAGCGGCTCTATCTGACCCGCTCGACGATGCGCAGCGCATGGGGCCAGCCCGCGTACAACCCGGCGTCCCGCTTCCTGGAGGAGATCCCGGACCAGTATGTGCGGTGGCGGCGCACCGGGCCCGCCACCCCGTCGGCGTCCATGAGCGGCGCCGCCTCGACCCCGCCGTCAGGGCTGTCGTCCGGTCTGTCGTCGTCGCGTTCGCGCGCCGGGGGCAGCGGGTTCGCCACCCGGCGGGCCAGTGAGCGCCCGGTGGTCGCGCTGGCCATCGGCGACCGGGTCACCCATGACTCGTTCGGGCTCGGCACGGTGGTGGCGGTGAAGGGCAGCGGGGACAACGCGGAGGCGACGATCGACTTCGGTGACGAGAAGCCCAAGCGGCTGCTGCTGCGGTACGCACCGGTGGAGAAGCTGTAGCGGGCGAGGCCGAGGCGTAGGCCCGCGGCCGTGGTGCGCCGGTGGCGCGCCACGGTGGCGCTGTGGGATCAGCGCCCGGGGCTGAGGCGGCCCTGCCGGATCAGGTGGGGTCGAGGCCCTGGCCGCGCAGCCAGGGCAGCGGGTCGATGGCCGCGCCGCCGCCGGGGTGGACCTCGAAGTGCAGATGGGGGCCGGTGGAGTTACCGGAGTTCCCGGAGTACGCGATGGTGTCCCCGGCCTTCACCGTTCCGGAGCGGATCTTGGCGCTGCTGAGGTGGCAGTACCAGGTCTCCGTGCCGTCCGGGCTGGTCAGGACGACCATATTGCCGTAGGCGTCGTTCCACTGCGTCGTTACGGTGCCGTCGGTGGCGGCCATCACGGGCGTCCCGTAGCTCACCGGGAAGTCGATGCCGGTGTGCACCGACATCCAGTTGATACCGGCCTGGCCGAACATGGCGCTGAGGCCGTGCTGGGCGACGGGCAGCGCGAACTTCGGGCGTAGCGCCTCCTTGCGCGCCGCCTCCTCGGCCTTGCGCTTCTTCTCCGCTGCCTGGCGTGCCTGGAGGTCGATCCGCTCCTGGGTGCGGCTGGCGCGGTCGCGGAAGTCGTCGGCGCCTTCGCGGACCCCGGCGAGCTGGGAGTCCAGCTTGCTGTTGGCGACGGAGGGCTTCACGGGGGCCGCCGCGGTGTCGGGGGCGGCCTGGGTGGTGGACTCGTCCTTCTTGTCGCTTCCGATCCCGCTGACCGAGGCGGCCGCCACGGCGGTGACGCCCAGGGCGCAGACGGAGGGGACGGCGACGGTCAGGAGCGCGGAGCGCTTGGGCCGGGACGAGGGGGTACGGCGGCGACCGCGGCTCACCTCCCGGCGGGGGGAGGGGGCGGATTCCCGCACGGCCGCCGCCTCGGGTTCAGGTTCCGCTTCGGGGGCCGGATCGTACGGCTGGTCGTCCTTGACCGGGTCGAAGACGGCGGTGTGCTCGAAGGCGCCGGGCTGCTCGGGGACGGCGGCCTGCTCGAACGCGGCGGCCTGCTCGAACGCGGCTTGATCGAACGCGGCTTGATCGAAAGTGGCCGTCTGGTCGACGGCGGCTTGATCGAAGGCGTTCGGATCGAAGACGGCTGTCTGCTCGAAGTTGTTCGGCTCGCGCTCGCGTTGGTCGAACCCTGACTGGTCGAGCCCGGGGCGGTGGACGAGGCCGTGCTGGTCGAAGCCCTGCTGGTCAAGACCGGCGTGCTGGTCGAGGCCGGAGTGGTCGAACTGCGCCTCGTCCACGGTCGTGTAGGCGGAGGCGTCCCAGAACTGGGTCTGCCCGGTGTCCACGCCCGAGGTGTACGCCTCGGCCTCGTACCCCGCGCCCTGGTCCCACTGCTCCGGCATCTCGGTGTGGCCGGTGGCGCCCGTGTCCCAGGCCCCGATGTCCCACTGGGCGCCGGTCTCGGCGTCCTGCTGGGCGGGGATGCCGGTCGGCAGGTGAGAGCCGGCGGCGCCCCACATCGTGGTGTCGTAGGCGCCGGAGTCGTAATGGGCCGTGTCGTAGTGGCCTGTGTCGCAGTGGCCCGTTTCGTACGACCCGGTGTGCTGCTGGTCGACGGTGGCCCACTGCGAGGCGTCGTACTGACCGCTGTGGGCGCCCTGCTGGCCGTCGTACGCGCCTGGAAGCGCGCCGAAGAGCGGGTCGCCGTCGCCGTAGAGCGGGTCGCCGTCCCCGTAGGCGGTGGCGAGGTGGGTGAAGCTGCCGGTGGAGTAGCCGTCGTACCCGGCGTAGCCGTGCGCTATGTCCTGACGCTGACCGTAAGCCTCGTCGTACGGATATGAGGCGTCGGGAGCGGGGACGGTCGGAGAGGCCCCCGACGGGTGACGGTCGTTCACCACCAACTTCTCTTTCGCCTAGGCTGCAGGAGAATTAGCGGCGACTGTACCCGGCAGTACGCGGCAGCGACAATCTTCAGTGAGTTTTGAGCATCATGGCAAAGGGCATTTGGCCGTCTTTCGGCTGACTGTACGTGCATCCTTGGCCGGGTGTTCGATTGACGTTCGGCAATTTCGGGGCTTCGGAAGCTTTGAGAACGCGCCGGAGGCGCCCGCCGACGCCTCGTCGGCGGTGTCCAGGGCCTCGTGGATCCCCGTGGCCACGGCGGAATGCACCGCCAGGGCGAGATGTCCGATTCCGTTGACGCGGATGTTCTGGGAGATCACATCCGGATGGTCTATCCGGGCCGTCACCGCCGGGATCATCAACTGATCCACATCGCTCCAGAAAGCGATGAATCGCGTATGGCAATCAGGGGCAGGCTGCCGCAACTCCGTTATCACCTCGGAGTCCGGGCACATCTGGCGCACGAGTGGATGTGCGGACAACAGGGGCGCGATACGCGTGCCGCCGTGCGGGGTGCCGAGCGTCACCAGGGTGTGGGCGCGGGTGTCCCCGCCGAGGCGCTGGACGTAGTGACGGGCGATCAGACCGCCCAGGTCGTGCCCGATGACATCCACCTGGCTGTGGCCGGTGCGGGCGCAGACCTCCTCGACCTGGCGGATGCCAGGCGAGAAACACCAGGTCGAGGGCGATGGCCCGGACGGCCCGGATGGCATGGATGGGCCGAACGGCCTGGATGGCCTTGCTGTGCCGGGTGTGCCGGGTGTGCCGGGGTGTGCTGGATGTGTACGAGGCCCATGGCGGCCGACCTCCCGGGGTGTGGCGTGCGGAAGGCGGCTGGAGGCGCCCCTCCCGCATGCCCTCATGGGCAGCCGGTCGCTTCGGTCGGTGTCGGCCGTGGTCATGGGTCCCGGTCAGGGCGACTTCGGTCGTGTGGTGGCCGGATGCCCGGCCACCACACGGTGATCGGCGCTGTGACCGCGTGACGCGGGACCGCCCGCCGCACCGCGGCGCCATGCGGCTCGCGGTGGCGCTGCGCGGTGCGACGGTCCCCGCTGCGGCTCCCCTGATGTGGCCGGCCCGAAGCGTATGCGGTGTCCGCGCGGCGGATGCGCGGCATGCGCGGATGCGGATGCGTATGCAGGTGCGGGTGCGGCCTTCAGCGAACGTGTCCCACGTGTGATTTCCCCCTCGCTGCGCGCCGCGAAACTGCCGGGTAGGGGATGCTGGAGATAACGTTCGTTCACGTCGATGCGGGGGATGGTGTGAAGGGCTTGGAGGCTGCGATGGGTGTGACCGGTCCGATCCGTGTGGTGGTGGCCAAGCCGGGGCTGGACGGCCACGACCGCGGGGCGAAGGTGATCGCGCGGGCGCTGCGCGACGCGGGCATGGAGGTCATCTACACCGGGCTCCACCAGACGCCCGAGCAGATCGTCGACACCGCGATCCAGGAGGACGCCGACGCGATCGGCCTTTCCATTCTGTCCGGTGCCCATATGACCCTGTTCGCCAAGGTGCTGGAGCTGCTGCGGGAGCGCGAGGCGGAGGACATCAAGGTCTTCGGCGGCGGGATCATCCCCGAGGCGGACATCCCCCCGCTCAAGGAGCAGGGCGTAGCCGAAATCTTCACCCCGGGCGCGACAACGACGTCCATCGTGGACTGGGTACGCAAGAACGTCCGCCCGGTGGCTGCCTGACCTGCCGTCGGAGTGCCGGTCGGCGCGCTGCCCGGCTACGCCCCGGCACCGCTGCTGTATGGCAGGGGACAGGTCCGGCTATCGGACTATCGGGCGGGAGCCTGAGGCCGGGCTTGCCCCGGGGGCATGATGCCGGAGCCCGCTCCGGAGCCTGATGCCCGGCCCCGCCGCCGAGCACGACGCCCGTGCCCCGAAGCCCGGCCTGGGCCTGAGCTCGGCCTGTGGACCTGTAGCGCGACCGGGGCTCCGGAGCGATCCCGGTACGTGAGCACGGGCCGGACCCCGGCAAGGGACGGGGCCGACTATCGGGCGGGAGCCTGAGGCCGGGCTCGTCCCGGGGGGCATGATGCCGGAGCCCGCTCCGGAGCCTGATGCCCGGCCCGCCGCCGAGCACGACGCCCGTGCCCCGAAGCCCGGCCTGGGCCTGAGCTCGGCCTGTGGACCTGTAGCGCGACCGGGGCTCCGGAGCGATCCCGGTACGTGAGCACGGGCCGGACCCCGGCAGGGGACGGGGCCCCTGGGCCCAGGCGCGGGCCGGGCCCAGGGGGATCTGCCGGGCCGGACCCCGTTCGGGATCACGCTGGGGCGAGTTCCGCTTGCATGGCTGCTCTCAGGCGGAGGGTGCCCACCAGCCGCTGGAACGCCTCCGCCCAGTAGCCTCCGGCCCCCGGCGCGGCCCCCTCCGTTTCGTCCGGTATCGCCGTCAGCACTTCGAGGCGGTCCGCTTGTGACGGGTCCAGACAGCGCTCGGCCAGGCCCATGACGCCGCTGAAGCTCCAGGGGTAGCTGCCCGCGTCGCGTGCGATGTCCAGGGCGTCCACGACGGCACGGCCCAGCGGCTCGGCCCAGGGCACCGTGCACACCCCGAGCAGCCGGAAGGCGTCGGACAGCCCGTGGGACGCGATGAACTCGGCCACCCACTCCGCCCGTTCCCGAGCGGGCAGCGCGGACAGCAGCTTCGCCGGGTCCCGCCAGGCGGCCGGGGCCGCCTCGCCCGCGGTGACCGGCGCGACCGCCGGGGTGCCGAGCAGCGCACGGCACCACTCGGCGCTGCGCTGCCGCACCGCGGCCCGGCACCAGGCCGCGTGCAGATCCGCCTGCCAGCCGTCCGTGACGGGCAGCGCCACGATCTCGGCGGGAGTGCGTCCGCCGAACCATTCGCTCCAGCGGTCCAGCGGGGTCGCCTCCACCAACTGGCTCAGCCACCACGACCGCTTCCCCCGGCCGGAGGGCGGCTTGGCCACGATGCCGTCGCGCTGCATTCCGCTGTCGCATTCGTCCGGCGGCCGGACGGCTATCCGCTCCCCGGCGGTCGGCTCGTCGGTGGTCAGCGCCACACAGCCCCGCGACCGCTCGGCCATGCGTGCGGCGAGCGCGGAGCCGGGGAGGGCGGAGAGCAGCTCGGCGGCGGTCGCCCGGACGTTCCGGCTGCGGTCGGACAGCGCCTGTTCGAGGAACGGCTCATCGGACGGGGAGAGATCGTCGCGCAGCGAGTCCAGGAACATCAGCCGGTCCTCGGCCCGCTCGGTCGACCAGGTGCCGCTGAGCAGCGCCAGCCCCGCCGCGGGGTCGCGGTGGCGCGCCAACGCCAGCAGCGACACTCGCTCGGCGAACAGCCCCTCCTCCCACAGCCGCTGTTCGTCGTCCGGGGCGGCGGCCACGTCGGACGGCTCCGGGAGCGGTGTGGGAGCCCGGCCCGCCGCGCCCCGGAGCGCGAACTTCCAGTCCGGGTTGAGCCGGGCCAGCCACAGCGCGCGGGGCCCGCCGAGCGTCAGCGCCTCGGGCCGCAGATCGGTGCGGGCGCGGGCCGCGTCCAGAAGCGCCGGGAGCAGCGCGTCGGGCACCCGATAGCCGTGGTGATTGGCCAGCGCGAGCCACTGCGGCAGCAACTCGGCGAGGTCGGGCGCGGAGCGCGGACCGCCGCGCCCCGGCGCCGAACGGTCGGCGAGCAGCAGCGCCAGCCTGCTGCGGGCGGCCGTGGGCAGCGCCGGCCGCGGATCCTCGGGCGCCCGGCCAGGGAGCGGCCGGGCGGGCGCGGGCCGCAGCCCGGCCCGCCGCCGCACGGTGCTGAGCGCGGCCGCGTCCAGCAGGGCGGACGGCGCGTCCTGCCCGGGGCGCGGCGCGACGGGCGGGGTGCGCCGCTCGGTGCCCAGCAGCGCGGCCGCGACGAGATCGTCCCAGGAGGCGACGGAGGCGACGGAGGCGACGGAGGCGACGGAGGTGGTGGAGGTGGTGGATGCGGTGGCGGTGGTGGACAGGGCGGACGTGGTGGGGGTCGTACTGGTCAACGGGTGCCTCCCTGCGCTGCTGCGCCGATGAGCGGGACGGGGGTCGGATCCCAGGCGGTGATGGGCGAGAAGCCGCGATGGCCGCACTCGCCGAAGACGGTGACCGGGCCACCGCCGGATATCGCCATCAGCTGCCATAGATCGGTGCGCCCCGCGCAGCGCGGATCGACGGGCAGCGCCGAGCCGCTCCGCTCATCCGCCAGCTGCCATCCGTCCTCCCCCGGGACCGGCACCACATCGGCGAGCACGACCGGCCAGCCGTCCAGCCATGGATCCTCCCCGAGCGCCGCTCCATAGGCCGCGAGCGCGGTATCGACATCGCATCCCTCGGGGGCCCGGGGCGCATCGCACCCCTCCGAGGCCGGGGGCGGAGCTGGAGACGGGTCCTGCGGCGCCTCCCCGTGCCGGGTGCCGATCGCGGCACGCAGGGGCCGGGCCGCCGGGTAATACGTGAGGTCGGCGTCGAGCACCAGGCCGGTGGGCAGCGCGAGCTCGGGCGACTGGCCGGGGGCGCTGAACGAGAGCAGCAGCGCCATACGGTGCGTGCGCTCGCCCCGCAGCCAGATCCTGCGGGTGGTCAGCCTGCCGTCCGTGCCGTCCTGGCGGCCCAGAACCAGCCAGCGGTCCCGGATCGCCTCCTCGGCCGCCAGCAGCTCGGCCAACGGAGTGGCGAGGCCCACGCGGGTGCGCGTGGTGGCGGCCAGCTTCTCCGGGAGCCGCTCCAGGTGGAGGAAGCCCTGGTTGAGCAGGTGCGCCAGCGCGCATTCCTCCAGCAGCCGGGCGGGCCACCCCGGACCGGACGACGGAATCGCCGCCAGCTCCCGCACCCGTGTCTCGAGACCCGGGGCCTGGGCGTCGACCATCCGCGCGGCCGTCTCGTCCCACGCCCCATACCCGGCGCGGTCGGCGGCGGCCAGACCGTCGCGGAGCAGATCGGCGAGGCGCCGCTCCAACTCCGTGGCGCCCGCGGCGATGCGCTGGGCCCGCCGCTCGGCGCGGCGGCGCGCCGCCTCCGGATCGGCCGCGCCCGCGCTCCCCCCTCTCCCCGCGTCTTCCCTCGTCTCACCGCCGCGGCCCGGGCCCCCATCCCGGGCCGCGGCGGCGAGCTTCGCGGCCCGCTCCCGCCGGCCGCCGAGCCACTGCTCGGCCCACTCCGGCGGCTCCTCGCTCGCGGGCACGCCCCCCTCGCCGGAAGCCCACCGCAACAGCAGGCTCAGCGCGTGCTTGCACGGGAACTTCCGGCTCGGGCAACTGCACCGATAACCGGGCCCGTTCAGATCGACGACGGTCTGGTACGGCTTGCTGCCGCTGCCCGCGCACAGCCCCCACACCGCCCGCCCGAGCGCGCCCGCGCCCGACCACTTGCCGGTCACGGCGAGCTTGCTGCCCGCTGTGCGTGACGCGGCGTCAGGAGCCAGGGCCAGCACCTGCTCCGCCGTCCAGCGTTCCCCCTGCGGATTCATGTCTGCGACGGTACGGGCACCCACTGACAATCGCCCTGACCTGGGCGTTTTCCGACCGGGGCCCGGTTGTCAGTGGGGTGGTGCAGTGTGGTTCACGCGTCCGGAAACGGAACGAGAAAACGAGTCGTGGGGGAGCTGTGACCGTCACTGTGCCCGGAACCGAATCCACCGATATGAGCGGGTCGGCAGAGACCGCCGGAGCCGCGGAAGCGCTGCGTCCACATGCGGAGGACGCCTTCGCCGCCGAGCTGAGCGCGCTCGCCGCGGCCGACGACCGCCCCCGTCCCGCGCGATGGCGGCTGTCGCCGTGGGCGGTCGCCACCTATCTGCTCGGCGGCACGCTGCCCGACGGCACCGTGATCACACCCAAGTACGTGGGCCCGCGCCGCATCGTCGAGGTCGCCGTCACCACCCTCGCCACCGACCGCGCCCTGCTGCTGCTCGGCGTGCCAGGCACCGCCAAGACATGGGTCTCCGAGCATCTGGCCGCCGCGGTCAGCGGTGATTCGACACTGCTCGTCCAGGGCACCGCCGGCACGCCCGAGGAGGCCATCCGATACGGGTGGAACTACGCCCAGCTCCTCGCCCACGGCCCGAGCCGCGACGCGCTCGTGCCGAGCCCGGTGATGCGCGCGATGGCGGACGGCATGACCGCGCGCGTGGAGGAGCTGACGCGCATCCCGGCCGATGTGCAGGACACACTGATCACCATCCTGTCCGAGAAGACGCTGCCGATCCCGGAGCTGGGGGCAGAGGTCCAGGCGGTCCGCGGCTTCAATCTGATCGCGACCGCCAACGACCGCGACCGCGGGGTCAATGAACTCTCCAGCGCTCTGCGCCGCCGCTTCAACACGGTCGTGCTGCCGCTGCCCGCGACCCCGGACGACGAGGTCGACATCGTCTCGCGCCGCGTCGCCCAGATCGGCCGCTCGCTGGAGCTCCCTGAGGTCCCTGAGGGCGTCGAGGAGATCCGCCGCGTGGTCACGGTCTTCCGCGAGCTGCGCGACGGGGTGACCGGCGACGGCCGTACGAAGCTGAAGTCGCCCTCGGGCACGCTGTCGACGGCCGAGGCCATCTCCGTGGTCACCAGTGGCCTCGCCCTCGCCGCCCACTTCGGCGACGGCGTGCTGAGGGCGGGCGATGTGGCCGCGGGCATCCTGGGCGCGGTCGTCCGCGATCCGGCGGCCGACCGCGTCATCTGGCAGGAGTACCTGGAGACGGTGGTTCGCGAGCGCGACGGCTGGAAGGACTTCTACCGCGCGTGCCGAGAGGTGACCGCATGACGGGCGCCCCGAAGGCGCGGGCCGCGGGCCCGCTGCTGCTGGGGGTGCGCCACCACGGACCAGGGTCGGCGCGAGCGGTGCGGGCTGCGCTGGAGGCGCGTGCGCCTCGGGTGGTGCTGATCGAGGGGCCGCCGGAGGCGGACGCGATCGTGCGGCTCGCCGCCGAGAAGGACATGCGCCCGCCCGTCGCGCTGCTCGCCCACGCCGCGGACGACCCGGGGCGCGCCGGATTCTGGCCGCTGGCCGGGTTCTCCCCGGAGTGGGCGGCCATCCAGTGGGCGCTGGCCCACGAGGTGCCCGTACGGTTCATCGACCTCCCGGCGGCCAACTCGCTGGCCATGTCGGCGAAGGAGACCCGGGCGGCCGAGCCCGCCCCGACCGGTCCGCCCGCCCCGGCGGTCCCGCCCGATCCGGCAGCTGAGCCTGCCCCGGCGGTCGCGTCTGCCCCGGCTGGTGCTCCCACACCGGGCGATCCGGCGGCCCCGGGAGATCAGGCGAACCTGGGCGACCAGGCCGACCCGCGCGGTCCGGCGGATCCGGGCGCCCCGGCGGATCCGGGCGGCCAGGGTGCTCCGGCCGCTCCGGCCGCCCGTTCCGCCGAGCGGCTGCGCGTCGATCCGCTGTCCGTCCTCGCTGAGGCGGCCGGATACGACGATCCGGAGCGCTGGTGGGAGGACGTCATCGAGCACCGCGGCACCGGCGGTACGGAGGCGTTCACGGCCGTGGCGGAGGCCATGGCGGCGCTGCGCGCCGAGTACGGGCATGGCGGGCACGAGGACGACGCCGTGCGCGAGGCCCATATGCGGCTGCGGCTGCGCGAGGCGCGGCGGGAGTTCGGGGACGACGAGGTCGCCGTCGTCTGTGGGGCCTGGCACGTACCGGCGCTGGGGGAGCGGACCAGCGTGACGGCGGACCGCAAGCTCCTCAAGGGGCTGCCCAAGGTCAAGACCGAGATCAGTTGGGTGCCCTGGACGCACCGGCGGCTGGCGCGGCACAGCGGATACGGGGCGGGCATCACCTCACCGGGCTGGTACGACCATCTCTTCCACGCCCAGGACCGGCCCGTCGAGCGCTGGCTCACCAAGGTCGCCGGGCTGCTGCGGGCCGAGGACTTCTCGGTCTCCTCGGCCCATGTCATCGAGGCCGTAAGGCTCGCCGAAACCCTGGCCGCCATGCGCGGGCGTCCGCTCGCCGGGCTCGCTGAGACCCTCGACGCCGTCAGAGCGGTGATGTGCGAGGGCTCCGATGTGCCGATCGCGCTGGTGCGGGACCGGCTGGTGGTCGGCGACGTCCTGGGCGAAGTGCCCGAGACGGCCCCGGCGGTGCCGCTTCAGCGCGATCTGACACGCACGCAGCGCTCGCTGCGGCTCAAGCCCGAGGCGCTGGAGCGCGAGCAGGAGCTGGACCTGCGCAAGGAGACCGACGCCGGGCGCAGCCGGCTGCTGCACCGGCTGCGGCTGCTGGGCGTCGACTGGGGCACCCCGGCCGTCTCCCGCGGCAGCACGGGCACCTTCCGGGAGACCTGGCGGCTGCGGTGGGAGCCGGAGCTGTCGGTGCGCGTCGCCGAGGCGGGGGTGTGGGGCACCACGGTGCTGTCGGCGGCCACCGCCAAGGCGGAGACCGAGGCCCGGAGCGCCAAGGGGCTCGCCGAGGTCACCGAGCTGGCCGAGCGCTGTCTGCTCGCGGGGCTCTCCGGGGCCCTTCCCGTCGTGATGCGCTCGCTCGCCGACCGTGCCGCGCTCGACGCGGACGTCGGCCATCTCGCCCAGGCCCTGCCCGCCCTGGTGCGCTCGGTGCGCTACGGCGACGTACGGGGCACCGACACCGCCGCGCTCGGCGAGGTCGCGGTGGGGCTGACCGAGCGGATCCTGGTCGGGCTGCCGCCCGCCTGCGTCGGCCTCGACGCCGACGGCGCCGCCGAGATGCGTCGCCATATGGAGGCCGTGCACCGGGCGATCGGGCTGCTGTCGGAGACAGCGACGGAGACCGGGGCAGCGGCGACGGGGGCAGGGGCGGAGACGGAGACCGGGACGGAGGGGCGGCCACACACGCAAACCGGCGCACGGCCGGCGGAGACGCGATCCGCCGGGCCCGGCGCCGCCGACGGACTGCGGGCCCGCTGGGCGGCCATGCTGCGCTCCCTCGCCGGGCGCGATGGCACCCCCGCCACCCCCGGGCTGATCCGGGGCCGCGCCGCGCGGCTGCTGCTGGACGACGGCCGGCTCGCCGAGGACGAGGCGGCCCGGCTGATGGGGCTCGCGCTCTCGCCCGGCACCCAGCCGCCCGAAGCGGCCTCCTGGATCGAGGGGTTCATCGGCGGCGGTGCGGGCGGCGGCATGCTGCTGGTCCACGACGAGCGGCTGCTCGGCCTGGTGGACCGCTGGCTGATCTCCGTTCCCGCCGAGGCGTTCACCGATGTGCTGCCCCTGCTGCGGCGCACCTTCTCCGCGTACGACACGGGTGTGCGCCGCACCCTGGGCGAGCTGGTCCGCCGGGGCCCCTCGGTCGACGGGCCCACCGGCGGCCAAGGCGCCCCCGCCGCACCCGGTTTCGGCCCCGGGCTGGACCCGGACCGCGCGGCGGCCGTCGTATCGACCGTGCGCATGCTGCTGGGCCTCGATCCCGCTCCGCACGCCAACGACACCATGGAGGCAGCCCGATGACGCACGGCGCCCTTCACAGCGACGCCGACCCGCACGGCGAACCGCACGCCGACCCGCACGGCGCCCCGCGCGGCGGCACTGACCCGCGGGGCGGCAACGCCCCTCACAGCGCCCCCGCCCCTCACAGCGCCCCCGCCTCCCACAGCGACCAGGCCCCCCACAGCGCCCCCGCCTCCCACGGTGAGGCCCCCCACAGCGGCGCCGACCCCAACCACGGCCACAGCCAAGGTGATCAGGAGCGGCTGCGGCGCTGGCGGCTGGTGCTCGGCGGCCAGGGCGCCGACGGCACCGGCTGCTCGCTCAGCGGGGCCGACGCCGCCATGGACCGCACGCTCGAGGCCCTCTACGGCTCCGGGGGCGGTGGTGGCTCCGGCGGCGACGGTGCGACCGCCGGGCGCGGCGGCGGCTCCCAGGGCGCGGCGAGCGGCGCGCGCTCCGGCGGGCTCGGCGGCTCCGCGCCCCAAGTGGCCCGCTGGCTCGGCGACATCCGTACGTACTTCCCCACCTCCGTCGTCCAGGTCATGCAGCGCGACGCCATCGACCGGCTGGGGCTGTCCGCGCTCCTGCTGGAGCCGGAGATGCTGGAGGCCGTGGAGGCGGACGTCCACCTCGTGGGCACCCTGCTGTCCCTCAACAAGGCGATGCCGGAGACGACCAAGAACACCGCTCGGGCCGTCGTCCGTAAGGTCGTCGCGGATCTGGAGAAGCGGCTGGCGACCCGCACCCGCGCCACCCTCACCGGAGCGCTCGACCGTTCCGCCCGGATCAGCCGCCCGCGCCACCGGGACATCGACTGGGACCGCACCATCCGGGCCAACCTCAAGAACTACCTGCCCGACCACCGGACGGTCGTGCCCGAGCGGCTGATCGGGTTCGGGCGCGCGGCGCGCGGAGTGAAGAAGGACGTGGTGCTGTGTATCGACCAGTCCGGGTCGATGGCCGCCTCCGTGGTCTACGCCTCGGTCTTCGGCGCCGTGCTCGCCTCGATGCGCTCCCTCGCCACCCGGCTGGTCGTCTTCGACACCTCCGTGGTCGACCTGACCGAGGAGCTCGACGATCCGGTGGACGTCCTCTTCGGCACCCAACTCGGCGGCGGCACCGACATCAACCGCGCGCTGGCCTACTGCCAGTCGCAGATCACCCGGCCCGCCGACACCGTCGTCGTCCTCATCAGCGACCTCTACGAGGGCGGCATACGCGAGGAGATGCTGGGGCGGGTCGCCGCGATGAAGGCGTCCGGGGTGCAGTTCGTGGCGCTGCTCGCGCTGTCCGACGAGGGGGCGCCGAGCTACGACCGCGAACACGCGGCGGCGCTGGCCGCGCTGGGCGCGCCCGCCTTCGCCTGTACCCCCGATCTCTTCCCGGAGGTGATGGCCGCCGCCATCGAGCGGCGCCAACTGCCTATACCGGACATGGCGATGCATCAGTGATCCGGGGCTTGCGCCGACCCCAGTGGGTCGTGCAAGGATCATCCCCGTCGCCCAGGACATGAATCCGGCCATCTGGTTGGCTATTTCGTCCTGCTGAGTGCGGCCCACAAGCCATATCGCCACGCTTACGTGCCCGTTGTACGCCTCGTACTCCCGGAAGGCTCCGCTCGTGTCTGTTGTGTCCGCCATGCCTGTCGCCGTGCGCCTGCCGCGCACGGTGGCCGCGCGGCGGGCGCTGCTGGCGGCGCTCTTCCTCGGCGGCTTCCTGGCCCTGGCGTTCCTCTTCGGCGGCAGCGCCCAGGCCGCCGAGAAGAGCGACCGGGGCGGTGCCACGGACGCGTCGCTCGACCGCTCCAGCGTGTCCCGGCTGCTCGACCCCTCGGGTGTCGAGCGGGCGCGGCAGCGGGTGGAGCCCGTGGTGGCGCGCACCACCCAGACGGCGCAGGACGTCGTACGGGAGGCCGTGCGGCCCATACAGGAGCCGGTCGAGCAGCAGGCGCAGAAGATCACCAAGCCGATAGACGACCTGGTCGGCGACACCGCGGCGGGCAAGCTGCCGGTGCGCCTTCCCGACGTCGGCCTCGGTGAGGCGGTCGGCATGGGCCCCCAGGGCTCCATGGCGCACAACGACCCGGCCGCCGAGCGGCCCGCGGCCGAGGCCGAGCCGGTGACCGTGCACAAGGCGGCACCCGCCGCCGCGGCCCCGATGGGGCCCGAGGTGCACACCCCGGCCGTCGTCACCCACGACGACGAGCCCGCCTCCCACACCGGGCACGGTCCCGCCGTGCGGGTGGCGGCATCCGGTACCGGTCCGGACGGTGGCGCTCCGGCGCCGCTGCCCCTTCCGCGGTCCCCGATGGGGGCCACCTCCCAGTGCACCGGCGACAGCGGCACTTCCCGTGGCGGGAACACCCATGCCGCTCTTCCGCCGTCCGGTGTGCCGTCGTTCGGGCTGAAGCCCGGCACGGTCCGCATGGAGAGCTCGGCGCCGACGCGCGAGCGGTTCAACGAAGTCCTCGAATTCCCCGGCTAGGGCAGACCTCACCCCCGTCTGTTGAGACCTGCCGCGCGGGGGCGGGTCAGGTCTGCCCGTCCGAAACCCCTCTTGACTTCGAAGGACTTCCTCCACCATGCGTAACAACCTTCGCCGCTCCATCCTCGTAGCCGCTGCCGCCACCGGTATCTGGGCGCTCGGTTCCGCCGCCGCCAACGCCGCCGAGAACCCGGCCGCGCCCGCCACCGACGGCGTCACCAGCACCGTGGACGGCGTCACCAAGACGGTGAACAAGACCCTGCCGACCGACAAGGTGACCAAGACGGTCGACGGCGTGACCGGCGGTGTGGCCGACACCTCCAAGGTGACCGACACCGTGAAGAACACCGTGGACGGCGCCGCCTCCACCGTGGACGGCGTCACCGCCCCCGTGCGGGACCGCGTCCCCGGCGGGGCCAACCTGCCGCGGGTCTCTGACGTCACCAAGACCGTCGAGGACACCACCGACGGCCTCACCGGCGACGTCGCCGCCAAGCCGGACAAGATCGTCAAGAAGGCCCACAAGGCGGTCAAGGGCGTCGAGAAGACCGTCAAGAAGACCACCGACCTCGACCTGCCCACCGGCGAGGTCCCCGGTGTGGTGCCCAGCCTCCCCGGCCTGGGCTCGCTGCCGACCCTGCCCGACACCTCCGCGCTGCCCACCGGCGCGCTGCCGAACGTCGACAGCGTCACGGGCGAGCTGCCCGCCCAGCTCCCCGCCACCCCGAAGCTGCCCTCCGCCCCGGGTTCGGCCAATGACCTGCTCGCCTCCCTCTCCGGCGCCGGTATCCGCCCGGAGGAGCTGACCGGCAAGGTCCAGGGTGTCGTCGGCACCACCCAGCCCGTCGTGGACGGTGTGGCCTCGGACCTCCTGCCGCCCGCCGTGCACCGCCTCGTGGTCAAGGTCGTCCCGGTCGCCCAGCAGACCGTCGGTGACACCGGTGCGCTGGCCGACGACGCTGTGGCCCGCACCACCCCGTACGTCGACGTCGTGACCGGCAGTGCCGAGGGCTTCGCGCTGGGCACCGCCTCCAACGTGATCCCGGCCGCCCAGGACACCGTCGACCGCCTGGTGCCGGTCGTGGTGAGCGTGCCGTCCACCGCCCTTCCGTTCGCGCAGGACCTGGCGGGCACCACCGTGCCGTTCGCCCAGGACCTGGCCACGGGCGTGGTCGCGAACGCCCAGACCACCGTGGGGAACGCCAAGGACGGTGCGCTGAGCCTGATCCCGGCGCTGCCCACCGACCTGACCGACGCCGCCAACATCCCGGCCCTCCCAGTCCTGCCGGCCGACCTCCCGCAGCTCCCGGGCGACCTGCCGACCGTTCCGGCCGACCTCCCGCAGGTCCCCGCCGAGCTGCCGCAGCTCCCGGCCGACCTCCCGCAGCTCCCGGCCGACCTGCCGACCGTTCCGGCCGAGCTGCCGCAGCTGCCCGCCGAGCTGCCGCAGCTGCCGACCGACCTCCCGCAGGTTCCGGTGGAGCTGCCGACCGTTCCGGGCACGCTCCCGACCATCTGATCGCTCCGGCGGGCGTACGGCGGTCACGCTGTGAAAGCCGGACATCGGTAAAACCGTAAGACAGACGACATCGACCGGGCAGCCCCCGTTGGGGAGGGGGCTGCCCGGTTGTCGTATCGAGATAGATGGAAACGGTCGCGATCTGTGACCGTAATCACCGCTCCAGTGTGATCTGCGATTTAGGGCCGCACGTCCTGCGGAGATAACCTGCGAGACGGACATGCCGCGTACCCGGCGAACGTGTGCCGCCCTCGTTATAGATCGCGTCCTCACGCTGCCCCCGCGGCACGCCCGCGCAGATAACGACCGCGAAATCCATGGAAAAGGGACGGACGCGCGTGGACCTGTTCGAATACCAGGCGAAGGACCTCTTCGCCAAGCACGGTGTACCGGTGCTGGCCGGTGAAGTCATCGACACGCCTGGGGCGGCGCGCGAGGTGGCCGAGCGACTGGGCGGCCGCGCGGTCGTCAAGGCGCAGGTCAAGACGGGCGGCCGCGGTAAGGCGGGCGGCGTCAAGCTGGCCTCCGACCCGGACGACGCCGTCGAGAAGGCGACCCAGATCCTGGGCATGGACATCAAGGGCCACACGGTCCACAAGGTGATGCTCGCCGAGACCGCGAGCATCAAGGAGGAGTACTACGTCTCCTTCCTTCTGGACCGCACCAACAGGACCTTCCTCGCCATGGCCTCCGTCGAGGGCGGCGTGGAGATCGAGGTCGTCGCGGAGCAGAACCCCGAGGCGCTCGCCAAGATCCCGGTGGACGCGATCGAGGGCGTGACCCAGGAGAAGGCCGCCGAGATCGTCGCCGCCGCGAAGTTCCCGGCCGAGATCGCGGACCAGGTCGTCGAGGTCCTCCAGAAGCTGTGGACCGTCTTCATCAAGGAAGACGCCCTGCTGGTCGAGGTCAACCCGCTGGTCAAGACCGAAGACGGCAAGGTCATCGCGCTGGACGGCAAGGTCTCCCTGGACGAGAACGCCGCCTTCCGCCAGCCCGAGCACGAGGCGCTCGAGGACAAGGCCGCGGCCAACCCCCTCGAGGCGGCCGCCAAGGCCAAGGGCCTCAACTATGTCAAGCTGGACGGCGAGGTCGGCATCATCGGCAACGGCGCGGGTCTGGTCATGTCGACCCTCGACGTCGTCGCCTACGCGGGTGAGACCCACGGCGGTGTGAAGCCCGCCAACTTCCTCGACATCGGCGGTGGCGCCTCCGCCGAGGTGATGGCCAACGGTCTCGAGATCATCCTCGGCGACCCGGACGTCAAGTCGGTCTTCGTCAACGTCTTCGGCGGCATCACCGCCTGCGACGCCGTCGCCAACGGCATCGTCCAGGCCCTGGAGCTGCTGAAGTCCAAGGGCGAGGATGTCAGCAAGCCGCTGGTCGTGCGCCTCGACGGCAATAACGCGGAGCTGGGTCGCAAGATCCTCACCGATGCCAACCACCCGCTCGTACAGCAGGTGGACACCATGGACGGCGCGGCCGAGCGTGCCGCCGAGCTGGCTGCGAAGTAAGGGACGAGGTCACCAGAAACCATGGCTATCTTCCTCACCAAGGAAAGCAAGGTCATCGTCCAGGGGATGACCGGGTCCGAGGGGCAGAAGCACACCCGTCGGATGCTTGCCTCGGGCACCAACATCGTCGGTGGCGTGAACCCGCGCAAGGCCGGCACCACCGTGGACTTCGACGGCTCCGAGATCCCGGTCTTCGGCTCCGTCAAGGAGGCCATCGACGCCACCGGCGCCGATGTCACGGTCATCTTCGTCCCGGAGAAGTTCACCAAGGACGCGGTCATCGAGGCGATCGACGCCGAGATTCCGCTCGCTGTCGTGATCACCGAGGGCATCGCGGTCCACGACACCGCCAACTTCTGGGCCTACGCGGGCAAGAAGGGCAACAAGACGCGCATCATCGGCCCGAACTGCCCGGGTCTGATCACGCCGGGTCAGTCGAACGCGGGCATCATCCCGGCCGACATCACCAAGCCCGGCCGGATCGGTCTGGTGTCGAAGTCCGGCACGCTGACCTACCAGATGATGTACGAGCTGCGGGACATCGGCTTCTCGTCCTGTGTGGGTATCGGCGGTGACCCGATCATCGGCACCACCCACATCGACGCCCTGGCCGCCTTCGAGGCCGACCCCGACACCGACCTGATCGTGATGATCGGCGAGATCGGCGGCGACGCCGAGGAGCGGGCCGCGGACTTCATCAAGGCCAACGTCACCAAGCCGGTCGTCGGCTATGTGGCGGGCTTCACCGCGCCCGAGGGCAAGACGATGGGCCACGCGGGCGCCATCGTCTCCGGCTCCTCCGGCACCGCCCAGGCGAAGAAGGAGGCCCTCGAGGCCGCGGGCGTGAAGGTCGGCAAGACCCCGTCCGAGACCGCGCGCCTGGCGCGCGCCGCGCTGGCCGGCTGAGGCCGCCACGGTTCCACGCCGCGGGCCCGCACCACCACGTGGTGCGGGCCCGCGGCGTTCCCGGGCGACGATACCCAGGGGTGGAACACGGCAAGCCACCCATTCATCCCACAGATCGATAAAAGACGCATAAGCGGACTAGCCGCGACACGGCGACCAAACCCTTGATGTAAGGATGAAACGGCTGTTATTGGCAGCATGGCCATGTGACGCAAACGACCGATCGCAGCCCGTCGGTGTCCTCACGCGGCCGTTCCGCGCCCCGGCGCTCCTCCGCCATCAGGGAGGCGTTCCTCGGCGGGGTGGTCGCCGCGGGGCTCGGCCTCGGCACGCTCGCCGTGGTCGTACTGCTGCTGTGGATCACTTCCTCGTCCCCCGACAGCAGCCCGGACGGAGCCCTGCACGTCGCCGCCGACCTGTGGCTGCTCGGCCATGGCGCCGACCTCGTGCGCACCGAGACGCTCTCCGGCCACACCGCGCCCGTCGGGCTGACCCCGCTGGTGCTCAGCGTGGTGCCGTGCTGGCTGCTCTACCGCGCCGCCCAGCACGCCGTCTACCAGGCCGAGCCCGAAGAGGGCGAGGGGCAGTGGGTGCCCGAGGAGTCCGTCGTCGATCCGCGCACCGCCTTCGCCTGGGTGACCGGCGGCTATCTGCTGGTCGGCATGGCGGCCGTGCTGTACGCCTCGACCGGGCCGCTGCACGTCGATCCGCTCAGCGCGCTGCTGCATCTGCCGGTCGTCGCCGGGGCCATCGCGGCCGTCGGAGTGTGGACGGCCGACGGGCGGTTCCCGCTCCGCCTGCCCGAACGGGCGACCGCCGGACTGCGGCGGCTCCCCGGCGCCGGCTGGACGGCGCGCACGGCCGCGTCCCTGGCCGCGCGCGGCTGGTTCCGGCGCCGTCGGCTGACCGCCGCGCTACGGGCCGGGACCAGCGGTCTCGTCGTTCTGCTCGGCAGCGGTGCGCTCCTTACGGCGACGTCGACGCTGAGCCACGCGGGCGCCGTGCAGATGACCTTCCTCAACCTCAGCGATGTGTGGTCGGGGCGGTTCGCGGTGCTGCTGGTGAGCCTGGCACTGCTGCCGAACGCCATCGTCTGGGGCGCCGCGTACGGGGTCGGCGCGGGGTTCACGGTCGGCGGCGGCAGTGTGGTCGCACCGCTCGGCATCACCTCCTACCCCCAGCTGCCGCACTTCCCGCTGGTGGCCGCGCTGCCCACCGACGGCTCCGGTGGGCCGCTGGTCTGGCTCACCGGGATCGCGGCCGGGGCGTCGGTGGCCTTCTTCATCGGAATCGCGGCGGTGCGGCGGCCCGGCAAGGCCGAGCCCAGGCCCCCCTGGGGCTGGGGCGAGACGCTGGTGCTCGCCACCCTGGCGGCCGTCGGCTGCGCGGCCGCGATGGCGCTGCTGGCCGGGGTCTCGGGCGGGCCGCTGGGCATCGGCATCCTCGCCGACCTGGGCCCGAGCTGGTGGCGTACGGGCCTGATCACGCTGGCCTGGACGGGAGTGATCGGGGTGCCCGGGGCGATGGTGCTGCGCTGGTACCGGCTGTGCGTCCCCACCAGGGCCTCCTGGCCGGAGTGGAAGGCGGCACGGGCGGCGCGCCGGACCGCCCGCGCACAGGCCCGTACGGAGGTGAAGGAGGCCCGTGCGGCGCGGGCCGCGGCCAAGGCGGAGACGCGGGCGGCGATGCGGCCCGCGGTCCTGCCCATGGAGTCCACCGAGGTGCGCGAGGCGATGGCCGAGCCGTGGTGGCAGTGGCTGCGCCCCGGGGCGTCGGGCAGGGACCGCAGGCGGAACCGGAAGCGGGGCCCCGGCGCCGGTACGGAGACGGGACGGGAGACGGCGGGCGTGGGCACGATGGCCGGACTCGCGACCCCCGCGGGCACCCCGGGCGCCGGGGCCCGCCCACGCCGCTGGACACTGAACCGCAAGCGCGCCCCCGAACCGCTTCCACAGCCGCCTGCCGAGTCCCAGTCGGCCCCGAGCACCCTCCGCACGGAGCCCTCGCCCCCGCCGGACGACGCCCGCCGCGAACCGTAAGGCTGCCGCGAGCCGTGAGGCGAACCGTAAGGCGGTCGCCAGCGCGCCGTGAACTCGTCGCGAGCCGTCAGTCCTGCGTGCTCAGCAGCGGGCGGAGCTGCTCGGGGAGCAAGGTCTCGCAGTCATGGCGCGAGCTCTGGGTGAGGGCGTCGTCCACACAGGTGTAGTAGTCGCTGTAGACGACCTGGAAGCTGAACGTGGCCGCGACGATGGCGAGCGCGAGCACGCCCGTCACCAGACCGCTGATCGCCGCCGTGGCCTGCGGCTTCGCGGAGCCACTGCCGGGCGCGGGCAGCGCCGCCGGGGTGGCGCCCGGGGGCGGGGGCGGTGCGTTCAGGGGCGCGGCCGCGGCCGGTGGCGGGGCCGTACGGCGCGGCTTGGCCCGCAGCGAGCTGATGCCCCAGTACAGGGCCAGCGCCCCGAGCAGCAGCGCGATCTGCGGCAGGCTGAAGAGCGCGAAGAAGAACGCCCACATGCCCGCGAGCAGCGCGTACCGGGCGCGCCGCTGGGCCGGGTCATTGGGGTCCCAGCGCGGTCCGCCGGGTCCGCCGGGGCCGGAGGGGCGGTTGGAACCGGGGCCGAGGCCGAAGCCGCCGCTCTGGCGGCCGGGCTGCCGGCTGCTCCACTGGCTGCCCCAGGCCGGAGGCTGCTGCGGCTGCCGCCCGTCCTGGTCGTGCTGCCCGTCCTGCCCGTCCTGATGGCCGCCCTGGGCCTCCGGACGGCCCTCGCCGCCGTTCCCGTCGGTGCCGTCCGGCCGGGGCCGCCACGGCTGGTCCGGTCTGCCCTCGGGCGGCGGGGCGAACGGATTGTCCTCGTGCCGCTGGTCCCCGTTCTGCCCGCCGGGGGCGGACGATGACGAGGAGGACGACGACTGCTGCTCCCGGAGCAGCGGCGTCGTACGCGACATGCGGGCGTACCTCATCGCCGCCCCCCGGTCGAGGCGGGAGTCGGAATGAGGCGATGAGCCGCGCGGCGGCGTCGGTCCGGCATGTGGAGTGTGTCTTCCCCTTGTGTCGTCGTCCTGCACACCGAGGGCGGGTGCGGCCGGTGCCGTACGGCCCGCGTACGGCCGGTGCCGTACGGATCAAGGCGCGGGCGCGGCGGTCCTTCCCATGGCGTCAGTGTCGTCAGTTGGTTTCCCAGTCCAGACGCTACCTCCCGTGCCCGCCCCCGTCCCCTGGGGGCCGCTTCGTGTGCCGGTATCGTTGCTGACGGTCGGCGGCTTCGTAGAGTTCCCTGGAATTGATGAGTCCGCGACCTTGTACGACCACACAAACGGCAGCACCGCCCGCGAGAAAGAGCCCCGCCGTGGCCTCCCCGCCTTCCCCCGTCAGCCCTGCGCGCCCCGGGCGCCCGGTCCGCCTCGCCGTCCTCGTCTCCGGCTCCGGTACGAATCTCCAGGCGCTGCTCGACGCCATCGACGCCGAGGGCGTGGCCCGCTACGGCGCCGAGGTGGTGGCCGTCGGCGCCGACCGAGACGGTATCGAGGGCCTGACGCGCGCCGAGCGCGCCGGGATCCCCACGTTCGTATGCAGGGTCAAGGACTACGCCGACCGCGCCGAGTGGGACGCGGCGCTGGCGGAGGCCACCGCCGCCCACGAGCCGGATCTGGTCGTCTCGGCCGGGTTCATGAAGATCCTGGGCCGGGAGTTCCTCGCCAGGTTCGGCGGCCGCTGCGTCAACACCCATCCCGCGCTGCTCCCCAGCTTTCCCGGTACCCACGGCGTACGCGACGCGCTCGCGCACGGTGTGAAGGTGACCGGATGCACTGTCCACTTCGTCGACAACGGGGTCGACACCGGCCCGATCATCGCCCAGGGCGTGGTCGAGGTCCGGGACGAGGACGACGAGTCCGCTCTCCATGAGCGGATCAAGGAAGTCGAGCGTTCGCTGCTCGTCGAGGTCGTGGGGCGTCTGGCCCGGCACGGCTACCGCATAGAGGGACGAAAGGTAAGGATCCCGTGACCGCCGAAGGTACCAAGCGGCCCATCCGCCGCGCGCTGGTCAGCGTCTACGACAAGACGGGTCTCGAGGAGCTGGCCCGAGGGCTGCACGCGGTGGGTGTCCAGCTCGTCTCGACCGGCTCGACGGCCGCGAAGATCGCCGCCGCCGGGGTCCCCGTCACCAAGGTCGAGGAGCTGACCGGCTTCCCCGAGTGTCTCGACGGCCGGGTCAAGACGCTGCACCCGCGCGTCCACGCGGGCATCCTGGCCGACCAGCGGCTCGACTCCCACCGTGAGCAGCTCCAGGAGCTGGGCGTGGCCCCCTTCGAGCTGGTCGTGGTCAACCTCTATCCGTTCCGCGAGACGGTCGCCTCGGGCGCCGCGCCGGACGAGTGCGTCGAGCAGATCGACATCGGCGGCCCCTCCATGGTCCGTGCCGCCGCCAAGAATCACCCGTCCGTGGCCGTGGTCGTCAACCCCGAGCGGTACGGCGACATCCTCAAGGCCACCGCCGAGGGCGGTTTCGACCTGGAGCGGCGCAAGCGGCTGGCGGCCGAGGCGTTCCAGCACACCGCCGCCTACGACGTGGCGGTGGCCAACTGGTTCGCGGCCGACTACGCGGCGGCGGACGACTCCTCCTTCCCGGACTTCCTGGGCGCCACCGTCACCCGCAACAACGTGCTGCGCTACGGCGAGAACCCGCACCAGCCGGCCGCGCTCTACTCCGACGGCAGCGGTAAGGGGCTCGCGGAGGCCGAGCAGCTGCACGGCAAGGAGATGTCGTTCAACAACTACACCGACACCGAGGCCGCCCGCCGGGCCGCGTACGACCACTCCGAGCCCTGTGTCGCGATCATCAAGCACGCCAACCCGTGCGGGATCGCGGTCGGGGAGGATGTTGCCGAGGCGCACCGTAAGGCGCACGCCTGCGATCCGCTGTCGGCCTTCGGCGGAGTGATCGCCGTCAACCGCCCGGTGTCGGTCGCCATGGCCGAGCAGGTCGCCGAGATCTTCACCGAGGTCATCGTCGCCCCCGCGTACGAGGACGGCGCGGTCGAGGTGCTCGCCCGTAAGAAGAACATCCGTGTGCTGCGCTGCGCGCAGTCGCCGGCGGACGCCACCGAGCAGCGGCCCATCGAGGGCGGCCTGCTGGTGCAGGCCAAGGACCGGCTCCAGGCCGAGGGCGACGACCCGGCCAACTGGACGCTCGCCACGGGCGAGGCGCTGGACGCCGACGGCCTCGCCGAGCTCGCCTTCGCCTGGCGCTCCTGCCGTGCGGTGAAGTCCAACGCGATCCTGCTCGCCAAGGGCGGCGCCACGGTCGGCGTCGGCATGGGCCAGGTCAACCGCGTGGACTCGGCCAAGCTGGCCGTCGAGCGGGCCGGTGCCGAGCGGGCCACCGGTTCGTACGCCGCCTCCGACGCCTTCTTCCCGTTCCCGGACGGCTTGGAGGTGCTGACCGAGGCGGGCGTCAGGGCCGTGGTGCAGCCGGGCGGCTCGGTCCGTGACGAACAGGTCGTGGAGGCCGCCCAGAAGGCCGGTGTGACCATGTACTTCACGGGCACGCGCCACTTCTTCCACTGAGCGACCGCTGAACGAGCACAGGAGGCCGCACCCCGACCGGATCACGGGGTGCGGCCTTCGCCGGTCCGGCAGCACCGACCGGCCCCTGATTGGATCCGATGTCCCCGCATCCGGGAGGATGAAGTCATGACCGCCCAGATTCTCGATGGCAAGGCAACCGCATCCGCGATCAAGTCCGACCTCGTCAGCCGCGTGGAGGCGCTGAACGCCAAGGGTATCCATCCCGGCCTCGGGACGGTGCTGGTGGGCGAGGACCCCGGCAGCAAGTGGTACGTGGCGGGCAAGCACCGCGACTGCGCCGAGGTCGGCATCTCCTCCATCCGGCGCGACCTGCCCGAGACCGCCACCCAGGAGGAGATCGAGGCGGCGGTGCGGGAGCTCAACGAGGACCCGGCCTGCACCGGCTACATCGTCCAGCTGCCGCTCCCCAAGGGCATCGACGCCAACCGGGTGCTGGAGCTGATCGACCCGGCCAAGGACGCCGACGGGCTGCACCCGATGAACCTCGGCCGGCTGGTGCTGGGCGAGAGTGGCCCGCTGCCGTGCACGCCCCAGGGCGTCATCCAGCTGCTGCGCCACCACGGTGTGGAGATCAACGGCGCGCATGTGGTGGTCGTCGGCCGGGGCATCACCGTCGGCCGCTCGATCGGACTGCTGCTGACCCGCCGCTCGGAGAACGCGACGGTCACCCTCTGCCACACCGGCACCCGCGACCTGCCCGGCATCCTGCGCCAGGCCGACATCATCGTGGCGGCCGCCGGGGTGCGGCATCTGGTCAGGCCGGAGGACGTCAAGCCGGGCGCCGCGGTGCTCGATGTGGGCGTCAGCCGGGACGAGCACGGCAAGATCGCCGGCGATGTGCACCCCGGGGTGGCCGAGGTCGCGGGCTGGCTCTCGCCGAACCCGGGCGGGGTCGGCCCGATGACCCGCGCCCAGCTGCTGGTCAACGTGGTGGAGGCCGCGGAGCGGAACGCGAAGGCGGCCGCGGACGCCGGTGCCGGCCATGACGGCTGAGGCGGGCGAGCCGGCGGCCGGGAAGCAGCGGCCCTCCGGGCCCGCCCGGCTGGTCCGCGCCTCGCGCCGCTTCCCGTTGATCACCCGGGACACCGCGCGCCCGGAGGGCGGCGGCCGGGCCGCGCCCGGTGCCGCTCCGGCGCCCGCCAGGCAGTGGCCGCTGCTCGCGGTGATGGGCGGGGTGGGCCTGGGGTTGCTGATCGTCGCCCTGGACGCGTTCCGGGCGGGCACGGTGCTGATCGGGCTGTCCCTGCTGGCGGGCGCCTTCCTGCGGTGGGCGCTGCCCGAGGTGGGGATGCTCGCGGTGCGGTCGCGCTTCACCGACATGCTGACCTACGGGCTGCTGGGCGCGGCGATCGTGCTGCTGTCCCTGATGGCCCAGCCGGATCCATGGGTGTCGATCCCGTTCCTGGACGACGTGGTGCATTTCACGGTGCGCTAGCCGACGGCGTGAAACGGCGGCCCGTCCTCTCCCCCGTGGGAGGACGGGCCGCCGTCGTCATGGCCGGATCCCAACGGTCCGGCGGCGGTCCGCCCTCTCCCCCGAAGAAGGACGGGCCGCCTGATAACCAGGGTTGTGTGTGGGCTGTGCCGGATCAATGAACGTCGGGACCCTGTGGCGCGGAAGTGACCGTTCCAGCACGAGGTCTCGGACACGCAACGACGAGCCGGGCGCGGGGAAGTGCGTACCGGTGCACGAAATGCTCCGATGCGCCCCAGCCCGAGGAGCTGACATCCTGGGGCAAGGCATCCCTTTGGGTAGGGAGTTCGGGGCCCGCAGACGCCAACGGCGGCCGTGACGCCGGGGATTGACGGGCACGTGCGAGGGGGGACAGGGGGAGGCAATGCCTCGTTGGAGGGACTTACCGGAGGAACTCGACCCGCAGGTACGGGAGTTCACCGGCCGGCTGCGAACGCTCGTCGAGCGCAGCGGGCTCAGCGTCGTGGCCGTGGCCGACCGCACCGGCTACAGCAAGAGTTCATGGGAGCGCTACCTCAACGGACGGCTGCTGCCCCCGCAGGGCGCGGTGGAGGCCCTGGCCGAGGCCACGGGCGCCGATGCCCACCACCTCACCACGCTGTGGGAACTGGCGGAGCGGTCCTGGAGCCGCTCCGAGATGCGGCACGACGTCACGATGGAGGCCATCAGCGTCGCGCAGGCGCGGGCCGCCATCGAACGGTTCGACCCGGCGGAGCGGGGGGTGGGCGCCCGGAAGAACGGCCGCCCCTTGGGGAAGGGCCGGCCGAGCGTCGAACTGCCCGATCCGGAGCAGCCGCTGGTCGCGACCGCTCCGGTGTTCTCGGCTCCCGCGGCCTCGGCCGGGCGGGCGCCGGACTCCTCCGAGCAGCCGCCGCCCGGGTCGTCCCCGCCGTCCCGGTCGGGGCGTAAGCGTGCCGCGCTGTTCGCCGGGGGCCTCGTCGGCGCGCTCCTCCTGGTTGCCGGAGCCGTCCTTCTGATCGACGCGGTCGGCGACGGTGAGCAGCGGGGGAAGCAGCCGACCACCGCACCGGCCACCAGCGCGCGTCAGCTGCCGGAGGGCGTGAAATGCGCCGGGGAGGACTGCGCCGGTCAGGATCCGCAGACCATGGGGTGCGGCGCCGCCGCGACGACCATCGACGACGTCACCGTCGGCACCGCCTATGTCGAGGTCCGCTACAGCAAGACCTGCAAAGCGGCCTGGGCCCGGATCACCCGGGCGGCACCGGGCGATGTGATCGAGGTCGAGGCGCCGGGCGCGAAGGGCGGCGCGGTCCGCTCGCAGCGTGCCAGGGTCGGCGCCGACGGCGATGCCTACACCAAGATGATCGCGGTGGACCCCACCGCGCGGGCCGCCGCGTGCGCCACCCTCACCGGCGGCACCCTCACCGGCGGCACGCGCGCCTGCGCGGCCCCCGGCGGCCGGGGGTGAGCGCGGGGGAAGGGGGCCCGTCCGGGGGAATTCGGAAACGGGGGGAATGAGCCGGGGGAATCGGGGCAGGCGCTGCCCGAGCCCCCCACGGGTGCGGCACTGGGCGGCCGCCTGCACTCCCCCTCCTGGCAGGCGGCCGCCAAAGTGCGTGGCGGGCCGGAAGGCGCGGTGAGCGGTTACACAATGGCCCGAGAGAACCTGGGCCAGGTGCCGTCGGATAGCCTGACGCGGGTATCTCGACACCAAGAGATCTTGGACTGACAACACAGCGCAGGAGACCGCCATGACCCGCACTCCCGTCACCGTCACCGTCACCGGCGCGGCCGGCCAGATCGGCTACGCGCTGCTCTTCCGCATCGCCTCCGGTCAGCTCCTCGGCGCGGACGTGCCGGTCAAACTGCGTCTCCTGGAGATCCCGCAGGGGCTGAAGGCCGCCGAGGGCACCGCGATGGAGCTCGACGACTGTGCCTTCCCGCTGCTCCAGGGCATCGATATCTCCGACGACCCGAACGTGGGCTTCGACGGTGCGAACGTCGCCCTGCTGGTCGGCGCCCGCCCGCGCACCAAGGGCATGGAGCGCGGCGATCTGCTGGAGGCCAACGGCGGCATCTTCAAGCCGCAGGGCAAGGCCATCAACGACCACGCCGCGGACGACATCAGGGTCCTGGTCGTGGGCAACCCGGCCAACACCAACGCGCTCATCGCGCAGGCGGCCGCGCCGGACGTACCGGCCGAGCGCTTCACCGCGATGACCCGGCTGGACCACAACCGCGCCCTGTCGCAGCTCTCGAAGAAGACCGGCGCTCCGGTCAGCGAGATCAAGAAGCTGACGATCTGGGGCAACCACTCCGCCACCCAGTACCCGGACGTCTTCCACGCCGAGGTCGCGGGCAAGAACGCCGCCGAGGTCGTCAGCGACGAGCAGTGGCTGGCCGACACCTTCATCCCGACCGTCGCCAAGCGCGGTGCCGCGATCATCGAGGCGCGCGGCGCCTCCTCGGCCGCCTCCGCCGCCAACGCCGCCATCGACCACGTCCACACCTGGGTCAACGGCACCGCCGCCGACGACTGGACCTCCGCCGGTGTGGTCTCCGACGGCTCGTACGGGGTGCCGGAGGGTCTGATCTCCTCCTTCCCGGTCACCGCGAAGGACGGGAAGTTCGAGATCGTCCAGGGCCTGGACATCAACGAGTTCTCGCGGACCCGCATCGACGCGTCGGTGAAGGAGCTCGAGGACGAGCGCGAGGCCGTGCGGGGCCTCGGACTGATCTGACGCGCCCACCGCGGCTGGTTCCGAAGGGTCACACTCCGTTATTCACTCCGGAGTGTGACCCTTCGGTAATTCACTGTAATCGCGGGTCATCTTCCCCTACCGTGGAGGCAGTTGCTACGGCCTCGGGGGGAAACATGGCCAATACGCACGGTGATCATTCTCCAAGCGATCAGTCCGCTCAGCTGCCGCAGTCGCGGGCGGAGCCTTTACCGGCAGCCTCGTTATCGGCTGTCTCGTCATCAGCAGTCCCTTCGTCACCGGTGCCTTCGTCAGCGGCCCCGTCTCGTCGTGCCGCCGATGCGTCTCCCCATGCCACCAGCGAGGCCACCCGGCTGCTGTGCGCGGGCACGTATCTGGACGACGACTTCCGGGACGCGGTCGTGGACGAGCTGTATGTCCACGAAGAGCGCGCCGTGGCGCCCTCGCTGGGCATCGACGCGGCGCGGGTGCTCGCGCACGCGCTGCGCGCCCGCCGTCTGGAGGCAGGCTGGACCGCGCTGCTGGTGTCCTTATGGGTGCTGGACTTCCTGCTGGCCCAGGGCTTCTTTTATCTGTTCCTGCTGTCCTGTGCGCTGCTTCTGCTGGCGGCCTGGGCCAGGGGCGGCGCCATGGGTCCCTTCCGCGCCGACTACCCCGGGGCCGACGGGGTCACCGTCACCCGGCGGCGGGCGGCCGCGGTGCTGCGGCTGCTCGGCTGTCTGTCCCTGCTGTCCTATGTGGCCTCCGCCCTGACTCAGGTGCTCACGGACGAGCCCGATCCGAGCGGGCTCCAGGGCTTGGCCCCGGCCCTGACCACCGGATCGGACACCACCGCCGCCTGGTTCGCGCTGGTGATCCCGGCGGCGATGGCCACTGCGGTCGCCCTGCACCGTGAGCATGTGGCCCGGGTGCTGGCCACCGATCTGGAGCCGGAGACCTTCGCCGACATCTCCGCGGACCCCGCGGAGGGGTACGAGGGCGGGCGCTTCCAGCGGGTGCGGGCCCTGATCCGCCGTGAGCAGCACTCACCGGTGATCCTCTACCACGATCGGCACCCCTTCCTCGGCGCGGGCACCGCCCATGACACCTGGACCCTCGCCGTCGAACTGCGGCCGCGCGAGGGCGGCGATCCGGTGCCGCTGGACAACCGGGTGATCCTGGAGCGGATCCGGCCGCTGGTCGAGAAGTTGCGCACCCCGTCCATCCAGGGCACCGGCCGCACCGGCCATACCGCGGGCACCGCCACCGAGAGCCGCGACCGGCTGCGCGGGCTGGAGCTCGATGAATGCGTCTTCCTGAAGGTCACCGGCTTACGGAGCCGCTCCTTCGTGCCGTATGGCGAGGCGGACTTCGCGCGGGAGCGGGCGGAGGCGGTCGAGGAGGGCGGCGAGATCCGCCGGCACTTTCTGCGCATCCGCGTCGGCGCATGGCGGGAAGAGGTCGTCACCACCGTCTTCGTCCGGGTGCATACGCAGGGCGGCATGCTGATGCTGGAGTTCGCCCCGCATGTGCTGCGCCCGATCCGCCCGGACTTCCGGGCGGTCGACCGGCTCTCCGACTCCCACCGCCGCGGCGGGCTGCCGGGCAAGGTGGTCTGGGCGGTCGGGCGGACGCCCACGGCCGCGGGCCGGGCGGTCATCCACGCCTTTCGCTCGGCCGCCTTCGTCTGGCGGATGTACGCGGGGGGTTATGAGGCGGCCATCCCCGATGGTCCGTGGATCTCGGTGCGGGAGCTGGGCAGTGACACCGGCGCATCGCTCTTCCAGGAGATGGATGTCAGCCGCTATCTGAAGAGCGTCGAGGACCGGGTGGCCAACGGAGTGCGAAGGGCGCTGGACGAAGCCGGCTGGGAGACCGGTGAGTTCGAGCAGAAGGTCATCAATGTGAGCGGCGGCGGAGTCTTCATCGAGTCCGCGGAGAACAGCGCCTTCGGCTTCGGCGACCACAACACCATCAGCAACACCACCGGAAGTACGGGAAGCACCGGAAGCGCCGGGAACACCAGAGGCGCCGGAGGCACCAGAGGCGATGGAGGGGGAGGCGGCCATGGCGATGGCTGACGCAGGAGACGGTAGCGGCATGGGCGGCGGCAGCGCGGACCGCTCGGCGAATGCGAGCGGTGGCGGCGCGGACCCGGCGGGCGGCGGGAGCACGTTCGGGAACATCCGGTTCGGCAATGTGCGCGGCAGCGCCATCGGCATCGGCGACCACAACCGCATTGTGAACGGGCGGGAGGGCGAGGTCCCCTGCGACCCCGCCTATCAGGAGCTGCTGGAGGCCGTTCGGCAGCTCACCGACGATCTGCGGCGGGTGGTCTCGAGCCCTGAGGTCGGCGCGCTCACCGACGAACTGGCCCAGACCCAGGACGAGATCCGGCGCACCGGCCGGGCCGGGGCCGGCCGACTCGCCAGGATCCGGGTGCTGTTACAGGACGCCAGCGCCAGCGTCGGCATGCTCGCCTCCGGCGTCGCCGTCGGACAGGCGGTCGGCGCGCTGTTGGGCGGCTGAGATGAGCACATCGGGCGGCGAGGGGGGCCGTCGATGGGACGAGCAGACCCAGCGCTGGGTGGGGCAGGGCGCGGAGCCGCCGACCCCGGGCCGAAGACCACCCAATCCGCATCTGGGCACGGTGCTGTTGGCGGTGCTCGCCGTGGTCCTGGTCGGCGGGATCGGGGTCGGCGCCTGGCAGTTGGTGTCGGGCGACGGGGATGACAAGCCCCGGGCGGACGGCGGTTCGCCCTCGGCCTCGGCCTCGTCCTGGTCATCGTCGGCCGAGCAGCCCTCGGAGGCGCCGTCGGGGCCGTTCTCGGAGACCGCCTCGGCGCCGCCTTCGGTGTCCGCGGACAGCACACAGGAGCCTCCGGCGGACTATGTGCGCACCACCGACCCGGAGGGGTTCCGGCTGGATGTGCCGAGGGGCTGGCAGCGGGTCAAGCGCGATACCGGGGTGTTCTACGAGTCGTCCGACGCGAGCAGTCTGATCCAGGTCTTCGCGCTGACCGAGCCCGACATCACACCGTATGAGGCGCTGCGCCGGGCGGAGAAGGGGCTCAAGAAGAACCCCGGCTACCACCGGTACGAGCTCAAGCGGCTCGGCCCCGGCGATGACGCGGACGCGGAGCTGGAGTACGGCTACCGCAGCGCCAAGTACGGCCCGCGCCGAATACTCGACCGCGCCTTCGCCGGTCCGGACAACGTGCAGTACGCGGTGCTGGTCGCGGGTCCGGCCGACGACTGGCCGCAGCAGCGGGAGCGGCAGCGCATCGTGCTGGCGTCCTTCTGCCCCACCGCCTACTGCCCGGCCGCCTGAACGACGGGGACAGCGGCGGGCACAGGACGGTCGGAGACAGCGAGGCGCAAGGGGGCGCGGCGCGAGCGGACGGGAGGTAAGGGGGCGATGTACGAGAGGGCGCGGCACGAGGGGCGCGTCTCGGGCGACATCTCCGTATCGGTGCGGTGACAGAGGGTGGGGAGGCCCTCCAGCCGGGTACACCGATGTCGGCCGGCTCGGCTTGTCGGCTTATGGGAGCAGAGATCCACAATCGGGGGCAGCGAAATGAGCATGCACGACGGGGGAGCGCCGGGGCAGGACACCAGGCGGGCACTGCGGGCACTGGCGGTGACGGTCTTCCTGGCCGCGGGGATGGCGTTCTCCGGATGGGTGGCCTTCGGGGGCGACGGCGGCTCCCGCCATCAGGCGGGGCCGCTGCCCTGGGACCAGAAGACCCCCACGGCCACGCCGAGCGGGGACGCTTCCCAGCCGAGCGATCTCTACCCCTCGCCCGGTCCGGAGACCGGTGGGCCGACCGATCTCCCCACGGACCTGCCGACCGGGGCGCCCTCCGGGTCCCCGTCCGCGACGCCCTTCGGCACCCCGTCCTCCCCCTCCCTGACGGGGGCCGCCCCGCCCGCGGGCTACAGCACCCAGGCCGACCCGGCCGGATACCACCTAGCGGTCCCGGACGGATGGCAGCGGACCACGCAGGGCCCCAGCGTCTACTACACCTCGCCCGACGACAGCACCATGATCCAGGTCTTCGAGCTGCGGGGGCCCGAGTCGACGCCGTACGAGTCCGCCCAGGAGGCCGAGCGGATCGCCTCCACCCACCGGGACTACGAGCGGATAGCCCTCACCCGGCTGGGTTCGGCCGCTATGGACCCGGCCCAGCTGGAGTACACGTACGAGTCCAAGGGCTCCGGCCACCGCCGGATCCTCGACCGCCGCTTCGCCGCGCCCGACGGCACCATGTACGCGGTGCTGGTGATCGGCCCCTCCGGGGACCGGGCGAAGGAGCGGGAAGTCCACCAGGCGGCGGTGGACACCTTCTGCCCGACGGCCTCCTGCACCGCCTCCTGAGGCCGATCCCTTCCGCAGTTCCCGCTTCGCACGTGACCCGGCCCACTTTCTGTTGCGAATCGCGCATAGGTTCGCGCCTTCCGGTTAGGGGTCCAAGTTGCTGGCTTGGACCAGTGGCAAAGCTCGCAGAACCGGAAGGCAGAATCACGTGGCGGCAGCCGAGACCATTCATGTGGACGGGGTGTGGCAGGCGGCCGCATCCGGGGCGCAGCGGGAGGTCCTCGACCCCGCCGACGCCAAAACCCTCGCGGTCGTCGCCGAAGGGGGCGTCGAGGACACCGACGCGGCGGTCGCGGCCGCGCGTCGCGCCTTCGACCAGGGCCCCTGGCCCGGGACGCCGGTGGCCGAGCGGGCGGCGCTGCTGCGCCGCGTCGCCGATCTGCTACAGCGTGACCGCGAGGCGATCGCGCTCACCGAGAGCCGTGACACCGGCAAGACCCTGGAGGAGGGCCGGGTCGACGTCGACGATGTGACGAACGCCTTCCGCTACTTCGCCGACCTGGCCGCGGGCGAGTCGGCCGGGCGCGTCATCGACGCGGGCACCCCCGATGTGCACAGCGTCGTGGTCCATGAGCCGGTCGGCGTCTGCGCGATGATCACCCCCTGGAACTATCCGCTGCTCCAGGCCAGCTGGAAGGTCGCCCCGGCGCTGGTCGCCGGTAACACCTTTGTGATCAAGCCCAGCGAGGTGACCCCGCTGTCCACCGTCCATCTGGTGCGGCTGCTGGCCGAGGCCGGACTGCCGTCCGGGGTGGCCAACCTGGTGACCGGCACGGGCGACCCGGTGGGCGCGCGGTTGTCCGAGCACCCCGATGTGGACCTGGTCTCCTTCACCGGCGGCCTGATCAGCGGCACCAAGGTCGCCCAGGCCGCCGCGCCGACAGTCAAGAAGGTCGCGCTGGAGCTCGGCGGCAAGAACCCCAATGTGGTCTTCGCCGACGCCTGCGCCACCGCCGAGGGCTTTGACACCGCCGTCGACCAGGCCCTGAACGCCGCCTTCATCCACAGCGGCCAGGTTTGCTCGGCCGGTGCCCGGCTGATCATCGAGGAGTCCGTGCGCGAGCGGTTCGTGGCCGAACTCGCCCGCCGCGCGGAGAAGATCAAGCTGGGCCGCGGCACCGAGGACGGTGTCGAATGCGGTCCGCTGGTCTCGGCCCAGCAGCTGGACAAGACCGAGGCGTATGTGGCGTCCGCCCTGGAGGAGGGCGCGCTGCTGCGCTGCGGCGGCAAGCAGCCGGAGCCCAACGCGGTCCGCCCCGCCACCGGTTACTTCTACCTCCCCACGGTTCTCGACCAGTGCCATCGCGAGATGCGGGTGGTGCGGGAGGAGACGTTTGGGCCGATTCTGACGGTCGAGTCCTTCCAAACCGAGGACGAGGCGGTCACACTCGCCAATGACACGGAGTACGGACTGGCCGGCGCCGTCTGGTCCGCCGACACCGCACGGGCGCGGCGCGTCGCCGCCCGGCTGCGGCACGGCACCGTGTGGATCAACGACTACCACCCCTATCTTCCGCAGGCCGAATGGGGCGGTTTCGGCAAGTCCGGGGTCGGGCGTGAGCTCGGTCCCACGGGCCTTGACGAATACCGCGAGACCAAGCACGTCTACGAGAACCTGCGGCCGAGCCCGGTGCGCTGGTTCGCCGGCTGACGCTCCGCCGCAGGTCCCGCCCGGACCGCGGCCGGGCCCGCACCCGTCCCCCGGGGTCCGGACCCGGCCGCGCCCGATCACGGCGACCGGCGGCGACAAGCCCGTGGACGCCACCGAGGCGCCCAGCATCACCCCCACCCCCAGGGGCGGCAGCCCCCGGCCCGCGCCCGCGTGAGCCGTTCGGGGAAGACGCGAGGAGTCCCCCACATGTCCGTACCTGTCGTATATGACTACGTCGTCATCGGCGGCGGCACCGCGGGATCGGTGATCGCTTCCCGGCTCACCGAGGACCCGGGCATCCGTGTCGCCGTCATCGAGGGCGGACCGTCCGATGTCGACCGGCCCGATGTGCTCACCCTGCGCCGCTGGCTCGGGCTGCTCGGCGGCGACTTGGACTACGACTACCCCACCACCGAGCAGCCACGCGGAAATTCGCATATCCGGCACAGCCGGGCGCGGGTGCTCGGAGGGTGCTCCTCGCACAACACCCTGATCTCCTTCAAGCCGCTGCCGGGTGACTGGGACGAGTGGGCCGAGGCCGGTGCCGAGGGCTGGGACGCGGAGTCCATGGACCCGTACTTCCAGCGGCTGCGCAACAACATCGTCCCGGTGGACGAGAAGGACCGGAACGCGATCGCGCGGGACTTCGTCGACGCCGCCCAGGCCGCCGCCGGGGTGCCGCGGGTCGAGGGGTTCAACAAGAAGCCGTTCCACGAGGGCGTCGGCTTCTTCGACCTCGCGTACCACCCGGAGAACAACAAGCGCTCCTCGGCGTCCGTCGCCTATCTGCATCCGTTCCTGGACCGGCCCAATCTCCATCTGATGCTGGAGACCTGGGCGTACCGGCTGGAGCTCGACGAGACCGGCCGGGTCACCGGCGTCCATGTGCGCACCAAGGACGGTGCGGAGATCCTCGTCCGGGCCGAGACCGAGGTTCTGGTCTGCGCGGGCGCCGTGGACACCCCGCGGCTGCTGATGCACTCCGGCATCGGGCCCAGGTCGGATCTGGAGGCGCTGGGCATCCCCGTCGTCCACGATCTGCCGGGCGTTGGCGAGAATCTGCTCGACCACCCCGAGTCGGTCATCGTGTGGGAGACGGACGGCCCGATTCCGGACAACTCCGCGATGGACTCCGACGCGGGCCTGTTCATCCGGCGGGACCCCGAATCCCGGGGCCCGGACCTGATGTTCCACTTCTACCAGATCCCGTTCACCGACAATCCGGAGCGGCTGGGCTATGAAAAGCCCGAGCACGGTGTGTCGATGACCCCGAACATCCCCAAGCCGCGCAGCCGCGGCCGGCTCTTCCTCACCAGCGCCGACCCGTCCGTCAAGCCCGCCCTCGACTTCCGGTACTTCACGGACGAGGAGGACTACGACGGCCGCACGCTGGTCGACGGCATCCGTGTCGCGCGTGAGATCGCCAAGACCGAACCGCTGGCGAGCTGGCTCAAGCGCGAGGTGTGCCCGGGCCCGGAGATCACCTCGGACGAGGAGATCAGCGAGTACGCCCGCAAGGTCGCGCACACCGTGTACCACCCGGCGGGCACCTGTCGTATGGGTGCCACGTCGGACGAACTCGCCGTGGTCGGCCCCGATCTGCGGATCCGGGGCCTGAGCGGCGTCCGTATCGCCGACGCGTCCGTCTTCCCGACGATGCCGGCCGTGAACCCGATGATCGGAGTCCTGATGGTGGGCGAGAAGTGCGCTGAGCTGCTGTTCGAGGATCGTGATCGGGAACGGCACAGGCCCGATGAGCGAGCCGCCACGCTCGCGCCGGGAGGCGAGGCGTGATGGCGACGACCGTGGCCCCCGAGACGCCCAAGAGCCCCGAGAGCGGCGAGCGCACCCCGGTGTTCTCGGTCCGCGACCTGTGGAAGGTCTTCGGCCCCAAGGCCGATCGGATCCCCGGTTCCGCCGAGGCGAAGCTGTCCGCCGGGGAGTTGCGCGCCCGCACCGGCTGTACGGCGGCCGTCCGCGAGGTCTCCTTCGACGTCCAGCCGGGCGAGGTGTTCGTGGTCATGGGGCTGTCCGGCTCCGGCAAGTCCACCCTCGTCCGCTGTCTGACCCGGCTGATAGAGCCCACCTCCGGGACCTTGAAGATCGACGGCGAGGACGTTCTGGCCATGGACAAGGCGCGGCTGCGCCATCTGCGCCGGCACCGCGCCGCCATGGTCTTCCAGCACTTCGGGCTGCTGCCGCACCGCTCCGTCATCGACAACGTGGCCTACGGGCTGGAGATCCAGGGCGTGGGCAAGGCCGAGCGCCGGGCCAAGGCCGCCGAGGTGGTGGAGAAGGTCGGGCTCACCGGTCTGGAGCGCCGCCGCCCCGGACAGCTCTCCGGCGGTCAGCAGCAGCGGGTGGGCCTGGCCCGGGCGCTGGCCGTCGACCCCGAGGTGCTGCTCTTCGACGAGCCGTTCAGCGCGCTCGACCCGCTGATCCGCCGCGATATGCAGGAGGAGGTCATCCGGCTGCACCACGACGAGGGCCGGACGATGGTCTTCATCACCCATGACCTCAGCGAGGCACTGCGCCTCGGCGACCGGATCGCGCTGATGCGCGACGGCGGGATCGTCCAGCTCGGCACCCCGGAGGAGATCGTCGGCTCCCCGGCGGACGACTATGTACGGGACTTCGTCCGCGATGTTCCGCGTGAGCAGGTGCTGACTGTGCGCCGTGCCATGCGCCCCGCGAAGTCCGACGAGAAGGACGGCGGGCCCGCGCTGGCCCCGGGCACCACGGTCGCCGACGCGATCGAGGCCGTGGCCCGCAGCGGCGGCCTGGCGCGCGTCATGGACGGCGGCCGCTGCCTGGGCGTCGTCGACCACGCCTGTCTGCTGAGCGTGGTCGCGGGCCTGGACCGCAAGGAGGTGGCCGCGGCATGAGCACCGCCTCGACCCTCTCCCCGCCGGGCGGGACCGGGAGGCGCGTATGAGTGCCACGGCCACCCGCCCCACCACCGAACCTGGCGCCACCGGGACGGCCGCGCCCGAACCGCGCCCGTCCCCGCTGAGCGCGGCCGTCCACAGCCACGCCGTGCGCAAGCTGGCGGTGCTCGTGGTGATCGCCGCCGTTCTCATACCCCTGGCGCACGCCAAGTGGGCGAGCGGCACCTGGCCGGACGCGCTGACCGTCGATGTGTCGGAACCGCTCGGCAAGGCCAGCGACTGGATCATCGACAACCGCGACAGCCACTGGATCTTCCTCTACTTCTTCGGCCACATCAGCAACGCGGTCATCATCAGCGTGCGCGCCGTCTACGTCGTCCTGCTCACCCTCGGCTGGGCCGGGGTCACCGCCGCCTCGACGCTGGTGGCCTGGCGGGTCGCCGGGGTGCGGGTCGCGGTGACGACCATCGTGTCCTTCGTCGTATGCGGGCTGCTGGGCATGTGGGTGCCGACGATGCAGACCCTGGCGCTGATGGCCGTCGCCGTCACCGCGTCCGTCGTCATCGGTGTGCTGCTGGGCCTGGCCGGCGGGCTCTCGGAACGGGCGTTCCGTGCACTGCGACCGGTGCTGGACACCATGCAGGTGCTGCCCGCGTTCGCCTATCTGCTGCCCGTTGTGCTGATCTTCGGCATCGGCGTACCGGGCGCGGTGCTGGCCACCGTGATCTACGCGGCGCCCCCGATGGCCCGGCTCACCGCCCTCGGCCTGCGCGGTGCGGACGCCGGGGTGCTGGAGGCGGTGACCTCGCTCGGCGCCACCTGGCGGCAGCGGCTGCTGTCGGCCCGGCTGCCGCTGGCCCGCAAGGAGCTGCTGCTGGGCGTCAACCAGGCGATCATGATGGCGCTGTCCATGGCCGTCATCGCCTCGGTGATCGGCGGCGGCGGTCTCGGTGACCGCGTCTACCAGGCGCTGTCCAGCGTGGACGTCGGCAAGGCGCTGGCCGCCGGCCTGCCGATCGTGCTGCTCGCCGTCGTGATGGACCGCACCACGGCGTCGGCGGGCGAGCGCCTCGGCGCCCCGCCGGCCGAGGGCGGGCCCCGGCTGCTGCGCGGCTGGCCGGCCTGGGCGGGCGTGGCGGCGATCACCGTGGTGGTGACCGTCGCCGGGCGGCTGGCCGGGTCCCAGACCTGGCCGACCGGCTGGACCGTCGCCATCGAGGAGCCCGTCAACCAGTTCAAGGACTGGATGGTCGACCACCTCTACACCGGCGTGCCGGTCGTCGGCGGCACCGCCGAATGGGCCTCGGACTACGTCAAGTGGATCCTGGACCCGCTGCGCGAGGGGCTCCAGGGCCTCCCGTGGTACGCGGTGCTGCTGATCGTCGCGGCGCTGGCCTGGCTGATCGGCACCTGGGCCACCACCCTGACCGCCACCGCCGCCATGGCCGCGATCGGTGTGCTCGGGGTGTGGGAGCCGTCCATGGACACCCTCTCCCAGGTGGTGGCCGCCGTCTTCGTCACGCTGGTGCTCGGGTTCGCGATCGGTATCGCGGCCGCGCGGTCCACCCGGCTGGAGCGGTTGCTGCGGCCGGTGCTGGATGTGTGCCAGACCATGCCGCAGTTCGTCTATCTGATCCCGGTGGTCGCGCTGTTCGGCGTCGGCCGCGCCCCGGCGGCGGCCGCCGCCATCGTCTACGCGCTGCCCGCCGTCATCCGCATCACCACCCAGGGGCTGCGGAACGTGGACCCGGCGGCGCTGGAGTCGGCGCGTTCGCTCGGCGCCACCCAGGGGCAGCAGCTGCGCCAGGTCCAGCTGCCGCTGGCCCGCCCGGCGCTGCTGCTCGCCGTCAACCAGGGCGTGGTGCTGGTACTGGCCGTGGTGATCATCGGCGGTCTGGTCGGCTCGGGCGCGCTCGGCTACGACGTGGTGTTCGGCCTGGCGCAGGGCGATCTGGCCACCGGTCTGGTCGCGGGCGCGGCGATCGTCTGCCTGGGTCTGATGCTCGACCGGGTCACCCAGCCGACGGCGCGCCGCGACAGGAAGGGGGCCTGATATGGCTCGCACCCGCACTCAGCTGCTGATGGCCGCCGTCGGTGTCACGGCCGTGTTCACCGCGACCGGCTGCGGCGCGGCGGACATGACCAAGCAGACCTCGCCGTACGCCAATGTGGGCGGGGCGAAGAGCGTCACGCTCTCCGTCCAGTCCTGGGTCGGCGCCCAGTCCAATGTCGCGGTCGCCCAGTATCTGCTGGAGCATGAGCTGGGCTACCGCGTCGACACCGTCCAGGTGGACGAGGTTCCGGCGTGGGACGCGCTCAGCCAGGACCGGGTGGACGCGATTCTGGAGGACTGGGGCCACCCGGACCAGGAGCAGCGGTACGTCAAGGACAAGAAGACGATCGTGCCGGGCGGCGGGCTCGGCGTCACCGGCCATATCGGCTGGTGGGTGCCGAAGTACTTCGCCGACGCCCATCCGGACGTCCTGAACTGGAAGAACCTCAACAAGTACGCGAAGACCTTCAGGACCGCGGAGAGCGGCGGCAAGGGCCAGCTGCTGGACGGTTCACCGTCCTATGTCACCAATGACAAGGCGCTGGTGAAGAACCTGAAGCTGAACTACCAGATCGTCTTCTCGGGTTCGGAAGCGGCGCAGATCACCCAGATGAAGCAGTTCGCCAAGGCGAAGAAGCCGTTCCTGAGCTACTGGTACGAGCCGCAGTGGCTGTTCAACCAGGTGCCGATGGTCGAGGTCAAGCTGCCCAAGTACACGGACGAGTGCGCGAACGAGGGCGCCGAGGACCCGGAGTCCTTCGACTGCGCCTACCCGACCACACCGCTTCAGAAGTACCTCAACGCGGACTTCGCGAAGAAGGGCGGCAAGGCGGCGGCGTTCCTGAAGAAGTTCCACTGGACCAAGCAGGACCAGAACGAGGTGTCCGAGTTGATCGCCTCGCGGGGGATGTCGCCCGAGGACGCCGCGAAGAAGTGGGTCGAGGCGCACCCGGACGTCTGGAAGAAGTGGATTCCGTAGGGGCGGCTCTACGGCCGTAGGCCCATGGGGTGGACCCCGCTTCGTCCGCGATCAAGGGACGGGGCGGGGTCCAGCCGTTTCACGGCGCGGGGTCCGGCTTGTCTCACGGCGGGGGTCCGGCCGTTCTACGGTGCCGGGCCCAGCCGTTTTACGAGGTCCGCGGCCGCGGCCATCGTCTGCCGGAGCAGCCGGGGGCCGAAGGTGATCCGGGTGGCGCCCAGCCGGCCCAGCTCACGCGGGGACGGGCCGTCCGGGTCGAACGCCGCCGCGTTCAGCGGGGCGTCGATGGCGGCCGCCAGGCGGGGCAGCAGCTCCGGGGGCGCGAGGATCGGGTACACACAGTCCGCGCCCGCCTCCACATAGAGCCGTGCGCGCTCGATCGCGGCGGTGGCCGCGGCCTCGGGGCCGATGTCCGGGCCGCCGTGGACGAAGGTGTCGACCCGGGCGTTGATCACCAGGCCCTCGCCCGCCTCGGCCCGCACCGCCGCCAGCAGGTCCGCCTGTCGCCCGGGTTCCACCAGCCGCCCGGCCGCCCGGTCGAAGTCCTCCAGGTTGCAGCCGACCGCGCCGGTCTCCAGCAGCCGCTCGACCAGCTCCTCGGGGGCCAGTCCGTAGCCCGCTTCGACGTCCGCGGAGACGGGGATGTCCACCGCCCGGACGATCCGGGCGATCGTGGCGAACATCTCCTGCGGCGGAGTCTGGCCGTCCTGGTGGCCGAGGGAAGCCGCGATCCCCGCGCTCGGGGTGGCGAGCGCCGGGAAACCGGCGTCGGCGAAGACCCGGGCCGAGGCGGCGTCCCAGGGGCCGGGGAGCACCAGCGGATCGCCGGGCTCGCGGCCGTGGTGCAGCGCGCGGAGCGTCCGGGCGCCGTCGGTGGTCGCGGGTGCCGTCATGGCGGGCCCGCCTCAGTGGCCCGAGGGCTTGTAGGCGCCGGGGGCCAAGCGGGTGGTCACACCGATCCGGTTCCAGGCGTTGATGGTGAGGATCAGGGCGATCAGCTGGGCCAGCTCCCGCTCCTCGAAGTGCTTGGCGGCCCGCTCGTAGACCTCGTCCGGGACGAAACCGTCGGTCAGGACGGTGACGGCCTCGGTCAGGGCGAGGGCGGCCTGCTCCTTCTCGGTGTACAGGTCCACGGCCTCCTCCCAGGCGTTGAGGAGGTACAGACGGTCCTCGGACTCGCCCGCCGCACGGGCGTCCTTGGTGTGCATGTCGATGCAGAACGCGCAGTGGTTGAGCTGTGAGGCACGCGTCTTGACCAGCTCGGCCAGCTTCGGGTCCACGTCCTTTCTGGCGGCCGCGTCCAGGGCGACCATGGCCTTGTAGACCTCGGGGGCGGCCTTGGCGAACTGCATCCGGGGGACGTGTCGGTGAGTGCTCTCTGTCGTCGTCATGCCTCCACGCTAGAGGCCGGGCGGCCCAGGAGTATGGTCCATTTCCATGGCGGATTCATGGGCCACTCAGAGGGACGAACCCGGACAGCGGACAGGCAGATCTGGACAGCGGCCGGGCGGGCCGGGCGGGTCCGGACAGCGGACGGGCGGGGCCCGGGAGGTCGCGGACAGCCCCGGGCAGCGGACAGGGCACCGGACGGCCGGTGCCGGTGAGCGGGCGGGCGACCCCGGGCAGGGGACGGCCGACCGGGCCGCCGGGCTGGGCACGGACCTCCATCTGGATCTGCCGCCGGGCGGCGGGACCGGGGTACGGGACGCGCTCATCCGCGCGCTGCGCGACGCCGTCCGCGGCGGGCGGCTCGCCCCGGGCACCCGGCTGCCCTCCTCCCGTTCCCTCGCCGCAGACCTCGGCATCGCCCGGAACACCGTCGCCGACGCCTATGGGGAGCTGGTCGCCGAGGGCTGGCTGACGGCCCGGCAGGGCTCGGGCACCCGGGTCGCCCGGCGCGTCGTACCGCCCGAACCCGCCCCGCCGCGCACACCTCCGCCCGCCGCCGCCGCGGCCGCCGCCCGGCCCGTCTACGATCTGCGGCCCGGCCAACCCGATGTCTCGGCCTTCCCCCGGTCCGCCTGGCTCTCCGCGGCCCGGCGCGCCCTGACCGCCGCGCCGAACGACGCCTTCGGCTACGGTCACCCCGCCGGACGGCCCGAGCTGCGGCGGGTCCTGGCCGACTATCTGGCGCGCGCCCGTGGGGTGCGGGCCGCGCCGGAACGGGTCGTGATCTGCGCGGGGTTCGTCCAGGGGCTGGCCCTGCTCAGCAGGGTGCGGCAGAAGGCCGGGCACCGCGAGGTGGCCGTGGAGTCCTACGGGCTCGACATCCACTGGAACGTGATGCGCGGGGCCGGGCTGCGCACCATACCGCTGCCGGTCGATCAGCAGGGCGCGCGGACAGCGGAGCTGGACCGGCTGCCCGGGCCGCGGACCGTCCTGCTCACCCCGGCGCATCAGTTCCCCATCGGGGTTCCGCTGGACCCCGACCGGCGCGCCGCCGTGGTCGACTGGGCCTCGCGGGTGGGCGGGCTGGTGCTGGAGGACGACTACGACGGGGAGTTCCGCTACGACCGTCAGCCGGTCGGGGCGCTGCAAGGGCTGGACCCCGAGCATGTGGTCTATCTGGGCACCGCGAGCAAGAGCCTGGCGCCCGCGCTGCGGCTGGCCTGGATGGTGGTGCCGGACCATCTGATGGACGACCTCCTGGCGGTCAAGGGGACGGGGGAGTGGCAGTTGGGCGGTCTTGACCAGCTGACGCTCGCGGAGTTCATCGACTCCGGGGCGTACGACCGCCATGTGCGCGGTATGCGGATGCGCTACCGGCGCCGCCGCGACCAGCTGGTGGCGGCGCTCGCCGAACGCGCCCCGCGGGTGCGGGTCACGGGCATCGAGGCGGGGCTGCACGCGGTGCTCCAACTGCCGCCGGGCACCGAGCGGTCCGTGGTGCAGGGCGCGGCCTGGCAGGGCCTGGCCCTGGAGGGGCTCTCCCGCTTCCGCTACCGCGAGGAGCGGGAGCCGGGTGGGCCCGGACCGGCGCCGGGGGAGGGGCCGGACGCGCTGGTGTTCGCCTATGGCACCCCGCCCGACCACGCCTTCACGGGCGCGCTGGAAGCGCTGTGCCGGGTGCTGCCCTGAGCCCGGCCAGCCCCCTCTCAGCAACTCGGTGGAATCCACCGGCCGCGGTTCGCAAGCTGCCTCGAAGAGGCGCGGGGCTGTGCCGGTGTGCGGCTCCGCCGCGTGGGCGCGGCCGGGCCCCGCCGTCCATGGGCGCGGCAGTTCCCCCTAGGGTGGGCGGCGGTCTCGGGGAGAGAAACGGGGGAGACTGCGATGGAACGGAAGACGACGCGGCGGCTGCGGTCGAGCACGGTGATCCTGGGCGGTATGGGCGCGCTGGCGGCGGCGCTCACCTCCTGTGGTTCGGAACCGGACAAGCGCTGTGTGGACCGGAACAGCTATGACGCCGTGAACGGGTACCGGGTCGTCGACTCCGGCGCCTGCAAGGGCTCTGCGTCCACCACGGGCGGCAAGGGCAAGAAGAGCCGGGGCAAGGCGGGCGTCGACGGCGAGTGGTACTACGACTCCGACGTCAGCGGCCGCTGGGCGGACTACGGCACCTTCGACAAGAGCAAGGCCGCCGACCGGGGCGGCTTCGGCTGCTCCGGCTCCAGCGGCGGCTGAGCGGGCCGTCCCTCGATGAAGCGCCACACCATCGACCCCCGCCGCGACTGGCAGTCCACGGTGGAGGAGCAGGGGGTCATCTATCCGCTGACCCGCTACCCGGACGGCTCGCTGCGCCCCTACTGGGACGAGAGCGCCTACTACGCCTTCTCGCTGCCCGAGGTCGAGGCGCTGGAGGAGGTGGTCGAGGAACTGCACCGGATGTCGCTGGCCGCGGCCGCCCATATCGTCGAGACCGGCCGCTTCGCCGACCTGGGCATCCACGATCCACGGCTGGCCGGGCTGGTCGCCGAGTCCTGGCACCGCCGGGCCGAACAGCCCAGCGTCTACGGCCGGTTCGATCTGCGCTACGACGGTGAGGCGGGCCCGGCGAAGCTGCTGGAGTACAACGCCGACACGCCCACCTCGCTGGTGGAGGCGGCGAGCGCCCAGTGGTTCTGGATGGAGGACCGCTTTCCGGGTGCGGACCAGTGGAACTCCCTCCATGAACGGCTGGTCGACGCCTGGCGCACCCAGGCGGCGCTGCTGCCGCCGGGAACGCCCCTGTACTTCGCCCATTCCGCCGGGGACGAGCTGGGCGAGGATCTGATGACGGTGGCCTATCTCCGGGAGACGGCCGAGCAGGCCGGGCTGAGGACCGAGGCGATCTCCATGGAGGACATCGGCTGGGAAGGGCTGTCGGGCCGCTTCGTGGACAAGCGGTTCCGCTTCATCCGGAGCTGTTTCAAGCTCTACCCCTGGGAGTGGCTGGTCACCGACCGGTTCGGCCCGCATGTGCTGGACACGCTCGACAACGGGGGCGGCACCGGATCCACGCTGTGGATCGAACCGGCCTGGAAGATGCTGCTGTCCAACAAGGCGCTGCTGGCCGTGTTGTGGGAGCTCTTCCCGGGCCATCCCCATCTGCTGCCCGCCTACCTCGACGGCCCCCGGGAACTGGCCCGCACCACCGGCTATGTGGCCAAACCGTTGCTCGGCCGGGAGGGCGCGGGGGTGACCGTGCATCCGCCGGGCGAGGAGCCCGTCCTCCGCGATGAGCCGTGCTGCTACCAGGAACTGGCGCCGCTCCCCGACTTCGACGGCAACCGGGTGGTGCTCGGCACCTGGGTCGTGGAGGGCGAGTCGGCCGGACTCGGCATCCGCGAGTCGGCAGGACTGGTGACGGATGAATACGCGCGCTTCATCCCCCATGTGATCCTCTGAGCCGCGCGAAGCCTCTGAGCTATACGGGGCCGCCGAGCCACGCGGGGCCACCGTGCCGCGCGGGGGCGCTGAGCCGTGCGGGGCCACCGAGCCGTGCGGGACCGTCGAGCCGAGCCAGACCGCTGAGCCGTACCGGGCCCCTAAGCCGCCCGGGACCACCGCGCCGCTCGGGGCCACCGCGCCGCACCGGGCCACCGAGCTACGCGGGACCGCCGCGCCGCGCCGGACCACCAAGCCGCTCGGGGCCGCCGGACCGTACCCGCTCATTCGGCCAGCACCGCCCTGAGCTGGTCCAGCGCCCACATCAGGTCCTCCTCGCCGATCACCAGGGGCGGGGCGATCCGGATGGTGGCGTCATGGGTGTCCTTGACCAGCACTCCGCGGTCCATGAGCCGCTCGGAGATCTGCCGCCCGGTGCCGTGTGACGGCTCGATGTCCACCCCCGCCCACAGCCCCCGGCCGCGCACCTGCCGCACCCCGTTTCCGATGAGCGGCCCCAGCTCCCGGTGGAGCAGCTCGCCGAGCGTGGCCGAGCGCCGCTGGAACTCTCCGGTCCGCACCATGGCGATGACCTCCAGGGCGACGGCGCAGGCGAGCGGGTTGCCGCCGAAGGTGGAGCCGTGCTCCCCGGGGCGCTGCACCCCGAGCACCTCGCGGGAGGACACCACCGCCGACACCGGCATCACTCCACCGCCCAGCGCCTTGCCCAGCACATAGACATCGGGGACCACCCCTTCGTGCTCACAGGCGAAGGTGGTGCCGGTGCGCCCGAGGCCGGACTGGACCTCATCGGCGATGAACAGCACATTCCGCTCCCGGGTCAGCTCCCGGACCCCGGCCAGATAGCCGGGCGGCGGCACCACCACCCCCGCCTCGCCCTGGATCGGCTCCAGCAGCACGGCGACCGTCTCCTCGGGCGCGGCGTCGAGTGCCGCCTCCATCGCCGCCAGGTCCCCGTACGGCACGATCGGGAACCCCGGGGTGAAGGGGCCGTGCTGGGCGCGGGCCTCCGGATCGGTGGAGAGGCTGATGAGGGTGGTCGTCCGGCCGTGGAAGTTGTTCTCGGCGGCGATGATCCTGGCCCGGCCGTCCGGTACGCCCTTGCTCCGGTAGCCCCATTTACGGGCGGTTTTGACGGCCGTCTCCACCGCCTCCGCCCCCGTGTTCATGGGCAGCACCATCTCCATGCCGCACAGCTCGGCCAGCTCGGCGCAGAAGGCGCCGAAGCGGTCGTGGTGGAACGCGCGGGAGGTGAGGGTGACCCGGTCCAGCTGCGCCTTGGCGGCCTCGATCAGCCGGCGGTTGCGATGCCCGAAGTTGAGCGCCGAGTATCCGGCGAGCAGATCGAGATACCGGCGGCCCTCGACATCGGTCATCCAGGCGCCTTCGGCGGACGCGACGACGACCGGCAGCGGATGGTAGTTGTGCGCGCCATGGGCCTCGGCGGCGGCGATGGCCCGCTCCGCGGAGCGTCCCGATCCCATCTTGTCCTCCTTGTCTCACTAGCTAGAGTGGGGGTGCGCATCGTGACTGGCGAGCCGAGCGTGGAACCGACCACGAGGAAGCGATGCGCGGCCCCAGCGCCACGAGGTGCCGCCCGCCTGGGCACCCCGGGACACGACCGGACCGTCACCGATCGCCCCGGAGGACTCGATGAGCCTGCCCCTGTCCCATCCCGCCCTGTCGGCCGCCGACCCCGAACTCGCTTCCCTCGTCGGCGCCGAGGAGCTGTTGCAGTCCGAGACTCTGCGCCTGATCGCGAGCGAGAACTATGTCTCCGCCGCCGTCCTGGAAGCCTCCGGGACGGTGTTGCAGAACAAGTACAGCGAGGGCTACCCCGGCCGCCGCTACTACGAGGGCCAGCAGGTCATCGACCAGGTGGAGACCCTGGCGATCAACCGGGCCAAGGCCCTCTTCGGCGCCGAGCACGCCAATGTCCAGCCCTACTCCGGCTCACCCGCCAACCTCGCGGCCTATCTGGCCTTCGCCCAGCCCGGTGACACCGTGATGGGCATGGCACTGCCCATGGGCGGTCATCTCACCCACGGCTGGGGTGTCTCCGCCACCGGCACCTGGTTCCGCGGCGTCCGGTACGGGGTGCGCCAGGACACCGGGATGATCGACTTCGACCAGGTGCGCGAGCTGGCCCGCGAGGAGCGGCCCAAGCTGATCTTCTGCGGTGGCACGGCGGTGCCCCGCACGATCGACTTCGCCGCCTTCGCGGAGATCGCCCACGAGGTGGACTCGGTCCTCATCGCCGATATCGCGCATATCGCCGGTCTGATCGCGGGCGGCGCCCATCCCTCGCCCGTGCCGTACGCCGATGTCATCTCCACCACCACCCATAAGACGCTCCGGGGTCCGCGCGGCGCGATGCTGATGTCGCGCGAGACCCATGCCAAGGCCATCGACAAGGCCGTCTTCCCCGGGCTCCAGGGCGGTCCGCACAATCAGACCACCGCCGCCATCGCGGTGGCCCTGCACGAGGCCGCCCAGCCCGCCTTCCGTGACTACGCCCATGCCGTGGTCGCCAACGCCAAGGCACTCGCCGAGGAACTGCTCGCCCGCGGCTTCGAGCTGGTCTCCGGCGGCACCGACAACCATCTGATCCTGATGGACCTGACGCCCAAGGATGTGCCGGGCAAGGTCGCGGCCAAGGCCATGGACCAGGCCGGGATCGTGGTGAACTACAACACCGTCCCCTATGACCCGCGCAAGCCCTTCGATCCCTCCGGTATCCGGATCGGCACCCCCTCCCTCACCTCGCGCGGTCTGTCCACCGAGCACATGCCCGCCGTGGCCGAGTGGATGGACCGCGCGGTGACCGCCGCGAAGAGCGGTGACGAGGGCGCCCTCGCCAAGATCAGGGCCGAGGTGTCCGAGCTGATGGCGGCCTATCCGGCTCCCGGTCTGCCGACCGGCTGACGCCGGGCGCGGGCCCCTGCCCGGCCTCCAGGCCGGGCAGGGGCTGCCACCACTGCTCCTCCTGGATCCGGTCGCCGGCCACCGGCACCGGAAGGCCCACGATCCGGGCGAGCACCCGCTCGACCAGCGTCTCCCCGCCGTCCAGGGGGACGCCTGCCTCCGGAGCCCTGACTTCCGCCGGGGCCCGGCCGCCCGCCGAAGCCCCGCCGCCCTCCGGCGGCATGCTTCCCTCCGGCGGCATGCTCGCTTCCGGCTCCACGCCGCCCGCCCGCGACACGCCGTGCCGCGACGGTCCGCCGGACGGCGGTATCTCCAGCGCCCGCCCGAGCGCCCGCAGCTCTTCGGGCAGCCCTTCCTCGGCCATCTCCTTCGCCTCCCCACTCGGTCCCATCGGCCGTCGACTCCGGCGCGTCGGCCGTCCCACCGGCCGTCCCCTCGGCAGTCCAGCCCGGCCCACCGGCCGTCCAGCCCGGCCCACCGGCAGTCCAGCCCGCCTCATCGGCCGTCTCATCGGCCCTCTCCGACGGCCCCAGCAGCTGCTCCAGCCGTCTCAGGGCGCGACTCAGCCGCGATTTCACCGTGCCGCGCGGCCAGCCCAGCGCCTCCGCGGTCTCCGCCTCGTCCAGGTCCAGCAGATAGCGGTAGATCACCACCCGCCGCTGCGGCTCGCTCAGCCGCTCCAGCGCGGCCAGCAGCCGAGCCCGCCGCTCGCCCGCCAGCGCCACGGCCGCCGGATCGGCGGACTCCGGTATCACCGGCTCGGCTCCGGCCAGCAGCGCCCCCTCCCGGTCCACCGCCGTTCGTCTCCGGCGCGCCGAGCGCACCGCATTACTCGTCTCATGGGCGACGATGCGCAGCAGCCAGGGCCGGAACGACGCCTCGCTCTGGAACCGCCCCAGCGCGAGATACGCCTTCACAAAGGCGTCCTGCACCACATCCTCGGCATCCGCGCCCGCCCCGAGCAGCCGGGCGGTGCGGTGCGCGATCGGCGCATGGGCCCGCACCAGCTCGGCGTACGCCTCCGCGTCGCCGGTCCGCACCCTCGCGATGATCTGTGCTTCAGTCCTCACATCTCTCATACACCGGCGGACGGAGTCTGGTTCCACACCTGAGAGAATGGATGCCATGGCCCTCGATCGTCCCCGTGCGCTCTCCGGTATCCAGCCCACCGCAGGTTCCTTCCACCTCGGCAACTACCTCGGCGCGATCCGGCAGTACGTCGCGTTGCAGGAGACCCACGACGCGTTCTACACCGTGGTCGACCTGCATGCGATCACCGTGCCGCAGGATCCGGCGGAGCTGCGTGCCAACAGCCGGCTCGCCGCCGCCCAGCTGCTCGCCGCCGGTCTGGACCCGGACCGCTGCACGCTCTTCATCCAGAGCCATGTGCCCGAGCACGCCCAGCTCGGGTGGGTGATGAACTGTCTCACCGGCTTCGGCGAGGCGTCCCGGATGACACAGTTCAAGGACAAGTCGGCCAGGCACGGCGCCGACCGGGCCACGGTGGGGCTCTTCACCTACCCGATCCTCCAGGTCGCGGACATCCTGCTGTACCAGGCCAACCACGTCCCGGTCGGCGAGGACCAGCGCCAGCACATCGAGCTCACCCGGGATCTGGCCGACCGCTTCAACGGCCGCTTCGGCGAGGTCTTCACCGTCCCCGAGCCGTACATCGTCAAGGAGACGGGCAAGATCTACGATCTCCAGGACCCGGCGATCAAGATGAGCAAGTCGGCGTCCACGCCGAAGGGCATCGTGAGCCTCCTCGACGAGCCGAAGGTCTCGGCGAAGAAGATCAAGAGCGCGGTCACCGACCTCGAGACGGAGATCCGCTACGACGAGGAGAAGAAGCCGGGCGTCAGCAATCTGCTGACCATCTACTCCACCCTGACCGGCACCGAAATCCCGGAGTTGGAGCGCCGTTACGAGGGCAAGGGCTACGGCGCGCTCAAGACCGACCTCTCCGAAGTGCTGGTCGAGTGGGTCACGCCGTTCCGCGAGCGGACCCAGGAATACCTCGCCGACCCCGCGACGTTGGACGGAATCCTGGCCAAGGGCGCCGAGAAGGCCCGAGCCGTCGCCGCCGAGACGCTGGCCGCCGCCTACGACAAGGTGGGCTTCCTGCCCGCGGCGCGCTGAGCGGCACGCCAGGCGCCGTGCGCACCACCCGGTGAGCGCGGCGCACCCCGCGCACGATGGGACACGGGCCCGCGCGGATCGCGGAACACACCGGTCCGGCCTCCTGACCAGGGGGCTTTTGGGCCGGTGCGCCGAAGGACCGAGGAATCTAGCCGCGAGGGCGGCGCAGCCGCCACACTGACACGGGTGCAACGGCCAGAACTCAGCAGCCCGGGAGGGCCAGGAGGGAGAACGCAGTGGGGACCGTAACGCTCGGCGTTTCGATCGCGGTCCCGGAGCCGTACGGCAGCTTCCTCCAGGAGCGGCGCGCGGGCTTCGGTGACCCGGCCGCCCATGGCATCCCCACGCATGTCACCCTGCTGCCGCCGACCGAGGTCGACGCCTCGGTGCTGCCCGCCGTGGAGGACCATCTGGCGCGGGTCGCGGCCGAGGGGCGGCCGTTCCCGATGCGGCTGGAGGGCACCGGCACCTTCCGGCCGCTCTCGCCGGTGGTCTTCGTAAGGATCGTCGAGGGCGCCGAGGAGTGCGCGGTGCTCCAGGAGCGGATCCGGATGGAGTCCGGGCCGTGCGCGCGTGAGCTCCAGTTCCCGTACCACCCGCATGTCACGATCGCCCACGGCATCGACGAGGAGGCGATGGACCGGGCGTTCGTGGAGCTCAAGGAGTACGAGGCCGTCTGGACGATCACCGGCTTCGCGCTGTACGAGCAGGGGGCGGACGGGGTCTGGCGGCTGGACCGCGAATACCCCTTCGGGGCGGACGAACAGCCCGACGGTGCCTCGCCCGTGGTGCCCCGTCAGGCCGCTCTCTCCCGCCCGGCAGCGCCCTCCCACTGAGCCTCGCGCCGGGATTCCATGGCGCCGTACGCGGGCCCGTCCTGGCTGGGCGCGCCCACGCGGCGGAGCCGCACATCGACACAGCCCCGCGCCCCCTAACAGGGATTCAGCCCACCGGCTCGTGCTCGGGTGAGGGCGACGGCGCGCCGGCCCATCGGCGCAGGGCGGCTTCGAGGCCGGTGACGGCGGCGGGGTCGGTGGTGTCCGCCGTGTCGGAGGAGGCCCAGGCGACCACCCCGTCCGGGCGTACCAGCACCCCGGTCACCCCGGTCACCCCGGTCGGCGTCCGGTGGTCGTCGGTCACCCCGGTCGGCGTCCCGTGGCCGTCGGTCACCCCGCTCACCCTTCCGGTCCAGGCCGCCGCGAGGCGGGCGAACGCGCCGTCCGGAGTGCGGTCCAGCAGCAGGAACCCGCCGCCGTGGCCATGGTCGACCAGACGGGAGCCGTCCCTCAGCCACAGGTCGGGGACGTACCGCCCGATCAGCGGATGGCCGCCGGGCAGATCGACGCGCTGCGTGACACCGGAGATCTTCTTGACCGCGTAGGTCGTGCCCGCCCGGGTGCTCAGCAGATCGGCGACGACCTCCCGGAGCGCGGCCGACTTGGCATCCCCGCGCATCACCCCGATCTGGGCCCGCGTCCAGTCCAGCACCCAGGCGCCGAGGGGACGGCGCTCGGCGTCGTAGGTGTCGAGCAGCCCTTCGGGCGCCCACCCGGCGACCACGGCACCCAGCTTCCAGCCGAGGTTCATCGCGTCGCCGACCCCGAGATTGAGCCCCTGACCGCCGAACGGCGGGTGGACGTGCGCGGCGTCGCCGGCCAGCAGCCCCCGCCCCGACCAGTAGGCCGCGGCCTGGCGGGCGTTGTCGGTCCAGCGGGTCGCGGCGCCGCGCAGCGCGGTCAGCGTGACGTCGGTGCCCGAGACCCGGCGCAGACTGGTCTGCACGTCCTCCAGGGTGACCGGCGCCGAGCGGTCGGCGGGACCGCCGTCGAACTCCACGGTCACCACCCGTCCGGGCTGCGGCCCATAGCGGTACGCCCCCCGGGCCGACCACGCCCAGCCGTTGGCGAGCATCGAAGGGTCGGCGATGTCGGCGACCGCCAGATGTCCGGTGAGTTCGAGGTCGGTGCCGGGGAAGTCGATGCCCGCGAGGCGGCGCACCGCGCTGTGCCCGCCGTCGCATCCGACCAGCCACCCGGTCCGCACCGGGCCGGCGGTGGTGCCCACGAGCACGCCGTCGCCGGTGTCTTCGAGCGCGGTGACCTCCACCCCGCGACGCACCGGTACGCCGAGCCGCGCGACATGGTCGGCCAGCAGCTTCTCCAGCTCGGGCTGCGGCACCATCCTCGCCCCGGCGACCGCGGCATGCGCCGCGAGGTCGGGATCGGATTCGTCCACGAGGTCGGCGTCGAGGACCATTCCGGCGAAATGCCCGGTGAATCGCGGCTCGCGCGGCCGCCCGCCACCACCGGGCGGCCGATCGTCGGCCATGCGGGAGAACGACCCGACCCGGGCGAGCGTCTCTCGCTGCACCTGTTCGGCGGCGGGCAGCAGACCGCGGCGGTCGAGCGCCTCGGCCGTCGGCACATTGATCGCCCCGGCCTTCATCGCCTCATCCGGCTCGGCTCGTCGCTCGAGTATCTGCACCGTCGCCCCGGAGAGCGCCAGCTCCGCGGCGAGCACGAGGCCCACCGGCCCGGCTCCGACCACGGTCACGTCCACATCCTGGTTCACATTCCTTGACACGAACAGCGTTCTATAAGCGAACGCTGTTCGTGTCAAGCTATGATGGCCGGGTGAACCCGAGAGAGCGACGCGCGGTGCGCCACCAGCCGCCGGACCCCGAGGCCGAAGCGGCCCCCAGGCCGCGGCGCCGCAAGACCCCGATCACCGTGGAGCAGGTTGTCGACACGGCCCTTGGCGTCATCGCCACGGAGGGCTACGAGGCGCTGACCATGCGCCGGCTGGCCGGTGCGCTCGATACCGGACCCGCCTCGCTCTACGCCCATGTGGTCAACAAGGCCGACCTCGACGAACTGCTCATCGGGCGGCTGTGTGCCGAGCTCGTACTGCCCGAGCCCGACCCCGCGGCCTGGCGGGAGCAGATCCGCGGCGTGTGTACGCAGATCCGCGACCAGTACCTGAAATACCCCGGAATCTCCCGCGCCGCGCTCGCCATGGCCCCCACCGACCTCGAGACCGTGCGCGTCACCGAAGGAATGCTGGCGATCCTGCTCGCCGGTGGCGTCGCCCCGCAGGCCGCCGCCTGGGCCATCGACGCCCTCCTGCTGTACGTGGCCGCCTACTGCCTCGAGGTGTCGATCGCGCGCCGGCGATCGGCGCACGACGACGCCACCTGGGTCCTCGACCGCGATGAACTGCTGCGCCGGTTCACCGCCCTGCCTGCCGCGACGTTCCCCCACACCACCCGCCACGCCGCCGAGCTCACCGCCGGCGAGGGCCACGACCGGTTCGACTTCACCCTCGGCCTGATGATCGACGGCGTGGCGCACCGCTGAGCGCTCCGCCGGACGTGCGCCGACCTGCCGTCGCTCGTCCGCGGCGGCGTCGTGGCCGGTCGCGCCCACGCGGCGGAGCCGCGCATCGACATGGCCCCGCGCCCCTTCGGAGCGCCTTTCGGGTCGCGGTCGGCTTCCGCCATCCGCTCGGCCCGGCGTCGCCCTCCCGCCTCATGGCCGGATCGCGGGCCTGTTCGGCGGGATCGTTCGGCTGGCCTGTTTCAGCCGTTCTGTTCGGCGGGTCTATGCATCGGGCGGGTGGGTCGCGGCGATGCCGGTAAGGACGAGATCGATCCCGGCGAGGAACTGCTCGCGGTCGTCGTGGCCGCGCATCTGGTACGCGACGGCCCGGGTGAACACGTAGTCGTCGGGATCGAGCTCTTCCCAGGCCGCCGCCGTGGCGTCGAGGAACTCGTCGCGGTCCAATCCGCCTCCGCCGGCGCGGGCGTTCGCGGCGTTCTGGCCGGCGGCGCCCAGGATGTAGTGCATCAACGCCGAGGTCACCACGAACCAGCTGCCCTCGGGTACGCCCAGTGCGCGGACCCGCCGGCCGAGGCTCTCGAAGATCCGCGGCGCCACCGACCCCCAGGGGCTGCGGGAGAGGTGGGTCGCGAGCTGTGTGGCGAGCCACGGGTGCTCGTCGATCGCCTCGAACAGGCCGAGGGCGACAGCGCGGATCTCGTCCCGCGGCGAGTCAGGGGCCCCCGCGGGCGAGTCCGGGGCCCCCGTGGGCTCGACGGCCAGAGCGGCGGCGACGACGGTTTCGGTGGCGGCGCCGAGCAGCTCGTCCTTGTTCTCCACATGCCAATAGATCGCCCCGGGCCCGGTGGCGAGGCGCTCGGTCAGCGCCCGGAACGTCAGCCCGCCCTCGCCTGTCGCGTCGAGCAGCTCGACGGCGGCCTCGACGATGCGCTCACGGGAGAGCGCCTCTGTGCGCCGCTGTGACCGGCGCGTCCGCGTTGCCATGTCGCCATCTTGACATGACTGGAACGCCATTCCAGCATGGAGCGCCATTCCAGTACTGGAACGACATACCAGAGAGGTCGGCCGGGCCTCACCCGGCGGCCTCGACCCCGAAGGAGCCACGATGCGCACTCATGTCACGATCATCGGCGCCGGACTCGGCGGCCTCACGCTCGCCCGCGTCCTGCACGTCCACGGAATCCCGGCCACCGTTTACGAGGCGGACTCCTCGCCGATGGCTCGCGCACAGGGCGGGATGCTCGACATCCACGACTACAACGGGCAGCTCGCCCTCGACGCGGCGGGCCTGATGGACGAGTTCCGCGGCCTCATCCTGGAGGGCCGCCAGGCGATACGGATCCTCGGCCGGGACGGGGCCGTTCTGTTCGACCAACCCGACGACGGCACGGGTGGGCGCCCCGAGGTGCAGCGCGGCGAACTGCGGCGGATCCTGCTCGAGTCGCTCCCGGCCGGCACCGTCCGGTGGGGGCACAAGGTCAGCGGCGTCCGTTCGTTCGGCGGGGGTCGCCATGAGGTGACGTTCGCCGATGGCGGCACGGTCGTCACGGGCCTGCTGGTCGGCGCGGACGGCGCGTGGTCACGGGTCCGGCCGCTGCTCTCCGACGCCACACCCGAGTACGCGGGCACGTCCTCCGTGGAGAGCTACCTGTTCGACGCCGACACCCGGCACCCCGCGAGCGCGAAAGCGGTCGGCGGCGGGTCGCTGTTCGCGCTCGCGCCGGGGAAGGGGATCCTGGCTCACCGGGAGAGCGGCGGGACCCTCCACACCTACGTGGCGCTGTCCAGGCCGCAGGACTGGTTCGCCGCCATCGACTTCACCGATTCCGCCGCGGCCACCGCCCGGATCGCGCGGGAGTTCGACGGCTGGGCGCCGGAGCTCACCGCGCTGATCACCGACGGTGAGACCGCGCCGGTCCCGCGCCCCTACAACGCACTGCCCGTCGAGCACCGGTGGGAGCGGGTGCCGGGGGTGACCCTGCTCGGCGACGCCGCCCACCTCGCGATCCCCAACGGCGAAGGCGCCAATCTGGCCATGCTCGACGGCGCGGAACTCGGCAAGGCGATCGCCGCGCACCCTGACGACATCGAGACCGGCTTCGCCGAGTACGAGAAGGCCCTCTTCCCGCGCAGCGCCGAGGTCGTCGCCGAAGGCAACCTCCTCCAGGAGCGCTTGTTCGACGACAACGCGCCCCACAACCTGATCGACATGTTCACCGGACATGAGCAGCCCCGATAGACCGACGACCGGACCGACGACGTCCTTCGCCGGGTGAACGTGTCCTCCTCGATCCGGGGCATATGAAGTGATCGTGCGCTCGTATTCACGCCCTCACCGAAAAGAGTGATGAGCGGAGTGTCGGTACGGGGAACCCGGATATCCGTACCGCGCGTCGGCGCGCCGAGGAGTGACACCGCGCAGAAGGGTAGTTGCTGATCATGGAATCGTTGACCCGGCTGCCTGTCGTCGGCCCCGCGCTGGCTTGGTTGATGCAGACCCACGCCTGGCGTACGTACGAGCGGCTGGACCGCGTCCACTGGACCCGGCTCGCCGCCGCGATCACGTTCACCAGCTTCATCGCGTTCTTCCCGCTCATCGCCGTCGGGGCGGCGATCGGCGCGGCCACGCTCACCCAGGCGCAGATGGCGCAGCTCCAAAGGAAGCTCGCCCAGCAGATCCCCGGTATCTCCGGCCAGCTCGACCTGGGCGCACTCGTCCAGAACGCCGGCACGATCGGAGTCGTCGCGGGCGCCCTGTTGCTGTTCACCGGCATCAGCTGGGTGGGCTCGCTGCGCGAGTGCCTGCGCGCTGTATGGGAGCTGGAGGAGGGCCCCGGCAACCCGCTGGTGCGGAAGGTCAAGGACGCCTTCGTGCTGATCGGGCTGGGCGGTGTGGCGCTGGTCTCGTTCGCCGTGTCCGCCCTGGCCGCCACCGCCGTGGGCCGGATCGCCCAGCTCATCGGCATCCCCGAGAACGGGGTCGGCGGCTGGCTGCTGCGGATCGCCGCGTTCCTCATCGCCGTCGGCGCCGACTTCGTGCTGCTGTGCTACGTCCTGACCTGGCTCCCCGGCGTGGAGCCGCCCCGCCGAGCGGTCGCCGTCGCCGCGCTCATCGGCGCGATCGGCTTCGAACTGCTCAAGCTGCTGCTCAGCAGCTATCTGAAGGATGTGGCGGCCAAGAGCATGTACGGGGCGTTCGGAGTGCCCATCGCCCTGCTGCTGTGGATCAACTTCACCGCGAAACTCACGCTGTACTGCGCCGCCTGGACCGCCACCCCGCCCGCCGCCCAGGCCGAACGGGAGGCCGAATGGGCGGCCGAGGCGGACAAGGCCCAGCCGTCCGGGCCGGAGGCCGAGGAGACCCGTGCCAGCGGGCCGGAAGGCCCGCAGGCGGCGGCGTGACGAACGGATGGCGGCGGCCGTAAGGCGGCCATGGTGGCTGTAAGGCGGCCATGGCGACCGTAAGGCGGTCGGCGGCCCGGTGGAGGGCCGCTCAGTCGTGCGAGCGGCGCCGTACCAGCTCCGGCAGCGGCCAGCGGCGGTGCACTCCGAAGGCCAGCGCGCCCAGCAGCACCAGGGAGCCGCCCGTAATGCCCACCGCGGTCCAGATCCCGCCGGAGCCCCCGCTGTCCGTGGAGACGGACGCCTGGGCGTGCTCGTGGTCCTCCTTGCCACCGGCCGAGGGGTGGTTCGCGCCCGCCGCGCCCGGCCGGACGAGGGTGCCGATCGGGTTCACCGAGTCCGCCGCCTTGAACCCCCAGTCGAAGAGCCTCGCGGTCTCCTTGTAGACCTCGTTCACCTCTTTCTCCTGCGGATTCATCACGGTGACCAGCAGCACCCGGTTGCCGCGCTGGGCGACCCCGGTGAAGGTGGCGCCCGCGTTCGTGGTGTTGCCGTTCTTGACCCCGGCGATGCCCTTGTAGGGCTCGACACCGAGGCCGGTCAGCAGCCGGTTGGTGTTCTGGATGCCGAAGCTGGAGCGGGTCTTCTTGCCCTTCTTGTCCTTCTCGAACGTCCCGGGGAACTGCGCGGTCGCCGTCGAGCAGTACTCCCGGAAATCCGCCTTCTGCAACCCCGAGCGGGCGAAGAGGGTCAGATCGTATGCGCTGCTGACCTGGCCCTTCTCGTCATAGCCGTCCGGGGTGACCACATGGGTGTCCCGGGCGTTGAGGTACTCCGCGTGTGCCTGCATCTCCTTTACGGTCGCCGGGACACCGCCGTTCATGGCCGCCAGCACATGCACCGCGTCGTTGCCCGAGCGCAGGAAGACGCCGAGCCACAGGTCGTGGACCGAGTAGGTGTAGTTCTCCTTGACCCCGACCAGACTGCTGCCCTCACCCATCCCGTCCAGGTCGGACAGTTGCACCTTGTGGGTCTTCGTCTTTGGCATCTTCGGCAGCAGCGTGTCCGCGAACAGCATCTTCAGGGTGGACGCGGGCGGCAGCTGCCAGTGGGCGTTGTGCGCGGCGAGCACATCGCCCGACTCGGCGTCCGCCACCACCCAGGACTTACCGCTGAGCTCCTTGGGCAGCGCGGGCGCGCCCGGCTTCGGGTCCACCTGGGTGCCGGGGCGGCCGAGTCGCTTCCCGCCCACCGTGGACATACGGGCGGGCGGCTTGACCGCGTCGGTGGAGCCGCCCGGCTGGTCGGCGGCGTGCGCCGGGGCGGCGGCGAGCGGACCGCACAGCAGGAGGGCGGCGGTGGCGGCCGTGGCCAGCGGGGCGGCGGCGCGGCGGGAGGGGGTGCGGCGGACGGGGGTGCGGCGACTCCCTTCGGCGTTGCCCTTACGGGTGCGGTCTCGGACGTGAGTGCTGGTGAAGGAAGGTGTGGGCACGGAGGTGAACGTACCTGGCGTCGCTGAGGAGGGCGACAGCAGCGCCGACGTATTGACGACAGACCCCCGCGTGGAGGTATCGGGGGCCGCGCCCATACTGGAACCCATGAAGCTCAGCCGCCCCGTGTCCTGGTTCCTGCTCGCCTTCGGGGTCTGGAGCTGGGTCATCTGGTTCACCTTTGTCAAAAATTTGTGGAAGGACGCCAGCGGACTCGCCTTCGACGACTCCGGCGATCCCACCGCGTACTTTTGGGTGCATCTGCTGCTCGCGATCACCTCGTTTCTCTTGGGGACGGCGATCGGGCTGATCGGGTTGCGCGGGGTGCGCGCCCTGCGTCGGAATGACGCCTCCGAGTAGCCGCTCCAGGCAGTCGTCAGCTGCTCAGTCGCTGCTCGCTCAGTCGCTGTTTGCTCAGTCGCTATTCGCTAGGGAAGGGGACCGGGGATGGTCGTGCTCTTCGTCCTGATCGCACTGGCCGCCATCGGTCTGCTGACCGGCGTCCACTGGTACGTGTGGCGGCGGCTCGTCCGCGATACGACGGCGCGCGGGGGATGGGCGCGCCGTACGGGTACGGCGGCGGCCTTCGCGCTGCCGCTGATCAGCGTCGGTGCGCTGGTCGCGGGCCGCGCGGGCGCACCCTTCCCGCTCCAGCGCGCGCTCGCCTGGCCGGGCTACCTCTGGCTCGCCCTGCTTCTGTACCTGACCCTCGCCCTGCTGGCCGGTGAGGCGGTACGGCCTCTGCTGGGGGCGTGGCTGGGCCGCCATGAAAAGTCCGCTGATGTGCGGTCGACCGGGGGCCCGGCGGCGGCCGCCGGACCGGCGGCGGCGCCCAGCGGGGCCCCGGCGACCGCGAGCGCCCCGGTGGGCGCCGCCGCGCGCAACGCCGATGGCGCGACGACGGCACCCGCCGGGGCGGCGGGCGGGCTGCCGGCGGCGCTCGCCGACAACAGCGCGCCCGCCGCAGCGGCGACGCCCAACGGCGCGGGCACGGCCGTGGCCAGCGGCTCGGTGAAGGCCGGAGACGCCACGGGTGAGGCGGTCACGGCCGCCGCGGACGGCGTAGTGACAGCTACCGCGGGCGGGACGGGCGCGGCCGTTGCGGACGGTGGGGCGAATGCCGTCGCGAACGGTGCGGTCAAGGGGGTCGAAGGTCCGGCGGAGGGCGCCACGGGTGAGGCGGGCGTCGGTGGGGTCGTGGGTTCCGAGGGTGCGGGCCCCGCGCCCTCTCGGCGGCTCTTTGTCGCGCGGGCCGTGGCCGTCGGGGCCACCGCCGTCGCCGCCGGGACGGTCGGGTACGGGACGTACACCGTGCTGCGCGGGCCGAGGGTGAAGCGGATCACCGTGCCACTCGCCAAGCTGCCGCGCGGGGCGCACGGCTTCCGGATCGCCGTCGTCAGCGATATCCACCTCGGGCCGATCCTCGGCCGCGCCCATACCCGGCGGGTCGTCGAGACGGTCAACCGCACCAATCCCGACCTCGTCGCCGTCGTCGGCGACCTCGTGGACGGCAGCGTCGCGGACCTCGGTCCGGCCGCCGAGCCGCTGCGCGCGCTGAGCGCCCGCCACGGCAGCTACTTCGTCACCGGCAACCACGAGTACTACTCGGGCGCCGACGAGTGGGTGGACCGTGTGCGCGAACTGGGCCTGCGCCCTCTGGAGAACGAACGCACCGAGCTGCCCGGCTTCGATCTCGCCGGGGTGAACGACGTCGCGGGCGAGAGCGAGGGCCACGGCCCCGACTTCGGCAAGGCGCTCGGCGACCGCGACCGTTCGCGCGCCTCCGTGCTGCTCGCCCATCAGCCCGTGGTGATCCACGACGCCGTGAAGGCGGGCGTCGACCTCCAGCTGTCCGGCCACACCCACGGTGGTCAGCTGTGGCCCGGCACCTACGTGGCCGAGCTCGCCAACCCCACCGCCGCCGGTCTCGAGCGGTACGGCGACACCCAGCTCTATGTGACCCGCGGCGCGGGAGCCTGGGGCCCGCCGGTACGGGTCGGGGCGCCCCCGGACGTCACCGTGGTGGAGCTCGCCTCGACCCGCGCCTGAGCGAACGCCGCCAGCCCGCCCCGTATCAGCGGGAGTCGGCGGCGGACCGCTGAGCCTCCGCCGCCGAGCCGGTGGTTGCCGCGGTGGCCATGGTGGCCGTGGTGGCCAGCGGACGGCAGGAAGCGTCCGCGGGCCCGTCGTCGGCGTCCTGCGCGGTCGCGACCGCGACCGGAGCGGCCCGGTCGCCGGGCCGTGCGGCGGCCTGCGTGTCGGCTCCCGTGGCGTCCCGCGCGGCCCGCGTGGCCCCTGCGGTACCGCGCGTGGCCCCCGCAGCATCCCCGGTGGCTCCCGCGGCGTCTCGTGCGGCTCCCGCGGCCCCCGTGGCGTCCCGCGCGGCCCCCGCGGTGTCTGGTGCGGCCCCTGCGGTGTCTGGTGCGGCCCCTGCGGTGTCTGGTGCGGCCCCTGCGGTGTCTCGTGCGGCCCTCGCGGCGTCCCCCGCGCCCCTCGCGGCGTCCCGCGTGGCCCCCGCAGCATCCCCTGCGGTTTCCGCGGCCCGGCCCTTCGCGGCGGTCTGCGCGGCCCGTATCGCTCGGCTGTGCGGCAGCGTGGCGTTGCGGATGCCCGAGATACGGTCGTGCGGTGCGAGCCGGTCCGGGTGGCGCAGCGTCTTCCGTACGCAGGTCACGGTCAGCGTGAACCCGGCCAGCACCGCCAGCAGTTGACCGGGGCTCAGCGCCGTGAGCACCGCCGCCGCGCCTTGGGCGCCCGAGTCGCGGACGGTGGTGAACAGGACGGACGGGTACGGCTCGTTCAGCAGGATCACCACGGCCAGGAACAGCCCCGACAGGAACGGCATCGCCAGCGCCCCGAGTAGCAGCGCCCGCAGAGTGAGCCGCCAGGGCAGCAGCGGGCCGCCGTCGTCCGCCACCAACTTCAGCAGCAGCAGCAGCTTTCCGGGTGTCGTGCCGGTCGCCAGCGGCAGGAGTACGAACCAGGCGACGAAGATCGCGATCGGCGTCCATGTCGGGGCCGTACCGCTCTGAAAGGTCATCACGGCCATGGCGAACACCGATGCAAGGACATATCCGGCCACATCCACGACCAGCGCCGTCAGCCGCCGCCCGAACGGAGCCGGACGTGTCGCGAGCGCCCGCCCGTCCAGCGTCTCCAGCGTGGGCAGCATCCGCGCGACCGGTCCGGCCAGCAGCCAACCGGCCATCGCCCCCGCCGTGTTGACGATCAGGTCGTCCACGTCGAAGAGCCGGTACGGGCAGTTGTAGAGGCCCCACACCCCGGTCCACTGCGTCAGCTCGAAGAACAGCGAGACCGTGAATCCGATAAGGGCGGTGGCGCGCAGCGAGCGCACGAAGTGATAGCGCAGGAAGATGCCGAGCGGCAGAAGCAGTAGCAGATTGAAGAGGGTTCCGGCGACGGCGGGGTTCTGGAGGACCAGCGCGTTCAGCCCGATCTTGTGGTCGGCCTCTTTCCAGATGTCTCTGAAGGTGTTCCCGGGCATCCACTGCGGATGGGCCACCATCGCGAACCGCTGACACATATCGGCGGTCTGCTTCGGCAGCGGCACGATCGTCATACAGAAGGCGGTGAGCGAGTAGTAGAGGAAGCCGTACACCGACAGCGTCCGCCCCCGGGACATCACGCCATGACGGCGGTACAGGAGGACGGCTGTCGGCAGGAGTAACACCAGTGCCAGCAGCGGGAAGAGGGCGGCGGCGGTCTTGATCGGCAGAAGGTAGGCGGTGGCCATGAGCACGACTATACGTGATGTGTATACCTCGTGTGTATAGCCTGGTCTGCGCGGTGCCCGGCGGCTTTCCCCTCCCCGCCCCTTCCCGAAGCATCGATATGCGGCTCCGCCGCGGGGCAGGGGCGGGGAGGTGAGTCGCCCGCGGCAAGCGTCAAGATCCGTCGGACACCCCATAGCCCTACGCGCCCAAGGCGACCCGCCATGACGAAGGCCCCGCCCCCGGATGTCGTCCGGGAAGCGGGGCCTTCGCCCACGAACTCAGCGCCGCGAACTCCGAGCCAAACTCAGCGCCTCAGAAGCGCCGCGTGATCAGCGCCCGCTTGACCTCCTGAATGGCCTTCGTGACCTCGATGCCCCGCGGGCACGCCTCGGTGCAGTTGAAGGTGGTACGGCAGCGCCAGACGCCGTCCTTGTCGTTCAGGATCTCCAGCCGCTGCTCACCGCCCTCGTCACGGGAGTCGAAGATGAAGCGGTGCGCGTTGACGATCGCCGCCGGGCCGAAGTACTGGCCGTCGTTCCAGAACACCGGGCACGACGAGGTGCACGCGGCGCACAGGATGCACTTGGTGGTGTCGTCGAACCGCGCGCGGTCCTCCGCGGACTGGAGCCGCTCACGCGTCGGCTCGTTGCCCGTCGTGATCAGGAAGGGCATCACATCGCGGTACGCCTGGAAGAACGGCTCCATGTCCACGATCAGGTCCTTGAGGACCGTGAGCCCCTTGATCGGCTCGACCGTGATGGGCTTGTCCGGGCTGATGTCCTTGATCAGCGTCTTGCAGGCCAGCCGGTTGCGGCCGTTGATCCGCATCGCGTCGGATCCGCAGATGCCGTGGGCGCAGGAGCGGCGGAAGGTCAGGGTGCCGTCCAGGTCCCACTTGATCTTGTGGAGACCGTCGAGGACGCGCTCCTTCGGATCGATGTCGATCTGGAAGTCCTCCCAGACCGCCTGGTCCGAGACCTCCGGGTTGAAGCGCCGGATCCGGAAGGTGACGGTGATCAGGTGCGAGGCGGTGGCGTCGGCCGCCTCGGGGGCCTGGTCGGGCTTCTCAAGCGTGGGGGTGCTCATCAGTACTTACGCTCCATCGGCTGGTAGCGGGTCTGCACGACCGGCTTGTAGTCGAGGCGGATGGACTCGGCGCCGTCCGCGCCCACCTCTCGGTACGCCATGGTGTGCCGCATGAAGTTGACGTCGTCGCGGTTCGGATAGTCCTCGCGGTAGTGGCCGCCGCGCGACTCCTTGCGGGCCAGTGCGGAGATGGCCATGACCTCGGCCAGGTCGAGCAGGTTGCCCAGCTCGATGGCCTCCAGCAGATCGGTGTTGAACCGCTTGCCCTTGTCCTGGACGCTGACGTTCTTGTAGCGCTCCCTCAGATGGCCGATCTCCTCGACGGCCTCCTTGAGCGTCTGCTCGGTGCGGAAGACCATGACGTTCTTGTCCATGGTCTCCTGGAGCGCCTTGCGGACCTCGGTGACCCGCTCGGTGCCGGTCGCGTCCCGCAGGTTCTCCACCTGGCCGACGACGAACGCGGCCGGGTCCTCCGGAAGCTCGACGAAGTCGGCCGTGGCGGCGTACTCCGCGGCGGCGATGCCCGCCCGGCGGCCGAAGACGTTGATGTCGAGCAGCGAGTTGGTGCCCAGGCGGTTGGCGCCGTGCACCGAGACGCAGGCGACCTCGCCGGCCGCGTACAGGCCCGGGATGACGGTGTCGTTGTCCGCCAGCACCTCGCCCTGGACGTTGGTCGGGATGCCGCCCATCGTGTAGTGCGCGGTCGGCTGGATCGGGATCGGGTCGGTGTACGGCTCGATGCCCAGGTAGGTCCGTGCGAACTCGGTGATGTCGGGCAGCTTGGCGTCCAGCTGCTCCGGCGGCAGGTGGGTGAGGTCCAGATAGACGTGGTCGCCCTCGGGACCGCAGCCGCGGCCCTCGCGGATCTCCGTGTAGATGGAGCGCGAGACCACATCGCGCGAGGCGAGGTCCTTCATGACCGGCGCGTACTTCTCCATGAAGCGCTCGCCGTCCTTGTTGCGGAGGATGCCGCCCTCACCGCGGGCGCCCTCCGTGAGCAGGATGCCCATGCGCCAGATGCCGGTCGGGTGGAACTGGAAGAACTCCATGTCCTCCAGCGGCAGCCCGCGCCGGTAGGCGACTGCCTGGCCGTCACCGGTGAGGGTGTGGGCGTTGGAGGTCACCTTGAAGAACTTGCCGCAGCCGCCCGAGGCGAAGACGACGGCCTTCGCCTGGAAGACGTGCAGCTCACCGGTGGCCAGTTCGTAGGCCACCACACCGGCGGTGCGCTTGACCCCGTCGACCTCGGTGAGCAGCAGGTCCAGGACGTAGAACTCGTTGAAGAACTCCACACCCTCCTTGACGCAGTTCTGGTACAGCGTCTGGAGGATCATGTGGCCGGTGCGGTCCGAGGCGTAGCAGGACCGGCGGACCGGGGCCTCGCCGTGGTTGCGGCTGTGGCCGCCGAAGCGGCGCTGGTCGATGGTGCCGTTCGGGGTCCGGTTGAACGGCAGGCCCATCTTCTCCAGGTCCAGGACCGAGTCGATGGCCTCCTTCGCCAGGATCTCGGCGGCGTCCTGGTCGACCAGGTAGTCACCGCCCTTGATCGTGTCGAAGGTGTGCCACTCCCAGTTGTCCTCCTCGACGTTGGCGAGGGCGGCGGCCATACCGCCCTGCGCGGCGCCGGTGTGGGAGCGGGTCGGGTAGAGCTTGGTCAGCACCGCGGTGCGGCTGCGCTTGGTGGACTCGATGGCCGCGCGCATTCCGGCCCCGCCGGCGCCGACGATGACGGTGTCGTACTTATGGATCTTCATGTGGATACCTCAGCCCCGGGGCCTAGCGGATGTTCGGGTCGAAGGTGAAGATCACCAGGGTGCCGAGCACGATGGTGAATCCTGCCGCCGTGTAGAGCAGCGCCTTCAGCCACAGGCGGGTGTTGTCCCGCTCCGCGTAGTCGTTGATGATCGTGCGCAGGCCGTTCGCGCCATGCAGCGTGGCGAGCCAGAGCATGATCAGATCCCATGCCTGCCAGAACGGCGAGGCCCAGCGGCCGGCCACGAAGGCGAAACCGATCTTGGTGACACCGCCGTCCAGAACCAGCTGGATCAGCAGATGGCCCAGGACCAGGACGACCAGCAGGACGCCGGACAGGCGCATGAAGAGCCAGCCGTACATCTCGAAGTTGGTACGGGTCGCCCTGGGCGTCTTGCGGGTGCGGGCCCGCGGCGGCTCGATGACCGGGGCCGGATGATCCACGTCGTACCCGGTGACCGAGTCGCTCGCGGGGGTGGTGGTCTCGGCGGACATGTGCGTCAGCTCCCGAACAGTTCGCGCAGCGTGTGCTGGAGGACCGGGTAGAAGGCACCGGCCATCAGCACGACCCAGACGCCGACGACGGCCCAGAGCATCTGGCGCTGGTACCTCGGCCCCTTGGACCAGAAGTCGACGGCGATGACACGAAGGCCGTTCAGGGCGTGAAACAGGATGGCGGCCACCAGGCCGTACTCCATCAGGTTCACGACGGGATTCTTGTATGTGGCGACCACGTTGTCGTACGCCTCGGGCGAGACGCGGACCAGCGAGGTGTCCAGCACATGTACGAACAGGAAGAAGAAGATGAGGACGCCGGTGACTCGATGAGCCACCCAGGACCACATACCTTCCCGGCCGCGATACAGCGTTCCAGCCGGCACGGAAAAACCCTCCGGAAGCGGGATTGGGGCCTGCCGGCTTCGCGGTCGGTCGGGCCCGGCCGGGTACGGTCCACCGGCCCTGGCCATCGTACCGACGTGCTGTCGGAGGGGCGGTCCGGGGGGGCTCAGGTGTGATCAAACAGGCACGGAAGGGCGATCATGCGATTCGGAACCCGGGCACTTCCGGCATAAGGGACCGATTTCCGGTCAGTCGGACGAGCCTGCCGCGGGCGATGCACCGCAGCTCCTCGGCGGTGTTGTCCCGCTCCTTCTCCCGTTCGTTGCCCAGCCGGTCCCGGATCCCGGTCAGTAGCCGGTCCAGCCGCTCCTCGGGCCGCAGACCATCCAGACAGATGACGAAAACGTGACCGAATCGACGCTCGTACGCGTCATGGGCGGCCTGGAGTGCGGTATGGGCGGCCAGTGACCCCAGGCTGTCCGCGGGCGGCAGCTCATGGCCGACGACCGACTCGTCCGCGAGCGCCTCGTCCAGGTCGGCGGGGGTGAGGTCATAGCTGGCCTCGTCCCCGGCGGCCAGCAGCGCCTCCAGATCGGGGTACGGGCGGTGGGCCGCGATCAGCCGGGCCCAGCGGCGGCTGCCACAGCAGGACAGCAGCGCGGCCTCGGCCGCGTCGGCGGGGGCGGTGTTGAGCCGGTCGAGGCGGGAGGCTGTGGCGCGGGACCTGGACCTGGACAGCGTGGACTCCTCGGACACGCATGAGGCGCGCGGGGGGAACGGACGCCCGGGACATACGGGCGCCCGGGGAGGCGAGGGAGAGGTGGGCTGGGCGTATGAGCAGTACACGGTAACGACGTACGGGGGCGGGTGTGGCGGGGGGAACGCGATATCACCCGAACGGGGAGGTTTTACTGCATGTGGTGGACGGCATTCGGGGCGCAGGGTGTTTTCCGCCCGGAATAGGGTGCTTTTCGCCCGGAACAAGGGCGGAACAAGCCCGGAACAAGGAGGTACACCGCCATGGGACTGCCGCTCAGAGCGACCAAGGCGTCCTGCGCCCGCGGTCTCATCGCGGGTGCCGTCGTCACTTCCGTCCTGCTGACCCTGGGCTGTCAGCAGGACCATGGCGGGCGCCCGGCCGCTACCCGCTCCACGCCCGCGCACCCCTCCGCGCACGCCACGACCGCCACCGCCGCGCGATCCCCCTCCGCCGTCCCGCCCCACGGCACCGCGGCCGCCACCCCGCCCCGCACCATCCCCTCCGTCCGCGACTTCACCGCGGCCTCGGGCTCCGGCTGGCGGCCCGGCGACAACAGCCGGGTGGTGGCCGACCTCAACGGTCCGCTCGCCGACGAGGCCCGCATGATCGCCGCGGAGCTGGGGCTCCGCACCGCCTCCGGCACGGCCCACCGCGGTGACCTCTCCCTCGCCCTCGCCCCGCGCCAGAGCGGCGGCGCCGAGGCATACACCCTGACGGTCGCGGACGGCAGCGCCCGGATCACCGGCCCGGCCGACGCGGGCGTCTTCTACGGCACCCGCACCGTGAAACAGGCCCTGCGCTCCGGCGGCCGGCTCCCCGAGGGCGTGATCCACGACCGGCCCGACCGCGCCCAGCGCGGTCTGAACCTGGACATCGCGCGCAAGTTCTACCCGGCCGCGTGGATCGAGGCCCGGATGCGCGAGATGGCCGATCTCAAGCTCAACCAGCTGGCCCTGCACTTCTCGGACGACCAGGGCTTCCGCATCCAGAGCACCAGCCACCCCGAGATCGTCTCGTCCCAGTACCTCACCAAGGACCAGGTCCGGCAGATCGTCGCGCTCGGACGGCGGCTGCACATCACCGTCATCCCCGAGATCGACTCGCCGGGTCACCTCGGCGCCGTCATCAGGGCCCATCCGCAGCTCCAGCTGCGCAACGCGGGCGGCACCACGTTCCAGGGGTCGGTGGACATCGCCAATCCGGCCGCGGCCCGCATCGTCGACGACCTGATGCGCGAGTACGCCCCCCTGTTCCCCGGCCGCTGGTGGCATCTGGGCGCCGATGAGTACCTCGCGCTGACGGTCAAGGACCCCCAGGCGTCGTTCCCCAGGCTGGTGGCCGCCGCGAAGGCGAAGTACGGCCCCAGCGCCACGGTGCAGGATCTGGTCACCGGCTGGCTGAACGACCGGGCCCGGTTCGCCCGGAAGCTGGGCAAGCAGCCCAAGGCGTGGAACGACGGCTTCGTCACCGGCGGCATCGTCAAACCCGACAAGGACATCGAGGTCGAGTACTGGACGGGACGGCTGAAGGAGACGGCGCGGCAGCCGCAGGAGTACCTGCGGGAGGGCCGCAAGGTGGTCAACCTCAATGACGAATACCTCTACTACGTGCTCGGCCAGCCCGGTGGCTTCACCTACCCGACCGGCGAACGCATCTACAAGGAGTGGTCCCCGGCGGTGCTCCGCAGTTCCAAGCCCGTCCCCGACAAGACCCTCACCGGACCCGACCGGGTGCTCGGCGCCCGCCTCGCGATCTGGGGCGACCGGCCCGAGGCCCAGACCCCCGCACAGGTGGCCCGGGGCATCCAGCTGCCGCTCGCCGCGCTGGCCCAGAGGGTGTGGTATCCGGGGAAGCCGCCGCTGAGCTGGTCGGACTTCACCCGGCTCGCGCATCGGCTCGGGGTCTGAGAAGCGGGTCCGAGAACCGGGTCCGAGAAGACTGGGGAAGGCCCCAGAGAAAGCCCCGAGCGGGATCCGGGAGGAATCCGAGAGGGATCCAGAAGGAATCCGCGAGGGATGCGCGAGGGGGGAAAGAAGGACGGTCGGGGCCGCCACCCCCCACAGGAGAGGCCCCGACCGTCGTTCAGGGAGAGCCTGCGAAAGGCTCGTACCCCCTACAGCGTCGCACGGCTCGGTTCCGTCACACCCCCCTTGTACGAAACCGGGGACTTCACCCCGTGTCCGGGGCCCGTTCCGCTCTGGACGTGACCGGTCGGATGCCCGTAACGTGCAGGTCCGCGCTCTGGGCGCGGTCAGAGGCTTATTTTCTCGCGTGGCCCGGAGCGGGCCACGTTCCCAGGGGGACTCAAAAGACCATGTATCCGTGTGGGAACTGCCGGGCTGTCGCCGTCGGCCCCGACGGGCGCTGTGCCGCATGCGGGACTTACCAGCAGCAGCTTCAGCAGCCGGCCGCGCCTCCGCAGCAGCCGTCCGTCCCGCCGCAGATGCCGCCGGCGCCCGGCGGCTACCCGGCCGCCCCGCCGATGGGCATGCCGACCGGCGGGGTCGATCTGCGGCGCGGGATTTCCACCACGCTCGTCACGCTCTTCGGACTGGCGCTCCCGGCGCTCATCTTCCTCCTGGTGGCGCGATCCGGCCAGTACGGCGTGATCGGGGACATGCTGGACGCGGTCGAGGGCAAGTCCGTCTCCCTCACCGAGGACGACCTCAACGACGCCGACGACCTGTTCACCGCGGCGCAGGTCATCTACTCGCTGCTCACCGTCGCGATCGCCGTGGTCTGGGCGATCTGGTTCCGGCGGCTGCGGCTGAACGCCGAGGTCTTCGCGCCCGGCCAGCACCGCTTCAGCAGCGGCTGGGCGGCCGGTTCCTGGTTCACCCCCGTGGTGAACCTGTGGTTCCCCAAGCAGATCGCCAACGACATCTGGCGCGCCAGCTCCCCGCAGGGGCCGCACGCCGTGAGCCGCGGTCTGCTCAACGGCTGGTGGGTGACGTGGATCGTCGCGCTGGTCACCAACGCCGTCGGCGGACTCCGCTACAACATCCTGCGGGCCAAGGTGGAGAGCGACGACTACACGCCTTCGCGCTCCGAGGCGAAGAGCGACATCGAGAGCCTGCACTCCATCCTGGCCTTCGACATGTTCGCCATCGTGATCTTCATGGCCGCGGCGGTCCTGGCGCTGCTGCTGGTCCGGCAGATCACCACGATGCAGGAGCAGCGCGCGTCGCTGCCCCCGCAGATGGCCGGCCCGGCCCCGTACGGGATGCCGGCGCCGAACCCGTACGGCTCCCCGGCCCCCGGGCCCGGCCCGTATGGTGCCCCCCAGATGCCGCCGACCCCGCCGCCCGGCCAGCCCGGCCAGCAGTACCCGCCCTACGGGCAGGGCTAGCCCGCGGGTTACGCCGGAAATCGACTGACCACGGATTCTCCGAGTGGGGCAGGAAGAGAGCGTGCAGCCGGACGACGCGGAACTGACCGCCGCGGTGCGCGCGGCGCAGGAAGGGGACGAGACCGCCTTCCGGACCGTCTACCGGTCCGTGCACCCTCGTCTCCTTGGTTATGTGCGCACGCTGGTCGGCGATGGAGACGCGGAGGACATCACCTCCGAAGCATGGCTGCAAATCGCCCGTGACCTGCAACGCTTCAGCGGGGACGCGGACCGGTTCCGGGGCTGGGCGGCACGTATCGCCCGTAACCGGGCGCTGGACCACATACGGATGCGCGGACGGCGTCCCGCCATCGGCGGCGACGATTCGGAGCTGGAGTTCCGCGCGTCCGAGGCGGATACGGCCGGGGAGGCGATGGAAGCCATCGGCACCGGCCGGGCGCTCGGGCTGATCTCCCAGCTGCCACAGGACCAGGCCGAGGCGGTGGTGCTGCGGGTGGTTCTCGGCCTCGACGCCAAGAGCGCGGCCGCGGTGCTGGGCAAGCGGCCGGGCGCGGTGCGCACCGCCGCCCACCGGGGGCTGCGGCGGCTCGCCGACCTGATCGGCCCGGTGATGGGGGGCGACTCGGGGGCCGACGGCATCCCAGGGCAACGTGAGTCACACCGCGGCGGCGCAACCAAGCCGGGTGTGGCGAAGTCTGCTGGTGTGACGGATTCACGCGCGCCAACGCAGAAGGACATGTGATGGCCGAAGACCACCGCTACAGCTGGCTGGATGACAATGCCGCGGAGCGGTTGCTTCGCGGCGAACCGGTCGAGGGGCAGCCCGTAGCCCCTGACGGCCGGGGCGACCAGTCATATGCCGATGCGGAGCGGTTGGCGGCCGTGCTCAGCGCCGTTGCCGGCGCGGGCCGTCCGGTGTCCCCCTCCGACGGGCCCGCGCTTCCGGGCGAGGAGGCGGCCTTGGCCGCCTTCCGGGCGGCCCGTGTCGGGGCCGGGGCCGAAGCGGGCACCGTGGCCGAGATGGGTATGGCCCGGCGGCCGCACCCGATCCGGAGATTCAGAGAGAGACAGCCACGGCTGCGCCGCCCGCTGCGGGCGGGCATGGTCGCGGTGGTGGCCGGCTGTGCGCTGAGCGGCTTCGCGGTCGCGGCCGCGGCGGGTGTGCTGCCGACCCCGTTCGGGCAGAGCGACCACACTCCGGGCCCCTCGGTGAGCATGCCGAACGGCGGATCCGGCGGGGATTCCGCCCATCCGGAGATCTCCGAGGACGGCGGTACGACGGCGCCCGATCCCAGCGGTTCGGGCGACAACGATGCCAGCGACGTGGGTTCGAGCGGCGCCCAGGGCGGGGCCGTCACCCCCGATCCCGACGGCAAGGACAAGAACGGCGACACAAAGGGCCCCTCGTCGAACAGCTCGGGGCCCGGCGTTCCGAACTGGGCCCTCACCGCCTGCCCCCAGTACCTGGCCGCGGAGTCGGGCTCGGGCACGGGACTCGACAAGAAGTCGCTGAAGAAGCTGACGAAGGCGGCGGGCAGCGCGTCCGCCATCCACGGCTACTGCACCCAGATCCTCTCCGACGACAGTACGGGCACCCCGCGCAGCGACGAGAACTCGGGCAACGGTGGCGGCGGCGCGGGCGGCGGCTCGGACAACGGCGACTCCGGCGGTTCCGGCGACTCCGGTGACTCCGGTGACTCCGGCGGCTCGGGTGAGGACGCCGGGTCGGGCAGCGGTGGCGACTCGGGCGGTGATCAGGGAAAAGACGGCGGGGACGACGGCTCGGTCCCCCAGCCCCCGCCTCCCCCGGCGGACCCCACGGACACGCCGAGCGACGCCACCACGCCGACGCCCGCGGTTGACTCCGCGACCTCCACGGATCCGGCCACTTCGGGCGACCCCACGACCACTTCGGAAACGGGTGTCGGCAGAGACTCCGGCACCCAGGTGTGACGTTTTTTTCAGCGGTGACGCTGAAAGAAACGGGCCGACTGGTCATCGGCCGCGCGGGAGCCGAGGTTCCCCCCGTACCGACGGCTCCGCGCATTCGGCGCGGGCAGAGCACGTTCCCCCGGCTCTGCCCGCGCCGCCCTCTTTTTTTGGAGGCTCGGTTCTCCCCCAGCTACCGCTGGGAGGTGCCCCCGCCGGGGCGCTTGTGCCGCTGTCGACGGTCGACCGTGCTCGGCCCCTTCGTTCCTCAGGGGCCTCCGCGCGCTCTCCCTTTCGACAGCGACGCGCCCCTTCGGCTCGCCCCCAGCTACCGCTGGGAGGTGCCCCCGGCCGGTAAGCCCAAGCGCCCGGATGCTCTACGGCACCCTGCGACTCGTCCCTAGCCACCGTTGGGAGGTGCCCCGGCCGGTCAGCCCCAGCGCCCGGATGCGCTATGGCGCCCCTCGGCTTACCCAGTCACCGTTGGGAGGCGCCCCCCGGCCGGATGACCCAGCTACCGGAGACCGATGGGGCCTACTTGTAAACCACGACCTTGTCGCCCGCCTTCACCTTTCCGAAGAGGGTCGCGATCTTCTTCTTGTCGCGGACGTTGACGCAGCCGTGGGAGGCGCCGCTGTAGCCGCGGGCGGCGAAGTCCGCCGAATAGTGCACCGCCTGACCGCCGCTGAAGAACATCGCGTACGGCATCGGCGTGTGGTAGATCGTCGATACATGGTCCCGGCTCTTGAAGTTGACCTGGAACAGCCCCTCCCGGGTCGGGGTGTACTCCGAGCCGAAGCGCACATCCATCGCCGACACCACCCGCCCGTTGACCATCCAGGCCAGGGTGCGGCTGCTCTTGCTGATGCACAGCACCCGGCCGGTCAGGCACCGCGCATCCGGTTTGGCCAGCGGAAGGGTGGTCGGCGGGTACAACTCGTCGCGGGTGGGGGTCTTGGTGGCCGAGCGCAGTGAGGTCCAGGTGCGCCGGTCCACCGAGCCGGTGGCCGCGAGGCCGTGGCCCCGCTGGTAGGCGCTGACCGACGCCTGCGTGATGGTGCCGAAGTAGCCGGTCGGGTTGCGGTGGAAGACGCCGACCGCGCGCAGCCGCGCCTGGAGTTCGCGCACCCGGTCCCCGCTGGTGTTGAAGGCGATCACGGGCGGGACCACTCTCGGCGCGGTGCGCCGCGGCGCGGGTGTCGTGGCGCGCGGCGGGGGCACCACGGCCCGCTTGGGCTTGGGCGTGGCCTTGTGGGTGAAGGTGCGATGCGGCCGCGGCGTGTCCCGCGCGGGTGTGTTGGTGCTGGTCCGGGCCTGGGGTCGGTCCTGCCCCCGGCCGTTCACGGTCGCCTCCCCAGGTCGGCATCCCGCGATCAGTGCCGCCGCCGTGGCCGTGGCCAGCGCGGTGCCGACCACCGCTGTCCGGTGCATCTGAACCCCCACTCCCCTGATCTTTTTGCTCTGAATGCTTCCCGGGGCTGCCGGGGGGCGAACATCGACGCATGCTGTGAAGAAGGACCCGTACCGGGAGAACGCCCGGTATCAGCCATCAGGAGGCGTGACCCATGGCGCGCGAGTCGGAGTCGGGATTCCCCGTCGAGCCGGTGTACGGGCCCGGTGCGCTCAGCGGCTGGGATCCGGCCGGGCGGCTGGGCGAGCCGGGGGAGTACCCCTTCACCCGCGGGGTCTATCCGACGATGTACACCGGCCGCCCCTGGACGATGCGGCAGTACGCGGGGTTCGGCACCGCCGCCGAGTCCAACGCCCGCTACCGGCAGTTGATCGAGCACGGCACCACCGGACTGTCGGTGGCCTTCGACCTGCCGACCCAGATGGGCTACGACTCCGACGCGCCCCTCGCGCACGGCGAGGTCGGCAAGGTGGGCGTGGCCATCGACTCGCTCGAGGACATGCGGGTGCTGCTGGGCGGCCTGCCGCTGGACCAGGTCTCGACGTCCATGACCATCAACGCGCCCGCGGCCCTGCTGCTGCTCCTCTACCAACTCGTGGCCGAGGAGCAGGGCGTGTCCGGGAGCCGGCTGACCGGCACCGTCCAGAACGACATCCTCAAGGAGTACATCGCCCGCGGCACCTACATCTTTCCGCCCGGCCCCTCGCTGCGGCTGGTCGCGGACATCTTCAAGTACTGCAAGGCAGAGCTGCCGAAGTGGAACACCATCTCGATCTCCGGCTACCACATGGCGGAGGCCGGGGCCTCGCCCGCGCAGGAGATCGCCTTCACTCTCGCCGACGGCATCGAGTATGTCCGTACGGCCGTCGCGGCGGGGATGGACATCGACGATTTCGCGCCCCGGCTCTCCTTCTTCTTCGTCTCCCGCACCACGCTGCTGGAAGAGGTCGCCAAGTTCCGCGCCGCGCGCCGGATCTGGGCGCGGGTGATGCGGGAGGAGTTCGGCGCCCGCGATCCGAAGTCCCAGATGCTGCGCTTCCACACCCAGACCGCGGGGGTCCAACTCACCGCCCAGCAGCCCGAGGTGAACCTCGTACGCGTCGCCGTCCAGGGCCTGGCCGCCGCGTTCGGCGGCACCCAGTCGCTGCACACCAACGCCTTCGACGAGGCCATCGCCCTCCCGACGGACACCTCCGCCCGGCTGGCACTGCGCACCCAGCAGGTGCTGGCCCATGAGACCGATGTGACGGCCACCGTGGACCCCTTCGCGGGCTCCTACGCCGTCGAGTCGCTCACCGACGCCGTCGAGGAGGCGGCCGTCGATCTGATGCGGCGGGTCGAGGACCTGGGCGGGGCCGTGGCCGCCATCGAGCGGAACTTCCAGAAGGAGGAGATCGAGCGCAACGCCTACCGGATCGCCCAGGAGACGGACGCCGGGGCGCGGGTGGTGGTGGGCCTCAACCGCTTCCAGCTGGCGGAGGAGGCGCCGTACGAGCCGTTGCGGGTGGATCCGGAGATCGAGGCCCGGCAGCGCGACCGCCTCGCCCGGCTGCGCGCCGAACGCGACCGGTCGGCGGTGGGCGCGGCGCTGTCCTCCCTGCGGAAGGCCGCCGAGAGCGAGCCGGGCACGGCCAATGTGCTGTACCCGATGAAGGACGCGCTCGCGGCGCGGGCCACGCTCGGTGAGGTCTGTGACGCGCTGCGGGAGGTATGGGGCGCGTACAAGCCGGTGGACGCCTTCTGAACGGCCCACCGGGCGGTGGGCGGTGGGTGCCGGGTCGTTGCTGCGTGCTGGGTCGCCGCTGGGTGCCGGGTGGACGGGCGTCGGGTCTCGGACGTGACGTCCGTCCGGACGTCCGGCGGCCGCTTGGCCGCTGCCGGGTGGACGGGCGTCGGCCCGGGGCCGTTGTCGGCGGGGTGGGTGACACTGGAGCCATGTCGTCGTCACCCCGCCGCGCCTGCCCGGTCTGCACCCGAGAGATCGCGGTCGTCGGCGGGCGCTTCGCCCGCCATGACCCGCCGGGGCGGCGCTCCGCGTATGAGCTGATCTCCTGCCCCGGCTCGCGGCGGATCGCGCCGCTCCTCACTACGCCGCCGAAGCTGTTCGGGGAGGAGGAACCGCCGACGCAGGGACAGCAGGCGCTGTTCTAGGCCGCGCCCAGCGCGCTGGGGGATGGCTCAGCACGCCAGGCCGCGCTGCCCGGGGGCGGGTGACGCCTCCCAGCGGCCAGGGGTGTACGGCGGGCCTTGACGCCTGCGGCGGGCTGTTCCCCTCCCCGCCCCTTCCCGAAACTGGGGCTCCGCCCCAGGCCCCAGGGTCTGGGGGCGGTGCCTCTGCCATGCGGCGGGGGTCGCGTATCGGTGCTGCGGGGAGGGGAAGGTTCGCGCCTCGTCGCTGCGTCGTTCCGGCGGCTCGGGTGCGTCAGGTCGCGTCGCTGCGGCGTGCCGGGGACCGGGAGGTGCCCGATGGGCCTTGATGCCTGCGGCGGGCTGTTCCCCTCCCCGCCCCTTCCCGAAACTGGGGCTCCGCCCCAGGCCCCTGGTATCGGGAAGATCCGCCCCTCGTCGCTGCGCGGCCCCGGCGCCCGAGTGCGCCAGGGGCCCTGGGAGGTGCCCGACGGACCTTGACGGTTGCGGCGAGCTGCTCCCCTTCCCGCGGTATCGATGCGGCTTCGCCGGGTGGTGGCCCGGGGTCCAGGGGCGAAGCCCCTGGTATCGGGGGGAGAGGGAGGAAGACCGCGCCCCGTCGCTTCGGCGTGCCGGGGGCTGGGAGGTGTCCGATGGACCTTGACGGTTGCGGTGGGCTGTTCCCGCCTTCGCCGCTTCCCGCTACATCGATATGCGGCTTTGGCATGTGGTGGGGCCTCGCCCCCCGGATTTCGGGGTCTGGGGCGGAGCCCCAGTTTCGGGAAGGGGCGGGGAGGGGAACAGCCCCGCCGGGCACCCCCGCGCTACGCCCCGCCCAGCAGCCGTGAGGCGATCGTCACCCCCGGGCCGGAGTCCGTCAGCGCCTCCATGAGCTGATCGCCGGCGGCCTTCAGCGCGGTGTCGTCCATCGGCCCCAGCGCGTCCAGTACGAACATCGCCCGGGTGGTGTCGTGGGTGAGCCGGGTGCGGGTGCACTGGCGCCAGTTCCAGCGGCGGCAGGTGACGCCCGCGCCGTCCCGCCACACCACCTCGCCGGGCGCCGGGTGCTCCACCACGGGCTCGCCCCCGGCCGTCGTCTCGAAGGTCTCGTCGCCCTCGGCGCGTACGAGCCGGGCCGCGCCCACGTAGTGGTCGAGGTCCTCGCCGCCCAGCGGGATCACATGGCCGACCGAGATCGCGTTGTAGATGTCGGTCAGCCGGTCCACCCGGGGCAGCCCGGCGGACACCCGCCGCAGCAGTGCCTCCGCGCTGGGCCGGGTGCGCTGCGGCTTCGCCCCGAAGGCGCGGAACGCCTCCCGCCAGGCGGCCAGGTGGGGATGCTCCTCCACCGGCCCGTCCCCGAACCGCTCCCGCGCCGTTGACTCGGCGTCGGCCAGCAGCCGCTCGCTCAGCTCGTCGCTCGGCCCGGGGCGCAGCCCTTCGGCGGTGATGAGCAGCGCCCGGTAGTCGGGGCGCAGGGCGAGTACGGCGGGGTCGATGGCGGCGGATTCCAGCCAGCCGGCGGCGTCGAACGTCATGCGGTTCACTATGCCATACGGTGCGGTGCAGTGTGATGGACCAGGCGGCCGCTGCCGGCTAGATGAGCCCGAGCTGGGTGGTGAGCAGTGCGAGGACGGTGACGAGCCACCAGCCGATCAGCTGTTCCAGCAGCTGATCCTGGTCGTCGGAGGGGCCTCCGGTGCGGGAGTGGAGGCCGCTGCGGCGCGCCGCGATGTCGGTCATGCGGGTGTCCTCTGTGCTCAGCGATGATCGTGATGAAAGTGATGAAAGGGGTCATCACCGTTGCCCAGGGTGCGCGGAGCAGCCACCTGGGGTAAAGGGGGAGTGGCCGAACTCACCCGAGGAGGTCCACGGTGACCAGCGTCATTCCCAAGGGTCTGGGCGAGCAGATCCGTGCCCTGGCCGGCGGCGAGGTGACCTCCCGTGCGCTGGTCGAGCAGTCGCTCGGCCGTATCGCCGAGACACAGCCCACGCTGAACGCCTTCCGCCGTATCCGTGCCGAGGCCGCCCTGCGCGAGGCCGCCGAGGCCGATCGCCGGCTGGCGGCCGGTGAGCGGCTGCCGCTGCTCGGGGTCCCGCTCGCGGTCAAGGACGATACGGATGTGGCGGGCGAGCCCACCGCGTTCGGCTGCCCCGGCGAGTTCCCGGCCAAGGCCGAGGACGGTGAGGCGGTACGGCGGCTGAAGGCGGCCGGGGCCGTGATCGTCGGCAAGACCAACACCCCCGAGCTGGGGCAGTGGCCGTTCACCGAGGGCCCCGCCTTCGGCGACACCCGCAACCCCTGGAACCCGGTGTACACCCCCGGCGGCTCCTCCGGCGGCGCAGCGGCCGCCGTCGCCGCCGGTCTGGTCCCCGCCGCGCTCGGCTCCGACGGTGCGGGCTCGGTCCGTATCCCCGCCGCCTGGACGCATCTCGTCGGCATCAAGCCGCAGCGCGGCCGGATCTCCACCTGGCCGGATATCGAGGCGTTCAACGGCATCACCTGCAACGGTCCGCTGGCCCGTACGGTGGCCGACGCCGCGCTGCTGCTGCATGTCGCGACCGGCAACCATGAGGGGGAGCTGCACCGCCCGGAGCCGGTGGATGTGCTGTCGGCGGTGGGCCGCGATCCGGGGCGGCTGCGGATCGCCCTGTCGTTCAAGACGGCCTTCACGGGGACGTCGAAGAGGCTGGACCCGGTGGTGCGGGCCGCCATCGTCCGGCTCGCCGAACGGCTGGCGGCGCTCGGCCACGAGGTCGTGGAGGCCGAGCCGCGCTACGGGCTCGTGGGCTTCTCCTTCCTGCCGCGCGCCACGGCCGGGCTCACGGAGTGGTCCAGCCGCGTTCCCGACCCGCTGCTGCTCGATGTCCGCACCCGTGGTGCCGTCCGCAACGGCCGTCTGCTGGGCGGCGCCCCGCTGCGGTGGGCGCGGTCGTACGAGGGGCCGCTGCGGCGCCATGTCGGGGCGATCTTCGAGCGCTTCGATGTCGTCCTCTCCCCCACGACGGCCACGCCCCCGCTGCGGATCGGGGCCATGGCCGGTCTGTCGGGCTGGCGGACCGACCGGGCCATGATCGCGGCCTGCCCGTACGCCTGGCCGTGGAACGTACTGGGCTGGCCCGCGATGAACGTCCCCGCCGGGTTCGCCGACCCCGAGCACCGCACCCTGCCGCTCGGCGCCCAGTTCCTCGGCCCCGCCAACAGCGAGCCCGTGCTCATCTCGCTGGCCGCTCAGCTGGAGGCCGACCTGCGATGGTACGAGCGGTGGCCCCAGGTGTCCCGGCCCGGACCACAGTGAGCCTTCTCTCACACTTTTCAGACATACCCGCTGAGAGAGAAAGGCCAGGACACGGCTACCTCCGGTAACGAGGAGGGTGCCGTCCTGAGTGGTCATGAGTGTGCGAACGCATCGCTACACTTCCGCCACATGGTGAAGAGGGTGACCGAAAAGCGTCGGCGAAGAAAGCAAACGGGTCAGATATTCGTCAATGCCTCCGGTGGCCGGAGACAGCTTCTGGCGCTCGCGGCGCTGGCTGTCGGCTGTGTCTGCCTCGGTTACCTGCTGCTGCTCGTGGCCGCCCTGTCCGGTGTGCTGTGGCACGACGACCAGGAGCCGCCCAGGACTGCCGAGCGGTCCACCACCGGCAGTGCCCCGACCGCCAGGCCCTGGTCCGGCGCCGACTCCCACGGCACCGGGGTGACCACGCCCTTTGCCGCCGCCGTACCCGTCGGGGGCGGCCGCTGGTGAGCCCCCGGCACGCACACCGTCCCGAGCCGCGCGGCCACTGGCTGTTGCTGATCGTCGTCGTCTCCGCGGTCGCCGCCGCGCTGGTGTTCGAAGGCTGGACCAATCACGAGGTCGGCTCCCAGCCGACGCGCCGCCCCTGTGCGAGTCCCATCCCGAAGGCCGCCGACACCGGGAAACCGGTGGTACGCATCGACGGCGGAAGGGTGCAGACGGCCGGAATGCCGGCCCGCACCGTCGCCCTCACCTTCGACGGGGGCCCCGACCCCGTATGGACCCCACGCCTGCTCCACCTGCTGCGCGCACACCACGCGCACGCCACCTTCTTCCTCTCCGGCGTCCAGGTGGCCCGCCACCCCGAGCTGGTGCGACGGATCCGCGACGAAGGGCATGAGATCGGCTCGCTCACCTACACCGGCTCCGATCTGGGCTCGGCCTCCGCCGTGCGCACCCGGCTGGAGCTGTCCCTGACCCAGACCGCGCTGGCGGGCAGCGCGGGGATCAACACCCGACTGCTGCGGCTGCCGCTCACCACCCAGGCCGACACGATGTGCGGCGGTGAATGGACGGCCGCGCGGCGCGCCGCCGAGCAGGGGTATCTGCTGGTCGCGGCCGACCGGCCGGATCGGAAGCCGGAGCGGGGCGTCGTCCAGCAGTACAGCCAGACGGACGGCGCCTACAGCGAGGTGAAGAAGCTCTTCGGGAACCGGAAGATCGAGAAGTACACGACGGTGTCCGAGGGGCTCGGCCAGGCCCCGGCCAGCGCCCCCGCCTCCACCGTCAGCCAGGCGCAGGGCATGGCGCTGCTCCAGGTCCAGTCCATCGGGCACGGCTTCGTCCATGCCATGACCTGGGTGCTCGGTATCACGGGCACCCTGGCCCTGCTGCGGCTGGTGCTACTCGTCTTCTTCGCGCGGGCCCATGTCCGGCGCCTGCACCGCTTCCGGCCCGGCTCGCCCTGGCTGCGCGAGGTCAACGAGCCGGTGACGGTGCTCATCCCCGCCTACAACGAGGAGGCGGGCATCGAGAGCACCGTGCGGTCACTGCTCGCCTCCACCCACCGGTGGCTTCAGATCATCGTGATCGACGACGGCTCGACCGACCAGACGGCGGACCTCGCCACCTGGATCGACGACCCCCGCGTCTCGGTGATCCGTCAGCGCAACGCGGGCAAGGCGGCCGCCCTCAACACCGGGCTGGTCCACGCCCACCACGACATCGTGGTGATGGTCGACGCCGACACCGTCTTCGAACCGGACGCCATTCACCAACTGATCCAGCCGCTCGCCCACCCGGCCATCGGCGCGGTGAGCGGCAACACCAAGGTGGGCAATCGACGTCGGATGCTGGGCAGGTGGCAGCACCTGGAGTACGTCTTCGGGTTCAACCTCGACCGGCGGATGTTCGAGGTGCTGGAGTGCATGCCGACCGTGCCCGGCGCCATCGGGGCCTTCCGCCGGGACGCGCTGATGGGCGTCGGCGGGGTCAGCGAGGACACCCTCGCCGAGGACACCGACCTCACGATGGCGCTGTGGCGGGCCGGCTGGCGGGTGGTCTACGAGGAGTCCGCCATCGCCTGGACCGAGGTGCCCACGTCCCTGCGCCAGCTGTGGCGTCAGCGGTACCGCTGGTGCTACGGCACGCTCCAGGCCATGTGGAAGCACCGCCGCGCCGTCCGCGAGGTCGGCCCGGCCGGGCGCTTCGCCCGCCGAGCACTGCCCTATCTCCTCCTCTTCCAGGTGGTGCTGCCGCTGCTCGCCCCCATCGTGGACGTCTTCGCCCTGTACGGCGTGCTGTTCGCCGACCCCGTGGAGTCGATCGGGGTGTGGCTCGTCTTCCTCGTGGTGCAGTTGTTCGGCGCCGGATACGCGCTGCGGCTGGACAAGGAAGGGCTGCGGGCGCTGTGGGCGATGCCCTTCCAACTCGTCGTCTACCGGCAGCTGATGTACCTGGTGATCATCCAGTCCGTGGTCAGCGCTCTGTTCGGCACGAGGCTGCGCTGGCACCGCATGCAGAGGTCCGGCTCGGCCGGGGAACAACGGATCGTCGAACCGGCCGGGCGCCAGAGTCTGTCCAAGTGAGCGGGGGTCGGAGAAGCATGTCCAACCAATGGCCGGGCAATGGCGCATGGCCGGGTGAGGGCTCGTGGCCGGGGGAGCGCTCGTGGCCGGGCGGCGGCACACAGCATGTGGCGCCGCGCCATCAGCCTTTGACACCGCGCCACCGGATACCGCCGGACCCGTACCGGCCGCGTGACGAGGGTGACGGCGCCGACGAGCCCGCCCCCGGCCGCCGGTGGCCCCGGCGGTTGCGGCGCACGGTGGTCGTCCTGCTCGCGGTAATCCTGGTCGGGGCCGCATCCACGTACGGCTGGGCCTGGTCCAAGCTGAACAACGACGTCGACCTGGCCAAGGTCGAGGACCGTCCCGCGAAGGGCAAGGGCACCAACTACCTCATCGTGGGCTCCGACAGCCGTGACGGCCTTTCCCAGGACGACAAGAAGAACCTGCACACCGGCTCGGCCGAGGGTCGCCGCACCGACTCCATGATGGTGCTGCACACCGGCGCCCACGGCGCCACGATGGTGAGCCTGCCGCGTGATTCATGGGTGACCCTCCCGCCGTTCACCTACCCCATGACCGGTAAGCGTCCCGGGCCCTCGAAGAACAAGCTCAACGCCGCGTTCTCGCTGGGCGGCCCCGAACTGCTGGTGCGGACCATCGAGTACAACACCGGGCTGCGGATCGACCACTACGCGGAGATCGGCTTCGCGGGCTTCGTCAACGTTGTCGACTCGGTGGGCGGCGTCCGGATGTGCCTCGACAAGCCCATCAAGGACGAGAAGTCGGGCGCCGATCTGAAGAAGGGGTGTCAGATGCTGGACGGCCGACAGGCCCTGGCCTTCGTCCGCCAGCGCCACCAGGAGGCCAACGGTGACCTCGGCCGCAGCCAGAACCAGCAGAAGTTCCTCTCCGCGCTCGCGAAGCGGGCCGCGCAGCCGGACCAGGTCTTCGTCCCGTGGAAGTCCCTGCCGACGGTTGGCGCGGGCCTGGACACGCTCATCGTGGACAAGGACACGGACATGCGGACGCTGATGTCGTTGTTCGAGGCGATGCAGCGTGTCTCGGGCGGCAACGGCAACCGGCTGAACGTCCCGGTGGCTGATCACGGGATCGCCACGTCCAAGGGCGACGCGCTGAAGTGGGACCAGGGGCGGGCGAAGCGGCTCTTCGAGCGGTTGCGGAACGATCAGTCGGTGGGCGCCCGCCGCGACTAGGGGTGTCCGGTGGGTCTTTCTCCTCCCCGCCCCTTCCCGAGCCCGGGGGCTCCGCCCCAGACCCCGAGCCCGGGGCTCCGCCCCAGACCCCGGGCCTGGCTTCTGCCCCTGTCCCCGGGGTCCAGGGGCGGAGCCGCCTTCGGCGCATGTGAGCAGTGGGGCAGGGGGTGTGCCGGGACGGGCTCGCGTCGCCGGCCGCCGGGGCGGTGTCGGCGGGGCCGGTGGCGGCTTCCGTGGCCCGGGGCCGAGGTCGGCGCCGGGCGGCCCGCGCTGGGGGATATCCCCCATGTGGATCCTGGGGTGCGCCGGATCGTGCCGCGTCGGGGGCGAAAATAGCGTTCGGCCATGACTTTGACCCTGCGTAAGCACCTCGCCGTGGCGCTCGGTGTCGTTACGCTGCTCGCCGCCGAGGCGGCCACCGCCGTCGCCCAGCCCGCCGGTCCCTCCCCCGCGGAGCGGTTGCGCCAGGACACCGAGGCGATCCACGCCGTCGGCGTCAGCGGTGTGCAGGCCCGCGTGATCGCGCCTGACGGCCGGCAGTCGGTCGCCACCAGCGGCACCGCCGACCTGAACACCGGCCGCCCGGTCCCTGCCGACGGCTACTTCCGTATGGCCAGTACGTCCAAGACGATGGTCGCCACCGTGGTCCTCCAACTGGAGGCCGAGGGGGCGCTGTCCCTGGACGACACCGTCGACCAATGGCTGCCGGGAGTGGTGCCGGGCGACGACGACCCCCGGATCACCCTCCGCCAACTGCTTCAGCACAGGAGCGGCATCCACGACGACCTGCCCGGATACACCACGCCGGAGGAGTACTACCAGCAGCGCCACGACGTCTACAGCCCCGAACAGCTGGTTGCCCGCGCCATGGCCCAAGCGTCGGACTCCCGGCCCGGCTGGGAGTACTCCAACACCGGCTACATCCTGCTCGACATGATCATCCAGAAGGCCACCGGTCACCCCGCCCACCAGGAGATCGAAGACCGCATCCTGCGCCCGCTCGGCCTCGACCGGACCCGGTGGATGGGCACCTCACCCGCCCTGCCCCAGCCGCACGCCCAGGCTTACCAACTCTTCGGCCCCGGTTCCGAGGTGGACGTCACCGACCAGATACCGGTGGACTACGAGAACCTTTCATGGGTCACGACCACACAGGACGAGAACGACTTCTTCCGCGCGCTGCTCACGGGCCGCCTGCTACCGGCGCGGCAGCTGGCCGAGATGAAGCGGACCCTCCCGGTGAGCGAGGAGCTCCAAAAGCTGTGGCCGGGCGGCCGGTACGGACTCGGCCTGGTCGAACGCCCCCTGAAGTGCGGCGGAACCTACTGGAGCCACGAAGGCGGGGACGGCGGCTACATCACCCTCAACGGCGTCACCGACGACGGCAGGCGAAGCGCGGTGGTCTCCATGTCCGAGGCGCGCGGCGACAGCGAGGAGCACATCCTGGAACAGGAGAACGCGGCCAGCGCCCTGATCGACCACGCACTGTGCGCCCAGAGCCCCAACACCCCATGAGCGGAGGCGCCGTCGGGGTACCCCCTCGAAATTGTTTGACGAATTAGTTGCGCCAGATCAAACGTTTTTTGAAGGGGGGTACCGGGAGGGGCGAGGCCGGCCCCGCAAACCGCCAGGGCCCCGCCAGGTCCCGGCAGTCCGGCGGGGCCCGAGCCACCGAGCGGAGAAGCCGCCACCGGCGCCCACCCCCACTCACCCGTCGCCCGGCGGCGAGCCTCGAGCCCCCACCCCCTGACCCATGCTCACAACACGCCCACCCGGAACTCCCGCAGGGCGGATCTCAGGGGGCCAGGATGTCCAGCTCCCGCAGCGCGCCCACGGTGATCTCCTTCGTATAGCGCTCCGCCGCCTCCGCGTCGCCCGCGCGGACCGCTTCGGCCACGCGGACGTGGAGGGTGACCGCCTCCGGGTCGGGGTCGCTGAACATCACGCGGTGCTGGGTGCGGCCGGTGAGGACCTCCGCGACGACATCGCCGAGGCGGGCGAACATCTCATTGCCCGAGGCGCGCAGGATCACCCGGTGGAAGGCGACGTCGTGGATCAGATACGCGGGCAACTGCTGGCCGCGTGAGGTGGCCACCATGTTGAGCGCGTGTTCGGTGAGCTCGGCGCACTGCTCCGGTGTGGCGTGCTCGGCGGCCAGCGCCGCCGCGGCGGGTTCGATGGCCGAGCGCAGGGCGGTGAGGGAGCGCAGCTGGCGGGGGCGGTCGGGGCCGGCGAGGCGCCAGCGGATGACCTGCGGGTCGAAGACGTCCCACTCCTCGGTGGGGCGCACCGTCACCCCGACCCGGCGGCGGGACTCCACCAGGTGCATGGACTCCAGGACCCGCACCGCCTCCCGGACGACCGTGCGGGAGACGTCGTAGTGCCGCTCCAGCTCATCGGTGCGCAGCACGGTGCCGGGTGGATAGTCGCCCGCCGTGATCGCGGGGCCGAGGGATTCCAGGAGCCGGTCGTGGAGCCCCCGGGCCCTGGGCTTCTGACCACGGCCCTCGGGCCCCTGTTCGTCCATGCGCTCAGCCTACGCGGACACTCACCCATCAAATAAGTATGACTTTTAAGTCACGGACTCTTGAATACGTCGTATCTGTGGGGTTGAGTGTCCGGCGGCGCCGAGGTCGGAGAAGACAGCGAGGTTTCACGCATATGCACGCCCCCCAGGTCGTCGTGGTCATGGGAGTGTCCGGAACGGGCAAGACCACGATCGGCCCCCTGCTGGCGGAGGAGTTCGGCGTCCCGTACGCCGAGGCCGACGACTTCCACCCGCCGGCCAACATCGCCAAGATGTCGGCCGGGACCCCGCTGAACGACGACGACCGGCGCCCCTGGCTGGACGCCATCGGTGCCTGGGCCCATGACCACACCGAGGGCGGTGGAGTGGTGAGCTGCTCCGCGCTCAAGCGGATGTACCGCGATCGGCTGCGGTCCGCCGCGCCAGGCATCGTCTTCCTCCATCTGACCGGCGACCGCGATGTGATCGCCGAGCGGATGAAGGGGCGCAAGGGCCACTTCTTCTCCGGGGATCTGCTCGACTCACAGCTCGCCACGCTCGAACCGCTCCAGCCGGACGAGTACGGGGTCGCCGTGGACATCGCCCCGGAACCCGAGGGAATCACCGAGCGGGCCGCCGCCGAACTGCGGCGGCTCGAACACCAGTAACGCACGTTAGGAACCCGCCGTGACCAGACTCAGCGTCGAGATGCTGGCAGCGGACACCGTCGACCCGATCACGTCGGCCGGTCACGCACAGCTGGGCATAGCCGTTCTCGTCGGCATAGCCGTCCTCGTCCTCCTCATCACCAAGACCAAGCTGCACGCGTTCCTGTCGCTGACGATCGGCTCACTGGCGCTCGGCGCCGTCGCGGGAGCCCCGCTCGACAAGGTCATCACCAGCTTCTCGGCCGGCCTCGGCACAACCGTCGCGGGCGTCGGTGTGCTGATCGCCCTCGGCGCGATCCTCGGCAAGCTGCTCGCCGACTCCGGCGGCGCCGACCAGATCGTGGACACGATCCTCGCCAGGGCGAACAACCGGACCATGCCCTGGGCCATGGTGCTGATCGCGGGCATCATCGGACTGCCGCTCTTCTTCGAGGTCGGCATGGTGCTGATGATCCCGGTGGTGCTGCTGGTCGCCAAGCGCGGCAACTTCTCCCTGATGCGGATCGGCATCCCGGCGCTCGCGGGCCTGTCCGTGATGCACGGCCTGGTGCCGCCGCACCCCGGCCCGCTCGCCGCGATCGACGCGGTCCACGCCGACCTGGGGATCACCCTGGCGCTCGGCGTCCTCATCGCCATCCCCACCGCGATCATCGCGGGCCCGGTCTTCTCGCGCGTCGCCGACCGCTGGGTGAGCGTCACCCCGCCGGACCGGCTGATCCCCACCCGCCCCTCGGAGGAGCTGGAGCGGCGCCCCGGGTTCGGTGTCACCGTGCTCACCGTGCTGCTCCCGGTCGGGCTGATGCTCATCAAGGCGCTGGTCGACATCGTGGTGGACGACCCGGAGAACGGTGTCCAGCGCGTCGCCGACGTCATCGGCAACCCCCTGATCGCCCTGCTGGCGGCGGCGATCGTGGGCATGTTCACCCTGGGCCGGGCGGCGGGCTTCACCCGGGACCGGATCTCCTCCACCGTTGAGCACTCGCTCGCCCCGATCGCCGGAATGCTGCTGATCGTCGCCGCGGGCGGCGGCTTCAAGCAGACCCTCATCGACATCGGCGTCGGCAAGATGATCATGGACATCTCGGAGGACTGGAACGTCTCCGCGCTGCTGCTCGCCTGGCTGATCGCGGTCGCCATCCGCCTCGCCACCGGCTCGGCCACGGTGGCCACGATCTCGGCCGCCGGGCTGATGACCCCGCTCGCCGCCGATATGTCCAGCACCCATGTGGCGCTGCTGGTGCTGTCCATCGGCGCCGGGTCGCTCTTCTTCAGCCATGTCAACGACGCGGGATTCTGGCTGGTCAAGGAGTACTTCGGAATGAGCGTGGGGCAGACCGTGCGGACCTGGTCGGTGATGGAGACGATCATCTCCGTCGTCGGACTCGGCTTCGTCCTGCTGCTGTCACTGGTGATCTAGGCACTGGCGAGCTGGGAACTGGTGAGCTGAGAACCGGAGAGGTACGTACGCCATGACGACACATCCGCTCTTCGACATCGCGGGTCGCACCGCGCTGGTCACCGGCTCCAGCCGGGGCATCGGCCACGCCCTCGCACGGGGGCTCGTGGAGGCCGGCTGCACGGTGGTGCTCAACGGGCGCGATCCGCGAGGACTCGAGGAGGCCGCGAAGGCCGCCGCCGAACTCGCGGGCGCCGGCGCGGAGGTGCACACCGCCGCGTTCGACGTCACCGACGGCCCGGCCGTCGCCGCCGGTATCGCCGATGTCGAGGAGCGGGTGGGCCCGCTCGACATCCTGGTCAACAACGCCGGGATGCAGAACCGGGCGCCGCTGCTGGAGTTCACCGACGATGCCTGGCGGCAGATCCTGGACACCAACCTCACCAGCGCCTTCCTGGTGGGCCGGGAGGCCGCCCGGAGGATGACCGCCCGTGGCCACGGCAAGATCGTCAACATCTGCTCGCTCCAGAGCGAAGTGGTCCGCCCCGGGATCGCCCCCTACGCGGCGACCAAGGGAGCGCTGAAGATGCTCACCAAGGGCATGTGCGCGGACTGGGGCCGGTACGGAATCCAGGTCAACGGGCTCGGCCCCGGCTATATCGAGACCGAGCTGACCCGGCCGTTGGTCGAGGACGAGGAGTTCAGTGCCTGGGTGAAGGGCCGGACCCCGGCCGGGCGCTGGGGCCGCACCGAGGACCTGGTCGGCGCGCTGCTCTACCTCGCCTCCCCCGCCGCGGACTTCGTGAGCGGACAGATCCTGTACGTCGACGGTGGCATGACGAGCGTGCTCTGAAGCGTGTGCGTGCTCTGAAACGTGTGCGTGCTCCGAATCGGATGCGTGCTCTGAAGCGTGTGCGTGCTCCGAATCGTGTGCGTGCTCTGAAGCGTGTGCGTGCTCTGAAGCGTGTGCGTGCTCTGAAACGTGTGCGTGCTCCGAATCGGGTGCGTGCCCTGAATCGGGCGCGCGCTCCGAATCGGTTGCGCGCTGCGAACCCCCGTGAAACCACTTGAGGAGGCTGGGCGGATGGTGCTGGGCTGTGTGATCCACGGACAGGATGATCTGCGGGTCGAGGAACTCCCCGAACCGGAACCGGCACCGGGCCAGGCGCTCGTGGCGATCCGGTACGGCGGGATCTGCGGATCCGATCTCCACTACCACCGCCACGGCGGGGTGGGCGACTTCCGGCTCCAGGAGCCGATGGTGCTCGGCCACGAGGTCGTCGGCACGGTCGTGGCGTACGGCGAGGGCGCGACCGGGCCCGCGGTCGGCACCCCGGTCGCCGTCCACCCGGCCACGCCGTGCGGGGTGTGCCCCGAATGCGCCGACGGCCGCGCCAACGTCTGCCGCGACACCCGATACCTGGGCAGCGCCGCGCGCTTCCCCCATGTCCAGGGCGGTTTCGCGTCCCGGATCGCCGTTCCGGCGGGGCAGTTGCGCGCCCTGCCCGAAGGGCTGGAGCCGCGCCGGGCCGCGCTCGCCGAACCGCTGGCCGTGGCACTGCACGCGGTGCGGCGCGCGGGCGATCTCGCGGGCCGTCAGGTGCTGGTCACCGGCGCCGGTCCGATCGGCTGTCTGACCGTCGCGGCGGCTCGCGCGGCGGGCGCGGCGGCCATCACCGCGACCGATCTGCTGCCCCGCGCCCTGGAGTTCGCGGCGGCGGCCGGGGCCACGGCGTGCGTACGGGCCGACGACCCGGACGACCCCATCTGGCCCTCGGACGAGGTGGACGTCGCGATCGAGGCATCGGGCGTGGCCGCCGGGCTCGACACCTGTCTGCGCCGGGTGCGGCGCGGGGGAGTGGTCGTCCAGCTCGGCATGCTGCCGCCGGGGCAGAGCCCGTTCGCCGGGAATGTGCTGGTCAGCCGGGAGATCGAACTGCGCGGGGCGCTGCGCTTCCACACCGAGTTCGACGACGCCCTGCGGCTGCTGGCGGCCGAGCCGTCCTTCGACGCGCTGATCAGCGGGGTACGGCCGGTGCGGGAGGCGGCGCGGGCATTCACCCAGGCCGCGGACCGCAGCCAGTCGTGCAAGGTGCTGCTGGACTTCGACTAGGCCCCGCCGGGTTTGCCCTGCGGGGTTTGCCCTGTCGGGTTTGGGCGAGGTCCTGCGGGGGGTTGGGCTGGGCCCTGCGGGGTTTGGGCGAGGTCCTGCGGGGGGTTGGGCTGGGCCCTCCGGGGTTTGGGCTGGGCCCTGTTGGGTTTGGGCTAGGCCCCGCCGGACTTGGGCTGGGTCCCGCCGGGCTTGCGCTAGGCCCCGCCGGGCTTGGGCGGTGCCCCGCCGGGCTTCGGCCGAGGTCCCGACCGGCCTCGCGCCGGGGCACCGCCCACCCCGGCTAGGGGGATCCCTAATTGTGACGTCCGGTGTCATGGCAGGTCTGAACCAGTCATGGCACCCTACCGGCGACAAAGCGTCAGACAACGTTGTCCGACGCTCTCGGGCACCTCCAATGGACTTGGAGCCGACCGCATGAGACGTGTCGCCACCTTATTCAGCGCCCTCACCCTCGCCACCCTCGGCTGGACCGCCGGAACCACCGCCCACGCCGCCCCCGCCCCGTCCCCGTCCCCCTCCGTTCGGGGAGCCGCCGGAACCTCCGTCTCCACCGAGGAACAGCGCGCCGCAGTCCGCTTCTGGACGACGGAACGGCTGCGCGCCGTCCAGGACGTCACCACCCTGCCCGCCGCCCGCACCGCGAAGTTGGCGGGCGGCGCGCCCACCACGGGCGAGCGCGTGGCCGTGCCCCCGCTCCCGGGTCCCGCCGCCCCCGCCTCCGGGCCCTCGACCCGCGCCACGTCCCCCACCGCGTGGACCGGCGGCGGCCTGATCAGCACCACGGCGGGCAAGGTCTTCTTCCAGAACGCCTCCGGCGGCACCTTCGCCTGCTCCGCCACCGTCGCCAACAGCGACAACCGGTCTGTCGTGCTCACCGCGGGCCACTGCACCGTGGACGCGGCCACCGGCACCGGCTACCGCAACTGGGTCTTCATACCGGGCTACAACAACGGCAACCGCCCCTACGGGACCTTCTCCGCCCGCGGCCTCTTCTGGGACTCCCAGTACGTCTCCACGCGGGGCAACGCCAACTGGGACTACGCCTTCGCCGTCATGAACACCCTGAACGGCCGCACCCTGGCCGACACCGTGGGCGCGCAGGGCATCGCCTTCAACTCGCAGACCGGCCGCCATGTCCACTCCTTCGGCTACGGAGGCTCCGCAGCCGAAGGCAACGGCGAGCGGCTCAACCACTGCGAGGGCAATGAGTTCGCCGACGCGGGCCGCCCCGGCTCCACGATGTGGGGCATCGACTGCGTCCAGACCGGAGGGTCGAGCGGCGGCGGCTTCCTCGCCGACTTCTCGGGCGGCGGGGGCTATCTGATCGGCAACATCAGCGTCAGCGCGGGTGCGAACGAATACCACCCGACCCTCGGCAACGAGGCCCTCGGCCTCTACCGCCAGGCGGGCGCCGCATAGGCCCGCCACTCACCTCGCACGGCCCGCCCTCTCCGTCCCCGACCAGGAGGAGGGGGCGGGGCACTCGCCGGGCCCTCGCCGCAGGCCACCCCGCGCCCCGGCGCACAATGTGCCCATGACGAGGAGCGACGACGTACCGCCACCGGACGCCGCCACCGCCCATGCCTGGACCGCTCTCGGCGGCGATCCGGTGCTGTCGGAGCGGGTGACGTACCGTGCGGTGAGCGGGGGGCTGCCCGCCCGGCTGCCCGTGGCCGAGCTGGCCCGCGCCACCGTGGGCGTGTGCTCGCTGGCCGCCGCCGAACTGGGCGCGCGGCGCTCCGGTGGGGCCGTTCCGGCGGTACGGGTCGACGAGGGCGCCGTCGCCACGGCGTTCATCAGCGAACGGCACCTCCGCATCGACGGTCGTCGGCCCACCAACTTCGCCCCGTTGTCCGGCTTCTGGCGCGCCGCCGACGGCTGGGTCCGTACGCACGCCAACTACCCGCACCACCGCGCCCGGCTGCTCACCGCCCTCGGCCTGCCCGCCCACAGCGGGCCGGACGAGCTCGCGGCGGCGCTCGTGGAGCGTCCCGCCCGCGCGATCCAGGAGACCGTCTACGCGGCGGGCGGGCTGGCCGTGGCCGTGGCGGAGCCGGGTGAGAGCGAGATCCCGCTGGGCGGGCTGCCGTTGATCGAGACCCGGCGGGTCGGGGATGCCGCCCCGCGCCGCCTCGGGGAGGCGCCCCGGTCCGCGAACGGCGATCTGCCGGCAAGCGGCGCGTGGCCCGTGAGCGCGGGCCCCGCGAGCGCGGGGCCCGCGAGCGGAGGATTGCCCACAAGCGGGGCTTTGCCCGCGACCGGAGCGCTGCCCGCGCGCGGGGCGTTGCCCGTGAACGACGGGCTGCCTGCGAACGACGGGCTACCCGCGAGCGCGACCCTGCCCACCAGCGCCATGCTGCCCGCGAGTGGTGTGCGCGTGCTCGATCTGACCCGGGTCATCGCCGGACCGGTGGCCACCCGCACGCTGGCCCTGCTCGGCGCCGACGTACTCCGCGTCGACTCCCCCCGGCTGCCCGAGGACCCCGACGCACACGCCGACACCGGCTTCGGTAAGCGCTCCAGCGCACTCGACCTCGCCGCGCCCGAGGATCGCCGGACCTTCGAGGCGCTGCTCGCCGACGCCGATGTGGTGGTCACCGGCTACCGCCCCGGTGCCCTCGACCACTACGGCCTCGGCGCCGATGCCCTGCTGGAGCGCCGCCCCGGGCTGATCGTGGCTCAGCTGAGCGCATGGGGTTGGTCCGGGCCCTGGGCCGGTCGGCGCGGTTTCGACAGCCTGGTCCAGGCGGCGACCGGGATCGCCGCGATCGAGGCGAAGGACGATGGTGACGGCCACCCCGGTGTGCTGCCCGCCCAGGCCCTCGACCACGGCACCGGCTATCTGCTGGCGGCGGCGGTGCTGCGGGCACTGACCGAGCGCCAGGACACCGGCGGCGGGCACCATCTGCGGCTCTCCCTCGCGGGCACCGCGTCCTGGCTGACCCACGGCATCGCCCCCGCCACCCCGGTGGGCGGCCCCGCCCATGACCCGGCGCTCTGGCTGGCCGAGACCGCGTCCGACCTGGGCGCGCTGCGCCACGCCCGCTCGCCGATCGCTTCCCCGGACGGCCCGCTGGACTGGGCCCGCCCACCCGGCCGCCTGGGCGCCGACGCCCCGCGCTGGCTCTGAGCCGGCTGCTGTTAGCGGGCTCTTTGGGAGCGGGTCCTCACTGTCGCCCACGACAAGGGCGGGGCGAGGCGGTTGTTCGGCATCAGTACCGCTGTCGGCCACCCGGGTAGCGGATCGGCCGTCGGCACTCAGGGGCAGCGGCGGGTGGGGACTGCTCGCCGAGCGCGTAGCACAGGGCCGCGTGCAGCTGCTCTGCCTCGGCGGGGGTCAGCGCTAGTTGCGTGATGGCCCGATGCCGCCCGTCGCTGCTGATCCGCAGCGGCAGTGCGAGTTCCCCATCCGCCATGCGGTACAGCCCCCGCCCCGGCACAGGCTCGATCTCCCACTTCGTCATGCCGAGCCTTCGTTGCTCTCAGGAGCGCTGCCGAGGCCCTTACCTTCATCGCTTTCAGGCGCGGCAAGGCGCCCACCCCTGCTCTCGGCGACCCGCAACACATCGCGCAGCGCCTCACACAGCCGATCCGACAGGAAACGCAGTTCGCGCGCGTTCGCCTTTCGGTCGCCCAACAGCGCACGGGCGTGGTGAAGGAGTCCGGCTCCCATGGCGAGCTGTAGGGCTTCGATTTCGTCTGCCCGCCGGCTCAGCGCGCTGTGATCGTCGTTCGGAAACAGGAAACACGGCTTGCCCTCCGGACTGGACCATGGCAGCAGCCGCAGGCCGCTCGACTGGGTCACCGTGCCGCCCCCGTGAAGTCGCCGTTCCAAACTGCTTTCACCCATTCAAGTGCACACCGGATCAGGTAGATCACGTCATCAGCTCCTCAGATTTGGTGGCCATGCCCTGGGCCAGGAGGACGGTCGCAGGGGCTTTGCAGCCAAAGACTGACCGTCCCAAGCGGACGTATCGCTGCCCAAGGCAAGGACGGTTGGGGCGTATCGGCGCTACCGTTGAAAACGCCCAAACGTCCCCAGGGGGAGCTTTGAACACGGCCTTACGATCAGCTATTGAGTCCTCTGGGCTGTCGCCAAGACAGCTCGCTGTCCGGGTGGGTGTCTCCAGCAAGACCGTTGAACGATGGATCGCGGACGAAGGGCTCACCCCGCATGCCAGGAACCGGGTAGATGCCGCTGAGGTGTGGGGAGTTGATGCAGAGATGCTGTGGCCGAAAGCTGTAAGGGACCGGCTGAAGACCGGCGGTGACCGGGAACTCGTCCAAAGTTACGCATACAGGTCTGCCTGCCCCTCAACGGTCTGGGCTGATCTGATCGCCGGGGCGACCGAGGACCTGTTCTTCGCCGGTTTCACGTCCTACTTCCTCTGGACGCAAGTGCCCGCTCTTCCCGAGATGCTGCGGAGGAAGGCAGAGAGCGGTTGCCGAGTTCGCTTCCTGCTTGGCGATCCGGATGGAGCGGTGACCCGACAGCGGGAAGCCATCGAGGACGTTGCCCTGACGGTCTCCACACGCGTCAAGATGACCCTGGAGCAACTCGCCAAGATAGGTGAGGTGCAGGGGCTGGAAGCGCGGTTCTCCGCGTCGGCGGATGCCATGAATCACGTCTCCCTATCCGTCTTCCGTTTTGACGACGATGCACTTGTCACGCCGCATCTGGCGCGGCTCGTTGGCCATGATTCGCCATTGATGCATCTGCGACGCCATGGTGACGTGGGGATGTTCTCTCGCTTCGCGGAACACGTGGAGGAGCTGTGGACCGGTGGCGTCCCCGTTCCAGGGGTCCCTTCGGCCGCGCCGCGATAGCGGTTGCACCAACTGCGGTGGGTCGGTACAGGTGTGGCCGGTAGGTGCGGCCCAAGGGGTGATGCCGGCCAGCGGGACCAGCCGCAGCTTCAGTGCCCCGCTCCTGTGGTCGGCTCGGTCGCGCCCCGGTCGATCGAGCGGCCCCTGCCATCTGCCACGAGGGAAGCAGGCGACAGGGGCCGATCCAGCAAGCCGTTGGGGAATGTCAGGTGTTCACTCGCCGTCGCCTCCCTGCGGGGCTGGGGCGCGGGTGCCTCCGGAGGCATTGGTCCTCCGTCGTGCTTTCCTCCGTCGGCCTGCGCGCTCATCAGGTCACGCGGGTGCCTGAACGGGACTCCGCGCCAACCTTCCGCGTCGGGCGTGCGCGTCTCGTACCTGTCGACGGCCGCAGCGTTCATCTACCAGCCTCCTCTTTCGCGATGAGCCATGTCGCCGTACCGTCGAGGACATGGCCCGTGACCGCAGGGGATTCCTCTGCGGTTTGGTCACCCGCCCCGGTTGCTCGACCTGTCCAGGGTTTCCAACCGCCGGGGCGGGAGCTCATAGGTTCACGGTAGAGAAGAATTCCAAGTAAACCACTTGATATTTCCGTAGTCGGGTAAAGATCATGAGCGGAGCTGGTTGGCCCATTCGGACAGTCGTTCTCTGCACTTCTCCCCGAACAAGGCGAATCCTTCATATGCTGTGAACTCATCCAGGTATGCCGACACATCCCGATGGTCCCGGAAAATCATCGCGCCCGTCTGCGTCTCGACTGTGGCGATTCGAGTGTCATAGATGGTGAAGGTGTTCAGCGGGCCTACCGGAACATGGGTGTCGAAGGGGATGATTCCGAGGCGAACGTTCGGCAGCAGGCTAATCGACGCTAGCCGGTCGATCTGCATAGCCATGGCAGGGGCGGGAAGGAACGGCCAGCGTACGGCCTGTTCGGTCAGGATAAACGTGAAACGCTTCGACGTGTCGTACAGGGCCGACTGTCGTTCCAGCTTCCTGGCAATCGCCCTACTGTGGTCTCCTGGGATGTGGGCGAGGCTTGCCCTCACATATTCTGGGGTCGCCAGCAGGCCAGTCACCATGGACAGGAGGAAGTACCGAAACTCTGTGGAAGAACGTTCGAACCCGGCCAGTTCATTTTGTTTCTTCTCCAGGCCGGTGCGGCGCTGAGACCAAACGTCTTGCCATTCGGTGTTTGCGGTGCGAGCAAGGGCCGCCACCTGAGAGACGAGGTTGGACGGTGCCTCCAAAGCGCGGAGAATCAGCTCTACATCGACAAGGCTCGGCGTGAGCTTCGCTCCCTCGATATTGCTGATCTTCGTCTGGGACATATTGCAACGCTGTGCGAGCCGGGTCTGAGTGATCCCGGCTCGCTTGCGGAGGGTCTTGAGCGTGTCGGCCAAGTCCGTTCTGGATTGCCTCAGCTCTTCCGGCTCAAACGTCAAGACCCTTCACGTACTCCTCAAAGGGCACCGACTCGGCCAAGGCGATACGCTGATATTCGAGGTACGGCGTCACATTGCCTTCGTGTACTTCACGGCTGATCTGTGTGCCGTCCGCCTGGTAGTGCATGAGGACGACTTCCTTTTTGTCGAAAATCCAGAAGTCCTGAACGCAGGCCAGGGGATTTTCTCGGTCGGTCACGTCCATGATTCTGATATCTTCGCCAGCCCATGCGTGCGGCCTGTAGTGCATGAACTCGTAGCGGAGATACGTGGAGAGCGGGCGGGTAACGATGTGTACGCGCCCCTTGCTCTTTCCTGTGCGGCGTATCCGCTTCAGATCCTCGGTGTACTCGTTAGAGTGTGTGTGGGGATCGATGCGTTCACCCGCCAGATAGGCCCGGATCTCTTCCTCTTCTTGCGGGACCTTGTAGGCAGGCAGAGTCTCAAGCCGCCATGCCTCGCTCCGGAAGTCCCGGAATTTGGCCTGCCACGCTTCACCCTCCAAGAGCACGGATGGCCTCCCTCATGACGTGCTCGGGGATCTTCACCAGTGCCTCACCGTTCGGGGGCTGGAACGCTTCACAGATGTCGCCTTGCACGACGATCCCGCCGTCAGTCTCGTCCCGGTAGATGTTGGGACAGTCGTTTTGACTGCACTCCCCATTACCGCTGCCGGTGAGCCGGGTCAGTTTCTGCCGTGTCATGCCGAACCCCCCTCGTTCGCCACCCTGGTTGGGCCGACTGGCCATACGGTACGAGGGCGGTCACAGGCCGTCCATGCGGGATCGCCAATATTCGCGTTGTCGGGTAAAGATCTTGCTATGCACGCCATCGATCAGGTGCTGTCGCCGCCATGACGAGCAGGGCTCCCCTCGCCGTGGAACAGCCGTGGAACGGCCGAGGGGAGCCCTGGGAGGGCGTGGCCCCCTTACAGCCGGACCGTGGTCAGCGAGCGCTTGATCACGGGGGTGAGCTTCTGTTCGACGAAGCGGTAGAGCACCCAGGCCAGGCCCAGCATCACCAGGACGGTCAGGGCGAACGTCCTGTAGGAGGGGATGCCCAGCTTTTGGTGGAACGCCCAGACGGCGACCCAGCCCAGATGCTCATGGACCAGGTAGAACGGGTAGGTCAGGGCGCCCGCCACGGTCAGCCAGCGCCAGTCGGCCCAGTTGAGCTTGGACAGCGCGATCAGCGTGACCGCCACATAGCCGAAGGCGACGACGGCGATGATGGCCGTGGCGGACCGGTAGGAGAAGGCGTCGACGTTGGCCGGGTGCCACAGCTCGCGGATCGCGTAGTGCTGGCCGATCAGGAAGCTGATCCCGATGATGCCCCATGCCAGGGCGTCATGGCCGAAGCGGTGGAGCAGATAGATGCCCATGCCGCCGATGAAGTACGAGGAGTACTCCGGCATCAGGACGACGTCCAGCAGCGGCAGGTCCGACGCCTCGGCGAACGCCGAGCCCAGCGTCCAGACCGCGCAGAAGAGCACCACCCGGTGCCGGGTCGCTCCCGGGAGCACCACGAAGAGCGCGAAGAGCGCGTAGAAGCGCAGCTCCGCCCAGAGCGTCCAGCACACGCCCAGCACCCGGTCCACTCCGAGCGGCTGCTGGAGCATGGTGAGGTTGACCAGCGCGTCGCTGGGCGAAACCGCCTTGTAGGCGACCCAGGGGAGCGCGAAGACGCCGGTCACCAGGATGATCGCGACCCAGTAGGCGGGGTAGAGCCGGGAGACGCGCGAGGCGAAGAAGGAGCGCAGCGGCCGCCCCCAGCCGCTCATGCAGATGACGAAGCCGCTGATGACGAAGAAGATCTGGACGCCGAGGCAGCCGTAGGCGAAGTAGCTGGAGAGGGTGGGGAACTGCGTGCGGGGCGAGGAGCCCCACGCCTGGGTGATCTCCCCGTCGCGGCCGCCGTAGTGGTACGCGGCCACCATGAGCGCGGCGAGCAGCCGCAGCCCGTCCAGCGCCCGCAGCCGCACCGGATGGCCACCGCCGCGCGCGGCCGCCTTCGCGGTGCGCCCGGCGGATGGCTCCAGGGCCTTGTCGGGGGTGCGCGGCGGCGACGGCGTGGGAGCCGTCGCCGCCGCGTTGGATATCGGCCCGGCGTCGGGGGCGGGCGGCGCGCTCATCCGGTGGCCGTCCGCTTGAGGGCGGCCCGCTTCAGGGCCCGGGCGCGGCGCGCCACCCTGCGCACCGTCTCATTGCGCGGGATGAAGGCCAGCTGCGAGGGGACCGCCCCGGGCAGGGCGAGCGCGGTCAGCCGACGCTTCTTGAAGTAGCGCCAGGTGTTGTTGTCCAGATGGGCGGCGAGATAGCGCTCGGCGGCGGGCCGCAGATCGGGGTAGATCTTGGCCTGCATGCAGAAGCCGACCGCGGCGACCAGCCCGGTCAGCTTCTTCCCCGCCCGCTCGTCCACCCGCTGGGCGGCGGCCACCGCCTTGTGGTCCTCGAGGTCGGGCAGCAGCGCGTCCACGATCGTCACCGGCATGCGGTTGCTGTTCTGGTACGGGGTGAGCCGCTCCAGCAGCACATCGGTGCCGATCTTGGCCACCGGCAGCCCGTAGAAGACGTCGGCGGTGAGCAGCGCGGTGGAGAAGCAGCCGATGACCAGGGCCGGACGCATCCGCTGGTACAGCACCTCGGCCAGGACCGGGGTGTCCATGACGGTCAGCTCCGCGCCCAGCTCCGCGGCCTTCTTCTCCAGCATCCGCGACCAGCGGGCCGGGGCGGTGGGGTGCGGTTTGAAGACGACGGTGCGGTGGCCCAGCGCCACGGCGCCGCGCAACATCCGTACGTGCAGCTCTTCCTCCTCCTGCGGAGTGAGGATGTCCAGCGCGGACAGGTACTGCCCGAGCATCATCGCCGGGCCGCTGCCGACGGCGATCCGCTCGCTGGCGGAGGCGACGCCGCGCGGGGCGGCGTCGGCCACCTCGGCGAGCACCTTGGTGAACACCTCGGTCGGCAGGATCTCCGGTTCGACGCCGAACTCGGTCAGCAGCAGCGGCCGCAGTCCGGGCACCAGGTCCAGGTGGAGCAGTCGGCGGATCCGGGTGCCGATCAGCGGATGCAGCTTGTTACGGGTCGGGCCGTAGCTCATCAGCCCGTCCGCGTAGACGTCGATGGGCGCGCCCTGGAACACATTGGCGATCGCCATCGCCGGGTTGACCTGGATGGACTCCAGGACCAGCTCGACATTGTCGTCGCCGAGGTTCCACAGCAGCCGCAGATGGCGCTCCCACAGCGGGGCGTCGTCCAGGCGCGGGGCCCAGCCGCCGGGGTGGAACGGCGAGATCGCCTCGTTCCAGGAGAGCACCCGGTCGAAGCGGCCGCGCAGCCGCTCGAAGCCGGGCATCTCGTCGACCGGCGGGGTGGTCTCCGGCGTCGCGGCGTTGTTGCTGACCAGCAGCAGCCGGCGGTCGGCCGGGCCGACGCCGCCCGCGTCGATGGCGGCCGCGAGGGTCGCCGCCCCGTAGAGGGTCGAGGCGAGGAAGATCTGGGTGCGCTTGCGCTCCGCCAGGGGCTTGTAGGCGGACATCAGGCCGCCACCTCCGCCCCCGTGGACCTGCGCTTGACTCGCCGCAGCCGTGCGGCACGCTCGTAGTCCATGGAATCCAGTGCGTCCTTCAATACGTCCTGGGGCATGCGTTTCATCGCCGCCGCCGACATGGAACGGAGTTTGCGGGCCACTTGTGGTTCGAATCTCTCGATGTTGCCCAGGTGGTGGGAAATGATCGCGCAATAGGTGCGGACGGCCTTCGGCAGCAGGGCGTCGGCGTCGCGGTCCCGTGCGGTTTCCTCGATCACCTGGTCGAATGCGCGGATGAAGTCCAGCTGCCGCACATCTCCGATCTGGGTGAGCGAGGAGGACACCCCGCGCCGGTAGAAGACGCCGTGCAGACCGAGGACGGCGAAGCTGGCGGCCTCGCGGTGCAGCCGCCAGATCCAGGGCCGGTCCTCCGCGGTGCGCAGTCCGTGGGTGAAGTGCAGCAGCCCCTGGTCGAGCAGGCGGCGGTGGTACATGCCCGCCCAGGCGTAGGGGTAGTCCACGGAGGTGGAGCGGTCGGCCGGGAGGATCGCGTCCCGCGGGTCCATCACCATCTCGCGGCGGCCGTGCGGCACCCGGGTGATCGAACGGGCCCGCGCGGTGCACTGGACGTGGTCCACGCGCACGAAGTCGCATCCCAAGTCCTCGATGGCCGCCACCAGTTGCTCGTAGTAGCCGGGTGCCAGCCAGTCGTCGCCGTCGAGGAAGGTGAGGTACTCCCCGGTGGCCTTGTCCAGGCCGGTGTTCCGGGCGGTGGCCAGCCCACCGTTCTTCTCGTGCCGTACGTAGACGGCCCCCGGAAGGTCGCGTTCGGCGCGCTCCAGGATCTCCGGCGTCCCGTCGGTGGCACAGTCGTCGACGAGAATGAATTCGAAGTCCTCGCGCGCGTTCGCGCGCAGACTTCTGAGCGTGTCGGGGGCATAGGTCTGCACGTTGTAGAACGGCACGATGACGGAGAGCTTAACCACGCGGGTGACGGTAGGTCTCCGGTCGGCATTCGTCTTGACCTAGGGTGTACGTAAAGGTGAACGAAGAACGTCGGAACGGTTAACCCGCCGCTCCAGCCAGCCGATTCTCCAATCGTCGACGTTCTGTTAACCCTTTGTTGCTCTTGCGTTGGGCCGTGAATCGACAACGCTTCCTAGCGTCTGCGACGTGTCCTCACGTACCAATTCTCCTGTGCGAGTCGCCGTGCTCGCCGACTCCGACACCCGGTGGAAATGGGGCGCGCTCACCGCGCATCGCCTCGTACCGGACGGGTCGGATTCCGCCTCCGGCCGTCGCCTGGACGGCTTCCTGCTGCGCGGCCGGGCCACGCCGACCGCCCGGCAGCTCACCGAGGTCGGGGTGCGTGCCGACGCGATGCGCGAGGTCACGGGCGTGGAGTTCGTCCGCGCGGTGGACCGTGAGCGCTATGACGTGATCGTGCTCTCCCTGGTCGGCGGCGCCGTCCAGGCGATGCTGCACGGACTGCGCCACGCCTGGCAGGGCCAGGCCCGCCGCCCCGTGGTCGTCACCGGCTACGTCGGCGTCGTCTACGAGAAGCTGGCCGACGGCCTGCTGCTGCGCCACGGCGCCGATGTGGTGCTGGCCAACTCCCGCCACGACGCCGACCGCTTCCGCGACGTCTATACGGGCGTCGGCGCCGACGCGGACAGCGTCGTCGAATGCGCGCTGCCCTTCCTCGGCGGCGACCGCTACGACGAGAAGGCGCGGCTGGGGCGGAAGCACCCCGGCGGCACGGTCGTCTTCGCCGTCCAGCCGTCCGTCCCGGACAACCGCGCCGACCGCACCTATCTGCTGCGCCGCGCGGTCGAGCACGCGCGCCGCCATCCGGACCGCGAGGTCGTGGTCAAGCTGCGCAGCAAGCCCGGTGAGCACACCACGCATATCGAAGAGCTTCCCTACCAGAAGCTGATCGCCAAGTTCGGCGACGATCTGCCCGCCAACCTCCGGCTCGCCTACGGCAACATGGGCGAGGTCCTGGACACCGCCGACCTGCTGGTCACGGTCAGTTCCACGGCCGCTCTGGAGTCGCTGCACCGCTCCATACCGACCGCCGTCCTCACCGACCTCGGGGTGCGGGAGACGCTCGGCAACCACCACTTCCTCGGCTCCGGCTGCCTGGCCTCGTGGGACCAGCTGGACGCCGGGCACCTGCCCGAGCCGAACGCCGAATGGCTCAGCCGCCAGGGCATCGCCGCCGACGGGCCGTACGAGACCTGGTTCGACGCCGCGCGGGAGCGCGTCGCCGAGCTGGCCGCCGAGCGGACCCTCGCGCCGCTGGCCCCCTTCTACACCCCCACCACCGCGCCCGGCTATCTGCCCGGCCGGCTCGCCCGGTACGGCTTCGAGCCGGACGGCTCGCCCCGCCCCGGGGCCTCCGCCGAGGACGAGGCGCAGGTCTCCGCGTTCCGGCGAGTGGTGCGCAACACGATGCGTGAAGCGGCCCGCGGTGCCTATCGCCACGGCGTCCAGCGCGTGGCTCCGGTGATCCGGCGGATGGGGGAACTGTGAGCGACGTGCGCGCGGCCGCCGGGTCGCAGTTGACGACGATGCCCGCACCTCTGCGCC
>NZ_JANIIC010000079.1 GCF_024519315.1 Streptomyces malaysiensis subsp. samsunensis | reverse complement strand
TAACACCCGACATCCACCGCACCTCGCTTGCTCAGCATGACGCCACTGCACAAGTATCTGGACCGGCCGTCGGGGCGATCTGCGAATTAGGGTCTTCGGCTCCCCCGTCCCGAAGCCCCGCAGCGTCCCGACGGCCTTCTCAATCCTCTCCCTATCCGTTGCGTTCGAGGTTCTGATGGCCTTCCTCTCCCTCTTCTGGTACTCGGCCTTCATTATGGCCGCCGCATCCGCGGTTTCTTTGCACTATCGCCTGGTGGCCATAACTCACGCCCATAAGGGGGAGGATTCGCTGTGAAGGTGCCCACGCGGCGGGCGATGGTTGCCGAGGCCAGGAAGCTGGTACGGATACGTCAGCTCTCAGTGACCTGCCCCGAGGGCGAGGTCCTGTACACGCCCTTTGGCTTCTGGCACGGCGAACCGCGGATGATCTGGCGGGCCGAGTGATGGCACGGCGTGGACAGACGCAGAGCGCGCCTCTCGATCAGCATCCGGCTCGTGACGACGCAGCGTTGCGGTCCGTGGTGGACGACGTGGCGATGGGGCGTTGGGAAGGCGCCCGGGATCTGCTGGCAGCGACGGGCGCGGACTGGGACCGCCGGATCTTCCGTCTCCAGGTCCTCGCCGAGGTGGGGGTGCGGCTCAGGTTCGCCGACACCTGGGCGAAGGCCGAGCCGCGCTCACATCATGCCCTCGCGCTCCTCGCGAACGTGCAGGCCCTGCGCGCGATGATCGCCGGACGCAGTGCCGGCCGGGCACTGATGGAGGACGCCTGGTCCACCTGCCGCGCCGCACTGAAGGTGTGGCCGCAGGATGTGGCACCGCTGGTGGTCATGCTCGCGCTGCTGCGCACCCACGCTCCCGACCGGAAGGCACTCAGCCACGTGTGGGAGGAGATCAAGCAGCGTGACCCCTGGAACCGCGAAGCCCATCATGAGGTGGTCACCTACCTGTTCCCTCGCTATCACGGAGCGCCGGGAGAGGCGGCCTGGTGGGCCGAAGAGCAGGCATCCACTGCCCCCAATGGGTTGCCCCTGGCGGTCTTGCCACTCGTCGTCCTGGCGGAAACACACCGGGCCCGCCAGGAGCAGGACCAGAGGTCCTACGGCCTGACGATCCACCCCTGGTTCGACTGTCCGCACATCAACCGCGTGCTGGAGCGCTGGTGGCGCTATCGCGCGCCGAGCCCCCATGCGTGTTTCGCCGATGACGCCAACTACCTCGCCCACGCCCTGTCGTTCGCGAACCGCCACATCGAGGCCCTGGAGGTGTTCGACGCCATCGGCCCGTACGCCACGCACGTTCCCTGGTCCTACTGCGGTCAGGCCCGCGAACTGTTCCTGCGGCACCGTGCCTGGGCCTACAGCCCACCGCGGCGCCGACACCACTGAGCACCCACAACCACCCGACCGATGCAAGAAGGGCGGAATACCTGTGCCTCTTGATGTCTCCCGTGTCTCCGACGAGGAACGCCTCAAGCAGCTCGGCTACCAGCAGACGCTGTCCCGCTCGATGTCCGGCCGCGCCAACTTCGGCGTCAGCTTCACGATCATCTCCATCCTGTCCGGCTGCATGACGCTCTACGGCTACGGCATGAACACCGGCGGACCCGCAGTGATCATGTGGGGCTGGCTGTTCGTCGGCCTGATGACGCTCTTCGTCGGCCTGTCGATGGCCGAGGTCTGCTCCTCCTACCCCACCAGCGCCGGTCTGTACTTCTGGGCGCACCGCATGGCCCCCAAGCGCTCCGCAGCAGCGTGGGCGTGGTTCACCGGCTGGTTCAACACTCTCGGCCAGATCGCTGTCACTGCTGGCATCGACTTCGGTGCCGCCAACTTCCTCAATGCCTTACTCGATCTCCAATTCGGCTACGCCGCCACGCCGGGCCACACCATCTCGCTGTTCGGGATCATCCTGGCCCTCCACGGCGTCCTGAACACCTTCGGTGTGCGCATTGTCGCCCTCCTCAACGAAGCCTCCATCTGGTGGCACATCCTCGGCGTCGCTGTTATCTGCGGCGCCCTGGTGCTCATCCCTGACCACCACCAGTCGACCCGGTTCGTCTTCGGCGAGTTCGTCAACAACACCGGCTTCAGCTCCAGCGGCTACGTGGTGCTCATCGGGCTGCTGATGGCGCAGTACACCTTCACCGGCTACGACGCCTCTGCCCACATGACTGAGGAGACCATCGACGCCTCCGTCGCCGGGCCCAAGGGCATCGTCCGCTCGATCCTCGTTTCCCTCGCGGCCGGATTCGTCCTCCTCTTCGGCTTCACCTACGCCATCCAGTCCTACACCGGTGCCCTCGAATCGGACACGGGAGTGCCCCCGGCGCAGATCCTCATGGACGCCCTCGGCTCGGCAGCCGGCAAGTGGATGCTGCTCATCGTCATCGTCGCCCAGCTCTTCTGCGGCATGGCATCCGTCACTGCGAACTCCCGGATGATCTACGCCTTCTCCCGCGACGGAGCGCTGCCCTTCTCCAAGACGTGGCACAGACTCAACCCGGCCAGCCGGACTCCCACCAATGCCGTCTGGCTCGCCACGGGCGGCGCCTTCGCCCTCGGCCTGCCCTACCTGTGGAACAACACCGCCTACGCCGCGGTCACCTCCATCGCCACCATCGGCCTCTACCTCGCCTACGTCATCCCGACCTTCCTGCGGCTGCGGCAGGGGAGCCGGTTCGAGCGGGGGCCCTGGCACCTCGGCTCCTGGTCAACCATCGTGGGCACGATCGCCGTCGCCTGGGTCCTGGTGATCACGGTGCTGTTCATGCTGCCGCAGAGCTCACCGGTCACCGCGGACACCTTCAACTACGCGCCGATCGCAATGGGCATCGTCATGGCCTTCTGCGGCACCTGGTGGCTCGTCTCGGCCCGCAAGTGGTTCCTCAACCCTGCCCACCCACGCAACTTCAGCCCGCATCGCGAACGTACCCGCGGAGAGGAAGTCCCTCGCCCATAGACCAGGGACAGAGAGTGGCGGCCCGCTGCTGCTCGCAGGCATCCGGTATACGGAGACGGGGCGAGAGCCTCCACCGTAAGAGATGTCGGTGAGGAAGACCCAGTGGCGCTGACACTGCCGGGGCGCTGACGCCCGGCGGCACTGCCCACTGTGGCCGCATCGGCCCTTCACCCATGATCTGGCGCACCCGGTATCCGCCGCCTTACCAACTCAGTCCTGGACTCCCCAAAGGGCCCTGCCATGACCACACAGCACCACACGCAGCGACGCTCCATCCTCCTCGTCCGTGCATCCTGGTGCATAGACGCAGTAACTGGAACAGATCGATCCATCTCTTCACTCGCCGCCGCACTGGCGGCGGCCGGGCACCAGGTGGCCATCGCCACGGCCAGCGAACAGCATGACGGCACCGGACTGCCCGGCGTCCCCGTCGAGCAGTTCGACCTGCCCTGCACTTCACAGGCGCTGCGTAAAGCCCTCATCACCACTGAGGCAAAAGTCCAGCGGTCCCTGAGCGACCTGATCGTCCGACGTCGAGTCGACACCGTCGTGTCCGTAGGTGCTTTGTGGGGTCTGGGTCGCCTGCCTATTGATCTTCCTTACGGCGTCCAGCGTGTGCTTGTGGTGCCCGCACTCCCGCACGAGCAGGACATGCCACCGGCTCTGGCGTATGCGGACACCGTCATCACCTCCTGCGACGCCGTCTGCGGCAGGCCGCCACCGCGGCCTGGCCCACCCGTAGATGGCGCGTCGTCCCCAACGCCCCACTCCAGAATCCCGGCATCCCCGCCCCGGTTGCACGGAAGGCTGAAGCCCCGGTGCGGGTGCTGGCCCCGGGCGGCGAGGATGTGGGTGTCCTCGAGCTGATCGCAGCTGCCAGAGCATGGCATCGCCATGTGGAGGTCGCCCTCGCTCCGCCCGGGCCCGACGACCTACGCGGTGGGCGGGCCTTGCGGCAGCAGTGCCAGATACTCGCCGACCGGGCACCGAATATCACACTCGCGCAGGTGCCCGGCTGGGCAGAAGTTGCCGGCTGGCTGGCCGATGCTGCCGCAGTGATCATCCCGTGCCGCCGCCCCGCCAGCAGCATGACCGCTCTGGAAGCCCTCAGCCAGGGCACACCGGTCATCGCCTACAACACCGGCATCCTGTCCGACCTGCTCCTGCCTCTCCAGCACGGTTCCCGCCGGCTGCTCGCCGACGTCATGCACGGGCCGAACGCGTTGCTGTTCCTCACCGACGGACTGCTCGCCGACCTTGCTTCCTACCGAGCGGCCTGCCAGGCCGCCTACTGGCGTGTCCAGGACCTCCGGCCTGCCCGCGTCGCACAGCTCTTCTGCTCCGCCCTGCCCTGAGCGACACCGAACCGCCCCAATCCACCCGTCCGGCAACGTCGATGGATCCCCAAGGATGACCGACCGCATCACTGTCCAGGTGTGCGCCGATGACCCCATCTCCGAGGCCGGGGTGATCAGTCTGCTGCGCCCGCGGCCGGAGATACGCCTGGACGACGGTGCCGACGATCCAGCCGTGACCGTGGTGGCAGCGGACATCTCCGATCCGGCCGGGTACCAGCTGCTCCGCACCGCGCAGCACAGCGGCTCATCGCGGCTCGTCCTATTGGTCTCCCGTCTGCTGGACCATCAACTGTCGCTGGCCGCCGAATGCGGTGCCGCCGGGATCATGTGGCGCGCGAGCGTCGACAGCGATCGGCTCGTCCGCATGATCCAGACCGTGGCTACAGGAGACGGCCACCTCCCGCCGGACCTCCAAGAACGCCTGCTCCACTTGCTCGGCCAACTCCACGGAAGGGAACAGAGTCTGGGGATCGGGCGAGTGGCCGAGAGAGAAATCGATGTCCTGCGGCTGGTCGCCGAGGGCTACGACACCCCGGACATCGCCCTCAAGCTGAGCTTTTCAGAACGCACGATCAAGAACGTGCTGCATGCCTTCATCACCCGGCACCACCTGCGCAACCGATCCCACGCCGTGGCCTTCGCGCTACGCAAGGGACTCATCTGACCTGCCCCGTCATCCTCTTCAGGAGAACCACTGGTCATGCCCGTAACGAGATCCGCCGAGGATAGTGGCAGCGACACCTTCCTCATCGTCAGCTCCAACTTCGAGGGCAACGGCGTGGGAGACCCCGGTCGCCGCCGGGCCATGCACACCACCATCACGGACATCGGCCCAGGCATCCTGCTGCGGCAGGAATGCGACAAAGCCCTCGCCAACAACCGCAAGCTCCTCTACGAGGACGAAGACGCCCTCGGCCTGCGCGGCTGGATCGGCCCCAAGAAGGGGAAGACCAAGCAGCTCACCGGCATATTCGTTGACCAGTCGCGGTTCCGCTGCGTCGGCGAATGGCGCGACAAGGCGGTATGGAATCAACCGCCCACCACTCTCTCGCTGAAGATCGACGCCTGCGCGGTGCCGTTCATCGCCTCCTCCGTACATGCCAGCTACAGCTCCCCGGCCAGGCGCCGGCTGGAAGCGGAGCGGTGGACCACGCTCAACGACAAAGCGGCCACAGTCCCGGGCGCCTCACGCGCCTACGATCGCGACCGGCGGAAGACACCGGTGTACATGATCGGCGGCGGAGACTGGAACTCCTATCCCGAACCGGGTCTGGATCACGTCAGGCTGCCGGACTGGAACGAGATCGATGACGAGCAGCACGTAGCCCACCGCAGCGTGCTGGACGCCCACGGACGCCGTATCGCGGACAGTTATCCCGATCGGATCCTGCGGACCGCGGGCCTGGAAGACGTCGCCCGGCATGCCGTTCACACCAACGGAGCCGCCCGGCGCCAGGCCCTGGCCCCCACCTGCGGCGTGGACTGGCAGGGAGGCCGACAGCGCGTCGACCGCATCTACGCCAGCAAGCCCCTCCTCCCAGCGATCACAGACGTCAAGGTCATCGACGTGGACTGGTCCGACCACGACGTCCTGGTGGTCACGGTGAAGACCGAGGAGTTCATCCAGATCCTCAATCGCACCTGGCAGCTGGCACTCGCGACCTGACCGGCCCTCAAGCATCCACACCGTCCGGGGGGTTGCCACGCCCCATCTCAGCTCGGGTCCCTCGGCACACGAGCCACCGCTCCACACATCTCTGTATCCCGCCATCACCATCAGACAGGAAACACCTTGGCTCACGCGAGCTTGTGCACCGACCACCCCGGCTGGACCGACACCGAGTCCCGTTGCTACCGGCTGCTGTCCAACGAACAGGGCGGCACTTGGCTAGCCTCCTGGGACGGGCAAGCCCTTGACTTCATGCCCATGGCCGGCGATGGAAGCCTCCCCGACCTCACGTACACCCATCACCACCAGCTTCCCCCGGCCGTGCCACACCAGCTCGCCGATGCGCTGGCCCCCTTAGGAACAATCGTGCGCATCTCGAACCCCTCGCTATGGGACGCCCTGTGCGTCGCGATACTGCGACAGCGACAGCTCCCTCCCGGCGCCAGTCGCAGGCTCTACCACCGTTGGTGCACCCTCTATGGGCCTGTCTTCGAGAGCCCATACGGAGCCCTCCACCTCACCCCTACCCCGAAGAGGATGCTCGGCCTGCCGGACCACACCTTCCACAGGGCCAAAATCGCCACCCTCCAGGCAAGCCTACGATCGGCCGCCCATGCCTACCTGCTCCATGCCACCGCGTGGAGACAACTCGAGGGCCACGCTCTGGTCACCGCACTGAGCGACATTCACAAAGTCGACAGTTGGACCGCCGCCGTAGCAGCAGCCGACTACCTGGGCGATTTCGCCCTCTATCCCCACCACGACCTCACCTTGCGCACACTCGCCCACCGCGCGGCCCCCGACGCCAGTCTTCCCGTCGCGGAAGAACCCTTCGCGCACCAGTGGACAGCCTGGACCGCCACCTCCAGCCAATTGCGCACCCTGACGCTGGCCACCCTCGCCTTCGGCAGCCACGCCTCCACCGTCCCCACCCCAGCGCAATGAAGTACCCCCGCCCCAGCCAGCGACGAAGCTACTGTGGCGTGCGGTGACCATCACCGCGGCTTTGTAGGACGCGAGGACCACGTGCGCAATGCCACGCGCTGCCAGCCAGTCCGTCGAGCGCTGCCGATGGCAGACATTGCAGAAGCGGCGAACCCGACGACGACCATACGCGGCACGGGGGTTGGTCACCGCGGGTCTACACTGCCGCTCATGACGCGGAGTCCTGTCGATCTGGCGATCTTCGATTGTGATGGCGTACTGGTGGACAGCGAGCGGATATGCGTCAGAGTGGACGCGATGATCACGGCTGACCTGGGGTGCGCGTTCACCGAGGAGGAGATCATCGAGAAGTTCGTCGGCTCCTCCACCGAGGTCTACACGGCCGCCGTGGAGGAACGGCTTGGACGGCGCCTAGAGAAGAACTGGCTGCGGCAATACGAGCATCTCTACCAGGCGGCCCTCGAAGCTGACTTGACCGCTGTCGATGGCGTCATGGAAGCCCTGAACAGCCTTGCGATGCCTGTCTGCGTCGCATCGAACACTGGTCACGCCAGCCTCAGGAGAAACCTGGAGATCGTCGGTCTCAGAGACCATTTCGAGGGGCACATCTTCAGCGCAGCCGATGTCGCCCGAGGCAAGCCTGCCCCCGACCTCTTCCTGCACGCTGCGCGATCCATGGGTGTAGAACCCGGGCGGTGCGTGGTGATCGAGGACAGTGCGTACGGGGTTCAGGCAGCCCGTGCCGCCGGTATGCGGACTTTCGGCTACTGCGGCGGTCTCACGCCGGCCTCGCGGCTGGAAGGGCCAAGCACCAAGCTGTTCGACGAGATGCGCGACCTGCCCAAGCTGCTGGCCACCACTACCCACTGAACTTCCGCAGCGCCTTGCTCCTGCCACTTGGCTCCGTGAGCCGGAGGCACTCCCCCGGCTCACGGCTGAGCTTCCGTCTCCCGGTCTGCTTCAGGCTCCGGTGACCTCGATAGCCGCCAGATTCTTCTTCCCCCTGCGCAGCACCAACCAGCGTCCGTGAAGGAGCTCGTCGGCCGCGACCACGGCATCCTCGGCGGTCACCTTGACGTTGTTCACGTAGGCGCCGCCCTCTTTCACGGTGCGGCGGGCTGCCGACTTGCTCGGCGCCAGGCCGACCTCCGCGAACAGGTCGGTGACCTGGCCGAGCTCGCTCACCTTGGCGTTCGGGAGCTCTGAGATCGCGGCGGCCAGCGTTGCCTCGTCGAGTTCGGTGAGCTCGCCCTGCCCGAACAGCGCCTTTGACGCTGCGATCACAGCGGCGCACTGGTCGGCGCCGTGCACCAACGTGGTCAGCTCCTCGGCAAGGGCACGCTGCGCGGTACGGGCTTGCGGCCGCTCCTCGGTCACCTTTTCCAGCTCCTCCAGCTCCTCGCGGGACTTGAAGGAGAGGATGCGCGTGTAGCGCGAGATGTCCCGGTCGTCGGTGTTCAGCCAGAACTGGTAGAACGCGTACGGCGTGGTCATCTCCGGGTCGAGCCAAAGCGTGCCCGTCTCGGTCTTGCCGAACTTGGTGCCGTCCGCCTTCGTCATCAGCGGCGTGGCCAGCGCATGCACCTCGGCGTGCGGCTCCAGGCGGTGAATCAAGTCCAGACCGGCCGTGAGGTTGCCCCACTGGTCGCTTCCCCCCGTCTGGAGGGTGCAGCCATACCGCCGGTACAGCTCCAGGAAGTCCATCCCCTGAAGCAACTGGTAGCTGAACTCCGTAAAGCTGATGCCCTGATCGGACGCCAGGCGCTGAGCGACCGAGTCCTTGGAGAGCATCTTGTTCACCCGGAAGTGCTTGCCGATATCCCGCAGGAACTCGATCACGGTCATGCCCCCGGTCCAGTCCAGGTTGTTGACCATGGTCGCCGCGTTGTCGCCCTCGAAGGAGAGGTACGGCTCGATCTGCGCCCGCAGCCGGGTCACCCACTCGGCGATCGTCTCCGGGTCGTTCAAGGTGCGCTCGGCGGTCGGCCGAGGATCGCCGATGTGGCCGGTCGCGCCGCCCACGAGCGCCAGCGGTCGGTGCCCGGCCTGCTGGAGTCGGCGGAGGGTGAGCACCTGCACCAGGTGGCCGACGTGCAGGCTGGCCGCGGTCGGGTCGAAGCCGCAATAGAACGTGACAGGGCCGTCCGCGAGAGCCTTGCGCAATGCATCCTCGTCAGTGGCATGGGCGATCAGCCCGCGCCACGTGAGCTCGTCGACGATGGCCGTCACGGTCCCGTGTCTCCTTGAGTCGCGCCTACAGTGCGGCGGCCAGTCTAGTCGTCCAGTCGAAGCCTCCGCGTTTGTGCTGGTCAGCGGCATCGCGTACGGCGGAAAAGCCAAGATCACCCCACATCTGAGTGCCCTGAGTCACACAGCCCCGAACCATGCGTCGAGCAGCCGGTCGGAAACAGCCTCGCTGTGATCACGGTAGTCACGCACGAGCGCTCTGCCGGTGGTCACGAATCGGGCCCGGAGTGCCGGATCATGATCAAGAGCGTCGATCGCCTGCCCGAGATCTTGCGCAGCCCGCTCCACGTCATTCTGGGAAACCATGGGATACAGCACATTGCCATCGAGCTCGTAGCCGGCGATCGGCGGCGGGGCGATAAACATCGCGGCGTTCCCGAGTTCGGGCAGGCTGCCTATCCGGTGAGCTATGACAGGCACTCCTGACTCCATTGCTTCAAGCGTGACTCGTGCGAGACCTTCCGGGCCCAACGACGGCACCAGCAGAATCCTGGTGCGGCTGTAGATCGTGTTGGGATCCGGGGTGAATGCGGCCACTTCGACATTCGGTGAGGGCGGCACATACGCCGGGACATCGGGCCAGGTTTCCACGGCCAGATAGGCATCGCTGGGGCGCTGCCGAATGAGCGCGTCCCAGACACGCCGGCCCTTGATCGGGTGGTGATTGATCAATGTCAGAAATCGACTCTCTGCCCCCAAAGGTGCCGGGGCGACTCGTCGCTCGGGTAGGAGGTTAGGGAGAACCTGCGCTGGCACACCGGTTTGGCCGTGGAAGGCGTCGGCGATGGTCTGGCTGACCGCGTGCACGCTGGTCTGCCGCATCAGGTTGTAGTAGCTCCGCACCTCATCTTCAGGGTGGTCTCTGCTTGTGGGGTAGAGCTGGTCGGTCACGAGCACGGCTACCTGCCGACCGCTCGCAAGGCTTTCGTCCAGCACCGCATGATGCGCTTCATTGAGCCGAACCGCACACGAGTTGAGCAGGATCACATCGGGGTCCAGGTCGTTCAAAATATCTTGAAGAGCCCGCCGGTACGCACTGGCTACCCCCGGAGCACCGATGAAGGTTTCGTGGACAGCGCAACCCTGGATGGTTCGAGTTCTGCGTCCGACTCCGGGGTTCCTGCTCTGCGCGATACAGGCGAGGCTGGTCGGGTGCCCTCGGGTTACGACGCGTTTTAGTAGTTCGCGCACCTGCAAGAACAGGCCATTGGTAAAGCCCTCGCGGGTGAAGTCGTCGATACTCACAAAGACGATACCGGCCATGACGTTACTCCTCGTGGGCCGCGGCAGCGGCAAAGGCATCGAGCAGGCTCCGAAGCCGGACGGCGATCTGGCTGTCGGCAGAGGGCGGGCCAGCGACGCTGAGGGGACTGGGGGCGAGCATTTTGAGGCATGCGATCGCTGAGTACAGGTCGAATACGCGACGCCGGTTCGGGCCGACGCACAGCGGCACTGCAACCTGCTCAATACAGTCGGCCTCCGGTCCACGGGCCAGAAGTCCGGCACGAGCGACACCGAGCGGGTACAGAGAGTCACCGAATCCGACCTCGTCCAGGTCGACGATCGCCGTGACTCTCCCGTCTTCCACCAACACGTTCTGGTGGGTGGCGTCGATCAAGTAGGGCAACGGGTCGATGCCATCGAATTCGGGATGTAGCTCGTGGATGGTTCTGCGAATTTGTCCAATGGCCGGGACCTCCTGTTGCAGGGGCGCAAGCTGATCGACGGCACCGGTGAAGTACTCCCACAGCACGTCCGACCAGCGCGGGTGGCACCGAAGGTCACCGTAACTGGCGATACCGCCGTACCCGGGGCCGGGCGGGAGGCCGCGCGTGCGGTGTTGGATATCGAGCAGGTCGTCGGCAATGCTTCGCTTCTCGGCAGCCGTGAGGCCCACGTAGACGTTGCAGAGATCGGTTCCTGGAGCTTGCTCAAGGAACATGATCGGCCAGGGCAGCGCTGTCCCGCTCAGGTCCATGTGCAGCACGCGGGGAACGGGCACTCCCATCCGTGCAAGCTGACGCCGCCAGTACGCGAATCCGGCGAAGCACTCAGCACGGTCGTGACGCGCGATCCGCGCAATCACGCGCTCACCGGACACCAACTGCACCGTGAACACGAAGTGACTGCGGCCCATCGGGATTCGGTTCGCGGTCACGGCCTCTTGGCTCAGGCATCGACTGGCCGCCCGCAGGACTGCCTGCTCTGTCGGCGGCTTCACGACAGGAGCACCTCTGCTGCCTCGAGCGGGATGACATTGAGGCTGGCGTAGTCCCGAAAGAATGACCAGGTCGTCTCAAAGTCGTCGGTACTGACGATCAGACCAGGCACACCGAGGCAACCGGCGAGGTGGCCCAGGCCGCTGTCGCACCCTACGAAGAGACGACATGACAGCAGACGGGTAACCATTTCGGAAAGGTCGGCCCGGACGTAGGTCAAGTCATCGCCGAGGTAGGTCTGGGTGTCGGGGCCGCCGAGGACCCGCACTTCACCGTGCGCCGAGACCTGGTTCAGGAGCCGCCGAGCTGAGTGTCGCGATGGCGCAGTGCCGGAACGCGCATCGAGCTGGCAATACACCACATTCTCTTGGTCACGAGGCATCGGTGCCTGGCGGAGAGGCAGCGGCGGCACTCGGTGGCGGGCTCGCCCTCCAAAGGCGTCGGTGACGGCGTGGTTGAACCGGTCAAGCCAGGGGATGCTCCATGACGATCGGGCGAAGATCGCGTCGCCGTTGATCGACTCGCTGGGCGAAGGGGCATAGCTCACCCGCTTGCACGCGAACACCTCCACTACCTCGGCAAGGATGGGCGAACCGGATACGGCAACTGATGCCACGGCGTTGTCGCGGCAGTAGTGCTCGAGGCCGGTCACGATGCCCAGTGCGTCGCCGAGTCGGTTATGCCGGGCAAACCGCATCACAGTTCCCCCGGCGAGTGTTGACGGCGGTGTGTCCACCCGCGACGCGATTTTTGCTGCATCGACGAGCTGGTCGCTCAGGCAGCGCAGCCCTCGTTGGCCGCAGCGCCAAGTCCGGGGGACTGCCGCAATGTCCACCGCGGGCTGCCGGTGGAATTCGACAAATCGCACCTCGCCAAAGCCGAACTCCTCGATGAGCTCACGCATTGCCGGCGGCCCGCTCACCTCGACTCGGGCTAGTCCATGTGTACGGGCATAGGAGGCCAGGCCAGCGGCCAACTCGACACAGTCACGGACAGGAAGGTCGGCGGCTGCGAAGCGCGTCGGCAGCTCTTCTCGGCCACACAGCGACGGTCGCTTCATTGGGCCTCCTCGCACGCATCTGCACGCATGTACGTAGCATCGAACTGTCGCTTGCCCCTCAGCAGGCGTACGACCAGCTCTCTGGCGTGAGCATCAGAGAAGTACGGATTGAGGGAGTACACCCGTAGAGCGACGACCGGCTCGCCAGCCGGTGTATAGAAGGCCGCGGAGGTCTTGCTCACTGCGATTTGTTCAGCGTCCGGCACCCGTTGAGTCGATAGCCACGCGAATAGGTCAGAGATGTACTGGTTTATCCGGCGGACGGAGCTGGTGTCGCCGAACTCCTCCTCGGGGGCGGCGGGGTCGTCCGGCGGGTAACAGCGCACGAACACGTCCGGGCCGTACGAAAGTCTGTTGATAGCTGTCGCGTCGCGACCTGCCAAGGCATTGATGTGGCGCCGGAGCGCTTCTGCCGTTTCAAGCGCGTGGCCGAGCAGTTGCCGCATCCCCTGCTTGCCGAGAGTCTGCAAGCCAACCCAGGTCGCGACCATGTTCGCTGCCGACCTGGACGTCTCCAACGTGAAGGTTCCGGGGTTGTAGGCATCCTTGTCATGGAACAACGGGGTCATGGCTCCGCCGTCGCGGCGCAGCCGCGAGAAGTCCCGACCCTCTCGCATGACGATCATGCTCGACGTGTAGGGCGCGAAACCGGTCTTGTGGAAGTCCGTTCCGAACGAGTCGGCGTGCTGCACCGTTTTCAAACGCTCCACAAGACGTGACAGCTTGGCCACCACCGGTGGGCTGAAGCCGAGGGGATTCTTGTGCAAGTCATAATCGATGAAGCAGAGGTATGCCCACCCGATGACTGTGTCTGCGTGCACATGGGGTGTGTATTCCAACCCATATTCGGCGGCCAGCCGATCCCGCATCGTAGCGATCTCGACGAAGTCGTCGACAGCCATGTTGGAAGTCGTCCCGCCCGCGCCGATGATGCATGCAAGCCGGTGGCCGCGTGCCAGCACGTCGCGGCAGGCCGCTTCCATCGACTCCAGGTCCGTGGTCTGGTCGGGTAGCGACGCAGCGGATATGTAGTTTCGAGTGCCGATCCCCAGCCACGCGCACGCGGATTTCTGCGAGTAGTGCGCCGGCCAGGACCCGACGACGGCCATCCCAGGCTCGATCCCACGCTCGGCGTGGTCGGGCTGTGCCTTGGAAATGCCGACGTTGATGGCGTACAGGTTGGTCCCCGTGCCGCCGAACGTGAACAGGCCGCCTGCCCGCTCCGGGTCATACCCCGCCAACCGCGCCAACGCCTGGGCGGAGGACAACTCAGCGGAAAGGGTCTCCGCAGCGTCCTCCCCAGTGACGCCGTTCGGCATGAACAACGACACCGCGCACAGCGCTGCCAGGTTGACGAACGACGGCGGCGGAACGATGTTCTTGGCGAACATCTGGTGATGAACTTTGACCGACCCAGCGAGCCACCAGCGCAATTGGCTAAGCGCCGTCTCCGCTGTGACAGGGCTTTCCGGCAGCCGTCCGTCACCCATGGAGGAACGCATACCCTCCTGGCCGGTGCGCGGATACACGGGCCCCTCGCCCTGATGGCTCAGCGTCTCATCGAGGGCGCGGCGGAGGAGCCCGACAAGCGCATCGGCATTGGTCCCGTCGGGACGCAGGAACAGGCTGCTGCGCCAGCGCTCAAACTCATCTCCGTCCCCGAAGGAATCAATCGTCATCGCAGATCGATCCTGGCGCTTCGGAGGAGCAACGTGACCGCGCTCATCGTGCGGACTTCCCGTAGAGCTTCATGCGCTCAGGCCGGGGCGTGCGCCGACGGCCGGACACAAGATCCTCACAAGCGACCGCGATAGACCACACTAGATCGTCGTACTGGCGATGCAGAATCGCCACTCGCTCTGCCGTACCAGCATCCCGTCCGACGAGTTGCTCGATGTGCATGATCCGAAGCGTCTGCACCGAGAGTCGGTCGAGCGCCGAGCCGATCGACTCCGTGAGGGGAGGCACGCCCTCATTCGCGCTCCACGCCGCATCCAAGATTCGATCGACCTGCTCGATGAGTGCATGTCGATTGCCGTTGAGGGCGTCGATCTCCCGCTTGATGGCCGGAATCTCCCCGTCGCCAGCTTGTCGCACCCGATCCTCGGCGTCCCACTGCCTACTGTTGACTGCGTGCAGCCGGTCCAAAACCGGCGACAACTCCGGCGAGTCAGGAAGCGGAATCCCAGCGAGAGCGTCCTCGCACCAGCCACCTTGCCCGCCTGCCACGTCGAGGCAAGATGCAACCGCCGTCATCGGAGTGCGCGGGTCGCCCTCCAACTCATCCGTGTCCTTACCCAGTCCTGCACGTGTCTCAGTCATCAATGGTGATCCCCCTTCGGTATCTCGGGAGGCTGCCTCTGTCACCGTCATCGAAGACAGCCTTGAGCACGGCCGGAGGGTGTCCGAGAGGGGCGCGTTACTCCACGATCGCTAGACCATGATGCCCCTGACTCAACGGCCAAAGTGGCCGCTCGACATCCGTCCAGGTCCGCCCCTGCCCCTAAGTTGATCTCGTGGCACGCTAACAGTTCAGGGAGAGCAGGTGATCACGGGCCATCTCGCACCAGCGTCTGGTGCCATCTGTCGCATCACCGACCCGGCTCCGAGCCAGTGGCGCCAACACAGTCGCATAACCGTGATCACGCAAGCAGAACTGCGACGTTGATGGTCAAAACCATCCGGCCAGTCCTCCCCTCAGCAGCTGGCATCCCGCCCTCTGCATAACCCGAATCGGGTACTTCGACGGCCCCATCCGCAGTGTTTGGCGACAGGGCACTTGTCCAGTGGCTGGTTTCATAGCGCTCCCGCAGCGTTACGCTGGCCAACCTGTCGGCGGCGGGTGAATTCGACCGACGCCGAGAGCACACCGGCGGACGGGATTATCCCTGCGGGTGCGGGGAGCAGACTCCGTGACCTGCGCGTCTACCTGACAGTTGGTTCCCTGCAAAACACTTTCACCAAGTCCGGCATTCCAGGCATATGCATTGCGTGGTTCACGCGACGAACGCTTCCACACCATCCATATCATTTCTCAGAACATGGACGGCCGTCAGCACCACGTCGTACCGCTCCCCGCCACGGCTTCAAACGACAGGAAGCAGGGCGCCCCAGCGCTTATAGAGGCCGCTGCATCGACAGGCACCACAGAAGCACCTCCTACCTCGGACCTTCCTCGCCCGCGCCGCGGACCTGATCACAAGGCAGAGAAGCTGAAGGACCGCCCTCGCCAGACGATGCTTCCATCATCACGTTCCCGGCCCTTGTCGAGCGCACCATGGACACCAACGTCCGGGACCTGGCCGCGCCAACATGCAGTCGCTTCCGTAGCGTCTCAGCCGAAATCGGCCGCTGATACGTCTCCCAATGCCACGCATCTTCCACCAAGGCACGCTCCAGAAGGCCATCCCCATCAGCCCCGAGCTGACTACGCTGATCATCTTCCGGCGGGACCAGGACATGCGGCTGGTCAATATTGACGCTCTTCTGCTCGATCATCATCGCCGCGTGTTCCACGGAACACTCCGGGATGTCTCCCTTCTCGGACTCGGACGACTTTCCGCTCCCGGCACCGCTGATGGCCTGCAAAAGCCCCGGACCCACCTCTGCCCAACCGATCAGCAGCAACGGTCCCACCGCATCGAAGGCGGCTTTGCCGTTCTCACCAGCCAGCAGCGGGTCCGTCACGTTCAGCGCCAACGTCATCAGACTGGAGAAGACCAGCAACCGACGGGCCGGCCGGAGCTGCTCCCGACTCGCACCCTGCAACGCCAGGTACCGGGTACCCAGCACAGAAAGATCCACCGCCGGGGCCACCAAGGGCGCCACCCACGGCGGCACACCCAACCGCAGCGCGAGGGTCCATACATTGCCGAAGCCGAACAAGAACGTCAGCCCCACCACCGCGGCCATGATCAGGGTCACCGCGCGAAGAGTGACCACCCGCTCGAAGGAAGCACTCGGACCGCTGCTGTCACGTGTCAGACTCTCGTCAGCCATCAGCGTGTCTCCTCCTGCGCTGAGGGCTCAAAAGTTCCCTTGATCACCAGCCTGCCGACGAAATTCCGCGGGTGAGGATGGCCATCCTTCTGTGTGGCGCCCTGCCAAGGGCTCGAACCTGTGGCACGCATAAGACGAGGCTCACTCGCTTGCTCACCATCATCGTCGGCGCTCGGCAGGTACTGCCTTGGCCAGGTAGTACTGCCAAAGCCGACGCGTGCAGAACCACGATGGTTAGTGATCGCCATCACCGACCTCCCTTCCCGCTCGGTGGTGGAAGCAGAGGAGCTCACGGCGTAGCCGAAACATGCGGGTACCGCGCATGCCGTCCGGAGCCGCAGGAGAGTTGCGGAGCGGGTGGTGATCTCCGAACATGCCAAAGCCCCCCCGCCCAGCGAGCTGGACGGGGGCGCGGGCAAGCGGACCCAGTGCACAACCAGTGCACACTTGCGCGGGAACTCCCAGGAACTCCCAGGTAGAGGAGGGAAGCGCAGCGGTACGACCGAGGGCCCCGAGCAGGGCATACTCCCCGGCCAGAGCCATGGCGGCGGACGAGTCGGCCTGTACGCCGGGTTCTGTCTCCCGTGGGCCTCGCGGCCCGCGGGGAGGCGGCCATCCATCTAGGGCCGACGTTGCCGCCGGCCTCGTGCGGTCTACCCGCGGACTCGGGCGGGCAGCCCTCGATCGTCCGCGCAGAGCCACCGTGTGGCGGCTCCTCTTGACCTTGCTCCAGGTGGGGTTTACCGAGCCGTCCGAGTCACCTCGGACGCTGGTGGTCTCTTACACCACCGTTTCACCCTTACCGGACGCCTCGCGGCATCCGGCGGTCTGCTTTCTGTGGCACTGTCCCGCGGGTCACCCCGGGTGGGCGTTACCCACCACCTTGCCGTGTGGAGCCCGGACGTTCCTCGGCGGGGCCTCAAGGACCCCGACGCGACCGCCCGGCCGGCTCGTCCGCCGTGTTGACCATGATACCCGGGAGGGGCGGACCGCTCGGACGACGCCGGTCGTCTCCGGTGCGGAGGGGAAGGCGGCGGTGAGGGTGGGGCCCACGGAGTCGTAGCCTTTTCCGTGGCCCTGATGCCCCGACCCCCGAGGAGAGACCGTGCTCGTGCTGCTGCCCCCGTCCGAGGGAAAGGCCACAGGAGGCTCCGGGTCCGCGCTGGACCTGGGATCGCTGTCGCTGCCGGGGCTGGGCGGGGCGCGGGCGGAGGTGCTGGACGCGCTGGTGTCGCTGTGTTCGGGCGACGAGGTGAAGGCCGCGGAGGTGCTGGGGCTCAGCGAGGGGCTGCGGGGCGAGATCGCCAAGAACGCGGCGCTGCGGGAGGCCGTGGCGCGGCCCGCCGGGGAGATCTACACCGGTGTGCTGTACGACGCGCTCGGCCTGGCCACGCTGCCGGGTGCCGCCCGTCGCCGGGCGGAGCGGTCGCTGCTGGTCTTCTCGGGGCTCTGGGGCGCCGTACGGGTCGACGACCGCATCCCCTCCTACCGCTGCTCGATGGGGGTCAAGCTCCCGGGGCCCGGCGCGCTCGGCACCTACTGGCGGGCCCGGACCCCGATGGCCGAGGTGCTTCCGGAGGCCGCCGGGGACGGGCTGGTGCTGGACCTGCGCTCGTCGGCGTACGCGGCGGCGTGGAAGCCCAAGGGAGCGGTCGCCGAGCGTACGGCGACGGTGCGGGTGCTGCACTCGAAGTTCGTGAACGGGGTCGAGAAGCGGTCCGTCGTCAGCCACTTCAACAAGGCGACGAAGGGCCGGATGGTGCGGGACCTGCTGACCGCCGGCGCCGAGCCGAGCGGCCCGGCCGAGCTGGTGGAGGCGCTGCGCGGGCTGGGGTACGTGGTGGAGGCCACGCCGCCGGAGCGGGCGGGCCGGGCGTGGGGGCTGGATGTGGTGGTGACCGAGCTGTAGCCCGTTTCCGTGCACCCTCGTCAGCCCGTTTCGTGCACCCTCGTCAGCCCGTCCCGTACCCGTCGCTCATCAGCCCGTTCCGTATGCGTTCGTTGGCCCGTTCCGTACGTGCTCGTCAGCCCCTTCCGTACGCGCTCGTTGCGGGATGTGCAACCGCCATTGCGCGGTGCGCGCCCCATGGGCAGGATGGGCGCCGTGACTAGCACCGCGCCCTCCCCCGGTTTCCCGGACTCCTCGCTGCTCGACCTCGCCCCCGTGATCCCCGTGGTCATCGTCCACGACGTGGCCGACGCGGTCCCGATGGCCCGTGCCCTGGTGGCGGGCGGGCTGCCCGCGATCGAGGTGACCTTCCGGACGCCCGCCGCCGCGGACGCCATCCGGGCGATCGCCGAGGAGGTCCCGGACGCGGTCGTCGGCGCCGGTACGGTCCTGAGCCCGGAGCATGTGGAGACCGCCGTCGCCGCCGGGGCGCGCTTCCTGGTCACGCCCGGCTGGACGGACCGGCTGCTCGGGGCGCTGGACGCGTCAGGTCTGCCCTTTCTGCCCGGGGTCTCGACCACCTCGGAGGTCGTGGCGCTGCTGGAGCGCGGGGTCGAGGAGATGAAGTTCTTCCCGGCGGAGGCCGCCGGGGGCACCGCGTATCTGAAGGCGCTCGCCTCACCGCTCCCCCGGGCTCGTTTCTGTCCCACGGGCGGTGTCAACGCCTCGAACGCCGCCGGGTATCTGGCCCTGCCCAACGTCGGCTGCGTGGGCGGCACATGGATGCTGCCCTCGGACGCGCTGGCGGCGGGCGACTGGGCCCGGGTGGAGTCCCTGTCCCGGCAAGCGGCCGCCCTTCGCGACTGACGGGCTGACGGACCGACGGACCGACGACCGCCGCCCACGGGGGTGACGACCGCCGCCCACCGGGGTGACAGCCCCCGCGGTCGGTCGCGACCGCTGACGCGCCGCCCTACGGCCGCCCGCAACCGCCGCCACCCCTACCGCAGATGCGCCGTCTCGTTCAGCAGCCTCACCGACGCGTTCCCGTCCGCGTAGTACGCCACCGCCGTCAGCGAGGCCGCCGAGAGCTCCATGCGGAACAGGGACTCCGGCGGGGCGCCCAGGGCCAGCCGGACCAGGGTCTTGATCGGTGTGACATGGGTGACCAGCAGCACCGTACGGCCCGTGTAACGGGCGATCAGCTTGTCGCGGGAGGCCGCGACCCTGCGCGTGACCGCCGCGAAGCTCTCGCCGCCGCCCGTCGGGGCCACCTTGGTGGAGGCCAGCCATGCCGCCAAGTCGTCCGGGTAGCGCTCCTTGGCCTCCGCGAAGGTCAGGCCCTCCCACGCGCCGAAGTCGGTCTCCCGCAGCCCTTCCTCGACCCGCACCTCCAGGCCCAGGCGCCGGGCCACCGCGTCGGCGGTCTCCCGGCAGCGCCGCAGCGGTGAGGCGACGATGGCCTGGATGGTGCCGCGCGCGGCGAGCGCCGCCGCCACCCGCTCGGCCTGGTGGCGGCCCACATCGGAGAGTTCGGGGTCGCTGCCGCCGCTGCCGGAGAAGCGCTTCTCGGGGGTGAGCGGGGTCTCCCCGTGCCGGAGCAGTACGAAGGTGGCGGGGGTGCCCAGGTCCGCCGAGCCCCAGCCCACCGCCGGGGCACCCGTGGCGGCGGGTGCGGCGAGGGCGTCGTCGGCGGGTGCGGCGGCCTCCGGCGCTCCCGCCGCCAACGTGCCGCCGGGCGGCACCTTCGGCTGCCACCGCTCGCCCCGTTTGCCCGCGTCCATCGCCTCGTTGGCGAGCCGGTCCGCGTGCTTGTTCCGCTCGCGCGGGATCCACTCGTACGCGGCCCGGCCGGGCGGCACGATCGCCTTGGCCTCGGCGGCGAGCGGGCGCATATCGGGGTGCTTGATCTTCCAGCGGCCCGACATCTGCTCGATGACCAGCTTGGAGTCCATCCGCACCTGGACCCCGGCCTCCGGGTCGAGGGCGTACGCCGCCCGCAACCCGGCGATCAGGCCCTTGTACTCGGCCACGTTGTTGGTCGCGGTGCCGATGTACTCGGCCACCTCGGCGAGCGTCTCACCGGTCTCCGCGTCGCGCACGACCGCGCCGTAACCGGCCGGCCCCGGGTTGCCCCGGGACCCGCCGTCCGCTTCGACGATGAAGCGCCGCGCCATCGGGCTACAGCCCCGACTCGGGCGTACGGACCAGGATCCGGCGGCAGTTCTCGCACCGCACCACCGTGTCGGGGGCCGCCGAGCGCACCTCGTTGAGCTCGGTGATGGCGAGTTCCTGGCGGCAGCCGTCGCAGCTCCGCTGGTAGAGCCGGGCAGCGCCGATACCGCCCTGCTGCCCGCGCAGCTTGTCGTAGAGCCCCAGAAGATCGGCGGGGATGGTCCCGGCGATCACCTCGCGCTCCTTGGTGACGGTCGCGATCTCGGTGTCGATCCCCTCGGCGGCCGCGTCCCGGCGCGAGGTGGCGTCGCCGATCTTGGCCTGGAGGGACTCCACCCGCTCGGTCAGCTCGGCGGCCCGCTCCTGGACGGACTCCCGGCGCTCCATGACCTCCAGGACGATGTCCTCCAGGTCGCCCTGGCGCTTGGCGAGGGAGGCGATCTCGTGCTGGAGGTTCTCCAGGTCCTTCGGGGAGGTGACGGCCCCGGAGTCCAGGCGCTTCTGGTCGCGGGCGGCGCGCTGGCGCACCTGCTCCACGTCCTGCTCCGCCTTGGTCTGCTCGCGGGCGGTGTCGCTCTCCTCGGTCTGCGCGGCGATGAGCAGGTCGCGCAGCTGGGTGTGATCGGCGTTCAGGGTGTCGATCTCGGCGTGCTCGGGCAGCGTCCTGCGCTTGTGCGCGAGCTGCGACAGCCGGACGTCGAGCGCCTGGACGTCGAGGAGGCGGATCTGATCGGCGGGCGCGGCATTCAGCGTGGGGCTCCAGGGGAGTCGAGGGGGCGGAGGATGAGTCGAGCAGCGGTCGAGCGGAGGTCGGCGGAGGTCAAACGGAGAGGGACGGGGCGGACGCGCGGACGGCGGGGGCCGCCGCGTGGGCCGTCCAGGGGTCGGTGACGATACGGGAGACATGCGTACGCAGATCCCAGCCGTGCCGGTCGGAGATCTCGTCCAGTTGGGCCGCGGCCTGCTCGGTCCAGGGCCATTCGGTGGCCCAGTGCGCCGCGTCCAGCAGGGCGAGATCGCTGTGCTCCCGCGCCTCCGAGGACGGGTGGTGGCGCAGATCGGCGGTGAGGAAGGCGTCGACCCCGGCCGCGCGCACCGCGTCGAAGAGGCTGTCGCCGGAGCCGCCGCTGACGGCGACCCGGCGGATCGTACGGTCCGGGTCGCCCGCGGCGCGGATCCCCTGGGCGGTGGCGGGCAGCCGGGCGGCGGCGCGCTCGGCGAACTCCCGCAGCGTCTCGGGGTGGTCGAGCTCGCAGACGCGGCCGAGGCCGCGGCGGCCCTCGGGGTCGGTGGCGTCGGGCACCAGCGGACCGACGATCCGCAGGTCGAGCGCTCCGGCGAGGGCGTCGGAGACACCGGGGTCGGCGGTGTCGGCGTTGGTGTGCGCGACATGCAGGGCGATGTCGTTCTTGATCAGCGTGTGCACCACCCGGCCCTTGAAGGTGGAGGCGGCGACCGTGGTCGTGCCCCGCAGATAGAGCGGATGGTGGGTGATCAGCAGATCGGCGCCGAGTTCCACCGCCTCGTCGGCCACTTCCCGGACGGGGTCGACGGCGAACAGCACACGGGTGACCTCGGCGCCGGGGTCACCGCACACCGTGCCGACGGCGTCCCACTGCTCCGCCCGCTCGGGCGGCCAGAGGGCGTCGAGTGCGGCGATGACGTCGTTGAGTGCGGGCACGGGGCAAGGCTACCTCCCGGATCACGGCTGAGCCCTGCCCCGGCCTTCACACAGCGCGACGAGAGTACGGGTGAAGTCCGCGGCGAAAACGCGGATCAGTGGACGAGGTAGCCCCGGAGGTCGTCGAGGACCCGGTCGGCGGCGGTGACGCCGAGTCCCAGGTACCAGGTCTGCTCATCGACGTTCTCGGCATGGCCCGCCTTGACCGCCTTCAGCTTCTTCCACAGCGGGTTGGACTGCGCCTGGTCGCGCTTGGTGGCCTTGGGGTCGCCGTAGACGCCGGTGAAGATCCAGTCGGCGTCGGCCTCGTCGATCCGCTCCGGGCTGATCTCCGCGGCGAGATCGTCGATCTGCTGGTTCTTCGGGCGCGGCAGGCCGACGTCCTCGAGGATGGTGCCGATGAAGGACGCCTTGGCGTAGAGCCGGGTGACCTCCGGCATGAAGCGGAGCATGGTGATGGTCGGCTTGTTGGGGCCGATGTCCTCGCCGAGCGTCTTGGCCTTCTTCTCGTACGCGTCGAGCGCGCGCTCGGCCTCGGCGGTCCGGTCCAGGGCCGCGGCGTAGTTCTCCTTCCAGTTGGACCCTCCCCAGCTGAAGCAGGGGGATTCCTGGCTCAGGAAGCCCCGCAGGTCAGCGACCGACAAGGTCTTACTCCTTCAGCACCAGCCGGGACGGAACCTGCCCGGTTGCCCGAAAGCATCTGGTTGCGCTGGCTTGGTTCTCACTCAGCACGTTGTGCGTACTTGGTTCTCGCAACGCACGAAACGCACTCTATCCGATCGCGTAGGCGGTCTGTTCGCCACGGAGGCGAAATCCCGTTCCTTGCCCTGCTCCACCTGAAGGCGGGGGGCATCCTCGAAGGAGACCAGGTGATGGTGCGGGGGAACGCGCCGGGCCCCGCCTCCGTGCCCATCTTCGCCGTCTCCTCGGCCGCCGAGCCGAAGTCCTTGCCGCCCTGGGCGACGGACTTCCCGCCCCCGCCATTGCGCTTGCCGCCGCCCTCGCCGTCGTCCGACGATCCACAGGCGGTGAGGGACAGCGCCCCGGCCAGAGCGAGGGCGAGGGCGGCGCTGCCGCGGGCGCGCAGGGACATGACGGAGCTCCTGGGATAGCTGGGGCGCGCCCGTTCGCACGAGCGCGCCGAACGCACTTAGGTGTGCCTTACTTTAATCACAAAACACCCTCGCGTCGCTTACAGCACATTCACCCACGACCTCTCAGGTAAATCGGGCAAGAGCCACACTTACGGGTGGAGCGCGTCCATTACGGCCTTCGGCTCGAGGCACGAAAACTACTTTCAGTGGCCGGAGGTGACTGACCGATGACTGCCTGTGCCTTCGACACCGCTCTCACCGGGGGCGTCGGCGACCGGCCACGAGGGGGTTTCACCATCGCCTCGGACCGCTCGTACGGCGCGCGGCTCGCGCTCAGCGGGGAGGCCGGCTGCTGGTACCCCGAGCGCTGGACGCTGGACGGCCCGGAGCCCTACGCCGTGCCGCTGCCCACGGCCCAGCCCGAGGAGCCGGACAGCGAACTGCTGCCGCTGGCCGACGGGCAGGTGCTCATCCACCGCCGGATGGCGGGACACCACGCCTTCTCGCTGCTCTACCCGGCCGGCCCCGGCACCGGCGAGCGCCCGCTCGGCGGTATCGACCGCGCCGAGGTCTCGCTGCTGCCGCCCGCGCCCGGCGGTCTGTGCGCGTTCGCGCTGGGGCGCGGCCCGCGGTCCACCTCCGTCTGGCTGCTGTTCGGCGGCGGCGTCCTCGCCCCCCAGCATCTGGCCGAGGTGCCCGGCCGCTGTACGGGCGGCGGTTGGCTGGACCGTACGGGCCGGCTGCTGGCCCTCGACCGCGAACTCGACGGCCGGACGAAGACCGTGGTGGTCGATCTGCGGCGCGGCGGTGAGACCAGCCCGCTGCTCCAGATCACCGAGCGCAGCGACGACCGGCTGCTGCTCGCCGACCCCGACAGCGGTCTGCTGCTCGTACGGTCCGACGCGCCCGGGGAGGAGCGGCTGGGGTGGGGGGTGCTGGGCAGCGCCCGGCCGGTGCGGTTCCCCGACTGTCTGCGGCCCGCGGGGCGGTGGGAGCCCACGCCGTTCGCGGTGCAGCCGGGGCAGGTGCTGACGCCGGAGTCGTGCGCGGTGGCCTTCCGCATCGATGGGCTCGGCGGATCCGGATCCGGGGCGGGGTCCGGACGGCCGTGGGTGGGCGTATGGCGCCCGGCGGAGCGGCGGTTGCGCGAGTTCCCGGCGCCGGAGGGCTGGCTTCCGGGCGCGGGCCTGTGGACGCGGGAGGGTGAGCTGCGGCTGCCGTATGTGACCCCGCAGATGCCATGCGGGGTGGCACGGGTGCGGCCGCCCGGGGTGCCGGGCGCGGCGCCGAGGTTTTCGGGCGGTTCGTGGGTGGCGGCGGCGCCGGGCGGTTCGGGCGTGGCGTGGGTGGCGGACCGCCCGGAGGCACCGGGCACCCCGGGCGGTGTCGCGAGCCGCACTCCCGGCGGTGTCTCGAGTGGTGCCGAGAGCGGCGCCCCGGGCGGTGTCTCGAGCGGCACTCCGGGCGGTGCCATGAGCACCGTCCCGAGCAGCGCCTCGCTCGGCGCCCCGCTCGCGGCGGAGCCGTCCGGGGCGCCGGAGGCGCCATGGCGACGGGACGACTCGGCGGCGTCGTGGCGGCCGCACGTCGCGACACCGACCTGGCCACCGGACGACGCACACACCACCTGGCGGCCGGACGACTCGACGGGCGCGCGGCGGATCGCGCGGGTGACACGGGTGTCCGAAACCTCCGGCCGGGTGTCCGAACCCTCGGGCCGGGTGGCGGGGCCCTCGGGCCCGATGTCCGAGCCGTCCGGTCCGGCCGCGACCGCGACCCCGGTCAGCGCCCGAGTCGTCCAGACACCGCATACGGCGGCCCCCGCGGCCGGGATCGCGACGAGGATCACACCGTGGACCCGGGTCGGCGGCCCCGGCGGCCCCGCCCCCGCGCGGACGACCGAGCTCACACCGCCACGGCCAGCCGGGCAGGCGCCCGAGCTGACCGCGTCGCGGGCGTCCGGGCCGACGCCTGAGCCGACGCCGCCGCGGTCACCGGATCTGACGCCGCCACGGGCCCCCGGGCCCATGCCGGTACGAGCGACGCAGGCGCCGATGCCCGTACGAGGGCGAGCGCCGATGACCGTACCGGAGCGGGCGCCGATGACCGTACCGGAGCCGACCCCGCTGCCCGTGCACGAGCGGGCGCCGGAGCCCGAGGGCGGTTTGGGCGTCGAGCCATGGGGCGGCACCGGTTCATGGCCGGGTGTCGAGCAGGAGATGGGGCCCGAGCCGGACCACGATCCCGGCGCCGGTACGGGCCCCGCCCTGCGACCCGTACCGCTCCAGCAGGCGCCGCTCGCCCGGCCCCCGCAGCCCCGGCCACCCCGCTGGGTCCGGGACCACCGCCGTGGTTAAACTCGTTACGGGGGCTGCGTATCCCTGCGTTCCGTCACACACGGGCGCCTCGGGTGATGCGCATGGAACGTCGTGCGACATCGTGGTCAGCCCCTTTCGCACAGTACGAAGCGCAAGCGATCTGACGGGGTGACGTACCCACCATGTCCGAAACCCACATCGACACGACCCAGGCGCGCCCGCGGGACGCCGCCGCGGCCCAGGCCGATGGCACTCAGGGCAAACACCGGGGGCGGGCCGCGTCCGAGGAGACCCAGGCACCGGCCCACGGCCGCCACCGCCGCCCGAACGAGAGCGGCTCCTGAGCGTCTTGAGGACGGTAAGCGGATCAGGGCCGTGAACGGCTCACGACCGTAAGCCACTCGGGACCGTAGGCCGCTCAACGCCTCAGCATCTCAGGGTCGTCCGCGACCGCGGGACGGGCCGGATTTCCCCGGGAAGTCCAGCCCGTCCGGCGATCGTGGGATGCTTCCGGCCAGGGGCGGGCCCCTCCGCCCACCCCCGTCGCCCCTCCGCTCACCCCCGCTTGAGCCCCAGCACCTCCACCGCCGCGAAGCTCTCCCCGCTCCGCTCCGCGAAGTACGGCGTCAGCACCGCGTCCAGCTCCTCGAAGCCGAAGGTGTCCCCCTTCGCGTCCAGCTTCGCCGCCACCTTCGGCCGCTCCACGATCGCCACCATGCCGCCGTGCACCACGAACACCTGGCCGTTCACCTTCGCCGCGCCAGGTGAGGCGAGATAGCCGACCAGCGGGGCCACATGTTCGGGGGCGAGGGCGTCGAGGCCACCGTCCTCCGGGACTTCGAAGTCCGCGAAGACGTCCTCGGTCATCCGGGTGCGGGCGCGCGGGCAGATGACGTTGGCCGTCACCCCGTACTTGGCGAGCGCCGCCGCCGTGGAGGTGGTCAGCCCGACGATGCCGCCCTTCGCCGCCGCGTAGTTGGGCTGGCCCGGCGAACCGGCGAGGAACGCCTCGGAGGAGGTGTTGACGATCCGGCCGTGGACCGGGCCGCCGCCCGCCGCCTTGGACCGTTCGCGCCAGTGGGCGGCGGCGAAGCGGATGGTGTTGAAGTGGCCCTTGAGGTGGACGCGGATCACCGAGTCCCATTCGGCCTCGCTCATCGAGAAGACCATCCGGTCGCGCAGGATGCCCGCGTTGTTGACCAGGATGTCCAGCGCGCCATAGGTGTCGACGGCGAGCCGGACCAGGTCGCCCGCCCGCTCGAAGTCGGCCACGTCGCCCACATGGGCCGTGGCCCGGCCGCCGGCCGCGCGGATCTCCTCGGCGACCTGCTCGGCGGGGCCGGCCGATGCCTCGCCGGTGCCGTCGCGGCCGCCCTGTCCGTAGTCGTTGACGACGACACTGGCGCCCAGGCGCGCGAGTTCGATCGCCTCGACGCGGCCGAGGCCACGCCCGGCGCCGGTGACGATCGCGGTCTTCCCTGCCAGCGGGCCCGTCACATCTCGACGCATGTGCGCAGCGCCTCCCCGGTCCGCATCTGGCCGATGGCCTCGTTGATCTCGCCGAGCCGCACCCGGTGGGTGATCAGCCCTTCGAGGTCGATCCGGCCCGCCCGCCACAGGTCGATGGTCCGCCGGTAGGAGCGGAGCACATCGCCGCCGCCGTACAGCGAGGGCAGGATCCGCTTCTCGTCGAAGAACAGCTCGAACATGTTGAACTGGAGGAAGTCGTCCAGCGCCCCGGCCCCGACCACGCACAGCGTGCCGCCGCGCCGGGTGATCTCGTACGCCCGCCGGGCGGTGGCGGAGCGGCCCACGACCTCGAAGACGTAGTCGAAGCCCTCGCCCGCCGTGACGCTGTTCCTGGCGGTGTCGAGACCGTCCGGGGCCACCGCCTCGGTGGCACCGAAGCTCAGCGCGGCCTCGCGCCGCGACTCCACGGGGTCCACGGCGACGATCTGCGCGGCGCCCGAGGCCCTGGCCCCCTGGATGACGCTGATGCCCACCCCGCCGCAGCCGATGACCGCGACCGATGAACCGGCCTCCACCCGGGCGGTGTTGAAGACGGCCCCGAGCCCGGTGGTGACCCCGCAGCCGATGAGGGCCGCGATGTCGTACGGGACGTCGTCGGGGATCGGCACGGCACATTCGGCGGGCAGGACGATCTCCTCGGCGAAGGTGCCGGTCCCGGACATGCCGAAGACCTCCTCCGGACTGCCGCCGGGGCGCCGGAAGTTGGGGACTCCGGCGTTCATGAACCCGGACATGCACAGCTCGGTCTGACCGCGCCCGCAGGCCGGACAGCCGCCGCACGCGGGCAGCCAGCACACCAGTACCCGGTCGCCGGCGCTCAGCCCGGTCACCCCGTCGCCCACGTCGACGATCTCACCCGCGCCCTCGTGGCCGGGGACGAACGGCGCGGGCTGCGGCAGCACCCCGGCCATCGCGGAGAGGTCGGAGTGGCACAGCCCGGTGGCCCTCAGCCGCAGCCGGACCTTGCCGGGGCCGAAGCCCACCGTCTCGATGTCGTCCAGGACCTCCAGCTTGTCCTGTCCCGTCTCATGCAGTACGGCTGCGCGCACAGCGACTCCTCGTGATCTCTGACGTGATCTCGAACGTGATCTCAGGCGTGATGTCAGGCGTGATCTCAGGTGTGTTCGACGATGGTGTCGGTGAGGACCGGTGCGCCGTCCCGCTCGACGGCGGTCGCCGTCACATGGACGCGCGTCTCGTCCCGCCACATCCGGACGCGCAGGGTCTCGCCCGGGAACACCACCCCGGCGAAGCGGGTGGTGTACGAGCGCACCCGGGTCACCTCCCCGTCCAGCGCCGTGTCCACGACCGCCTTGAGCACCATCCCGTACGAGCACAGCCCGTGCAGGATGGGCTGCTCGAACCCGGCGGCCTTGGCGAACTCCGGGTCGGCGTGGAGCGGGTTCCAGTCCCCGGAGAGCCGGTAGAGCAGCGCCTGGTCCTCGCGGATGGCCCGCTCCACGGTGTGGTCCGGCTCCCGGGTCGGGGGTTCCACACGGTCGGAGGGGCCGCGCTCACCGCCGAAGCCGCCCTCGCCCCGGGCGAAGATCCGGGTGTCGCAGGTCCACAGCGGGCCGTCCGCGTCGGCGACGTCGGAGCGCAGCACGATGACCGCCGCCTTGCCCTTGTCGTACACCGCGGCGACCTTCGAGGTCTGGGTGGCGTCGCCGCTGAGCGGGATGGGGCGGTGCAGTTCGACGGTCTGGCCGCCGTGCAGTACGGCGGTGAGGTCGACGTCGATACCGGGCGCTGCCATGCCCCCGGCGACCGCCATGCCGCCGCCCGCGACGGTCGCGAAGCTGGGGAGCACTTGGAGCTTGCTCTCCAGGGTGTAGCGGAGCTCTGCGGGGTCGGTGGCGGGGATGCCTGCGCCGATGCCCAGGTGGTAGAGCTGGATGTCCTTGTGTCCCCAGGTGAGAGCCGTCCTGCGGGGTTCGGCAGAGACGGCCTTCGCGACATCGATGGGCATAGGGCGACACCACTCCTTGGTCCGCTCGGTGGGCCACGGTCCGAAGACCCCGGCCCGCCCGTCCGCACCGTCGGCCGTGCCGGGGTCGTCGCTGGTCGGCCGGGTCGCGCCGACCACAAGGACATGTGACCGCACATGGCCGTGTGGCTCCGCATGGTCACGTGGCTCCACATGGACATGTAGAACGCGTTCTAGCCGATGGCCCCTGTATAGCCCAATCGCCCCGAAGGGGGAAGGGTGTCGACGACGGGTACTGACGGCCCATCAGATGTGGGATCCGGCGCGGCGAACGGCATGCCGAAGGCCCTGGGACAAATGTCACGGCCATCCCCCGACATCCGCATCTGCCCAGCTCATACGGGCCTCCACCAGCGCGAGCGCGATGTGCTCTCGGCGGCGGTGGACGGGGCGACGGTCGCGGACATCGCGGCCAAGCTGCGCCTGTCCCCCGCCACCGTGCGCAACTCCCTCTCCTCGGCCATCGGCAAGACCCAGACCCGCAACCGCATGGAAGCCGTCCGCGCCGCCCGCCAAAACGGCTGGCTCTGACCACCGACCACGATTCCTACTCCTTTGATAATCTCGCTCCATGGACGAGATGCCGTACAGCGTGGGAGAGGGACCGGCCACCAGGGTGAGCCTCTCCCTCCCGGAGGGCACGGCCGAGGCGATTCGGCGTCGGGTCGGCAAGCGGGAGTTCTCCGCGTTCATCACCGCGGCGGTGGAGCGGGAGCTGCGCGGCCAGATCCTCGATGAGTACCTGGCCGACTACGAGCGCCGCAAAGGGCCGGTCTCCGACCAGGAGCGGGAGCGGGCACGACGGGTCTTCGACGAGGTGTTCGCCGAGGAGGGCCAGTGGCCCGCCGCAAGCTGAGCCACGAGGGCACCCTCGTCCTCGACTGCGAGGGCCTCTCGAGGCTTGTGAGCGATCACGAGCCGGTGGTCGCTCTGGTCGCGGAGGCCCGCAGGCGCGGCATGGAAGTGGTGATCAGTGCGCTGACCATCATCGAGGCCGCGCACCGCCGGACCGACAAACCACGGCCGGCCCGGGTCCTTTCGGGCACACGGATCGTGCCCGTCGGCGACGAGGACGCGAAACGCGCCTCCGAAATGCTGATCGCCGCCGGGCTGCACGGACACAAGTACGCCATCGACGCCGCGGTCGCCGAGATGGCTCTGCGCCAACGCCGCCCCGTCGTCATGCTCACCTCGGACCTCGATGACATGACGAAGCTCTGCGGCGAGAAGGTTCGCCTCGTCGCCGTGTAGCGGGCCTTCCCGGCCACGCACCACCCCTCCCCGTCCCGCCGGGGCGCCGTACGGGAGGATGGGCCGGTGACTCAGTCTGCTGCCGCCGCCGCGTCCGCGGCACCCGATCGCACCGTGCTCGACGCCTTCGAGGGGGCGAAGGGCTTCATGCCGCTGGACGAGGGGCTGGCGCTGTACGCCGCGGCCGTGCGGGCGGGGGCGCTGGGGCTGCCGCTGGTGGAGGTCGGCACGTACTGCGGGCGCTCCACCATTCTGCTGGCCGACGCCGCCCGCGCGGCGGGGACGGTCGCGGTGACCGTGGACCACCACAGGGGCTCCGAGGAGCAGCAGCCGGGCTGGGAGTACCACGACCCGGACGTGGTCGACCCCGAGGTGGGGCGGATGGACACGCTGCCCACTTTCCGCCGCACCCTCCATCAGGCGGGCCTGGAGGACCATGTGATCGCCGTGGTCGGACGGTCCCCGCAGGTCGCGGCGGTGTGGGGGCGGCCGGTCGGGCTGGTCTTCATCGACGGCGGGCACACGGACGAACATGCGAGCGCCGACTACGAGGGCTGGGCGCCGCACCTCACGCCCGGCGGGCTGCTGGTGATCCACGACGTCTTCCCCGATCCGGCGGATGGCGGCCAGGCGCCGTACCGCATCTACCGCCGCGCGCTCGCCTCCGGCGCGTTCACCGAGGTCTCCGCGACCCACTCACTACGCGTATTGCGCCGCACCGCCCCCACCCAGCCCGCCTGAGCCGCAACCCGGCTCCCGCCGCCCATTCCGAGGCAGCCCGCACACCCGGTTCCCGGCCCGCCCACTTTGAGCCGCACACCCGGTTCCCGGCCCGCACGCCCGCGTGAACCGCATACCGACCGCTCCCGGCGGCTGCGCCACGCGCCCGGCCGCCGCCTGCTCCGGCGGCAGTCCGGCCCCGGTAGCCACGCCCGGCCCCGGCTCGCCCGCTTGAGCCGCATACCCGGCCGCCGCACCCCGGCCCCCGGCCGAGCCACACGCCCGGCTCCCGGCCCGCACGTCTGCCCGAGCCGCACGCGTGGCCCCGGCTCGCCCGCCTGAGCCGTATACCCGCCCCCCGGCTTCCGGCTCCCGGGTCCCCGCCGAGCCGCGTACCTGGGCCCCGGCTCCCGTCCCCGGCGGCCGCGCCGCGTACCCGGGCACAGGCGTCCATTCCGGCAGCAGGGGTGGCCGTGGCGGGACTACCATCGCCCGCGTGTCCAACGGCAGCTTTCCTCCTGAGCCCGGTCGCCGCGGCGCAACCCTCGCCATCGTCCTGGCGGCGCTGATACCTGCCTGTTTCGCCGGCTGGCTGTTGTGGAGTTCCGTGGGCGGTGCGAAGGACGACGGCGCGGGCGGGGCGGGTGGGACGGGTGCGCCCACGACCTCGTCGACGTCCTCCCCGCCGCCCCCGTCGTCCGGCGCGTCCGGTGTATCCGGTGTGTCCGGTGCGCCCTCCCCGTCAGGAAAGGCGTCAGGAGACGCACCCGGGGAGGGGTCCGGGAAGACCCTCAAGGGCAAGGTCGTCGTCATCGACCCCGGCCACAATCCGCACAACCGCGACCATCCCTCGCAGATCTCCCGGTCCGTGGACATCGGCACCGAGGAGAAGGAGTGCGACACCACCGGTACGGCCACCAACTCCGGCTACCCCGAGGCGTCCTTCACCCTCGATGTGGCACGCCACGCCCGCACCCTGCTGGAAGCGCGCGGTGCCACGGTGCGGTTCACCCAGGACGGGGACCGGCCGTACGGGCCGTGTGTGGACGAGCGCGCGGAGATCGGGAACAAGGCGCACGCCGACGCCGTGGTCTCGGTGCACGCGGACGGCGCGGCCGCCGGGGAGCGCGGTTTCCATGTGATCCTGCCCAAGTCCGTACGAGGCGGCGGCGCGGACACCTCCGCCATCACCGTCCCCTCCCGCCATCTCGGCGAACGGCTGCTCGACCGGTTCGAGCGGGCCACCGGCAGCGAGCCCGCGCAGTACATCGGCGACGGCAGCGGGCTGGACGTCCGGGGCGATCTGGGCGGGCTCAATCTCTCCACCGTTCCCAAGGTGTTCATCGAGTGCGGCAATATGCGCGACTCCCAGGACGCCGCCGAACTGACCGACGCGGCATGGCGCGGGCGTGCCGCACGGGGTATCGCTCAGGGCATTACGGACTTCTTGAACGAGTAGGGCTTCCCCATCCGAACGGGAGGTCACGACCGGGATACCGATGGGACACCCCCGGCCTCCGCAGGAAGATTCACCCGTACGATGGGGCCCACCCCCGACGCCTTCGCGCCACGCGCCTGGCGGCAGCGCTCGTACAGACGAAACCGACAAAGGACCTCACGTTGAACATCCGCTCGCTCACTCGAGGCGACGGCGTGGTGATCGGAGCAGCGGTGCTGCTGTTCATCGCCTCCTTCCTCGACTTCTACACCATCGACTGCGGTGGCAGCAGCTTCTGCAAGGACGCCGGTGAGAACGGATGGAAGTCCGACTTCTTCCCCGTATTGCCGTCGATCTTCCTTGCCGGCGTGATCGCCGCGGCGCTCATCGTCGCCGCGCGTTTCCAGCCCGCGGGCCGCAACCTGTTCGGGCTCTCGCTCGAACAGTGGGGTTCGGCGCTCGCGGTCTTCGCGGCCTGGAGCTCGCTGTGGACGATCATCGGTGGCCCGGACGGGGTCGACAAGGGCGTCGGGCAGATCCTCGGCCTGATCGCCACCCTGGCGATGGCCGCCGTCGCGCTGCTCACCCAGCGCGTCCCGGCCCTGAAGGCCCCGCTGATGAACGCCTCCGCCCCGGCCCCGTCCCCGTACGGTGCCCAGGGCCCGCAGCCGGGGTACGGCTACCCGGGTCCGGGCGGTGCCCAGCCCGGCGCCCCCGCGCCGTTCGGCAGCCAGCCGGGGCAGCCGCAGCCCGGCCAGCCCTTCGGCGGCCAGCCGGCTCCGGCCCCGGCGCCCTCGGGCGGCGGGGACTTCGCGCCGTTCTGGTTCGCGGTGCCGGTGACCCGTCCGCTGTACGCGGAGGACGGCTCGTCCAGCACCATCGCCGAACTGGCCCCCGGCACCTGGTACCTCGCGGTGGAGCAGCGCGGTCAGGCGCTGGTCGCCCAGACGCAGGACGGCCGCCGCGGTGTGCTCCAGGACACCACGGGGATCCAGCGCGGCTGACGACAACAGCCGCGCGCGTTCCATGACGACCTCGCGCGCGCCGCATGACGCGCCCGCGCTCGTCGCATGACGCGCTCTCGGCCCCTCGCCCGTAACGCACGGGCGAGGGGCCGTTGCCATGTGCGCCCCCGGCCCGTACAGTCCCGCCGGTGCGGCTGACCTCCGTCAGCCGCGCCTCCACCCTGTCCGGCGGAACGAGGGGGCTTCCATGCGGCTCGGTCTGGCGCTCGGCTACTGGGGCCGTGGCCCCGACCCCGGCCATCTCGAACTCGCCCAGGAGGCCGAGCGGTTGGGCTACCACTCGGTGTGGACCGCCGAGTCCTGGGGCTCGGACGCCTTCACCCCGCTCACCTGGCTCGCCGCGCACACCACCCGGATCGCGCTGGGCACGGCGGTGGCGCAGATGGCCGCCCGCACCCCCACCGCCACCGCGATGCAGGCGCTCACCCTGGACCATCTCTCGGGCGGGCGGATGATGCTGGGGCTGGGGCTGTCCGGACCGCAGGTGGTCGAGGGCTGGTACGGGCGCCCGTTCCCCAAGAGCCCGCTGACGGCGACCCGTGAGTATGTCGAGGTCATCCGGCAGGTGCTGAACCGCGCGGCGCCGGTGCGGCTCGACGGGCGCTACCACCCGCATCCGTACGCCGGTCCTGACGCCACCGGTCTCGGCAAACCGCTCAAGCCCATCGTCCATCCGCTGCGCGCCGACCTGCCGGTGCTGCTCGGGGCGGAGGGGCCCAAGAACATCGCGCAGACCGTGCGCATCGCCGACGGCTGGCTGCCGCTGTACTGGTCGCCGTCGCGCACGGAGCTCTACCAGGCGGCGCTGGCCGAGGCCCGGGAGGGCTTCATGGTGGCGCCGATGGCGCAGGTGCGGGTGTGCGCCGATGTGGCGGAGGGGCTGAAGCCGGTGAAGGCGATGCTCGGCTTCTACATCGGCGGTATGGGCCACGCGGCCCGGAACTTCCACGCCGATCTGATGGCCCGCTTCGGCTACGAGGAAGAGGCGCGCCGGGTGCAGGAGCTGTTCCTGGCGGGCCGCCGCGGCGAGGCGATCGAGGCGGTGCCGGACGCCTTCGCCGATGAGATCTCGCTGGTCGGGCCGCGTGAACGGATTGCGGAGCGGCTGGAGTTGTGGCGCAAGGGCCCGATCACGGATCTGCTGGCACTGGCGCCGGACCGCGAGACGCTGCGGGTGCTGGCGGAGCTGGCGGGCTGACCGCGTCGTACGGGTGTGCGGCCACGCCTTGGTTTGGCTTCGCCTGGCGGGGCAACGCGTGCGGCATGTCACGAAGTTATCGCCACGGAAGCAATCAGGCGGCGACCGTCGTGGCGGTCGTCGCGGACGTCATGGCCGTCATCCTCGGCCTCTGGATCCTGTTCGCCCTTCTCGACGCCAACCGCGCCAACGACCTCGTGACCGTGGTCCATGACGCGGCGGGCTGGCTCGCGGGCTGGTCCCATGACCTCTTCACGATGGACACGGACTGGCTCCGCACCGTCCTCAACTACGGTCTGCCGGCCGTGGTGTACCTCTTCATCGGCCACGCCATCGCGGGGCGGCTGCGCCGCGGCTAGGGGATATCCGACAGCTCGTGCCGCCTGCGGCGGGCTTTCCCCTCCCCGCCCCTTCCCGAAACTGGGGCTTCGCCCCAGACCCCCGGGGCTCAGGGGCGAAGCCCCTGCCACGCGGCGGAGCCGCAAGCTCCGCCGGAAGTGGCCTAACCCGCCGTCGATCATCCGCGGCGCAGCCGCACATCGACACAGCCCCGCGCCCCTTCGGGGCGCACCGATATGCGGCTGCACCGCATGGCAAGGGCCCCGCCCCCTGGACCCCCGGGCCTGGGGCGAAGCCCCAGTTGCGGGAAGGGGCGGGACGGGGAAAGCACCGACACGCGGCTCCACCACATGGCCCACCGGACACGCCCCGTCAGCGCTCCGCCGGAAGTGGCCCAACCCGCCGTCGATCATCCGCGGCGCAGCCGCACATCGGCACAGCCCCGCGCCGCGCAGGAGCGGCGCCCGGCCACGGCCTAGGCGCAGCAGTCCGAGTCCAGCCCGCGCGGCAGGCTCTCGCCGCCGAAGACGGCCGTGGTCGCCTCGTCGCCGCCCAGCGCGGCCACGGCGAGCAGCAGTGACCCGGCCGTCCAGGTGGTGCGCTCCTCCGGCCAGACCGCGTCGTCCTCGAAGACGTAGCCCGTCCAGTACATCCCGTCCTCGGCCCGCAGCGTCGGCTGGATCCACCGGAGGATGTCCACCGCGCGGTCGGACTCGCCCATCGCCCAGAGCGCCAGGGCCAGTTCGCAGCTCTCACCGCCGGTGACCCAGGGGTTGGTGGAGACACAGCGCACTCCGAGCCCCGGGACCACGAAGCGGTCCCAGCCGGCCTCGATGCGCTCCTTGGCGGCGGCGCCGGTGACGGCGCCGCCGAGGACCGGGTAGTACCAGTCCATCGAGTAGCGGCGCTTGTCGAGGAACCGCTCGGGGTGGTGGCGTATGGCGTGGCCGAGCAGCCCCGCCGACAGCTCCCAGTCGGGCTGGGGCTCCTCGCGGTGCTCCGCGATGGCCAGGGCGCAGCGCAGCGCCTGGTAGACGGAGGAGGAGCCGGTCAGCAGGGCGTCGGGGTCGATAGTGCCGTCGGCGCCGCGCCGCCAGCCGACCCGGCCGTCGCGCTGCTGCATTCCGAGCACGAACTCGACGGCGGCGAAGACGGTGGGCCACATCCGCTCGAGGAAGGTGTCGTCGCCCGTGGAGAGGTAGTGGTGCCAGGCGCCGACCGCGACGTAGGCGCAGAAGTTGCTCTCCCGGGCGCGGTCGGTGGGATCGGTGGCGGCCACGCCGTCCGGGGTGTCGGGGTAGGCCGCGTACCAGGAGCCGTCGGGGTTCTGGTGCTGGATCAGCCAGCGGTAGGCGGCCCTGGCGCGCTCGTGCTCGCCCGCCGCGTCCAGCGCCATGGCGGCCTCGGTGTGGTCCCAGGGGTCGAGGTGGTGGCCGCGGAACCACGGTATGGCGCCGTCCGCGCGCTGGACGGCGGCGATGCCCCCGACCGTGCGCAGCACCTGTTCGGGGCTGAGCACCCCGGGCAGCGCGAGCCGTTCGGTGCGGGGCCCCGGGCGCGGTCCGAGCGCCGTCACGCCCGGTCCTCGCGCGGTGCGTGGGGCTTGGTCGCGTACGCCACGAAGCTCTTGCCGACGATCGGGTTCAGCGCGCGTTCGGCCAGCCGCGTGGCCAGCGGCTTCTTCATGATGTCCCACACCAGCAGCTTGTGGTACGCGCGCACCGGCAGCGCCTGGTCGTTATCCACCCCGAAGGCGCACTTGAGCCACCAGTAGGGGCTGTGCAGGGCGTGTGCGTGATGGCTGCCGTACGGCCGCAGCCCGGCCTCGCGCATCTTCCCCAGCAGTTCATCGGCGCGGTAGATGCGGATGTGGCCGCCCTCGACCTCGTGGTAGGCGTCGGACAGCGCCCAGCAGACCTTCTCCGGGCCGTAGCGCGGCACGGTGACGGCGATCCGGCCGCCGGGCCTGAGCACCCGCACCATCTCGGCGAGCACACCCTTGTCTTCCGGTATGTGCTCCATCACCTCGGAGATGATGACCACGTCGAAGCTGTCGTCGGGGAAGGGCAGGGCGAGGGCGTCGCCCTCCATGGCGGTGGCGGTGGCTCCCGCCGGGGCCTCTCCGGCCTCCTTCATGGCGGCGAACCACTTGGCGACCTCGCGTATCTCCTCGCCGTTGCGGTCGAGGGCGACGACCTGGGCGCCGCGCCGGTAGCACTCGAAGGCGTGCCGGCCGGCGCCGCAGCCGAGGTCGAGGACGCGATCGCCGGCGGCGAGGGGGAAGCGGGAGAAATCGACGGTCAGCACGGGGGTCTGCTTTCGTCCGGCGGAATTCGTGGGGCGGGAGGGGTCGGGGGCGGGACTCAGCGGGCGGGGTCGGGGGCGGAACT
>NZ_JANIIC010000078.1 GCF_024519315.1 Streptomyces malaysiensis subsp. samsunensis | reverse complement strand
CCGGCGAGTCGCCGAACCGGACCACCGCGGCGCAGCCCCGCGCGGGAGAGCTGCCTGGAGAGGGCGACGAAGGCGCCACCGGCGGCCACGGCACCCACCGGAGCGCCGCTGGTGGCCCCGTCCGCAGCCGCGGCCGGCGCGCCGTGGCCCGCTTCAGGACGGCGCCCCGAAGCGGGCGCCGGGCGCCTGGTGGCGGCCCAGGCGATCGCCGCTCCCGTCGCGAGGGCGCCGAGGGGCGCCGTCGAAGAGCCGCCGACGGCCTCGTGGCGGGAGACCGTTGTCACCGCGAGGGTGTGGGCGCCCAGGACGGCGGCCGGGCGCAGTGCGGAGCGCGCGGCGGCGGGGGCGGAGGCCGTGGCGCCGAGGAGGAGGTCGAGCGCGCGGGCGGCGGCCATGGCGGACGGGCCCGCGGGGGTGTTCTTCAACCCCAGGTCGTACGCCCACACCGCGCCCGCCAGGGCCGTTCCCGTGGCGAGGGCCGGGCGGCCCGCGGCGGCGGCGCAGAGCAGCCCGGCGGCGGTCAGCCCGGTCGCCGCGGTCAGCGCGGCGGCCGGGGCGATACGGCCCGACGGCAGCGGGCGCCCAGGGCGTTCCACGGCGTCGATGTCCCGGTCCGCCCAGTCGTTGAGCGCCATGCCCGCCTCGTACAGGCACAGCGAGGCGCAGACCGCGAGCGCCGTGCCCCGGTTGGGGCGGGTCCGGGCCGCGGCGGCGCCCGCCAGGGCGTCACCGGGCACGGTGAACAGGGCCGACACCCTGAGCAGTTCGGCCCAGTCGCCCCAGCTCCCCCAGTCGCCCCGCTCCTTCCCCACCGCCCGCGTCATGCCCGGCCCCGCAGCCGCCCGGCGAAGCCGACGAGCGCCGCGTACTGGTCGGCGAGGGCGGCCGGGCCGCCGTCCGGGTCCTTGAAGTAGAAGCCGAGTTCGGGGAGCGGCCCGGCGAGGCCGGTCTCATGGGCGCGGGCGGTCAGCCGGGCCAGATCGAGGACGAGCGGTGCGGCGAGGGCCGAGTCACAGCCCTGCCAGGTGGTCTGGAGGATCATCCGCGAGCCGAGGAAGCCCTCGAAGGAGATGTGGTCCCAGGCGGTCTTCCAGTCGCCGAGCGCGGGCACGTTGTCGATGTGCAGCTCACCGTCGGGGAGTTCGCCGAGGGTGTCGCTGAGGACCCGCGCCTTCCCCGCGTTCTTCGCCGCCGCGGCGCCCGGGTCGGCGAGGGCGGCGCCGTCGCCGCCGCCGAGGAGGTTCGTACCGGACCAGCTCCGTACCGCGAGGGCCCGCTGGACGAACATCGGCGCGAGGACGGACCGCAGCAGCGTCTGGCCGGTCTTGCCGTCGCGCCCCGCGTACGGCAGACCGGAGCGCTCGGCGCGCTCGCGCAACCGGGGGTGGTGGAGCCCGGTGGACGGCGTGAAGTTGACGTACGGACATCCGGCCCGCAGCGCGGCGGCCGCGTAGAGGGAGCTGGGCGGCAGGGTTTCGCCGTCCTCGGGGGCCGCTTCGGTGGAGGCGACGTTGACGACGACGGCGCGGGCCAGCCCGTGCGTATGGATGAAGTCGGTGAGGTCTGCCGCGAAGGCCGCGATCAGCTCCTCCTCACCGCGGTCGTCGCCGGGCTGCGGCCCGCCGGGGCGGACGGCCGCGTCGGCGGCGGCGAGTTCGGCACGCACGGCGGCGGGCAGCCCATGCGGCAGCACCCCGTCGGCGGCCAGCGCCTCGGCCCGCTTGGGCAGCGGGGTCGTGGCGGTGTCATGGCCGCCGAAGACGAGATCGGCGAGCGCGGGAAGGCCGCTGTCCGCGAACGGCGCGGTCTCGGTGACCATTCCGGTCGCCGGCTGCAACCCCCCGGCGACGGCGGCACAGCCCGCCACGGCGGTGGTGGCGACGGAACCGCGAGCGCCGATGAGCCAGACCCCCGTACGGGGTGCGTCGCGGAGTGGGGTGATGTCGTCGGGACGGGTGGTCACTGGCTGCCTCCCGGGTGGGGGTGGGTTGCGCATGTGGTTCGGCCACCGCGGATCCGCGTCCGCGGCGGCGATACGTATGCGGCGCCGGTTCGCTCGTGTCGTACGGGTGTCGGGGACGGGTGGGTGAGGGGCGGGTCCGGCGAGTGGGCCCCGCGGGTCCTGTCGGCTGGTCGGTCGGTCCGTGCGGGCACTGCGGTGGTGCGAGTGCGGCGGTCGTGCGGGGCGGCGGACCGCCACCGTCCGTGCGGGCGCTGGCAGCGGCTACGGGGCCAAGGGCCGGGCCCCGAACCCGGGGCTCTGGCCCATGCCCATGCCCGTGGCCGAAGCCGGGCCGGAGCCCGGGCCCTGGGGTCTCAGCTCCGGCCCGGGAGCCGGAGCCCGAACCAGGGCCCCAGAGCCAGGGCTTCCCAGACTCCGGGCATCGGAACCCGGGGCCGTGCCGCACCGAGACCCGTGGCCGGCCCCGGAGCTCCGGGGCCCAGGTTTCGGGGCCCGGGTTTCGGGGCCCTGGATCCGAGGTCCGAGGTCCAGGCCCCGGGATCCGGGGTCCAGGTTCCGAGGTCCGAGGTCCGGGCTCCGGGCTCCCGGATCCGGGCCCCGGGCTCCCGGATCCGGGCCCCGGGCTCCCGGATCCGGGCTCCAGGCCCCGGGCTCCAGGCCCCGGGCTCCAGGCCCCAGGCCCTGAGGTCCAGGCCCCAGGCCCCGAGGTCCGGGGGCGAGCCCCGGGGTCCGGGGTCCCACCTGAGTCCCGGATTCCCGGACCCCGGGCCCGACCCGAGGGCCCGACCCGAGGGCCGGGACCGGGCCCGAGCCCAGGCTCCCGAACCCGAGAGCCGGAGCCGGGCCGCCCGGACCCCGAGGCGGCCGGGCCCCGGGGCTGGGGAGCCCCGGGGCGGCCGGGGCCCGGGAGTCCCGGGGCCCGGACCCTGGTGGTGGCTTGGGGTGGCGGCGGGAGGAGGCGGCGTACTCCTGCCCGCCGCCACGCCGCCCCCACGGCTCCCCTCGGGCCGTCGGGACGGCGAACCGGGGGCGCCTAGCCGTCGTGGTGGTTGTGGTGGCCGCCGCCCTTCGCCGGCAGCTCCTTGACGCGGATGTCGCGGAAGGAGACCTCGTCCCCGTCCCCGTGGTTCTGGATGCCGACGTAGCCCTGGCGCAGGCTGCGCGCCGGGTCCCGGTTGGTGTAGTCGTTGATCTTCACGCCGTTGAGCCAGATCCGCAGCCGCTCGTCCTGCACACGGATCTCGTATGTGTTCCACTCCCCCGGCGGGTTCAGCGCCGCGTCCCGCTTGGCGAGGTTCGCGGACTGGAAGCCGTAGACCGAGCCCGTGGTGCGGTCGGGGGTGTCCGTGGCGTCGATCTGCACCTCGTAGCCGTTGTCGACCGCCGACCAGGGGTCGTCGGAGGCCGGGAAGCCCACGAAGACGCCGGAGTTGTCGTCGCCCGCCATCTTCCAGTCCAGCTTGAGCGAGTACGAGTGCAGCTCGCTCGCCTCGTACCAGAGCATGCCCATGCCGCCCGTCGAGGTGAGGGTCCCGGACGAGGTGTCGAGGGTGAAGGCCCCGGGGCCCGCCTGCTTCCAGCCGTCCGTCGAGGTGCCGTCGAAGAGCGGGCGGTAGCCCTGTTCGGGACGGCAGTCGGCGTGTGCGGCGCCGGTGGCGTAGCGGATGCCGCCGAGCAGGTGCCGGCGGAAGGCGGGGTCGGCGTAGGACTCCTTGGTGTGGCCGAAGCCGGTGTAGAAGGCGCGGCCGCCCTGGTACTCCTGGCACCAGGAGATGGGGTGGTCCTCGCCCATCCCACCGCCCTGGTACGAGGATTCGTCGAGCGTGGCCAGCACCCGCACCCGCTCCCGGGGGTTGGTGCGGTAGTTGTACCACTCGTCCGTGCGCTCCCACGTCGGCGCCAGATGCGCGGTCGCGGGGTTGGCGCGGTCCTCGACGTCCACGGTGGCCTGCTGGATCGCGGGGTGGGACTGGAAGTACGCCCCGGCCAGGCCCTCGTAGAAGGGCCAGTCGTATTCGGTGTCGGCGGCCGCGTGGACGCCGGCGTAACCGCCGCCCGCCTTCACATAGCCCTCGAACGCCGACTGCTGGGCGCCGTCCAGGACGTCGCCGGTCGTGGAGAGGAAGACGACGGCGTCGTAGCGGGCGAGGTTGTCGCTGGTGAAGGCGGCGCCGTCCTCGGTGGCGTCGACGGCGAAGCCGCCCTGGGCACCGAGTTCCTTGATGGCGGCGATGCCGTCGGGGATCGAGTCGTGGCGGAATCCGGCCGTCTTGGAGAAGACCAGGACGCGGCCGGACGGCTCCGCGGCGGGGTCGGCGCCGGAGGTGGCGGCCCCCGACGCGGCGGCGGGCAGGGCCGCCAGGGCGAGCAGCAAAGTGGCCCCGACCGCGGCGAGGCGTGCCCCGCGCCGGGAGTGGGGTCTGGAGTGCGGAGAAGAGTGCGGGTGCATATCCGTCGTGCTCCTTCCTCCGGGCCGGGGGCGGCCGCAGTGGCCGCCCCCGGCCCCGTTCGTCAACGCGTCAGTGCCTCGGCGCCTGAGCGCCTCAGCCGGTGCCGATCGTGAAGTCGTCCACGTCGAAGAGCGCTCCCGCACCGCCCTTGAAGACGAGGCACAGCGTGGTGCTGCGGGCCGGGGTGCCCCGCAGCGTCGTCTTGACGTCCTGGAAGGTCTCCCAGTCGCCGGTCACCGGCACGGTCACGCTGCCGAGCAGCCGTCCGGTCGGGGACCCGCTGCGGATCTCCAGCGTGCCGCCGGCCCCCGCCGAGGAGACCCGTGCGGTGAAGTCCTTGGCGTTGTCCAGCACATACGGGGCGAAGGAGATCCAGTCGCCGTTTTCGATGTTGCCGACCGTCTTGCCGCCGTTGGCCGGGGTGTGGGAGATCACCGAGACGCCCTCGCTGTCCCCGTAGTGCTCGGCCTGCCGGTGCTTGGGCTGGACGATGCTCTGGTCGTGGGCGGTCAGCGGCGGCTGGCCGCCACCGCCGCCGTCGGTGTACTCGGCGTCGAAGACCCCGAAGATGTTGGCGTTGGGGTCGTGCTCGCCGTCGGCGTTGGTCTTGATGGTGCCGGAGCAGCCGTTCGCCGAGGTGACGGGGTGGCCGTGGCTGTCGTGGCCGAGGATGTAGGTGACCTTGACCTTGGCGCAGTCGACGGTGCCGTCCTCCGGGTCGGTCGCCTGGACCTTGAACGGGACCTCGTCGCCGAAGGCGAACAGCTGGCCGTCGCCGGGCAGTTGCAGCGTCACCGTGGGCGCGGTGTTGCCGACCGTGAGGTGGACATTGGCGCTGGCGGTGCGGTCGGTTGGGTCCTTGACGGTGAGCGTCGCGGTGTAGGTGCCGTTCTTACGGTAGGTGTGGGTGGGGTTGGCGGCGCTCGACGTGGTGCCGTCGCCGAAGTCCCAGCTGAAGGTGAGGGTGTCGCCGTCGGCGTCCGAGGTGCCCGCCGAGGAGAAGTTGACCTTCATCGGCGCCTTGCCGGAGGTGCGGTCGGCGCTCGCCTCGGCGATGGGCGAGCGTCCGCCGGTGGCGTTCTCGATCCGGTAGAGCGCGGAGTGCTCGTCGCCGTTGAAGTAGCCGAGGCCGTAGTCCAGGACGTACAGCGCGCCGTCGGGGCCGAAGGCGGAGTCCATGACCTGGGTGCCGGACCACGGGAAGTCGTTGATCTTCTGCACGGTGCCGTCGGCGTCCTGCTCGATCCGCTTGATCCACTGGCGGCCGAACTCGCCCGCGAAGAAGTTCCCGTCGTACGCCTCGGGGAACTTCACCGGGGAGTCCAGCGAGGCGTCGTAGCGGTAGACCGGCCCGGCCATCGGCGATTCGGAGCCGGAGCCGAACTCGGGCACGGAGTTGTTGTCGTACGGGATCCAGGCGGGCTGGGCGGGCGGCAGCTCGGTGAGCCCGGTGTTGTACCGCGAGGTGTTCTCGGGCGCGGCGCAGTCGAAGGCGGGCCCGGAGGTGCCGGTGGCGAAGTCGTAGTCGCGGTACGGCTTGTTGTCGGCGATGCAGTACGGCCAGCCGAAGTTGCCGGCCTTGGTCACCCGGGCGAACTCGACCGCGCCGCCGGGGCCGCGCTCGGGGTTGGCGGCGCCCGCGTCCGGACCGTAGTCGCCGACGTAGACCGTGCCGGTCGGCTTGTCGACACTGATCCGGAAGGGGTTGCGGAAGCCCATCGCGTAGATCTCGGGCCGGGTCTTCTCGGTGCCGGGCGCGAAGAGGTTGCCGTCCGGGATGGTGTAGGAGCCGTCGTCGGCCACCTTGATCCGGAGGACCTTGCCGCGCAGGTCGTTGGAGTTGCCCGCGGAGCGCCGGGCGTCGAAGGCCGGGTTGCGGTTGTCCCGCTCGTCGATGGGGGTGAAGCCGTCGGACTCGAACGGGTTGCTGTCGTCGCCGGTGGACAGGTACAGGTTGCCATCGGCGTCGAAGTCGATGTCCCCGCCGACGTGGCAGCAGATGCCACGGTTCGCGGGCACGTCGAGGACCTTCTTCTCGCTTCCGGTGTTCAGCGTGCCGTCGGCGTCGAGGGTGAACCGGGAGAGGCGGTTGACGCCGTCGAACTTCGCGAAGTCGGCGGCCGTGCCCGTGGTGGGGGCGTCACCTGCGGGGGTGTCGAGCGGGGGCGCGTAGTAGAGGTAGATGGCGCGGTTGTCGGAGAAGCCGGGGTCGACACCGACGCCCTGGAGCCCTTCTTCGTCGTGCGAGTAGACCGGCAGCTTGCCGGACATCTTGGTCTCGCCCGTGGCATCGGTCAGCCACAGGGTGCCGTCGCGCGAGGTGTGCAGCACGGAGCGGTCGGGGAGCACCGCGAGCGTCATGGGCTCGCCGGTCTCCTCCACGCCCTTGGCGAGGGTCACCTGCTGGAACTGCTCGGCGGCCGGGGCGGGTTGATCCGCTTGATCCGCGCCCGCCTGGGGAGCGGTGAACGCGAGCCCCGCGCCGACGAGCAGTGCGCTCGTGACGAGCGCGAGGGGACCGCGCAGTCGAAGCCTTTTCCTGTGCACGCTGATCCTCCGTGGAAAGAGGGGGGGTACGGGCGGGCCGTCAGGCCGCCGTGACTGGCACAGGCGCGCGCCGTCGCGCCGGGATGACCGGTGCGGGGCGAGGGGCCCCATGTGACCGGTACATCTCAAGGACCGTAGCGGGGTTTGTCCAGTACGGAAACCCCTTTGACATAAAACAGCTCTGCTTCATCCACGAGCAGGACAAAGCTGGGTGGGGGCGCGGTGTGCGGTCCCCCACCCAGTGGCCTTGCGGGCGGGTCCTCGATCGCCGAACGGGCCGGGCTACTTCTCCCCGCCGCCGAAGGCCGCGTCGAACGACGCCGTCGGCGGGTCGAAGTCGAAGTGCTTCAGCCGGGACAGCGCCTCCGGGGCGCCGGTGAGCCGGTCCATCCCGGCGTCCTCCCATTCGACCGACACCGGACCGTCGTATCCGATCGACCGCAGCATCCGGAACACGTCCTCCCACGGCACATCGCCATGGCCCGCCGAGACGAAGTCCCAGCCGCGGCGGGGGTCGCCCCAGGGCAGATGGGAGCCGAGGCGCCCGTTGCGGCCGTCCAGCCGCTTCCGGGCCTCCTTGCAGTCGACGTGGTAGATCCGGTCCCGGAAGTCCCACAGGAAGCCGACGGGGTCCAGGTCCTGCCAGACGAAGTGGCTGGGGTCGAAGTTGAGCCCGAAGGCGGGGCGGTGGCCGACGGCCTCCAGGGCCCGGTGGGTGGTCCAGTAGTCGTAGGCGATCTCGCTGGGGTGCACCTCGTGGGCGAAGCGCACGCCCTCGGCGTCGAAGACGTCGAGGATCGGGTTCCAGCGCTCGGCGAAGTCCTCGTAGCCCCGCTCGATCATCCCCGGCACCACCGGCGGGAACATCGCCACCAGATGCCAGATGGACGAGCCGGTGAAGCCGATGACGGTACGGACGCCGAAGGCGGCCGCCGCGCGGGCCGTGTCGGCGATCTCGGCGGCGGCCCGCCGCCGGACCCCCTCCGCCTCGCCGTCGCCCCAGATCCTGGCGGGCAGGATGGCCTGGTGGCGCTCGTCGATGGGTGAGTCGCACACGGCCTGGCCGACCAGGTGGTTGGAGATGGCCCAGCACTTGAGGCCGTACTTCTCGAGCAGCCGGCGCCGCCCGTCCAGATAGCCGGGCTCACCGATGGCCCGGTCCACCTCGAAGTGGTCGCCCCAGCAGGCGAGTTCCAGTCCGTCGTAGCCGAAGTCGCGGGCGAGCCGGCAGACCTCCTCCAGGGGAAGGTCGGCCCACTGGCCGGTGAAGAGCGTGAAGGGTCTGGGCATTCCGGCCTCCTCCTCAGGCGGGTACGGGGGTGTAGACGCAGTTCTTCTCCGCGCTGTCCTCGACGGCGGCGAGCACCCGCTGCACCTGGAGCCCGTCCTCGAAGGACGGCTCGGGGCCGGTCCCCTCGGCCACCGCGAGCACCATGTCCCGCGCCTGGTGGACGAAGGTGTGCTCGTAGCCGAGGGCGTGGCCAGGCGGCCACCACGCGTCGAGGTAGGGGTGCTCGGGCTCGGTCACCAGGATCCGGCGGAAGCCGGAGTCGGCGGCGGGCTCGGTGTGGTCGTGGAAGGACAGTTCGTTGAGCCGCTCCAGATCGAAGGCGAGCGAGCCGCGATCGCCGTTGAGCTCGATCCTGAGCGAGTTCTTACGGCCCGCCGCGAACCGGCTGGCCTCGAACGACGCCACCGCACCTGAGCCGAACCGCCCGGTGAACAGCGCCGCGTCATCGACCGTCACCGGTCCGCGGGCCGCTCCGCCCGAGCCGGAGCCGCCGAGCCCGGCCACCGCGCCCGCGGGCAGCGGCCGCTCCCGGATGAACGTCTCGGTGAGCGCCGAGACGCCGATCAGCCGCTCCCCCGCCAGATGCTGCGCCAGGTCGACGATGTGCGACCCCAGGTCGCCGAGCGCGCCGGAGCCCGCGTACTCCCGCCGCAGGCGCCACACCAGGGGGAACTCCGGGTCGACGATCCAGTCCTGGAGATAGGTGACCCGCACATGCCGCAGCACGCCGATCCGCCCCTCCGCCACCATCCGGCGGGCGTACGCGATCGCCGGCGCGCGGCGGTAGTTGAAGCCCACCATCGCCACCTGTCCGCGCTCACTCGCCCGCCGCGCCGCCTCCACCATGGCCTCCGCCTCGGTCACGGAGTTGGCGAGCGGCTTCTCGCACAGCACGTGCTTGCCCGCCTCCAGGGCCGCGATGGCGATCTCGGCATGGCTGTCGCCGGGGGTGCAGACGTCGACCAGCTGCACATCGTCCCGGGCGATCATCGCCCGCCAGTCGGTTTCGGCGGCGGCCCAGCCGTGCCGGTCCGCGGCGGCCCGTACGGCGTCCGCGTCGCGCCCGCAGACGGCGGACATCACGGGGCGCGCGGGGAGGTCGAAGACACGGCCGACGGTACGCCAGCCCTGGGAGTGGGCGGCGCCCATGAAGGCGTAGCCGACCATGCCGACGCCGAGCGTCTTCGCTTCAGGACTTTCCATGGGACTCCTTCTGACGATCGCAAACCGACGCGAGGTGGGGGGTCTGGCCCTCAATCGGGCTCAGCTGAATCCCGTGGGGAGGTATTCGTCCACGTTGTCCTTGGTGACGACGGCGGAGTAGAGGGTGAGGGAAGCCGGGATCTCCAGCTCCGCGAGACCGCCGACGCCCTTGCCCTGGCCGAGCGCGCGGGCGAGGTCGATGGCGGAGGCGGCCATGGTGGGCGGGTAGAGCACGGTGGCCTTCAGCACGCTGTTGTCGGCCTTGATGGCGTCCATGGCGCGCTTGGCGCCCGCGCCGCCGACCATGAGGAAGTCATCGCGCCCGGCCTGCTTGATGGCGCGCTCGGCGCCGACGCCCTGGTCGTCGTCGTGGTTCCACAGGGCGTCGAAGTCGGAGTGGGCCTGGAGCAGCTGGGCCATCTTCGCCTGGCCCGACTCGACGGTGAACTCCGCGGCCTGGCGGCCGACCTTCTTGATGTTCGGATAGTTCTTCAGGGCGTCGTTGAAGCCCTCGGTGCGCTGCCGGGTCAGCTCCAGGTTGTCGATCCCCGCCAACTCGATGACCTTGGCGTTCTTCTTGCCCTTGAGCTGCTCGCCGATATAGCGCCCGGCGTTGAGACCCATGCCGTAGTTGTCGCCGCCGATCCAGCAGCGGTACGCCTGCGGGGAGGCGAAGATCCGGTCGAGGTTGACCACCGGGATGCCCGCCCGCATGGCCTTCAGCCCCACCTGGGTGAGCGCCTTGCCGTCGGCGGGCAGGATGACCAGGACGTCGACCTTCTTGTTGATGAGGGTCTCGATCTGGCCGATCTGCTGGGCGGTGTCGTTGGAGCCCTCGGTGGCCTCCAACGTGACGTCCTTGTACTCCTTGGCGCGCCGCTTGGCCTGCTCGTTGATGGCGTTGAGCCAGCCGTGGTCGGCCTGGGGCCCGGCGAAGCCGATGGCGACCGCCTTACCGGGCTTGTCACTGGCGGTGTTCGCGGCCTGTTCGGCGTTGTCGCCGTCATCGTTGTTCTCGTTGCTGGTGCACCCGGCGGCGAACAGCGCGCCCGCCGCGGCGGTGCCCATGAGCAGATTTCTGCGACTGGTGGTGGAGGAGCTCTTGGCATACCTCATGGCGTCGAACGACCCTTCTGTACCAGGACGGCGGCGACGATGATCGCGCCCTTGGCGATCTGCTGGACATCGCTCTGAAGGTTGTTCAGGGCGAACAGATTGGTGATGGTGGTGAAGACGAGGACACCGAGGACGGAGCCGGTGATGGTGCCGCGGCCGCCGCTGAGCAGCGTGCCGCCGATGATCGCGGCGGCGATGGCGTCGAGTTCGTAGAGATTGCCGTTGGTGTTCTGGCCCGAGCCGGTGAGGACGACCAGCATGAAGGCGGCGACACCGCAGCACAGCCCGGAGAGCAGATACAGCATCAGCCGCTGCCGCTTGACGTCGATGCCCGCGAGCCGCGCCGCCTCCGCGTTCCCGCCGATGGCCACGGTGCGCCGGCCGAAGGTCGTGCGGTTGAGCACCAGCCAGCCCACGACGGTGACGGCCGCGAAGATCATCACCAGCGGCGGTATGCCGAGGATGTAGGAGTCCGGGAGCCCGAGGTCCAGGACCTGGTCGACGGTCACGACCTGGGTCTTGCCGTCGCTGATCTGGAGGGCCAGACCGCGGGCGGAGGCGAGCATCGCGAGGGTGGCGATGAACGGGACCATCCCGCCGTACGCGATGAGCACCCCGTTGACCAGTCCGCAGCCGAGCCCCACCAGGACCGCGCAGAGCAGGATGCCGCCGAGCCCGTAGTCCTGGGTGGCGAGCGTGGTGGCCCACACCGAGGCGAGGGCGACCATCGCGCCCACCGACAGATCGATGCCGCCGCTGGTGATGACGAAGGTCACGCCGACGGTGACGACGCCGATGACGGACGCCTGGGTGAGCACGAGCTGGAGGTTGTCGGTGCTGAGGAACTCATCGGGCTTGGTGAAACCGCCGACGGCGATCAGCACCGCCAGCACCCCGACGAGGGAGAGGTTACGCAGGTCGGCGAGCGCCCACAGCCGGTCGTGCGCGGAGCGCCCGCCGGTCTTCGGACGGTCGGCCGATGTTCCGCGCAGGCTCTCCTTGGTGAGCGTGGCGGTGGGTTCGGGGACTTCGGCGGGGGCAGCAGGCCGCGGCCGCCCCCCGGGTTGATTCAGCACGACGGACTCCCTCCTGTCATAGGATGATTACGCCCCGTAAGGGGTCGGTTCGGGCTGGACCGCAACCTTCGGGTTGGAAGCCCTCCTTTAGGTAGGGAGCGGAGTCACGACGAGATCGAGGACGCTGTACTCATCCAGATCCCGCGCGGGGGCCGTGTGTACGACGCGGCCCTCGCGGAGCACCAGCACCCGGTCGGCGAGGCCCAGGACTTCGGGCAGTTCGCTGGAGACGAGAAGGACGGCCATGCCGTCGTCGGCGAGTCGGCGGATCACCGCGTACAGCTCGGCGCGGGCGCCGACGTCCACCCCGCGCGTCGGCTCGTCCAGCAGCAGCACCCGGCAGCCGCGCAGCAGCCAGCGGGCCAGTACGGCCTTCTGCTGATTGCCGCCGGACAGGGTCCGCACCGGCCGCTCCGGATCGTCGGGGTGCAGCGACAGATCGCGGACGCACCGGCGGGCCGCCGCACGCTCCGCGCCGCGGTCCACCCAGCCGCCGCGGGAGAAGCGGGTCAGCGAGGAGACCGACACATTGCGGGTGACGGACTCCAGCATCAGCAGCGCCTGCGCCTTGCGCTCCTCGGGGGCGAGGCCGAGCCCGGCGCGCACGGCGGCGGTCACGCTGCCGGTGCGCAGCGGGCGGCCGTCCACCAGGACCCGGCCCGAGGTGGGGCGGCGGGCTCCGTAGACGGTCTCCAGGATCTCGGACCGCCCGGAGCCGACGAGCCCGGCCAGCCCGACGATCTCACCGGGCGCCACCTCGAGGTCGATCGGCTCGAACTCCCCGGCCCTGCCGAGGTTGTCCAGCCGCAGCACGGGCGTGGCGGTGGCGATCGGGGCGGCCGTGGTGCGGCGCGGGAACGCGTACTCCACGTCCCGGCCGGTCATCAGGGCCACGATCTCGCGGGTGGGGGTGGTGCGGGCGGCCAGCCCACGGGCCGCGGCACGGCCGTCCTTGAGCACGGTGACGCGGTCGCCGATCCGGCGGATCTCCTCCAGCCGGTGCGAGATGTAGACGACCGCGACCCCCGCGGCGGTGAGATCGCCGACGATGCGGAAGAGGTTGTCGACCTCGTCCGGGTCGAGGGCCGCGGACGGCTCGTCCATCACGATCAGCTGGACGTCATGGGAGAGCGCGCGGGCCATCGAGACGATCTGCTGCCCGGCCGCGGAGAGGTCCCCGACCAGCCGCCCCGGGTCGATCTCCGGGTGCCCGAGCCGGGTGAGGAGCGCGGCGGTGGCGGTGCGGGCCGCACGGGAGCGGACGAAGCCGCCGGTGGCCATCTCATGGCCGAGGAAGACGTTCTCGGCGACGGACAGCCCCTCCACCAGGTCGAGCTCCTGGTAGATGGTGGCGATCCCCAGCCGCATGGCGGCCACGGGCGACTTGAGGGTGACCGGTGTGCCCTTCCAGAGGATCTCACCGCTGTCGGGCTGATGCGCCCCGGCGACGACCTTGATGAGGGTGGACTTGCCCGCACCGTTCTGGCCGAGCAGACAGTGCACCTCACCCGCTTCGACATCGAGGTCGACGCCGTCGAGGGCCCGTACGCCGGGGAAGGACTTGGTGATCGCGGACATGGTGAGGAGCGGGCGCGGGTCGGGTGGTGCCGGTGCCATGGCGGGCCTCCTCGGCGATTTCGCTCGGTGCGGGTGCGGGTGCGGGTGCGGGTGCGGGGCGGGTCGGGTGCGGGTCGCTGGGCGTGCGGGAGCCGCGGCGCGGGGCGCGCGGTGTGGCGCGGTGGTGCGCTGAAGCGGTGCGGTGGTACGGGGCGGGGCGCGACGGGGTACGGCGCGACCCGGTGGTGCGGCTCGGTGGTGCGGAGCGGTGCGGGTGATGCGGCTCGGTGGTGCCGGGTGGTGCGGCTCGTGCCTCGGCGTGGCGTACGCCGAGGGGCGGTGCGGATGCCGTGCTGCCGTGCTGCTGCGCTGTGCCGAGGTACGGCCCGGCCGTGACCGGGCGGGGTCGGGCCGTCGGGCCGTCAGGTCATCGGGCGTCAAGCCCGCAGGCCCGCAGGCCGTCAAGCCATCAGGCCCTCAGGCCGTCATGCCGGTGAGAAGAGGTGGTCGCTGATCAGGCGGGCCGCGCCGGTGACCCCGGCGGCCGGGCCGAGTTCGCCCAGCACGATGGGGAGGTTTCCGGTGGCCAGGGGCAGGGACTGGCGGTAGACCTGGGTCCGTATGGCGGCGAGCAGGGTATGGCCGAGCCCGGTGACACCGCCGCCGATGACCACCAGACCGGGGTTGAAGAAGCTGACGAGCCCGGCGATGACCTGGCCCGTACGGGTGCCGCCCGCCCTGATGAGGTCGAGGGCGGTCGCGTCGCCCGCCGACGCCGCGGCCGCGACGTCCGTGGCGGCGAGGCTGCCGACTTCCTCGAGCCGGGCGGCGAGTTCGGGGGACCGGCCGTCGCGGGCGGCCTCCTCGGCGTCACGGGCCAGCGCCGCGCCGCCGAAGTACGCCTCCAGACAGCCGTGGTTGCCGCAGGCGCAGGGGCGGCCGTCGGGTTCGGCCTGGATATGGCCGATGTCGCCCGCGCTGCCGGTCGTACCGCGGTAGACCTCACCGCCGACGACGATCCCGCAGCCGATACCGGTGCCGATCTTCACGCAGAGGAAGTCATTGACGGAACGGGCGACTCCGGCGTGCTGTTCCCCCATCGCCATGAGGTTCACATCGTTGTCGACCATGACCGGGCAGCCGAGTTCCTGGCTGAGCGCCTCCCGTACGGGGAAGCCGTCCCACCCCGGCATGATCGGCGGCGCCACGGGCACGCCCTCGGGGAACCGCACCGGGCCCGGCACTCCGATGCCCGCCCCGTCGAACCCCTCGGCCACCCCGGAGGCCCGGAGCTTCGCGGCCATGTCCAGCACCTGCTCGAAGACCGCGACGGGCCCTTCGCGCACATCCATGGGCTGGTTGAGGTGGCCGAGAATCTCCAGTTCGGCATTGGTCACGGCGACGTCCACGGAGGTGGCGCCGATGTCCACACCGAGCAGCCGCAGCCCCGGCGCGAGCCGGATGTTGTGCGACCGCCGCCCGCCCCGGGAGGCCGCGAGCCCGTCCGCGACGACCAGCCCGGTCTCCAGCAGCCGGTCGATCTCCACGGCGAGCTTCGAACGCGAGAGGTCGATCTCATCGCCCAGCTGAGCACGGGAGTTGGGGCCGCCGTCACGCAACAGGCGGAGCAGTCGCGCCTGATGTGCGTTCGCCGGTCGTGCCGTCATGCGCCTCACGCTGCCCCTCCCGCCGTCATCGGCATCCACGTGGCCGGGCTTTCACGGGGAACGTAGCAGCGGTTGTCGGGGGTGGGAAGAACTTGCGCCGCAATTGGCCATGACTTTCTCCTGCCACAGGACAAAGCCGAGTAGATTTCGGGACAGCACGTGCGGGGCGCCCGCTCGGGAGTTGGCGTCCGGCGAAAGAGTTCGGCCACTACGATCGGCGATCATGGAGATAGCGGCGTACATCGCGATCGTGGCCCTCGTGCTTCAGTATCCGCTGCTGGAGTCGAGGATTCAGAAGCTGCACCGCAGGGCGGACCGGATCGAGCGCAAGCTGGATCTGATCCTCGGCCACCTGGACATCGAGGTGGCCGAGCCCGGACTCGAGCGGGTGGCGGCCCTGGTGCGGGAGGGCAAGAAGATCGAGGCCATCAAGGTCTACCGAGAGCTCACCGACGCCGGTCTGAAGGAGGCCAAGGAAGCGGTCGACCGCATGGACGTCGCTCAGGGGTGACGTCGCGGAGACTGGTCACCGGGCACCGGCGGGTGACATCGCGGGGACGGGTCAGGACCGCTCGCGCTCGTGGTAGGTGCGGCGGGTGTGTTCGGTGTGGGCGCGCATGATGGCGGTGGCGCGGTGTTCGTCACCGGCGGTGATGGCCGCGATCAGCTCGCGGTGCTCGATCCAGGACTGCTTGCCGCGCTGCCGGGCGACCGGGGTGTAGTACCAGCGGACCCTGCGGTCCACCTGGGCGGCCAGCTCGGACAGGACCGCGTTTCCGGCGAGCTCCATCACCTTGGCGTGGAATTCGGCGTTGGCCGCGACCGCGCCGTCCACATCGTCGTCCAGCACCGCGCGCTCGCCCTTGGCGCACAGCTCCTCCAGCGCGGCGACGCCTGCCGCGTCGGCCCCGGCGGCGGCCAGCCGGGCGGCCTCGGCCTCGAGCAGGGTGCGCACCGTGAGGAGCTGATCGGCGTCCTCCTCGGTGGGCTCGTGGACGAACGCGCCCTGCGCGGGCCGCAGATCGACCCAGCCTTCGGTGTTGAGCCGCTGGAGGGCCTCGCGCACCGGCTGGCGGGAGACTCCGAGCTGTCCGGCGAGCTCGCTCTCGACGAGGTGCTGGCCGGGACGGAGGGCGCGGGTGGTGATGAGTTCGAGCAGCGCCTCGTAGACGCGCTCGCGGAGCGGTCCGGGCCGCTCCAGCTTCGGTACCGCGCCCTGCGGCAGTCCCCTGGACAGCATCGCGCCCCCTTTGGCTCGTCGTTCACCCGGTGCAGGAATTGGTTATTGTCTACAGTTTACCCACCCCATCCACGCGACTGACACATCCCAGGTGCTTTCACGTCTAGTCATTGACTCGTTGAATCCTTAAAGTCCGGGCACATGCTCACCAATGATCGTGTCGGACCGTTGCATCGCTCACGCACCCTGGCCCCACCGGGCTGGAGCCGGTGGCTGGTGCCGCCCGCCGCGCTGTCCGTCCACCTCTCCATCGGCCAGGCTTACGCCTGGAGCGTGTTCAAGCCGCCCCTGGAGTCCTCGATGGACCTCTCGGGCACGGCCAGCGCGCTCCCCTTCCAGCTGGGCATCGTGATGCTCGGCCTGTCCGCCGCCTTCGGCGGGACGCTCGTCGAGCGCAACGGGCCCCGCTGGGCGATGTTCGTCTCCCTCGTCTGCTTCTCCTCCGGCTTCCTCGTCGCCTCGCTCGGCGCCGCCACCAGCCAGTTCTGGCTGGTCGTCCTCGGCTACGGCTTCATCGGCGGGATCGGCCTCGGCATCGGCTACATCTCACCCGTCTCCACGCTCATGAAATGGTTCCCCGACCGGCCCGGCATGGCCACCGGCATCGCCATCATGGGCTTCGGCGGCGGCGCGCTGATCGCCTCGCCGTGGTCGAGCTGGCTGATGGAGCGCTTCGGCACCGACAACGGCGGCATCGCCACCACCTTCCTGGTCCACGGCCTGACCTACGGGGTCTTCATGGCCCTGGGCGTGCTGCTGGTGCGCGTACCGCCGGAGGGCTGGCGGCCCGCCGGCTGGGAGCCGCCGCTGGAGCAGGGGCACATGGTCAGCACGGCCGATGTCTCCGCGCGCAACGCCCTGCGCACCCCGCAGTTCTGGTGCCTGTGGGTGGTGCTGTGCATGAACGTGACGGCGGGCATCGGCATCCTGGAGAAGGCCGCGCCCATGATCGGCGACTACTTCAAGGACACCGACACCCCCGTGTCCGCCACCGCGGCGGCCGGTTTCGTCGCCCTGCTGTCGGCGGCCAACATGACCGGACGGCTGGTGTGGTCGTCCACCTCCGACCTCATCGGCCGGAAGAACATGTACCGGATCTATCTGGGCGTGGGCGCGCTGATGTATCTGGCCATCGCCCAGCTCGGGGACTCCTCCAAGCCCCTGTTCGTGGTGTGCGCGCTGGTCATCCTCTCCTTCTACGGCGGCGGCTTCGCGACCGTTCCGGCGTATCTGAAGGACCTGTTCGGCACCTATCAGGTGGGCGCGATCCACGGCCGGCTGCTCACCGCGTGGTCGGTGGCCGGAGTCCTCGGCCCGTACATCGTCAACAAGGTGGCCGACCACCAGGAGGAGGCGGGGAAGACCGGCCCCGGGCTGTACTCGCTGTCGCTCACCATCATGATCGCGCTGCTGGTCGTCGGCTTCATCGCCAATGAGCTGGTACGTCCGGTCCATCCGCGCTTCCACGAACCGGCCCCCGCCGCGGCGGCCGAGGCGGAGGCGGCGCCCGCCGAGAAGGGAGGAGACCGATGAGTGAACCGACCGGGAACCGCACCGCGCTGACCGTGGCCGTCTGGGCCTGGGTGGTGCTGCCCTTTGGCTACGGGGTCTATGAGCTGATCCGTAAGGCCACCCAGCTCTTCACCGGCTGAGGTCCCAGCACCGGCCCGGGTCGTTCCAGCGCCCCAGGTCTCGAGCCCCGGCGAACGTGAGGGGAGTCGAGGTGTCGTCCGACTCCTTGACCCCCTTCTCGGGAATACTGTATTCAATATTCAGTCGACGATACCCATACGCTCGGTTACCTCACGTCGCGTCACGCGGCGTGAGCGCCGTAAGGAGCGCGTCGTGGCCCGAAACCGCCAGCGCAACCGACAGCAGAAGCAGTACCCGCGGCTGACCCACCCGTTGGTGCGGGACCCGATAAGCGGTGAACTCCGCCGGGCCTCCTGGGACGAGGCGCTCACCCGGGCCACCGCCGGATTCCGTGCCGTGACGGCGGCCCACGGGCCCGACGCCTTCGGCATGTTCTCCTGCGCCCGCGCCACCAACGAGATGAACTACGTGGCGCAGAAGTTCACCCGGGTGGTGATCGGCACCAACAACGTCGACTCCTGCAACCGCACCTGCCACGCACCCAGCGTGGCGGGGCTGTCGGCCGTCTTCGGCTCCGGCGGCGGGACGTCGTCGTACGGGGAGGTCGAGGACACCGACCTCATCGTGATGTGGGGCTCCAACGCCCGCTTCGCACACCCGATCTTCTTCCACCACGTCCTCAAAGGCATCAGGAACGGCGCCCGGATGTACGCCGTCGATCCGCGCCGCACCTCGACCGCCGAATGGGCGGAGAGCTGGCTGGGGCTCAACGTGGGCACCGACATCCCGCTCGCCCACGCCGTGGGCCGCGAGATCATCCACGCGGGGCTCGCCAACCGCGCCTTCATCGAGCGCTCGACCAGCGGCTTCGAGGAGTACGCGGCCCATGTGGAACCCTGGACGCTGAGCGTCGCGGAGCAGGTCACCGGCGTCCCGGCCGACGCCATCCGCGATCTCGCGCACGCCTACGCCACCGCCGAGCGCGCCCAGCTGTGCTGGACCCTCGGCATCACCGAGCACCACAACGGCACCGACAACGTCCGGGCGCTGATCAATCTGTCCCTGCTGACCGGCCATGTCGGCCGGTACGGCTCCGGGCTCCAGCCGCTGCGCGGCCAGAACAACGTCCAGGGCGGCGGCGACATGGGCGCCATCCCCAACCGGCTGCCCGGCTTCCAGGACATCCTGGACCCGCCCATCCGCGCCAAGTTCGAGCGCGCCTGGGACGTCGTCATCCAGCCGCGGTACGGGCTGAACCTCACCGAGATGTTCGAGGCCATGGAGGCGGGCGAACTGCGCGCCGTCTACTGCATCGGCGAGAACCCGGCCCAGTCCGAGGCCGATACCGAACAGGCGGTCCGGCGGCTGGAGTCGCTTGAGCACCTGGTGGTCCAGGACATCTTCCTCACCAAGACCGCCGAGCTGGCCGATGTGGTGCTCCCGGCGACCGCCGCCTGGTGCGAGACGGAGGGCACCACCACCAACAGCGAGCGCCGCGTCCAGCGGGTGCGGAAGGCCGTGGAGCCGCCGGGCGAGGCGCGCGAGGACATCGACATCATCTGCGAGCTGGCGCGGCGGCTCGGCCACGACTGGAAGTTCGAGGGCTCGGAGGAGGTCTGGAACGAGCTGCGCGCCGTCTCCCCGGACCACTTCGGCATGACCTACGACCGGCTGGAGGAGCATCAGGGCATCCAGTGGCCCTGCCCCAGCACCGACCGCCTCGAACCCACCTATCTGCACGGCCGGCTGTGGGAGAGCGATTCGGAGCGGCGCGGCGCCCGCGCCCCCTTCGGCCCGGTGAAGCACGATCCGCCGGTCGATCTGACCGATGACGCCTATCCGATCCGGCTCACCACGGGACGGCGCCTGGACTCGTACAACACCGGGGTGCAGAGCGGGGGTTTCGCCTCCCCGCTGCGGCGCGGCGAGTACGTCGAGCTGTGCCCGGAGGACGCGGCCCGCTACCGCGTGGAGGCCGAGGAGCGAGTGCGGGTCACCTCGCGGCGCGGCTCGGTGGTGGCGCCGGTGTGGATCGAACCCGGGCTGCGGCCGGGGCTCGCCTTCATGACCATGCACTTCCCCGACGAGGTGGACACCAACTCCCTGACGATCGAGGCCAACTGCCCGATCGCCGGGACGGCCGAGTTCAAGGCGTCCGCCATAAGGATCGAGAAGATTCCCGTGACCGCCGTAAGGAGCTGATCGTGGATCTGCGGTTCGGTGACAGCAAGCCCACCGACGAGGAGCGGGCGGCGGTCGACGCGCTGCTCGGCCCGCCCGGGTCCGCCTGGGAGGGCGCGGACGACCGAACGGACACCGATCTGCGCTGGGCACGCGGCGGCCGCGAGGCACGCGAGCGGCGCGATCTGCTGTTGCCGGGGCTGCACGCGCTCAACGACCGGGTGGGCTGGATCAGCGAGGGCGGCCTGGACTATCTGTGCCGCCGGCTGACGGTCCCCCCGGCGGAGGGCTACGGGGTCGCGACCTTCTACGCGATGTTCGCGGTGAAACCCCGTCCGGCGACCGTCGTCCACGTCTGTACGGATCTGGCGTGCGCGACCCGGGGCTCGGCTCAGGTGTGCGCGGAGCTCGAACGAGACCTGGGCCCTGCGGGCTCCGCGGGCTCCGGGGCCGTCTGGCAGCCCAGCCCGTGCCTGGGCCTGTGTGAACGCGCCCCGGCGGCCCTGGCGCTCCGCGCGGGCGAGGCACCTCAGGCCGCGGTCGTGGCCCCCGCCACCGCCGGGGCGATCGCCGACGCGGCGTCGGCGCCCCACGACGCGGCCGCCGAGCCGCCCGCGGTGGCCGCGGTCCCCCAGTCCGGCGCCGACGGCCTGGTGCTGCTGCGCCGGGTCGGGGTGGTGGATCCGGGGTCGCTCGACGACTACCGCGCCCACGGCGGATACGCCGCCCTGCGACGCGCGTTCGCGCTGGGGCCCGCCGGGGTGATCCGGGAGGTCACCGAGGCGGGGCTGGTCGGGCGGGGCGGGGCCGCGTTCCCGACCGGGCGGAAGTGGTCGGCCACCGCCCAGCAGCCCGACCATCCGCACTATCTGGTCTGCAACGCCGACGAGAGCGAACCGGGCACCTTCAAGGACCGGGTCCTGCTGGAGGGCGACCCCTACGCCCTGATCGAGGCCATGACCGTCGCGGGCTACGCGACCGGGGCGCACCGCGGCTATCTGTATCTGCGCGGTGAGTACCCCCGGGCGCTGCACCGGCTGCGCACCGCCATCGACCAGGCGCGTGCCCGCGGCTTCCTCGGTGAGGACGTCATGGGCCAGGGGTTCGCGTTCGACATCGAGATCCGGCGCGGCGCGGGCGCGTACATCTGCGGCGAGGAGACCGCGATCTTCAACTCGATCGAGGGGCGGCGCGGTGAACCGCGCAGCAAACCGCCCTTCCCGGTCGAGAAGGGGCTGTTCGGCAAGCCGACCGCGGTCAACAACGTGGAGACGCTGGTCAATGTGTTGCCGATCCTGATCGAGGGCGCACAGGCGTATGCGCGCACCGGCACCGACACCTCCACCGGCACCAAGCTGTTCTGCGTCTCCGGCACGGTCGCCCGCCCCGGCGTCTACGAGCTGCCGTTCGGGGCGACGCTGCGGGAGCTGCTGGAGCTCGCGGGGCCGCCCGAGACCCTGCGCGCGGTGCTGCTCGGCGGCGCGGCGGGCGGTTTCGTACGCCCCGACGAACTGGACGTCCCGCTGACCTTCGAGGGCACGCGCGCCGCGGGCACCACGCTCGGCTCGGGGGTGGTGCTGGTGCTGGACGACGGGGTGGAGCTGCCCCGCGTCCTGCTGCGCATCGCGGAGTTCTTCCGCGACGAGTCCTGCGGCCAGTGCGTCCCCTGCCGGGTGGGCACCGTAAGGCAGGAGGAGGCGCTGCACCGGCTCAAGGACCGCACGGGCGCCGCCGCGGCCGGGGACATCGCGCTGCTGCGCGAGGTCGGCCAGGCCATGCGGGACGCCTCGATCTGCGGTCTGGGCCAGACCGCCTGGAACGCCGTGGAGTCCGCCATCGACCGCCTGGGAGCCTTCAAGTGACCGCGATACCACTGCGACCCCCGCGCCGGCTGGTCGACCTCACCCTGGATGGCGAGCCGGTCCGCGCCCCGGAGGGCAGCACCCTGCTGGACGCGTGCCGCGCCGAGGGCAAGGACATCCCGACCCTGTGTCAGGGCGACACGCTCACCCCGAAGAACGCCTGCCGGGTGTGCGTGGTGGAGGTGGAGGGCTCCCGCACCCTCGCCCCGGCCTGCTCCCGCCGGGTGGAGCAGGGCATGGAGGTGCGCACGGACACCGAGCGGGCCCGGCACAGCCGTAAGGTCGTCCTGGAGCTGCTGGCCTCCTCGACCGATCTGTCGACCACGCCGCGCGCCGCGGAGTGGATCGAGGAGTACGGGGCCGAGCCGGACCGCTTCGGCGCGGATGCCGCCCGGATGGACGAGGAGCCGAAGGTCGACAACGACCTGTACGTCCGGGATTACGACAAATGCATCCTCTGCTACAAGTGCGTGGACGCGTGCGGCGAGCAGTGGCAGAACACCTTCGCGATCGCGGTCGCGGGCCGCGGCTTCGACGCCCGTATCTCCACCGAGCACGAGGCGCCCCTCACCGACTCCGCGTGTGTCTACTGCGGCAACTGCATCGAGGTGTGCCCGACCGGCGCGCTGAGCTTCAAGAGCGAGTTCGACATGCGGGCGGCCGGGACGTGGGACGAGTCGGCGCAGACGGAGACCACGACGGTGTGCGCCTACTGTGGTGTGGGCTGCAACCTCACCCTCCATGTACAGGAGAACGAGATCGTGAAGGTCACCTCGCCGCACGACAATCCCGTCACGCATGGGAACCTGTGCATCAAGGGCCGTTTCGGGTACCAGCACGTACAGAACCACGCACAGAACCGGGACTGATCGACATGGGACGGGTCACCGAGCGACGCCGCGTCATCCGCATCCGGGACGGGGCGGTCAGCACCCGGCCGGACACCCTCGTGGCGGAGGAGCCGCTCGAGATCCGGCTGAACGGCAAACCACTGGCGATCACCATGCGCACTCCGGGCGACGACTTCGCCCTCGCCGCCGGGTTCCTGGTGAGCGAGGGCGTCCTCGGGCGGGCGGAGGAGCTGGCGAACATCGTCTACTGCGCGGGCGCGACCCAGGACGGCTCCAACACCTACAACGTGGTGGATGTGACGCTGGCCCCTGGCGTGCCCGTCCCGGACATCACCCTCGAGCGCAATGTCTATACGACGTCGTCCTGCGGTCTGTGCGGCAAGGCCAGCCTGGACGCGGTGCGGACGACCGCGCGCTGGCCGCTCGAGGACGGGTTCGGCGACGGGCGGGACGGCGCGGGCTCTCCGGGCTCTCCGGGCTCTCCGGTCCGGATCGAGCCGGAGACGCTCTCGGCGCTCCCGGACCGGCTCCGGGCGGCACAGCGCGTCTTCGACCGGACCGGCGGTCTGCACGCGGCGGCGCTGTTCACCCCGGACGGTGAGCTGCTGGACCTGCGGGAGGACGTGGGCCGGCACAACGCGGTGGACAAGCTGGTGGGGCGGGCGCTCCAGCAGGGTCTGCTGCCGCTTTCGGGGTCGGTGCTGATGGTTTCGGGGCGCGCCTCCTTCGAGCTGGCGCAGAAGGCGGTGATGGCGGGGATCCCGGTGCTGGCCGCGGTGTCGGCGCCCTCCTCACTGGCGGTGGATCTGGCGGCGGAGACGGGGCTCACCCTGGTCGGCTTTCTCCGCGGCACCTCGATGAACGTGTACGCGGGCGAGCAGCGGCTCGCCCTGCGGACAGCGGTCGGCGGGGCCTGAGCGGCCCGCCCGCTGCACGGGTCGGCGGTCCGGCCGGCGGGGAGCGCCCCCTGCGTCGGCCGGCCCCTACCGAGTCTCGTACACATGTTCAAGATCCGGGTCTGCCGATGGCCGGGCTGTCGCGGTGACCGCCGAAGGAGGACTGGGACGCGGTGCTGCGCACCAATGTCGCCGGTGTCTGGCTGCCCATGAAGCACCAGATCGCCCCGGCCTGACCGCCCGGCTCCCCGGCCTGACCGCCCCAGGCGCCCGGCCGGCCCTCGGCGAGCGCCCGGCGGGGCCCGGCCGGGGGGCTGCTGGCTGCTGGCTGCTGGCTGCTGGCTGCTCCACCCAAGCCGGGGCATGGGGCTGCCCCCACCTGAACACGGGGGCCTGCCGCATGGCCGGGGTACCGCCGCGCCCGGAAGCTGATGAGACATGAACGCACCCACGAAACGTCGTCGTTTACGCCTCGTCATGGCCGCCGCCGTCACCGCCGCACTCGTCGGCGGTGCGGCCGCGGTCCCGGCCGCCGCCACCTCCACCTCCGCGACACCGCAAGCCGACCCCGCCTCGTCCGCCACCTCGCCGTCCGCCGCCTCCTACGGCTCCGCCGACCCCACCGACTCCACCGACCACGGGCTCACCGAGGACGAGCTGCGCCGTACGGTGGCCCGGACCCTGAAGGACGCCGGTTTCATCGGCGTCACCGTGGAGGTGCGTGACGGGGACCGCCGGATCCACGCCCGCGCGGGCGAGGCGGAGCTGCACACCGGCCGTCCCATGCCGTACGGGGCGCACTACCGGGCCGCGAGCGTCACCAAGTCCTTCGTGGCCACGGTCGCCCTCCAACTGGTCGCCGAGGGGCGGCTCTCGCTGAGCGACCCGGTGGACAAGTGGCTGCCGGGTGTGGTGAGCGGCAACGGCAACGACGGCCGCCGGATCACCGTCAGGAATCTGCTCCAGCACACCAGCGGCATCTACAACTACGCCTACAGCGACGACACCGGTGACTCGGCGGCGGACTTCGACCGTACCCGGTTCGACCATGTCTCCGCCGAGCAGGTGGTCGCCGGGGCGATGAAGCACCGGCCCGACTTCCCGCCCGCCCCGGCCGATGACCCGAAGCCCGACTGGAACTACTCCAACCCCGGCTTTGTCCTCGCCGGAATGATCATCCAGAAGGTCACCGGACACCCGTGGCCGGAGGAGGTCCGCGACCGGATCATCCGCCCGCTGGGCCTGACCGGCACATCGGAGCCCGGGGACGATCCACGGCTGAAGGCCCCGTACGCGCATACGTATCAGCGCTTCCCCGGCTCCAGCACCTGGCTGGACACCACGCTCCGGAACGTCTCCTGGGGCGGTGCGGCCGGTTCGCTCATCAGCACCGACCGCGATCTGGACCGGTTCTTCACCGCACTGCTGAGCGGCCGTCTGCTGCCCCCGGCGCAGCTGGCCGAGATGCGCCGGACCGTCCCCGTCGCGGAGGACTTCGAGGTGGCGTTCCCCCACGCCCAGTACGGGCTCGGGCTGATGCGGCAGCCGCTCAGCTGCGGCGGCTATCGCTGGGGCCACGGCGGCGACCTCGAAGGGGCCACGGTGCGCACCGGCTTCACCGAGGGCGGGCGGCGCTCGGTGACCATCAGCTCCACCGGCAAGACCGCCGACGACGAGCAGGTGCTCCGGGCCGAGGCGGCCCTTCAGGGCCTCACCGACCGCGTTCTGTGCGACGGAGTCCGAAGCCGTAAACCCTGACATCCGCTGGAGAGTTCCGGGCGCGAGGAGGAGGGCCCATGCGGATCGGCGAGCTGTCCCGCTCACTGCTGGACAGTGTCATCACGGCCGGTCAGTCGGCCATGGGCTGACCGAAGCCGGCCGCGGCCCGGGGCGGATCCCGCCGGGGGGGGCGAGGCCCGGAGGCGGACCCCCGGGGCGGGGTCCAGGGGGCGGGCAGCCGCCCTCTCGCGCCCCGCCCGCACCCCAACTGGCCCAGTGTCACGAGGATATGACGCACGGTCCTTGTCCGGGCGACCACAGGACGAGACACTTTCAGCCGCAGTCATGTGTGAGACATGGGATGTCTTGATGTCCTGATGGCGTCATGCCTCATGGCGTGATGCCCGACGGTCTCGACGTCCAGATGCCGATGCCTCAACGAGGCAGTCTGAAGGGCAGGCCGTGACCATGGCGTCAGTTCTCCGCACACGTCCCCGCAGCAGACCACCGCGCTCCGGCACCAGACCTTGGCGGCGCCGCGCCGCCGTGCTCCTCACCGCCGCGGCGCTGGCCCTGATCCCGCTTCCGGTACGGGCCGCGGACACGGATTCCACCGCGTCCGCGGCCCGTACCGACTCCGGCTTCGAACAACAGGTCCTCTTCAAGTCCGCCCAGGAACAGGGCTACTCCTGCTTCCGGATTCCGGCGGTCGTCAAGGCCAAGGACGGCACCCTGCTCGCCTTCGCCGAGGGCCGGGTCGACAACTGCGGCGACGCCGGGGACATCGATCTGGTGCTCAAGCGCTCCACCGACGGCGGCCGCACCTGGGGCCCGCTCCAAGTGATCAACGAGGGCGAGGGGGACACCCACGGCAACCCCGCGCCCGTCGTGGACATGCGCACCGGCCGCATCGTGCTCGCCAGCACGTACAACACCGGCCGCGACGACTCCCAGAGCTGTGACGTCCCCTGTGACCGCAGCCCGCATCTCCAGTACAGCGACGACAACGGCGCCACCTGGTCGGCCCCGCGCGATATGAGCTCCTCGCTGGTGCCGCCGGGGTGGAACTCCTGGTACGCCACCGGCCCCGTCCACGGCATCCAGCTCCAGCGCGGCCGGCACAAGGGCCGGCTGGTCTTCACCCTCAACACGGAGAGCTTCAGCGGCGGCCGCATCACCCACAACCACGCCGCGCTCGCCTACAGCGACGACGGCGGCAACCGCTGGCGCATCGGCGCGGTGGACACCTATCCGCTCGCCGAGGACGGCACCTTCCGCCAGAAGCCGTCCGAGATGACGCTGGTGGAGCGCGCCGACGGATCGATCTACGTCAGCGGACGGGAGCAGGACGGCACCGATCTGGGCCACCGCGACTACGCCATCAGCCGGGACGGCGGCCAGAGCTTCACCGGGCCGTTCCGCACCATCCCCGATCTGCCCACCCCCCAGGTGCAGGGGTCGATCCTGCGGCTGCGCGACCCGGCCCGCGACGGCCACAGCCGGCTGCTCTTCTCCGCCCCCGCCGACCCCGACCGCCGCCGCACCATGATGGTCCGCTCCTCCTGGGACGAGGCCCGCACCTGGGACGGTGTCGAGCGCGGCAAGGTCGTCACCACCGACTGGTCCGGCTACTCCGACATGGTGGCGATCTCACCCGGCACGGTGGGGCTGCTGTACGAGGGCGGTGCGGTGGACGCCCGTGACGAGATCCGCTTCGCCCGCTTCACCGAGGACTGGCTGGGCTCCCGCCAGCCGCCCGCCCCCACCACCGACGACCGCGCGTCCGGCGCCCGGTCCGCGACCGTGCTCGGCGGCGCGGCGACACGCGCCGACGGCCGCTTCGACGGGGCGCTGTCCTTCGACGGCACGGACGACGCGGTACGCGTCCCGTACCGGAACGCGCTGCCGCTGGGCACCCGCGACTTCACCGTGAGCCTGTGGTTCCGCTACTCGGCCGCCTCCGGGCAGCATCCGTTCCTCTGGATGGGCGGCATCGGCGACAAACAGCCGCAGGTCTGGCTGCGCGGTGAGCCCGGGAGCAACCGGATCCGGGCGCTGATGACCACGGTCAACGGCTTCGCCACCTTCACCAACGCCTCGGTGTCCACCGACGCCGCGTACAACGACGGGCAGTGGCACCACCTCGCCCTGGTCCGCGGCGGCGGCCGGCTCTCCCTCACCGTGGACGGCGGCACCGCCGTCACCGCCCCCGACGCCCCGGGCACCGTCAGCCGCACCGCGCCCTTCGGCCTCCACCTCGGCCAGGCCGTGGACAGCCGCTCCCATATGACGGGCGATCTCGATGAGTTCCGTCTGTACGCCCGCGCCCTGACCGACACCGAGCTGCGGCGCGTCCGCGAGTTCAACGCCCCGCTCGACGGCTCCCACTCCGGCCCCCTCGTCCGCCTCCCCCTGGACCGCGTGCGGTCATCCCACGGCTGAGCGCTCCGGCGGAGCCGCATACCGGACAACACCGTCAGACCACACAGAACTCATTGCCCTCCGGGTCCTGGAGCACCACCGCGTAGTACTCCATCTCCGGCTCGTCCATGATCCGCAGGATCGTGGCCCCGGCCCCCTTCAGCCGGTCCACGGTCGCGGTGACGCGCTCGGTGCGGACCGCGAGGGGCACATCACGCCCACCGCCCACCTTCAGATCGAGATGAAGCCGGTTCTTGGTGACCTTCGACTCCGGAACCTGCTGGAACCACACCCGCGGACCCTGCCCCTCCGGATCCACGATGGACTCCGGGGTCTCCCCGGCCCCGGGGGGCAGCTCCGCCGCGGGCACCCCCATATCCGCCCAGTACTCCCGCCAGGTGGCATGGCCGCCCGGCGGGGGCTCGGGCACATAGCCCAGGGCCTCGGACCAGAAGGCCACCATCCGGCGTGGCTCGGCACAGTCGATGGTCAGCTGAAGCGTCGGCGTCGTCATGCCCGGATCCTCCCAGAGGGGTCTGACAACGCCCGTCCACAAGCCGCCGCCCGCCGAAAGCCCGACCTCCGGAGGCCCAGCCGCAGGAGGCCCGACCGCCGGAGGGCCCCATCGGCCGAAAGCCCGCCCGGCGAAAGCCGACGTCAGACGCGGGTCAGCGCGGTGTCCGCGCTCTCCGCGCCGTCCGTACGAGCCCGAGTCCCCGGCCGCCCTTCGGCTCCCGTGCCCGTGCCCGCCCCCGTCTCCACCGCCTCCGGCGCCCGCGCCGCGTAGCGGCGGGCCAGCACCGCGCAGACCATCAGCTGCATCTGGTGGAAGAGCATCAGCGGCAGCACCGCCAGGCTCGCCTGGGCGCCGAAGAGCACACTCGCCATCGGCAGCCCGGCGGCCAGGCTCTTCTTCGACCCCGCGAAGACGATGGTGATCCGGTCCTCCCGGACGAAGCCCAGCTTCCGCGAGCCGTACGAGGTGAGCGTGAGCATCACCGTGAGCAGGACCGCCTCGACGCCGAGGAGGATCGCCAGCCGGGCCGGGGTGACCTGGTGCCAGATGCCCCGGGTCATGCCCTCGCTGAACGCCGCGTAGACCACGAGCAGCACCGAGCCGCGGTCGACGAGCCGCAGCACCGACCGATGGCGGGAGATGAAGCCGCCGATCCAGCGGCGCAGCAGCTGACCGGCGAGGAAGGGGGCCAGCAGCTGAAGTCCGATCTTGACCATCGAGTCGGCCGAGAAACCGCCGCCGCTGCCGCCCAGCAACAGCGCGACCAGCACCGGGGTGACGACCACGCCGAGCAGGCTGGAGAAGGAGCCCGCGCAGATCGCGGCGGCGACATTGCCCCGGGCGATCGAGGTGAAGGCGATGGAGGACTGGACCGTGGAGGGCACCAGGCACAGGAAGAGCAGCCCGGTGTAGAGGGGATGGGTCAGTACGTACGGCACCAGCCCGCGCGCGGCCAGGCCGAGGGCCGGGAAGATGACGAAGGTGCACACCAGCACGGTCAGATGGAGCCGCCAGTGGCGCACTCCGTCCAGCGCCTCACGGGTGGAGAGCCGGGCGCCGTAGAGGAAGAAGAGGAAGGCGACCGCGACCGTGGTGGCCCCGTCGGTGACGGTGGCGGCCCGGCCGCTGACCGGGAGCAGCGCGGCGAGCGCCACGGTGCCGACGAGTCCGAGGATGAAACCGTCCAGGGGGAGCCAGGAGGGAAGGGCGATCTTGCGCAGACGCGGGCGGTGCGGGCGGTGCGGGCTGGGCATTCGTTCTCTTTCTCGCTCTTTCTCGGCTGGCGTTTCGGACACGGACGGGGCCCCGTTCATCATGCTCCCGATCAAGGCCATCGGGAATCCCGTATACCGCTCTGACTGCCATCGCGTTCCGTGATGACCTCGTACAGTGGCCGCATGTACGACCCCGCCCAGCTCCGGACGTTTCTCGCGGTGTCCCAGACCCTCAGCTTCACCCAGGCCGCCGACCGGCTCGGAGTGCGCCAGTCCACCGTGAGCCAGCAGGTGCGCAAGCTGGAGGCGGCCGTGGGGCGGCAGCTGTTCGCCCGTGACACCCATGGGGTGGACTGGACGGCGAGGCGATGCTGGGGTTCGCCCGCTCCATCCTGGAGGCGAACGAGCGGGCGGCGAGCTGGTTCCGGGGCACCCGGCTGCGCGGCCGGCTGCGCTTCGGCGCCTCGGAGGACTTCGTGGTGACGCGGCTGCCGGAGATCCTGGAGGGGTTCCGGCGCGACCACCCCGAGGTGGACCTGGAGCTCACCGTCGAGCTGTCGGGCACCCTGCATGAGCGGCTGGAGGCGGGCAAGCTGGATCTGGTGCTGGCCAAGCGGTCGGATGAGCGGCCGGGCGGGCAGCTGGTGTGGCGGGACCGGCTGGTGTGGATCGGCGCCGAACGGCTGCGGCTGGATCCGGACCGTCCGCTCCCCCTGATCGTCTTCCCGCCACCCGGGCTGACCCGGGCCCGTGCGCTGGATGTGCTGGAGCGGCACGGCAGGTCATGGCGGATCGTGTGCACCAGCGGCAGTCTCAACGGGCTGGTCGCGGCGGCGCGCGCCGGGCTCGGGGTGATGGCACACACCCATGGCCTGATTCCGCCCGGCCTGGCGCCGGTCCCCGAACGGGCCGGGCTGCCCGACCTCGGCCCGGTGGATTTCGTACTGTTGTACGGAAAGCGGCAGCGGGACGGCGCCTCGCACGCCACCGCGGAGCGACTCGCCGCCGCGATCCTGGCGGGGCCGGTGCCGCGATCGGAGAGATTTCGTGCAGAAGACCGTTACATATAAGCCACACACGCGGCGCATAGGAGCAGACTCCACGCAATCCGCCCTCGTCGGCGCCTGATTGACCCCCTTTCACCTCCCCGCCCGCCAGGCATTCCGTGCGTTCCGGGCACAAAACACCTCTCCCGTATCGGGGCCGGATCGGGTACGGTCGCGGCGCTGTGCCCAGCGGCTTCAAGGAGCAAGGTATTGCGCGAGTTCACCGTCCCCCCGTTGGCGACGCCGCCTCAGGCCGGAGGACTGGCGGATGCCGTCTTCGACCATGCGGACTCCGACCCCCTCCGGGTGGCGCTGGCGCGCAAGACCGCGGACGAACGCTGGGAGGACGTGTCCGCGGGCCGGTTCCGGGACGAGGTGACGGCGCTCGCCAAGGGGCTGCTGGCCCACGGGGTCCGCTTCGGCGACCGGGTCGCCATCATGTCCCGCACCCGCTACGAATGGACGCTCTTCGACTTCGCGCTGTGGACCCTGGGCGCCACGAGCGTCCCGCTGTACCCCACCTCCTCCGCCGAGCAGGTCTGCTGGATGCTGCATGACGCGGGGGTCTCCGCCTGTGTGGTGGAGCATGAGGACCATGCGATGACGGTCGGCTCGGTGGTCGGCCGGCTGCCGCATCTCAGGCGTCTGTGGCAGCTGGACGCGGGGGCGCTGGAGGAGCTGCTGGCCGACGGGGAGTCGATCGAGGACGACACGGTCGAACGGCACCGGCTGGCCGTGACCCCCGAGCATCCCGCGACCATCATCTACACCTCGGGCACCACCGGCCGCCCCAAGGGCTGTGTGATCACCCATTCCAATCTGATGGCCGAGTGCGACAACATCGTCGAGCGCTATGAGGTGGCCTTCCACTCCAAGCGGAACGACGAGGCCGCCACCCTGCTCTTCCTCCCGCTCGCCCATGTCTTCGGCCGGATGGTCGAAGTCGCCTCCATTCGCGGCAAGGTCAAGCTCGGGCACCAGCCCAAGCTCTCGGCCGCCGCGCTGCTGCCCGATCTGAAGACCTTCCGGCCGACCTTCATCCTCGCGGTGCCCTACATCTTCGAGAAGGTGTTCGCGGCGGCCCGCCGCAAGGCCGAGACGGAGGGCAAGTCCGGGATCTTCGAGAGGGCCGTGGACGTGGCGGTGCGGTACGCGGAGGCGCAGGAGGCCAAGGCGTTCGGCACCGGGCCGGGGCCGAGCGCCGCCCTGCGCATGCAGCACCAGTTCTTCGAGAAGACGGTGTACGGCAAAGTGCGCGCCGCGATGGGCGGCCGGGTCCGGCACGCCATGTCGGGCGGTTCGGGGATGGAGCGGCGGCTCGGGCTGTTCTTCGCGGGCGCGGGCGTGACCATCTACGAGGGCTACGGCCTCACCGAGTCCACCGCCGCCGCCACCGCCAACCCGCCCGAGCAGACCCGCTTCGGCACGGTCGGGGTGCCGATACCCGGCACCACGGTGCATCTGGCCGACGACGGCGAGGTGTGGGTGCGCGGCGGCCAGGTCTTCGAGGGCTACCTCGGCGATCCCAAGGCCACCGACGCGGTGCTGCGCGACGGCTGGCTCGCCACCGGCGATCTGGGCACGCTGGACGAGGACGGCTACCTCACGATCACCGGGCGGAAGAAGGAGATCCTGGTGACCTCGAGCGGCAAGACCGTCTCCCCGGTGGGTCTGGAGGAGCGGGTGCGGGCGCATCCGCTGGTCGCCCAGTGCCTGGTGGTCGGCAACGACCGTCCGTATATCGCGGCGCTGGTCACGCTGGACCCGGAGGCGGTCGCACACTGGCTGACGATGCGCGGCAAACCGGAGATGCCACCGGGCGACCTGGTCCGGGACCCCGATCTGGAGACCGAGATCCGGCGTGCGGTGGTCGCGGCGAACACCACCGTCTCCCAGGCGGAGTCGATTCGTACCTTCCGGATACTTGCCGCGCAGTTCTCCGAGGAGCATGGTCTGCTGACGCCTTCGCTGAAACTGAAGCGAAAGGCCATCGAACAGGCGTACGCCGTCGAGGTCGAGGCGCTGTACCAAACCTGAGCCGCGAAGGGGGCACGAAATGATCGACGTCATTCTCCCCGAACTTCCCGAACGCGAACTGGCACTGATGTCCGAGGAAAAACCCCAGCCCAGCGGCCCGAGGCTGGCCGGACGGGTGATCCTGGGCGGGCCGGTGGCCTTACCGGTGACCACGGAGCTCGTGGGACCGGATCCGGAACTCCTGGACTTCCTCCGAACCGAGGCGGACAACGCCGTCTACCACCTGGTGCACCTGTCGGTGACCTGCGCCCGGGACGCACCGGACCCCGCACTGCACTCGGTCAATCTCGATGTCACCCTCACGGCCGAACCGGTGCGGCGGGGCACCGCGGTCTTCCAGCCGGTGGCCTGGTCCATGACCCCGCGCCAGCTCACCGCGGATGCGAAGGCCACCGCACCGGCGCACGCGGCCCACCTCGGCCCCCGGCTCGGATTCCACGACGGTGCCCGCACCGCGTACGGCGAGCGGATCTGCCTGGAGGCTCGGCGTGAGCTGCGCTCCGATCCGGGCTGGGAGATCCGGCACACCTCGGCGGTGCGTATCGGTGGTACGTACCGGCTGGCCATGGTGGTACGGGCACCGCGCGGGGCGGTGAGCCGGGCGGCGGTCGCGGTGGGCGCGACGGTGCGCGAGGGGCACACCCTGCACCGCTTCCGGGAGGAGCTCGACGAACCCCTGCGCCTGGCCGCGCTTCAGTAGAGGCGCCACACGCGGAGGCGGAACGGGGAACGGGGGAACGGGGGAACGGAACGGGGGCACAAGCGGTACGAGCACGGGCAAGGAGCGACGGGGAACGGTGGACGGCCAGGACGGGGACGGGCATCCGGCGCTGACGACCGAGGAGATCGGGGAGTTGACGCGGGTCTTCCCGCCCGGCTCGTCCGCCGTGGCGCTGCTGCGCAGGGCGGGCTTCCCCACCGAGCACATCCCGGCGGCCACCACCGCCGCCGAGTTCTGGTCCGCGGTGGCCGGAGCGGTGGCCGCGGACCGGGTCGCGGACGGCAGACTGCGCATCCTGGCCGCCGCCTGTGCCACCTATCCGCACAACGAGGTGTTCCGCGCCGCGGTACGGGAGCCGGGCGGGGGCGGTGTCCGGCGGGTGCTGGTGACCGGCGCCGCCCCGGGCGCCCAGGAGTTAGCCGCGGTCCGGCGGGCCGCGCGGGGCGTCCTCACGGTGGACCGGTGCCCCGCCGCGGCCGCCGCCGATCTGCGGCGGATCCTCACCGTACGCCCGGATGTGCTGCATCTGGTCTGCCGCCGCGAGGGGCACACACTGGTCTTCGAGGACGGCGACGGGCAGGCGTATCGCACACCCGCCGCCCGCCTGGCCGAGCTGCTGACCGCGTACCGCCGGCTGACCGGCGCCCCGCTGCTCGGTGTGGTGCTCGGCTGCCCCGACGGCGCGCCCCTGGCGGCGCTCTTCACCCGTGCGGCCGAGGTGGTCGTCGCCCATCGCGGCCCGCTGGACGGCGCGGCCTCGGCGGCCTTCACGGGCGGGCTCTACGCCCTGCTGGGCGAGGTGCCCACGCTGGCACAGGCGGCGCGGCGGGCGGCGGAGCGCATCGGGTCGGACGGGAACGGGGTGGTGGTCCTGCGCGGGCGGGCCTGGTAGGCGGGCCCGTGGGAATGACGGCCGACCGTTGATCGTTGCACTTGTTGGAAGCACGTAATCCACATCCGACGTAAGGATCGACTGCTCGTGAGCAACGTCCCCTTCATCACGCTCAACAACGGCGTACGGATGCCGCAGCTCGGCTTCGGTGTCTGGCAGATCCCGGACGACGAGGCACAGGTCGCGGTGCGCAACGCGCTGGACGCCGGGTACCGCAGCATCGACACGGCCGCCATATACGGCAACGAGGAGGGCACGGGGAAGGGGCTCGCCGCGTCGGGCGTCGCACGCGACGAGCTGTTCATCACCACCAAGCTCCAGAACGGCGACCAGGGGTACGACTCGGCCCTGCGCGCCTTCGACACCTCGCTGACCAAGCTGGGCCTGGAGTATGTGGACCTCTATCTGATCCACTGGCCGTTGCCCGCGGTCGACAAGTACGTGGACTCGTGGAAGGCGTTCGAGAAGATCTACGCCGAGGGCCGCGCCAAGGCCATCGGCCTGTCCAACTTCCACCCCGCCCACATCCAGCGGCTGCTCTCCGAGACCTCGATCGTCCCGGTGATCGACCAGATCGAGCTGCACCCGCAGCTGCCGCAGGCGGAGCTGCGCGCCTTCAACGCCCGCCATGAGATCGCCACCGAGGCGTGGTCCCCGCTCGGCCAGGGCAAGGGCCTGCTGGAGGACCCGAAGCTGGCGGCGATCGCCGAGAAGCACGGGAAGTCCCCGGCCCAGGTGGTGCTGCGCTGGCATCTGGACCTCGGCAATGTGGTGATCCCCAAGTCCGTGACCCCGTCGCGGATCAAGGAGAACATCGACGTCTTCGACTTCCAGCTGGACTCCGAGGACCTCGCGGCGATCGACTCCCTCGGGACCGGCGTCCGTCTGGGCTTCGACCCCGAGACCTTCAACGGGTGAGCCCGAGCGCCCGGGTGTGCCCGAGCGCTCCACCGGCTCCGCCGTCCGCCCCGTCGCGTGCCCCGCGGCGGGGCGGACCCGTATCCGCGTCGCGGTGATGGACCCGTGGTCACGTTGGTCGCCCCCGGCCGCGTCGTGGCATATCCCGGGCGCATGACCCCCGATACGGGGCCGACGCGGCCCACCGAGCGAGGCAGGTCCCCGGCAATTACGCTTGGCGCCCAGATGGGCACGCAGCGTGACCATTCCCCTAGCCGAGGAGACCGAAGATGTCCCGCAGACGCCGTCACGGCCTCGAGTTGGCCGCCGGTTGCACCGTCGCGATAGCCGCCCTCTTCCTGGGGAACGGCATACCCGCGGTGGCCGATCCCGGTGAACCCTCCCCCCGGCCCCGGAGGGAGGTGCCCCCCGAGATGCTGGCCTCGATGCAGCGCGATCTGGGCCTGACGGCCGATGAGGCACGGATGCGGATATCCAACGAGTTCCGGGCCGGGGCCGCGGAACCGGGCCTGCGCAAGAGCCTGGGCAGCACCTACGGCGGCGCGTGGGTGTCCGGCAACACCGCCGAACTCACCGTCGCCACCACCGACGAGCAGCAGAGCGGCACCATCACGGCCGGGGGCGCCAAGGCCGCCGTCGTCAAGCACAACCTCAAAGCCCTCACCGACGCCAAGGAGGCCCTGGACCGCGCCGCCTCGGAGCGGCCCCCGGCGGCCGATGTCGCCTCCGCCTGGTACGTCGACGTCAAGAGCAACAGCGTCGTGGTGCAGTCGACCAAGCCCGACGAGGCGGCCGCATTCGTCGCCGCGAGCGGTGCGGACCGGGAGGTCGTACGGGTGGTGGAGTCGGCCGAGCGGCCGGGCCCGCTGTACGACCTGCGGGGCGGCGAGGCGTTCTACATCAACGACGCCGGCCGCTGCTCGATCGGTTTCCCGGTGGCCCAGGGCGAGCGGAACGGCTTTGTCACCGCCGGCCACTGCGGCAGTCCGGGCGACACCACCACCGGCTTCAACCGGGTGGCCCAGGGCAGCTTCCAGGGCTCCACCTTCCCCGGCAATGACTACGCATGGGTGTCCACCAACGCCGACTGGGCTCCGCAGCCGTGGGTGATCGGCCCCGCGGGCGCCAATGTCACCGTCACCGGCTCGCAGGCGGCGCCGGTGGGCTCGTCCGTCTGCCGCTCCGGTTCGACGACCGGCTGGCACTGCGGCACCATCCAGCAGCACGACACCAGCGTGCAGTATCCCCAGGGCACGGTCAGGGGCGTCACCCGCACCAACGTCTGCGCCGAACCGGGTGACTCCGGCGGCCCGTACATCTCGGGCAGCGAGGCGCAGGGCGTCACCTCCGGCGGCTCCGGCAACTGCACCGTCGGCGGAACGACGTACTACCAGCCGGTGAACCCGATCCTGACGACCTACGGGCTCACCCTCACCACTGACTGACGCCGGGGCGCCGAGGCCGCCGCGGCCGAGCGGGCCGCCGGTGGCCTCGCGCGTGTCCGCACACCCGCAGCGCGTGTCCACACACCCGTAGCGCGTGTCCGCAGCCCCGTAACGCGTGTCCGCAGCCCCGTAGCGCGTGTCCGGCACACCTTCCTCGCGTGTGTCCGGCGCACCTTTGCCCTGCCTGTCCGGCACACCTTGATGTGTTCGGAGCACCTTGACCAATCCGGACCCGTCCGGGCGACGAATGAGGTACGACACCTCCGTGTGCGCCGCATCGTTCCCGGAAGGACGGCTTGTGAGAGAACCCGTGTACATCGGCGGACCGGCCGCGCGCGGACCGGACCTCGAAGAGCTGCTCCAGATGGTGGCCCGGGGGGACCAGAACGCGTTCGGAGCCCTCTACGACGCCGTCAGCGGGCCCGTCCTGGGGCTGACGCGCAGTCTGCTGCGCGACCCGGCCCAGGCCGAGGAGGTCACCCAGGAGGTCCTGGTCGAGGTGTGGCGGTCCGCGGCGCGGTTCGAGCCGGGCCGGGGCAGCGCCATGGCCTGGATCATGACGGTGGCACACCGGCGCGCCGTGGACCGGGTGCGCTCGGCGCAGGCCGCCTCCGGCCGCGAGGAGCGCGCCGCGCTGCTCTCCCGTACCCCGGCGTTCGACGAGGTGACCGAGCAGGTGGAGGCCAGGCTCGAACGCGAGCAGGTGCGGCGGTGCATGCGGACGCTGACCGAGCTCCAGCGTCAGTCGGTGACCCTCGCCTACTACCGGGGCCGTTCCTACCGTGAGGTGGCGGAGTTGCTGTCCCTGCCGCTCGGGACCGTGAAGACCAGACTCCGGGACGGGCTCATCCGGCTCCGGGACTGCATGGGGGTCGGCGCATGACCAGGGCGGATCTGCACACATTGACCGGGGCGTATGCGGTGTACGCCCTGTCGGGGCGGGAGTTGACCGAGTTCGAGCGACATCTGGCGGTCTGTGACGCCTGTCGTCAGGAGGTGCGGGAGCTTCGGGAGACCGCCGCGAAGCTGGCGGTGGCCACGGCCCTGACCCCGCCCCCGACGATGAAGGACGATGTGATGCGGCGGATCGCCACGGTCCGCCAGGAGCCGCCCCGGGTGGCGGCGCGGGAGGCCCGGGAGTCCCACGCCGGCCCGCGGCGGCGCACCGGGCGGCGGGCGATGAGCTTCGCGCTGGCGGCCTGTGTGGCCGCGGCCGCCGCGTTCGGCGGGGCCGCGGTGTGGCAGTACCGGGAGGCGTCCGACGCCCGTGACACGGCCCGCCGCTCCGAGCGGCGGGGGGGCGCGGCGGGGGGGGGGGCCCCGGGGCGGGGCGCGCCCCGC
>NZ_JANIIC010000077.1 GCF_024519315.1 Streptomyces malaysiensis subsp. samsunensis | reverse complement strand
GCCTCCGCAGCAGGACCCGAACCAGCAGCAGCCGCCACCGTCGGGCCCCTGACGGGAGGAACGTCCCCGGGCGACCACACACCCGCAACACAACACGTAGGGCCCGGCTCTGATGAGCCGGGCCCTACGTTCTTCGAGCGGTAGCGGTGGGATTTGAACCCACGGAGGAGTTGCCCCCTCACGCGCTTTCGAGGCGCGCTCCTTCGGCCGCTCGGACACGCTACCGAGGGAGAGCCTAGCGGACGGGCGGCCGGTAACCGAAATCGGTTCCGGGACGGGGCCGGGACAGGGCCGGATCGGGGCCCGGCCGAGGACGTCAGGGCTTGCGGAAGAAGTCGGTCAACGGGGCCGCGCATGCCTCCGCCAGGACGCCCGCGATGACCTCGGGGCGGTGGTTGAGGCGGCGGTCGCGGACGACGTCCCAGAGGGAGCCGACCGCGCCGGCCTTCTCGTCCACGGCGCCGTAGACCAGCCGGTCGAGACGGGACAGGACGATCGCGCCGGCGCACATCGTGCAGGGCTCCAGGGTGACCACCAGGGTGCAGCCGGTCAGCCGCCAGCCGCCGAGGCGGCGGGCGGCGGCTCGGAGGGCGAGGACCTCGGCGTGGGCCGTGGGGTCGCCGTGGGCCTCGCGCTCGTTGCGGCCGCGGCCGAGTACCGCGCCGTCCGGGCCCAGCACGACGGCGCCGACCGGCACATCTCCCGTCTCGGGTGCCCGAACCGCCTCCTCCAGCGCCAGGCGCATCGGGGAGCGCCAGGGGTCGCGCAGGGGGTCGGGGTCGGGGCCGGGCAGGAGGCCGGTCAGCGGATCGCTCATGACGTCAGTGCGGGTCGTTTCGTGCGGTTCGGATTGGTTCGGATCGGTTCAGGTCGTACCGGACGTGCCGGTCGTACGAGTCGTGCCGGTCGTACGGGTCGTGCGGATCGGTGCGGTGACGGGGTGGGCGGGGTCGGCTGGCGGCGGCGGTCAGCGCACCGCCTCCAGCCCCTCCATGCTGCAACCCAGCATCTCGGCGATCGATTCGAGGGCGTCCCCGTCGAGGGCCTTCAGCTCCTTCTCGTCCATGCCGAGGTCGGCCAGGATGTCGGCGTCGCCGAGCGGGCCGATCGGGACCGGGGCGTCGTCGGCGTCCTCGTCGTCCCGGTCCGGCTCGCCGTCCTCGGTGCCGTCCAGGTCGACCAGGCTGTCCAGATCGTCGTCGGGGTCCCGGCCCAGCAACTCGTCGGTGAGCATCGAGCCGTACGAGGTGCGGGCGGCCGCTGCCGCGTCCGATACATAGATGTGCGGGTCGTCCTCGCCGTCCACGCGGACGACGCCGAACCACGCGTCTTCGTGCTCGATGAACGCCAATACCGTGTCGTCATCCTTCGCGGCCAGACGGGCCAGTTCGATCAGATCCGTCAGGGTTTCCACGTCATCGAGCTCTGTGTCGCTCGCTTCCCACCCTTCTGCGGTGCGCGCGAGCAATGCGGCGAAGTACACCGTGACTCTCCCACTGGTCATAGGCGTGCCGGGGGCGGGCGGGACAGTGTCCCGCCCCAATCGGAATCGTGGCAGAAACCGTCGCTTCGCGAGAGGTCTTCCACGCTGCGTCGTGCACCAGTCCAAAGAGATGTGGCTCACGCGGACGGAATCGAAACGCGCGGAAACCCTCTCCGGCGGTTCGGCGGAAGCTCACCAGGGCTCACCAGGAGAACGTCCGCATGTGTATCGCACGGCGCATCCGGGCCGCGCGGGCCTGGCGGGGACGCGCCTGGTTCCGTACCGCCCTGGCCTCGTTCAGCGCGCGCAGGAAGCGTTCGCGACGGCGGCGGCGGTCCGCGGAGGTTTCCATCGCGGTCGCGTCGGCCATGGTCACATCACTCCTCGGAGCCGAGGTGATCGCCCGGCGGCAGCCCGGGCGCTTCTGCCCACTTTCCCCCGAATCGGCGGTTTGATGCCAGTACGGCGGCAGACGGTCGAGCGCGGCGGGGGCGCGCGGAAGGGGGTCACCGGCGACAGCCGGGCTCAGGGGGCTCGGTTAGTGTCATTGCCATGCGGATCCACGTCGTCGACCACCCGCTGGTGGCGCACAAACTCACCACGCTGCGCGACAAGCGCACCGACTCCCCCACCTTCCGGCGGCTCGCCGACGAGCTGGTGACCCTGCTCGCGTACGAGGCCACCCGCGATGTGCGCACCGAGCAGGTCGACATCGAAACCCCGGTGACGGCCACGACCGGGGTGCGGCTGTCCCATCCGCGCCCCATGGTCGTGCCCATCCTGCGGGCCGGTCTGGGGATGCTCGACGGCATGGTGCGGCTGCTGCCCACCGCGGAGGTCGGCTTCCTGGGCATGATCCGGGACGAGGAGACGCTCCAGGCGTCCACCTACGCCACCCGGATGCCCGAGGACCTCTCCGGACGTCAGGTGTACGTCCTGGACCCGATGCTCGCCACCGGCGGCACGCTGGTCGCCGCGATCAGGGAGCTGATATCGCGCGGCGCCGACGATGTGACCGCGCTGTGTCTGCTGGCGGCGCCCCAGGGCGTCGAGCTCATGGAGCGCGAGCTTGCGGGGGCGCCGGTGACGGTGGTCACCTCGTCCGTCGACGAGCGGCTCAACGAGCAGGGGTACATCGTGCCCGGGCTCGGCGACGCGGGTGACCGGATGTACGGGGCCGCGGGCTGAGCGCCTCTCAAGCCGCGGGCTGAGTGCCTCTCGCAGGGGGCTCTCGGTTGGTCGGCGCCCAGGTCGGCGCCGATCTGACCGGCGCCGAGCGGTCGGTGCCGGGCCGACGCCGGGCAGGCAGTGCCGGAGCGGAGCGACCCGCGCCAGGTCGGCGCCCACCCGGCTGTGGGTCAGCGGCGGCGCGGGTCAGCGGCAGGGCGTTCCGGTGGGCGTGGGCGAGGGCTTGGCCAGGGCGGTCAGCGCCTTGTCGGCGTCCTTCTGCTTGACCAGGTCCTTGAAACCGTTGCCGATGATCAGGTCGATGTCCTTGCCGTCGCGCGCGTCGTTCTTGGTCTGGGCGCCGTTGAGCTGGGTGCCGAGCACATTGAAGGCCCCGTCGCCGGCGCCGGGGGCGCCGAGCAGTATCCCGGGGGACTTGACCTTCTTGTCATACTGGGCCGGGGCGTTGCCCACTTTCCCGATCTTGAAGCCACGCTTCTCGAGCTCCTCGGCGGTGTCCTTGGCGAGGCCGGATCGCGTGGTCGCGTTGTAGACGTTCACCGTGATCTGCGAGGGCTTCGGCAGCTTCCCGCCCGTGCGGCCGCCATGACCGCCCTGGCCGCCTTGGCCGCTGTCGCCCCGGCCGGACTTCGCGTTGTTCTCGGCGGGGCCCTTGTCGCCGCGCTCGCACTCCCCGGTGCCGTTCGCCGCGCGGACCTTCTGGTCGCCGCTGTCGCCGGAGAAGACGTCGATGAGCTGAAGTGTTCCCCAGCCGACCAGGCCGAGCGCCATGACCGAGCCGAACGAGGCGAACACCAGTCGCCGGCGGCTCCGGGGTCGGCTCATCCGCGGGTAGCGATCGCCCGTAATGCGGTACTTTCCGCCCATGCCGGGAGGGGTCAGCATGCTCATGTGCGCAGCGTAGTGCGGCCAGGTGGCGATGCCTACTAAATGATCAATGGTTGGTGCTCAGACCAACCCGAAAGGGCCAACAAAGATCGGAAGTCGATCAGCGGCGATCGGTCACCGGAGGACGCGCGGGGGCGTGGTCAGCCCTCGAGCTCCAGGACGCGCGCGTGCAGCACCTGGCGCTGCTGGAGCGCGGCGCGCACCGCCCGGTGCAGCCCGTCCTCCAGATAGAGGTCGCCCTGCCATTTCACGACATGGGCGAAGAGGTCACCGTAGAACGTCGAGTCCTCCGCGAGCAGCGTCTCCAGGTCGAGCTGCTGCTTCGTCGTGACCAACTGGTCAAGACGTACCGGGCGTGGGGCGACATCCGCCCACTGGCGGGTGCTTTCCCGGCCGTGGTCGGGATAGGGCCGACCGTTTCCGATGCGCTTGAAGATCACACGGAAAGCCTACCGGGCCAGCCCCTCCCGGCGCAGCCAAGGAGCCCTAGTGCCGGGCCCGGGGCGGGCTCCGCGGCCCCCGGAAAACTGGAAAAAATGCTCGAAAAGGGCTAGGCGCTCATGGGGGGTCGGAGTAACGTAAATAACAGCCTGCGGGGCGAGCGAGGGAGCTCGACCGGAGAGACGCTCAGGACAGAGGACGTAAGTCCCCCGGAGTGTCTCCTAGATGGCCGGGCTGAGAGGCTGGAAGGTCGGGGAGACCGGAAAGCGACCTCCAACACCTGATACGGACAATGCCGCCGAAGGGAGCCCACCTCGCAGGTTTTGTCCTGCCCGCGCACCATGGCGTCATGGGTCTTCCCGAGCGTCCGCCGGAGCCGCACCGCGCATCCGAGCCGCACCGCACGCCGCAGCCGCACCACGCGCCGGAGCCGCGCCGCTGCCTCGTCACCGGGGCCACCGGCTATATCGGCGGCAGGCTGGTCCCCGAGCTGCTGGCCGCGGGGCATCAGGTGCGGTGTGTGGCCCGCTCCCCCGAGAAGCTGCGCGACCACCCCTGGGTGGCGCGGGTGGAGACCGTACGCGGCGATGTGACCGACGAGGAGTCCCTGCGCGCCGCCATGGAGGGCGTGGATGTCGCGTACTACCTGGTCCACGCGCTGGGCACCGGACCCGGTTTCGAGGAGACCGACCGCCGCGCCGCCCGGATCTTCGGCGCTCGGGCCCGCGCCGCGGGGGTGCGCCGGATCGTCTATCTCGGCGGGCTGACCCCGTACGGCGTCCCCGAGCGCGCGCTCTCGCCCCATCTGCGGTCCCGGGCCGAGGTGGGGCGGGTGCTGCTGGACTCCGGGGTGCCGACGGCCGTTCTGCGGGCCGGGGTGATCATCGGCTCGGGCTCTGCCTCGTTCGAGATGCTGCGCTATCTCACCGAGCGGCTGCCGCTGATGGTGACGCCCCGCTGGGTGCGCACCCGCACCCAGCCGATCGCCGTCCGCGATGTGCTGCGGCTGCTGGTGGGCTGCGCCATGCTGCCGGACGAGGTGCACCGGGCCTTCGACATCGGCGGCCCCGACGTGCTCACCTACGGGGCCATGATGCAGCGGTACGCGGAGGTGACCGGGCTGCGGCGGCGCCTCATCGCACAGGTGCCGGTGCTCACCCCCGGGCTGTCCAGTCTGTGGGTCGGCCTGGTCACCCCCGTGCCCGGCGCCATCGCCCGCCCGCTGGTGGAGTCGCTGCGCCATGAGGTGGTGTGTGCCGAACGGGACATCACCCGCTATGTGCCCGATCCGCCGGGCGGGCCGCTCGGCGTGGACCGCGCCCTGGAGCTGGCCCTGCGGCGGATCCGCGACGCGGATGTGGCCACCCGCTGGTCCTCCGCCGCCACCCCCGGCGCGCCCAGCGATCCGCTGCCCACCGACCCCGACTGGGCGGGCGGCAGCCTCTACCAGGACCGCCGCGAGCGCGTGGTGGACGCCTCGCGGGAGGACGTGTGGCGGGTGGTGGAGGGGATCGGTGGTGAGAACGGCTGGTATTCGCTGCCTCTCGCCTGGGCGCTGCGCGGCTGGATCGACACCCTGGTGGGCGGCGTCGGGCTGCGCCGGGGCCGCCGGGACGCGGCGCGGCTCAGAGTGGGGGACAGCCTCGACTTCTGGCGGGTGGAGGAGGTCCGGCCGCCCCGGCTGCTGCGGCTGCGGGCCGAGATGCGGCTGCCGGGCCTGGCATGGCTGGAGATGGCGGTCGACGGGGATGGGCGGGGCCGGACGGTGTACCGGCAGCGGGCGCTGTTCCATCCGCGCGGCCTGGCCGGGCATCTCTACTGGTGGTCGGTCGCGCCTTTCCACGCCCTCGTCTTCGGGGGGATGGCCAGGAACATCGCCGCCCGGGCCGAGAAGGACGAGGCCGGGACGGAAACGGGCGGGAAGGGCGCGGACGGGAGGAGTGCGCCCGGGGCCCGCGCACGGTGAACCACGCCGGGGACCCCTTCGCCCCCGTCCTGAGCCCCGCCGTCACCGCGACCCGTTCGGGGATCCGCCCGGCCGCAGCCCCTCGAAGGCGAGCGGCAGATGCCGTGGCCCGCGCAGCACCGCGTTGCGCCGGTAGGTCGGCGGGTCCTCCAGCAGCCGGGGCCCGTCCAGCCGGCGGGCCAGCTCGGTCAGTGCGATCTGCGCCTCCAGCCGGGCCAGCGGTGCGCCGAAACAGCTGTGGACGCCGCTGCCGAAGCCGAGGTGCTGGTTGTCCCTGCGCTGTGGCTCGAATCGATCGGGGTCGAGGAAGCGCTGCGGATCGCGGTTGCCCGAGGCCAGCAGCAGCCAGACGGACGCCCCCCGGGGGATGGTCACGCCCGCGATGTCGATCTCGGAGAGCGGGGTGCGCCGGGGAAGCATCTGCACCGGCGGATCGAACCGCAGCAACTCCTCCACCAGTGGGACGACCAGATGGGGATCGTTGCGCAGCCGCGCGAGCACCTCGGGGTTGCGCAGCAGGGTCAGCATGCCGTTGGTGATCAGGTTGACGGTGGTCTCATGGCCCGCCACCAGCAGCAGCGCCGCGGTGCTCAGCAGCTCCACACGGCTCATCCGCCCCTCCGGGCCCTCCCAGCCGACCAGGGCCGAGAGCATGTCGTCGCCGGGTGCGCGGCGGCGCTCCTCGATCAGCTCGGACAGATACACCGCCAGTTCCGTACGGGCCTGCCGGCTGACCCGCCGCCGCTCGGCGGCGTCCTCGTCCGCGTCCGGGTCGGGGTCCAGTCCGGCGGCGACGGTGTCGGCCCAGGCGTGGAAGCGCGGCTCGTCCTCCTGCGGTACCCCGAGCAGCCGGCAGATCACGGTCACCGGGAAGGGGTGGGAGAAGTGGTCGACGAGATCGATCCGGTCCCGGCCCTCGAAGCCGTCGATCAGCTCGCCGACGATACGCGTGAGCTCACCGCGCATGGTGTGGAGCCGGCGCGGGGTGTTCGGCGGGCCGAAGGGCGCCATGGCGAGGGAGCGCAGCCGGTCGTGTTCGGGCGGGTCCAGCCTCAGAAAGCTGGGCGGCAGCCCCGGCTCGTCCTCCTCGTCGTCCTCCTCGTCGTCCTTCTCGATCAGCTCCGGGGCGGCCCGGGGGTCCAGGTTGCGGGCGTCGGAGCTGAGCCGGGGGTCGTGCAGCAGACCGTGGATCTCCCAGTAGGTGGAGACGATGTACGGGCCCTCCTCGTCGTGCGCCACGGGTGTCTTGCGCAGCTCGGCGTAGAGCGGGTACGGGTCCGCACGATGCGCGTAGTCGGTGATCTGCCGCACGAGCGAGCCTTGCGTCTGCGTCATGGCTGAGTGAGTTCCTTCGTCGGGGTCGTCCCACTGCTCAGCATCGGCGAGGCGGCCCGGGGCCGCGCGTACAGCCAGGCCAATGGGGCGAACGGACGGCCGTGGTCCGGGCGAAGGAGGCGGCCGTCCATGGCTCGCTACCATGAAGCGCCACGCGCCGGGCGCGTGCGGTGTGGAAGGAGACGGTGTGACGGACCACGACCGGACCGGCGGGCCCGGCTGGCCCCGCCGCCCCCGTCGGCGTGGCCAGGGCGAACTGGAGGCGCAGGTGCTCGTGGCGCTGCGCCGGGCGCCGGGGCCGGTGACCGCCGCATGGGTGCAGGAGCGGATCGAGGGCGAGCTCGCCTACACCACGGTCATGACCATCCTGTCCCGGCTGCACGCCAAGCAGGCCGTGACCCGTGAACGCGCGGGCCGCTCCTTCGTCTGGCGGGCCGCGTCGGACGAGGCAGGGCTCGCGGCGCTGCGGATGCGCCGGGTGCTGGACGGCCAGGACGACCGTGAGGCGGTCCTGGCCAGCTTTGTGACCGGGCTGACCCAGGACGACGAGCGGCTGCTGCGCGACCTGCTGAGCGACGTGGCGGAGGAGCCGGAGGGCTGACCGATGGGCGTCTTCGTCTTCCTCCCGCTGGTTCTGCCCTTGACGGCGCTGCCGATCGCCCGGCTCGCCGAACAGCATCTCCACCCGCGCACCGCCACCCGGCTGCTGACGCTCGTCGGCACCGTCCTCGCGGTGTGCTCCACGCTGTGCCTGGGGCTGCTGATGGTCGTCGGCACGGCGCAGCTGCCGGGCAATCCGCTGCCGGACAGCTGGTCGGACCCCGAAGTACGGGCCGCGGTGCCCTATGACGTGGTGGCCGGGAAGGCGGCGATCGGCGCGCTGGCGGCGGTGGCCGTCTCCTGTGCGGCCACCTGTCTGCGTCACTCGCGGGTGCGGCGGAACGCCTGGCTCGCGCTCGCCGGGCTGCCGGAGTCGCCGGTCGCGGTGCTGCCCGACGACAGGGCGTATGCGTACGCCCTGCCCGGGACCTCCGGGCGGACGGGGAAACCGGGCCGGATCGTCGTCTCCACCGGGATGCTGGACAGCCTCAGCACCCGCGAGCGGCGGGCCCTGATCGCGCATGAGCGGGCCCATCTGACCGCGCACCACCACCGCTATCTGCTGGGCGCGCGGCTCGCGGCGCGGGCCAACCCGCTGCTGCGGCCGCTGCGGGCCGCGGTGGACTACTGCGCCGAGCGCTGGGCGGACGAGGAGGCGGCCCGGGAGGTCGGCGACCGCCGGGTCACCGCGCGGGCGGTCGGCAAGGCCGCCCTGGTCTCGCGGAGCACACCGGGGTCGGCGCTCGCGGGGTTCGCCGCGCCGGGGCCGGTGCCGCGCAGGGTCGCGGCGCTGCTGGGGCCGGTGCCGCCGCCCCGGCACTGGCCGCCGACGTGGACGGCGGCGGGGCTGGCCCTGTGGATAGCGGCGGTGGGCACCGCCGCGTCCGCGCTGTCCTCGGCGAACGCGGCGGTCGCCCTGGTCCTCGTCCTGCACGCGGCGACCCCGCTCTAGGCCGCGCCCCTACGGTCTGCGGCTAGCGGCTTTGTGGTCTGCGGGGCGGCCTTACGGCTTGAGGGCCGCCTTACGGCTGGTGAGGCCGCCTCAGGGCTTACGGGACCGCCTTACGGTTTACGGGACCGCCTTACGGCTTACAGGTCGAACTCGGCGGGCGGGAGGTCCAGGGTGTAGCACGCCTCGCGGACCATGGCCTGCTCGCTCTTGTCGAAGTTGCCGTCGGCGCCGCCGATGACGATGCCGATCTGGACGACGGCGCGCGCCTCGGCGGGCTTCTTCTTGGCCTTGGCGACCTCCTGCATCACGCTCACCTTGCCGAACTCGAAGTCCGCGGTGAGCTTGTTGACGTAGTCGTTGAAGCGCCGCTGTAGGTCGTCGGCCGGGAAGTTCTGAAGCACCTCGTTGGTGGCGATCAGCTGGGCGACACGCTGCCGCTCGGACGGGTCGACCGAGCCGTCCGCCGCCGCCACCAGGGCACACATCGCCATGCTCGCATCGCGGAACGCACCGCTCTTCAAGTCGTTCTTCTTCGAGACGAGCTGAGTCTGCATCGTCTGGGCGGACTCCTTGATGCGGTCCCACAGGGCCATGGCCACTCACACTCCATACGGTGGTTAGGATCTACAGTTGTGTAGAAGCTAGCAGGCGGGGCCGGTCAAGGCGGGGCGGATCGGCCCCCTTTGTCACTCTGTGAACTACCCGGAGAGGTAAACAAGTTTTCAAGTCGAGGAGGTGACGGATGCGCTGGGCTGGGCGTAAACCCTTGTACGCGAGAGCTGAGCCTTTTGGGGCGAGGCTCGGCGGGCGCCACTATGGTGCATGGAATGTTCCACTCCGCAACCCTCCGCCGAAACCTGGAAAGAGGCAGGATTTCCCCCGCAGGTTCCCCGGGAGGCTGTATGTGATGAACGTCTCGTCCTTACTGCCCGCGCGGCGGGCACCGGCGTCCCCGCCCCCCGAGGCGGCACCGGCCTCGTCCCCCGCGCCGAAACAACGTGACGCGTTCTTCGACAACGCCAAGTACCTGGCGATCGTGCTGGTCGCGATGGGGCATGCGTGGGAGCCCCTGCGTGGCGGCAGCAGAGCGGCGTCCGCGCTCTATATGACCGTCTACACGTTCCATATGCCGGCGTTCATTCTCATCTCCGGGTACTTCTCGCGGAATTTCGATCTCCGGCCGGACCGGCTCAAACGACTGATCACGGGTATCGCCGTCCCGTACGTCCTCTTCGAGGTCGCGTACACCTTCTTCAAGCGGTGGGCGGACGACGATCCGTCCTATCCGATCAGTCTGCTCGACCCCTGGTACCTGACCTGGTTCCTGATCGCGCTCTTCGTCTGGCGGCTGACGACACCGCTGTGGCGGATCGTGCGGTGGCCGGTGGCGCTGGCTCTCGGTGTCGCCGCGCTCGCCGCCTGCTCACCGAACATCGGTGACGACCTCGATCTCCAGCGGGTGCTCCAGTTCCTGCCCTTCTTCGTGGTGGGGCTGCATATGCGGCCGGAGCACTTCCGGATGATCCGGCGGCGCGAGGTCAGACGGCTCTCGGTGCCCGTGGTCGCCGCCGCGCTGGTCTTCGCCTACTGGGCCGTGCCGCGGATGAACCCGGCGTGGTTCTACCGCCGGGACAGCGCGCAGGAGCTCGGTGCGCCGTGGTGGGTCGGCATGGTGATGACGTTAGCCCTCTTCGGCTGCTCCATGGTGCTCACCGTGTGCTTCCTCGCCTGGGTGCCCCGGCGCCGGATGTGGTTCACGGTGCTCGGCGCCGGGACGCTGTACGGCTATCTGCTGCACGGCTTCCTCGCCAAGGGCTCGCGCTTCTGGGACTGGTACGACCACCCGTGGCTGCACCGGCCGCTGGGGGAGATCGTGGTGACGGCGGTGGCCGTGGCCGTGGTGACCGCCCTGTGCACACCGCCCGTCCAGCGGATGTTCCGGTTCGCGATGGAGCCGCGGATGGAGTGGGCCTTCCGGCCGACCGGAAGATCCGGCGGCGGACCCTCCGAGCAGGGTGGCTTCGCCCCCGCGGTGCCCGTCGGGGCCCAGGCGGCCGGCCGCTCCCACGGTCCGGAATGAGCCGTCGGCGCGCCTCCTCCCCTTGGGGCGAGGGGGCGCGCCGGGGGTGGGAGGCGCGCACTTGTGTGACTAATGGGGCTTTCGGATAGGCCGGTGGCGGCATGGGTAGCCCGTAGCCGACCCCGGTCCGTAGCCGTCCCGCTACGGACCACCGTCGCACGGAGAGGTGCCGGCTCAGCAGTGACACAGCCCTTTCGACTCCCCGACTTCTACATGCCGTATCCGGCGCGGCTGAACCCCCATGTCCAGGAGGCACGGGAGCACTCCACCCAGTGGGCCCGCGAGATGGAAATGCTCGAGGGCTCGGGGATCTGGGAGCAGGAGGATCTCGACGCCCACGACTACGCCCTGCTGTGCGCGTACACCCACCCCGACTGCTCCGGCACGGAGCTTTCGCTGGTCACCGACTGGTATGTGTGGGTGTTCTTCTTCGACGACCACTTCCTGGAGACGTTCAAGCGCTCCCAGGACCGTGCGGCCGGAAAGGCGTATCTCGACCGGCTGCCCGCCTTCATGCCGATGGATCCGGCCGACGGGACCCCCGAGCCCACCAACCCGGTCGAAGCGGGGCTCGCGGATCTGTGGGCGAGGACAGTGCCCTCCATGTCGTCGGACTGGCGGGCCCGGTTCCGGGAGAGCACCGAGAACCTGCTCAACGAATCGCTCTGGGAGCTCTCGAACATCAACATCGACCGGGTGCCCAATCCGGTCGAGTACATCGAGATGCGCCGTAAGGTCGGCGGCGCGCCCTGGTCGGCCGGGCTGGTCGAGCATGCGGTTGGGGCCGAGGTGCCGGCGGTGATCGCCGGGTCGCGGCCGATGCGGGTGCTGCGGGACGCCTTCGCGGACGCGGTGCACCTCCGCAACGACCTGTTCTCCTATCAGCGGGAGATCGAGGAAGAGGGCGAGCTCAGCAATGGCGTCCTGGTCCTGGAGACGTTCCTGGACTGCACCACCCAGGAGGCGGCCGACTCCGTCAACGAGCTGCTGACCTCGCGGCTCCAGCAGTTCGAGGACACCGCGCTCACCGAGCTCGGCCCGCTCTTCGCCGAGCACGGGCTGGATCCGGCGGCCTGTGCGGGCGTCCTCGCCTACGTCAAGGGGCTCCAGGACTGGCAGTCGGGCGGCCATGAGTGGCATATGCGCTCCAGCCGCTATATGAACGGCGCGCACGAGGCGAGCGGGGCGCATGGTGCGGACGGGGCGCGCGGGGCTCATGGTGTGCACGAGGCCGGTGGCGCTCATGGCACAAACGGCGCGGGTGGCACCGGTCGGCGGAGCGAGCGCGCTCCATGGTCCCCCTTCGCGCTCACCGGCCTCGGAGTCTCCGCGGCCAGCCTGCCGCTGACCACCGGCCGGGCGGAGGCGGCCAGGGCGCGCAGGTTCAGCCATGTCCCGTTCCAGAGGACCGGTCCGTCGCTGCTGCCGGACTTCTCCATGCCGTTCACCCTCCGGCTCAACGCGCATCTGCCCACCGCCCGCCGCCATCTGGTCGACTGGGCACACCGGATGGGCATCCTCGAACCCCAGCCCGGCGTCCCCGGCTCGCAGGTCTGGGACGAGCGGCGGCTGCTCGCCGCCGACCTCCCGCTGTGCGCGGCGGGCATCCATCCGGACGGCTCCCCGGACGAGCTCGATGTGGCGTCGGGCTGGCTGGCCTGGGGCACCTACGCGGACGACTACTATCCGGCGGTCTTCGGCCGCACCCACGACCTGGCCGGAGCGAGGGCGTGCAACGCCAGGCTCAGGGCGTTCATGCCGCTCGACGCGGGCCCCACCCCGGTCCCGGCGAACGCGCTGGAGCGCTCGCTGGCCGATCTGTGGGGCCGTACGGCGGGCCCGATGGAGGTCGCGGCGCGCCGCGACCTCCGCCAGGCCATCGAGGACATGACCGCCAGCTGGCTGTGGGAGCTGGCCAACCAGACGAAGCACCGGATTCCCGACCCGGTCGACTACATCGAGATGCGCAGGCACACCTTCGGCTCCGACCTCACCATGAGCCTGTGCCGACTGGCGCACGGACGGCGGGTGCCGTCCGAGATCTACCGCAGCGGCCCGGTCCAGTCGCTGGAGAGCGCCGCCGCGAACTACGCGACGCTGCTGAACGATGTCTTCTCCTACCAGAAGGAGATCGAGTTCGAGGGCGAGGTCCACAACGGCGTCCTCGTCGTCCAGAACTTCTTCGACTGCGACTATCCGACCGGGGTCGCCATCGTGAACGACCTGATGACCTCCCGGATGCGGCAGTTCCAGCATGTCGCCGAGCATGAGCTCCCCGTGCTGTACGACGACTTCGGCCTGGGGCCGGAGGCCAGGAGGGCGATGGATGGCTATGTGGAGGAGCTGAGCAACTGGATGACCGGGATCTTGAACTGGCACCGGGAGGTCCCGCGCTACCGGGAGGAGGAGCTGCTCCGCGTCCACCGGCGGCCGGTGGCGGTCGGGGCCGGTGCGGGGGCGCGGGCGGTGGCCCCGTGGCACGGGCCCACCGGGCTCGGCACCTCGGCCGCGCGGGTTCCGGCGCCCGTGGGAGCAGGTCTGTCAGCGCGTCCGTAAGGACCGCAAGCACGTCCCTAAGGACCTCGATCGGCCGCCTCGCCTTGTCCGCCGGGACAGGTCGAGGCGGCCGGTGCCGGCTTTCGGCCCGACGCTCTTCCCTCACCCCGCCGCTTCCCGAACGATGGGTTCCGCCCCTGGGCCCCGTGAGGAAGGCGAGCGACCGTGACGACGACCGATGACGATCTCTGCTTCAGGACCGCCCTGGACCTCGGCCATCTGCTGCGCACCCGCGAGCTGTCCGCGCGCGAGCTGCTCGAGGCCCATCTGGCCCGTATCGAACGGGTCAACCCCGCCGTCAACGCGATCGTCACCCTCGTCGCCGACCGCGCCCGCGAGGCGGCCCGGCAGGCCGATGAGCGGATCGTGGCGGGGGAGGAGCTCGGGCCGCTGCACGGGCTGCCCATCGCCCACAAGGACCTCCACGACACCGCGGGCATCCGCACCAGCCATGGCTCGCCGCTCGTCGACGGCGTGCCCGACCAGGACGATCTGCTGATCGAACGGATCCGGGCCGCCGGGGCGATCACCGTCGGCAAGACCAACGTGCCCGAGTTCGGGGCCGGTTCGCACACCTTCAACCCCATTTTCGGCGCCACCCACAACCCGTACGACCTGGGCCGCAGCGCGGGTGGCAGCAGCGGTGGCGCGGCGGCCGCGCTGGCCTCCGGCATGGTCCCGATCGCGGACGGCAGCGACACCGGCGGCTCGCTGCGCAACCCGGCCTCGTTCTGCAATGTGGTCGGTCTGCGCCCGTCGCCCGGGCGCGTCCCCAACTGGCCCTCCATGACCGCCTGGAGCACCCTCGGCGTCAAGGGGCCGATGGGCCGTACCGTGGCCGATACCGCCCTGCTGCTGTCCGCCATCGCCGGACCCGACGCTCGGTCACCGATCGCCCTGGAGGAGCCCGGCGTCCGTTTCGCCCGCCCCCTGGACCGCGATCTGACGGGGCTGCGGGTGGCCTGGTCGCCGGATCTCGGGGGGCTGGTGCCGGTCGAGCCCGAGGTGGCCGAGGCGGTCGTGTCGGCGGCGGAGGTCTTCACCGGCCTCGGCTGCGTCGTGGAGCGGGCCTGTCCGGACCTGGCCGAGGCCGAGGAGGTCTTCCGTACGCTGCGCGCCTCGGCGTTCGAGGTCGCCTTCGGCGCGCTCATGGACGCCCACCCCGACGGGCTGAAGCGGGCCATACGGGAGAACGCCGAGCAGGGGCGCAAGCTCAGCGGGCCGGACGTCGCCCGCGCGGAGGTGCTGCACACCCAGCTCTTCCACCGCGTCCGGGAGTTCTTCGGCCGCTATGACGTGCTGCTGCTTCCGGTGAGCCAGGTGGTGCCCTTCGACGTCGGGATCGAGTACCCGACCGAGATCGCCGGGGTGGCCATGGACGACTATCTGGACTGGATGCGCTCGGCGTATCTGATCAGCTCGACCGGCAGCCCGGCGCTGTCCGTACCGGCCGGGTTCACGCCCGGCGGGCTTCCGGTCGGGGTGCAGATCGTCGGGCCGCACCGGGCGGACTTCGCGGTCCTCCAGGTCGGCCACGCCTTCGAGCAGGCCACCGGGCACTGGCGACGGCGCCCGGCGGGCCTCGGGTAGCGGGGGGACCCCTCAGGGCCTCGGACAGCCGGGGCCATCGGTGCCTCGGGGGCGATCACGGCATCCGGCAGCCCGAGGGCGATCAGTGCGGCGGGCCGGTGCGGTGCCCGGCCCGTTCCACCGATGATGGCGTTTCACCCATGGGAAGGAGCGCATCCGTGCCCACTGCCATAGGTCCGTCCCGCCCACCGCGCAGCGCCGTCGTCGTCGGCGCAGGCATGGTCGGCCTCGCCACCGCCTGGTCGCTGCTGAACCACGGTGTCGAGGTCACCGTAGTGGAGCGGCGCCACCCCGCGGCCGGGGCGTCCTGGGGGAACGCCGGCTGGCTGTCCCCGGCCCTGACGCTGCCGCTGCCCGAGCCGGCCGCGCTCCGCTACGGGCTGCGCAGCCTGCTCTCCCCCGAGTCGCCCGTCTACATCCCGCCCCGGCCCGACCCCCGGCTCGCCCGCTTCCTGCTCACCTTCACCCGGAACTGCGCCCCGCGCCGCTGGCGGGTCCTGGCCGCCACCTTCGCCACGCTCGGCCGCCAGGCGCTGGACGCGTACGACACGCTCGCGGCGGACGGCGTCGCCGAGCCCACCCGGCCCGCCGAACCCTGTCTGATCGCCTTCCGCACCGCCGCCGAGCGTGCCGCGATGATCGAGGAGCTGGAGCAGGCCCGCGCGGCCGGTTTCACGATCGCGTACGAGCCGGTCGACGGGGACCGGGCCCGTGCGCTGGAGCCCGCGCTCGGCGACGCCATCGGCGCGGCCGTCGAACTCCACGGCCAGCGCTATCTGAACCCGGGGAACTTCGTGCGCGCCCTCGCCGACGCGGTGCGCGAGCGCGGTGGCGAGATCCTGGAGCGGACGGAGGTGTCCGGGATCCGGGACCTCGGGCGGGGCGTGGCCGTCACCACCTCCGGGGGCCAACTCCACGCGGATGTCGCCGTCGTGGCCACCGGCGCCTGGCTGGACGCGCTGGTCCGCCCGTTCGGGGTCCGGGTGCCGGTCCAGGCCGGACGCGGCTACAGCTTCAGCGTGCCGGCCGAGGGCGCCCCCACCCGGCCCACGTATCTGGCCGCCCAGAAGGTCGTCTGCACCCCGCTGGGCGAGGGCCGGGTGCGGGTCGCCGGGATGATGGAACTGGCGCCCGTGGAACGGCCGGTGGACCCGCGCCGGATCCGGGCGATCATCGCGGCGGCCCGTCCGCTGCTGCGCGGCATCGACTGGGCGGCCCGTACGGACACCTGGGTCGGCGCCCGCCCGTGCACCCCCGACGGACTGCCGCTGATCGGCCCGACCGGCTCCCCGCGGGTCTACGTCAACGGCGGCCACGGCATGTGGGGCGTGGCTCTCGGACCGCTCAGCGGACGGCTGCTGGCCGAGGCCATCGCGACCGGCACCTCCCCGGCCGAACTGGCCCCGCTGCATCCGCTGCGCTGAGCCGCCGCCTGCCGTCCACCCCCTCTCGGTCGCACAGACCGTCTGGGCGCGGCATGTTTTGGCCCTGCGGTCTCGGAAACCCGCCGTGCTGTGCGACGCGACAACGTCGAAAGGAGTCACCGATGAGCACCGTGCGGGAGTCCGTCGAGGTTGGGGTTCCGCTCCGCACCGCCTATGACCAGTGGACGCAGTTCACCGAGTTCCCGAGGTTCATGGAGGGCGTGGACCAGGTCAGCCAGGTGGACGATCGCCACAACCACTGGGCGACCTCCATCGCCGGTGTGCACCGGGAGTTCGACACCGAGATCGTGGATCAGCTTCCCGACGAGCGCATCGCCTGGCGCACCACCTCCGGTGATGTGCGGCAGCAGGGTCTGGTGACCTTCGAGCCCGTCGACGAGCGCCACACCCGGGTCAATCTGGCCATGGTCTTCGAGCCGAGCGGGATGGCGGAGAAGGCCGCGGACATGACCGGGACGCTCGACCGGCGGGTGAAGGGGGATCTGCGGAGGTTCAAGGACTTCATCGAGCGGCGCGGCGAGGCGGAAGGCGCCTGGCGCGGCCGGATCTCACCCGGCTGACCGCACCGGTCGCACGGTCGCACCGATCGCACCGACCGCACCGGTCCACCTGCCCGCGAGTGCACGCCCGCGAGGGCGTCGGCCACATCGGCCGGCGCCCTCGGCCGCGTCCGACCGCGCAGATCTTGCTCATCCCCTCTACCAGGAGCAAGCTGGACGTATGGGTGCTCAGGCGGCGCCTACGCTGATCACATCCGTACAGCGGGCCTTCCGGCTGATGGAGGCGGTGGGCGCGCACGAGGGTGGTGCGCCGGCCAAAAGGCTCGCCCGGGAGACGGGGCTGCCGCTCGCCACCACGTACCACCTGCTGCGGACGCTGGCGTACGAAGGCTATGTGCACCGGCTGGAGGACGGCGGCTTCGTGATCGGCGACAAGCTGCGCACCCTCGAGTCCGGCAGCCGGGACCAGGCGATGCTCTCCCGGATCCGCCCCACCCTGACCTCGCTGCGCGACGAACTCTCCGCCGCCGCCTACCTCACCTTCTACGACGAGGGCGAGATCCGGGTGGTGGAGATCGTGGACGGCCCGCAGGCGCCCCGGGTCGATCTGTGGGTGGGGTTCGAGGACGCCGGGCACGCCACCGCGCTGGGCAAATGCGTGCTGCGCGAGCTGGACGACGACGCCCGCCACGAGTACTTGTCCCGCCATGAGCTCGTCGATCTCACACCGCGGACCGTTACCCGCCCCGGCGATCTGCTGCGCCGGCTGGACTCCCCGACCAACAGTCCGCTGGTCGCGGACCTGGAGGAGTATGCCCTGGGCACGGTCTGTTTCGCGGTGCCGATCTACTACGGCGACCGGCTCGGCTCGCTCGGGATCTCGCTGCCCGCGGACCGGCTCGCGCGGCTGGCGAAGCTGGATCCGCACCGAGAGCTGTTCCGGACCCATCTGGTCCCGACGGCGAGCCGGGTGAGCAGGAACCTCTCGCTCACTATCTGAAAACGCGTCCCTTGCGGAATCTATCTAATCGCTGTTTCTCTGGATGAAACGGACACCCCCGGTATCACTCGTGGAAGAGAGCAGCGAAGCAGGTCATGTACCCGGCCCGACTCCGCCCGTACGACTCCGACCAGATGGAGGGCACAGGGCTCATCGCCCCCGCGGTCCCCGTATTCATCATCATTGGTGTGGCCCTGCTGGCCCTCGTCACCTCGGAGGGGCTCGGCTGGCTGCCCATGCTCGCCGTCGGCCCGGCGCTCGCCGCCGCCCACTGGGGGCCGTACGGGGTGATGCGCATCGGGCTGCTCGCCGTGGGGGTGGGTGCCCTGCTGGGCACCCAGGGCGAGGAGACGCTGCGCACCCAGGCGATCATACTGGCCACGCCCGCCGCCGTGGCCCTGGCGAGCTGTGGGGCCAGCGCCATGCGCCAGCGCCGTGAGCAGGTGCTCGCCGCCGTTCGCTCGGTCGCCGAGGCCGCCCAGAACGCCCTGCTCACGCCGGTGCCCGCCCAGGTCGGCCAGTTCCAGGTGGCCGTTCGCTACAGCGCCGCCGCCGCGGAGGCACGGGTGGGGGGCGATCTCTACGCCCTGCTGTCCACCCCGCACGGGGTCCGGCTGATCGTCGGCGATGTGCGCGGCAAGGGGCTGCCCGCGGTGAGCACCGCCGCGCTGGTGCTCGGCGTCTTCCGCGAGGCCGCCTACGACGAACGCGATCTGCTCGACGTCGTCGGCAGGATCGAGCGCAGCCTGGCCCGTAACCTGGCGCCCGACGACTTCGTCACCGCCGTGGTCGCCGGTTACCCCAGCGAGGGCCGGATGGAGCTCGTCAACTGCGGACACGCCCCGCCGCTGCTGTTCGGCGAGTCAGGGGTCAGCGCCGTCGAGCCCACCCGTCCGGCCCCGCCGCTCGGCCTGGCCTCCCTGGGCGGCGATCTGCCGAGCCTCCAGGTGGTGCCGTTCATCGAGGGTGACCAGCTGCTGCTCTACACCGACGGGGTCATCGAGGCGCGGGACCGCAGCCGCGAGTACTTCCCGCTGCTGGAACGGGTGCCGCGGCACATCTGCGACGAGCCGTCCCGCACCCTCGCCTCGCTCCACGACGAACTGCTGTCCCATGTGGGCGGCCGGCTCCACGACGACGCGGCGCTGCTGCTGCTCCGCAAGCCGGTGCTGGGCGCGGTGCGCGGGGCGGCCGAAATGCCGTCGATGTGATCCGCCGGTTGTGCCGACAGTATTGTCCGTATGGCCTCCGGCCTCTGCCGGTGATCGGCCCGGTCGCGCCCTACCGGCTCAGACGATGCCCTGGGCGGCCATCGCCTCCGCGACCCGCACGAACCCGGCGGCGTTCGCGCCCAGGGCGTAGTCGTCGGGGGAGCAGCCGTAGCGATCGGCGGTGGTGCGGCACAGGGTGTGGACCTCGGTCATGACGGCGGCGAGGCGGGCCTCGGTCTGGGCGAAGGTCCAGCGTTCGCGGGAGGCGTTCTGCTGCATCTCCAGGGCGGAGGTGGCCACCCCGCCCGCGTTGGCGGCCTTGCCGGGGCCGAAGAGCACATCGGCCTCCCGGAAGATCTCGATCGCCGCCGGGGTGCAGGGCATGTTGGCGCCCTCGGCCACGGCCAGTACGCCGTTCTTGACCAGGGTGATCGCGCACTGCTCGGTCAGCTCGTTCTGGGTCGCGCAGGGCAGGACGACCTCGCAGGGCACCTCGAAGACCGAGCCGCGGCCGGAGAAGACGGCGCCCGGCTTGGCGGTGGCGTAGGCGTCGATCCGCCCCCGGCGGACGTCCTTGATCTCCTTCAGCAGGGCGAGGTCGATACCGTCCGGGTCGACCACATGGCCGGAGGAGTCGGAGCAGGCCACCACCCGGCCGCCGAGGGCGTGGACCTTGTCGATCGCGTAGAGCGCCACATTGCCGGATCCGGAGACGACGACCGTAAGGCCGTCGAAATCCTTCTTACGGGTGCGCAGCATCTCCTGGGCGAAGTGGACGGTGCCGTAACCCGTGGCCTCGGTGCGCGCGTGTGAACCGCCCCAGCCGACCGGCTTACCGGTCAGCACACCGGCCTCGAAGCGATTGGTCAGCCGCTTGTACTGGCCGAAGAGATAGCCGATCTCACGGGCGCCCACACCGATGTCCCCGGCCGGCACATCGGTGTGCTCGCCCAGATGGCGGTGGAGTTCGGTCATGAACGACTGGCAGAACCGCATCACCTCGCCGTCCGAGCGCCCCTTGGGGTCGAAGTCCGCACCGCCCTTGCCGCCGCCGATGGCCAGACCGGTCAGCGCGTTCTTGAAGATCTGCTCGAAGCCGAGGAACTTCACGATGCCCAGATTGACGCTGGGGTGGAAACGCAGGCCCCCCTTGTAGGGGCCCAGCGCGCTGCTGAACTCCACCCGGAAGCCGCGGTTGACCTGGACCTCGCCGTCGTCGTCCACCCAGGGCACCCGGAAGGCGAGTTGCCGCTCCGGCTCGCACAGCCGCTCCACGATCCGGGCGTCCACATACTCCGGATGCGCGCCGAGCACGGGGGCGAGGGCCGGCAGTACCTCGCGCGCCGCCTGGTGGAACTCCGACTCCCCGGGGTCGCGGTGCACGATCTGCGCGTAGACGGCCTCGATACGGGCGCTGACGTCCATGGGTGCCTGGTGCCTCTCTGTGGTCTTCTGTCTCATATGCCGGTCCTGAGGGTGTCCAGGATCTTGTCCCCGGCGGGGTTCACCACGGCGGCGCGCCCGGATGTCGCCCGCGGACGGGGAAGTTCGGACGCGAGAGCGGACGGAGGACCGGATGCCGGACCGGGCGGAGGACCGGACGCGAGACCGGACCGCGGACCGGACGCGAGACCGGGCGGAACCGCGTGGAAGACCGGACGCAGCCGTGTGGAAGAGCGGACGGAACCGCGTGGAGGACCCGGCGATGGTGGAGTGGGCCCCACCCCCGGGCGGGGGTCCGTACCACTTCCAGTACGGGACCGCGCTCTCTGCCGCGCGGCCGCGCCCGTTTCTAGCGTTCTCGGTGACAGGCGGACCCGTTTGATCCGCCCGGACGTGACGGAGGGGCGGAGAGATGAACCGGCAGTGGCGCGGCCGCAGGACGGCGACCGTGGAGCGGACGGGGACCTGGCACCATGCGCTGGCCCTGGACGGGGTCACCAGGGAGTACCGGCCGGGGGTCATGGCGCTGCACCCCATCCATCTGACGGTGCCGCGCGGACGGTTCCTCGCGGTGATGGGGCCCTCGGGGTGCGGGAAGTCGACCTTGCTCCAGTGCGCCGCCGGGCTCGACCGGCCGACGGCGGGCACGGTGCGCATCGGCGGCACGGAGCTGTCCTCGCTGAACGAGGCGGCGCTGACCCGGCTGCGGCGGGAGCGGATCGGCTTCGTCTTCCAGGCGCACCATCTGGTGCCGTCGCTCACCGTGGCGGAGAACGTCTCCCTGCCGCTGATGCTCGGCGGTCGGCCCGTCGACGGCCGGGAGCGGCGGGCACTCGCGGCGGTCGGGCTGGGGGACCGGGGCGGCGCCCTGCCGTCGGAGCTGTCCGGCGGGCAGTGCCAGCGGGTGGCGATCGCCCGTGCGCTGGTGACCTCGCCCGACATCGTCTTCGCCGACGAACCGACGGGGGCGCTCGACCCCGCCGCCGCGGAGGAAGCGCTGACACTGCTGCGGCAGGCCGTCGACCGTGACGGCCATACGGTCGTCATGGTCACCCATGACCCGTTCGCCGCCGCCTGGGCCGACGAGGCGCTGTTCCTGATGCGGGGGAAGCTGGTGTGGCGGCAGGAGCGGCCGGAGGCGGCCGACATACGCCGCGTCCTGAAGGACCTGGGAGGGCGGACGGCATGAAGGTCGCCGCCCTGCTGGCCACTCGCGCCACTCGTGCCCACCGTAAGGCGTGGACCGCGGTCTTCGCCGCGCTCACCCTCACCTCCCTGCTGCTCGGCGCCTTCGGGCTGACCCTCGTCTCGGCCTGGAGCGCGCATCCGCGGGTGGAGCGGTACGCCGGGGCCGATCTCGTCGTGGCCGGCGACCAGACCACCCGCTTCAGCGCGGCGTCGCTGGGCGAACGCGAGACCGTGAGCGCCGGGCTCACCGAACGGGTCCGGATCCCCCGCACGGCGCTGACCGTGGTGCGCGGGGTGCCCGGGGTGCGGGCGGCCGTCGCCGACGTGGAATTCCCGGTGGGCCTCGTGGGGTCGGCGGCCACCGAGTCCGCCACCGGACGGCCCTGGGAGGCCGCCCGGCTGGCCCCCTACGCGCTACGGACGGGACGCGCCCCGCAGCGCGCGGACGAGGTGGTCGTGGCGGGCGGTGGCGGCCCCGAACGCGGCGGGGCGGACCGCGTCGGCCAGCGGCTGACGCTGCGCGTGGGCGGTCACGACACGGCGTACACCGTCGTGGGCGTCGCCGACGGCCCCCGTACCGCCGTCTGGTTCACCGGCGCCGAGGCCCGCCGTCTGTCCGGCCACCCGGAGGCGCTGGACGCCATCGGGGTCGTCGCCGAATCCGGCACGGGCGCGGGGGAGCTGGCCGGGCGGGTGCGGAAGGCCCTGGACACGGCCGGAGTCACCGACGTCGGGCACCGCGCGGACGGTGACCCGGCCACCGTGCGCGTCCTGACCGGGGACGACCGGGGCGAGGCCGAGTTCCTGGCCGCCGCGCCGGCCCGTGGTGAGCTGCTGGCGGCTCTGGGCTCCGTGGCCGGAGCCGTCGTCCTGGTGTCGTTGCTGGTGGTGTCGTCGACCATCGTCCAGGCGCTGCGTCAACGCTCCCATGAACTGGGCCTGTTGCGGGCGGTCGGCGCCACACCGGGGCAGCTGCGCGCAGCGGTGGGCCGGGAGGTGGGGCGGGTCGCGGCCTGGGCGGCGCTGGTGGGCGCGGCCGGGGCGGCCCCCGCGTACCTGGGGCTGCGCGCGCTGCTGGACGCGCGGGGCGCGCTGCCCACCGGACTCGAGCTGACGCTTCTCCCGCCGCTGTGGCTCACGCCCCTGGTCACCGCCGCCCTCACCGTCCTGGTGGCCCAGGTCGCCGCGCTCATCGGCGGCTCCAGGACCGCCACGGCGCGTCCGGCGGAGGCACTGCGCGAGCGGGCACCCGGCAGGGGGCGCGGTATCACCGGGCTGGTGCTGCTGGGCGTGGGCGCGAGCGCCGCCGGGACGGCCGCCCTTCAGCGGGGCGCGACCGCGGCGGCCGCGGCCGGGGCGGCGGCGGTGACCATGGTGATCGCCTGTGCGGTGCTCGGACCGTGGATCGCCGAGGGGGCGATGCGGCTGCTGGGCGCTCCGCTGCGGCTGTTCGGCCCCGGCGGCCGCCTCGCCGCCGCCAACTGCGCGGCGTCCGCACACCGGCTGGGCGCGGCGATCACCCCGATCGTGCTGGTCACCGCGTTCGCCGGGGTTCAGCTCTCCGGGGGCGCGACGATGACTCATGCGGGCGACGCCCAGGCCCGCCAGGTGCTGCGCGCCGACCTCGCGGTGCACGCGGACGGCGGGCTACCGGCCGGTGCGGTGGAACGGATCCGCGAGGTCCAGGGGGTACGGGCGGCGACGGAGATCGTCCCCGGCACGGTGCTGCTGGCGCGCAGCCAGCTCGGCGCGCCCGAACTGGAGCGGCTGCCGGTCTTCGGCGTCACCCCGGAACGGCTGACGAGCACCCTCGACCCGGGGCCGCGGAGCGGGGACCTCACCCGGCTGCGGCCCGGCACGGTCGCCGTCGGCGCCGACCGCGCGGACTCCCTCGGCGTACGGCCCGGCTCCACGGTGACCCTGCGGTTCGGCGACGGCCAGGAGGCCCGGCTGCGGGTCGTGGCGACGTACCAGCGCTCCATCGCGCTCGGGGACTTCCTCCTCTCCCGCGACGATCTGCTGCGCCACACGTCGATGCACGCGGCCTCCGGTGCGGGCAGGGTCCTGGTCGCGACCGCGCCCGATGCCGACCGTAAGGCCGTCACGAACGCGCTGGCGCGGGCGGTGCCCGGGGCCCGGGTGGAGCCGGACCCGGCGCCGGTGCGGGGTGAGGCGGCCGAGCAGGCGCTGGCCGAGGTGGTGTCGGTGGCGGTGGTCGGCGCGGTCGGCGGCTTCACGGTGATCGCCGTCCTGAGCACCCTCGCGCTCATCGCCACCGGACGCCGCCCCGAACTGAGGCTGCTGCGCCTGGCGGGCGCGGGCCGCGGCCAACTCCGCCGAATGCTCCGGCTGGAGGCGGCGGCCACGGTGGTGACCGGGCTGGTGGTGGGGGCCGCCGTGGCGTCCGTACCCCTGCTGGCCTTCAGCATGGCCACGACGGGCACGGTGCCGTACCTGCCCCCGGCGCAGGCCGCGGTGATCGTCTCGGTGGTCGTGGCGACGGCGGCGGCGGGGTCGCTGCCGCCGGTGTGGGGGACGTTGCGGGGGCGGTATCCGCGGTAGGGGTTTTCGGCTCCTCCGGGGATTGCGGTGCGGGGTGAGGGGCGGAGCCCCGGTGGGGGCGGGCCATGGGGGGCACGGTGCCGTACCCACCTCCGGTGGAGGCTGCGGTGATCGTCTCGGTGATGGTGGCGACTGCGGGGGCGGTATCCGCGGTAAGGCGGTCGAGGAGCGGGGTCCGGGGCGGAGCCCCGGCGGGGGTGTGGGGGCGGAGCCCCCACTTTCGGGAAGGGGCGGGGTGGGGAAAGCTACGGCTCACGCCGCCGCGGGCGGCACGGTCGCCGCGGGCGACGCCGACGCGGCCAAGGGCGCGAGCAGGGCCCGCCACGGGGTCACCGGGTCGGCCACCCGGTCGGCCGCCGGATCGGCCGGAGCCGCCCCGCCCGCCGCCGGTTACCGCCTACCGCCGCCCCTGTCCGCCGACTCCCCCTTGCCCGCCCCCTTGTTGAGATACGCCAGCACCGCCAGCACCCGCCGGTGCCCACTGTCGCTCGGCGGCAGGCCCAGCTTCGCGAAGACATTGCCGATGTGCTTGCTGACCGCGCGCTCCGAGACCACCAGCGTCCGCGCGATCGTGGTGTTGTCCCGGCCCTCCGCCATCAGATGCAGCACCTCGCGCTCGCGCGGCGTCAAGGAGTCCACCGGATCGTTCCGGCGCCGGGTCATCAGCTCCCTGACGACCTCCGGGTCCAGCGCCGTACCGCCCGCGACCACCCGCTCCAGCGCGTCCAGGAACTCCTCGACCCGCCCCACCCGGTCCTTCAGCAGATAGCCGAGCCCGCCCGCGCCATCGGCCAGCAGCTCGGCGGCGTAGGTCTCCTCGACGTACTGCGAGAGGACCAGCACCGGCAGACCGGGGATCTCCCGCCGCGCGGCGAGCGCCGCGCGCAGCCCCTCGTCGCGGAAGCCCGGAGGCATGCGGACGTCGAGCACGGCCGCGTCGGGGCGGTGTTCGAGGAGGGCGGGCAACACCTCGGGGCCGCTGGAGGCGACCGCCACCACCTCGTGCCCGGCGGAGTTCAGCAGCAGGACCATGCCCTCCCGCAGCAGAGCGTTGTCCTCGGCGATCACCACACGCACGGCAGCTCCACTTCGATCAGCGTCGGCCCCCCGACGGGGCTGGTCATCTCCACGGTTCCGTCGAGCGCCGCGACCCGGCGCCGCATGCCGAGCAGCCCGCTGCCGCCCGAGGGATCGGCCCCGCCCCGCCCCTCGTCCCGTACCGCGACCCTCAACCTATCGGCCAGCCGGACGAGGTGGACCGACGCCTGCCGCGCCCCGCTGTGCTTGGCCGCGTTGGTCAGCGCCTCCGCGATCACGAAGTACGCGGCCGCCTCGACCGCCGCCGGTGCCCGGGGCCCGTCCTCCACCCCGTCGTCGTGTACGGACACCTCGAGCCCGCTGCCCGCCGCGAGCGCCCTTACGGCGCCCACGAGTCCGCGGTCGGTGAGGATCGGCGGATGGATGCCGCGTACGACATGGCGCAGCTCGGTGAGGGCCTCCTCGGCCTGGTCCTGCGCGTCCTCCAGCAGCTTGTGCGCCGCGTCCGGGTCCTTCTCGTACGCGCGCCGCGCCAGCCCCACCCGCATCGAGAGCGCCACCAGACGCGCCTGCGTACCGTCGTGCAGGTCCCGCTCGATGCGCCGCAGCTCGGCCCCGTGCGCGGCGACGGCGCCCGCCCGGGTCTCGGACAGCTCCGCCACCCGCTCGGCGAGCCGGGCGCTGCGCAGCGCCTCCGGCGACGGCAGCAGCAGCGCCCGCGACCACGCCGCGTCGAGGTCGACGAGCCGCTCGATCAGCGGCAGCACCACGGCCCGCTGCTTCAGCAGCCCGCACCACACCCCGTCGATGAGCAGCCCCATCACCCACACCGGCATCGCGCAGCAGGCCAGCAGCCAGCCGTAGCCCGCGTGGGCCGCGAGCCAGCGCAGATCGCGGTACGTGGCCGGATCCCCGACCGACACCCGCGCCCGCTCGAACGCCTCCCCGGTCAGCGGCCGGTACGCCTCGGGCACCGGCTTCCCCGTCCAGCCGCCCACCCATCGCCGCTTGTACCCGGCGGTCTTGCGCAGCAGCAGCACCGACTCGGGCAGCACTCCCGCGCCCACGACGGTGGCCATGGCCACGGCGGCGAAGGTCACCACCGCGATGAACAAATACGAGGCCAGGGACAGCCCAGCCGCCCGCAGCAACTCGACCGAGGCCCGCCCGGCCCGCCGCACTGTCTCCCGCATGGTCGTCAGGCTAAGCGACCCGGTCGGCCCACGGGAGCCGAGTGCGCGCTCCGGCGGGGGAAGCCCGGGGTGTAGCGGGCTACACCATGGGTTCGGGGGCGCGGCCCATCGAGGCGGCGGTGCGAAACCGGGATCGTAGACATCAGCCAAGGAACGCCCGATCCACCACCCGACGCACCGCCCGATCCACCACCCGACGCACCGCCCGATCCACCACCCGACGCACAGCCCGATCCACCACCCGACGCACCGACCGATCCACCGACCGACGCACCGCCCGGCCCATCACGGGCCCATACGGAAGGAACCCCTCATGAAGTTCGTGCTCTGGCTGGTCCTCGCCATCGCCGCCGTCGTCAACGTCGCCTCCAGCTTCGCCTTCAGCGGCATCGAGCAGATGGTGATCAGCGGCGTCACCGGCCTCACCGCCATCGCCACCGCCACCGGCCTCTACCTGACCCGCGACCGCCGGGCCGCCTGAGCCCCGTGCGACGGCCGCTCCATTACCTCGCACAGGCCGCGCCGGGGGCCGGCGGGAGGGGAACCGGGCCGGGCGACACGTCGTTACGTACGAGGAACGACGCACCCCGTCGAGGGCGACGCACCCCGTGGCGCACCTCGTGAGGGGCGACGCACCCCGTAAGGAGCGAAGCGAGCGGAACGCGCCGCCGACGCCGAGTCGGCCGCGTCCACGCCCCGTACCCACGTAACCCGTATGAGTTCGCAGACCTGCCGTCACACCTACCGTCACGGAGGCCAGGAACCATGACCCGGAACCACCCCCACCCCTCCCGGCGCACCGTCCTCGGCGGTGGCGCCGCCGCCGCGCTCGCGTTAGCCGCCGCCCCAACCGCCGCCGCGGCGGCATCGGCCACTCCCGCCGCCCCGACCGGCTCGGCGACCGGTCCGGCCACCGCATGGCCGGCCGAGTTCCCGCTGCCCGACGGCTTCCTCCCCGAGGGCATCACCATCGGCGCGCGGCCGTACGCCTATATGGGCTCGCGCGCCAACGGCGCCGTCCGCCGCACCGACCTGCGCACCGGCGAGGGCGGGACGATCTACGCCGGCGCCCCCGGCACGGCGGCCGTCGGGCTGAAGGTGGACCACGACGGACTGCTCTACATCGCCGGTGGGGCCGGTGGAACCGCCACTGTGGTGGATACCCGCACCGGCCGTCTCCTCACCACGTACCAACTGACGGACTCCGCCGGTTGCTTCGTCAACGACGTCATCCTGCTCGGCGACCGCGCCTGGTTCACCGACTCACGTGACAGCGTCCTCCACGGCGTACCGCGCGGCCGCGAGAGCGGCGGCCGCCAGGGCGAGGTCCGCCGTCTGCCGCTGAGCGGCGACTGGGTGCAGACCCCCGATGTTCACAACGCCAACGGCATCGTCGCCACCCCCGACGGCCGGGGGCTGATTGTCGTCAGCAGCGTGCCCGGCAGGCTCTACCACGTGGACCTCGGCACCGGCCGCGCCACCGAACTCGCCCTCCACGGCGCGGACGACGTCGCCAACGGCGACGGTCTCGTCCGCATCGGCCGCACCCTGTATGTCGTCCAGAACCGGCTGAACCTCATCGGCGTGTTCGCCCTCGATCGCGCCGTCCGCTCGGCCACCCTGCGCCGTACGATCACCGACCCCCGCTTCGACGTCCCCACCACCGCCGCCCGCTGGCGCGACCGCCTGTACCTGGTCAACGCCCGCTTCACCAGCCCCCAGACCCCGGAGACCACCTTCAACGCGGTCGCGGTCCCCCTCTGACCCCACCCGCGGCCGAAGGCGCCGCCCCGCTCACGAGGGATCGGTCCCGGCATCGGGACCGGTGGCATTGTCGGGTACGACCACGAAGCTGATGATGTGGCGGGTGCGGCCGTCACCGGGGGCGGTGTGGGTGCGGCGGGCGACGGCGGCTTCGATCTCTTCGACGAGTTCGGCGAATTCGCCGTCGGTCAGCCATGCCGCGCCCTGCCGGTAGACGACACCCTCGCGGGCGGGATCGGCGTCGTCGCGGGCGAGGTAGCGGTCGAAGTCGGCCATCAGAGCCCCGGTGAACACGGTGAAGGACTGCCGGTGATCGTCCTTGGTCATGGCGGTGCGGGCGTCGGCGTCCACGACGGCTTTGTCCTGGCGCACCCGGTAGCTGCGTTCGACGGTGCCGCGAACCTGCCTTTCGTGGACCACTTCCAGGATGCCTGCCTGGGTGAGGGTGGCGATGTGCCGGTACATGGTGGCCGGCGGGACGTCGGGCAGCCGGTCGCGCAGCTGTGCGGTGGTCAGCTCGTCGGCGCCGACCAGAGTTTGCAGGATGCGCATCCGGACGGGGTGGAGGAGGAGGTTCGCGGTTGGCATGACTCCAATGCTCTCACATCTGATAACGTTCTCGTAGTTGAGAACAATGAGAGGCGGAGCCTTGCCCGACATCGACATGACGGTCACCGCGGACGACCAGACCCCTTTGGCCGGCACCCTGACGCTGCCTGTCGGCTCCGGCCCGCACCCCGCCGTCCTGCTCCTGCACGGCTCCGGCCCCCTGGACCGCGAGGGCAACACCCGTAAGGTCCGGATGAACCTCGGCCGACCGCTGGCCGCCGCCCTCGCGGCGGAGGGTGTCGCCGTGCTCCGCTACGACCGGCGTGGCGCCGGTGCCACCCCCGGCGCCTGGCGGGCCACCGGCTTCACCGACAACTACGAGGACGCGGCCGCCGCCCTGCGCGCCCTGGCCGACCACCCCACCGTCCGCCCCGACGCCGTCGGCGTCATCGGCCACAGCGAAGGCGCGCTGCACGCCATGAGCCTCGCCGCACGTCATGACGTGGGTGCGGCGGTGCTGCTGGCCGGTTACGCCCGTCCGGGAGAGGAGGCCCTGCGCTGGCAGGCCCGCTCGCTCGTCCAGGGCATGCCCGCCCCCGTCCGCCTCCTGCGGCGGCCCCTGGGGGCCCTGGGCGAGCGGGTCCTCGCCCGGATCAAGAAGACCCGTACGGACGTGGCACGCATCGCCGTCCCGGTCAACGCCCGCTGGATGCGCGAGAACCTCGCCCACGACAGCCGCGACGACCTGATCGCCATCCACGCGCCCGTCCTGGCCGTCACCGGCGACAAGGACCTCCAGGTGGACCCCGCCGACCTGGACGAGATGTGCCGACTGGTGCCGGGCGGAGCCGAGATCCACCGCGTCCCCGACCTCACGCACGTCCTGCGCCGCGACCCCGGGCGTCACACCCTCCGCTCCTACCGCCGCCTCCTGCGCGACCCGGTCGACCCGGACCTCCTGAACCTCATCACCACCTGGCTCGCCCGCCAACTGGGCGTGGTCCCCGGGCGGATGCGCGCCGAGGGGCGAACCTTCTCCTCCTGATCCCGGCCCCCGCGCGCACGACCGCCCCCCGCGTACGCGAGACCACCCAACGGACACCTGACACAGGGAACTTTGGCATGCCTGCTTCAACCTCCGCCGTATCCCCCACTTCGCCGACGTCCTTCGCGGCCCCCTCCCCTCCCGACCGCCGCCGAAGCGACCTGATCCTGTTCATGGCCATCGCCTTCGGCGTGAGCTGGGCATCCTGGTCCACGGCGATCGGGCTCGGCGGATCGGCGACACAGGCCCCCACGGCCCTGCCCTACCTCTTCGGCGCGTTCGGTCCGTTGATAGGCGCCCTGGTGATCCGGGTCCGCCGCGGCCGCCGCGGTGAGCCCGCCCCCGAACACGTGGTCCGGTTCCGACGGACCACCCTGTTCTGGGTGCCACCGCTCCTGGCGCTGGCCTCGGCGACCGTGCTGTCGGCCGCACTGCTGGCGCACGCGGCGGGCGGCCCCGCACTGAGCTGGGAGGACGCGAAGGAAGTGATGCGGGACGCCGGCGGTCCCGCGGCGTTCCTCATCAGCATGGTGATCTCAGGCCCACTGTCCGAGGAACCAGGCTGGCGCGGCACCGCCTACCCGAGGATGCGCGCGTCGATGGGTCGCTTCCGGGTCGGCCTGGTGCTGGGCGTCATCTGGGCCGTATGGCACCTGCCGCTGTTCTTCATCGACGGAACCGTCCAGAACGAACTGGGCCTGAAGTCCCCGAGCGGCGTGCTCTTCGCCGTCAGCACCATCCCGATGGCCATGCTCACCGCCTGCGCCTACGAACGCGCCGGAGTCGTCGCGTCGATCGCGGTCCATTTCGCGGTCAACACGACGATGGTCCTACTGGACGTCAAGGCCCCCGTCACCCAGGCCATGATCATCGGAGTCCAGACCATCGTGGCAACACTCCTCCTGACCACCAGCCGCCCAACCAGCCACCCCACCGCCCTCGCGACGGGTGATGGCCCCGGGGTGCGATGAGCGCGAGGTGGGCGACGTCGGAAGGGCGGGACCCGGTGAGGGGGTCCCGCCCTTCCGAGTCGTTGTGGTCAGGAGCTCATGGCCGCGGTCCGGACCAGGCGGCTCCCTCGGGGTCTTTGACGTCGTCGTCAGGCAGGAGCCCTTGTGCGGGGGGCGGGTCGATGGCGGCGGTGGGGTTGGTGCATCCGGGGACGCTGCCTTCGGGGGCGCAGTTGTCCGGGGTGTTGTCGACGACCTTGGTGTTGGTGAGCGTCACCTGACCGTTCGACTGGTTGTCGATGCCGCCGCCCGCGGTGATCGCCGTGTTGCGCGTGACCAGGCTGTCGACGAGTGTGGCGGGGCTGGCGAGGTTCGAAAGGCCCCCGCCTCGCACGGCGATGTTGTCCTTGAGAGTGGTCGACTTCAGGATCAGGGTGGAGCCGTTCACGTTGCGGATGCCGCCACCCTGTCCTTGCCGGAGATGGTCACATCCCCGGTGATCTCCGGGAGCCCATCGTCCGGGTTGTTCGGTGCGGTCAGTGTGTAGGTGCAGCGGGACACGAGGGTGATGCGGCCACCGTTGGCGTTGGCCTGGTTGATGGCGTTCACCAGGCCGGGGATGTCGTTGCACTCCACTTGAACGTCTTGAACGTCGTCGGCCGAGTCGGCTGCGTCGGCCGATCCGGCCGGCAAGACCACAAGCGACAGTCCCGCACCGACCGCGACGGTCACGGCGCCGGACCGCGAAATGATCCTCATCGTTACGCCTTCCTCAGCGCTGGGGTGAAGCGGCGCATCACCGGCACGCAGCGACCATGCTGGTCAGCCGGGATGACAAGATGACGTGTCATGTTTAACCGAAAGTGATCGCGAGCTCACGCGGAGTGCCGTCAAACGGTTTCCGGCCTTGGCGGCCCTCGTCCTGGGAAAGGCATGCTGCTGGTGGATGGCTTACCTCTGGGCTTTGCCCGCCACGGGCTTTATTCGGCGCGGATGCCTCTTCAATCCGTGCTGTGCCGCCACTGTCCAGACGCCTTTGTCGCGCAGTTTCTCCATGGCTCCGCTTCCCCGGGGCCTCTCGCCGGAGAGCTTGTCCGGGCGCTGTCCTGACCGGGGGGCGGGTGGGGGTGCCAACTGCCCTCTACCGGAGGTAAGTCATGAGTCAGGTCCTGCTCCTCGGCATCCCGGACGTCGTGATCGACGCGATCTTGGGATGGGGCCCGGGGTGCGGTGCGGGCGCGGGCCCGGTGCGCGTCACTGACGAGTCGGCGGTGCGCTCCGGGGGCCGCCTGAGGCCGACCGGGAGGGAAACCGGGACGGACATACGCCAGAGGGCCGGGCCGCTTTCGCGGCCCGGCCCTCTGAGCTGGCGGAGGATACGAGATTCGAACTCGTGAGGGGTTGCCCCCAACACGCTTTCCAAGCGTGCGCCCTAGGCCTCTAGGCGAATCCTCCGTGGGACACTCTACCCCACTTGGTGAGGTGCGCTGACACGGCCGGTGGGGCGTACCGGGGGCCCTGTGGGGCGCGCCACATTGTCGGTTCGAGGGAGTCAATGTCCGGCGGAATCGAGATAAACCGGACGTGCTTCTTTGAGTGATGGTCGGTGGGAGTGGCCTCGGGATTACGTCCGGGGTGGTCGTCGCCGGATGTGGGTGCGGGGGTGGGCGCGGAGATGGGTGTGCGGTCCGTAGCGGGCGATTTCAGGGAAAAGCGCTGCTCGTCGGGTCGAGGCTGCCTCGCCATCCATTCGGGGATTCGTCGGGTACCGGGTCGGTGCGGGTCGGGGAATCCGATGCGGAAACGGGGATTGAGGATGTCTGTAAAGCGTGGGCTCTGGTGTATTCACTAGCGCCGTAAGCGCATCTCTGGTGCATCCACTAGCTTAGGGATTGGTGGTGCCAATTTGTTCACCCGCTTGTTATCGTCTGGCCATGAATGGGCTGTACGCGCTTAAACCGTGGTTCGCCCGCCGATTAACCCTGCTCCGGCGGAAGTTGATCCGGAGCGGCGTCTCTCCGAATGCGGTCACCTTTGCGGGAATGCTCTGTGCGGGCGCTGCCGCGGCATCTTTTGCCCTGCTGCCCGCTCCCTGGGCCGTGGTTCCCGTTGTGGTTTTTCTGACGGCACGGTTGGCCCGCGAATCTCGACGGCTCCATTGCCAGGGAAACCGGAAAGCAGACCCGCCTGGGTTCGTTGCTGAATGAAATCGGTGATCGAGCGGCGGATCTCCTGGTGATTCTGGGATTTCTGCCGCACATATCGCCTTCGCTCGTACTCGGTGCGCTGCTGGCCAGTTCGGCGCCGTCATGGATCTCCATCGCCGGGGCCGCGGCCGGGGTGCGGAGAATCAACGGCGGTCCGATGGGGAAGACCGAGCGCTGTCTCGTCGTCGCGGTCGCCGCGGCGTCCGGGTGGTATGTGCCCGCCGCGGTGGTGATCGTGGTCGGTTCCGCGTTGACCGCCGGTGTGCGGCTGTTTCAGGTTGTGGCGCTCTGCAATAGCCGTGCCGGTGAGAGTGGCCACGCCGGTGAAAGTGGTCGTAGCGGCGAGAGCGGTCGTGTTGGTGAGGATCGTGAACACGGTCCTCTGAGTACTCGGCTGTGACCCCTTTCGCGGGTCCGCTTCCACCGGAGCTGGCGCGGGCCGTACCGCTCCTCGCCGGGACGCTCACCGTGAGCGGCCTCGCCCTTCTCTTCGTCCGCAACGTCGAACTGCGCCGTCGCTGGCGGACCTGGTGCGTCACCGCGCTGATCGTCTGCGGGACGCTGGCCTTCGGCGCGCCCGGGGCCGCTCTGTTCGCGGCCGGGCTCGCCGTGGTGGGTTCGATCGAGTATGTGCGGTTGATGGGTCTGCGCCGCGCCGACGGCGCCTTGTTGGTGTGTGCCGGGGTGCTTCTGCCCCTCGTCGCCTGGCTGCGCCCCGGAGCGCTCACGCTGCCCATGGCCGGTGTCCTGCTCTGCGCCGCCGCGCTGCCGCCTCTGGTGGGCCAGGACGTGGCCCATGGCGCCGACCGCGCGGTCAGGACCACCTTCGGCCTCATCTGGCTGCCCCTCGCCCTCACCGGACTGGTGTTCCTGGGGGACCTCGCCATCGCGATCTGCGTCAGCGTGGCCTTCGCGGATGTGGGCGGCTGGTGCGGCGGACGGGCGCTGGGTCGCTCCGGACCCCTGAGCCGTCCGCTGTCCTCGCTCTCACCGGCCAAGACCTGGGGCGGAGTTGTGGGCTCCGCCGCACTGTCCGGTCTGGCCCTGTGGGCCATGGACGCCTGGACTCCGCTGCGGTGGCTCGCCGTGCTGTGCGGCTGTGGCGCTGAGCTGGCCGCTGCTGCCGGAGCTCGTGCTCGCCGTGCTGTGCGTCGCCGCGCCCAGGGCGGGGCTGCGGCTGACCGTGAGCGCCGCCGTGGCCAGCGTCGCGGGCGGTCTGGTCGCGCTCGCGCTGTACTCGGGGACTTCCGTCGAGCTGCCCCAGCCGCTGACCACCACCCGCATGCACACCACGGCGCAGAACGAGATCCGCTCGGAGGGCGCCCGCGCGGTACGGCACCACCCCGCGAGCGGTATCCCCTACAAGGTGTACGCGGCCGAGGCGGGGCGTGCCGGGGCGCCCGCGGGCGAGTGGGTGCTGCGGTCCACGGCCGCGCGGGGGGAGCGCATCGTCGGCGTCGGGCTCGTACTCACGTTGATCGGCGTGCTCACCCAGCGTTGGCGGCGTTTCTTCCCGCAGTACCTGATCTTCGTGGGGGTGGCCTTCGTCGCGTTGTTCACGCTGGTCATCGGCTCGTGGCGGTGACCCGTGCCCCCTTCGGACGGCCATCGCGCCCCTGCCGTACGCCCTGCCGACGTGCCCCTGCCGCACGCCCCGCCGACGTGGCGTCCGCGGCCGGCGGACCCGACAAGCCGTGTACAGCCGTGTACAGCCGTGTGAGGACGACCCCGACCGCCGTATGAGGAGCCGCGCGCCGATGTCCAGCCTGTCCACCCGACCCACCTCGTCCCCGCCCACCTCGTCCCCGCCCACCTCGTCCATGCCGTCCGTCCCGTCCGCCCCGCAGGCGACGACCCCGGTCGTGTCCGCCCCATCGGTACCGGACCGGGATGCCCGCCGCATCCTGGCGTTGACCAGCCTCGGCGTGTTCATCGTCTTCCTCGACACCACGATCGTGAATGTCGCCTTCGACACGATCAGCACCAGCTTCGACGCCGGGATCACCCGCCTGGTGTGGGTCCTCAACGCGTACACCCTGGTCTTCGCCGCGTTCCTGATCCCGGCCGGGCAACTGGCCGACGCCTACGGCCGTAAGCGCCTGTTCCAGATCGGTCTCGTGGGCTTCGCGCTCAGCAGTGCCCTGTGCGGTCTCGCCCCCGGGCTCGGCGTGCTCATCGCGGCACGGGCGGCCCAAGGTGTCTTCGGCGCCATCATCGTTCCGGCCTCATTGGCGCTTCTCCTGCCCGCGTTCCCCCTGGAGCGCCGGGCCACGGCGATCAGCACCTGGGGTGACATGGCGGCCGTCGCCACCGCGATCGGCCCGACCCTGGGCGCGCTCCTGATCGAATACACCACCTGGCGCTGGGTCTTCCTGCTCAACGTCCCCGTCTGCCTGCTCACCGCCGCCTGGGGCGCACGCCTGCTGACCGAGACCCGCGGCTCCCGGAACGGAGGCTTCCCCGACCCCCTCGGCGTCGCCATGAGCGCCGCGGCGCCCGCCCTGCTCAGCTTCGCCGTCATCTACGGCCCGCGCCTGGGGTGGGACGACCCGCGTGTCCTGGCGACCGCGGTGGCCGGTGTCGTCCTGATCCCGCTGCTGATCCTGCGGTCCCGGCGCGCCGTGCGGCCGGCACTCGACCTGAGCCTGTTCCGGATTCGTAACTTCCAGGCGTCCAATGTCGCCACGCTGGTCTTCTCCGTGGCCTTCTTCGCCGTTCTGCTCTCCAGCCTGCTGTTCCTCCAGAACGTCTGGCACTACTCCGTGCTGAAGTCCGCACTGGCCGTCAGCCCCAGCGCACTCGTCACCGCGCTCGTGGCCCCGCTGGCCGGCCGGCTGGCCGAACGATTCGGCTACCGCCCGGTCTTCGTCACCGGCGCCCTCTTCTACGCCGCGGGCGCCGCCGCTCTCGCCCTGCGCACCGGCGCCTCGCCGCACTGGGCCGCGCACTGGCTTCCCACCCTCGTGCTCAACGGCATCGGGGTCGGCCTGGCCCTCTCCACCCTCAACAGCGCCGCGGCGAAGGCGCTGCCACCGGAGCGCTTCGGTGTCGGCACCGCGATCAACAACAGCTTCCGGCAGCTGGGCGCCCTGCTCGGCGTCAGCGTCTTCGTGGCCGTCCTGGGGACGCCGACCAGCGCGACGATCCTGGGGGACTACCACCGTGTCTGGTGGGTGCTGGCCGTGATCCCTGTGATCAGCGCGGGAACGTACCTCGCCACACATCGCGAGCCGGAAGCCCCGGAAGCCACCGGATGACGCCTGCCGGGGCCGCCCCGCCCTGGGGACGCCCTTCCGCGGGGCCGTCCCTTCCGCGGGCCGCCCCGCCCCAGCGGTGTGCCCCACCGGCCTTCGGCCGAATCCTGGCCGAAAACGGTCCACGACCGGAAGGGGCACCCGCGAAGTCGTTCGCACCCCGGTCGATCCGCTAAGGTGGGGCGCAGCCCCTCACGTGGCGCTATCTCACCGAACTCCCCCAGGGCCGGAAGGCAGCAAGGGTAAGTGGGCTCTGGCGGGTACGTGGGGGGCCCTTCGCGTCTGAGGGCCTTGTGTGTCTGGGGTCCTTCGCGTCCGGGGGCCGTTTGCGTCTGTGGGGGCCGCGGGCGGGCCGGGTGCGTGGGGTGTGCGGGTGCGGGTGTGGTCTCGTTGTCCGTGGTCCCCGATATCGTCGTAAGCGTGTCGTCCCTTGCGCTGTACCGCCGCTACCGCCCCGAGACCTTCGCGGAGGTCATCGGGCAGGAGCATGTCACCGGCCCGTTGCAGCAGGCGCTGCGCAACAACCGGGTCAACCACGCGTATCTGTTCAGCGGTCCCCGCGGGTGTGGCAAGACGACCAGTGCGCGCATCCTGGCCCGCTGTCTGAACTGTGAGAAGGGTCCCACCCCGACGCCCTGCGGCGAGTGCCAGTCGTGCCAGGACCTCGCGCGGAACGGACCGGGGTCGATCGATGTGATCGAGATCGACGCCGCGTCCCACGGTGGTGTGGACGACGCCCGTGAGCTGAGGGAGAAGGCGTTCTTCGGGCCCGCGTCGAGTCGTTACAAGATCTACATCATCGATGAGGCCCATATGGTCACCTCGGCGGGGTTCAACGCCTTGCTGAAGGTGGTCGAGGAGCCCCCGGAGCACCTCAAGTTCATCTTCGCGACCACCGAGCCGGAGAAGGTCATCGGCACCATCCGGTCGCGTACGCACCACTATCCGTTCCGGCTCGTGCCGCCCGGGACGCTCCGCGACTATCTGGGAGAGGTCTGCGGACGCGAGGCGATCCCGGTCGAGGACGGGGTGCTGCCGCTGGTGGTCAGGGCCGGGGCCGGGTCCGTGCGGGATTCGATGTCGGTGATGGACCAGTTGCTCGCGGGTGCGAGCGACGACGGCGTGACCTACGCCATGGCGACCTCGCTGCTCGGCTATACGGACGGCTCGCTGCTCGACTCGATCGTGGACGCCTTCGCGGCGACCGACGGGGCGGCGGCGTTCGAGGTCGTCAACCGCGTGATCGAGGGGGGCAACGACCCCCGGCGCTTCGTCGCCGATCTGCTGGAGCGGCTGCGCGATCTGGTGATCCTTGCCGCCGTGCCGGACGCGGCGGAGAAGGGGCTCATCGACGCCCCCGCCGATGTGGTGGAGCGGATGCAGGCGCAGGCGTCGGTCTTCGGCGGCGCCGAGCTGAGCCGTGCGGCGGACCTGGTCAACGAGGGCCTGACGGAGATGCGCGGCGCCACCTCGCCGCGGCTCCAGCTGGAGCTGATCTGCGCCCGGGTGCTGCTGCCCGCCGCCTTCGATGACGAGCGCTCGGTGCAGTCGCGCCTGGAGAGGCTGGAGCGCGGGGCACTCGCGGGCGGCCTGGGCGGTGGTGGCGGTGCCGGTGTCGGCGGTGCTGCCGGTGGTGGTGTCGCGGGGCCGGCTGGGCCCGGACCCCCCATGGGGGACGTGCCGGGGCCCGACGCCCACGCCCCCCCCGCGCCCCCCACCCCCCCCGCCTCCCCCGGCGCCACTGCACCGAGCG
>NZ_JANIIC010000076.1 GCF_024519315.1 Streptomyces malaysiensis subsp. samsunensis | reverse complement strand
ACGCCTCAACTCGATCGGCTGCTCAGGCAGGAGGGTGGCGAGCGCGACCCGGCTCATGGAACTTCCTTCCTCAGACGGTGCGTGGGTGGTGTCCGCCCGACGAAACCGTGTGAGCCGGGGCGAAGACGTGGCGACGGCCGGCCCCCAGGACGACCTTGCCAAGGTGTGGTCGGCAGCAGGCTTGACCAGGGCCAACAGGGAGGAGTCAGACCAGTCACCGCTGGTCCTCCCCCGCGCCAGCCTCCAGCTCGCACCAGACCCGCTTTCCCCACGGCAGCAGGTCAACGCCCCAAGCAGCGGAGTAAGCGTCGACGATGGCCAGGCCGCGACCGCGCTCCTCACCGGGAGAGGGGGTCTTGCGCACCGGTTCGTTGCGGCTCTTGTCGGTGACCGCGAGACGCACGCGGTATTCGCTGACGCGGGTCAGGCTGAGGCGCATGCTGCCGCCGCGTGCGTGGTCCACGACGTTGGTGACCAGCTCAGATGTGACTTGTGCCGCCTCGTCGGCGAGATGCGGCAGGTGCCAGGTGTCCAGCACCGTCCGCACCATCTGCCGGGCGAGCGCGGCGGCCCCCGGCTCACGCAGGAGGACTTGCGAGTAGGCCGGCACCCCGACGGCGGAGGGCCTGGCGGTGGCGGTCACGACACTCCGCCCAGCTCAAGATGGGCCTTCGGCTCCACCGAGTTGAAGGGGAGATGGCCCTCGTCCCGGGAAACGAAAGAGGAACCCTGCGGTGCCGAGTTGCAGATCTCGATCGTCGCCTGAGCCAGGGCCTCGTGCAGTCGCTGCGTGTCGGTCAGGAACCGGCCGGGGCCGAGGGACACGCGCCAGTACGGGTCATGACCATCGGTCCAGGTGGTAGGGGGTACGCCGAGGAGGACGATCTCGTCCGCGAGTGCGGTGAGGACGCGGACGTGGCGGAGGCACCAGCTACGGGCCGTATCGACCCTGATAAGCCAGTACAGCTTGCCGTGGGTGTCGTCCTGGATGACGGCGCCGGATGCGTTGCCGAGCAGTTGAAGGGCGCGGTCTCCAATGGAGACCGAGGTGGACACCGCGTCCCACCATTCACCGACGAGTAACGCCTCAACGTCCACGGCGGGTGGCGGTGTCCACGGTAGAGGTTCGAGATTCGATGGCACATTGGCCCCCGGGCATCAGCAGTGATCAGGTGATGACCGACCGTAAGAGCACCGGAGGCGGAGAAGGGGCAGAGATTCTGCCCCTCGAACCCCCGTTCAGGCAGCCAACATGCCGATCTTCACCGCCAGCTCGGCAGCACGACGCCGATGCGCAGGAGACCTCGACTCTGCCTCCTCCAAGATGATGCGCCGTGCGTAGCCGTTGTACCGGATGGTCTCCGGCGCGGCCTCAAACGCCTTGTCCAGCGCCGCCAGCGCGGTCTCCGACTGCCCGTCCAGCTGGTAGCCGCGCGCCTCCTCGATCCGGTGCCGGGCTCGCCGCGGCCGCGAACGGATTGTCTTCGAGTCCGCCTTCGCGGCCTGCCGCACGGACTCCCCACCCGCCCGCAGCTCCACGGCGACCGTTACCGCGTGCGCGCCCATGATGGCCCGGGAGAACGAGGTCACGGGGTGGTAGTAGTCGGCAGGCAGCCGCTCGGCCACCTTGCCGGCAGTGTCCCAGTAACCCCACGCGGTACCGGTATCGCCACGGCAAGCAGCGGTGTATCCGGCCTCGAACTGCAACGCACCCGCGATGGCGCGGACATCGTCCGTCGCGTCCGGCAGCAGCGGTGTGAGGTAGCGCAGCGTCTCCAGCGTGACAGCGTCGGCTGCCTCGAAATGAGCAGGTCCGCTATCACGGTGGGCCTGGGCGGCGAGCCAGGCGGCTACGCCGATGGCGTGTGGATCCTCGCTCTCCTGAGCTGCGACCATGCCGCGTTCCGCCACGCGCCAGAGGAGGGCGGAGTCAGGCTGGTAGGCGATAAAGAACTGGCTGAGGCTGTACACCTCGGCGAGGACCGCTTGGGCTGCTCGCCGTTCGGGAGCACGGTCGGCCTGGCGTACAGCGAGTTGCGCCTCCCTCAGGAGAACCGGCAGGAGACCACCGATCACTTCGCGGTGGTTGGGCGCGGAGTGGCGGGCAACCCAGGCACTTTCAAGGCGTGCGCCCAGGTACGCGGGCGACGGCGCCTCGCGATCAGCGGCGAGCGGGAAAGCATCGATCGCGGCTCGTACGGCCGGCAACTTGGCGTGGCCAGGCCCGATGAAGAGGTCGATGGGCAGGCTCTGATCGCCGGTGAGTTCGGCGAGGTCGCGGACGCGTAGCACCTCGGCGATGCGCAAGATCATGGGAAGGCCGGGAGTGTGGAGGGTGCCGTTCTCGATCTGCTTCACCCAACTCGGGGACTTGTCGAGGAGACCGGCGAGGACAGTTCGGCTCATGCCTCGGCGTGTCCGGAGGACTTGCATGCGCTGGCCGAAGACCAGCGGGTGGTCCAGTGGGTCCGGGGTAGCATCAGATGACATGGCCTTGCCCCTCTCTGTCCAGCTCGTCACTGCCAGAGTATGGGGCAGGGCCGTTGTCGTGTGAGGCGGTTAACTCCCAGGCATGGTGAATGCGTCCGCCCGACGCGGTGGATCGGGCGAGCCAAGCTGACGACCTGCTTCCGAGTAGCAGCATCAGCGAACTGAACGCACGGCCAGACCAGCCGCAGGAACGCGTCAGTGCACCGGGCACGGGATCGTCGGGCGAATGCGGTTCGGGCTGCACGCGACCACCTGGACCGACGCGAATCCAGTCCCCCTCAGATACCAGCCGCCGACGACATCGCCACCCCACCGGAGCCGACCGTCCACGTTCGCGAACCACTCGGCCTGCCGGGACGAAACTTTGTCATGGTGGGCAGCGAATGACGGGCTCACCTCGCTGACCTGGCGTTTGTACCAGGCAGAGGCTCTGTCCGGGGCCTCGAATGTTGCCTTGATCATTTTGGCTGGGCGGAGCAGCCAGTGCGGTACCTCCAGCGGCGGTACCTCGCTCGCCATGAAGGCGGGGCTGGCCGCCGCGATCTGCTTCCACTCCTGGGCCGAAATATCCCGCACGACCATGTGTGGCGGCCGCCGGGCGGACTCGTCATCCAAGGTGCGGCGCTCTCCCGTCCACCGGTAACAGTGCCAGTGAGCCGGCATGGGCGGGGGCGGAGCGGTCATCCCAGGTACCTCCTGCGTAGTGGAAGCGGCCCGCCCCGGCCGGATGGGATCCAGCCGAGGAGGGCCGCCGCTTTGACGTCGGGCGCCGACTACTTCGCGTACTGGCGGCCGTCGTCGGAATCACCGGGTGTCCGACCGCTCGGGGATGGGGTGTCGGTGTCCGGCATGGTGTCGCCGTCGTCCGGGTCCTGGCGGACGACGACGTGCTGTAATCGCATCGGGCCTCCGGTGAGTTCACGCGCGCAGGGGCGTCCCCGCGCGATGGCGCGGTGCTCGTCCCCAGCCACTGGCCTGCAAGCGGGAGGCAGGGGCGAGCCGTCCTGAATGGGACTCCGGCCCACGACCCCCAAGTCGGGGCCGGAGTGCCTGCCCTGCGGCCGGCGGCCACGCTTAGGCTGCACCGACCGCAGGGGGTCTGGAAGGGGTGGGCCACTGGCGTCGGCACATCCGGGACGGGGCCCAGAACACCAACGGCCCACCCGGCTTACGGGGCCGGGGGGCTCACGAGACAGAGCCAGACCACGAGCACCAGCAGCGCGGGGACCGCGGCGAGCAACAGGCCCCGCCCGGCCGCGCGGAAGGCGAAGAGCACCGCCCGCTCGCCGGTGGCCGCACATCGGTACTTCCTGCGATCTCCTCAGCTCGGGCCGTCCGTATGGCCGCCTCGTAGGCGCTGAGCAGTTGCCTCCCGGTCTCGCACTCGACGCCGGGCGTCCAGCAGGCCAGGCAGCCCGCGGCGTGCCCGATGGCCATACGCCATGCCTGGCCGGTGAACGAGCCCTTGGCCTCCTCGGCGGCCTGCTCGGGGGCCGTCATCGGAACCTGCCGAACTCAAGGGCGCGGCGCCTCGCGGCGGCCTGAGCCACCGTGTCGCGCGAGTAGTCCCGGGCGTGGGTAGGGCAGGCGTAGACGGTCGTTCTGGCGACACTGCCGCTGTGCTGGATCGCGACGAGGACCGGCTCATCCGTGGGGAGCTGGCAGCGGTAGCAGAGCTGTCGGCCGTCCGGTGCCGGGCCGAGGACCTCGTTGACGGCGGGGCGCAGGGCGCGGGCAAGGTGATGGGTATCGGTCAGGTACCGGTCCGGGCCGAGCGGGATCCGCCAGTGCGTCCGGTGCTCGGGCCCCCAGGAAACGGGCGGTACGCCCAGGAGAGTGCCCTCGTCGGCGAGTGCGGTAAGGACGCGGACCTGGCGCATGCACCAGCTACGGGCGGTGTCGACGCCGATGAGCCAGTACGTCTTGCCGTAGGTGTCGTCCTGGATGACGGCTCCGGACCGGTCGCCGAGCAGCTCCAAGGCTCGGTCCGCGACAGACGTGGGCGCGGAGACGGCATCCCACCATTCGCCCACCGGTAACGCCTCGACGTCCATGGCGTTCGGCGGCGCCCACGGGAAGGCTTGGGCGGTAGAAGTGGCCATGCTGACGCTCCTTGAGGCGTAGGCCGACGCCCCGCGAGGCTCCACCGCCTCGCCGGGTCCTGTTACGGACCGTACGGAGAGGGCGACTCAAGGTTCTAGCTTGGTGCACGTTGGTGCACGCGATTCACCCCAGGACTGTGATGGCCTCGTGGATGAGAGTTCGGGCCTTCTCCCCGTACACGGCGAGATCACCCAGTTCGCGGAACACCTGGGCGTACATCTCGATTTCCTGTGGCTGGCTGATTGTCAGGTAGCCGGAGACCAGCTCGACGGCCACTTGTGCATTGTCGAAGATCCAGAAGCCTTCCACGGGGCGCATTGCCTCGCGCGAGGGTTGCATCGGCACGATGCCGAGGCTCACGTTGGGCAGGAACCCGACCGTCAGCAGGTGTCGCAGCTGCTCGCGCATCACCTCCCGGCCGCCGATCCCTGCTCGCAGGACGGCCTCCTCGAGGAGGAAAGCGAACGTGTGGCGGCCCTCGTACAGCACGTGCTGGCGGTCCATGCGCTCAGCTACGGCGGCATCGACGTCATCGACCAGTCCACGGCGCTTCCGGGTGGCGTGCAGGATCGCTGTGGTGTAGCCCATGGTCTGCAACAGGCCCGGCACCAGCCACGAGTCATAGGCACGGAACGCGCGCGTGCGCTCGTACAGCGGCCGCACGGATTCCTGCGCCTTGCGTAGGCCCCTGCGCTCCATACGGCGCCACTCGATCCACATGCCTTCCACGGTGCGCAGTGCGGCGACGAGGTCCTCGGCCTGGCCGTCCGCCCTGCACGCGCGCGCCCATGCGCGGATGTCCTCGGGGGACGGAGCCGTTCGGACGTTCTCGATCCGGGACACCTTGGAGTGGCTCCAGTCGGCGCGGTCGGCGAGCTCGCGCACCGTCAACTCAGCGTCCAGGCGCAGGTCTCGTAAGCGGGCAGCGAGGGCCTTCCGCGCGGCCTCGGCGCTGGATGACGGTGACGCGGGCATGTTCTGCTTGGTCAGATCTTGTAGTCCTCGTGCGGGATGGCTCGCTCCCACACGGTGTCGAACGCTGAAACGCACAGGCGCGCGACCGCGGGATCCTCTGTCCATTCCTCGCTGAGGATTTCCCCGTCGCCGGAGAAGTGCCCGAAGCGCACCAGCGTGTCGTCGAGGACCCAGAAGTCATTGCCGGGCAGCGCGATGTTCGAGGCGTGGCGGCGCGGCAGCCAGCGCACCTCCTCGCCTGCGGCGATGTTCATGGAGGTCACCGCATGCTCAAACCGGATGTAGTCGGTGACCGGCTCGGACACGATGCGGGCCCGGCGCACGACGACGCCGCGCGCTACGACCTCGCGCACCATGTCGACCCACGGCCGGTAGACCTCCATTACGTCGAGCTGTTCGCCGCGCTTCCAGCTCAGATAGGTCGGGTCATCCGGGGTGTAGCTGTCGCGCATCTCCAGGTGGAACGCCGTCCGTTGGGTGGTGCGCAGGCGTTCAGGAAAGCTGGCCACGGTCGTCCTCGTCGTCGCGGGGCAGGAACTTCCGCATCACCTTAGGGAGCCTGATGATCGTCTCGTGATCCGGGACGTCCGTGGAGTGCCCGGGGATCGAACCGACCTCCTGGCACGCCTTCACTTCTTCCTCTGTGGCCTTGTAGGACTGGATCAGCAGGTCACCGGTCTCCTCATCGAGCCAGATGGTCGGTGAGTCCGTGTTCGGAGTGTTTGGGATGATGCCCAGGAACTGTAGACGCATGGCGATCTCCTCCGCGAAGGCGTTGCACCTTGGTGCATGGCCACCTTCGTTGTGATGCCAACGATGGGTCAAGGGTGTATGACCCTGAGTGGCCAGAAGCTGAAGGCTTCCGACGCCGACTGGGAGGGGAATGTCGATGACCACGCATACCGAGTGGAGCGAGCGGCTCTGCGGCGGCATGAAGCAGCTGCAAGACAGCATGGTGCAGATCTACCGGAACACCGAGCTGTTGCGGGTCTACTCGTCCACCCTGGTCCCCGGCCTGTTGCAGACCGAGGGCTACGCGGCCGCCGTACTACGCACGTCCGCCAGTTTCCGGGAACTCCCCGTCGATGACATTCTCGAAGCGGCACGGGCCCGGGTCGAGCGCTCCCGCGTCATCCACGAGCGGGGCCACCGGTTCATGATCCTCATAGAGCGGTGTGCATCGTGAAGCCGCAGGTCAAGTGTCTGGTGTGCGCGGGGTTCGGGGTGCTCGGGCTGGTCGTGGGCGGGTGACTACGGCGAAGATCATCGGTCACCGGGAGACTTCGCGGTTTGTGAGGACCAGCAGGGCCCTGACCAGGGTGGTCGCCCATTTCGGGTCGGTGCGGACCTTGCCGAGCACGCGCCAGTTCTTGAGGTGGGCGAAGCCGTGCTCGACCGGAGCCCGGACGGCCGCGAGTACTTTGTTGGAGAGCTTCTGGCCTCGCGTCAGAGGTCGGTTCCGGGCGGCCTTGTAGCCGGTGATCACCGCGGGGTCGGCGTCGGGATCTGTGTCGTCGAGTCCGACGAACCCCAGGTCGGCGATGGCCCCGAGCCCGGCCGTCCGCAACTTGTGCGTGAGCTGGTCGTGTCGGCAGGTGGTGATCTCCGAGGTCTCGTGGCGTGCCGATCTGCTGACGGATCGTAGGCGGGGGTCGGCCACGGGCGCAGCCGAACCCGGCAGCCGCCGATGCCGGACCTGCCCGATGATCTACGGCATAGTCATCAGCCGCCGACCGGCACGAGTACCCGAGCCGTCACTCACACCAGACCCGTGACCTGCGAATTCACAATGCACGCCACTCAATGGGCAAGCGCGGGCATCATCCGCACGACGGGACGCGCGCAGTACACCGTCGCAGACCCAGCTCCATGCCCTTGACCAGGGCGGAATCCGCCTAACTACGCGGCATTGGGTGCGGAGGTGTCCGCGGGCTCGACGGGTGGTGACGCAGCGTGTCCGTAGCCGCTGGTTCTCGGCATTGCACGGCCAGGTCGCATACCCAGCGGGACCGCCTTGATCACCGTTCTCACGATGTTGCTAGATTGCTTCGAGGCCGACCGTTCTATCTCGGGGGTCGACGTCATCCTCTGGCTGGCGCAGCGACGTTCGGGAGGTGCGTCTGCGCGGCCGGCACAAGGCACCGCTTATCGGCACAGGGATGCCGCTTGGCGCGGCAAGCCATTCTTGGGAAAAAGGAACATTACATGACCATGACAGAGGCGGCTGGAAACATGCGGGAGACGACCGAAGCGTTGGTCGCGAAGGCACGTGCGGCCGTGCCGGTGCTGGCCGCGCACGCGGACGCCACCGACCAGCAGGGACGCCTTGCCCCGGAGAGCCTCGAGGCGTTGCGTGAGGCCGGCCTGTTCGAGCTGGGCACTCCGGTCGAGTTCGGCGGTGCGGACGTGGATCTGGTCACCCTGGTGCGGGTGCTGTCCGAGTTGGGGCGCGCTTGTCCGTCCTCGGCGTGGGTGGTGTCGATCTCGACGGGAACGAAGGCCCATTTCTCCAGGGGGTTCCCCGAGAAGGTCCTTGCCGAGGTCTACTCCCATCCCGATGTGCGGTGGTGTGCCGGCTCGACACCCGGCCAGGCTGTCACGGTTCCCGGAGGGGTCAAGGTCACCGGGCGATGGGCCTACGCTTCGGGAGCCGAGGATGCCCACTGGGCGTTCATGGCGGTGGCGTCCGTGGGAGACGACGGTGTGCCTCATGTGGGGGGTGCGCTCGTGCCGATGTCCGAGCTGGCCATTGAGCGGACCTGGCGAGTGGCCGGGTTGCAGGGCACGGGCAGTCACACTGTTGTCGCCGACGGCGTTTTCGTTCCTGCGGAGCGCTTCTTCGAGTTCCCCCTCGGTCCCGATGGCGGGCCCGATTTCCTCATGGGCAGGCCACTGGAGGTCGTCTTGCAGGCGGTCTCGGTCACAGCGCCTCTGGCCGGAGCGGCGCTCGGTGCGCTGGACGTGGTGAAAGCCGTTGTAAAAACGCGCAAGCCGCCCATGACGCAGTACAACAGTCTCGCCGAATCAGCGTCGGCCCGACACGTGTTCGCCGAGGCCGAGCACATGGTGACCAGTGGTTACGACCGGCTGATCAGCCTGGCGGGCCGCATCGTCGAGCAGTGGCCCGGCGACGACGTCACCGCCGTGCAGCGATCGAGCCTACGGATGGAGGTGGTTTCCATCCTGCAGCAGTTCCTGCGCGCCGTCGACCTGCTGCTGGACTTGCACGGCTCCAGTGCATTCGCCCTTGACAACCCGCTGCAACGCTTCTGGCGGGACCTCAACGTCGGTGCCCGGCACGCCCAGTTGTCGACCTACCTCACCACTGAGAACTACGGCCTGCTGGTGACCGGGGCGGGCGGACCGGTGCAGGTGGGCTGAGCGTACGACAGCGCGCAGCCGTCTGACCTCGCCGTTTCGATCGGGGTGAGGCCGGATGCGGGGCGGAATCAGGAAAGTGCCTTCTGAGCTGGGACGATGAACCTTGTCGAGGGGTTCTGTCGGTCCAGGCGGAAGGCATTTTCTGCGTGCAGGGTATCGGTTCTCGTCCCAAGCTCCGAATCTCCGCTGACGGTTCGGGGGTGGTCGGCCATGCCGGGGCACGGTTGCTGGCGGATCTTGCCGATGCCACCGGGCTGAACGTCTCGTACTCCGCCGCTCTCAGGCCGCTTCGGCCACTGAGCGGTGTGCAAGTTGAAGTTGCTGGTCACGGGGGTGTGGGCGTCGGGATGCTCGTGCTGGTCGCTGGCAGGTGACTTTGGTGAAGATCGTCGGTCATCGGGCGACTTCGCGGTTCGTGAGGACCAGCAGGGCCCGGACCAGGGCGGTCGCCCACTTCGGGTCGGTGCGGACCTTGCCGAGGACGCGCCAGTTCTTGAGGTGGGCGAAGCCGTGCTCGACGGGTCCCCGGACGGCTGCCAGTGCCGTCTTGGACAGTTTCTGCCCTCGGGTCAGGGGCCGGTTGCGTGCGGCCTTGTAGCCGGTGATCACCGCCGGGTCGGCGCCGGGATCACTGTCGTCGAGGCCGACGAAGCCCAGGTCGGCGATGGCCCCGAGTCCGGCCGCCCGTAGCTTGGCGGTGAGCTGGTCGTGCCGACAGGCGGTGATCTCCGAGGTGCGCCCGGGGCGGGCCGCCGAGATCCACAGCAGTCGGCCCCGGTCGTCGGTGAGGGCGATCACAAGCAGGCCGTGGCATTTGTTCTTGCCGGAGTAGTTCTTCCGGTTCTCCTTCCCGGTTCTGCGCCGGGTGCGGATCACCGATCCGTCCAGCAGTACGATGCCGCCGCCCATTCGGGCGATCTTCTTCAGGGCCCGGTCCAGGCGTGGGGCGCGGGCGGCGAGCAGGCCGACGACCTCCCTCACCCATCGGGTCACGGTGGTGCGGTGCACTCCGTTGCCGCCGGCCAGGTCGCCGGGCCGCTGGTCACAGCGCAGCACTGCCAGCACGATGGTGGCGATGTTCCCCGCGGGCAGGGCACGCCACCGCGAACCGATCTTCTTGAGGCGGCCGCGTATCAGGTCGGCGAGCCAGTTCAGGGTGGCACTCGACAGCGGCAGGCGGGCGGTGTAGACAAGACCGTCAGGGCCCTCGACGGAACTGTTGTTTTTCTTCACACAAACTCAACTGCCTTCGGGGGACCGTCAGTTACTGGCGCGCCCCGCGCGACTACGGACGTGCCGTGAACCGCCCGTCGCCCCGCTTGTGCAACCAGCCGCGGTCGGCGAGCTTGGTCATCTTGGCCCGCAGAGGTTCCAGCTTGCCGCGCACCGAGGCATCCAGGCCCAGCCGCTCGCCGACCGCCCTGACCTGCACCGGACCGTCGGCCTCCCGCACGATCGCCAGGATCTTGCGGTAGTCGCCCGGCAGCGCGCCCTCGTCGGCAGCGTCGCCGCGGTGCGGGATGAGCAGGACTGCCCGCCCGGCCACCTTCGCCGATGCCGGAGCGACAGTCGCGGCGTCGGCGAGGGCCTGCTCGGCCAGGCGGTTCAACACCCGCTCCGCGATCGCCAGTTCATCGCGCTCGGCCTGGACCTCCTGAAGCTGCTTGGTCAGCTGCTCGGCGAGGGTGTCCAGCTCGCTCCGCCGATCGGTGATCCACTGCCGTTCCTGCATCCCCCGCACCCTCCCGCGTTCTCACGGCGTGCCGACCTGCTGACGGATCGTAGGCGGGGGCCGGCCGTGGGCGCAGCCGAACCCGGCATCCCGCCGGAGCCGGACCCGCCCGATGATCTACGCCAGGGTCATCGGCCGCCGACCGGCACGAGTACCCCACTCGCCATTCACACCAGACCCGCGACCTGCGACTTCACGATGCACACCGCTCATAGAGGAATCCGTCCTGTACTGCCAGATGGCTCACACGGACGCGATGGATGGCCAACTCGGCCATTTGCTCAGTGCGGGCACGCTACCGACAGTGTCGCTCGGCATCATCCCGATGGCGACGCGAGAGCGGGGGCACTGGCCGGAGGAGACGTTCAGTGTGTACGACGACAAGTTCGTGTCAGTCGAACTGGTCTCCGCCGAGGTGAACGTGACACAGCCCTCCGAGATCGACCTGTACCTGAAAGCATTCCAGCGCTTGCGCAGCATGGCCGTGTACGGGGCCGAGGCGCGGGCGTTGGTCGTGAAGGCTGTCGAGACCCTGCACTGACTCCGGGCGTGACAGAGGCCCCGTAGACCGGCCCCGTCAGCCTTGAGAAGGCAGCGCATCCGGCAAGGACCCCTCGGCGGTGCTTTTCGGCCGGCGCGAAAGCATCGGTCGGCGATTCGGGCGGGAACCTGCGGCTTCCGGGCCGCGTCCTTCTGGCCGTGACTGAATCGCCCGGCCTCTCCGGCGTTGACAACTGCGCGAGCTCTGACGGCGACGAAGCGTCCCTGCGGCCTGGTCCGCTATGGCGCCATGCCTTGTGGGCAGCGGGCGTCACCATCCTCGGGGTGGGCCTGGGCTGGGCCGGCGCGTCGTTCCGTTCCGGCCCCGATGAGTTCGGGATGCCGCTCGCCGCTCCGGGGCAGGTGCGGCCGTATCTGCTGGCCTGGACCGCGACCGGTCTGACGGCGGCAGCCGCGCTGCGGGCTGTCGCCGCCAGGGTTCCGCTCCACGGCCCGGATACGCTCGTAGTCATACTCACCTTCATGGGCACCCGGCTTTCCCTGGGCTTTCGGCCGGAGCCACCGGTGCTGGCTGCCTCGGCCGCAGCCGCACTGACGGCAGCGTTCATATGGTGCGCCCTTGCGCTGCGCCGGGGCTTTCGTGGCTACCGCAGACGGCGAGTTACTTCTGGCGGGCGAGAGGCCGACTAAGCGCCGGATCCGCACACCCGACCATCGGCGAAGCTCCAGGTCAGGTAATTCGTCGGTTGACCGCTGGTGTGAATGGGACTCCGGCCCACGACCCCCAAGTCGGGGCCGGAGTGCCTGCCCTGCGGCCGGCGGCCACACTTCGGCTGCACCGACCGCAGGGTGTCTGGAAGGGATGGGCCGCTGGCGTCGACACGTCCGGGACGGGAGCCCAGAACACCAACGACCCACCCGGCTTACGGGGCCGGGGTACTCACGAGACAGAGCCGGACCACGAGCACCAGCAGCGCGGGGACCGCGGCGAGCAACAGGCCCCGCCCGGCCGCGCGGAAGGCGAAGAGCGCCGCCCGCTCGCCGGTGGCCGCACATCGGTGCTTCACGCGATCTCCTCCGCGCGGGCCTCCCGTATGACCTCCTCGTAGGCGCTGAGCAGTTGCCTCCCGGTCTCGCACTCGACGCCGGGCGTCCAGCAGACCAGGCAGCCCGCGGCGTGCCCGATGGCCGTACGCCATGCCTGGCCGGTGGACGGGCCCTTGGCCTCCTCGGCGGTCTGCTCGGGGGCCGTCATCGGGACCTTCCGAACTCGCGGGCGCGGCGCCTCGCGGCGGCCTGAGCCACCGTGTCGCGCGAGTAGTCCCGGGCGTGGGCGGGGCAGGCGTAGACGGTCGTTCTGGCGACGCTGCCGCTGTGCTCGATCGCGACGAGGACCGGTTCATCCGTGGGGAGCTGGCAGCGGTAGCACAGCTGTCGGCCGTCCGGTGCCGGACCGAGGACCTCGTCAACGGCGCGGCGCAGGGCACGGGCAAGGCGGTTGGTATCGGTCAGATACCGGTCCGGGCCGAGCGGGATCCGCCAGTGCGTCCGGTGCTCGGGCCCCCAGGAAACGGGCGGTACACCCAGGAGAGTGCCCTCGTCGGCGAGTGCAGTAAGGACGCGGACTTGCCGCATGCACCAGCTACGGGCGGTGTCAATGCCGATGAGCCAGTACGTCTTGCCGTAGGTGTCGTCCTGGATGACGGCTCCGGACCGGTCGCCGAGCAGTTCCAAGGCTCGGTCCGCGACAGACGTGGGCGCGGAGATGGCATCCCACCATTCGCCCACCGGTAACGCCTCGACGTCCATGGCGTTCGGCGGCGCCCACGGGAAGGCTTGGGCGGTAGAAGTGGCCATGCTGACGCTCCTGGTGACGTTGGCCGCGCCCCGGGAGACCAGCACCTCGCCGGGGTCTTTACGTACCCGCCGACGCTAGGAACCCGGGCCTTGCAGACGCCACAAACTTGCAGCAGCTTGCACCTGAGTTTTCTCATGAGGTCCGATGCCTCTTCGCGCCCTTGACGGCCTCACTCGAAGGGCCCACGGTGGTGCAAGTCCGTGTAAACAAGAGAGCGTTGGAGGGCATCATGGCGCTACGGTTCATCGGCATTGATCCGGACACCGACGAGAAGAACTGTCCCCGCGTGTGGGTGGACGAGGAGAAGAAGGAGCTCGTCTTCCAGGGCTGGAAGGCTTGCGAGGAGCTGGAGGGTGAGGTGCGGTCCACCGGGCCGCTGCCCGACTACGAGGCGGTCGTGCGGATCCCCGCACGCATGGTGCACATTCTGAGGGAGGCATGTGATGCCATCGAGCATCCCGACGTCGTTCGATGAGCAGTTGGGCAATGCCAAGCGGTCTGCCGTTCACCTGGAGATGCGGGACACGTACTACAGCAATCCGCGCTTCGAGGCATGGCAGGAAGGCGACCGTGTCAACTGGGACGACCGCGCCTCCTGGTGGCGTCCGTTCCACCAGGACATCTCGGACGCCGTAGCCCGCGGCGTGGCGGTACGCCGTGCCCGGGTCGTCTCGGAGCCGGTCAGCGACTACATCCGCTGGGAGCACTACCAGACTCGCGCCAACATGGAAGCGGGCGAGCAGGTGCGGTGGCTGCCCCGCCGCCGAACCGCCGACCTCCTGATGCCCGGCTGCGACTTCTGGATCTTCGACAATCAGGTGATCCGAGTCCACAACTTTTCAGGGAATGGCGACTGGCTCGGTGAGGAGTTCTTCGACGACAGGGCACTCGTCGAGCGCAACGCAGATGCCTTTGAGAGCATCTGGGAGCGGGCTGTACCGCACGACCAGTACGAGATCCGTTAGTACGAGTACGACAGAACAGCATGCCGCCAAGTTCCCCATCATCCAGAGTGCAGGCCGCGCGTGAAGCGCTCGCTGCGCGGCTCAGCGAAATCCGATTGGACGCGGGGATCACCAAGCGAGAGTTGGCAGTCCGGTGCGGGTGGAGCGAGGCGAAATCCTCTCGAATCGAAAACGCCCGCACCGCGCCCTCCGACGACGACCTCCGGGCCTGGTGCCGTGCCTGCGAGGCCGAGGAGCAGGCGCCCGCCCTGGTCGCGGCCAATCGAGAGGCCGATTCCATGTACGTCCAGTGGAAGCGGCTCCAGCGCACAGGGCTCAAGCAGCTCCAGAAGGCAAACCTGCCATTGTTCGAGCGCACCAAGCACTTCAAGGTGTACTGCTCCAACGTGGTTCCCGGCTTCCTCCAGACCCCCGGCTACGCCACCGCGCTCCTCCGCGCCATCGCCACGTTCCGTGGCCTACCCGACGATGTGGCCGACGCTGTCACTGCCCGCATGGACCGTTCTTCCATCATCCGGCAGCCCGGGCGCACCTTCGCCATCCTCCTGGAAGAGACGGTGCTGCGATACCGGCTCGGAGACGCGGGCGTCATGGCCGGGCAACTCGGATCGCTGCTCTCAGCGATGGACCTGCCCTCGGTGTCGCTGGGGATCATCCCGGCCTCCGTGGAGCGGACCATGTGGTCCATTGAGTCCTTCACGGTCTTTGACGACGAACGCGTGGACCACGAGCCGCTGTCGGCTTCCGTGAAGATCACGGCGCCTGATGAGGTGGTGCAGTACCTCAAGGCGTTCGGAGAGTTGCACCGACATGCGGTGTACGGGGCCGAAGCGCGGGCGTTGATCCTGAAGGCCATCGAGGCCCTGCACTGACCCCGGGCACGACAAAAGCCCCCTAGCACGCTCCAGCGCGGCGACTTCTTGCGGGGCGGCCGTACCGGGTCCCGCCGACGCCTCAGGACACCGGCCGGGAGTCCGCCCAGACGCTCTCGAACTCCTCGCGGTAGGTGCCGAAGAGGCCGCCCTCCTCGGGTCCGCCCTCCCGGACGACCTCGCTGCCCCGCCCGCCGCCGCGCAGCACCAGGACCGGGGCCTCCATGCCCCGGGCCTTGCGCAGATACGGCTGGACGACCGCGAGGCCGTCCGCGCCGTCCCCGTTGACCAGGTAGGCGGTGAAACGGGGGGTTTCGTCGAAGACGTGGATCTCGAAGGCGTCGGGGTCCCGCAGCCGGGCGCGCACCCGCCGCATATGGAGGATGTTCATCTCCACCGAGCGGCTCATCTCGCCCTTCTTCAGGCCCAGTTCGCGCTCCCGGCGCCGCACCGCGCTGCTCGCGGGGTTGAGGAAGAGCAGCCGGGCCCGGCAGCCGGATTCCGCCAGCCGGACCAGCCGGCGGCCGGAGTAGTTCTGGACCAGGAGGTTCAGCCCGATGCCGACGGCGTCGAGGCGGCGGGCGTTGCCGAAGAGGTCCTCGGCGGGCAGCTGGCGCTGTAGCCGCACCCGGTCGGGATGGACGCCCACGACATCGGCGTAGCGGTCGCCGACGAGGTCCTCGACGGCGTCGATGGGCAGCCGGTCGGCGGAGGGGGAGCCGGTGCCGCTGCCGAGGATCTCCAGCAGCCGGGCGGAGGCGCGCTCGGCCTGGGCGAGGACCGTCTCGGACAGGGCGCGGTTGCGGGAGACCACATTGCGGGCGACCTCCAGCTCGTCCAGGACCAGCTCCACCTCGCGGCGGTCGTCGAGGTACGGCTCGAAGCACGGCCAGTGCTGGACGAGGAGTTCCCGCAGCTGCGGGAGGGTCAGAAAGCTGATGACGTTGTCGTCGGCCGGGTCGAGCAGATAGCCCTTGCGGCGGCTCACCTCCCGTACCGCGACCGCCCGCTGCACCCACTCCTGTCCGGCGGGTCCGGCGGCGGCGATGACCCAGTCCTCGCCGTGGACGGGTTCATAGATGGGCCGCAGCACGGCGCTGACGACCGCGCGCAGCCGCTGTTCCACGAGATTGAGCCAGATATAGGCCCTCCCGGCCCGGCGTGCGCGTGTGCGCACCTCGCTCCAGGCGTCGGCGCCCCAGTCCAGTTCCGCTCCGATCTCCATCGGCCGCACCAGGGACACCGCGCCGGGAGGTGCGTCGGTGGAGCCGTCACCCCCGGGACCACCGTCCCCAGGGGGCAGCTCCAGCCCGCCCGAGCTCACCTGTGCACCGCCTTCCGCCCCCGTTCAACGATCACCGCAGACTACTGCGCTGGCGGGGGCGGTGCGACACTCAGGTCCTGCCTATCGAATCAACCTGCCTCTTCTGTATGGCCGTTGTGTCCGGACAGTGCAGGAGGCGTGAGGGGATTCATAGCGGTGACGTCGCGCGGGGACAGCTGGAAGCCCTGCCAGTGCACCGGCATGGGCTCCTGGTCCTCATCCCGGGCGATGTGGTGGAACCCGATATTGACCCACACGATCGGGTGCTTGAGGGTCTGGCCATTGACCCACTTGTCGACGCTCTTCCCGGCCCCCGCGCCGCAGTTCCGCAGGTTGTTGCTGGCGAACTGCTCGCACTTGTTGTACTCGGTGAAATAGACGTCGCGCTTAGTGAAACTACGTCCCTGGTACTTGGTGGTGTGGCCGGGGACGATCTCGTAGCTGCGCGGATGGCCGTCCTTGTTCTTGCCCGCCGTGCTGACCACGCGCCACCACCGCGCCGCCGCCGCGTCGCCCGCCAGCTCCTTGGTGACCTGGGTGCGGGTGGTCTTGGTCTTGGGGATCCGCCCCGCGGTCGCGGTGGTCTTGGAGTCGTACTGCTCGACCTTGCTCCTGGGCGAGCCGTCGAGCCCGAAGTTCAGCCGCCAGAAGACGTTGTGGGCGTGGCTGGTGGCGTAGTCCTTGGCGCCCTTGCCGATCGGCCAGCCGCGCCCGTCGCCCGCGTCGTAGTCCATCGGGGAGAGCGTGCCGGTGGCGCCGACCTGCATGGTCATGGTGCCGTCTCCGGAGAACCGCCACTCGGTGATGTACTCGTACCAGCCGACCTGGTTGACGGTGTAGAGCAGCAGGTCCTTGCCCTGCAACTGGTAGACCTTGTTGTCCGAGCCGCCGAAGCCCCCCTCGCCCATGCGGTAGGCGTGGCCGTGGGCCCGGGTGGTGGCGCACAGCCCCTTCACATTCGGATGCTCGGGGTCCCAGGCGCCGGGCACCCGCACGGTCTTGATGGTGCCGCCGGGGCATTCGGCCGGGTCCAGCTGCTGAAGCCCCTGGGCGAAGTTCTGCCCGGTGAGGTCGTCGTACTCATTGCTGCCGTCGTCGTACGGCACATGGATCTGGCCCAGCTTGGCCGAGGTCAGCACCTTGATCGGGGCGCTTTCGCCCTTGGGCTGGTACGAGACGTCGTCGAGCACGAGGCCGGCCTTGCTCTCGTAGTGCCAGCACATCCGCCAGGTGGTGCCGCCGTCCAGCTTCTGCTCGATTCTGTACGGGGCGCTGCAATCCGCCGCGGCCGGGGTCCGCGGGGCCGCCTGGGCGCTGCCGACCGGCCCGGCGGCGATCGCCACGGTGCCGAGCAGCGCCGAGGCGCCGATGGCCGCCGCGGCCCGGGCACGGGCGCGGCGGAGCCTGTTCTCAGGCATGGGGAGACTCCTGTAGTGAAGCGTCGAGGGGGGAGCTTGGGTCTTCCGGCCGGGGGTACCTCCCAGCGGTAGCTGGGGGCGAGCCGAAGGGGCGCGTCGCTGTCGAAAGGGAGTCGCGCGCAGGGAGCGAGGAACGAGCGACCGAGCACGTCGACCGTCGACAGGGGGCACCTCCCAGCGGTAGCTGGGGGAGACCAAGGCGCCCCGGAGGCGAACCGAGCCCCGAAAAAAGGGGAGCCTTAGCTCAGTTTGGCGATCTTGTGGGCGCTGAGGTCGATCACCATCTGGCGGGTGTCGATCCAGGGGCCGTTGACCACCCGGGTGAACAGCCGTACGCAGCGGTGCTCACCGCAGTCCCCGACCGAGGCCGGACCGGGGTTGCTGCCCTCGCCCGCGCGGTAGACGAAGCCGGTGACGGTCAGCTGGTCCGGACGGGTCAGCGCCTTGCCGGTGGCGTCCTTGAAGTCCTTCTTCAGCCCCTCGCCCAGCTTGTCGGCCATCAGCAGCCGCGCGGCCTCCATCACCTCGTCATGGCCGGGCGGCGGCTGCACCCCGTGCTGGGTGTCGGTGCCGGTGACCTTGCCGCTGCCGAGGTCGACCGTCTTGGTGACGTAGGTGTCGTCCTTGTAGTCGTAGTACGTCACCTCGGCGCGGCGCGGCGCCTCGGCGGCCCCCACCTCGTCGGGGCCCAGCTCCGCGAGGTCGGTGGAGAGCCGCTCGGGGCCCTTGGCGCCCTTGACGTCCTCACTGCTCGCGCGGAAGTCGCGGCCGGCCGCGAGCGTCTGGGCGCGCTTGATCTCATCGTCGGTCAGCGGATCGCGGCCGGTGCCGGTCCGGCCCTGCTCGGGCGCGTCCTCCACCACACCGGGCAGCTGCCGGGCCGCCGCCTGGCCCTGCTCCGCCGATGAGCTCTGGGGTCCCCCGCCCGAGCTCTCCTCGCCGGACGCGCTCCCCGGGAGCGTCACCCCGATCAAGACCGCCGTCGCGGTGGCCGCCACGGCCGCGCCCGCCACCACCTTGCCCAGGTGGCGGTGGTGCATCATCTTGCGCACATCCTCCCCCATTCCCCCCTGTCGTCATATCGGATCGCATAGCGGGATACGCGTATGCCTCGGGTCACCCGGTAGGACGAACCGATATGGCCGTAGGTTGCCTCCCTTTTGAGGAAGTTCTATCGAAAGAGCGGATGGCTCCGGTCAGTTGGGAAAGGATGCAGGGTCGGTCAGTTCCGTCCGGTGCCCGGGGTGCTCGCGGCCCCCGGAGAAGAAGTGGAAGAGTCGACGTATGCAGGTCTGGCCGGGACAGGCTTACCCCCTTGGCGCCACCTACGACGGCGCCGGAACCAACTTCGCGGTGTTCTCCGAGGCCGCCGTCCGCATCGAGCTGTGCCTCCTGCACGACGACGGCTCGGAGACGGCGGTCGAGCTGCGGGAGTCCGACGCGTTCGTACGCCACGCCTATCTGCCGGGGGTCATGCCGGGGCAGCGCTACGGCTTCCGGGCCCATGGCCCGTACGAACCGGAGCTCGGCCACCGCTGCAATTCCGCCAAGCTGTTGCTGGATCCCTACGCCAAGGCGATCAGCGGGCGGATCAACTGGGGCGAAGAGGTCTACGGCTACCACTTCGGGCGCCCCGACAAGCGCAATGACCTCGACTCCGCCCCGCACACCATGGCGTCGGTCGTGGTCAATCCGTACTTCGACTGGGGCGACGACCGCCCGCCGCGCACCGACTACCACCGCACGGTCATCTACGAGGCGCATGTCAAGGGGCTGACCATGCGCCATCCCCGGCTGCCGGAGGAGCTGCGCGGGACGTACGCGGCGCTCGCCCACCCGGCGATCATCGAACATCTGACGGAGCTGGGCGTCACCACGCTGGAGCTGATGCCCGTCCACCAGTTCGTCCACGACCACCGGCTGGCCGACGCGGGGCTGGCCAACTACTGGGGCTACAACACCATCGGCTTCTTCGCCCCGCACAACGCCTACGCCTCCTGGGGCGACCGGGGCCAGCAGGTGCTGGAGTTCAAATCGGCCGTCCGGGCGCTGCACCAGGCGGGTATCGAGGTCATCCTGGATGTGGTCTACAACCACACGGCCGAGGGCAACCACCTGGGCCCCACGCTCTCCTTCCGGGGCCTGGACAACGCCTCGTACTACCGGCTGACCGAGGACCGCCGGTACTACATGGACACCACCGGCACCGGGAACTCCCTGCTGATGCGCTCCCCGCACGTGCTCCAGCTGATCATGGACTCGCTGCGCTACTGGGTGACCGAGATGCATGTGGACGGCTTCCGCTTCGATCTGGCGGCGACGCTGGCCCGGCAGTTCCACGAGGTGGACCGGCTGTCCTCGTTCTTCGACCTGGTCCAGCAGGATCCGGTGGTGAGCCAGGTGAAGCTGATCGCCGAGCCCTGGGACGTCGGCGAGGGCGGCTACCAGGTCGGCAACTTCCCGCCCCTGTGGACCGAATGGAACGGCAAGTTCCGGGACACCGTGCGGGATCTGTGGCGCGGGGAGCCGAGGACGCTGGCCGAATTCGCCTCCCGGCTGACCGGCTCATCCGACCTCTACCAGGGCGACGGCCGCCGCCCGCTGGCCTCGGTCAACTTCGTCACCTGCCACGACGGTTTCACCCTGCGCGACCTGGTGAGCTACGACGAGAAGCACAACGAGGCCAACGGCGAGTCCAACCAGGACGGCGAGAGCTACAACCGGTCCTGGAACTGCGGGGTCGAGGGCGAGACCGACGATCCGGCGGTACGGGCGCTGCGCGAGCGCCAGATGCGCAACTTCATCGCGACCCTGATGCTCTCCCAGGGCGTGCCGATGCTCAGCCACGGCGATGAGTTCGGGCGCACCCAGGGCGGCAACAACAACGCGTACTGCCAGGACAGCGAGGTGTCCTGGGTGCGCTGGCCGGACCACGCCAAGGGGCAGGACGGCGAGCGGGAGGACCGCTCGGCGCTGGAGCTGCTGCGCTTCACCCGCTCCCTGGTGTGGCTGCGCCGCGACCATCCGGTCTTCCGGCGCCGCCGCTTCTTCCACGGGCGACCGGTGGAGGGCACCCATGACGAGCTGTCGGACATCGCCTGGTTCACCCATGAGGGAGAGGAGATGATCCCGCGCGACTGGCAGGCGGCGCACGCCAAGTCCCTCGCGGTCTTCCTCAACGGCAGCGCGATCTCCGAACCGGGGGTGCGCGGTGAGCGGATCAGCGATGACTCGTTTCTGCTGCTGTTCAACGCGCACCACGAACCGCTGGACTTCGTCGTGCCCATCGACCACGGCAAGCAGTGGCAGGTCATCGTGGACACGGCGGTCCCGGAGGAGGGCGTGCCGCCGGGTAGCGGCGCGAAAGTCGCGGCGGGCGACCGGCTGACCCTGGTGGACCGCAGCCTGATGGTGTTGCAGCGACCGGCCTGAGCGCTCCGCTGGGAGTACCGGTTGCTTCTCCTGCGGCTCCGTCGTAACTGCCGCGTGGCGGGGGTTACGCGTGGCAGGGGTTCCGCCCCCTGGAACCCGGGGCCGGTGAGCCGACCGTCGCCGCGATCAGCTCACCGGCCAGGGCGCCGACCGCGCCGACCGCCCCGCCTGCGGCGTTCGCGCCGTCTGCGCCGTCTGCGCCGTCTGCGAGGCGGCCGGGGTCCGGGGCAGAGCCCCCACGCGGCGGAGCCGCATATCGTCAGGTGTCGGGAAGGGGCGGGGAACAGCCCGCCGCAGGCGGCCCGATCCGCCGGACAACACGCGCGCGTCGCCATCCGTTCGGGTGGGTGAGGCTCTGGTGGGGCGCGCCGGGTGGGTACGTACGTTCATATGACGGCTGACCCCGGCACGCCCACCGCCACCTACCGCCTCCAGCTCCAGCCCGCCTTCCCCTTCGCGGCGGCGGAGCGAGCGGTGCCGTATCTGGCCTCGCTCGGCGTCTCCCATCTGCATCTGTCCCCCGTACTGGAGGCGGTGCCCGGCTCCACCCACGGCTATGACGTGGTGGACCACCGCGCCGTCCGGGCCGAACTGGGCGGTGAGCAGGGGCTGCGCTCCCTCGCCCGTACGGCGCGGGCGCACGGCCTCGGGCTGATCGTCGACATCGTGCCGAACCATATGGCCGCCCCCGCCCCCGAACGGCTCAACGCCCCGCTGTGGGAGGTGCTGCGGGAGGGCCCGGAGTCGCCGTACGCGCGGTGGTTCGACATCGACTGGCAGGCGCAGGGCGGCAAGGTGCTGCTGCCGGTGCTCGGCGGTCCGCTGGGCGAGGAGTGGGAGCGGCTGCGGGTCGAGGACGGCACGCTGCGCTACTACGACCATGCCTTCCCGCTGCGGCCCGGCACCGAGGGGCTGCCGCTCGCCGGGCTGCTGGACGCCCAGTGGTACCGGCTCTGCTGGTGGCGGCTGGCCCGCACCGAACTCAACTACCGGCGCTTCTTCACCATCTCCGAGCTGATCGCGGTGCGGGTGGAGGATCCGGAGGTCTTCGACGCCACCCACGCCACGCTGCTGAGGCTGATGCGGGACGGGGTCGTGGACGGGCTGCGGATCGACCACCCGGACGGCCTCGCCGACCCGGAGGGGTATCTGCGGCGGCTGGACCGGGCGGTACGGGCGGCGACGGGGCAGGCGGGGGCAGGTGGGGACGACCATGGGGCCGCGTCGGAAGGCGGCAACGGTCGGTGGACCGCCCCCGAAGGCGGCGGGCAACGGATCACGCCGGAAGGCGGTGGCGGAGGGACCGCGCCAGAAGCCAACGGCGGCCGGGAGATCGCGCCGCAAGACGGGGACGACCATGGGGCCGCGTCGGAAGGCGGCAACGGTCGGTGGACCGCCCCCGAAGGCGGCGGGCAACGGATCACGCCGGAAGGCGGCGGCGGGCGGTGGACGGTGGTCGAGAAGATCCTCGCTCGGGACGAGCGGCTCCCCGACACCTGGCCGGTCGCCGGGACCACCGGCTATGACGCGCTGCACCACATCGACGGGCTCTTCGTCGATCCGGACGGTCTAAAGAAACTGACCGCCCTCTACCGCGCCTTCGCCGCTCCCCCGGCCGACCTCGGCGGCGACTGGGCCGCGACGGTCCGCCGCGCCGCCCATGAGGTGGTCACGCATGAACTGGCCGCCGAGGTGGCACGTCTGACCCGCACCGCCTCCCGGATCTGCGCGGCCGACCCCCGGCTGCGCGACCACGCGCCCTGGGCGCTGCGTACGGCGATCCGCGAGCTGCTGGTGCGGCTGCCGGTCTACCGTCCGTACGCCTCGGTGGGCAGGCCGTTCGCCTCGATCTACCGTCCGTCCACCTCCGTGGGCGGGCCTCACGCCTCCCTGGGCGGGCCGTCCGCGACCGGCGCCGACGCGATGATGCTGCGTTCGGCGGCGGCGGACGCCCGGGAGGCGTTCACGGTGGAGCAGGAGGCCCAGGTGGTGCATGTCGTGCGGGACGCGGCGCTGGGCGGGCTCGGGGACGGTCCGGACCACCGCGACTTCTGCGCCCGCTTCGCCCAGACGGCGGCCGCGCTGCGCGCCAAGTCGGTCGAGGACACCGCCTTCTACCGCTACGCCCCGCTGCTGTCGGCCGCCGAGGTGGGCGGCGATCCGGGGCGGCCGGCCGTGTCCCCCGAGGAGTTCCACGCGTTCGCCGCCCGGCGCTCACGGGACTGGCCCGCCACCGGCACGGTGCTGTCCACGCATGACACCAAGCGCAGCGCGGACGCGCGGGCCCGGCTCGCGGCGCTCACCGAATGCCCGGCCTGGTGGGGGCGGACGGTGGCGGAGCTGACCCGCTCGGCTCCCGCCCCCGATCCCCATCTGGCCTGGACGGCCTGGCAGACCGCGCTGGCACTGGGCCACGGGGACGCCGAACGGCTGGTCCCGGCCGTGCTCAAGGCGGTGCGCGAGGCGGGGCTGCGGACGACGTGGACGGAGCGGAACGCCGCGTATGAGGCCGAGGTGACCGCCTTCCTGGAGGCCGGGCCGTGCGCGGCCGACCCGTCGGTGTGGACCGCGATCGGCGCCGAACTCGACGGACCGGCGCGGGCCAACGCGCTCGGCGCCGCTCTGCTCCAGCTCACCATGCCGGGCGTCCCCGACCTCTACATGGGCACCGAACACATCTACCCGGCCCTGGTCGACCCGGACAACCGCCGACCGCCCGAGCTCGGTCGCAAGCCCGAGGCTCACAGCCTCTCCGCCGAGAAGCTGCTGCTGACCAGGGCCGCGCTGCGGCTGCGCCGGGAGCACCCGGGATGGTTCGGCCCGGGAAGCGGCTATGCGCCGCTGACCGCCGAGGGGCCGACGGCGGCGCACTGTACGGCCTTCGTACGGACGGGGACTTCCGAACGGACGGAAACCCCCGTACAGACAGGGGCCTCCGAGCAGACGGGCGCCTCCGTCCGCACAAGCGTGGACGGCCCCGGGACCGCCGTGGGCGAGCGCGGGGCGGTCGCCGTCGTCACCCGGCTGTCGCGGCGGCTGGCGGAGGCGGGCGGCTGGGGCACCACCCGGCTGCCGCTGCCACCGGGCCGCTGGCGGGATCTGCTGACCGGGCGGACGGCCGAGGGGGCCGTGCCGCTGGAGGAGTTGCTGTCCCGGCTTCCGGTGGCGCTGCTGGTCCGGATCTGACGGGTGGGTCCACAGGACCCAGCTGAACGGCCCGTCCGCCTCCCTGCCTGACGGCCCACCAGAAAGTCCGCCGTCTTCACGTCCTGAAGCATTTACAGGTGCGCGGGGGCGCGCTACGTTCACCAAGAAATTGGGAGCGCTCCCACACCGACGGTTCCTGACCCGTTCACGTCGAAGGGAAAGCACGCGCAATGCCTCGACGATCACTGACCATCGCCATGTCCACACGCCCACCGGGCCGCTTCAGCGCGCGCCGGTCCGTACTGCTGGTCCTGCTCTCGGTGCTGCCCGCCCTGGGCCTTGTCTTCTTCTCCGGAGGCAACGCTTCGGCACACGGCGCCCCGATGGCGCCGGGCAGCCGCACCTACCTCTGCTGGAAATACAGCATGTCCTCGACCGGTGAGGTCAAGCCGACCAACCCGGCGTGCAAGGCCGCGTTCGACAAGAGCGGGGCGACGCCCTTCTACAACTGGTTCGCGGTGCTCCGCTCGGACGGCGGGGGCCGCACCAAGGGGTTCATCCCGGACGGCAAGCTGTGCAGCGGCGCGGCCACCGTCTATGACTTCTCCGGTTTCGACCTGGGCAGCAACGACTGGCCGGTGACCCATCTGACGGCCGGGAAGTCGATGCAGTTCTCGTACAACGCCTGGGCCGCGCACCCGGGGTCGTTCCGCAGCTACGTCACCAAGGCCCCGATCGACCCGACCAAGCCGCTCACCTGGAACGACCTGGAGGACCAGCCGTTCAACACGGTGACGGACCCGCCGCTGTCCGGCCAGGTCGGCACGGTCGACGGCAAGTACACCTGGACGGCCAATCTGCCCTCCGGCAAGAGCGGGCGCCACATCATCTACACCGTGTGGACGCGCTCGGACAGCCAGGAGACCTTCTACAGCTGCTCCGACGTGGTCTTCGACGGCGGCAACGGTGAGGTGACGGTCCCGGGCGCCACCAGCGGCGGCGGTGGCGGCAACCCCACGGACCCGCCGGGCAACCCCCCGACGGCCGCCTGCTCCGCCACCCAGAAGGTGACCAGCACCTGGAACGGCGGCTACCAGGCCGAGGTGACGGTCACCAACTCCGGTGCCACGCCCATCTCCTCGTGGATGGTCGACTGGACGGTGCCGTCCGGGCAGCGCATCGACAGCGTCTGGAACGGCAAGCTGACCGCCACCGGTTCATCGGCGTCGGTCACCAATGCCGACTGGAACGGTTCACTGGCCACCGGGGCGTCCACGACCTTCGGCTATGCGGCCGGCGGCGGCTCTCCGGACACCGCGGCCGCGCCGATCTGCATGGTGCACTAGTCTGCCTTTCACACACCGGTCCACGCAGGTGCTCCGACCCGCTCACTGATCTGTCAGGTGCACCTCATCCCGCGCCGGTCTGCCGCTCCTTCCCCCTCGTGGGCGGCAGACCGGCCTCGCCCGGGAAAACCGCGTGGACACGGGGAGACGGCCACCCATAGAGTGCGGGCACGCCCTTGATCGAGGAAGGAGGCGAGAGCAATGGACATCACGACGTTTCCGCGCTCCCGCCCCCTGTCCGCCGGGCGTATCCGCGTCTGATCACGCATCCGACCGGGAGCGCATCACTCTCCTGGAAGGAACCCCATGACCGATCTGGTCATCCGCGCCCTCACCGAGGGCGACGCCCATCTGTTCCACACCCTGCGGGTCCCCGCGCTCGTCGGCCGGGGCCGCTTCGGCCACACCTACGCCACCGTCGACCAGGGCGGCGAATACCGCCCCGAGTGGACCTGGGTGGCGCTGCGCGAGGGGCGGGTCGTGGCCCGCGCCGCATGGTGGTCCGGGCCCGAGGACTCCGCGCCCATCGCCCTGGACTGGTTCGACTTCGCCGAGGGCGAGGCCGACGCCGCCGCCGAACTGCTGCGCACCGCACCGCTGCGCGCCGAGTACAGCCTGCTGGCGCCGCCCGGCTGGCGTGATGAGCCCGAGGCACGGGCCGCCGCCCGGGCCCGTATCGACGCCGCCGTGGCGGCCGGGCTCGAGCCGCTGGTCGAGCGCTACCGCTATGAGTGGACGTCGGAGTGCGGGCTGCCCGAGCGCCCGGGGCGGCTGGAGTTCCGGCCGGAGCCCGATGACGCGGCGATCGAGGACGTGCTGCGGCGCATCATGCCGGACACGCTCGACGCCCATGACCGGCGCGCCATCGCCCGGGGAGGTGTCGAGGCCGCGGTGCGCGAGCTCATGGACTTCTTCGCCTGGTGCCCCTCGCCGCGCGAGTGGTGGCGGCTGGCCTGGACACCCGAGGGTGAGCTGGTCGGCATCCAGGTGCCCGCGCACAACCCGTCGGGTCCGTGTGTGGGCTTCATCGGGGTCGTCGCCGAACAGCGCGGCCATGGCTATGCGTACGACCTGCTCGTGGAGTGCACACACGACCTGGTGGAACGGGGGGCCACGAAGATCGCGGCGGCCACGGACCAGCCCAACCTCCCCATGGCCGCGCACTTCGCCAGGGCGGGCTACCCGATCACCCAGGAGCGCATCGACCTCGTCTGACCGGTGTCGCCCTGCTGCGCCGCCGGTGCCGCGTCCCGCAGCATGGTCGGGGACCGCCGACGGGTCGACGTAGGGAGACGCCAGTGCTGTTCGAGGTGTGGGCGCCGCACGCCGGGCGGGTCGGGCTCCATGTGGACGGACACGACCGCCCCATGGAGCCCGACCCGGACCGCGCGGGGTGGTGGCGGGCCGAGGCCGGGGCCGGGCACGGGACGCGCTACGGCTTCGCGCTCGACGGCGGCCCGCCACTGCCCGATCCGCGCTCCCGCCGCCAGCCGGACGGCCCGGAGGGGCTGAGCGCGGTGGTCGACCACTCCCGCTTCCGCTGGGAGCGGGAGTGGTTCGGGCGGCCGCTGCCCGGCGCGGTCCTCTACGAGCTGCACATCGGCACCTTCAGCCATGAAGGCACCTTCGACGCGGCGGCCGAACGGCTGCCGCACCTCGCCGAACTGGGCGTCACACATGTACAGCTGATGCCCGTCTGTCCATTCCCCGGGACCCATGGCTGGGGCTACGACGGTGTGGCGCCCTGGGCGGTGCACGAGCCGTACGGCGGGCCGGAGGGGCTGGTGCGGTTCGTGGCCGCCGCGCACCGGCACGGCCTGGGCGTGGTCCTCGACGTCGTCCACAACCATCTGGGCCCCTCCGGGAACCACCTCCCGGCCTTCGGCCCGTACTTCACCGACACCTACCACACCCCCTGGGGCGCGGCGGTCAACCTCGACGCGCCCGGCTCCGACGAGGTGCGGGCGTACTTCATCGGCAGCGCGCTCGCCTGGCTGCGCGACTTCCGCCTCGACGGGCTGCGGCTGGACGCGGTGCACGCGCTGCGCGACACCGGGGCCCGGCACTTCCTGGCCGAGCTGTCGGCCGCCGTGGACGCGCTGGCCGCCCGCACCGGCCGCCCGCTGTTCCTCATCGGCGAGTCGGACCTCAACGATCCGCGCACCACCACCCCGCGCGAGGCGGGCGGCCACGGTCTGCACGCACAGTGGAACGACGACTTCCACCACGCCCTGCACACCTTCCTCACCGGTGAGCGGCAGGGCTACTACGCGGACTTCGCCGCCGAGGGGCCCGGGGCCCTGGTCAAGACGCTGATGGGCGGCTTCTTCCACGACGGCACCCATTCGACGTTCCGGGGCCGCCGCCACGGCAGTCCGCTGAACCCCCACACCACCCCCGCGCACCGGCTGCTCGGCTACGCCCAGACACATGACCAGGTCGGCAACCGGGCGGTCGGCGACCGGCTCTCCGCCCGGCTCTCCCCCGGGCTGCTGGCCTGCGCGGCGGCCGTGGTGCTGTGCGCGCCCTTCACCCCGATGCTCTTCATGGGCGAGGAGTGGGGCGCCCGCACGCCCTGGCAGTACTTCACCGACCACCAGGATCCGGAGCTGGCCGAGGCGGTGCGGTCCGGCCGCCGCCGGGAGTTCGCCGCCCACGGCTGGGCGGAGCGCGATGTGCCCGACCCCCAGGACCCGGCCACCCGGCTGCGGTCCTGTCTGGACTGGCGGGAGCCGGAGCGGGAGCCGCACCGGGCGCTGCTCGACTGGTACCGGAAGCTGATCGCGCTGCGCCGTGCCGAACCGGCCCTGACCGACCCCACCTGGTCGTACACGGGTCTGTCCACCGGTTCGGACGGCTGCTTCAGCTTTCAGCGCGGCCCGCTGCGGGTCCTTCTCAACCCGGGCGACCGGCCGGTCAGGACCTGGCTGGGGCCCCGGACCGGCGAGATCACCGAGGTGGTCGCCGCCTGGCGGCGGATCGAGCCCCCGGGCCCGGACGGCACGCTGAGGCTGCCGCCCGAGACCGCCGCCGTGCTGCGCGTGGGCCGGGGCTCCTGAGCCCGATCCCGCTCGGGGTCAGCCCTGCTCGGGGTCAGCCCTGCTCGGGGTCAGCCCTGCTCGGGGACAGTCCTGCTCGGGGACAGCCCTGCTCGGGGACAGCCCTGCTCGGGGTCAGCCCTGCTCGGGGTCGAGCCGCAGTGAGATGGAGTTGATGCAGTACCGCTGGTCGGTCGGGGTGGGGTAGCCCTCCCCCGAGAAGACATGGCCCAGATGCGAACCGCAGCGGGTGCACCGCACCTCGGTACGGACCATGCCGTGCGAACGGTCCTCGATCAGCTCGACGGCCGAGCTGTCCGCCGGGTCGTAGAACGACGGCCAGCCGCAGTGGCTCTCGAACTTCGTATCCGAGCGGAAGAGCTCCGCTCCGCACGCCCGGCAGGAGTAGACGCCGACCGTCTTGGTATCGGTGTACTCACCGGTGAAGGCTCGCTCGGTACCGGACTCCCGCAGTACGTGGTACTCCTGCGGGGTCAGTTCCGCGCGCCACTGCTCCTCCGGTTTGTCGATCTCGTACGCCATGGGGACGGACCTCCTCAGTTCTCCGGGCTTTGCAGACGGGCGAGAATCTCCGGACCGAGGTCGGTCACATCACCCGCGCCCATGGTGAGAACAAGGTCACCCGGCTTGGCCATTCCGGCGATCAGCTCCGGCACCGCTCCCCGGTCGTGCTCGGCGGTCACATCCGCCCCCTGGCGGGCCGCGGCGTCGATGACCATGGCGCTGGTGACACCGGGGACCGGGTCCTCGCGGGCGGGGTAGATGTCGAGGACCACGGAGGCGTCGGCGAGCGCGAGCGCCTCGCCCATCTCGGCGCCGAGCTCCTGGGTGCGGCTGAAAAGATGCGGCTGGAAGACCACCAGGACCCGGCCCTCCCCGGCGCCGCCGCGGATCGCCTCGAGATCGGCGGCGATCTCGGTGGGGTGGTGTGCGTAGGAGTCGATCACCTGCACCCCGGCCGCGGTGCCCTTGAGCTGGAGCCGCCGCTTGACGCCCGTGTACGAGGCGAGGGCGGGGGCCAGCTCGCGGGGCGGCACGCCGAGGGCGGCGCCCGCGGTGAGGGCGGCCACGGCGTTGAGCGCGTAGTGGCGGCCGGGGACGGAGACGGTGAAGGTGAGCTCCGCACCGCCCAGGGACTCCGCGAGCCGGACGGTGACCTCGCTGGTCAGCCCGTGCGGCTCGATGGCCAGGACCCGCACGTCCGCGCCCTCGTCCGCGCCGTAGGTGAGCACCCGGAGCCCCTCGCGCCCGGTGACCCGGGCGGTCAGCTCACGGGCGCCGGGGTGGTCGGCGGAGATCACCAGCGCGCCGCCGGGCCGGATCCGGCCGACGAACGTCTCGAACGATTCATGGATCTCGTCCATCGAGGCGTAGTTGGCGTGGTGGTCGAGCTCCACATTGAGGATGATCGCCACCTCGGGCGCGTACTTGTGGAAGCTGCGGTCGCTCTCGTCGGCCTCGGCGACGAAGATCTCGCCATCGCCGTGGACGGCGCTGGAGCCGGGGGCGTCCAGATCGCCGCCGATGACGTACGACGGGTCCAGGCCGAGGGTACGCAGCGAGACGGCCAGCATCGAGGTCGTGGTCGTCTTGCCGTGGGTGCCCGCGACCGCGATCGGCCGGGAGCCGTCCATCAGCGCGGCGAGCGCGTCGGAGCGGTGCACCACCGGGATACCGCGCTCCCGCGCCGTGACCAGTTCGAGGTTGTCGGGGCGGATGGCGCTGGAGATGACGACGCTGGTGGCGTCGGTGGCGATGTTCCCGGCGGAGTGGCCGATATACACCGTGGCGCCGGACTCCCGCAGCGCCCCGACGATCGGCGAGTCCTTGGTGTCGCTGCCCGAGACCCGTGCGCCGCGCATGGCGAGGACCTTCGCCACACCCGACATCCCGGCGCCGCCGATGCCGATGAAGTGCGGTCGATCGAGCGGGTCGGAGGCGGTGCCGGCCGGTGCCATGTACGGGTCTCCCCTGGTGCTCGGTGGGTTGGTGCTCGGTGTGTGCTGTCGGGCCGATTCTCGCACCCCCGGCGGCCCGCCCCCGCCGATGGCCGCGGAACCGGGGGTGCGGGACCGGGACCGGGGGTGCGGGACCGGAGGGCGCGGGACCGGAGGGCATGGCTCGGCCGATGGCTGCCGGGGCCTGGTCCGGGGCCGGGCTGGGACTGGGGCCGGGCTGGGCCTGGCCGGGGCCGGGAGCTCGGCCACGCCGGGACTGAAGCCGGGAGCTGGGCCGCGCCAGGACCAGAGCCGGGCCTGGACCGCGTCGAGACCGGGGCCGGGCCCGGGGCCGCCGAGCCAGGACCGCCGCGCCAGAACCGGGGCCGGGCCCGCCGCGCCATAACCGGGGCCGGGCCCGGGGCCGCCGGGCCTGGACCTGGGCCTGGACCGGGCCCGGTGCCGCCGGGACCGCCTGGGCCGCGCCGGCCACGGCCCCGGGTCGTGGCTCAGCCGCCGGACGTGGGCTGGTCCTCGTCCACCGCGTGCGAGAACAGCTTCAGCACCGGGACGCCCACCTTGTGGCGCGCCCGCGAGGCCCAGTCCCGGTGGAAGAACTCCTCCACGAAATGCGGGGCGGTGAGCACGATCACCTCATCGGCCCGGGTCTCCTCCACGACACCGCGCAGCACCTCCAGCGGATGCCGCTGGACGACATGGCCCCGGGCCCGGCTCCCGGCCGCCTCCAGCGCCGCCACGGAGTGGGCAAGCGCCCGCTCGGCGGGCTCCAGCGCCTCCCGGCCCTCCGGCTCCTCCCCCTCCTGGGCGGCCTGCTCCAGCTCGCCGAGGGCGATGTCGTCGATCGCGCGCAGCAGCCGGTCCTTGCTGCCCCGGGGCTGCATCAGGACGACGAAGGAGATCGGGTCATCGCCGTGCAGGGTGGTGACGAATTCCACGTCGGCGGGGGTCAGGGGCTTCTCGATCATCAATACGCTCGTGAACACGGCGGATGCCCTTCTCCTTCGCGATCCTTTTCGCGGGTTTGCAGACGTTTTTATAAGTTATTGGTAAATCCGACGGTAGCGGGTGAAAAGAAACCCGGCTTCCTCCAGAACAGAAGCGAGAGCGAACCGTTCCGGTTCCCTCAACTCGGGTCCGTTCATGATTCGCTTCGCGTCCCCCGCGGTGGCCAGGGGGGCCACCGCCAGACACAGCTCGTCCAGCACCCCGGCCGCCGCGAACTCCGCCAGCAGCGTGGGGCCGCCCTCGGTCAACAGCCGGGTGTGGCCGAGCTCCGCGAGCGCCGTCACGACCGCGGCCGCGTCCACCCGCCCGGAAGGCCCCGACCCGGCGAACACCACTTCGACCCCCGCCGCGCGGGCCCGCCCGACCCGCTCCTCCGCGGCCGTCGCGCCGGTGATCACGATCGTCGGGACCAGCGGCTCGGTGAACAGCGGCCGGGAGAAGTCCAGGTCCAGGCTCGCGCTCACCACGGCGATCGCGGGCGCGGACGACTGGCCGAGCGCCGCCCGCCGCTCGGCGAACGCCTCACGGGCACGCGCCGGGCGGTAGCCCTCGCGGCGTACGGTCTCCGCGCCCACCACCACGGCGTCGGCGAGCCCGCGCAGCACCCCGAAGATCCGCATGTCCGCGTCGGAGGACAGGGCCTTCGACCGGCCGTCGTGATGGGCGGCCCCGTCCAGCGAGGACACCATGTTCGCCCGCAGCCAGGCGCCGGAGGGGCCGTGCGGCGGCTCCGGGTACGCATAGGCGTCGGCCAGTTCGCCAAGGCCCCATTCGCGATCTTCGGCGGATGCTCGGGCGGACGCCACGGCGGATGCTTCGGCAGACGTTTCGGCAGGCACGGGGAACAGGCGTCGCATAGGCCGCAGTGTGACATGCCTCCCTCTCGGACAGTGCTCCGGTGAAGAGCGACTACCCTGGACATCCGTGTCCGCACCAACCACCGCATCCGGCTCGGCAGGCCGCATAGCCGCCGAAGCCCCTTCAGTTCCGGCCGCTCCGTCCGCCCTCACCACCCGTGCGCCGCAGGTTCCGGCGGAGCGTCTGGTCGCCGAGATGGTGCCCCCGCCCCGCTTCGCGACCGTGAGCTTCGACAACTACATCACCGACCCCGGCCAGCCCAGCCAGGCAGAGGCGGTCGAGGCGCTGAGAGGGTTCGCCGGACGGCTCGGCGGCGGGGCGGACGCGAAGGGCGGACGCCGCAGGCACTGGTTCCGCCGGGAGGCCAGGCCCGCCGTGGACGGCGGACCGCGCGGCATATATCTCGACGGTGGCTACGGCGTCGGCAAGACCCATCTGCTGGCCTCCCTGTTGCACACCACCCCCGCGGCCCCCGAGCTGAAGGCGTTCGGCACCTTCGTGGAGCTGACGAACCTGGTCGGCGCCCTCGGCTTCCAGCAGACCGTGAAGACCCTGAGCGGCCATCGGCTGCTGTGCATCGACGAGTTCGAACTGGACGACCCGGGCGACACGGTCCTGGTCTCCACGCTGCTGGGCAAGCTGGTCGAGGCGGGCGTGGCGCTCGCCGCCACCTCCAACACGCTGCCCGGCAAGCTGGGCGAGGGCCGGTTCGCCGCGGCCGACTTCCTGCGCGAGATCCAGGGGCTGTCCGCCCACTTCCGCGCGCTGCGCATCGACGGCCAGGACTACCGCCACCGCGGGCTGCCCGCGGCCCCGCCCCCGTACGCCGACGAGATAGTCATCCAGGCGGCGCACCGGACCCCCGGCGCCTCGCTGGACGACTTCCCCGCCCTGCTGGACCATCTGTCCCGGGTGCATCCGAGCCGCTACGGCGCGATGTGCGACGGCGTCCAGGCCGTCTGCCTGACCGGGGTCACCCCGGTACCCGACCAGTCGACCGCGCTGCGGCTGGTGGTGCTGGCCGACCGGCTCTACGACCGCGAGGTGCCGGTGCTGGCCTCCGGGGTGCCGTTCGACCGGCTCTTCAGCGAGGAGATGCTGAGCGGCGGCTACCGGAAGAAGTACTTCCGGGCGATATCCCGGCTCACCGCCCTCGCCCGGGACGCCAAGGGGCTGGCCGAGGCGTCGTACAGCCGTTGACCGGACGGTTCCAGCGCATCGCTGATCGAACGGTTCCCGAGCACCCGCACCCGTGATACACACATGCGGTCATCTTCTCTGTCCGCCAGCAGGGAGTTACCGCATGTCAGCGACACGACGTCAACTGCTCGGCCGCACCGGTGCGCTGGGGGCCTCCATCGCCTTCACCGGCGCCGTCTCCGAGCTCTTCGCCGGAACGGCCGCGGCCGCCGAACCCGATCCCCAGCCGCTCGGCCGGGGCGGCTACGGCCCCCTGGTCCCCGACCCCGATGGACTGCTGGACCTCCCCGAGGGGTTCCGCTACCGGGTGCTCTCGCGCGAAGGCGATGAGCTCCGCTCCGGTGAGGGCAAGGTCCCCAGCCACTGCGACGGCATGGCCGCCTTCCCGGGCCGCTCCGGCGGCCGCCACGGTGCCAGACACCTGGTCCGCAACCATGAGAACCGCCCGGACGCCGCGATCCGCGTCCCCGCCGTGGCCGGTCTCACCTACGACCCGACGGGCATGGGCGGCTGCACCGCCCTGGAGCTCGACTCCGGCAACCGCGTACGGTCCGAGCGGGTGGCCATCGCGGGCACCGCGGTCAACTGCGCGGGCGGCCCCACCCCCTGGCACACCTGGCTGACCTGCGAGGAGACCGAGGACCAGGCCGGTACGAACGGCTACACCAAGGACCACGGCTTCATCTTCGAGGTCGACCCCTACGATCCGCGCCGCACCGGCGCCGTGCCGCTCACCGCCATGGGCCGCTTCCAGCACGAGGCCATCGCGGTCGACCCGCGCAACGGCGTCGTCTACGAGACCGAGGACGCCTTCGACAAGCCCTTCGGGCTCTTCTACCGCTTCCGGCCGAAGAAGCCCCTCGGCGGCATCGGCTCACTGCGGGCCGGTGGGGAGCTCCAGGCGCTGCGGGTGCCGGGGGTGCCCGATCTGTCCACCATCCAGGAGCCGGGCACCACCTTCGACCGCGTCGAGTGGGTGGACGTCCCCGACCCACTCGCCCGCCAAACCCCCATCCGCTTCCAGGACTTCGGCCCCGGAGGCATCACCCACGCCCAGAAGCTGGAGGGGTGCTACTGGGGCGGTTCGTCGGTCTACTTCGTCTCCAGCTTCGCCAAGAGCGCGGACGGCTCGGCCGCTGACCACTACGGTCAGATCTGGCGCTACGACCCCGATCGGCGGCGCCTCACGCTGGTGATCGTCTTCGGCCCGGAGACGGATGTCCAACTGCCCGGAGAGTCCCCCGACAACATCACGCTCGCGCCCAGCGGCGGCCTGATGGTCTGCGAGGACGGCAACGGCGCGCAGCACGTCTTCGGGGTCACCCGGCGCGGCGAGGTCTATGCGATGGCCCGGGGACAGCAAAACCTCGGCACCCCGGAGGAGCCGGAGTGGGGTGAGTTCGCGGGCGTCACCTTCGCACCGGACCGCCGCACGATGTATGTCAACTGCTACACCCCGGGCACGACGTTCGCCGTGACGGGGCCCTGGCGCCACTGAGGGCTCCGCGGAAGTGGGCTGATCTGCCGTTGATCGTCTGCGGCGCCGTCGCCCCTTCGGGGCGCCCCGAAGGGGCGCGAGGAACTGCGCGACCAGCCACGAAGGCGCCGCGGACGATCAACGGCAGATCGGGGCACTTCCAGCAGGTCAGGGCACTTCCAGCGGAGCGTCAGCCCGAGCAGGCGGTGCGCTGGCCCTCCTGCCATTCGCAGACGGGGCACAGCGTGGCCCCGGGACGCGAGGCGGGGTACTCGGTGGGCTCGCCGCACAGCACGCAGTCGGCGTGCGGCGGGCCCTCGGGAAGTTCCGTACGGTCGTCCATGCCCCGAACCCTACGACCGGCGGGAGCTGAGCACGCAGGCCAGCGCGGTCGCCCCGGCGGCGGCCGCGCCGGTCAGGGCCAGGGGCAGCAGGGGCATCGGCACGGCGCCGCTGTGCGAGCCGTCGACCAGCCCCGACACGGCGGCGTTCGCGGGCGAGGCACCGGCCACCGACACCAGCAGCGCGGCGAGCATGGTGGACGGGATCGCCCAGCCGGGGCGCCGCAGCAGCGGCCGGTTGCACAGCGCGCCGACGGCCGTGCCGAGCAGAGCGCACGCGACGGCGGCGAGCAGCCCGGCGACGGTCGCCTCCGGTACCGGGACCTCCTGCCGGTGGTCCGCGGTGTGCGGATCGCTGACCGCCGCGACGAACAGCGTCCCGGCGGTGCCGAGCACCAGCGCCGCGCCCAGCCCGGTCAGCACGGAGGCGAGGTGCGCCCGGCCGGGCCCCACCGCCGCGGCGGCGCAGTCGCGGGCCGCGGCGGGCTCCTGGGTGACGCCCACCCGCACCAGCCAGGCGGCGACGGGCAGCAGCGCGGCGGCGGCGTAGCCGAGCGAGTCGAGGATCGGCTGCCCGGTCTGCACCCCGATGCCGAGGAACGCGCCGTAGAGCAGCAGTGGCGGCAGCCAGCGGTGCGAGCGGACCAGCAGGGCCGCCTGGTAGCGCAGCAGCGCGGTCATGCCTTCCCCTCCGGCCCTTCGGCGGGCCGCGGAAGCCCTTCGGTGAGCTGTTCCGGGGGCGCCTGCGGCGCCTCGGCCCGCTCCTGGGGGCCGCCGATGGTCGTCACAGCGCGGATGTGCCAGGGCGGCCGGGCCGTGAGGAGGGCGCGGAGCAGGGCGTCGGAGTGCGGCGCCGCGACACTCAGCCGTACGACGCGGCGGCCGGTGGCGACCGTGTCGGAGTCATGGACGGGCGCGCCCGGCAGGTCCGTCGGCAGTGCGGCCCCGGCTCCCGGCGGCGCCTCGGCCTCCACCCGGACCCGTGGCCCGGCGGGGGGCGCCGGCGCGTGGTCCACCGGCTCCAGCCGGGTCTCGGCGACGCGCAGCACCCGGGCCGGGACCCCGGCGAGGCGGCGCGGATCGTGGTCGACGAAGACGACCGCGCCGCCGTCGGCGACGCGCTCGGTGACCGCCGTGTCCAGCACCCCGCGCGCGGCCTGGTCGAGGCCGGTCCACGCCTCGTCCAGGACCAGCAGCCCGGGGGCGGCCAGCAGCGCCTGGGCCACGGCGACCTTCTGGCTGGTGCCCTTGGACAGTTCGGCGAGCGGGGTGGCGGCGTATCCGTCCGCGCCGAACCGCTCCAGCCACTCCCCCGCCCCGCGTGCCGCCACGGCGCGTGACAGCCCGTGGATCCGGCCCAGATGGGTGAGGTAGCCGAGGGCGGAGAAGGGCAGCTCGGCCGGGAACCGCTCGGGGACGTAGGCGGTGGGCGGGCGGCCGGTGATCCGGCCCGCGCTGGGGGCGTCGATCCCGGCGAGCACCCGCAGCAGCGTGGACTTGCCGCTGCCGTTGTGCCCCTGGACGCGGGTCAGCGAACCCGGCGGCACATCGAGATCGACACCACGCAGCACCCACGGCCCGCCCAGGCCGTAGCGGCGGCCGACTCCTCGCAGTCTCATGCCGGTTGAGCATAGGCGCGCCCCCGGCTCCCGGCGGCCGGGGCGGCGTGTGTCTTCTGGCGGCCGGGACGGCGTGTGTTTTCCGGCGGCGGGGGCAGCGTGTTTTCCGGCGGCCGGGACGCCGTGTGTCAGACCGGCGCCCAACGGCCCGGACGCCCGCTGCCAAGTCCGGTGCCCGGCGGCCCGGACGCCGTGTGCCGAGACCGTCGTCCGGCGGCTCCCCGCGGCGGTCCTGGCACACTGGGCGCGTGACCAGCACCGACGCCGACACCGAGACCGGCACCTCAGCGACCACTCACCAGGGCACCGGATCCGGCGCCCGCAGCAGCCCCTTCCGGCACTCCGAGACCGACCGGGACGCCGCGCCGCAGTTCGTCCTGCCCCTGGTGGTCCGGATCGAGAAGGCCGCGCCCCCGGCACGCACGGACGCCCTGGAGACGGCGGCGCGCGCGGTGCTGGTGCTGCTGTCGGACGAGCGGGCGAGGACCACCGACGGCGCGGACGGCGAGAACGGTGTGGACGGCGAGTGGGCCCAGGCCGTACGGGACTGGCAGGACGCCCGGATCCGCAAGGTCGTACGGCGGGCGCGCGGCGCGGAGTGGCGGCGCGCGGCCCAGCTGCCGGGCATCACGGTCACGGGCCGGACACCGGCCGCGACCGCCGCCGGGGACGAGCCTTCGGCGACCGCCGGGGACCAGACCTCGGCCGCCGCCGAGGTGCGGGTGTTCCCGCCGGTGCCACTGGACGGCTGGCCCAAGGAACTCGCCAAGCTCCAGGTCTCCGGCACCGACCTGGACGACCCCGTGCCGCCGCCCGCCCCCGACCTCACCGGTCCGGTGCTGTGGCTGAGCCCCCAGGTGGAGATGTCGGCGGGCAAGGCGATGGCCCAGGCCGGACACGGTGCGCAGCTGGCCTGGTGGGAGCTGGACGACGCGGAGCGGGCGGCCTGGCGCGAGGCCGGGTTCCCGCTGGCGGTGCGCACGGCGTCGGCCGAGCGATGGGACGAGCTCACCACGAGCGGGCTGCCGGTGGTGCGCGACGCGGGGTACACCGAGATCGCGCCGGGGTCCTGCACGGTGGTGGCGGACCACCCGGCGCTACGGCGGCGGTAAGGCCGTCCGCGGCGCGCCGGGTTCCTTCCGCTCCCGGGGCCGGCTCAGCGGATCGGCGGAAGTCGGCCGCGGTGCGAAAGGCGCCCCTTCGACGCCTTTCGCACCGCGCGGCCGGCCACGACGGGGCCGCGGCGGGCCGACTGCGGCTCAGCGCACTTCCAGCTGCCGGCGGAGCGCTCAGCCCCTGCGGCGGCGGATCGCGCGGGTGACGACCGGCGGGAGCACATCGGCGGCGATCCGCCGGACCGCGGTGGGGCGACGGCGCGGCGCGGCGGTGGACGCCGAAGCGGTGGACGCGGAGCGCGGCTCGGGGTCGGGGTCGGGGTCGCGCGGCTCATCGACGTAGCGGGAGGTGGGCGGGGTCGGGTTCGCGGGCTTCCCCGAGAACCGCAGCACCCTGCGGCCCGCGATCTCCTGCACGCTGGTGTGCATCCCCTTGCGCCACGCCTCGTCCGCGAGCATCTCGTCCTGGATCGGCCCGGGGTCGCCCCAGGTGCCGTAGAGCTTCTGCGTGGACAGGCAGATGGGCCGCAGGCCCCGGGTGAACACCGCCTCCCAGGTCGCGGCCGCCACGCCGGGGGTGTGCTCGGAGCGGAAGTCGTCGAGGACGACGAGACCGTCGGGCACCAGCGTGTTGTGCGCGGTGTCGATGTCGCCCGCCACATGCTCGTACAGGTGGGAGGCGTCCACGTGGATGAAGCGGCAGGTGTTCGCGCCGACGTGGTCGGGCACGACGGAGGTCGGCCCCTGGATGACGACCGGGAGCTCGTCCCAGAACGCCAGGTAGTTCTGCTCGAAGGCGGTGCGGGTCAGGGTGGAGTACGACTTGCGCGCCTCCGCCGCGTTCTTCTCGTCCGGCGCCTCCGCGTCGAACAGGTCACAGACCGTGAACTGCTCGTTCGCCCGCAGATAGGAGGCGGTGAAGATGGCGCTCTTGCCCATGTAGGCGCCCATCTCCATCAGATCCCCACGCTGCCCGAGGCGCTCCTGACGGGTGAGGAAGCGGTCGAACAGCACTTGGTCAAGGCTGGGGAACCAGCCCTTGACGTCATTGAGATTGCGGGGACGCTGGGCCGCGGGAGCGGTGGTGACCGTCATGTGGCTCTCTGTTCGTCGATGGCGGCGGTCTGGAGAGACGTGTCCGGTTGTAGGTGTCCGGGATCCCCAGGGGGGCGGGGTCCTCGGGGACGGGGTCCCGGGGGACGCGAGTGGCCGCCACGGTCGCAGTGAAAGGCAACGCCGGGCCGTATCTCTTGTGACCATCTTGTGACCACGTCTCCTCCGGAAGGTCTTACGGGGCGGTGACGGAACGGCGTGGACGCGGGCTCCGGCGCCCGCTCGGGCCTAGCGTCGGGCCCATGCGTGTACTGGTCACCGGAGGTGCGGGCTTCATCGGCTCGCACATCGTCACCGCCCTCACCGAACACGGCCATGAGCCCGTCGTCCTCGACGCCCTCCTGCCGGCCGCCCATCCGACGCCGCCGCCCCCTCCGCTGGACGGGGAGTGGATCCACGCCGATGTGCGGGACCGGGAGGCGGTGGCGGCGGCGCTGCGTGGCGTGGACGCCGTATGCCACCAGGCGGCGATGGTCGGCCTCGGCAAGGACTTCGCGGACGCCCCCGCCTATGTGGGCTGCAACGACCTGGGCACCGCGGTGCTGCTGGCGGCGATGGCGGAGCGCGGGGTGCGCGAACTGGTGCTGGCCGGGTCCATGGTCGTCTACGGCGAGGGGCGCTACGACTGCCCCCGCCACGGCCGGGTACGCCCTGGTCCGCGCGCCGAGGCCGATCTCACGGCGGGCCGCTTCGACCCCCGCTGCCCGGGGTGCGGCACACCGCTGCGGCCCGGTCTGGTGGAGGAGGACGCACCGGCCGATCCCCGCAATGTGTACGCGACCACGAAGCTGGCCCAGGAACATCTGGCGGCGGCCTGGGCCCGGTCGGCGGGCGGCCGCGCGGTGTCGCTGCGCTACCACAATGTGTACGGGCCGGGCATGCCGCGCGACACCCCCTACGCGGGGGTCGCCTCCTTCTTCCGCTCGGCCCTGGCGCGCGGCGAGGCGCCCACGGTCTTCGAGGACGGGGGCCAACGCCGGGACTTCATCCATGTCCGGGATGTGGCCGCGGCCAATGTCGCCGCCCTGGAGGCGGCCTCGGAAGTGGTGGCCCCGTCCACCCTGACCGCGTACAACACCGGCAGCGACGACCCCCATACGGTGGGCGAGATGGCCACCGCCCTGGCCACGGCGTTCGGCGGCCCGGCACCCGTGGTGACGGGCGAATACCGGCTGGGCGACGTACGGCACATCACCGCGTCATCGCACCGAATCCGCGAACAGCTGGGCTGGCACGCGGCAACCCCCTTCACCAATGGCATGACGGAATTCGCCCACGCCCCCCAACGCGCGGGGGTGTGAGGGGGCGGGGGCCGCGGTGTGAGGGGGCGGGGGCTCGGTGTGCGGGGGCGGGGGCGGGGGCGCGAGGGAGCGGGCGTTCGAGGAAGCGGGCGGGGCCGGGGGCGCCTACGGGGTATCCGGCGGATCTGCGGTTCTTCCCCCCCCCCCCCCCTCCCCCCGCCCACCAAAAGCGGCTCCCCCCCGTAACAGGGGCCCCCCCCCATGGCCGGAGGCCCCC